>CBDCYT010000016.1:0-221106 GCA_965224325.1 Dehalococcoidia bacterium
TGGACAACTATCTGGACTGCCGGGGCGGGACTTATCCGGCGCAGTTGATGTACCAGTCGCTGGCCGACACGGCCTGCAACCGGATCACCGCCGCAGTCACCAGCCGGCAGGGCGAACGGTCCGTCAAGGCGCTGCTGGACTCCTTCAACCCCGTTGGCTCGACGCGGAACGTGAATTTCACCACCTCAAGGTCCGGTCTGTGGACCACCGAAGCCCGGAAGTGCCACGTAAACCTGGCCGTGCTGGACAGCGACTGGGAGGCTGAGTTCTGCCGGGTGGTGGAATCTCACCCTTCGGTTGCGGCCTACGTGAAGAACCACAACCTGGGCCTGGAGGCGCCGTACCTGTACGGCTCCACGCCCCGGCGTTACTTCCCTGACTTCATCCTGCTGGTGGACGATGGGAACGAAGACCCGCTCCACCTCATCGTGGAGATCAAGGGATACCGGGGAGAGGACGCAAAGGAAAAGAAGAACACCATGGAGGCCTACTGGCTTCCGGGGGTGAACGCCCTGGGCAACTACGGCCGCTGGGCCTTCGCCGAATTCACCGATGTTTTCGACATCGAGCCCAACCTGCGGCAGGTGATTGATTCGTACTCCTTGACGGCTGTACACTAGGATGGTGTACACGAAGATAGTGAACAGGAGTCCCGTACCGCCATGAAGAACATTACGCTCAGTGCCGACGAGGGGCTGATCGAGGAGGCGCGCCGCATAGCCGCCGCCCGGAGCACTACGCTGAACGCTGAGTTCCGGCAGTGGCTGGCGGACTATGTCGGTCGAAAGCGGCGGGCCGAGAGGGCGCTTGAGACGCTCCGGGAACTGAGCGCAACCATTGACACGGGCGGACGCAAGTTCACCAGGGAAGAGATGAATGAGCGCCGATGAGTTCCTGGACACCAACATTCTTATTTACTCGGTCGATGCAAGAGCTCCAGAAAAAATGGAGCGCGCCCATGAATTGGTAGGCAGGAGCTTGACCAATGGCTCCGGTTGCATCAGCTATCAGGTCGTGCAAGAAACTCTCAATGTGCTGACAGGGAAATTAGGGATGTCCGCCGACAGTATCCGTCGGCTTCTGGACGAAATCTTGGTCCCCCTCTGGCAGGTGAATCCCACGGCTACCCTTTACCAGAGCGCCACCTCGCTCCAGAGCCGTTACGGATTCTCCTTCTATGACTCTCTCATCGTTGCCGCGGCCCTCGAAGCTGGGTGCACCCGGTTGTACAGTGAGGACTTGCAGCACGGCCAACAGATACAGCGGCTGACGATACTGAACCCGTTCATGGACGAGTAACAGGGAGCGACAACCATGCCCCGACCACGAAGCAACCGCAGCGCAGCCGGCAAGTCCCCAGGAAAGTCGATCGAGGCGCTGCGCCACGATGCGGACACCCGCACCAACATCCCCACGGCCGAGTACCAGTCGATGGTGGAGGAGGAGACTGAGTCGCCGCTGCGGGTGGCCTACCAGCGGCGCAACCGCGACCTGGACCCGCAGCTGGTCTGGCGGGGCAAGGACGAGCAGGACCTGGACGACCTGGTGGTCAACGTGCCGCCCCTGTACATCCAGGAGAAGGTGCACCCGAAGGTGCTGATCGACGACCTGGTGCGCCAGTCCCGGAACGGCCGCGAGCCCGCCGACTACCAGATCGACATGTTCTCCGACTTCAACGGGCTGCCCGAGGGCGCCGACCGCACCGAGTTCTACCAGCACGAGGGCTACTGGCAGAACCGTATGATCTTGGGCGACAGCCTGCAGGTGATGGCCTCGCTGGCCGAGCGGGAGGGCCTGCAGGGGAAGGTGCAGTGCATCTACATCGACCCGCCCTACGGCATCCGCTTCAACTCCAACTTCCAGTGGTCCACCACCAGCCGCGACGTGCGCGACGGCAACCGGGAGCACATCACCCGCGAGCCGGAGCAGGTCAAGGCCTTCCGCGACACTTGGCGCGACGGCATCCACTCCTACCTGACCTACCTGCGCGATCGCTTGACCGTGGCTCGGGATTTGCTGGCAGAGTCCGGCTCCATCTTCGTGCAGATCGGGGATGAAAATGTCCACCGCGTACGTGTGTTGATGGACGAGGTGTTTGGCGATGACAACTTTGTATCGCTTATTACAATTCGAAAGACTACCAGTGAAGGTGCCAGTCTTTTGGGTTCCACGACGGACTTCATAATCTGGTATGGCAAGAATGTAGGCCAGACAAAGTTCAGGTCGATGTATCAACCGCGTAGCGATAGTGCCGAGAACCGATATTCTCAAACCTATATCGACGGGAGAAGGTATCGATTAGACAATATAACCAGTTCTAGACCCGCGGGCTCAGGGGATGTAACGTCCTTTTCTTGGAGCGGCCGAGACTTCGATCCTGGTGCAGGAACTTTCAAAACTACGGCTGAAGGACTAAATCGTCTCACCCTTGCTGACAGGCTATATGCCTCAGGTCGTGGAGGACTGAATTATCGCAGGTTTCAAGACGACTTTAGGGTGTCAATTATCGGAAACCTATGGGCCGACATCAGTGGAGCAGTGCAGAGCCGGTCAGACCCAAAGGTTTACGTAGTTCAATCTTCTACGCAGCTTATTGAACGCTGCATCCTGATGACCACTGACCCCGGCGACCTGGTGCTGGACCCGACCTGCGGCTCCGGGACCACGGCCTACGTGGCGGAGCAGTGGGGGCGGCGGTGGATCACCATCGACACCTCCCGCGTCGCACTGGCATTGGCCCGTGCCCGCATCATGGGCGCCCGCTATCCCTACTACATCCTCGCCGACAGCCGCGACGGGCAGATGAAGGAGGCCGAGATTTCCCATCGTGCCTCGTCGGAGATGTCAACCTACGGCAACGTTCGGCAGGGGTTCGTGTACGAGCGGGTGCCCCACATCACCCTGCGGGACATCGCTCGCAACACGGAAATTGACGTCATCTGGGAGAAGCACCTTAAGTAGTCTGCTCCCTGTACTGCCCGAAATAAAGTCGCGCGAGCGTTGGAGGCAATTGGATTTGGCCTTGACGGGCGTGCTGCATTAATGGTGAAACCGGACTTCGATTATCAGGAACGCGACTAGCGCCTCTAGTCTAAGCTTGGTGTTGCGGCGGCATATCTTTTACTACCACAAGTCCGCCCTTACCTTCCATCTTATCTGAGTCCGGAAACGGGTCGTCGTGCGGAACGTCTTCATCCCAGTACCCGTACCGACTTGCCAACAGTTGTTCAATCGCAGGTATGTCTGGAGTAGCCTGGTGGCATTCTAATCCCCAGTGGTTCACAAGAGACAACATGGAGAATTGCCTATTGGTGTCCATTGAATCTAGGTTGAATAAGCCAATGGGAACAGGAGGATCAGTTCCGCGCTCAGGGCGGAACGCTGCCTCCATCATCTCTTTGTTACCCTCTTCCGAGAGCATATTGAATCGGCTTCTCGGAGAGCGATGGTTCATCACGATGTTGAAGACAGCAGTTAAGATATGCCAGTCAAGCCAGCCGCTCGCGCGGAGTGTTTCCACGGTGCCCTGAAATTTCTCAGATGAAGCGAGCGCCTCCACGGTGATACGGAGGCCACCGGCAAGATTCTGGTAGCGCGTCTGTAGCAATTCGTTCGCCGTATCTTGCGAATAGGTAGGTCCTCTGCCGTCATTCCAGCGCAGCTCGTTGTGCGCCCCAACCGTGCTACCTAGAGAGTCCCAGGGAGTGTTGTATTGAGACTCATGAATCTCAGCATGTTTGTCCTCTCCAAATGCCGCATCAAGCTCGTCGTATGGTCGCCCGGTCGAGAGCTTGTGCCCCAATCCTCTCGCAAAGGCTCTCTCCAGAGTCGCCAAAAAATCAGCTTCTGGGAGAAGTGACGCTTCGCGGAGAATCATGGTGAGTATAGTTATTAGTTCAGTAACGTGTTCTTCGGAATCCGCATGGAGCTTGTTACTAGCCGGTTCCAGTCGAACTACCCACTCTCGACCGTCATTGCTTGGAAGCGACTCAATTGGCTCGACAGAAGGCGTCCAGATTCCTTGCCTGTTCTCGACCCGCACGTTGATTCGAGTTGGAACCAAACAAAGGTCCTCTCGGGCGAGTGCCGCAAGTACCACTTGGGCGGAGGCGGCCAATCGTTCTGCCAAACGTACCGACTCGACATCATTGGCCACGACCAAGGTCCGGTCCGTACCCAGAGCGGAGAAGCGGATGTACCGTACCTGGCCGAGGTCAGCAAATGGCCGACCAACGAGCTCATTGGTGCCAAAAGACTCCCAATGGTCTGTGTCTTTAAAACCCGTTGTATTGATAGTGTCCTCGATGAGGTCTTGCGCACCAGTCCGAGTTATCTTTGCGCTTATCAGAGCGGCCAAGTCGGAATTGACGGTTCTGGCACACGCGTTGATGTAGGTGAGGTGTAAGAGGGCGTCTTGTACAACAGTGTGCTTTTCCCAATCGCCTCCGTCCTCGACGAACTCGTACTGCGCAGCCAGACCAAGCTCATACAGTTCCGCTGCGCTACACCAAGCACCTGCAATGAAGTCGGCGCTGGCCGCCATTAGCAGGCCGGCGGGGACTAGATCCGCAATCGCTTCTTCGCGTCTTAGTGCCGCGACGTACGAAACCGCTAGGGCATAAGACTTCGACGCCTGGGGGAGTCTCAGTTGGAGGTAGAGCCGAGCAATGATAATCATAGCCAGTAGCGAACCACGAACCGTTTCTCCGGACCACCATTCGATCTTCGCCCTGTGGAACTCCTCTATTGCATCAACGTAACGTTTGTCGTTCAGCAACTTAACGGCTCGATCCCTGGCACGGGCTGCGAGAACGTGCTTTCCCGAACGTATACCGACGGTTTCATCAGCCAAGTCAAGCAACTTCCGCCACTCAGCGTGTTTGCTCCACAGGGGAACCAGTAACTGAAGAATGTCTCCCAGGCTCTGTACAGGGAAAAGTGGTGTTTCCTCTAGGCCTTCCATCAATTCTGTCCAAGCCGACAGTGTTTGTGACTCCTCTGCAAGCACGAAATTGTCCGGCAATGAGATGCTATCCACATCAAGTAGCTCAACCGCTCGGTCTTGACATTCGTCCCCATCCGCTTCGCCATTTGTCGCTGGAGTGTCCGCTTCCCATAGCGGGGGATGCAGGCCAAAAAGCCCGATTGCATATAGAAGACTTGCTCGGCGATGCGGCTCATCGGGCTGCACATCAACAACGAGGTCTCGTACTCGCTTGGTCAGATTTCTGTTCCAGTCTCCCAACTCAGCCGGAGTTAGTGAAGTAACTCCCCATTGGACCGCGGTATTCGCGTACAAGAGAAGGGCGCTTGCATCTTGCAGTCGGGCGGGCACGCTCTCTTTCAGCGACTCGTCGAGATACGCGCGTACTACATCGTCAACTTGACGTAAGTTGCTCGTACCGAGAAACGTGGTCACCGCCAGTTCGTAACGCGCTCGTTGTAGGACGCCATCGGGACATTCGGGGTTTGCCAAGAGATTCCTTACAAGCCCGAACCATAATGGCAGGTCCCCGCGCGCTTCCGGATGGGTAATTACGTATCGAAGACCGGCTTTCAAGTCGATCAAATCGCCAAGCGTGGGATTAGGAGCACCTTTGTCCCGCCATGCGGTTCTTCGCTCTATATACCCGTCCGAAAGGTCTCCTTCAGTGGCAGGTGGTTCTGGGCGTATTTCGGCGGGAATAGACAAGAATCTCTCTGCGATCCAGAACCCTTCGGGTTGAGCGAGAAGATTTGCGATAGATTCAGCATCGTGAAGTTCGAGACGGACTCCGAACCCTTCTTGAGTCTCCGTCTCTAATCTGCGTCGACTAGCCACTGGAACCGGCCCTAAGGTGAAGGCACGTATTTCGTGAACGGGGTGCCCGAAAGCGCAGACCTTCTCGATGTCCTGTTTTATCTTCGTATACAAGTTGTCGGTTTGGATCGTACAAACGAAAGCGACAGTACCTCTACTGACTAGTCCCAAGAACGTCCCATACGGACCCAGTTCTTCGCGAAGATATGTGCGGAATGTCTCAAAGTCTCGACCTTGATCACCCCCTGCGGACACCGGTCCGGTAGCCGGCAATACGTTCGAGCAGATAAACCGCTGAGTCAGGTGCCGACAAATGTGCTCGAATTCGTGATGAGCATTCTGAACTGGCAACTGGGAAAGAGCAAAGCGGACCTGAGCTTCAATTTCTGATTGGCTGGCCATTCAATCTCACCGCACCGAATGATTCACTTCCATCTCAGCTAACAACATTGTACATGAGACCCTGCGACCGACTTTCTCCCTTAGGGAACCGGCGCCGGTCTAGTGCCTGACATGAGATGTGCCCTGGTCATGAACTACTGTCGCTCCAATGATCGGGTTGGCCGGGAATCTCTTGTAGCTCGCGGTCCAGAACCTCCACCGCGCTAAGGTCATCTACGCCTGTCTCCGTAGCTTCATCGAAGACGCGGATAGCTATATCCACGTATTCCGCAGCACGCAGTAGCAATTCGGGTGATGATGACAGTTGGGGAACTGTCGGGACCCGGTGATAGCCATGGAGGGGATTCGTGCAGTATTGAAGATTGAAGCGGACAACATGGTGCCACATATTGTGCGTTGTGCTGCTCCATCGGGCGTAATCATTGCGGTGAAGTTCGATCAGACCTGCCTCCTCGGCCATCTTTCGGAGGTCAGTACCCCAGCTGCCTACGTTTACTTCTGTAAGGAATGTATAACGCTGACCGTTTAGCCACTGCTCCCACGCCTCTATCGCTTCGTCCTCGTCTGGGACGGCCCCAGCTTCGCGTAAATCCGCCTTCACGTGTTCTAGTAGAAGGTTCTCTTGGCCCAACCCGTAGGCAATGAACTGTTTGGCGCGCTCGTCAGGTGACTTTAGAATCCATGCAATCGTTATGCAGTTCTCGACCATTGACCTCAGAAAGAGGGGTGCCGAATGAGCATTCCAAATGGATGGGTTTGATGCTAACTCGGCAGCGAGGGTAGCCTGACGCGCTAGCAACCCACCCACGACCTCACGGACATGACGATTCTCATGTCCCGTTGCCCACCCATCCCATCGAGCGTGTACTTGAGCCGCAAGATGCTTCACGAAGGTATGGATGGCTTGCCAGAACACGTCCGTTGGATCGGGACATGTCGTCATCAAGGCACCTCGCAGGGGCCAAGGGAGCGTCCCTGGTCCCAGAAGAAGTCTCGCCAATCTGGAGAAACGCCCCTAGTAAGAAGCCCGGTAACTGCGGACCTAACTGATGCTGCCACCCTCAATGACTCGTCGGTCATCGGGTACTCTTCGATAGCAGGGAAATTGGCCAATCCAGTGTTAGGGGATACCTTCAGTTGGTCGTTAGCAAAATAAATGCAAACAACAGTAGCCTGAGCGAATGTTCCGGCATAGCTTTCCCGGTCGCTTATGCTAACGATTGTTTCCCCAAGGTCGTCAAGGGTGGAAAGGGGAGTATTCTCAGCCATACTTTCCGGGTAGCCCAAGAAGGAGAGGGGAAACTCCGGGTAGTGGTCAATCAAAGCTGCCAGTCCCCTTCGGGCTTCTTCCAACACCCCCGCAGCCGTCAGTTCTAGACACAGGTGGCCACCCTGTTCATCCTTAAACATCGTGTAATCGCTGGCAGCAGCAAAGGCCTTTTGCGTAGGTTGTGCACACTTTGCAGCTGACTTTGCGATTCTAAGGGCAATCTCGGTGCCCCTCTTCAAACCAAACACCTGGATAAGCAGCGCAATCCATATTAGCTCAGGCACTCTGTCGTCCATCCAGCTGCTCTCAGTCAGGCTCATATGATGGAGGAATGGAGGGATGAAGCGCTTGCCCACCCGTCGGTAGCCCCGAAGCACGCGTTGATCATTCTCTGAATTGTCGTTGCCCCTGCTTCTTCTACTCATAGGTTAGAAATCTTGCCATCGGTCAGTTAATATGTTACGTTTCTGACATCGTATCACAGAGGTTTTCCAGGTGCCAAGCCTCCCAGCACAAATAATCAGCCACGCCGTAGCGTCGCCGGAGGGCACGCTATTTTGCCCAAGTGCTCTGTTGCACCTGGGCAGCCGAGCGGCTGTCGACCAGGCGCTGTCTCGGCTTGCCCGCAAGAGGGAGCTTATGCGGGTCTGCCAGGGCGTTTACGTCCGGCCCATCCAAACCCGATTGGGTCCTCGACCGCCTGCCGTGGACAAGGTGCTTGCGTCCCTGTCTGAGCTTTGGGGTGAGACGATTGTAGCTTGTGGCGGAATGGTGGCGAAGTGCCTTGGCCTCACCACGCAGGTGCCGGTACGGCAGGTTTACCTGACTTCCGGATCCAACCGTAAGCTCAAACTCGGTGAACTGGCGGTTGAACTGCGCCATGCACCACGGTGGCAACTGGTGGCGCCGCACCGTCCAGCTGGTGATGCTGTCCGAGCCCTGGCTTGGCTAGGTCCCGAGGAGGTCGCGGAGAATCTGGGCGCAATTGAAAAGAGGCTCTCATCCAGAGACTTAGAGGAGTTGGCGGCTACCCGCGCCGTGATGCCGTCATGGTTGGCTGAACCTATGAGCGCAATGATGTCTGATGCCTGAGATGGGCTTGAACTCCAACTACACGATTGCAGGATCGTCGGTGGCGTGAAGCCATCCACTTGAAGAACATGACACCTGAAGAACAGGCACGTGTGAATTTAAGTAGCCTGCTGGAGCAGGCGGGATGGGCCGTGCAGGACGTTGCCGCCGTCAACCTGTACGCCTCCAGCGGCGTCGCCGTGCGTGAGTTCCCCTTGAAGTCCGGCCACGGCACCGCCGACTACCTTCTCTACGTTAACCAGAAGGCGGCTGGTGTCGTCGAGGCCAAGACAGAAGGTTCCACCCTTACCGGCGTTGAAGTCCAGTCTGAGAAGTACAGCGCTGGCTTGCCCGACAACCTTCCCTCACATGAGCGTCCGCTCCCTTTCCTGTACGAGAGCACCGGTGCGGAGACGCAGTTCACCAACAGGCTTGACCCGGAGCTGAGAAGCCGTCTGGTCTTCTCGTTTCATACACCCCAGACACTCGCAAAGTGGATCGGCACAACTGAAACGTCAGATGCCGGTGCACGGGGAATGGCTGAAGGTGTCCGAGACTACCCGGCACCGCATAACTTGCGCCAGAGGCTGAAGGCCATGCCGCCCCTGAACGCATCGGGGCTGTGGCCGGTACAGGAGAGGGCCATCGGAAACTGGAGGAGTCTCTGGCCGCAGGGCGGCCCCGGGCACTGGTGCAGATGGCCACCGGAAGCGGCAAGACCTTCATGGCCTGCAACCAGGTGTATCGCTTGATCAAGCACGCTGGGGCACGGCGAGTGCTTTTCCTCGTGGACCGCAGCAACCTGGGACGCCAGACTTTGCGCGAGTTCCAGGGATTCACCACCCCGGACGCGGGGCGCAAGTTCACCGAGTTGTACAACGTCCAGCTCCTTCAATCCTCACGCATCGACCCCGTGAGCCGGGTCTGTATCTCCACCATCCAGCGGTCTACTCCATCCTGAAGGGCGAGGAACTTGACCCCGAGCGAGAGGAATTATCGGGCTTCGACACGTCCGCGCGTCAGCGTGAGCCTGTGCCTGTCGAGTACAACCCCGATGTTCCCATTGAGACCTTCGACGTCATCATCACCGATGAGTGCCACCGCTCGATCTACAACCTGTGGCGGCAGGTGCTGGAGTACTTTGATGGCTTCCTCATCGGACTGACCGCCACTCCCTCCAAGCAGACCTTCGGCTTTTTCCAGCAGAACTTGGTCATGGAGTACAACCACGAGCAGGCGGTTGCCGACGGCGTGAACGTGGACTTCGACACATACAGGATTCGCACGGAGATCACCGACCAGGGTGCTACGGTGGAGGCCGGTTACTACGTTGATCGGCGGGATCGTCTGACTCGTAGGGTACGGTGGGAGCAACTGGAGGAGGACCTCACCTATGCACCCAACCAGCTTGACCGCGACGTGGTGGCGGAAGACCAGATTCGCACGGTCATCCAGACTTTCCGGGATCGGCTTTTCACAGAGATATTCCCCACACGTCGGGACGTGCCCAAGACCATCATATTCGCCAAGGACGACAGCCACGCCGATGACATCGTCCGTATAGTGCGACAGGAGTTTGACAAGGGCAACGACTTCTGCCAGAAGATTACCTACAAGACCACCGGGGCGAGGCCGGAAGATCTGCTGACCGCCTTCCGCAACAGCTACAACCCCCGCATAGTAGTGACGGTGGACATGATAGCCACAGGCACGGACATCAAGCCGGTGGAGATAGTGTTCTTCATGCGCAATTTGCGGAGCCGCAACTTCTTTGAGCAGATGAAGGGGCGTGGCGTGCGCACCATCTTTCCCACCGACTTCAACGCAGTGACCCCGGACGCTCGCAACAAGGACCGCTTCGTGATCGTCGATGCGGTGGGCGTGACCGAGACCGAATTATCGGACTCCTACTCGCTAGATAGGAAGCCCGCCGTGCCATTCGACAAGCTTATGGACCTGGTAAGCATGGGCGACCGGGATCCTGAAATTCTCTCTTCTCTTGCCAGCCGACTGACCCGGCTGGACTGCCACTTGACTCCCAGGGACCGCGAGGCTATAGAGGTGGCTTCTCATAACGTGCCTCTCCAGACCCTAGTCTGTGGCTTGGTGAACGCCGCCGACCCTGACGCCGCTCTCGATGCCGCCCGGCAGAAGACGGGGCAGGACGACCCCCCCGATTCGGCGGTTGCCGAGGCCCGGCGTCAACTTCTGGAAGACGCCGCCCAGCCTTTCGCCTCGAACCCCGACCTCCGGCAGCGTCTGGTGAACATCCATCGCTCCTATGAGCAGACCATCGACACGGTGAGCGCTGACAGTCTCATAGAGGCCGGTTTTTCCGACGACCAAGCCAACGCCATCGTTCAGTCCTTCCAACAGTTCATCCAGGAGAACCGAGACGAGGTTTCAGCCCTGCAGGTGCTTTATGAGCGCCCCTACAGGCAGCGGCTGAGCTACGCTGACATCAAGGCTCTTGCCGACACTCTGGTCTCGCCGCCCCGCTCCTGGACGACTGAACGGCTTTGGGAAGCTTATCGGCAACTGAACAGGTCAAAGGTGCGCGGCTCAGGCCAGAGGGTGCTGTCGGACATCGTTTCCCTGGTGCGCTACGCCATTGCAGAAGAGGCGGAATTGACGCCCTTCGCGGAGCGGGTTGAAAAACGCTTCTGGGGTTGGCTGGCGATGCAGGAGACGGCGGGTCGGGACTTCACCGAGGAACAACAGCAATGGCTGGAGGCTATCAGGGACCACATTGCCGGCAGCGTCAGCATTGACCTGGACGCCTTCCAGTATGCCCCATTCAACCAGCAGGGTGGCTTGGCCCGGGCCTATGCCGTGTTTGGAGCGGACTTGCAGCCTTTGCTGGAGGAGTTGAACCTGGAGTTGGTGGGGTAGACGTTGGCGTATTCTCAGTATAATGAAATCCCAACAATAGGATGCAGAGGCATGACAACAGTTCAAGAGATCAAGCAGGCCATTTTGAACCTGCCAAAAACCGAATACGCAGAAATTCTTGATTGGCTTCACGAGTTGGAAGAGGAAGAGTGGGACCGGCAGATTGAAGCGGACGCCCTAGCCGGTAAGCTGGATTTTTTTAAAGAACGAGCATTGAAGGCAAAACAAGATGGTACTTTGGGATACCTCTAGTAGTCAGTCAACCTTGATGTTGAAAGTCATACAGGAATCTGGCCGATAGTCGTATACTGCTTGGGATGAAGTTCTGATGGGGGGGTGGCAGTGATGATCAGGGACAAGTACGCCGTGCGGCTGGCGCCGGAACAACGGGAAGAACTCCAGAATCTGATTCGGGTTGGGAAAAGCTCGGCCCGAGTGACCGCCAGGGCGCGGATTCTCCTCAAGAGCGACGGCAGTTGGGCCGCTCCCAAGGTGGCCGAGGCGCTGGATGTGGCGCTGGGCACCGTGTACCGGATTAAGCAGCGCTTTACCGAGGAAGGGTTGGACGGGGCCCTGTGGGACCGGCGCCAGGTCAACCGGCATCGGAAGTTGGACGACCGGAGCGAAGCCCACCTCATCGCGTTGGCCTGCAGTCCGGCGCCGGAGGGCCACGACCACTGGACCCTGCGCCTGCTGGCTGGCAAGGTGGTGGAACTGGGGCTGGCGTCCTCCATGTCCCACGAGGGAGTGCGTAAGCGTCTCAAAAAAACGTTCTCAAGCCGTGGCAGAAGCAGGAGTGGTGCATCCCCAAGGTGAGCGCCGAGTTCGTGGCCAACATGGAGGACGTGCTGGACCTGTACGCCGAACCGTATGACCCCCAGCGTCCGGTGGTCTGCTTTGACGAGACCTCCACCCAGTTGCTGGCGGAGACCCGGCCCTCTCTGCCGCCCCGGCCTGGACTTCCCCTGCGGCAGGACTACGAATACCGGCGGGAAGGCGCCCGCAATCTGTTTCTGGCCTGCGAGCCGCTGGCCGGGTGGCGGCAGGTGGCGGTGACCCAGCGGCGCACCACGGGGGACTTCGCCCACCAGATGCGCTGGCTGGTGGATGAAGCCTATCCGGAGGTCCCGGTGGTGCGGGTGGTCCTGGACAATCTCAACACCCACCGCGCGGCGTCGCTGTACGAGACGTTCCCAGCGGCCGATGCCCGGCGGATTGCGAAACGGCTGGAGTTCCACTACACCCCGAAGCACGGGAGTTGGTTGAATATGGCGGAAATCGAGTTCAGCGTGCTGTCCCGCCGCTGCCTGAAGCAGCGGCTCCCCGACGAGGATGCGCTCGGGAGGGAAGTCCAGGCACTGGTGCGGGAGCGCAACGCCGCCCGAGTTGGTATCAAGTGGCGGTTCAAAACCCAGGACGCCCGATCCAAACTTCACCGCCTTTACCCTTTCGATTCCAAAGTTGACTGACTACTAGTGCATCGGACGGAAACCGAGTTCTGGATCAACTTTGCACGGCTACCCGAGTCCGTTCAGAGGATTGCCCGAAGGAACTTCGAGAGACTGAAGGAAGACCCCGGATATCCGTCTCTCAGGTTCAAGAAAGTCGGAGAGTATTGGTCAGTTCGAATCGGCCGTTCCTACAGGGCCCTGGCTTTCGAAGATGGCGATGATTTCGTCTGGGTGTGGATTGGCGGGCACGATGAATACAATAGGATACTTGGTTCATAACAGCCCTATATCCGTTATAAAGAATACTATCCTTCTTCATCCAGTTGTTCGAGAGCAATTCTTTCCGCTTCGCCGACCTGAAAACTTGGCTGAAAGAGCACGTCACTTCCCTGACGTGATGCGACCAGTGAATGAGGAGAATTCAATGTCAACCCTATCGGATATCAAGGAGGCAATCCTCAACCTTTCTGAAGTTGAACACTCCGAATTGATTGATTGGTTTTGCGGATCGGAAGATGGCAAACCAGTTCTTCAATCCGAAGCGACCACTACGATGAACTCGGATTCGGCTTTGCTTATACAGAAGGCCCAGCGGCTATTGGAGACACTAACTGAAGATGTACCAGTTACTCCCTTTCAACAATGGAGGCTCTTTCCAGAGAGAGTGGCAGGCCGCTGGCGCGATGAACTGAATCACTTGGAGGGATTCACCCACTTTTGTTCGTCAATTGGCCGGATTTACGCGGACTTGGCGCTAAATGATTTGGCTGCTGCACCGCATAAGAGAGTAACAAACCCCAAAGAACGAGCTCGTAATCTCATAATCGCTTTGGTTGATTTGCATATGAAGACCTGCTCGCTAGCAGGTGCCACTGTGGCGGCTTTAAGGTACGGTTATCCAAACGCCGGGTGGGGCCTGTGTAGGATAATGCTGGAAAATCTCATCTTGGCTAGATTTTTGGTTAAGTATAACGGGCAAGACGCCGCAGAAAGGTACAACGGTAGCGTAGCCATCCAATTCGCTGAAGACGACCAACCCGTCGAAGCAAAGGAGTTATACCAAGAGTACGCATCATATTTCCCTGACGCCAAGAGAAACGGTTGGGCTTCAGGTATCGACGGGAAAGTGCGTTGGAATACGCGAGAAATGGCTGTGGCTACTGAATCTGAAAACTTGTACGTAGCTATTTTCAAGTCCGAAAGCAAATATGTCCACCCTGACGCTTCAGGACTTTGGGGCGACGTTGACGATGAATTTACACCACCAATCCATCAGGCTCTCATAGAACCCTACCCAAGCAGACTTTACGGGCAAACAGATGGTGCCTCCATAGTTCTGGTTGCTTACGAAGTCACGCAATACCTTACTGCAACCACGTTTACTTTGCTTAACGCGTGGCCGATAGAAAAGAGCGAAACCCTCTTGTCCAATCTTGAATCTCGAAGCAAGCCTCTTTGGGACCTACTGGAACAATCGTGCCAAGAAAGCCAATTCATCAAGAAGATGACAGGGGGCCATGAGGCATAATGAACCTACTCTGGGAAATCCCCATGTCTTGGGAATGGCTGGAAGTCGGTGACGTTGCTACTGTAGTCGGTGGCGGCACACCGAAAACTTCTGACCCAGCCAATTTTGAAGGCGGCGATATTCCCTGGATTACTCCGGCGGACCTATCCGGTTACAAGGAGCAATACATCGGGAGAGGGTCCCGCAACATCACAGAACGAGGGCTAAGAAGCTCTAACGCCCGTCTCCTGCCGGCCAATACCGTCTTATTTAGTTCCAGAGCTCCGATAGGTTATGTGGCTATCGCTTCGCAATCTGTGACTACTAACCAGGGTTTCAAGAGCTTTGTTCTTCCCGAAGGAATAGATCCCAGTTTCGTTTACTTTTATTTGCTTCGAGCCAAAGATAGTATCCAAAGTCTAGGAGGCGGTACAACCTTCAAAGAAATATCCGGTACTATCGCATCCGCCATCCCGCTACCATTGGCGCCTCTCCCCGAGCAGTACCGCATTGTTGCCGAAGTTGAAAAGCTATTTACCCGGCTCGATGCTTCAGTAGCCGCCCTGAAGCGGGTGCAGGCCAACCTGAAGCGCTACCGGGCCAGCGTCCTCAGGGCCGCATGCAAGGGCAAACTAGTCCCCACCGAGTCGGAACTGGCTCGCTCCGAAGACCGCGATTACGAACCTGCCGGTGTCCTCGTCGAGCGCATTCTGGCCGAACGCCGGGCCTTCTGGGAGTCCCGGGAGAAGCGGCGGGGCAAGTACAAGGAGCCTTCCGCTCCCAACACTTCCGCCTTGCCGGAACTGCCGCAAGGGTGGGCATGGGCAAGTTTATCTTTGCTTGGCGAAGTGCGGTTAGGTCGTCAACGATCACCCAAAAGAGCGACCGGTCCATATTTGCGGGCCGCCAACGTGACTTGGGATGGCTTGGATTTGTCCAACGTGAAGCAAATGGACTTCAACCCTCCAGAGTTCGAAGTTTACCAACTTGTGCCAGGAGATATCCTCTTGGGGGAAGCATCTGGAAGTGTAGATGAGGTTGGTAAGCCGGTAGGCTCCGTTTGCTTGTAGGGCTTGAGGCTGATATGATGCGTGGATGCACTGGTGGCTTCGGAAGAAGTGCGCTCTGGCGTGGGGGGCATTGCCGGGGCCGGAGTGCTCCTGGGCCTGTTGGTTGATTTTTCCGCGGTGGCAGACCGCATGAGTGCGATAACGTCGGTCGGCGGTGCTGTCCTTCCCAGCCTAGTCACATTTGGGATAATCTTCGCTGCCGGGACATTAGGCACGTGGTTCGCAATGTGGTCAGCAAAGTGGGTTCCGTCTCTCTGGAATGACGGGCCTAGCGTGAAAAGGTTCCGGGCCTTAGCGCCTCAGCTGCGGGCTTTGAGAACCAGGGCCACCAGGCATTATGAGAATCGAGGGGGCGCCTTCATTGGGTCATTCCCCACTGTATCAGAGGGAGCGAGCATCTCGGCGGACTTCGGCCAGCTGTTCAATCGACTAGCGGCCCTGAAAATCCCGGTGTTCGAGGCACTGAGTTATCGCGACGACACCCCTAGGGGGAGGCGGTTTTGGGTGGCGTATTTGGCAGACATGGAGCATCTGGCAAGATGGGGCAGTTTAAAGAGTGCCCGGAACCCCGAGATACCACATCTTACTTGGCACTCCGGTAACGTCATCGAGGGAAGCGACGCCGAAGGCCCAATCGGGGCCAGTCGGCAGGAGTCCGAGGAATGAACACCGACAGCCTACGGTTGTCTTCAGCGACGTGCTAGCGCAACCATCTTGCCACGGATGCAGGAGTGTCCAACGGAATTGGTTCTGCGGGAGGAGAAGCTATGTCAACACCTGACCTAGTACCGCCACGATTTGTTTCTTTGAAAAATCACCCCACACTGAATGAACGATGGCTACACCGAGTGCTGGAAGACGACCCATCTCTCCTTGGATTGGGCGATTTGCAAGTCATCAACTCGGAGAAGAAACAACCAGGTGGCGGACGCTTGGACCTTCTCTTGCGAGACCCCGAGACTCTTGCCAGATACGAGGTCGAGATTCAGCTGGGTCCGACGGACGAATCCCATTTGGTACGCACCATCGAGTATTGGGACATTGAGAAGCGCCGCTACCCCCAGTATGACCACACGGCGGTCATAGTGGCTGAGGACATCACAAGCAGATTTCTCAATGTGATTTCGTTGTTAAACGGCGTCATTCCGTTGGTTGCCATCCAGTTGAAGGGAGTTGAGGTCGCTGGGGCATTCACGCTTATTGCCACGAGGGTTCTAGATGTGATGCCGTTGGGCACGGATGAAGAGGATGAGGGCGAGGCCGTTGACAGGGCTTCGTGGGAACGCGACGCATCAATACCAACATTGTCGTCGTTAGACCGATTGGTCGAGATGATCCGCGCCGTAGTGCCGGGCATTGGGCCGAAGTTTAACAAGCACTATATCGGTCTTGCCAAGCAAGGCGCATCTGCACAGAATTTCGTCATCTTTCAGCCGCGCAAAGCGAGTCTTCTTGTTAACTTCCGCGTGGTCCAAGATGAAGGGCTAACGTCCCGGTTGAGCGAGAGCTTGAACCTTCTATCCTATGACAAGAGGTATGGATATTATCGGATTAGAGTTAGCCCATCCGACCTACAAGACCAAGCCCGCTGCGACATTATCTCCGAGCTCATCAATATGGCTTATGACGCATATCCGAACAAATAGTGGGTGGCCCCAGGTTGCTAACTGCCTAAATGAGTGATCGTTGAGACATGACTCAATTTACCGAGACCACGACCACCACCTACACCGTCTCTTGCCCCGAGTGTGACTCCCAGCGCGTCCATAAGGCCGGAACGCAGAAGGGGGAGCAACGCTATCGCTGTAACGGCTGCGGAAAGAAATTCCGGGCCGGAGGCAAGGCCAAGGGTCAGCGCATGGACTCGGCGATGGTAGGCTGGGCCATCCGGGATTTCTACTCTGGCAAAAGCTACAAGCAGATCGCCGAGGGCCTGAAGAACGAGTACGACCTCCTCAACGAACCCAGCAAGGCCACGATTTACGAGTGGGTGCGGGACTACACCGATAAGGCCGTGGGCCAGATGAAAGGCCGCAGGGCCAAGACCGGCTCGGAGTGGGTCGCGGATGAAATGATGGTGGACGTGGGCGGCAAGAAGATGTGGCTGTGGAACGTCATGGACAGCGAGACGCGCTACATCCTGGCCTCACACCTGACGCCCAGGCGGGACGCCAACGCAGCTCGGGTGGTGTTGAGGAAGGCGGCGCTGGCCGCCGAGAAGCCGCCCGAGACCATCATGACCGACAAGCTAAAGTCCTACTTGTCCGCCGTCAAGGACGTGTTGCCCGGCGTCAAGCATATGCAATCTGAGGGACTCGCGGCGGACCTGAATAACAACCTGAGCGAGCGGCTGCAAGGCACCTACAGATCTCGCGTCAAGACCCTCCGGGGCCTGGACAGCCGCACAACGGGGCAACGATACCTCGACGGCTGGACACTGCAATACAACCTCTTTCGGGGTCACGAGAGTCTCGGGGGAGACAAGCCAGGGGAACGGGCGAAAGTCGACCCGCCGTTCACCGAGTGGTCCGACGTGGTAAAAGCCGGGGCCGCGTCCCGCCGGGCGGTGAAGGCGGAGACGCGGCCAGCCTCGCAGTCGAAACCGAAGTCGCCACAGCCGGAAGCCGCCGCGGCGCCAGAGGCCAAGGGAAGAAAGCCGCTAAAACCAATCGCGCCCGAAGGCGAAAGAGGGCGAAAGCCAAGAAAGCGGTCCCTGCTCACGACGCCGAAGCCGGCGCTCCCCCGGGCGTCCGGGAAGGCTCGGAAGCCGAAGCTGGAGCCACCGTGGGTGCGCTACCAGCCCCGGTTGCCCAGCAGGCGCTAAATTCGCCGGAAGCGGCTAGTACCTCGTCAGTCTGAAACCGCCGGATAGATACGCCGAAGCTTGTTACGGGCATCGTTGGTGGAGAATCGCCAGTTGATGGTTGCCGCAGCCTGATTTCGTTCGGTCTCCAAGGCGGCAGTTTCCCGTTTGAGGGACTCCTCGTCTTCAATACGGCGGTTGAAACATTGGTTGCTGAAGACGCTGAACTCAATCTCTGCCATGTTGAGCCAGCTTCCGTGCTTGGGAGCATAGTGAAACTCCAGCCGTTGGATCACCCGTCTGGCCTCCTTCGGCTCAAAGGTCTCGTACAGGGAGGCGGGCCTATGGGTGTTCAGGTTATCCAGCACCACCCGGACCTTCTCCGCTTCGGGGTAAGCAGCGTCCGCCAGCCAGCGCATCTGATGGGCGAAGTCTTCCATGGTGCGACGCTCCGTCACTGCCACGTGCCTCCAGCCCGCCAGCGGCTCACAAGTCATGAATAAGTTCCGGGTCCCGTTGCGCTGGTACTCGTAATCAAACCGCTCCTGCCGTCCCGCCTTGGCCGGGATGGGAGACCGCTTCTCCGACACCAACTGCTTGGAGGTCTCGTCGAAACAGACTACCGGCCGCTTGGAGTCATAGGGTTCGGCGTAGAGGTCCAGCACGTCCTCCATGCAGGCTACGAACTCGGCGCTCACCTTTGGGATGCACCACTCCTTCTTCCGCCACGGCTTGAGTTCGTTTTTTTCAGCACCTGCCTGACCGTCTCCCGGGAGATGGAGCCGGTCAACTCCAGCTTCACCGCTTGGTCGGCAAGCAATTGCAACGTCCAGCGGGTGTGCCCTTCCGGGGCTGCGCTGCAGGCCATGGCCACCAAGTGGGCTTCTTGCCTTCCATCAAGTTTGCGCCGTTGCCCCGGCCGCGGCAGGTCATTGAGGGCGCGTTCCAACCCGCCTTCTACGAAGCGCTGCCGCACCCGGCCCACCGTGGAGGGGCCCACCATCAGGGCTTCCGCCACCTGTTGGTCGGTAAGGCCTTCATCGGCTTTACACAAAATCAAACACCGCTTCACTTTGCGCCCCGAAGATTTGCCCCGCCGGGTGATACCCAACAAATGCTCCCGTTCATCCTCGGTCAAGTTCACTCGATATAGCTTAGCCGGCATTCCCCTCACCTCCTCACAATCAAAGAACGCCTCCATTATATCAATTCTTATATTTGTCACAAATAGCCGGACCCGGTACTAGCCGCTTCCGGCCCCAGCGGTGAGGGGATATGAGGGCCAAGCCCTACAAGCAAACGGAACCCTAATTGTCGTTAATCACAGGGCCGCGAAGTCGGCCCAATCCTGCATCAGGCCCCGGCGCTGGTCCAACAGGTCAGACCTGAAGTAGGCCCGCTCGGTTTCATTGCCTACGTTGTGGGCCAGGGAAAGCTCAATGGCCTCCCGGGTGTAGTTCGTTTGCTCGGCGGCCCAATCCCGGAAGCTCGACCGGAAGCCGTGCGGCACGCAATCAACACCGTTCGCCTTCAAGCGTTGCTCGAAGATGTTCATGCCCAACTGGTTGCCACCGTGACCTGGGAATATCAAGCCGTCCCCCCATACCCCGAGCTGGTCCCTCGCCTCTATCAACGTGTCCATGGCCTGCGTGGACAGCGGTACCCGGTGTTGTTTCCGGGCCTTCATCCTGTAGGCCGGAACCGTCCATAACCCGTCCTTCATGTTCATCTCGTCCCAGCGGGCCGCCCGGACTTCAGCACTCCGGGCCGCTGTCAACACCAGGAAACGGAGCGCCAGGAGACCCGCCTGATCCGGCTGCGGGTAGGCCCGCCGGGTCTGGCGCAGGTCCGCCAGGAATCCGGGAACCTCGGCATAGGGCAGGGCCTTACGGTGCGCCCGGACTTTCGCCAGGCGGGGCAAGGCCGCCTCGATGGCTTCACCCGCCGGGTTGTCGGTGCGGTAACAGTAGGCCATGGCCCAGCGGAAGACCATGGCCAGCCGGTTTCGGAGCTTCCGGGCCGTCTCCGGCACCTGGCCCCAAATGGGAGTCAGAACGTCAAGGACATCGTGGCGCGTCAGATCATCGACCCTCATATCCCCCAGGGCCGGGAAGACATGCCGCTCCAACTCTCGGAGCCAGGCCGCCCCGGTGTTTGCGCCAGTCCACTTAGGCAGGTTGGACGTATGGACTGCCCGCGCCGCCTCCCGAAGTGTGGGGGGGCGAGTATCTCGGCCCCGGCTGGCCGTCGCCCGCGTCTTGACCTCCCGCGTGGCCTCCGCCTTGGCCCATGGGTTCCTGCCCGCGTCCACCGCCGCCTGATTCGCTACCGCCAGCCGCCGAGCCGCTGCCAGGGTCAGGGCCGGAAAGCCGCCCAGGCCCTTATCCGTCCGCTTCCCGTTGACCCGGATTCGCTGGACCCAGCTTTTCGTCCCGGTGGGCTTTACCAGGAGATAGAGACCGTTGCCGTCACCATACCGCCCAGGGGTCTTAGCCTTCTGAACCTTGTCTGCCGTTAGCTCTGCTATATCGCCTCCTTACCACCTAACCTTACCCCGGCGGCCTGGCAGTTACCACCATTGTTACCACCAGGCGGGTCTAATAATAGGGAGGCTTTAGCTTAACGTCCAGGGGTAACGGCGTATTAGTGAATCTCGTAGGCGGACTCGCTAACCATGAAGTGTTGGGCTCCGGCGTTGATATCCCGGAGGCATTGCTGCAGCGGGTTGGAGGAAAACAGGGCCGAGCCCCCGCCGTGCCGGAACGCTTGGGTGACTACGTCGACAGCTACTTCGGTGGCATAGGTTGCTGAGGCCCGCAGCTTTGCCTGAAGCCGTGGGGCGATCACGCCTCTTTGGCAGACCCCCGTCCAGGCTTCCTCCAGCAGTTCAATGACCAGGGCCCGAGCCCCCATCAGGCGCATGTCGCATTCACCGATGGCTCGCTGGAACGATGGGTGTTCGGCGACCGGTAAAGACGGCGTGTAACCTCTAACCTTGGATTGCGCGTCCTTCAGGATTGCGTCCAAGGCCCGGCGGGCAACGCCAAACGCGAATGCGGCGTGCTCGTGGCTGACAAAGCCGGGTATGCCCATGCGATACACGGGCCCGCCCCGCTTGGGCTCCGCTTCCAGTTGGTCCCAGACGAAGGCTTCAGGCACGAACAGGCCAGACACGGAAAAATCGCAACTCCCTGTGCCCCTCAGGCCCGCCACGTCCCAATTGTCGTGTATTTGCGCTTGGGACGTGAGGAATGTAACCATACGCAGGTCCGGCGTACTCCCGTCATCTCGGCTCACCCAAGCTCCCGCCCACAGCCAATCGGAGTGACGGATGCCGCTGGCGAAGGGCCACCGCCCGCTTACCAGATAACCCCCGTCTACCGGGGTAGCTTGTCCGGAGGGCCTGAAGGCGGCCGCGGCTTTGGGCACCCGGCCCCCGTCAAACATGATGGCGATTGCGTCATCCGGGAGGAAGGCTCCAGGCAACCCGATACATGCGGCCCCTATCATGACACACCAACCGGCTGAGGGATCGATGCGGCTCACTGCCTCGATGACCTCTAGCTGTGTCACCGGATCGGCCTCCGCGCCCCCCAACTCCTCCGGCAGCTTCAAGGCGAATATGCCCGATTGATATAGAGCGTCCACGGTTGAGGCGGGCAGAGTGGCGTTGGCCTCCGCTTCCGGGGCCCCGGCAAGCACAGTGCTTCGGACCTTTTCCACTGCGGCCATGAGAAACTCCCTTTTTTCTTCCTGGCCGGTTGGAAAACCCCAATTCACTTCAGATAACCTCTGCAATTCGCAGTGACGACGGCCGGTCAAGACGGGTGCGGCGCAAAGTCCACCCGGGCCACGGCTATTGTAGCACGGTCGCTTTTCACTCTTGGCGCCAGCAAACCACGGTTGCCTGCGGCCAGCAGGGCGGCCGGCTCGGACACTCCCCACATGCCCAATAATTGTCGGACCTGGTCCCGAGGGGTCGGCCTGATGGCCGCTTGGTCCGGAGGAGGAGCGGTGGACCGCTCCGCAAACGCGCTGGAGAGGTCAGCGGGATGCTGCTCGTCGAACACCGCGTTCAGCTCGCCGGCCCTGTAGCATTGAAGGGGCACTCCGTATTTGCCGGCGAGGTCTATAAGCCCGCGCTCGTCCTGTTTCAGGTCCGCCGTGGCGATGCATCTGAGGCTGGCCGTTGCCAGGCCGCACGAGCGAAAAGTGTTGACCAGCAACTCATCTAGCTCGTTAACCGGAACTCCCCGGCGGCATCCCATTCCGGCCACCAAAGTACGAGGGCGGTAGAATACCACTGCCCTGTCCTTCTCCGCTGACTCAGGACTTCCGCTGGTCCCCGGCAGAGTAGTGTCTTTGCCGGTGATCTCACCGGCGGTCTTGTCGGTGATTATGAGGGCAGCGGCCCAGGAAGCGGCCATGAGGGCTTCCCGGGAATGGTAGACGGTGACGTTTACCGGTAATGGCTCACCGGACGGCCACCAATCGAGCTCTCCCGCATCCTGGTAGACGCCCACCGGCGCGCCGTTCACCATGGCCGCGCTGGCGCGGGTGACTTCGATGGGTTCGGCCTGTATCTGCCATCCGAACTCTTGGCCGAGCAGGTCCACCGCCACGGTCCCCATAACGTGGGAAGCCGACGTCACCACCGGGTTGGCGCCAAGGGCACGGGCCACCTCTTGGGTCAGACGGTCTGCCCCTCCCAGGTGGCCTGACAGCAGGCTCACCGCGAAACGGCCGGCGTCATCCACGCACACCACTGCGGGGTCGTGGTGTTTGTCTCGTAGGCTGGGAGCCAAAAGCCGCACAGCGGCGCCCACCGGCATGAACAGCACCAAACGTTCACAGTCGCCAAACAGCTTGGTAACCAAGGGCCGCACCGGCAGGTCGAAGGGCGTCTCCGGTAGGACCTGCTCCGCGTCTTGCTGGTGGAAACGGCGTTCCAGGTGAAGCTGGACGTCGACGGATACGGACAAAGACTTGGCCAGGCGACGGGCCAGACCGGCGCCGTGGGCCGAGATAGCGACTATGGCCGTGGTGCTTGTGGCCGGTACGTTCATGGAGATGGAGTGACGGCGCTCTTTTTGCTCCGGGCCGTGGAGGCGTCGGGTTTGGACCTGCTGGGGGACTTGCGGTACAGGTGAGTGTAGTCTTCGGAGTAGAGGTGAGACACCGCTGTCCCTTCGGTCCGGCCCGGCTTGGTCAGTTGGGGGTCCAGCGCCTGGCCCACCATAATTAGGGCCTGCAACGTGATTTTAGCGGCCCGCACTTTGGCGGCTATGTCCACCAGCGTGCCTCTAATTACCTGCTGTTCCGGCCAGCCTACCCGGTACACCACCGCGACCGGCGTCTCTTTGGGGTACCCGGCGGCTCGCAACTCCCGGACGATTCTTGTTATCCGGGTTATGCTCAAGAAGATTATCAGGGTGCACCCGTGAGCTGCCAGGCCGGCCAGTTGTTCCCGGGGCGGCATGGCAATGCGGCCTTCGGCGCGAGTCATGATCACCGTCTGGGAAACTTCCGGCGCTGTGAGCTCTGCTTTGAGCAGGGCGGCGGCGGCGAAGGCCGAGCTAACTCCGGGAATAATCTCGTACTCGATGCCCTCGTTCTCCAGGACCCGCATCTGCTCCGATATCGCGCCGTAGATTGCCGGATCACCGCTTTGAACCCTGGCCACCGTCTTGCCTTGGGCCACGGCGCTCACGGTTAGGTCCATGATTTCAACCAGCGTAAGGTCCTTGCTGCCATGCACCTCCGCTCCAGGATGCGCGAAGCCGGCCACGGACGGGTGCACCAGGGAGTCAGCGTAGATGACCACGTCGGAAGTCTCTATGACTCGCTTCGCCTTGAGGGTCAAGAGGTCCGGGTCTCCGGGTCCTCCCCCAACGAAATAAACCTTGCCCTTCGTTTCCGCCATCGGTATTACCCTTTGATAATCAGCAAAGAGAAATAGTCTAAGTTCTCTACTGAGAGTTCGTTAAGGTCCTGGACAACCTGTTCTTGCGGAGTCGTTGCCCGGCTCACGTATACTGTCTTGCCGGCCGGCCCCAGAGTCTCCAAACTGGCCATCACCTTAACCAAACTCCGGTTCACCTTCATCAGGACTATTGTATCGTAGCTGGCAATGGCCTCGGAGAGATCTTCGGTCCCATACACCGCGGGTAAGATGACCACCCGCTGCCCATGGGTTGCCAGCGGAACACCGGCGCTGGCCGCCGCCGCCATCACTGAGGATACGCCCGGCACAATTTCCACGTTTATAAAAGGATGTTCTCGCCGGATGTTGTCCAGCACGTAGGAAAAGGTGCTATACAGCATGGGGTCGCCCTCGGTAATGAAGGCGACGTCGGACCCCTGGTATAGCCGCTGCGCCAGCGCGCTGGCAGCGTCCTGCCACACCGCGGCCGCCGCCTCGGGGTCGTCCACGGGAAAGGGCAGCCGAATGATCTCTTGGCGCTGTGGGTCAAGCAGTCCTTGGACTATCCCCAGGGCGTAGCTGTCCGCTTGCCTATCCGATTGGGGGGTGCATATAACCGGAACGCTTCGCAGCACGCGCAGCGCCTTGAGGGTCAGTAACTCCGGGTCTCCCGGCCCTACGCCCACTCCGAACAAGCAACCCGGTGACTCCGGCCGCGGCTTGGTGGACCTGTCGGCCCCCGAGGCCATTCAGTTAGCCCTCACGCCAGGCGGTAACGACAAACACTGGGTTCAAGGCTTCCAAACGGGTTGCCCCGTCGGGCATCTCCTTGCCCCTAGCCGCGCTCACCTGCGACAGTTCCACGGTGAATCCCAGGGCTTTGAGCTGGCGGCAAGCGTCTTGGGTCCGCTCCAAGACCGCCAGGTTGACCACGATCCGGCCATCGGGACTGAGCCGGCGCGCCACCGCGTCCAAGATCCCGGGGAGTTTCCCCCCGCTGCCACCGACGAATACCGAATCAGGCGCAGGCAGACCGTCCAGAGCTTCCGGGGCTTCTCCGGTCACCACGTGGACGTTCAACGAGGTCCACCGGTGTACGTTTCGCCGCAGCAGGGCTAGGCTCGGTTCGTCCCGCTCTACCGCGTAAACAGATCCCTGGCATGCGATGAGGCCTGCCTCTACCGACACTGAGCCGGTGCCGGCGCCGATGTCCCATACGATGCTACTCGGCCGCAGACCGAGAGAGTACAGGGCGACGGCCCGCACCTCTCGCTTGGTGATCTGGCCGCGAAGCGGCTGGCGTTGCTCGAAAGCGGAATCGGGCAATCCCAGAGCCCGGTGTTGCTTGGCTTCCACCGGTCCTTTAACCAGACGCGGGAGAAGGTCCGACGTCTCCTCAGTCATGGGAAACCCCACCTGGAGGACTCAGCAAAGGGACTCCCAGTGGAGACGTGGAGGCGTGTCCCAGCAGGGTGCCATCGAAGTCGAAGCAAAGGGCGTCGACGATCAGTGCGCCGGCATCCTGACCCAACTGCTTGTGGCTCTCCTGGCAGACCAGTTGGCAAATCAGAGGAAAGACTGCGTCCAGGTTGGAGTCTTGGGCCAACTCTTGGAAATGGCGGCCGCTGGACGCCGTGCGCATCGCGGCTTGCACCTCGGGCGAGGCCCCGCACTGACCGGCCAATGTCGCTAGGAAATCAAGGTCGACCTGATTGCCGGCCACGTGAGTTACAAAGTAACCCATGGCCATTTTCGAGAACTTGCCCACCATCCCCACGTGGGTGGCCCGTTCCACTTTGCGCATCACGCAGCGTTTTAGCGCTGGGCCGCTGAAAATGCCCGCCTCGATGTAAGCCATGTCGGACAAGTTGAAGTAGGGCCGGGCGAACGCCTCGCTCCGCGTGCCGGTGGACAGGACCAAGTGGGACAAGTTATTGGCCGACGCCACGTCGATGGCCAGATGTACGCTGGCGCGCCAAGCCGCCGTAGAGTAGGGCTGGACCACGCCGGTACTGCCAAGAATGGAGATCCCTCCAATTACGCCCAAGCGTGCATTCGTGGTCTTGAGCGCGATCTCTTCCCCGTTGGGCACAGCTATCTGCACGGTAAAACATTCTTCCGCCCCTGCGCCGCAACTGTTGGCAGCCAGTTCCACAGACTCTATGATCATCCGCCGAGGCACCCTGGTCACTGCCGGCTCTCCCACCGCTATCCCGGTGCCGGGCCTGGTGACCATGCCTACCCCTGGCCCTCCGGTGATGACAACCTGTTGGCCGGAGTGTTGGCCGGACTCTGCGGCTCGGGATACCGTCACGCAGATTTCCGCCCCGTGGGTCACGTCGGGATCGTCGCCGCCGTCCTTGATAACCGAGCACAACACGCCTTTGCCATCCGGCGTCCACTCGCAGCGGTGTATCGGGAAGGACGCGTCTCGCCCTACGGGTAGGTGGATATTAGCCTGATCGACCGCGGCCCCGGTCAGTAGCGCAAGGGTGGCGGCCTTTGCTGCTGCCGCTGCGCAAGAGCCGGTGGTGTAACCCGTGCGCATGCCGCGGCGTGGTACAGTTTGGCGGCTGTAGTCGCTCTCGTCCCCGTCATTTGCGGAATATGATTGACTCATCTCAGTGTACCCGTTGCCGGGCAAATCAGCCCGCGCAAATCAGCCCCCGTGGGCCCGTTGCCAAGTCTCCCGGATCCGCTGCACGGCGACGGCAGCGGCATGAGTCTCCGCTCCCAAGGGAGGGGTCACCGCCAAGAGTATGTCCGGATAGCTTTCCCGCAATCGGGCCATAGTTCCGAGCACATTTCGTTTCAATATTAGACCGGGGAAAAATAGATATGGGACGTACAATAGTGAAGAGACTTCCCTGTGGCGCACTAGGTGTTCGGTGGCTGCTTCCATCGTTGGGTCGCCGTAATGCGATTGCGCTATCTCCACGGCATACTCCCGGCCCAATTGCGCCTCGACCGACCGGGCGATCTCTTCCAACCACAGGCAATCGTCGTACTGTGTCTTGGTTCCGGCCTTAACCAGGACTACCCCTGCCGTGGGTCTGTCTCCGCGCGGGGGTGTTGGAGGCCAGTCCATGCTGCGGACCCGCTCCACCACTAGCTCGGCCAAATGAGGATCAGCCCCCAAGCCTTCGGCTAGGTAAATCTGGACCCCTGGAGTATCGGCCTTCAAGTCCTCAGTGATCTCGTCCAGTTCAAGGGTTGCGTGTTTCCCGTTGCCCAAGAAAAACGGGACCAACATCACGTTCCGGAATCCCCGCTCCTTCAAAATCTCCACGGCCTGTTGAGGATTGGGCTCGATAAACTCCAGGCACGACAACACTAATTGCTGGATGTCCAGATTGAGGATGGTCCGGACCCGGCTGGAGGCGTCGTGGAGTCCCTTGGGGGTACTGGGGCATTTCTGGCACCAGTCGGGCGGTCCGGAGTCTGACTCCACCCAGGCACAGGAGCATTCGCTGCGGTCGGCCCCACGCTGGCTTCCGTGGGCGATCAGGGTCACCGCCCAATCGGTGTTCCTTCGACTTGGGCCTAGACCGTCGTCAAACCTCAAGGTGTCAGAGCCGGTAGTCATGGCGCTGCCGTCGTTTCCACAGCCGGGGCCCCTAAAGCCAATGACAGCAGGGCGTTTACGGTAGCCGCGGCGGCCGAGCTTCCCCCTCTGCGATCTTGAATTGAGATGTAAGGAACTTGGCTGCGAAGCAACTCCTCCTTTGACTCCGCGCAGGCCACGAACCCCACCGGCATGCCGATGACCAAGGCGGGCTTGGCGCGTTCCTCGCCGATCAAGTCCAACAGGGCCAGTAACGCGGTAGGAGCATTGCCCACCGCCACTACCGCACCGTCCAGGTAGGGAGCCATTTCCCGCATGGCTGCAATCGACCTGGTAGTGCCCTCCTGGTGGGCCCGGTGGGCTACCTGAGGGTTGTCGATCTGGCATCTGGTAGGGACCCCTAAGCCGGAGAGCAACACCTTGGAAATCCCTACTTCCACCATTCGCACGTCGGTAATGACCTCGGCCCCGGATCGCAGCGCTTCCACTCCCAACTCCACCGCCCCCGGACTAAACTTGACGTCCG
Source organism: Dehalococcoidia bacterium (assembly GCA_965224325.1). GTDB lineage: Bacteria > Chloroflexota > Dehalococcoidia > Lucifugimonadales > UBA3495 > CBDCMJ01. Next base: position 28,281 of record CBDCYT010000016.1, read on the forward strand.
TGGCGATTCCTGGGTCTCCCTCGGCCCGGACTATGCGGCATACCACGTATCGCTGGGCTGGGGACAACGACAGAGACTCCGGCAAAGAGGCTTCAACTAGCTCCAAACTCTGCCGGTCTATCTCGTCGGGTAGAAGGGCGTATTTATCCACCAATGACATAATACACAGATTGGCCGGCTCTACGTTGGCCTCTTCCTCTGTCAGCCCAAGCACATCCTTAGCCACTGCCAGATTGGATGAGGAGGGCTGGCCTTTTAAGAACAAGGTGGGACTATGGAGCAGCTTGTTCACAATGGCCTGGGTCATGGCGTCGACGGATGCCAACTCCTCGGGAGTAAGCTTGCCGTTAAGACGCTTCACAGTTTTCTTGAGCTCCTTCTCGCGTATTTGCTCCGCCTTGTTGCGCAGAGAAACCACGGTAGGAAGGACTTCCAGGTTGCGCCACCACTCCAGGAAACGCCGGGTCTCGCCGCTCACCAGCTGCTCAGCCCATCGAGCTTCGTCTTCTTTTTGTTGTCTGGAGACCTGGCATACGGAATCCAGGTCGTCAACGTCGTGAAGGTAGACGTTATCAATGCGCCCGGCCGCGGGATCTATATCCCTGGGAACTGCTATGTCCAGCAGGAGCAACGGCCGGTCCGGGCGAGACGCCATGGCCGCCTCCACCTCCGGGGCTTCCAAGACATACGAGGGGGACCCGGTACAGCCTATGACGATGTCCGCGGCTTCCAGCGCGGTCGGGAGGTCCTGGAAGGGAATCGCCCGGGCCGATAGGTCCTGGGCCAACTCCACCGCCCGGCTATGGGTACGGTTGGACACCGTAATTTCCTTGACTCCGGACTTGGCCAGCACTTGGGCTGCCAACTCTCCGGCATCTCCGGCTCCCACCACCACGGCCCGGCTGCCCTCAAGGTCCCCCAGCACGTTTCTAGCCAGTTCCACGCAGGCCTGGCTGACTGATAGGGCGTTGCGGCCGATGCCGGTCTCTTGGCGCACCTTCCGGCCGACTCTCAACGCCCTCTGGAACAGCAGGGACACCGGACCTGGAAGTGTCCCTGATTGGGCAGCGGCGTCAAAGGCTTCCCGCACCTGGCCTATGATCTGCTGTTCGCCCAGGATCATCGAGTCCAGGCTGGAGGCCACGCGGAAGAGGTGTTGGACGCATTGATCGCCGCGGCGGACATACAGGAACCGGTCGACGTCCAGCAGAGAAACGTCGAAGCGTTCCGTCAGAAACTGCTTGATCCTGTCCTCTGCGGAGCTCTGTTGCCGGTCGGTCGCCGCGGTTTGGACCGGCTCCATGGTATAAAATTCGGCCCGGTTGCAAGTGGCCAGGATTACTCCGGGGACGCCGTAGGCTTCCATAGCTTGGAGTTCGTCTGGCCACTGAGACTTGGAAAGTGTCAGTTTCTCCCGCACTTGCAGGGGCGACGTGCGATGATTGATGCCTACTACCAGGAATTCCAAACAGGTGTCACCTTCAGGTGTGATTCCCCCGATGATACCCCGCTGAGGGCTCTCTTTACGCCGTGGCGCGGAAGCGGATATTGAGTTGGAGTGGACTGTCTCCTCGCAGTGTCACGCCCGTCATGTGACGTGGGTCCCGATTGTTTCGCATGGCGGCTCCGGTCTCGATTGGCCTGGAGCGCCGATGAGTCAAAACATTTGGGAGTGTACTGGGGGCGTTGTTCACTGTCAAACTTGACCCTGTTGTCCAAAACCCTTGCCATGGCTCAAGTCGTGGCGCACGCTTAGCCGGTCCTGCACGTTAAAGCGACGGTAGGCTGTGCTTGGTCCATGAGGCGCCCCTGTTGTACCTCAACCGGCCTATCAGGAGAATGAGTCCTTCCAAACTAAGGGTCTGGCCTCCGCATCTCGGGCAACTGGGACCGGCTGCTAGCCCTCCACACCCTTCCGTAGTCCGGGGCATGTCAATACCGGATTTAGAGAGACTCTGAAAGACTTGGACTCTGGGCTAACATCTCGTACAGGATCCTTTGCAGCGCCATGGTGTGGCTGCAGAGTCCCCTGGTGGTGAAAAAGTGACACCGGCAACTCCAAGCGCCGCCGTCGAACTCCACCTCGTAAATATTATGGTTGCCTTCAAAGGCCGCTTTGAGGCTTGTGATGGTTACACGGTCTCGTTCCTCTGAGTATCTCCTAGCCTTCTCAATCTTCCCGATAATACTGGAATCCATCTACGCCCCCGAAGACCGTCGTCAGTTAATCCGCTCGGTGATTTGCCGGGTGTCTGCTACATGTCTGCTGCGTCTTTGATTGTACGGTCGCGCGGGGTTGAGGGTCAAGGCTCACCCGGCGGAGGCAAGGGTATTTTGGCTCTCCTGGAAAACCTGCCGACGCCGGACCCCGAGGACGGCTCATGGCGGGTCTGCCGGACTATGACGAGGCTTCCCGAACAACGCTTCCCGCCTCCGGCGGGTGGGGTGAGTTTGGGCATGGGCCTACATAGCCTACCCTACGTAGGTTAATAGAACGCCCTGGGTTGAGCTTGTATCGCCTATATTTTGAGGGCAGGCCTGTTCTGCCTCGTACGAAAACGGGCCGTAATCTGTGGAAAAGGCCGATTGACGCTCCATCCACGTTGACATACAATTCAGATGCAGATGATCGGATGAACGTAATCCGTCGACACCAACGTGACCGGCCCCGTTTACTGGGCCAGGCGTGGTTATGGGTCGGCGGCATTAGGCTTAGTGAAAGCACTTTGCCGGCCCCAATTGCTCTTCGGGAAGTGGTGGACCGCTCTGGGAGGCCGTGATCAAGTGACGAATTCAATGGCGTATAGGAGTCCGTTCAGGATATCGGGCCAGCAGGCCGGCCGATGAACGGTGACGAAGTTAGAAATTCCTTCATCCGGTTCTTCGAGGGGAAGGGCCATCTCCACATGCCCAGCGCCTCCCTAGTGCCTGCAAGTGACCCGACCTTGCTGTTCACCAGCGCCGGCATGGTCCCCTTCAAGCCCTTCTTCACCGGAGAGCAGACACCGCCGGCCCGCCGCATGACCAGCAGCCAAAAAAGCTTTAGAACCACCGACATAGACGAGGTGGGAGACCATAAACACCTGACCTTTTTTGAAATGCTGGGCAACTTCAGCATCGGTGATTACTTCAAAGAGGGCGCCGTCGACTTCGCCTGGGAGTTGGTCACCCAAGTGTTCCGGCTGGCTCCGGACCGCATGTTCGTTACCATACATTTAGACGATGACGAAGCGTTCCTGATTTGGCGGGACCAGGTAGGAGTCCCGGAGGAACGTATATACCGTTACGGTGACAGTGACAATTGGTGGGGGCCGGCCGGGAACGAAGGCGCTACCGGGCCCTGCTCTGAGCTTCACTACGACGGCGGCAGGTCCAAGGGCTGCAGCGATTTGGTAGATCCGGACGTGTTGACCAGCCTGCTTCAGGAGGACCGCAGTTCCGGCGCTAAAAACGGGTTTCCCGAGGTCCCAGGCTGCCACCCCAACTGCGACTGCGAGCGTTTCGTGGAACTGTGGAACCTGGTGTTCATGCAGTTCTACCAAGACCCCCAAGGCAATCGAACACCCCTGCCGGCGCCCAGCGTGGACACCGGTATGGGCCTGGAGCGCGCCGTGGCCGTCCTTCAGGACAAGGCCAACGTCTACGAGACCGACCTGTTTTCGCCCATTATAGACAGTGTCTGCCGCCTGACCGGGCGGACCTACGGGGACGACGCCGAGGCCGACTATGCCATACGCGTGGTGGCCGAGCATGCTCGGGCGGCGGTGTTCCTCATCGGGGATGGCGTGGCGCCGGGCAACGAAGGCCGGGGCTACGTGCTACGGAGGATCATACGCCGGGCTATCCGCTACGGACGGCGGCTGGGCCTGGACCAGCCCTATTTAACCGAGGTAGCCGAGACGGTGCTGCCTCGATTCCGCCAGACCTACCGGGAGCTTCTGGAAAACCACGACTTTATCCTCCGGGTCATCCGTTTGGAGGAAGAGCGGTTCGGTGAGGCCTTCGAGCGAGGCAATGGCATTCTCAATGGCATGTTTGCTTATCGTTCTCTTATCAAGAATGACCTGGGCCGGATCTTGAATGCGCAAGGGGCCGTCCAGTACCCGTCTCCCGCCGGTCTGAGCAGCGAAGACGAAAATACCGGCGCCGAAATCGCTCACGCTTCGCTGGTGCAACTGGTCTCGACCTCAGAAGCTTCTCAACAGGCATCGGCGCAGTGGGCAGACCGGATTTCCGCTAATGAGGCGTTTGTCCTATACGATACCTACGGTTTTCCACCGGAGTTGACCGCCGAGATCGCCCGGGAGCAGGGCCTCGAGGTAGACTTGGAGGGTTTCCAGCGGGAGATGGAGGCACAGCGGCGGCAGTCACGGGCCTCCCACGCTTTCACCGGCAGCATGGAAGTGGTAACCGCTTATGAAAGTTTGGGGGTGGGGCGGACTCCCTTCGTGGGCTACGACGGCTTGCGGCAGGATGCCACGGTGGACGCGATTCTGGTGTATACCTCAGAGGGCTCACAACAGGCGGCGCCCGCCAACCATGCGGTCCAAGGTCAGCAGGTGGAGGTGGTCTTGGGGCGAACGCCCTTCTACGCCGAAGGAGGCGGCCAGCTCGCTGACCGCGGGACCCTTACCGGCCCCAACGGGGTGGTCTCAGTGGAAGATACCCAAAGCCCCGTTGCCGGGCTCATCGTGCACCGGGGTGTGGTCCAACAGGGGGAGATTTCCGTCGGCCAGGCCGTTGTCGCGCAGGTAGACCGGGACCGCCGCTTGGACGCCTCCCGGAATCACAGTGGCACTCACTTGCTCCACTCCTCGCTCCGGGCGGTGCTGGGTCTCCACGTGCGCCAGGCCGGGTCCATGGTGGCCCCAGAACGGCTGCGCTTCGACTTCAGCCACGTCAGCCCTCTTTCCGGTGAGGAAGTTGCCTCGGTTCAGGGCCTTGCCAACGAGCGGATACGCGACAATTTGTCGGTTGTTTCCCACGAGACATCTTACTCCCAGGCGGTGAATGACGGAGCCCTGGCCTTTTTCGGCGACCGCTATGGTGACGTGGTCCGCGTGGTGACCATGTCCAATGGAGAGGCCTTCAGCGTCGAAGTGTGCGGGGGCACCCACGTAGCTGCCACGGGCCAGGTAGGCGCGTTGTTCGTGCTGGGCGAATCCAGCATCGGCGGGGGGATGCGCCGCTTAGAGGCGGTAACCGGCCGCGCCGCCGAGCGTATGTTGGTGGACTATGCGGCCAAACTGGACAGCTTGTCCAGGAAGCTGCAAACGCCGGTGGCCGACCTGGAAGCAAGGTTAGACAGCTTTATTCAAGATAATGAGGAGCTCAAACGCCGCCTTGCCGCCTTGGAACGGACCGCGCTTCGTTGGGAAGCCGAGAATTTGCTGGAACACGTCGCCGACGTGGACGGGGTCAAAGTGGCCGTGGGCCGGACCTCGGCGACTAATTCCGAGGCCATGCGAGAGATGGGGGATTTCCTGAAGGCCAAGCTGACCAGTGTGGTGGTGGTGTTGGCGGCTGTGGTGGATGGTAATCCGATACTGATGGCGATGGTAACGCCGGACCTGGTGGACCGGGGCCTCAATGCCGGCAGGATCGCGGGTGATACCGCAAAGGTGATGGGCGGCGGCGGGGGTGGCCGGCCCGAAATGGCCCAAGCGGGGGGGCGCAACGTGGAAATGCTGGGCGAGGCCTTAAGAGGGGTGCCCGCATTGGTGCGCCGGAATCTCTCCTGATGGCCCTAGTCGCGTCGATGCTTCGATGTTGACCGTACTGCCCCAACCTCTCGACGTCTAGCCGGTAACAGCAGAGCCGGTTATACGCCGGGTTGCTGTTGGCCAGAGGTGAAGGTCCTGAAGCTGTTGGCTCTCGACTTAGGTGAGCGCCGTATCGGGTTGGCGGTTGGTGATGCCGCCAGCGAGCTGGTTTTCCCTGCCGGTCACCTGGACCGGGAGAAGCTGAGCTTGGACATCGAGCGGGTGCTGCAGACCGCTTCGAGCAAAGATGTCCAGGGGTTCGTGGTTGGGATTCCTTATAGTATCAACGGCGGAGTGGGTCCTGGGGCCAAAATGGCCCAGGGCTTTGTCCGGGCTCTCCGATGCCGCACCAAGCTTCCCGTCTACCTAGTGGATGAGCGGTTCACTTCTGTCGAGGCGGAGGGACTGCTGCGAGAGGCGGGACGGCAAGCCTCCCGTGAGAAGGGCTCCGTGGACGAGATGGCTGCGGCCTTGATTTTGCGCCGCTTTTTGGAGAGCCACAATCAAGGGGGAAGTCAAAGTCAAGGGGAGCGTGAGGACCGGTAGCCGCCTTCGCCACGGGCTGACCCAGCGTTTCCCCAGTGCCGGCCCTGGATAATATGATCGGCGCCGTTGTCCCAATATTGCTGCGCCGGGCGGCAATCCGGAGGCGGGAACTCAGACGTGGGTCCGGTGGAACTCCTGGGACAGCAAAGTCATATCGTCCGTGTCCCAGTCGAAGGACAAGACCTCTGAGTCCTGGCAACTGGCCGCCAGCAAACGCCGTCCCGCTTGGGCCACTACGCTTTCGGCCTGACGGTAGTCCAGGTCATCCCCCGCACCCCCCGAGCGGTTGCACACCATAATAGGCAGACCGGTGTCCAGGGTCCGCTGCTCCCACTCCCCGTCGGGCCCGCACTCGCCAGGCCCCCAGGCTGCCGGTGACACCAGCATCCGGGCGCCCTTGTCCTTCAACTCTCCCGCAATGTTGTTGCGGTAGCTGTCGCCGCACACCAGTATTCCCACCGGCGTCCCATCTACTTCCACCGGCTCGATTTCCAAGCCTCGGCTGCACCAAGCTTCTGCCCCGTGGAGGGCGTTGATTTTGCGGTGACTACCGGTGATCTTGCCCTCGGCGTTTATTACGAACACGGTGTTGTACAACGTGCCCGACGCTATATCTCGCTCCGGGTGCGACAAGAACACGGTGATACCCAGCTTCTTGACCAACTGGCAAAAGCTACGCATCCAGGGGTCGGGCTGAGGAAGGATCCAATCGACGCCGATGTGCTGCATGAACGTGTAGCCGGACACCCACAGCTCAGGCGTGATCACCCATCGTGCGCCCTCACCGGCGGCGGCCTTCACTGCTGACTCCATCAAGTCTCGGTTGTGTTGAATCTGATTAAGCACGGGCGCCAGGTGAAGTAGGGAGATGCGTAATCTATTCATAGCGTAGATTATACAGCCTGTTAGGTCGGCCTGCTCTCAGGGTTGCGGGTCACCCTTGGCGGGCAATGATCTCAGCAGTCATCCCATAGTATCGAAAAGACGGCTGGGACGGGCTGCTAGCGATAATTTTGGGGGCCATCGGCAGTTACCTAAGAGGGCCGCGATGGTGTCGTGCCCCTTGACGCGTTTTCCCGCACACCGCAGAATAGAGTTGCGGCGTTCGCCGGTCTTGGCTACCCTGAGTTATGGTCAAGGCCGCGCTGAATCGCCCCGTTGCCCGGTGGTGTAGCGGTAGCACGTCAGCCTTTGGAGCTGAAACCCCTGGTTCGAATCCAGGCCGGGCAGCCATCTCCCCCGGTATTAGGCACCTCTCTATCACCAGTCAACCCGCCTCCAATTCGCACGGGCGCCGTGTACTCGATAGCCTCTTCTCTTTGCGCGTACTCGACCTTCCCTCATGAATGACCCCAGGAAAGTCTTGCGTTCGAGACACGCGCTGCTCTCCAATACGGCTCTGATCTCACCTGCGTATTGCTGAATGTTCGCGAGGTCCAATTCCATGCCTGCCGGTTCATTCGTTTCTGCCAGCACTTGGTCCCGCCCCTCGTCCAGTGCTCGCTGCTCCGCCCGAAGCTGCTTCAAGCGCGGAGCCAGACCGTCGAGGTCAACTTTCCCGCTTTCCAACGAGGCGTACAGGCGAGTCAGCTTGTGACTAACCGCCTCAATGGACTGGTCGGCGCTGGTCAGTTCACTCTGCGCCCGACGCCTGTTCCCTCTCAGCTCCTCGTTGGTGATGTCCACCAACTTCCCGCAGATTCTCCTCGGTCAGGATATTCTCCTTGATCCGGTCAATGACGAACCCTTCCAGAGTTTTAGCGTTCATGGAAGGCGCAGCGCAAACATCCCGGCCCTTCTTGAAGCGGTTATTGCAACTGTAGTAGAGAAACTTGCCGGACTTGCCGTTGGTGCCTATGGCCGCCGAGCCGCAGTGGCCGCAGTGGGCGAGTCCACTCAGCAGGTACTGGCTCGAAACAGCGCGGGGATGTCTTACCGCCGGACGCCGGGCGGGGATCATCTGCTGCACCTCGTCAAACACTTGCTTGCTGACTATGGGACGGACGGCGACATCCGCCTGGGCCTTCACACTCATCAGAATGATTGCCTTCATCGACTTGCGACGCGTCGCCGGGTGGGACCCGTGGGAGTCGCCCCGCTCACGCCCGCCGGCGAAGGACCGTCTACAGATGGGACGCAATACGAAGCAAGGCCGAAAAACTGGTGATCAAGGGTACGGGAACCTGACGGGACGCCCGGATCACTCTTCCCTGTCGGTCCGGCCCAGGAATACTTGGGTCAAGATGTCGGTCTCCCGGATGGATTCGGGGTCTCCGTGGAACGCGACGCGGCCCTTGTCCAGCACGTAGGCCCGGTCCACGATGTTCAGGACGCCCTTGATGTTGTGCTCCACCACTATGATGGTGGTGTTCAGCCGCTCGCTTATCTCGGCGACTTTTTCGAACACCTCTTTGACTATGATGGGAGCCAGGCCCAGCGTGGGCTCGTCCAGCAGCAGCGCCTCTGGATCGGCCATGAGTCCCCGGCCCAGGGCGAGCATCTGTTGCTGCCCGCCTGACATGGCGCTGGCCAGGTCGCGCCTCTTGTCCTGCAAGACTGGGAACAGCTCCATGACCGAGTCCATCCGCCGCTCTTTTTCCGCCTTGTCGTTCAGGTGCAGGCAGCCCATTTCCAGGTTCTCCTGGATGGTGAGGTGGGTGAAGACACGCCTACCCTGAGGCACGAAGGAGATACCCTCTTTCACTATCTCGTGGGTGGCGGACGCCAACAAGCGGTTGCGCCAGTAGACCTCCCCGGCAACTAAAGGGGCCAGTCCCATCACGGCTTTGAGAACAGTGGACTTTCCGGCCCCATTGGGACCCATTACCCCCACGACCTCTCCCTTGCGGACCCCCAGAGACACGTCGTCCAGGGCCGTGACGACGCCATAGTGGACGGATATGCCTGACAACTCAAGCAGCATCCCACCGTCGGCGGGTTGGGAGCCGGTGTCAGAAGCAGCGTTGTCGAGATTCTGTTGTTGGGTCGGTTCTTCCTGTGTGTCCATTCTTGTGTCTCACAATGATTCTTGGCCGTTGGGCTAGACGCCCAGATAGGCTTCTATGACCTCTGGGCGGCTCAAGACCTCGTGTACGTCCCCCTGTGCAAGGAGCTTGCCGCTGTCCAACACAATCAGGTGGTCGGGCAACTCCCGGACTATGTCCATGTTATGGGAAATGAGTATTATGGTGTTCCCGTCCTCCCGCATCTGGTTCATCAAGCCCTTCATCTTCTCTAGCATCTGGGGGAAGAGTCCCGCGAAGGGCTCGTCGAACATCATGGTCCGTACGCCCATCGCGATGGCGCGTCCGATGCCCAGCAGCTTCCGCTGGCCGTAGGACAGGTTCATGGCGAGGTCGTTCCGCTTCTCCCACAAGCCCACGTCCTCCAGGACGGCCGCAGTCTTCTCACGGTGGACGGGCTTTGTCCGTTCGAACAGAGCGGGAAAGAGCCCGCGCTTGGTCAGGACCACCATGACGTTGTTCCACACGGTCATCTGGTCGAAGAGCCGCACCTCCTGAAACGTACGGGTGATGCCATGGACGGGGTTGTCATGGGCTTTCACCTCTTTGAGGACGGCTCCGTCGATAATCACCATTCCGCCATCCAGGGGCAGCGTACCAGTGAGCAGATTTATCAGGGTGGACTTCCCGGAGCCGTTGGGTCCGACTATGCTGGTCATTCCCTTCTTGGGAATTGACACTGTAAGCTCGTCCACCGCTCGAACAGAGCCGAAGTGCTTGGAGATGTCGACGGTCTCCAGGGCGTACGGCTCACCCGATTGGACAGGTCCTTCGCTCATAGCCTGTACCTCCCAACCAGGCCTTGGGGCCTGAACAGCATAAGCAGCGCCAGCAGAATGCCCAGGATTAGCAGCCGGGCTTGGCCGACGTACTCGGTGGGCAGCAAGGGGATAAAGCGCATGCCCTCTTCCAGCAGCACGAAAGCCATTGCTCCCAGGAGCGACCCCCATATCGTGGCCAGGCCGCCGAGTATCACTATGGCAACCAGCAGCATGGACTCCAACAGAATGAAGGAGTTGGGGTCCACGAAGTTGGTCCAGCTGCCGAAAAGCCCTCCGGCCAGGCCCGCCATCATGGCTGAGATGGTCCATATGGCTAGCTTGTAGTGGGTCGCCCGGTAGCCGAACACCCCAATGGCCTGCTCGTCCTCTCGTATGGCGGTGAGCACCCTCCCGAACGACGAGGTGACTATGAACCAGGAGATGAGAACTATGACCGCCAGGAACACCAGCACTAGTCCCAGGAATTCCAGCTCTCCGTTGAACACCCACCCGCCTATCGCCGGACGGGGCACCTCGTGGATCCCGAATGCGCCCCGGGTAAGGTCCCGCCAGTTTAGGAAGACATTGAAGCTGATTATGGCGAAGCCAAAGGAGACGAGGACGAAGATGTCGTCCCTGAACCGGTTGAAGACAACACCCACGACAGTGGCGACCAAGCCCGCCAGGGCTACAGCAACGGGCAGAGCTGCGAAGAACGGCCAATCGAATGTGGGGATGGACCCGGTGCGCAGTTGGTCGTATGAGGCCTCCGAGGTGAGAATTGCGGTGGTGTAGGCGCCAACGCCGAAGAAGCCGATGTGCCCCACCGACAGCAGCCCCGTGAAGCCCACCACCAGGTTCAGACTGACCGCCAGTATTCCCCAAATGCCGAACACGGTTCCCAGGGCTATGGCGAATCCGACCCCCTTCCACAACATGAACGCGATGGCCCACGAGATGATGAGCAGGTTCGCCCACATGTCTATGTTGTCCCTGAAGGACGCCAGAAGCCCCTGAGGAACGCCCCGAAACCTGGTTAGTGCACCCATTCTCCCAATTCCGTCGGGATAACTATAGCCTCACGGAGGCCGGATAAGGTCGGTGAAGAGGAGATGTAGACATACCTCCTCCCCTTTAATGGGTAAGGTTGGGGTGGGGGTGATGCGCCTTTTGTCCGCCGGCGTCCTCCGAATTCCGGCCTCCGCCGGAAAGACTGGGGCAGGGCGCCGGAGTCCCCCATTCCCACCTTCCACCCGAGGGGAATGGACAACTGCTGGCTATATTCATAGCGATGGGGTCACTTCCTTGGCACTAGGCCCTTGGGCCAGAACGACAAGAACAGTATAAGCACGATAAAGGCGATGACGTCCTTCCATTCACCCGCCAGGTCCCAGATGCCGAACTGCTCTATCATGCCCAGAGTGAATCCGCCGACGATGGCGCCGTAGAGGTTCCCGATGCCTCCCACTACCGAGGCTATCCAGCCCTTCAGCAACAGCAGCAGGCCCATCCTTGGCTGTATGGCCGTGTCGTGACCGGTTAGAATTCCAGCCATCGCCGCATATATAGCGCCTATGAAGAACACGGCGGCGATTATCATGGTGGTGTTTATCCCCACCACCTTCGACACCTCCTCATCGTCGCTGATGGCCCGCACCGCCTTCCCGAACGCGGTCATCTTGAGGGCCAGCAACAACGCCAAAAAGCCGGCCAGGGCCACCCCTATGGTGAAGACGTTGAACCCCTTGATGTTGGCTCCTCCCACGGTCCAGGGGTCGTTCCCGAACGCCTCCGGCAGAGGACGTGCGGCGGTCTGGAATACAATCGTGATTGCGGCGGTCATCGCCAGGAGGACGCCCAGGGACGCCACCAACATGATCAGGGGTGACCGCGCCCGCGCCCGCATGTACACGTACATGCCCCGGTAAAGGGCGACGGCGACGGTTCCCGCCAGCAGACAGGATACTCCCCAACTCAAGTAGAGCTGAGACCCGGGAGTGTTGGCCACCAGGAATCCGCAGTACCCTCCAAGTACAGCCGCCCCAATCCCGCCAACAGCCAGGAACACCCATAAGCGACCGCCTGTGGATATGCGCCGAAAGGCTTGGCGCTGGGCCCAGACCACAACAATCGCCGTCAACGCGCCAATCGCGGGGGCGAGCAATAAGTTTAATTTACTTGGGTAAGAGAGCACGAAACCCGTGTAGACCCCTACGCCCGCCGCCAGCGCTCCCATGGCCGCCGGACGCACCGCGGATTTGAAGCGCTCCTTGAGGCGGGGTGAAAGGACGGCGTTGAGGGCCCAACCCGCCACTCCGGCCGCCGTCGCGGCGAACAACACGTTGACGTAGACTTCGTTAACCTCGTATTGGCCGCCCAGGGTGTCGTGAGACCTAACGTAGAAGACGCCGTAGGCGCCTATAGCAGCGGCGGCGCCGTAGTACAGGTCGAAGAACCAGACGGTGCTGTACACCAGCGTGAACCCTACGGCAAGCAGAGCGTAAATCGCTCCGACGGACAGCCCGTTGAAGGCGAACTGGGTGGCCTGCTCGGGGGACTGGGTTATCTTCCAGACGACATAGGTCACCGCCATCGTTGCCAGTGCGACGGCCAGGAGCCTACCCGAACCGGCACTGCGTACAATCAAGCGGCCCCCCAAGAGCATTTCAACCGGAAGGTTTTGGAATACGCCGATGGGCTGGCTCTTCCGGCCCATCGGCTATCCCTCGATTCTACTGGGTCGGCGTGGGTTCCAACACCTTGTAACCCTGGTTCTCCTCGGTCCTCTCGGCCGGGGGCAGCACCTCGACGACGGCGTTGGATAGGCCGACAACCTCGCCCTTGTCGTCGAAGCTGTAGTTGTCCCCTATGGTCCCGGTCCAGGTGATGTCGTACATGCAGTCCCTGAAACCGTCTGCGTCCTGGTCGTCGCCAGTCTGCTTCAGGCACTCAGCGGCGATGTACACGTCATCGTAGGCCGATCCCAGATACCAGGCCAGGGTGACGTAGTCGTAGCGTTCCCGGAAATTGGCAAGGACTTCCTGGGCCTTGGTGTTCGACGGGTCGAGGTCGGTCTGGATGGCCTTGAGGCCGGTGGCGGCGTCGCCGGCGATCTCCAATGCGGTCGCCCCGACAGGGACCACTTCGGAGTACATCGGCCCATCGTAGTTTAACTCCCGAGCCTGCTTGACAATCGTGCCGCCGGAGGATTCGGACTGGGCTGCTATGTGGAGCGCATCAGGGTTCTCAATGAACAGTTTGGTCAGTTGGGTCCTGAAGTCGGTGACGTCTGAAGCGTAGCGTTCCTCCGCGACCAATTCGCCGCCCCGCTTCTGGAACTGCTCGACGGTCGTCCGCCTGACGCCCTCGGCGTAGTCGGTCGCCTCGGTGATGGTGGCCAGCTTGCGGGCGCCGTCCGCCCATAAGACGTTGCCGGTGTCGATGCCCAACTGGAGGTCGCTCAGCGCGGTCCGGAAGATGTAGTCCCCGGCGTCGGCGATGTCAGGGTTGGTGGCCAGGCCGGAGAACATAATCACTCCGTCTTTCTCGGCTAGGGGAGCGGCGCCCAACATCGCTCCGCTGCAGGATGTGCCGAGGATGATCTTGACCCCGTCCACATCGGTCAGCTTTCTGTAAGCGGTGATCGCATCTTGGGCGGCGCATTTCGAGTCCTCAACGATGATCTCCAGCATCCGCCCGTTGATGCCGCCCGCCTCGTTAATCTCGTCAACGGCCATCTGCTTGGCTCGAACGGCTACGTTTCCGTAGGTTTCGCCCAGACCCGTGACCGATTCCATTACTCCTATCACAAAGGGACCGTCGTCCCCGTCTCCTCCGCAAGCCATGGCCGCCGACGCAACAATCGCCAGCATACCCAGCAAGACAATCCGAGTCACCGATATCAGCCCCACCGTACACCCCCTTCTATACAAAAAGCTTAGTACATCGGCTTCCAAGTATAGTAGCGTTATTTTGGGGCTTCTTCAATAACAAGTGGTCGGTCCGACAGGGTCCTTATAATTGTCTGCCGCCCGTCATACCAGCCACCCACCCGTCTTTCCCGCGAAAGCGGGAATCCCCACGTTCTTGATGTTGGACTGCCATTGGACAAACCCAAAGTGCATGGGGAAATAGGAGTTGTCGCGAAAACTAAGAGACCCTGGTCAGTCCGACCAGAACGTGGCATCGGAGGACAGGGCACTTACCGAATGAGTGGCGCCAAGTTCCGGGGAGTACTACCTTGCTATTGACGGCCGTCAAGAATATGTCGGCCCGTACGCCCTGACGATTGCTCAGACCAGTAATTGACCCTGTGATTAGGTTGTGTTGACTCAGCTCTCTGAAAACAGGAGTTCAGGCAGTGCGAAAGGTGACCATGCAGCCACGGACATCTTCCTTGACCAATTGGTGAGGCATCTTCGCTGAATATGGACAGCCTTTAGGACGGGAGAATAGCCCGGGAATGTAGACAGCCTTTAAGACAGGAGAATAGCCCGGCAAGGTGTCTTCGAGGGCTACCCCTCTTCAGGGAGCAGCACTACCCGCACGTAGCGGTCGCCGGTGAGATAGCGCTGAGCTGCGGCCGCAACCTGCTCCAGAGTCAACGCCTCCAACAATTCGTCGAAACTGACGATCTGAATGAACGACTCACCCCGTTGCACTGCGGACTGAATCTGATTGAGCCAGAATCCGTTGTCTCGCAGCTGTTCCTCCCGGGACGTACGCAGAAGCTCTTTGACCGTGTCCAGGTATTTCTGCTCACCTCCCGTGCGTAGCCAGTCCACTTCCTCCATCACTTCGTCCAAGAGCTCTTCGGCGCGTGAAGGATCACTGCCAAAAATTATGGAGACCAGGTACTCAGGATCCGGAAGACTGGAATCATCTGCGTTTACGCTGATGCTATAGGTGCCGCCCAGCTCCTCACGCACTCGCTCGCGCAGACGGATCCCGAGCATTTCGCCTGCCACTGTAAGTGTCAGCGCCTCCTCGCGGCTCCACTCCATATCTCCGGCAAACACCAACACCGTTCTGCTGCGTGGTTCGAGGCCACTGTGGACTACGTGGTCCTCCAACTCCATGGGCGGGTCGATCTCGACGTCCCGCCACTGCTCAGCGCGCCCGGTGTTTGGCAAACTGGCCAAATATGTGGCGGTCAACGAGCGCAGGTTTTCCCAGTCGAAGGCGCCCACGAAAACGAAGGTTGTGTCGCCCAGGTCCGCGAACCGGTCAGCGTACACGGCTTCCGCACGCTCCAAGTTCAGTTCCTCCAGCAGTTCGATGGTAAGGGGCCGCTGGCGGAAGTGGTTCTGGCCCAGCACGGTATTCACGGCGTCGAAGAGAATCGCGTCCGGCTGGGCGGCACGAGTCTCAGCGATGCTGCGCAGACTAGACTCGTACCTTGAGAAGTAGATCGGATCCAGCCGAGGCGCGGTTGTATACAGCGTAATCAGTTGAAACAGGGTCTCCAGATCCTCCGGAGAGGCGTTGCCTTCGAAACCTTCAAACAGCTCTCCGATGTAAGGGGACACCGAGACCCTTTTGCCGGCCAGCAGCTTGTCCAGGGTCACATTGTCATGCGGACCTACGCCGCCCCCGGAAACCAACTCGGCAGCGTACAGAGCGGACACATGGTCCTCGTCTGCGACCAGCGAGTGTCCGCCGGGACTCAAGGCCGTGAATACCACTTCGTCGTTGCGGAAGTCGGTCTGCTTAGCTATCACGGTTATGCCGTTGGATAGCGTCCATCTTAGAGCGTCGATGGACTCGATTCGCTCTTCACCGGTGATGCTACCCGGAGTCGGAAGTGTTGCCAGCAGTGGAACATCGTCGAGGACGTCTGCGTAGGGGTCCACCTCCAGTGTATTGGCCGCTTCGAGTTGTGACTGCACCGCCGCAGCCAATTCCCCGTCTGCACCGCCGATAGTCTCCTCGGGTCGCACGACCAGAAGGGCCGTGTCCTCGAGCCGAGTCCAGGATTCTGACACGTCATAGAACTCCGCCAGCGAAATTTGCGGTAGCAACTCCTGGTATAGCTCCCACTCACCCTCGATACCGAGAACCGGCGTCCCACTGAGAAAATGGTCCACGTACGAGTCTACAAGACCAGCCGACTCCATCTGGTCCCGTTGCTTGTACGCGCTCTCCACCGAGCTCAAGAAGTTGACTTTCTCTCGGGCCAGTTCGCTGTCGGTAAAGCCATGCTGTCGAATGCGCTGAATTTCCTCCAGCAAAGCTGCTAACCCGCGTTCGACGCCGTCCTCCTCCACCCACGCTGAGAACGTCAAGATGTCCAGTGGTTCCACAAAGGATGAGCGTCCAGCTCCAGCAACGAGGTAGGGGGGATCGGCGACCTGGCCTCGTTCGAATAGTCGCGCGTTCAACATCATTAAGGCAAGCCTTTCCACCGCCGTGCGACGAAATGCGGCCAGGTCTTGACCGATGTCGGGGGGAAGCTTTCGGATCAGGATGAACTGGGTACCAGGCGACTCGGGATCGGTGAACACTTCGATGCGCGTCGTGTCGTGGCCCGGAATGTCGAAGAGCGGCCTATCTGTGAGGGGTGCGACAGCCGCGCGCTCCTGGCTAGCCTCGCCCTCGGGAGGCGGCGCAAAGTGCTGCTTCACCTTGGTCTTGATCAATTCCGTATCGAAGTCACCCACAGCTACGACGGCCATCAGGTCGAGCCTGTACCAACGCTCGTAGAAATCCCTCAGGCGCTCTACAGGCGCAGTTTCGATGATCTCAGTCAGGCAAATAGGATTCCGGTCGGCGTACCGCGAAGAGCTAAAAGCTGTGGGAGCAAGTTGTCTTGAAGGCGCGAGTCGAACCCCTGTCTTATGCGCCACTCTTCCAGGACCACATCCCGCTCCAGCTCCACCTCAACTGGCTCCAAGGTTACTGCGTAGGCCCAGTCACTGAGAATCTGAAACGCGGTCTCGGTAACTTCGGGATCGCCGGTCGGGATCTCCAGCCAATACATGGTGTCGTCGAAGCCGGTTTGGGCGTTCAGCTCGGGTCCAAAGGAACTGCCGATGGACTCAAGGTAGTCGACGATCTCCTGCTTGGCGAAGCGGGCGGTTCCATTGAACCCCATGTGCTCCACGAGGTGTGCCAGCCGGCGCTGATCGTCCTCTTCAAGGACAGAGCCAGCGTTTACTACTAGGGATACTCTGAACAAGGCCGTCATAGTCTGGATTGTCATAGCCGAGGCAACGATGGGGGTGAGAACCGCCTCACGAGGCTTGTTGGGCCGGGCTTGGTCCCGCTGATCGCACCCTGCGGTGGCCGATGCGGGCTTGATACTGCCGGAAAGGCCGGTCCGGAGCTGTTGGCTCGCGCACTACGCCGCCAGATGGCGCTGGGCCGTCAGCAGGTTGCCCAGTCCCAGTAGCATCGCCAGCCGCTCCGTGTTCTTGACCAGTCCGCGGTAGCGAACCCTGGCGTATCCGAACTGCCGCTTCACCCTCAGGAAAGGGTGCTCCACCATTGCCCTCACCTGCGCTTTGAGCCTCTCCAGCACGGCCTCCTCACTCCCAGGCTCCAAGCCCCTGCGTTTCCCGGGTCGCATCGCCACCTGCCAGTCCACCTCCCGCTCCCGGTTCTCCTCCCGCTTCCCAACCCCCTGATACCCGGCATCGCCCCACACCACCGTCTCCCCGCCGTGCAGCAGATTGTGCGCCTCCGTAACGTCGTGCGCGTTGGCCGCCGTCGTGCTCATGCTGTGCACCAGCCCCGTTTCCGAGTCCACCCCGATGTGCACCTTCATCCCAAAATGCCACTGGTTCCCCTTCTTGGTCTGGTGCATCTCAGGGTCCCGCTCCCCAGACCGGTTCTTGGTCGACGACGGCGCCTCTATGATGCTGGCGTCCACGGTGGTCCTCTCCCGTAACCGCAGCCCCTGCGACTCCAGGTGGGCGTTGATCTCCTCGAACAGTACTTTGCCCAACTCGTTCCGCTCCAGGAGATGGCGGAAGTTGAGGATGGTGGTCTCGTCGGGCAGGGCGTCCGACATCCTGAGCCCAGCGAACCGCCGGACCGATTCGGCCTCGTAGAGCAGATCTTCCATGCCAGGATCGCTGAGGTTGTAGCAGAGTTGCACACAGTGTACCCGCAGCATCACCGCCAGAGGGTAGGGTCGGCGGCCCTTGCCTGCCTTGGGGTAGAAGGGCTGGATGCGTTCCTCCAGATGCTGCCAGGGAACCAGGAAGTCCATACGTTCCAGAAACAGTTCCCGACGAGTCTTGCGCTTCTTGCCCTGGAATTCCAGGTCCGCAAAGGTCGGTTGGTCCATCTCTGCTCTCACCCACGTCCGGATTCGGGTCTGCCAGCCTTACTATGCCATATCACCCAGAACTTGTTCAGAGTATCCCTAGCGCTATCTGGGCCCGGCCACGCGGCTCCTCATTGTGCCTGAGGTAGTAGCTTAGGCCGTTGGAGAGGGTGCCGCGAATAACAGAGGGATCAAAGGTCAGAGGAGCATCCGGCTCAGCAGTAGGCGTGGGTTCTGGGGTTGCAGTAGGCGTGGGCTCCGGACTTGGCGTAGGCGTAGGTTCTGGGGTTGCAGTAGGGGTGGGCTCCGGACTTGGCGTCGGCGTCGGCGCCGGGGTAGCAGTAGGCATGGGTTCTGGGGTAGTTGTAGGGGTGGGCTCCGGCGTAGGCGTCGGCGCCGGGGTAGCAGTAGGCATGGGTTCTGGGGTAGTTGTAGGGGTGGGCTCCGGAGTTGGCGTCGGCGTCGGGGTAGCAGTAGCCGTGGGTTCTGGGGTTGCGGCAGGCGTGGGGTCCGCACTCGCGGTGGGTGCGGCCTCTACTGGCACAGCGGTGACTGTGGGTTCCCTAATTGTAGTGAGCGTGGGTTGGCGACCGCACCCTATCAACGCCACTAACATCAGCGTAATACTGATAACGGTCAACGTTGACTTCAGACTCGCGCTCATCAGTCTCCTCTCCGGTTGTTTATCCGAGTGTCCTTGAAGAGGTGCGTCAATAAGTGCCTTAACAACATCAGGTGGCGACCTTCCCAAGAATTGCTTCAGCGGCTGTTCGGTCTACATACTTTGAATCAGAGATAGACATCCTTCATCGACTCGGCGGTCTTCAGACGACTGAAGCGTCGCTAGTGGGAGCCTTTCACGGAGAGGGGTACCGGGTACGGCCTGGGTTCCGATAGACCAAGCGACCTAGGACGCCTGCCGCGATTCGAGAGACTACCGTCCGAGCAGGCAGTAGACGGCCTGGCATTGGAGGGAGAGAGCCACGGCTTTGCGGTGTCCGACCGGGTGCGCCGCTGGCTAGATCGCATGGGTGGCAACAGCTGCCGCCCATGCCGTCCTGTTATGATGGTTCGGTAGAGGGCCTCGGTAGGTTTATAGAGCTCCCAACCGCATCTCGAGGACGGTTCTGCCTGCCGTCAAAATAGCCCCACTTTTTCCGGCCACCGTGTCCGGCCACCTCGTACTGTAGGCAGTACCGTGCTGATGCCACCTTCCCGGTGTCCTGCTCAGGGTCCTGATTGCACCGGACCCTGAGCAGGCCCGCTCCGGGAGTGTTCCGTCATCCCCTGACCCTGCTTAGCTCCCGATAAGAGGTTGCGCTTTGACAGGCTTGCCTAGAGACATGAGAGCTGGATCATGTTCGGGCAAGGCGGCGGAGCTTTCGATCAATTACTTTTCCAAAAACATGGTCACGTAGTCCGCATCAACCGCCGGCATTGTCAGGCCAATTTCCGAAAGGGCCTTTGTGAACTGGCTGATGTCGTAGACGCTGGTATCGCCCAGGTACGGCTCTACTGAATCCAGGGAGCGAACCAAGACTTTCAGCTCCATGTCGTCTTCCCGGTCTGCCATTGATTCTAATGTTGACTTCCATTCCTTCAAGTCAACGCGGTCAGTTATGTATCCGCGGCTCTCCATACGGGCAAAGACCTGCTCGGCGGGGACGGGGTCCTGTTGGACCAAGTTGTAGACCGCGCCCAAGTGCTTAGGATCGTCGGAGATTTTTGTGATGGCGGCAACCACAAAATCGGCGGGGGTCATTTCGAAGAACCAGTCCGGCGCCTGGGGGGCGCACCCCAAGCGCGCGCAGGCTTTGATTATTAAAGAGAGGAAGTCGTTGGGATTGACTGTGCCCCTGCCGCTGTGGTGCCCGATGTTGCCAGGCCGGTAGATACAGACCGGCAGCCCCCGAGACGCGGCAGACCACACGAGCCGTTCTGCGACCCATTTGGCTTGGTTGTAACCCCCCTCCATTCTGTCGACGAATTCGTCTATCTGGTTGTTTTCCAGGTAGGGAGTGTTGTCTCCTCCCGGGAAGATGCCATTGGATGAAATGTATTGCACGGGTTTTGTCTTGGCGCTGCAGGCGAACTTGAGTACCTCCAATGTGCCGCCGACGGTGTGGGGCTTGGCCGCGGAATAGGGGTATACGTAGTTGACGGAGGCGGCGCAATGGAATATGAGGTCGATCTTTTCCGCCAGCTCCTGATACTGGTCGTTGTCCAGTCCCATCTGGGGAAGGGTGAGATCCCCCGGGACGGGAATGATTCGGTCATCCGCGGATTGGCTGGCCAGTCCGTAAAATTTCAACGTCTCCAACACCCGGTTGGAGGGCTTTCCCTGCCCGGAGTTCCGGCCCCGCACCAGGCAGTAGAACCGCGTGTTCTCACCGGTGTTGCGCAGCAACTCGTCAAGCAGGAAGGCTCCGAGGAATCCGGTCGTTCCAGTGACCAGAACGGAAGACGCCTCGCTCAAGCGGGTTGTCCTCGCGTCGCCCCTTGGGGAAATCTCCGGGTCAAGGATGGAATCCTCAGCCAGCGAAGTTCTTGATGTCATGTTTGGTCCTCTATGTTCCAGGAATGCCGCTAGTTCTCCTATGGTCGGGTGTTCGTAAATCTCGGTGCCACTGAGTTCAATCCCAAAGACCTGCTCCATGCCCAGGGTGAGATCCAAGCCTGTCAGTGAGTGGCCGCCAAGATCAAAGAAGTTCCAGTCATCCTCCAAAGTGTCGCTATCAACATCCAGGGCCTCGGCCCATAGGTGTCGCAAGGCATTGCGTCGCTCCGCCGCCGTGGCGTGCTCCGACAGCACCGTCCGCTCCCTGACGACCGGCCTTCCTTTCCGCAGCGAGGGCAGGGCCTTGCGTTCCAGCTTGCCGGTCTGCTGATTTATCGGAAGGGCCTCCAGTTCCATGAAATGGCTGGGCACCGAGTAAAGCGGGAGATACCGCTCCAGCAGAGCCCGCAATTCTCTGCTCGTGCCGCTCCTGGCGTCCACCTTCCAGGTTGCCTGCGGGCCCCGGACGACGTAGGCCACGAGTCGCTTGCTGGTTTCATCCAAGGATTCAGCGACCACCGCCGCATCCGAGACATCACAGTATTTGCGCAGGGTCTCCTCGATGGCGCCCAGGTAAACGCTGTAACCTCTGATCTTAACCATTGAATCGGTCCGGCCGATGATGGTGGTCATGCTCCCGGTTCCAACCTCGGCCAGGTCACCCGTGGCGTAATACCGTTCACCGTTATAGGAGACGAAACTCTTGGAATCCAGGTCGGGCCTCCTCACGTATCCGCGGGCCAGGCCACGGCCGCCAATCAACAACTCGCCGACGCCGCTTGCCGCCAAGGCAGACTGGTCCTGCGGACGTACCCGGACCTTCACACCGTCCATGGGAAAACCCACCGGGCAGGTGTCCATCCCGTCCAAGCCCAGGTCAGTCAAGTCAATGGTGCTGACATCGTGGGTTTCGCTTATGCTGTAGGTATTGAACACGCGGGCAGATGCCGGGAGAACGTCCAACGCCAGCTTGAGCAGGCTGACCGGCGCCACCTCGCCGTTCAGCCAGACGACTCGCAGGGTAGACAACTGGTCTCGCAGTAATTTACGTTCTGCGGAGTTCAGAATTCCCTGAAGCAGAGACGGGGTGAACAGGATCTCGGAAATCCGGTGCTCCGAGATAAACCTGGCCAGAGCGCGGGGGACGAACACAACATCATCGGGGATCACGTATACTGTTCCGCCTTTCAGCAGGGGGCGCAGGAATTCCCAAGGGAAGAAGATGTTGCAGGCAACCCTGTCTCCGGCACGGTAAGAACTGAATTTGTACCTGGCGAAGTAGGAGGAGGCAACGGCGCCGACGCTTTGCATCACTCCCTTCGGGTCTCCCGTAGTGCCGGAAGTGTAGGGGAGGAAGGCCAAATCGCCGCTGGCAATGCTCGCCTCATGGTCTCCGGCATCGAAGCCCTGCCAATACTGGTCGCTGTCAACGGGCAATATGCGCGTTCCGGTGAATTGAGCCAACCTGGACAGGTGTTGCGCCTTGGTGATTATCACCTTCGGCTGCGACTCAGACACTATGGCCCGTAGCAATAGGTCAGGTGAGTCGAGGGCCATGGGCATAAAGGCCCCGCCGGCTTTCAGGGTTCCGATGGCCGCGACCATGTACTGGGGGCAGGTCTCCATGAATATGCCCACCGAGTCATCGGTACCGACACCGCAGCTTCGAAGATAGGCTCCCAGGGCGTCTGTCGCCTGGTCCAATTCGGCATAAGATGTTTGCCGGTCTGGGAACACTATCGCCAGGCTGTCCGGGGTCCTGGCCGCTTGAGTCTTAAAGAGCTGATGTAGACTTCTTTCTGCTGAAACCATTGCACCATCTCAGGCAAGCCGAATTGTGATCAAATCAAAACAGGTATACATACAGAGACCGTGAAGGATAAGGCTCGATTGTACGAAAACTGTGACGTTAAGTAAACTGTATATCTAGAGCATAGCCTTATTACGATTTCACGCATCCCAGGGCCGCAGAGGTGACCGTATGCAGTTCGACTCGCTTGATTTCTACAGGGAACACGCCCAGAGATATTCCCAGCTGTCTCACGAGTACACGCATTCGGTCTACACGAATTCGTCTCACCCCGCACTGAACGGCGACATGGACCTGCTGAATCGAGTTGCTGAATTGGCGGTGGGGAAACGCGGGCTGGACGCAGGGTGCGGGGCCGGGGCCCGGGATGTCTACCTGCTGCACACCTGGGGATTTGACGCCTACGGGATTGACGCAGTGGAGGAGAACATCAGCCTGGGCCAAGAGCTGCACCCGGAAATCGCGGACAAGCTCAGCGTCGTTGATATGGGGGAGCCCCTGGCCTTTGAGACGGGTTTCTTTGACCTCGTCCTGTGCAATGCGGTGATACAACACCTGACGCCCAAGACCACCGAAACCACGACGATCCCGGACCTGGCCAGAATCCTTGCCCCCGGTGGAGTGTTGCAACTGATGTTCAAGACCGGCTCGGGAGTGGCGACCGTCAGCGACCGGGCGTATGGGACAGGTGGCATGGACAGGTCATTTCAGCTATATGACGAGCACCGCTTGCTCGAGATACTGGAGGGTTGCGGCTGTTCTCCGGTGGAGGCCGGGGAACGGGAGGACCTTGGGGGGATGGTTTATTTCAGCGACCCAAAGCCGATGCGCTATTGCGTTCTTTGGGTGAGGAAGGATTAGGCGGCTGCGGTTCACGAAAGCAGTGGCTGAACATCCAGCATCGCCGCTGCTTCCAGGATACCGCTGATGGGCAACCCGGCAATCCCCTTTAGCTCGCACTTGAGCCCCGCGTAGGCACTGGCAAAACGGGCCATACTTTCCAGGGATCAACCTGCCCGGAGCGCGCACACGCTTGCCGCCGGAACAGGGACCGCTGGGGGGTTGCCTCTTAATCTTGGCAACCCCCAGCGACTGATAGCGAGGGCTTGGGAGTCTCTCAGTAAGAACCCAGGTTCGCCGAGGCGTTCAGGCGCCCGGTATTGCCAGGCCGGGAATCTTTAGCTGGATGCGGTAGAGAGCGTCGATGGTGGTGATGAAAAAGGTCCGCAAGTCATCTCCACCCCAAGCGCAATTGGTCGTTTGCTCCGCCCCGGTCAGGATAGTCCCCAAGTGTTTGCCCGACGGGTCGAATATCCACACTCCTCCGGGCCCGGTGCAATAGACGTTACCCTCAACGTCTACTTTCATCCCATCGGGGATGCCGGACCGGTCCACCCTTAACTCGTAGAAGACACGGTCGTTAGTCAGCATGCCATCGGGCTGTACGTCGAAGGCCCTTATGTTCCCGACGCTCCGAAACATATCGTCTTGGTTGGTGGAAACACCCATGGAATCGTCGATGTAAAGGACGCTCTCGTCCGGAGAAAAGCACAAACCGTTGGGCAAGACACAGTCTCGCACCAACAGATCAATGGTGCTAAGGTCCGCAGACACTCGGTAAACCCCGCTAAAATCCATGTCCAATTCTGGGTCGGACACCCCGGGGTCGCTGAAGTAGATGCTGCCGTCAGACTTCACCACCACGTCGTTGGGATGATTCAGTTTGACGCCCTCATAGCTGTCGGCCACCACAGTGATGCTTCCGTCCGCCTCCCGGCGCGTCATGCGTCGAGCGCCGCCTTCGCAGATTACCAGCCTGCCCTGTGCGTCCCAGGTAAGCCCATTGGCCTGGTTGGTATTCTCACCGTCGACGGTTATGCCTTCCCCTTCCTTCCACTTCAGCCTTAGGTTATCTCGAATGTTGCTGAAGAGAAGATATCCTCCGCCGGCGTGCCACAGCGGGCCTTCGGCGATGCTGTAGCCCTTCCCGAGTTCTTCGATCTCCTGGTCTTGTGAAACAATACGGTCCAGCTCTGGCGCGACTTGCTCAATAGCCATAATGACCTCTTCGTTAAGCGACGTTTCCCATTTTTAATGCCCAGCGCCGGAACCAATGGCGAGTTCATTATGGCCGAGATTCTAGCAGCACGTCTCTGTATCGTCAAACCCATGCGGGACCGTGTAGCTGTTCAGACTTCGTGAGTCCAATTCGCCGAAAGCCGCCGAAAGCCGATTCACAACCACCGGTCTGAACGTCAGCAGCTTGGATTGCCCCCCGTTTTTTGGGTGTCAGACACTCGGACCTCTTCAACCCTAAACGGTTACCTTATGTGGCGTACAATGGCGGGCTAGAATAGGGCAAGCTAGCCAGGGGGCGTCCAGCGCTATATGGGCGTGTCTCAGAAGTCTCCACTCACCATTTTGGGCGGACGCAACCTGACGGGTTACTCCTGACGGGTTACTATTATTAACCGCCTAAACCAGCAATTAACCGTCTGACGCAGTATTGAATGAGGCTCAATAACCCGGCATTCTCACGCTTCCTTCATTGCCATAAAATGGCGGGTTTTATAGCCATACGCGGCCCAAAGTGCCATCCGCAATTCCCGCGAAACTTGTCCCCGACCCCGATCGGGGAGCCGGAATCCAGACCCGTCATTCCCTCGAAGCTAGTCCCCGACCCAGATCGGGGAGCGGGAATCCAGAAAGGTAGAATGCTGGAGGACTCACCTTTATGAGACAGCCTCGATATGGGTCGGGATTATGGCCCGGCGAAAATTGAAACCGCATTTCTTAGGCAGGTTGGCAATCTTGCCAGCTTGCATCGCGCTGGCCGCGACGCTGGCGGGATGCACGCGTCCGTCCACAACGGTTGCCCTGCCTACCGCGGCGCCTCCGGTTGCCGTTGCGCCGACGCTGGTCCCGCCGCCCACCGCTACCGCTGTCGCCCCCACACCCACCCCGCCGCCGCTGGTCGGCTCGATGGCCCCGGACTTTGCCTTCCAGTTGTTCCAGGGCGAGGACATCCTGGGAGGTCGGGAGTTGCGGCTGTCTGACCTGCGGGGCCAGCCTCTGGCGCTAAACTTCTGGGCGCGGTTCTGCACGCCCTGCTGGTCCGAGATGCCGGAATTGCAGGGCTTCTACGAGGAATACGGGGAGCAGGTGAGGTTGTTGGGCGTCGACGTCGGCCAGTTCACCGGCCTGGGTTCCCCCAAAGACGCCGGGAAACTGCTGGATGCCTTGGGCGTCACCTACCCCGCCGGCCACACCAACGACGCTCAGGTAGTCCCCAACTACCGAATCCGGGCAATGCCCACCACAGTCTTCATCACCGCCGACGGCCGCGTCTTCCAGACCTGGACCGGTTCGATCAGCCGCGAAATGGTAACGGCAATCGTGCGGGAAATGTTGGAACGAGAATAGGAAAATCGCCACCGCAACTCCACAGACAAGTGTCCGGCACGTAAACAAAGCGCTATTTCTCATCGCTGCCTCGTTTGCCTTCTGTAGCACCCAAAACGCGTCTCTTATGATTCCTCCGCTACTGGTAAATATCGCGGGGGAATGGGAAATATCAGTGGCGATTGCGGGCCAACTCGCCACGGTGACTTTCGCGGCTTGGGCAGTTTCTGTCGTCCTGTCCGGACCGCTGTCCGATTCCATAGGCCGGCGGCCGGTGGCCCTTATCGGGCTATCCCTGTTGACTGGCGCGACTATGGCTTCCGCTTTCGCGCCGAATCTCAAGGCCCTCTTGGCGCTCAGGATAATTACCGGCCTCGCAGGGGGGATGATCCCGGCCAACACCATGGCGGCAGTGGTGGATGTCCTCTCGCCGGCCAGACGAGCTCAAGCTGTTAGTGGTTTGTTTGCTTTGAACATCCTGGCGGCAGCAATAGTCTTGCCAGCGCTCGCGCTGTTGGCGGAATGGGTTGGATGGCGCTTCACGTTCATAGCATCAGGCCTCCTGCTGGCGGCAGCGGTCATCCTCAATTGGTTCTGGTTCCCGGCGGACAGCAGGGAGCGAATACGCGACTTCTCCTTCCTGTCCAGGTATCGCTCGTTGCTGTCCTTGGGTTTCTTCAGGGCAGCCATTGTGATGATGGTGAGCCACCGCATGGCCTATTGGGGAATGGTCGGCTATTTCGCTGCATATTTGATCCATGCTTATGGCCTGAGTATCGGCTCAGTTGCGTTGCCGCTGGCTATTGCGGCTGGAGGACAAGTCGTCGGGAGCTATTCTGCGGGGTTCATTGCGAAAAGAGGAGACCGCGCGGCCCTGGTGGCTGCCGCTGCGGTAGTCGGCGGGGTTTGTGGATTAGTGTTTTTCTCTATTCAGACCGAACTCTGGGTAGCGGTAGCGGTGGCATCGGTTGGCATGGGGTTACTGAGCGTGGGGTCCCCGACACTGATCGCCGCTAGCACCGAGATTTCGGGACGGTCCAGGGCCACCGGAGTCGGACTTATGGGGCTTGGGAATCAGTTGGGAGGTGTGGGCGGAGCGGCCTTCGCCGGGCTGCTATTGGCCAACACGGGATATGAGGGCGTCGGTTATTTGTGCCTGGGGGTAACAATCATAAGCGCGTTGGCGGCAGGTTTCTTAATGAGGCAGCCGCCGGATAATAACAGCTAACCCGGAGGTTTTGGCGGGATGCGAGTCCTTATCGCAAGTGGTAATTTTATATTTGCAAGATTCTTCAGAACGCCCAGGGCAATCGCATCTTAATTGGCCTCAGCTTTAGCTCAGTTCGCGGTGCTGGTGTTCTGGTCTTCGTCAACTCCGGATGCTGGGTGGAGCTACGGCTGAAGGACCCGCTCAAAAATTAAGATGCCATCGCCCTACCCATGCATTCCGTTGACCAACGCGCAGGCGCATAGTTATATTAGGCTGCATCCAGCGTAGCTGGAGAACACGGCCAATTTCCACGGGAGGCAGTCCCGAATGTACGCATTGATTCTAGCTGGCGGCAAAGGGGAAAGGCTCCGGCCTCTAACCGATACTATTCCCAAGCCCATGGTGCCGGTGGGCGGCAAACCCATACTTGCTCACCAGGTGGAGTGGCTCAGGGCCATAGGGGTGCAGGATGTCATCTTCCTGGCAGGCTACAGGTGGGAAGCAATCCAGGACTACTTTGGGGATGGGAGCAGCCTGGGCGTCCGCACCCATTACAGCGTGGAAGATACTCCCCTGGGCCGGGGAGGCGCTCTGCGCAAGGGGCTTCCGTTGGCGGCTCAGACGGACCAGGCGGTGGTGGTGCTCAACGGCGACGTGATTACTTTTGAGGACCCCTGCGCCATCCTTAGCCTGCACCAACAAAAAAAGGCCGCCAACCCTGCTCATCTGGCCACCATCATGGTGGCGCCCATGGTCAGCCCCTACGGATTGGTCGACATTGACGATGCTGGCGACGTGACGGGCTTCCGGGAAAAAGTCGAAATGTCCCAATGGATTAATGCCGGGGTGTATGTGCTGGAGAGGGATATTCTTGAGGAACTACCCTCTCTGGGTGATCACGAAACCACCACGTTTCCCAAGTTGGCCGTAGAGGGCAGAATATCAGCTTACCAGTCCAGGGCTTTCTGGCGAAGCGTGGACTCCTTTAAGGACCTTCGGGAAGCCGAAGAGGCCTTGGCCTCAAGGGGATGACGTGACGCCAACCGAAGCTTACGGCTACCGGAAGTGAGGGATTACCTCTTTGGCTATCCTTTCCATCAACCGGGTGATAGCCGGAATATCTCCCGAATTTAGCGCCAACACCGGATGTTCCACCCCCGCGGTCCGGTAGGCCTCGAGAGCCGCGCCGACTTCTTCCAAGTCGTCCCCGGGGAGCCGGGTCCGTCCTGCCGCCCGGGCGCTGGAAGGCCCACCGTGGACCTCAACCTCGACGCGCAGCGACATAGCTATCGACTCAGGGTCCCGGTTAGCTTCGGTCGCCAGCTGGCCAATTTCTTGGCGTCCCAGGCTAAATTCTTCCGGGGAAAGCCCCGTAGGGTGCCACCCGTCCCCCATGGTGGCGGCCCGGCGAATAGCTGCGGGGCTGGCTCCCCCGATCCATAGGGGGATGTAGGGTTTCTGAAGGGGCTTGGGGGAGAACCGTACATCGGAAAAATTCCATCGGCGGCTCTGATAGCTCGGATGAGCACTGGTCCAAAGCTCCTTCATGACGGCGATGTTTTCGTCGGTCAGAGAGCCTCTTTGCCTCAACGGTATGCCCAAGGCCTGGAACTCCTCGGCCAAGGCCCCAACACCCACGCCCAAGACCACCCTGCCGCCGGAGACCTGGTCCAGGGTTGCGGCATACTTGGCCAACTCCACCGGGTTGTGATAGGGCAGCACCAGGACCGAAGTGCCTAGAAGCACACGGCTGGTGGTAGCGGCCATATAAGATAAAGTCGACAGGGGATGGTAATAGGGCCTGTTTTCCAGGCGTTCCCTGATGAAACCGGTGTTGAACAGGTGGTCCATGACCCACACGGAGTCGTAGCCCAACTCTTCAGCCAAGGGACCCAGAGCGAGCATTTGCCGGGGGTCTTCTACGCCCCAGTTGTTGGGTATGGTCACGCCGAATTTCAAGAGGGCCTCCGGCGCCGGGGGTCGGCCATCGGCCGCCGGGGCGAGCCCTGGCCGGCTGCTTTACCCGGCGTTGATGGTCTGGACAAGACGAGCGGTTTCTATTTCAAGAGGGGCTCCGGTTCAAGAGGGACTCCGGCGCCGGGAGTTAGCCATCGGCGGGGCGGGTCTTAGCCGGCTGTTTTACCCGGCGTTGATGGTCTGGACAAGACGAGCGGTCTCGATGGCGGCCGCCGCCGCGGTGCTGCCGGTGTTGCCAGACTTGCCCCCGGCGCGATTGATCGCCTGGTCCATGGTTTCGGTGGTCAGAACCCCGAAAATGACGGGGATACCCGTTTCCAAGCTAACTGCGCCGGCGCCACCGGAAGCCTGACCCGCCACCATGTCGTAATGGGTGGTTTCGCCTCGTATGACTGCACCGAGACAGATGATGGAGTCGTATCTGCCTGTCTTGGCGAGGGCCTTGGCCACTACCGGAAGCTCGAACGCCCCCGGCACCCAAGCCACGGTGACGTGGTCGTCCCGAACGCCGTGGCGGGTTAGGGTCTCCAAGGCGCCGCTAAGAAGCAGGCGAGTGATGACCTCGTTGAACCTGGACACCGCAACACCTACCCGAAGTTCTTGGCCGTTGAGGTCTCCTTTAAGCTCGTTGGGCACGTTTATTCTCCTGAGTCATAAGGCCCGCTAAGCTTCCTCACCGGTCGTCGCCTGCAGTGGCAGTGGTTGCCGCTCCCGTTTGAAGCACCATCAATAGCAAGTGGCGCTCGGACACGGGTCCCGCTTGGCGGGTGTAGTCGTTGACGATGGTTAAGGGCGTCGACCTTACTCCGTAGGTCTGGGCCAGCGTGGGAAATTCATGGATGTCAATGACGTCGGCGCTGATGTAGGGGCAGTCCAAAGCGAAGGCGTGGGCCAAGCGGTCTTGGCCGGGATGAGGCGTGTATTCGGGAGTAACGAACACCTGAATATGCACCGGTTTTGTTATTTCTCTCAACTTCTTTCGGGTGTTCGTGCTGAGAGGACTAACCCCCCTGGATATGAGCTTGATATCCTCTACTAGAGTGGCGAGTTGGTAGCCTATTGGGATCCCGTAGAATTTCGTCCGCGAGGAGCCGCCTACGTCAAGTATGGTGGCGGGAATCCGCTCTACCCCCTGCTCCTGGGCCAACTCGCTCTGACGGTGAAAGTCGATGACCTCCAGTTGCAGCTTGGGCGACAGGCTGGATAGTTCCTCCAAGAGCTGCTGTGTCTGTGCGCAGTACTTGCACTCCCTGCCAGGCACGATCACTGCGGACGGCGGCTGGGTGAACAACCGCAATTTCACTTCGGCGCTCAGGTCTTTGCGGAAAGTGCGCTTTAGCTGGGTTTTGTCCCGGTCCAAGAGCAGCGACTTTTGAGTCATGACGCCAGTTTACACGGGAACCCCATGCTTATCCACCCTTGCTCAGCATGTTCCGAATGGTGAACATGCGCTGGAAGAGGGTGAAGAAAGACACCGCCGCCATGACCAGCAAGAACCATTGGACCTGGCCGCTGAGCAGCCCAACCCCCAGAAGCACCACCCGTTCCGGCCGGGTCATCAACCCGGCTCGAGTAAACACTCCCAGTCCTTCACCTCGGGCCCTCAGATAGCTTACCCCTTGCGAGGATATTAAAGCCAGCAGTATTACGGTTATCAAAAACAGGCGGTGGTTGTCACTAAAGTCGCCATGCACGGCGTAGACAGCCAACCCCAAGAACAGAGCAGCTTCACTCAGCCGGTCAAAAACCGAGTCCAGCAGCGCGCCGAAGGGGCTAGCGGTGCCGGTCAGCTTGGCCAATGCGCCGTCCATCAAATCCAGCGCGCTGCCTGCCAGAAACACGGCGCCTCCCGCCAGCAGCCATCCAAATCCTACAAGGCAGGCTGCCGCCACGGCGACTCCAAAACCAAGGAGGGTAACCGCGTTGGGCGTGAGCCTTAGAAAGCGGAGGAACCGTGCGCAGGGAAGTTCAACATGCCGGAGGACGACCGCTCTAAACTGCTCTCTGCTTGAGAAAGCCATTAGCGCCTCGTAAACAGTCTTCGTAGTAGGCTTCCACCTGGGAGGCCACCACCTCCCAGCGGTACTGCTCCACAGTTCGGCGCCCGTTGGCGCCCAGCCGCTGCGCTAATTCGGGATTTTCTAGCAAGAGGGCCAGGCAATTGGTCAGCGCCTCCGCGTCTTTTCTGGGAAACAGTAATCCCTGGTTTCCGTGTTCCATTATGCCCCGGTAACCCTCTATGTCAGAGGCAACCACGGGCTTGCCCGCCGCCATTGCTTCCATCAACACGATGCCGAAGCTC
This sequence comes from Dehalococcoidia bacterium, assembly GCA_965224325.1. GTDB lineage: Bacteria > Chloroflexota > Dehalococcoidia > Lucifugimonadales > UBA3495 > CBDCMJ01. The sequence goes on from CBDCYT010000016.1 coordinate 59,900, forward strand.
TCGGAACCGGTGGCTGGGGAGCAAAACATGTCAGCGTTGGCGTAATAACGGGCCAGGTCGTCGTAGGAAACTTTGCCGGCGAAAACCACGTCCTGCAAACCGCAGGCGCCCATCAAGCGGATGGAGTCTCGGTCCGGTTGGCCTGGACCCACTACTATCAGCCGTATGTTTGGGTGGTCCCACTTCAATCGACCGTATGCTTCCAGTAAGTACTTCAATCCCTTGCGCTTCTCAAGGCGGCCCACGAACAGAATGTTGGTCTTGCCGTCCTGGTATTCAGGCCAAGGCTTGCTCTCGCCGGCAAAGTGGTCGACGTCGATGCCGTTGGGGATGATTTTGTAGTCGGCAGGGAAGGCGTTGTTCACGTACCGGTAGGCCGCGGGCGACACGGCGATTCCGCCGTGAAGCCGCCGGTGCCAGCGCTTGATGATGGGGTGAGTCAGATTGTACAGGTGCTGATGGCTATAGGAAGCGTGGAAGGTCCCTATGTTGACCGCGTTGGAGAACTCCAGCACGCACAGAGGCAGAATCGGAGCCATGGGCTCGTGGAGGTGGACAATGTCAAATTCCTCGCGCCGAAGCAGCTCCCGCACTTTGGGCAAAAGCCACCAGGACAAGCACACACGAGCGATGGAGCCGCCACTGGGCAGAGGCACCGACCTTCCCAGGTGGATGAAGTCGTTGCCGTCAAGGCCGTCCCGCGATGGGGAGTGGGGCGCCAGCACCTGGACCTGATGCCCCGACCTGTCCAGCTCGCGGGCCAACTGGGCTACGTGGGCGGTCACCCCACCGGGCCAGGTGAAATCGTATGGGGACACCATGGCGATTTTCACTTAGTTACTCCGGGGCCCGCTTTGAGTTTACTCTGGCGTCAGCGGTGCGAAAGCTAATCCGCAGTCCTTCCTGGGGTTTTTCTTGCCGGGGTTCTTCTTCTCGCGGTTCTTATTGAGAACCATCGGCGATGAACTCTTCCACCATGACTCTGGCCTGGTCGTCGGTATATTGCTGGGGAGGAGATTTCATGAAATAAGCGCTGGGGCCGTACACGGCGCCTCCTAGGCCTCGGTCCAAGGCCAGCTTGGCGCACCTGATGGCGTCCACCACCACTCCGGCTGAGTTGGGGCTGTCCCACACCTCAAGCTTGGCCTCCAGGCTGATGGGCGCTCCCCCGAAAACCTTCCCCTCCAGCCGGACGTAGCACCATTTCCGGTCCTGGAGCCAGGGCACGTGATCACTGGGGCCGACGTGGATGTTATCGGGATCGATACCGCCCTCCATTTGGGAGGTGACGGCCCCGGTCTTGGAGATCTTCTTTGACACCAGCCGCTCGCGCTCCAGCATGTTGAGGAAGTCGGTATTGCCTCCGAAGTTCAGTTGATAGGTGTTGTCAATCTCGGCGCCGCGGTCCTCGAACAGCCGGGTGAGTATCCGGTGCAAAATGGTGGCGCCAACCTGAGATTTGATGTCATCCCCGATGATGGGCAAACCCCTTTCTTCGAAGCGGCCCCGCCAATACTCTTCCCGCGCCAGGAACACCGGAATGCAATTCACCATGCCGCAGCCGGCGTTCAAGATCTGCTCCACGTACCACTTGGTGGCGTTCTCGCTGCCTACCGGCAGATAGTTGATCACCACGTCGACTTCCCGATCTTTGAGGATTTCGACCATGTTGGCTGTGGGGTGAGGAGACTTTTTTACTACGTTTGCGACATATTTTCCGATGCTGTCATGGGTCATGCCCCGGTCCACCTGCACCCCCAGAGGAGGCACTTCGGCAAATTTTAAGGTGTTGTTGGGCTGAGTAAATATGGCCTCCGACAGGTCTTTGCCCACTTTGTTCTGGTCAATATCGAAGGCTGCCACCACCTCTATGTCTTCGATCCTATAGTCCCCGATCTTAGGGTGCATGATCCCGGGGATGTCTCCATCCTCCGGAAGCTCGACGTACTTGTGGAGCCCTTGAACTAGCGAGGAGGCGCAATTCCCCACGCCAATCAAGGCAACGTTTATTTTTCCCACTACCACTGCTCCTTTTTTAGCTTAACCTTCGTCATCGCGCTACGAAGGCTGAGCCGATGCATTGTAGCAATTTCCGAAATTTGTCACAAGGGGCGGTGAATCCAGTACAGGGCCTTGTCATTCTTCCGTCATACCCCGCACCTGTCATCCCCCGCCTTCTGTCATCCCCGCCTTCTATCATTCATTCCAGCCTTCTGTCATTCCCGCCTTCCGTCATCCCCCGCCTTCTGTCATTCCCGCCTTCTGTCATTCCCGCCTTCCGTCATCCCCCGCCTTCCGGCATTCCCGCCTTCCACCATTCCCGCGCCTCTGGCATACCCCGCCATCCGTCATTCCCGCCTTCTGTGATTCCCGCGTTCTGTCATTCCCGCGCTTCCGTCATTCCTGCCTTCTGTCATCCCCCGCCTTCCGGCAATCCCGCCTTCCACCATTCCCGCGCCTCTGGCATACCCCGCCATCCGTCATTCCCGCCTTCCACCATTCCCGCGCCTCTGGCATACCCCGCCATCCGTCATTCCCGCCTTCTGTCATTCCCGCCTTCTGTCATTCCCGTGAAAACGGGAATCCACTACGCCTTGCCATATGACAAACTCCCGGCCGCAAGGCTGAATGGATTCCCGCTCCCCGATCAGGGTCGGGGACAATCTTCGCCGGAATGACGGGAACGATCCGACCCAACCCAGAAAATGAAAATGCCCCTCAATCCACTAGTACCGGAGTTAGCGGATGAGGTGCAGGTCATTCAGCTTCCGAGAAGAACCGGAATATGGCGGTGCGGTCGTCGCGCCGGAAACGCCGCCCCAAACGGGCCGGCAGACGCCCTTCCCGGATGTAGTTTACGATGCTGCCTTCAATTTGCTGAGCGGCCTCCTCGGGAGAGGCGGACCGGCGGATCAAGTCCACCAATTCGTCGATCAAAATATTGTCGGTCAACCCATCGGTGGCCAGGACTAGGCGGGAGCCTGGCAGCACTTCGGTTTCGGCACGGGCCAAGTTAGAAAGCTCAGGGCCGGCTCCGATGGCTTGCGCTACCCCCACGTGAAGAAAACCGCCTATTCGGCCGGCAAGCTGCTCGAGCGAGTCGGGGCCTACCAGAAACAGCGGGCTATCCCCAGCTCCAAGCACGTGCAAACGCCCATGTATGAACAGAGCGGCCGATACGGTTGTGAGCAGAAAGCGGCCGCCTCCAACCTGGAAAAACTCGGTGTTGACCTCCTTCAGCACCTCCTCCACATCCTTGATCGACTCCACTGCAGTCTCGGCCAAAGCTTCTTTTAATGTCCGGCTGGCCTCTTCTCCCCCATGACCGGTCACTCCGTCCATCACCACGTCCAGGAAGGAATTATTACCCAAGTCCCGGGTAAGATGGTTATCGTCTCCGTGGACTGAATTGTCCTGCAATATTGCCACTGAGCTGGCCAGCATATACCTATTTCCTCCGGTAGGTTCGGTTTATAGACCCGGTTCAGCCGGTGTCTCCCCAAGATTGTCGAGGGAGATGTTTGAGAGTATGAGGGGTTCCCAATTAGCCCAGGTCAGCCGTTTGACCGGGTGTCGATTGCCGTCTTGGCTTTGGACGCTCATCCGGCGCCCCTAGTGCAGCCTTGGTTTGTTGCCACCGCCGTTACGGATAACTATACCAGTGCTCAAGGTGGGACAGCGCAAGGTGGGACAAAAGAAATCCTTGGTCTCGCCGTGATATTGACATAAGCTGCAATCTGGTCATCCCGGGTTGTTGAACCTGGTGAGTTCGGTGTCTGGATCGAACAAAAAACGTTGCCAGTACTCACCCCGCAGCCAGCTCAGGGCCTCGTCCCAAGCGTCCCTAACCTGGGGGTCACCAAAGAGCTGGTAGTTGCGCAGAGCCACAGCGTCAAGATAGTCCATCAGGTCCTGGCGAAACGCTTCCACGGTTTCGTAGGCCCGGCCGCGAACTGAGTTTATGATCTGCAAAGCGGGTTCCCGCTGCGGGCCACCGGCTTGGTCGAAGTTGCGGCCCATTTCTTCCAGCTCCTCGTCGAAACGGACCACTGGACGCATGCCGTGGGGGTCCTGGTAGCCGCTGGCTTGGGCCGGGGGTTGCTGTGCCGTAGTGTAATACTTCAACATCTCCAGGTAAAAGTCGTGGATATCCGGAGGCGGTTTCCCCCTGGAGGAAGGCTCACCGTTGGCGGCTGCCAGGGCACCGGTATCGATGACCGTTATTTCGCTGGTGGCGGGTTGGTAGAAAATGTTCTGTGGTCCCATATCCAGCAGCAAGTAGCCGGTGTTCAGGACCGCCTCTTGCAGGTCCAATAAGTGCCTGTGGATGGCGAATACGGAACGGTCCGGCCCGTGGGCTAGGGGGAACAGGGCGAAGAGGTTTTGAGCAACTCCGACGGCGACTTTGGTTATACGGGCCCTGGGATCACTAATCAGGAGGGGGATACCCGTTGCCCGTTTCTCCACGATCACCCGGTATTCGTACTCCAGGGAATCGCCGAAATAGTCATCGTGGACTTGAGGCTCGGTGTATCCCAGAATTGGCACTATGGCCGGGATCTTGTGGCCCACGGTTTCATAGAAGCTGAGGGTGCGCTCCGTGCGGGCTTCGGTGTGGCCGTGCAGTTGCCGGCGGACCATCTGGGGCACCGGGCGCTTCAGCACCACCTGATCCCCCGTCTCGCGGTCTACCGCCGCCCGGACTTCATAGTCCGCCCCCGTGCCCAGCCTACCGGCTTTTTCATAACGGGTAAGGTCGACTCGTTCCATCAAGCGAATCCAGACATTTTCCAGTATATCACTCGTTCGGGTATATCACGCAGGCATATCATGCGTTTCGGGCCCGCCGGTGCGCGTGTTGGAACACGGCGGCGCGTTCTCGTCATTCCACCCTACCCTACTGTTGATGGTTAGTTTAATGGCTAATGGTGCGCGGGAGCCCGCGGAGAGTTAGCCCACGGAGCGTTAGCTGGAAGGGGGCCGGAACGCCAAGGTTACCCATTCGTCCCTGGCCCACTCGCCTACGCAGGTGCAGCCCAGCCCCACTAGGGCGTCCACCACTTGTGGAGACTGGTCCCGCATCATGCCCGATGCAATTACCGTCCCGGTGTGCCGCGTGGCGGCGACTATGAACTGTGCTCGTTCGCAAACTGCCCGTGCCGAAATGTTGGCCACCGCGAGGTCGAATTGCCGCGCCCCCACCTTTGGGTGGGGCAAGCTGCCTTGAATCAACGTCACTTGCCCGGAAGTGCGGGTGCGCCGGAAGTTCCGGCGCGCGGCCCGCACGGCCTGGGAATCTATGTCCAAGGCCACCGCGCTGCCGGCGCCCAACCTGATGGCGGCGATGGATAGTATGCCAGAACCGGTCCCGAGGTCTAGCAGAGTTGATCCGTCAGCCACCAACGTCTCCATTGCCTCCAAGCAGGTATGAGTGGTGGGGTGGTATCCCGTTCCAAAAGCCAAGCCGGGATCTATGTCGACGACTACTTCCCCCGGCTCAGGCTGGTAATCGGTCCAGGTTGGCCGGATCACCACGCGCCGGCCGATTTTAGTCAAATGGAAGTGGGACTTCCACGCGTTCTGCCATTCCTCCTCCTGCAGTTCCCTGATAGCCGGTTCGCCTAAGGGATGTACGGCAGAGACCAGCCTAAGCCCAACATCTATTCGCGCTAGACGTTGGCGGGAAGTAGCGGGCAAGTAGGTCCTTAACATAAGGCGATCCGGCCCGTCCGGCTCCATGCTAAGGCCGCGGCCGTACCGGCTGAACAGGTAGGAGACCGGCTCAACGTACTCGTGGGGCACACCTATGCTGATTTCTTGCCAGGCCACGTCACCCCTATAATAATCTGCCACAAAAATGCCCGGGAGACACTACTCCCGGGCGTTCATGCGGTTTATTGCCAATCTACTTCTGCCAATTTACTTCGAGACCAAAGCCGGAGGCGGTCCCTTTCCGTACTAGGCGCCGCAAAAAGACATCATTCATGCCGCGGCCAATCCGGCGGGACGGGTCTCAGCCCAGCCTCTCTTTTATGCGGTCAAACAGTCCTTTATCCTCGTCCAAGTCGTGGTCCGGGTCCACTTCGGCGGCGTTGTTTGATGAGGCGTTGGGCTCCATGGAGCGGGCCAGCGCCTCCAATAGCTTGCGCTGGTCGTTGGAGAGGTCGCGAGGCACCTCCAAACCTACCATCACGCGCAGGTCTCCCCTTTGGTTGGAGTGAAGGCGTGGAATCCCCTTACCCCGGAGGCGAAACTCGGCCCCGTGCTGAGTTCCATGGGGTATCTTGAGGGTCTGGACGTTGCCGTCGGGCTCCAGGGTTGGTATTTGTTTTTCGACGCCCAGCGCGGCCTCCGCCATATTGATGGGCAACTGGTACACCAAGTCAAGGCCATCACGGTCGAACAACTCGTGCTCCCGGACATCCAAGTGTACGTATAGATTGCCCGATGGCCCGCCGTCCCGGCCCACGTCTCCCTCTCCGGACAATCGGACCTGCATGCCTCCTTCTACGCCCGCCGGAATTCTCACCTCGATTTTTCGATGGCGGCGCTCTAACCCGCCACCCCGGCAGGTGGTGCAAGGGGTCTGAGCCGCTCTTCCCCTACCCTGGCAGGTCGAGCAGGCTGTAATCTGAGTGAACTGGCCGAACACACTCCGTTGCGCTTGGCGCACTTGGCCGGCGCCCTTGCAAGTGGAACAGGTGTTGACCGGGGTTCCCGGCTCGTTGCCCGCACCGGAGCACCGTTGGCAGGGCTCCACCCGGTTGATTTCCACCTCCCGTTCGGCGCCGAACACCGATTCTTCGAAGCTGAGGACCACCCGTTGTTGAAGATCTCCGCCTCGTTGGGCTTCCCTCGCCCTGCGTCCCGAAATATCGCCAAAGAACGAATCGAAGATGTCTCCAAAACCACCGAATACGTCGAAGCCTTCGAAGGGCCTGTCGAAGCCGCCGTTGGAGGTCACACCGGAGTGGCCGAACCGGTTATATTGGGCCCGCTTGCCGGGGTCCGACAGCACCTGATAGGCCTGGTTGATCTCCTTAAACTTCCCTTCCGCGTCCGGGCTTTTGTTCCGGTCCGGGTGATACTCCAACGCCTTCTTGCGAAAAGCTTTGCGAATCCCCTCTTCCGTATCGCTTCTGGATACCCCCAACACCTCGTAGTAATCCCGGTCGGCCATATAGCTTCACCTGTTCTCAAGAACGCGGCCCAAGTCTCTGGGCCTGTTTTCATCTCCAATGACCAGCCCATTATAGTGCAGCCTGTGTCCAGCCTCAATAGCCCTAATGTTGGGCAACCGCTCAGAGTTGGCGAGTCCAATGCGCCGAAAGCTGCATAAAGCCCTTTCACAACCGCCGACCTCAACGTCAACAAAAGAGATTAAACCCCTAACTTGCCGGCCGTCAGACACTCGGATCGCCTCAAGTCTGAACAGTTACTTATCCCTAACTCTCCTTGACACTCGTGGCGCTTATCGATAGGATGGTACCTTGGGATAGGGCCTTTACATGGGCCCATTTAGGCGGAAAAGGAACGGGTGATATGCTAAATTTTATCATCAGAATCCTGTCCGCCCTCGCGGGTAAAGGGGCATCTGGGAAACGCGAAGCCGAAGAAGCCGAGGTGCAAAGCGCGAACGAAACCGCGCAGAACATTGTAAACCAGGCGGAGGAAGAAAAGCGGAAGCTTCTCCTAGCTGCGCAAGAAGAGGCCTTGAAGCAGCGCACAGTTGCTGAGCAGGAGTTGAAGGAACAACGCCAAGACCTGAACCGTTTAGAGCGAAGGTACGTCCAGCGGGAAGAGCAGTTGGACCTCAAGATCGAGGCACAGGAAGAGCGACAGCGTGAATTCGCAGTCAAGGAAACCGAGGTCCAGGACACTCTCAAAGACGCTGAACTACTGAAAGAGCAACAACAACAAGCGCTGGAGGGGATAGCTAGCCTTACCGTTTTAGAGGCGCGCCAGATTGTGGTGAAAAAGGGGGAGGAGGAAGCCAAGCACGATCTGGCAAAACGGTTCTACGAGTTAGAGGTAGAGCACAAGGCGAGGGCTGACGAGAACGCTCGCCGGATAATCACCACAGCGATCAACCGCTTGGCTACCGACGTTGTTTCCGAGGCAACCACCTCTGTCGTACCCCTACCTAACGATGAGATGAAAGGCCGTCTCATCGGCCGCGAAGGGCGTAACATCAGGACTCTGGAATCATTAACCGGCGTGGACGTCATAATCGACGACACTCCCGAGATAGTCACAGTATCTTGTTTCGACCCGGTCCGGCGGGAAATCGCCCGCCTCAGCTTGGAAAAACTGATTGCCGATGGGCGGATTCAGCCCGCACGCATCGAAGACATCGTCCTGAAGACCCAAGCTGAGATCGACCAAACAATCTGGAAAGCCGGGGAGCAGGCTACTTTCGAAGTCGGTGTCACCGGGCTGGATTCAGACCTGATCAAGCTGCTGGGTCAACTAAAGTACCGGTACAGCTACGGCGAAAACGTACTGCAACATAGTATCGAGGTCGCCTTGCTCTCCGGGATGCTGGCCGCCGAGGCAGGCGCCAACGAGCAGGTGGCCAGGGTCGGAGGGCTGCTACACGACATCGGCAAAGCGCTGACCCATGAGGTCTCAGGTCCCCATGCCGAAATCGGCGCTGAGCTGGCCCAAAAACACGCCATCAATTACAGTTCCTACCGGGGCATACTGGAGCATCATGACGACCAGCACGAGACTATAGAGTCGTACTTGGTCGCCACCGCCGACGCCATCAGCGCCGCACGCCCCGGAGCCCGCAGGGAGTCCATGGAGCTTTACGTGAAGCGCCTCAAGGACTTGGAAAATGTGGCAACCGGCTTCAGCGGTGTGGAACGGGCTTTTGCTATCCAGGCAGGCCGGGAAGTCCGGGTCATGGTCAAACCCCATGACTTGGATGACATCGAAGCTGCCGCCCTGGCCAGAGACATCGCCAAGAAGGTCGAGGAAGACCTGGTATTCCCCGGCCAGATCAAGGTTACCGTCATCCGCGAGATTCGCAACGTGGAGTATGCTCGTTAACCAGTGTCCTCGAATCCTGCGATGAGCACCACCGGGGACCAGGCTGGATGGCCGGCTAACGCGGCGGGGACCACCGGCTGCTAGGTGTCTAAAAGATAGTGCGTGTAAGTACTGAGGGGATCCAAAACTTGGGTCCCCTCTGAGTATTCTGGCCCCTTCGCTAAGGAGCTTGGTTCTTGCGTATACTGATGATAGGAGACGTGATTGGCAGACCGGGTCGGCACGCGGTCAAAAGCCTGGTGCCTTCCCTACGACGGGAGCACGCCATAGATCTGGTCGTAGCCAACGGAGAAAATGCCGCCGGAGGCTTCGGCCTCACGCTGGACACGGCTCACGAATTGCTGGACAACGGTGTGGACATCCTCACCTCGGGGAACCACATCTGGGACCAAAAAGAGATAATCCCCCATCTGCAAGAGGGCCTGCCCTTGGTCCGTCCAGCCAACTATCCGGACGCTCCCGGAAGGGGCTCCCTGGTGCTTGACGACGTACTGATAATTAACTTGATGGGGCGAGTGTTCATGCCTCCCTTAGATTGCCCGTTTCGCGCCGCCGACCGTCTACTGCAGGAGGCGGGCGGCCCGAAGGCGCCGCCGGTAGTAGTTGTCGATTTCCACGCTGAAGCTACCTCGGAAAAGCAGGCTATGGGCTGGTACCTGGACGGTCGCGTCAGCGCAGTGGTTGGCACCCACACCCACGTGGGCACCGTGGACGCCAGGGTCCTACCCAACGGGACAGCCTATATCAGCGACGTGGGCATGACCGGCCCGCGGGACTCGGTGATTGGCAGCGAAACCGGCGCCGTGTTGGATAGATTCTTAACCGGATTACCGCAGCGGCTAACGGTTGCTGACGGGCCGGTGGTCATGAACTCAGTGTTGATTGAGATAGACCGCGTCAGTGGAAAAGCAACGTCCATTAAGCGCGTGGATAGGGTGGTGGGCTAACATGGCCGTCGAAGTTGATTTGCATCTGCACACCACGGCCTCCGACGGGCGCTTGTCTCCGGCCGAGTTGGTCCGGCTAGTGGCCAGCTGCGGGCTAAAACAGGTTGCCGTTTCCGACCACGACTCTACCGAGGGATTGGCCGAGGCATTCCGGGAAGCCGAGCAGTTCGACGGATTGAGGATCATTCCGGGCATCGAATTGAGCGCGGATATCCCCGGGAATGAAATCCATATGCTTGGCTACTTCATCAACTATGAGGACCAGGAGTTCCAAGACACCCTGACGCGGTTTCGACTGGGCCGGATCGATCGGGCTCGCGGCATGGTGGAGAAGCTGGCGGAACTAGGGATTGTTCTCGACTGGGAGCTGGTGCAGAAGATCGCGGGCGACGGTGCGGTGGGTCGCCCTCACATAGCATTGGCCATGGTGGAAATGGGCTACTGCAGTCAACCCAAGGACGCGTTTCCCGAATATCTGGGACGAAACGGACTGGCCTACGTGGAGCGGGTCAAGATTACGCCCGGAGACGCGGTGCGAATGTTGAGAAAAGCCGGAGGGGTTCCCGTGTTGGCCCATCCGGCCTATACGTCTGACCTCGAGTCCAATATGGACGAGTTAAAGGATGCGGGTCTGCTGGGCATGGAGGTCTACTACGCCAGCTTTGACCAAGACACGATTACACGTCTGGAGAGGTTGGCGGACCGATATGACCTTATACCCTGTGGAGGCAGCGACTATCACGGATTGGGTAATGTCAACGAAGCGCTACCCGGAGTTATGGGCCCCCCGCTCTCCACGGTAACCCGGTTGGAGGAAGCGGCCCGGAACTTGACCCCCGCCCGCCCGGACTAGCATAGCTCTTAGGGGCTGTTGCCGCTCATGGAAATCTCCGGGTCGGTCTCCGGGTTGTACGTGGCATCCTACCTGGTGGGCGCCATACCGGCCGCCTACCTCGTAGGGAGGATCGTAAAAGGCCTGGACATCCGCGGCTACGGCAGTGGCAACGTTGGCGGCACCAACGTCTTCTATCACGTGGGCCGGAATTGGGCGGTAAGCCTGTCTATCCTGGAGATACTCGTCAAGGGAGCACTACCTGTATGGATAGGCCGGTACGTGTTGGGGTTGGAGCAGTCTTCGGTGCTTCTGGTAGTGTCGCCGTTGCTGGCGTCGGTTGGCCACAACTGGTCTGTGTTTCTGAAATTCCAGGGAGGGCGGGGCATCGCCGTTGCCACCGGCTCCGTGTTGGCCCTTTCGCCAATCGTCCTAGCGGGATTTGCCTTAGTCGGCTTAGGCGGTTGGGTGATCACTCGCAGCTCAGGGGTCTGGGTGTTGATCTCGCTGGCGCTGTTGCCTCTCTGGGCGGTACTCGCCCGCGAGCCAGCTGTGATAAGCTATTACTGTCTGGGATTACTGGGGCTAACGGTGTTAAAGCGCTTGCTCTCCAATTGGACGCCGATGCCCGAGGGATTACCCAGGGGGAAAGTGCTGTTTAACCGTTTGTTCCGGGATAGAGATGTGGACGATCATGCCGCATGGGTACGGCGGGTACCCGACAGCGGCAAATAGATGACGACTTGATGATGCGTGATGGGTACGGATCAATCGCAGGATAGGCAACAAGACTGGGAGGCGGTCCCTCACTGCTACTGGCATCCGGCCGTGGAAACTCGGCTTTATTGCAGCCAATGCGATAAACATATTTGTACGCAGTGCATGGTCCAGGCTCCGGTGGGGATCCGTTGCCGGGAGTGCGGCAAAGCAGCCCGGATGCCAACCTACGACGTCCAGCCTACCTACTATGCTAAAGCTATAGGGGTTGGCGTAGCGGTGGCTATAGGTGGGGGTCTGCTGTGGTCCTTGTTCATAGCCGTCGTCCCCTTTTTCTACTCCATGGGCGCCATCGGGGTGGGCTATGGGGCCGGTGAGCTGGTTAGCCGGTCGGTGAACAGGAAGCGGGGTGCGGGTTTGGCCTGGGTGGCCGGCGGCTCTGTGGTTGGGGCCTTCTTGCTGGCATGGATAATAATGGGCCAATTTTTCGGTTGGTTCGGGTTAATCTTCCTGCTGTTCGGGATCTACACCGCAGTCCAGAGGGTCCGTTAACTCCCGCCAAAGCCGTCTGGCCACGTCTTGGATAACCTCCGGGCTGAATCCACGCCGCTGGAGGTGTGACTGGACCCGGCGGCGATAAACGGAGTAATCACCTCCCGACAAACGCCGCGCCAATGTTCGAGCCGCGTCATAAGCGTTGGCGTCCGCATCGAACCCCTCCAAGGCCTCCTCAATCACTTCCGGGTCTACCCCGTGTTGCCGCAACTCTTGTTTTAAGACAATTTCACTGCGAGGCCTGCTTTGTTCCCGCCGCTGGCGCCAGTCCCGGGCGAAGGCGGCGTCGTCCAGGTATCGCCTCTCCAATAACTGGGCGATGACCTGGTCTACCACCTCTCTCGGGTAGCGTTGCTCCAGCCGTCCCCGCACCTCGGCTTGGCTGCGCGCCCGATACGCCAATAGGCGCAGAGCGTCTCGCCTCGCGTTGACGGCGGCTCCCCGGTCTTCGCTGTTTTCCTCTGCGTTCATTAGAGGAGTCATCTAGTCGGCGGGTAGGTTGCCAACCCGGTTGTCGCCACCGTGGGTCTGGCCAACCTCAAGCGGGGAAGCGATGCCTTGGCGGCATTGGTCCCCGCTGAGCCGGAGCAACGCAGAGGATAATCTCCGATTGCCCGGGGAGACCATGTTCAGGACAGCGGTGGGGTGTAGATAACGTTGCATTGCGTTCTTGTTAGCTCCGGTGGCCGGGTGCCGGGGCGGATGCGACCCGCACCTCGCCTCCCTCTGCTGCTCGGGCGGAGTGATGCTGCGAAGGTGCTTGAAGGGATCCGGCCCCCCGGCGATACGACCGGGGCGGCCGTCTTTTGGTTTGTGAAATGGAAGTCTTACGGTTACCAACGCCTCTAGGTGTTCTGGGTATTCGGTGAGGCGATTTCATCCGGTTCTTCGAAGTCAGGTGAGGTCGGCGAGAGTGACGGGGGTTGGCCTTGGTCCGGCTCAGCCGCCGCAGAGGGGGTGGAATTTGCCAATTGCCCTGGCTCCGACCCTCGGATACGGGCTTCTATGGAGTCGGCGATCTCCGGATGCTGGGTGAGGAATTCCTTGGAATTCTCCCGCCCCTGACCCAACCGGGTGTCCCCATAGGAATAGAAAGCCCCCGATTTTTTTAGTACGCCTTGAGCCGCTCCCAACTCCAGGAGGTCACCCATTTTGCTGATGCCCAGGTTGAACATGATGTCAAATTCCGCTACCCGGAAGGGGGCGGCCACCTTGTTTTTTACTACGCGGGCCCGCACTCGGTTGCCGATGACTTCTGACCCTTGCTTGATTGATTCCACACGCCGCAAGTCGATGCGGACGGAACTGTAGAATTTCAAGGCCCGGCCTCCGGGAGTGACTTCGGGGCTGCCGTAAGTAACGCCGATCTTTTCCCGTAGTTGGTTTATGAAGATAACTGCGGTTTTGGAGCGGTGGATGGTGGAGGTGAGCTTGCGCAGAGCTTGAGACATGAGTCTGGCTTGCAGACCAACGTGGGTGTCTCCCATGTCGCCCTCGAGTTCCGCTTGAGGCACCAGGGCAGCCACGCTGTCGATGACTACGGCGTCAACCGCGCCGCTTCGGACCAACTGCTCGGCGATGTCCAGGGCTTGTTCAGCGCTGTCCGGTTGCGCGATCAGGAGTTGGTCCAAGTCCAGGCCACAGTTGCGCGCATAGGGCGGGTCTAGAGCGTGTTCAACGTCAATGTAGGCCGCGATTCCGCCGGCTTTTTGAGTTTCAGCCATGATGTGTATAGCCAGGGTTGACTTGCCGGCGGACTCAGCTCCGTAAATTTCCGCCACCCTGCCGCGGGGAATGCCCCCGATTCCTAATGCGACGTCCAGCGCCAGGGACCCGGTGGGGATCGCGTCACTCCCCAGCTGGTCGCTTAGCTCCCCCAGGCGCATGACCGCACCCTTACCATGGTCTTTCTCAATGCGCTCCAGCGCGATGTCTAAGGCCGCCTGTTTGTCCTGTGCCGTACCCATCAGCCTCACCCTCTGTATCAAATTTGGCCGCAGGGGCATGCTAACATAGCAAGGTAGGGCCAACAAGAAGCCAGTGTCAGCGGTGGGATAAGGCCCCGGCGGTGGAGTGAGTATGACCGCTTCCAGCCCGACGAGCTGGAGCTAGAACTCTCAAGTGCCGCCCTTGTATCCGATGATGACAACGCCGTCTTCCACCATTACCGGGGTCAGGCGCTCTCCGCCGGTCAGTTGTTCCAAGTCGGGGATTTTATCCCGCTGCTTGGAAACGTCGATCTCAAGAAATTCGACTTTGCGCTTCCTGTAGTCCATCTTGGCCGCGGCTGAAAAAGCGCAGTCCGGATGCGTGTATAAAATGAATGGAGTCTTTCCCGCTTGCGTCAAATCAATTACTCCCGAAACTGTGGCTACTCCTCAACTATTGTAAATGGGGATACCGTTATAGTTCAATGAAGCTGCTTGGGGAAGCGACTTGTCAATTGCCCGGGTTATCCGGCCGATCAGCGGGCAGCTGTACAATTCACCTTGGGTCGGGAAAGGTCCTGTTAATTGCCGGGGCTATCCAGGGGATCCGTGGCTGCTGACCTTGGCGTACCATGATTCGGCTGCACCTCGTCCGCTCTCGGAGTACCAGAATGCGCGGGAACGTCTGCGTTGTGGTGAAAACTGATACATCTTGCCTGTGGAAATGACCAGGGTCTTTTCATTTTCTGGGCTGGCTCGCATGGTTCCCGTCTCTGGGTAGGCTCGCATGGTTTCCGTCATTCCCGCTCCCCGACCCCGATCGGGGAGCGGAAATCCATACAGCCTTGCTGCCGGGAGTTTGTCATATTGCAGGGCGTAGTGGATTCCCGCTTTCGCCGGAATGCGGGAAGGCGAGAATAACGGAAGGCAGGAATGGCGGAAGCGCGGGAATGACAGAAGCGGGGGAATGACGGAAGGTGGGAATGACGGAAGCGAGGGAATGACGGAAGGTGGGAATGACGGAAGGTGGGAATGACGGAAGCGGGGGAATGACGGAAACGCGGGAATGACGGAAGAATGAAAAGGCCCGGAGAAATGACCCTGACTCTGGCCCAACGGGCGATGATATCCTATATGATAGGTTAATGATGTACGATTGCGCTGAACTTCTGACTCGGCTAACCGGCTTGCTGATCGAAAACGGCATCGGAGCGGAGCGTGTCACCCCCCGGCCAAGAGGGGGGCGGCTCTCCGGCGAACCTCAACGAGAGGTCGAAGAGGTACTGGAGTACCTGGAGGCCGATGAATCGGTCGCCGGTAGCTTGATTTACGGCAACGGATGCTTTGCGGTTGGCCGCTATGAGGCCGCCGCCGCTGTGTACCGGCGCATCAGAGAGGAAGACCCCGGCCACTTGGACGCCGGATTCAACCTCGGATTGGCCCATCTGCGGTTGAGGCAACCCCTGGAAGCCGTCGATGAACTCACCGCGGTAATTGAACGGGGCCTGTCTCTGGCTGAGTGCTACTATCAACGTGGCAACGCCTACGACGATCTGGGCGAACAAGACCTAGCGCTGGCTGACTACACCGAGGCTATCGCCATCAAGCAAGACTACCTGCAGGCGTTTTACAATCGAGGTCTCTTGCTGGCCCGCATGGTCCGCCACGCCGAAGCCGTGACCGACTTCGATAATGCCATAGCTCTGGGGCCGTCCATCTCCAACGCGTACTTAAACCGCGGCGCGTCTCTGGACGAGATGGGAGAGCACGAGCGGGCCATATCCGACTACACGGCAGCTCTAACTTGCAATCCCGGCAACGCCGACGCGTTTTTCAATCGGGCCAGGACCCACTATTACCTGGGACGGCTCGAGGAAACGGTTTCCGACTATTCCAACGTGGTGGAGCTCACTCCCGAGGACGCCGAAGCTTACAACAACAGAGGTTTGGCTTACGACGCCTTGGGCGATTACCAGCGAGCGCTGGAGGATTACGGCCGCGCCCTGGAGCTGCGTCCCGGATTTACCGAGGCTCGGAATAACAAAGGAGCGGCTTTGGAAGCCTTGGGCGGCGAAGATGACGCCCTTAAAGAATATCTCTCGGCGTTGGAGTCGGCCCCGGAGTTTGCCCCCGCCCACTACAACGCGGCCAGGATTTACTCCCGCGCCAGAAACGTAGACCGGTCCTTGCACCACTTGGAAACTGCTGTCAACTTGGCGCCCCAGTTTCGCAGCGAGGCTGAGGAAGATGATAACTTGGCCTGGGTTATAAAACTCGGTGCGCTCAAGAAAACTCTGGATATATCCGTACCGGAGACCGAGCCTTAACGGTGTTCCGCTGCGGTGGGCCCGTAACCGGGCGGGTGATCTGAGGGCAGATAAATTTCAGGTTTCCCTTCGGTTGCGCAGCGCAGCCGGCGCCACTTGGCCGCGATGGTGTGAAACAGCACCATCATGGCTAGCACGGCCAGCCCCATCACCATCTCGCGGTCGAGTTGGCAAAGTTGGCTTGCTCCCAGGATGACGGTAAAACCGGCGAGCAACGCCCCCGCTGACCGCAATGGCGCCCGCCACAACGCCAATAGGACGGCCAATCCCACCACAATGCCTACTGCTGACAGGGCCGGCTCCAGGGTAATGGTCACGCCCATCAACGTCGCCATGCCGTCGCCGCCTCGGAAACCGGAGAAGACCGATTTCCAGTGGCCCATTATGGCGGCCCCGGCTACCATAAGAATAGCCAGGGGCGGCAAGTCCAACAGGCTGGCGATCAACACTGCGGCAGAACCTTTCGCGGCGTCCCCTGCGAACACCAGCGCTCCCGGCCTGCGTCCAATGTGCCAGAACACGTTGGCCGCTCCGGCGGTGTTGCTCCCAGTGGCAAAGATGTCGACGCCTCGGGACCGGGCTGCCCACAACGCAAAGGGGAGAGAACCCAACACATAGCCGCCCAAGAGAGCGCCGGTTAGCTTGATGAAGGTGAGGTACTCTTCAGGCACTCTTTCGCCCCACTTCAGACCGTTTCCACTCCACCTGTTCCGTGCGCAATTCGGAGATCACAGTCTGGCCCCTCGCAATTTCGCACCGGCTGAGGAGTCTAGAGCGCGGGCGCCCGGTCCGGCTTCCTGAACTTGATAAATGTGGCGCACCGGCGTCTTATTGTGACTAATTCGACCGGCATGTTCTTGGAGCCGTTGCCCAGGTTGCCAAGACCGCAGCCGGAGTTTCTAATCCACCGGTTTCTCGGCCACGAATACCCAGTACCCAAGTTGACCTCGGGTGATCATATCCCGCAACCTGATCAGCAGTTGGGGCGCCCGCTGCAATAAATCTGGACCTGGCCCCTGCTGACCGGTCAGCCCTTGCCAGGCAACGTAAGCGCCCACCTTGGCTTCAAGTGCGTCGATGATTTTCACGCCTTCCGCCGAGGCGTCAACTTGGTGGACCATCTTGAGCCCGCCTTCTTCGAGGAGGCGGACGTAGCCGGACACGGTCAGGGCATCAGTGAGACATAATAGCTGGCCCAGCGATCCCTCCAACTCAGCGGGCAGGCTGTTGGGCTCCACCGTAACGTCACTGAGCCCCAGCCGGCCGCCCTGACGCAGCAGGCCCACCGCTTCCGCTATGGCGGCGGACTTGTCTAGAAACAGGCTCATGGAACACTCGCAGAACACGCCATCGAACATTCCGGGGCGCAGGGGAGGCTGCTCAGCGTCTCCCTGGAGGTGGTGGCTGCTGGCGCCCTTCGGCGAGCCTTGGGCCGCGGCGTGGGCTTCAAGCACGGCGGCGCGGCCGAATTCCACTCCAACTACGTTGCACTTGAACACCCGGGAGACCGCCATCGCGCTGTTGCCCCGGGCGCTGGCTAAGTCCACTACCCAGTCCCCGGGCTCGATCTCCATGAGCTTGCCCAGCCGGTTGGTCAGGGCCAGCCCACCCGGGTGAAGAGTGTCACCCAGGACCATCCGGGCCAACTGCGATTGGTACAGGTCGGCGCAGCACGCCTTGGCCTTGGCTTGTTCCGATACGTCTAGAATTTCCACGTGTGCTCTGTCCAACGGTTGTATTAGGGCTTTCTCACTTTCGTATTGAAATAGTTACTTAAGCTGTTGCCGCCATCCCACCCACGGCACAAGTTGCGGGCAGGATCAGCCGGCGCCGATGGTGGTGTTATGAAACCCACGGTTGGCGCCGTTGGCCTGCTCGCGGGCTAGCTGGTCCCGGACGCGCTCCCGGTACCCCACCGAGTTGTAAGCGCAGAAAGGTATTATCCGCCCATCAGGAACCAGAACGCCGACGCAGCACTTCATCACTTGCTTCACGCTAAAAGTGTAGGGATCAAGAAAGTCCTTTATGGCGACCTGGAATATGTGTTTACGCAGCGGTGAAAGGTCATTGCCTAGCTCCAGGCCGGGGCCGCAGGCGCACTGGAACATGCTGGCCGTGACCTCAGCGCCGGCAACGGCTGACGCCGACCAAAGGCCCTCTAGGGCTTTCTGAATATCGGCGGCGGCGGGCAGCTTCGGCAGGGCGCGGTTGGTGATGTAGTCCAGGTAATCTTCAATTTTCAACAACCGGGGCAGGGGGATTACCTGTTCCCCATCCACCAAGATGTAGGAATTGACCTGGCAGTTGGGGAAGCAGCAAGGCACCGGCACGAAGTCCTCCAGCATGAACCGGCCGTTGGTTTGGTCCACGATGGCGTGTACGACGTCGGGAATGGTCACCCGCGTCATGGGGTCGAAGGGAATGTGCCTTCCCACGTGGGTCACAGGTTGAAACACCACTCCACGTACCGCAGGGTGCTTCAAGCCGAACTCCAGTATGGACCCGGCTTCATCGACGTTTACGCCGGTTTCGATGGCGGCGACCAGCACCGCGTCCAGCCCAGCCTGCTTCATGCGATCCAAGGCTTGCAGCTTTTGGTCCAGCAGGTCTTCGCCCCGGATAGTCAAGTAGGTATCCCGGCGCAAGCCGTCGAACTGAAAATAGATCAATGGGTCCAAGCTCGCCAGGTCTTGGAGAAACCGGTCATCGCGGGCGATTCGGACGCCGTTAGTGTTCACCATCACCTGTCCGATGCCCCGGTCTTTGGCTGCCCGGATCATGTCTAGAATCTGGGGATGAATAGTGGGCTCTCCTCCGCTGAATTGGATTACCTCGGGGTCGCCCTCGACCTCCAAGAAACGGTCTAGCATACTCTCCACCTGCTCCATGGTGAGGCTGAACCCCACCCCTGCGTTGGCGAAACACACCGGACAGTTGAGATTACAGGCGGTGTTGACCTCGATGAGGGCCAGACACATATGCTGCTTATGCTCGGGGCACAATCCGCAGTCCAATGGGCAGCCGTCTTTCACCTCGGTGCTAAATTCTAGCGGCAGGGTCCCAGGCTTGTTGAACTTGATGGCGTTGACGTACATCTCAGCGTCGGAGCTGATGATCCCCTCGAACCAACCGTGGCTGGGGCACCGTTTGCGCATGAACACCCGGTTTTCCCGGATGATGATCTGGGCGTCAATGACCGTTTTGCATTCCGGACAGATACTCCTGGTGAGCTCGTGAAATATGTAGTCGGCGTCTTGCTTCACCCTGAGTGTTGATGGCATGGCTCCCGGAGTCCCCGGGGCCGCGGTGTGTGCGTCAAGATTTCCTGGCGCCTGTTGACCTGCCTGTAAATCCATCCCTACTCCTCTCAACGGAAATCGCGCCCAAGATAACGCGTTCGTCACACCCCGGCTTTCGCTTGGGGCGGGAGACCCATATGCAGGCGGTTTAGCGTCTGTCATGGGCGGGCCGGGCGCGCAAGTCTCGCGAAAACGGTAATGACCAGGAGCGACGCGAACCCGACGCGATTGCCCTATGCCTCTCTTGAAAGGCGTTTTGCTGCAACCCAAGATTCAGTATACTGCACATGCGGGCGGGCCGGAACACGATCCGCCATGCTCTGGGGCCCGGCGCGGCTGGGCGCGAGAAAGGTCCTGCGGCAGGCTGGCGACAACAAAACTAGTGCTGTCAAATACATTCTAGCGGGCACGGTGCTAAACATGAGCCTTGAGTCTAATCCTGGACCCTTATCAGGAGTAGTGGTGGTAGACCTAACCCAGATAATGGCCGGTCCGGTCTGCACCATGCTGCTGGCCGATATGGGGGCCGACGTCATCAAGGTGGAGAAACCCGACGGCGGAGACGACACCCGCCGGATGGGCCAGTCCTTTGGGGAGACCTGGTCTGCGGGTTTCATGGCCCTGAACCGCAACAAGCGCAGCGTGGCTCTGGACCTGAGAAACGAACAAGGCAGAGGAGTGTTTCACCGCCTGGTGGAACGGGCCGACGTGGTGGTGGAAAACTTCCGTCCTGGGGTGATGCAGCGCATGGGGCTTGGCTATCCTGAGCTGGTGAAGCTGAAGCCAAGTTTGGTGTATTGCACCATATCGGGCTTCGGCAGCACCGGGCCCTACCAAAATCGGGGCGGCTTTGACCTGGTGGCTCAGGGTATGAGCGGTCTTATGAGCATTACCGGCCATCCCGACCGGCCCCCCGCCAAGGTTGGGGTGCCCATCACCGACATATCGGCTGGATTGCTCGCCGCCAACGGTGTCCTATGCGCTTACATTCACGCCCAACGCACCGGCCAGGGCCAGATGGTTGACACCTCCCTCATGGAGGCTGGAATTTCCTACACTATCTGGGAGTCCTCCGGCTATTTCGCCGATGGCGATATCCCGGGTCCCCTGGGTTCCGCCCACCGGGTTTCGGCGCCCTACCAGGCTTTGCGCACCAGTGATGGCTACATTAACATCGGCGCCGCAACACAGGCTACGTGGCAGCAGTTCTGCCGGGCCATCGGCCGTGAGGACTTGACCGAGGACCCACGGTTCAAAGCCCAGGGAGACCGCAAGTTGCGGGAGGCAGAGTTAGCTGCGCTGCTGGAGGAGGACCTGAGCCGGAATTCTACCGGCTACTGGTTGCAGTTGCTGGAACAGGCCGGAGTAGTTGCCGGACCGATTTACAACATGGAACAGGTGTATCAAGACCCTCAGGTGCGCTCCAGGGATATGCTGGTAGACCTGGAAGACCCGGACCTGGGCACCTTACATAACATTGGCATACCGGTGAAGTTGTCAGCCACGCCGGGACGAATCTATCGGCGAGCTCCGGCCTTGGGAGAGCACAGCGTTGAGGTGCTCGAGGAACACGGCTACTCCGGTGAGGACATTCAAAACTTGGTGGAGGCTGGCGTGGTGCGGGTGCCCGGAGCTTAGTCCTTTGAGCCTGTCTCAGAAGTCTCCACTCACGATTTTGGGCGGACGCAACCAGAGGGGTTACGATTATTAACCGCCTAAACCAGTATTGAATGCGTCTCAATAACCTGTCATTCCCGCGAAAGCGGGAATCCACCAAGGTAAGATCCTGGAGGACTCAGCTTTATGAGACAAGCTCTTAGTCCTTTACTGGGCCCGCCACGGCTGACCGTCAGTAGCCTTCAAGAACTGTTCGACGAGCCGAGGATTGGAGGCGATGACGCTGGGAGTGCGTAGATTGGCCGGTTGGCCCTGCCTATCCACCACCGCGCCCCCGGCTTCGCGGACCTGAATCTGGCCGGCAGCCACGTCCCACGGCGAAAGAGAGTGGTGAAAGTACAGGTCCACCCGGCCGGCGGCGGCGTAAGCCATACCCAGAGCCGACGAACCCATCAGGCGCAGGCTAATCATGCCGGGCCAGAGGGAACGGATAAGGTCGATGGCCATCCCAGCGCTCTCGTCGACGTAACCCAGGTCCAAGGACAGGACCGACTCGCTCAACTCCCGGTTTCTTGACACCGATACCCGCTCACCATTTAGAAACGCCCCTTGGCCCACCTGCGCGGTGAATATCTCCTCTCGCATAGGGTCGTAGGTGACGCCCAGAATGGGCTGGTCTCCATGGGAAAGGGCCACCACCGTGCAGAAGTGAGGGACGCCGATAGCGAAGTTCCGAGTGCCGTCCAGCGGATCAACTACCCAGACGAAAGGCGACGCGGCAGCCACGGGTTCCGACTCTTCAGCGAGGATGCCAAAGTCAGGATACTCTTCACCAAGCAAGCCCAGCGCGATTCTCTCCGCTTCCAGGTCAACGTCGGTGACGATATCTTTTCGGCCCTTGAAACTGACCTCCTTGGCCGTTCGGAAACGCTCCCGGCATAATTCGCCGGCCCGTCGCGCCGCCTCAATGGCCACCTCCAATGCGGGCCTGCCGGAACGGGAATTGGGTATCGTTTCGGATGCTGTAAAGGGCATGGCGTGATCCCTTAAATCTGGAATAATGGTTTCATAAGATGGTTCGATGAGGTTATCGGTAACGGAAAAGGGTTTCTCCCCAGGTTTGTCTTGAAACCACCGGCGACTCGGATCATCCTGCGCTGAAGGGCGTCAGTTCGTGCGCTATACCGCCCCGGCTTCCCTGGCGGGTGAAAGGGGCGTATCTGTCTAGCCGAGCCCCATCTTTTGATAGACTTCTTCGATGGTGTTGCGGGCAATGACCCGAGCTTTGCTGGCGCCGTCCTCCAGCACATCTCGTACAAAATCGGGACGCGTCGCGTAGTCTTGCCGGCGTTCCCGGAAGGCCGCCAAATAGCCGTTGACACCGTCGGACAGATGACGCTTGCAGTCCACGCAACCTCGCTGCGCGGTGGTGCATTCCTGGTAAACGGCGTCCAAATCGCTGGCCGAGCTGAAGATCTTGTGCAGTGAATAGACGTTGCAGACCTCGGGACGCCCCGGAATATCCCGGCGCACCCTCTGGGGGTCGGTGAAGGCGGTGGATATTCGCCGGGCGGTTGCTTCCGGAGTAGCGGCTAGTTCCAGGTGGTTATCCAACGACTTGCTCATTTTTTGCCGGCCGTCGAGGCCGAGGATTAGCGGGTCTTCAGTCAGCTTAGCTTGTGGTTCTGGAAAGGTGTCGCCGTAGAGATTGTTGAAGCGGCGGACGATCTCCCGCGCCAACTCTAGGTGCGGTACTTGGTCCCGCCCTACGGGGACCGTGTCGGCCTTATAGAGGATGATGTCGGCGGTCTGAAGCACCGGGTAGCCCACCAAGCCATAGTTGACGCTCTCCTCAGTTTCGTCCATCTGGCGTACTTTTTCCTTAAAGGTGGGAACTCGCAGCAGCCAGCCCAGGGGAGTCACCATGCTGAGCAGGGTATGGAGAGTCATGACTTCCGGCACGTGGGACTGGACGAACACGATGGACTGTTCGGGGTCTATTCCCGCCGCCAACCAGTCCAGCACCATCTCGTAGATGTTGGGCTGGATTTCGGCAATGTCGCCCGGGCTCTCCACCGTGGTCAGGGCGTGGATATCCACCGCGCAATAAATGCAGCGGTATCCTTCCTGTAGTGACACCCAGTTCTGCAACGCTCCCAGGTAGTTGCCCAGGTGCAGCAAGCCTGTGGGGCGCATGCCGGAAAATATGACTCCGTTATCGACCATCAGAACAGCCACCTGCCCACTTAGTCCAACTGGGGCTCAACAATGCTGGCTTGGACATCGGACAGACTTTGCACTCAACCATCTATTGGTGCTGGGAGCGGCAATGGGCTAATTCGCAACCCGCTCTTGCAAGCGGCCAACGCTGACGCACCTGCCCGTATCCTGGTGGAGGCCAAGGTGGGAAAGCGGAATGGTGGGACCACTTACGGATTCTGTCACGCCAGGCAAGTCTAGCATAGCAGGTAAGCGGCGGCAATAATCAGCGGCCGTTCCCAGGGTTTTTTACCAGGGTTTTTTAATTGTCTGCCGCCCGTCATACCCGCCGCTCACCCGTCATTCCCGCGAAGCTTGTCCCAGACCCCGATCGGGGAGCGGGAATCCATCCCGCCGCTCACCCGTCTTTCCCGCGAAAGCGGGAATCCATACGGTCTTGATGTTGGACTGCCATCGGACAAGCCCAAAGTGCATGGGAAAACAGGAGTTGTCGCGAAAACTAAATGACCCTGCGGCCGTTCAGGGTTCACGCCGGTTAGGTCAATCATCAACGCCCCTCAGGTAAGGTCGGCGGGACGGTTGGCCGCGTTACTGCATCGAGATAGGCTGCTCTGGGACCTAACTTCGGCCGCTTGGAAGTAGGATCAGGAGTTAGGCTGGCGGCCCGCCGCGGGGGTTTCCTTTCGAGACAATTCGCACACGTAGACCGAGGAGAATACATCCATGCTTCATGGGCGAGGAAGGCGCCGCCACGTTGACGGCCACCAGAGGCTAAAGCAGGCGGACTACTCTTCGCCTTCCGGCGTCAACCGGTCTCCCAGCTCGGAAAGGAAACGCTCGATCTCCGGTGAAAGGGATGACGGGGATGCCGGCTCTTCAGCCTTGGAATCGTCTGAGTCCATCTGCGCGTCGTAGTAGGCTTCCATTTGCTGGACCAGTTCTTTGAGTTCCGAGTTCTGTTCCAGGCTGGCGCTGAGCTCCCGATACTGGCGCTCCCCTCGGCGCGTGGGCGCCAGGTCCATTGGAATAGTCTCGTACACTGAAGACAGGACTTCGATCATCCGGGAGGCGCCGGCGTAGTCCTCTTCCAACTGCGCGTATTGAGGGATATGCACCATGAAGTTGATCGACTCGATCTCAGACTTGTCGATGCCTTCAGAAAGCAGGTTCATGATGGTGGTGGGTCCTTGGTAAGTGCTTTTGCGCGTCCTGAAGCTGGGCACCTGCCGGTTCTGTTTGACGTCCCCCAGAGCGCCGGTGATTAGTAAAGGCCGGGTGTGGGGAACGGCGTCGTACATCGCCCCTATGCGGCAGTACCGCTTGACCTGGAAGTGATTTACCATCTCTAGCAGCGAGTCGGTATATTCTTCGCTGTTGGAGTGGGGCTCAAGAAGGTGGAAGAACAGATAGTCGGGGCCCTCTTCGGTCTTGGCGTAACGGATGATGCTGTTGGGAATCGTGACTTGTCTTTCCCCTTCCACCAACCGCATGGTGGGTCTATATCGGGTGAAGTCGAAATATACCCCGGGCCGCTGGAGCTTGCCCAACTCTTTGGAGCCGAGATAACGCTCCAGGCGGTTCAAGGTCAGAGTGCCGACGCTGCCCACGTCAACCCAGGGGCGAACCATGGCGAAAACGTGAGGGTCGCGCAGCTCGGGAACGGGTTCGTGTATTTCGAATGCCCCAATTTTCATGCCAATATGGTGCCAGAAATGGCTTAAACATTCAACCCCGGTAGTCTTTACGACAGGGTTTTTATTGTCTGCCGCCCGTCAAACCCGCCGCTCACCCGTCTTTCCCGCTAAGCTTGTCCCCGACCCCGGCCGGGGAGCGGGAATCCATCGCTCGCCCGTCTTTCCCGCGAAAGCGGGAATCCATACATTCTTGACGTTGGACTGCCATAGGACAAGCCCAAAGTGCATGGGAAAACAGGAGTTGTCGCGAAAACTGAATGACCCTGGTGTTTACGACTTATACGGCGGCCGCCCACCCGACCGGGAATTTGAAGCCCTGAGTATTATTCCCAGCCGCTCCGCCCTGCTGGATAACGGGTGCTCAAGGCTGATTGAGCAAGCTGTCCGCAGAGCCGAGGCCCTCCAGGGCCAGTCCGTAGCCCAGAACGTCGTGCAATTGCCGTTTAATAAAATGAGTCACGGACACCCGGCTGTACCTGAGGACCAGGTCCGACTGCTGAGCCAGTTGCCGGGCCAAGGTCCTGGCTCTAGGCAACAACTCATTTGGAGGCAAGACCTCGCTAACTAAGCCCAGGTCCAGGGCCTGTTGGGCTTCGATGATCTGACCGGTCAGCAAAAAGTACCTTCCACGATTCAGGCCGAGAAGCAGCGGATATATGATGTGCATACCGTCGCCCGGGACTAGGCCGCTAACGAAGTGCCCAGAGTCCTGGAATTTGACGTCCTCGGATGCCAGGACGACGTCGCAAAGCAGGGGCAACTCGGAGTGGCGCCAGGCGGGGCCGTTGATGGCACTGATCATGGGGACCTCGATATCCAGGAGGTTCCACAACAGATGCTTCCCTTCCCGGTAGGTCTTGTCCCACTCCGCGGGGGTCCTTTTGGGACGGGAGTCGGGACTCCCCGGAGGTCCGGAGAAAGTGTCTCCGGTCCCGGTCATAATGATAACCCGGTTGGCCGGATCGCTGCCTATGTCGTAGAAAGCCCTGGGAAACTCCTCGTGAGGCACTCCGCCCCACTGTAATGGGCCTCCGCCGGTGTGGAAACTAATTTCAAGGATTCCGTCCTGCCTTTCCATGCGGATGGACTGGTATTTTTGGGCGTAGTCCTGGAAGTTGGCTATGAGTTTACCTCCGGTGACTTGTGTGGGCGCGCGGGGGGTTGGTCGTGAAAGACGGAAGGTGGAGGGTGAAGAGGCTCTTGCAGTCTATACTTGGGCTTGGGTGTCGTCAACGGTTCCTGAAGCTGGTTCAGGGCCTCTCGATAGTCCGTGGGAACATTCTCGCGGTGAACCCGTCTATTCCCTTCTGGTGAGCCTGCCGAGCTGCCTCTCGTACGTATGCGGCGGACTGGGGTAGGCGGAGGCGCACTCCAGGATCGGCTGTTACAACCCCTGAGGCGGGCTTGCGGAGAGGCTATGCCGGTGACCGGAGGATAGGCCACCGGCTTAGTTTCGAACTGTGAACCGAGGAGAGTACCTTAGCAACCGTACCGCACACCGCGGAACCGCCGGCTTGGCGAGTCACGCCGGCAGGCTCCGGAACGGTGTCATTAATGGGCCAAGGGGCGTAAACGAGGACTGGTTCAGTCCTGTTCCTGCTCCATTGGGGACCTGGTGATCTCGGGAGCTTCCTCATTGGGTTGGTTCTCTGGAATCCCGCCGTTATCCGTTTTAGTGGCTGGCTGGTTGTTGGCTGCCGTGGTGGGCACCACCGCCGGCTTTATTCGTTGCATCACAAAGTTGGCCACGTCCCGGTACACAGGGTCATCCAAGTGGCAACCTTCTAGCAACTCAAAGCCGGGCTGCAACTCTTCGAAGAGTTTTTTCACACGTACATCACCGTGGCGACCCGCCAACGCATAAGCCAGACCCCTGGGATCACGGCCCAAAGAGCGCTCGTGTTCCTCGCCGTCTTTCAGCTCCAACTCATAGTCCGTCCGATCGGCGATGGCCAGGGCATGCATCGCGGTCTGGCGGCGGCCTTCAATCTCTGCCAGGGTTGAGTACAACTGCTTAACGGCCCTGGCTGCATTGCCTAACAATTCGGGCACGGTAAGTTGCTTTTCCGTGGCCGCTTTCGTCGCTTCCTTGGCTTGCACCATGGCGGCAGTCTTGATTCCGTGGCGTTCCGCCATCCATTGCGCCCTGGCGTGTTTATTCCGTAAGGCGGGAGCCTCCGCGGCCAGTGGTTGGAGACGGTTCACCTCCGACTCCGCTTGTTCGGCCTTTTTCAGCCGTTCTTCCAGGAACACGTCTACGTTTGTCATGACAACTCTCCTATTCCGCTATAGGCATTCGGACTGGGCGGGGCTCCACTCCTTCTCATCCCGCCGACGAGTGGACCCTCAATTCCTCGGCTGACCGGCAGTTGACGGTAAAGAGCGCCTTTGCTTTAACCTTGCACCTCTACATCTCTCGTTACCGCTTTGGCAATATACTAGATTGCGTTCATAGATGCATACGTGCCGGCGCGCAGAGTTTTGGGAATTTTGCCGCCTATTGCCACCCGTGGGACCGTAAGGGCTTTCCCGGAACGCCTCTCATTGCGGCGCTCTACGGAATTACCTGGAATTCAAGGTCCGCGCTGTTCAGGGCAGCACGGTTGGCAGTCCGGTTATTCGAGAATCTGACTTCTAGTCCCAGGCCTCCTTGACCCTGCTCGCGAGTTTTAATAGACTTCCGGTCGGCGCTGTTGTTCAGGATTGTGTTCGCTGGGGATCCGGCACATGGCAGCGAAACATCGATTCGTTGTCGACGTCAACGTTGGGCGGCTGGCTAAGTGGCGCCGCGTGATGGGTTACGACGCGGGGTTTCCCAGAGGGGCGACGACAACCGCTTGGTCCTGATTGCCCTGCGGGAGAATAAGGTGCTGGTGACCCGAGGTCGCGGGTTCACGTTGCGACGGGCGGCCAAACAGGGTCAACTGCGGGTGGCGTACATAGGTGATGACGACCTGAGGGGCCAGCTTTGCCAGTTGGTGCGGGAGTTCAACTTAGCGGGAGTTCAACTTAGACCTGGAAAGCGAATGTTCCCGTTGTGTGCGCTGTAACGTGGTGTTAAGGGCGGTTGCCAAGAGGGAATTAGCCAACCTGGCTCCCCCATACGTGTACCAATACGTGTATTTGAATCACCGGGACTTCCGGGAGTGCCTCCACTGCCGCCGCGTTTACTGGCGGGGCAGCCACTGGACGGCAATGACCTCCGACCTGAATCAAGTGTATCTGGAGGCGGGCTGATGCGGCGAGTTGCTTTCCTTTACGACGATGCTCTCTCTAGGCACGAACTACGCAAGGACCATCCAATGCGCCCGGTGCGGCTGCGCTATACCTACGAACTCCTGCAGGCCTACGGGGCTTTCGAGGGGGATGGCTCAACACTGCTGCCGCCTCGACCGGCATCGGAAGAAGAATTGCGTTGGCTTCACGGCTCCGAATACATCTCGGCGGTCCGGGCCTTCGGCGCGGGGTTGAGCGGATACGAGCCGGCACGGTTCAATTTGGGTCAACAGGGTGACAATCCCATCTATGCCGGGATGTACGCCGCCGCCGCCCTCAGCACCGGCGCCTCTCTGGCGGCGGCGGAATTAGTGGCGAACCGGGAGGTGGACGCGGCTTTCAGCATCTCCGGAGGACTGCATCACGCCGCGGCTAACCACGCCTCCGGATTTTGTGTTTTCAATGACGCTGCGTTGGCTATCAAGTATCTGCGCCAGAGGGGACTTAGAGTCGCTTACGTGGACGTCGACGCCCACCACGGAGACGGGGTTCAGGAAGCGTTTTTCGACGACGATCAGGTCTTGACTCTTTCGGTCCACGAGTCCGGCCGGTACCTATTCCCGGGCACGGGATTCGTTGACGAGGTGGGCGTTGGGAAGGGCGCTGGATACTCGGTGAACCTGCCCCTTTTCCCATACACCGATGACGATATCTACCTGGAGGCGTTTCGCAGCGTGGCGCCTCCTCTGCTGCGGGCTTTTTCCCCGGACGTGCTGGTAACCCAACTGGGCATAGATAGTTATCACAGCGATCCGTTGACCCATCTGCAGGTTACCACTCGTGGCTACGTCGAGGTGATCAGAGAGTTGTCTCGGATGGAGATTCCCTGGCTGGCATTAGGCGGTGGGGGATATGACCTGATGGCGGTGGCCCGGGCCTGGACTCTGGCATACGGGGTGATGCTGGAAGTGGACTGGCCAGACCGTATTCCCCAGAGCTTCGCTGGGGAGCATGGGGTGCAGCGATTGCGGGACACCGGAGGGCCGGAGGTCCCGAGGGACGCTCTCCGGCAGGCCAGGGATTTCGCTCAGGAGAACCTGGCGGAGGTTAGGGAGCGGATATTTCCAACCCACGGGCTTGCGCCCTAGACCGCCACTCTAACCGGCTCCAACCCTTGACCTTAAGAAGCCTCTGAACAAGCCGCCAACGCGGCCATCTTCCGTATCTGAACTATGGGGCAATTCCCGGGCTTATTCAGACCATCCCTGGCTGGCGACCTGGCTCGTTGAGGGAACTGGCGGGGGCATTGCTGCATTTTTCGCAGATGGCCGAGGGTGGAGTTAACCGCTCAATCCCCAATGTGCAAACGCCGAAGCCCACGGGGAGGTTCCATATACCGAGCCCGTCTCAAAAGTCTCCACTCACGATTTTGGGCGGACGCAACCTGACGGATTACTATTATCAACCGCCTAAACCAGTGTTGAATGCGACTCAATAACCCGTCATTCCCGCGAAGCTTGTCCCTGGCCCCGATCGGGAAGCGGGAACCCAGAAGCTCAACAACCCGTCATTCCCGCGGAGCTTGTCCCCGGCCCCGATCGGGAAGCGGGAATTCACGAGGGTAGGATGCTGGAGGACTCAGCTTTATGAGACAGCCCAGTATACCGCTCTGGCCCGTTCCAGGGGTACTGGAACAGCTTGGGGCTAATGGCCGCTGAGGTTGCAAGCTCAGTTGACTTGGTGCTCTTGCCTCAGCAACTCCTTGGCGGCGTCACCGATATTGGCCTCGATGCTATCGCGCAGAGTGGAATAGATGGCCTTGTTGATGCCAGACATCAGCCAGCTTTCGAAGTTGGGATCGGTCTGATAGTTGTTCTTTACCTTGATCAGCCGTTGCAGCAGGCTGAGGTAGTGGTATTGAAGAGGGGTCAGTGGCTGGTCAATCCCTTCAATCACCCATCCGTCGTCACCACTCACTACCTCTTGATCCGTGCGTTCTTGCGGAGCGTTCATGTCCTCTCCAATAGCTTAAACCTTGGGGTTCCCAGGGTTCGCTTTAACTGGCGTCGCTCCCAGCGGTCGAGCCATTATAACAGACGAGGAGCGGCGATCGTAAAGGGGCAAGCTGGCTTAGTTTATACCTCTCGGAACTCCCCGTCCACGGTGCCCCCATCCGGTTGCCCTCCCCCCTGTGACCCTCCGCCATCGGGACCGGCCGCCGTAGGTCCTCCATCGAAAGGCTCTCCGCTTGGGTCGCCGCCGGGAGTTTGGGGCTGGCCGCCGGTCTGACTATACACCGCCTGCCCCAACCGCTGCACTGCGTTGTTCAACTCGGTTATTGCCTGTTGCATCTCTGCCACGTTGTTGGCGGCGATGGCGGCCTTCAAGACACCCACCTTGCCTTCAACCTCTTGCTTCAGGTCCTCCGGTATCTTGTCTTTGTTTTGCTCCAGCATCTGTTCGGTGCTATATACCAGGGAATCGGCTTGATTGCGGGTTTCCACCTCGCCCCGCTTGCGTTGGTCCTCCGCTTCGTGAAGTCGAGCGTCTTCCACCATCCGGTCGATTTCGTCCCGGGCCAGCCCCGACCCCGTCTGGACCACGATCTTCTGTTCCTTGCCGGTCCCCTTGTCCTTGGCGGAGACGGACAATATGCCATCCCCGTTGATATCGAACTTGACTTCGATTTGGGGAACACCGCGGGGCGCGGGCAGTAAGCCGTCCAACATGAACCGGCCGATTGACTTGTTGTCCTGGGCCATGGGGCGTTCACCCTGAAGCACGTGAATGTCGACGCTGGTTTGGCCGTCGGCGGCAGTGGTGAAAGTCTCCGTTTTATCGGTAGGGATAGCGGTGTTGCGTCCGATGAGTGTGGTCAACACGCCGCCGAGGGTCTCCAACCCTAGAGTAAGGGGCGTGACGTCGACCAAAACGATGTCTCCCACCTCTCCAGCCAGCACTCCGGCTTGAATGGCCGCACCCATGGCTACTGCCTCGTCCGGGTTCACACCGCGGCTAGGTTCCTTGCCAAATACTTCTTTGACCTTTTGCTGGACGGAGGGCATGCGGGTCATTCCGCCCACTAGGATCACCTCATCGATGGCGTTGGCGCTCATCCCGGAGTCGGACAACGCTTGGCGGCAGGGACCTTCGGTGCGGTTGATCAAGTTGGTTACCAATTGTTCCAACCTGGCCCGGCTCAAGGACTTGACCAAGTGCTGGGGACCGCTGGCGTCGGCTGTAATGAACGGAAGATTGATCTCCGTCTCCAGCACGCTGGACAACTCAACCTTGGCCCGTTCCGCGGCGTCCCGCAACCGCTGCAGGGCCATGCGGTCCTTGCCCAAGTCTATGCCGGTCTCTTGCCGGAACTCCTGGGTTAGCCAATCCAAGATCGACTGGTCGAAATCGTCTCCGCCAAGGAAGGTATCCCCGTTGGTGGATTTTACCTCGAAGACGCCGTCCCCCATTTGAAGGATGGTCACGTCGAAGGTGCCGCCGCCTAGGTCGAACACCGCCACGGTCATGTCACTCTTGCCCTTGTCCAATCCGTAAGCCAAGGAGCACGCCGTGGGCTCGTTGATAATGCGCAACACCTCCATACCCGCGATGGTGCCGGCATCCTTGGTTGCTTGCCTCTGAGAGTCGTTGAAGTAGGCCGGGACCGTGATCACCGCCTGCGAAATCTTCTCGCCTAGCTTGGCTTCGGCGTCCTGTTTAATCTTCTGAAGAACGAAGGATGACACCTGGGGCGGAGCGTAGCTCTCTCCGGCCATCTCCACGTAAGCATCCCCATCTTTGCCCTGGACAATCTTGTAGGGGAGCTTAGTCATGGCGCCTTGCACTTCGGGATCGGCGAATTTCCGGCCCATTAGTCTTTTAACTGAAAAGAGGGTATTCTCCGGGTTGGTCACGGCCTGCCTCTTGGCCACCTGGCCGACGTACCGTTCACCCGAGCGTGCATTGAGCGCCACCACGGAGGGTGTCAACCGCCCGCCCTCAGCGTTTTCAACAATCTGCGGCTCGCCGGCTTCTATCACCGCGGCAACTGAATTTGTCGTACCCAGATCGATGCCCAGGACTTTAGCCATTTTCGATCACCTCTTCATTACTTGCGTCTTTAGTGTTTTCTGCGCGATCCGGTTCTGTGGCCACCATCACCTGAGCCGGTTGAATTACCCGGTCGTGAAGCCGGTATCCGGGCCGGAGACCAGCGGTGACGTATCCCGGCGGATATTCCGAAGTTTTCTCAGTGCCCAAGGCTTCGTGCTCAACTGGATTAAAGGGGGCGCCTACGGCCGTTATCTCGCTGACCCCCTCCGATTGGAGCAGGTTGGCCAGCTTACGCTGGATCAGCTTGACTCCTTCCAGCCACGAGGCGTTGGGACCGCTGTCTCCCGCGTGAGCCACGGCCAGGTCCAACTCCTCCATCACCGGCAGCACTTTGGCGATGAGGCGGCTATTGGAGTATTTCCCCAGTTCGATTCGTTCTTCATCGGTGCGGCGGCGGTAGTTGACCAATTCGGCCTGAGCCCGCTGGGCCGCGTCCAGATTTTGGCTGGCCTCCCGCCGATATTCCTCTAGTTGATCGCGGGCGGCGGCCAACTGCTCTTCTACCGTTAGGTGGCGGTCATCTAGATGGCGGTCGTCGCCGGTGCTGTCGTTGGCCGCCGGCTCGTCTCCGTTTCGCTGTATGTTTTCGGGCTGCGTGCTCATATTCGTTTCCTAGACTTGGTGTCAACCGGTTGGGTCTTGTGTGGTTGTCCCCAGCGATCAATGTTCCCAGAAATTAATCGTCAACAGAGAGGCTGAGACTGCTTAGGAGCGCATTAATCTCCAGTTCAATGGCGTCTCTAAGAGAGCGGTCCTCGGACAGGGCTTGCAACCGCCGGTTTAACCGGTGAAGGTTTTCCGCGGCGCTCAAGGCGAATTCTACACCGGCCAGATTCAACCCCATGTCGCCCAACCGCTGGATCAAGCGGACCCTGCCGATGTCCTCTCTGGAGTATAACCTGAGCATCCCCATGGTGCGGCCCGGGTTAATGAGCCCTAATCGCTCGTATTTGCGCAGAGTTTGGGGATGCACGTCCAGGATTCGGGCAGCGACGCTTATGATGTAGACGCCCTCCATTACCGTGGTCTGCTCCGGATGTCGGTCAAAAACCGGCCTCTCCCCCTCTTGCGGAGCGGAGCCGGCATGGGCATCCTCGGCCTGTGCCGGTCTCTCCGGCGGCTGTTGAGTAGAGGTTGCTTGAGATGGAACCTTGGCGCTTCGTTGTGACCTGGGTTTAGACCTTGGGTCCATGGAGCGTCTCCAAATCCTGAGCCTCTAAAAGATGGGCCAAGACCGGCTCAACTTCATCATGTTCATATAATAGGAGTTGATACGCTGCGTGTCAAGTCCTGCGCTATGCCGAGGATTAGGCTTTAGGAGAAGTAGCCTAGTGAGGAGGCGGGTTGTCTACGATAAGGTCCAAAGTCTGTCCGAAATGCCCGGGAGACCTTTATCTCTCCGTAGACGTATTCGGCCGGTTCCTCAGTTGCATCTAGTGCGGTTACCTGCGGGACGTGATGGACTCACGCCTGCGCTCCAGCTACTTCGTCAATAGCCGCGTCCACGTTGGGCAACACGCCGTTTAGAGCCGTTTGCTGTCCCCGAGAGCCGGGCCTTGAGTGCCGGCGCGCATATTGCAGACCCCGCCAAGACGCCGGACGGCATTGTTTAAGCGGCGCGGCACAAAACGACGCAAGACATCCCTGCCCCGGTAAAACGCAAGTGCCTGCTAAGTGTTTGCCAAATGTTTGATTGCCGGCACCATTCCGGCTGGCCCTAGCCGGCGGGCTAGAGGGTGTTTAACGGGTTAGTTCGGGCCAGAAACGTTGTTGTTCCCAGGGGTCTCCGTCGTTGTGATAACCCCGTTGCTCCCAGAAACCGGGTGCGTCATTGGCCATCAGCTCCACCCCGCTCACCCACTTGGCGCTCTTCCAACCGTAAAGGATGGGCACCACCAGGCGCAAAGGCCAGCCGTGACCTTCCGCTAGGGGCCGGCCGTTCTGCTTGTGAGCGAACAGTCCGTTGTTCATAGCGATATCAAGAGGCAGGTTGGTGGTGTAGCCTCCGTAGCAATGGACCATCACGAATTTCGCGTCCGGCGACGTCTCAGTTAAGGACAACACTTCAGCAAAGGGTACGCCTTCCCAAGTCTGATCGAGACAGGTCCACTGGGTCACGCAATGGAAGTCGGTTTCCACGGTTTCCCAACGTAGTTTCGAAAGCTTAGGCCAGTCCAACTCTAACTCCGGCTGGACCAATCCGAAGACCCGCAGTTTCCAAGACTCCATGTCTATCACGGGCGCGGTTCCGTAGGTCAGGACAGGAAACCTCTTGGTCAAAAACTGCCCTGGGGGCATGCGTCTACGGCGGCGTCCCTGGGGTGGAGTTTTGGTCTGGTCAGGCCGTTTCAAGGACCACCTCAATATCAGGCAATCTATCGTTAACGGGGCGGGTCCTGCGCTCTTGACAACCCATATTAGACTCGGCGTCACATAGTGTCAAACAACCCCTGTGGACCACCGGTAATCGACGCCCGGTAGCTTGTCGACACCTTGTTGACCCAGAGAAATTCGAGCGGCCAGAGTGTTGCGTCCCGCATTTTTGCCCCCGGTGGGTATACACCAACTGGGGCCATTTAGCGCGAAGCCATGGCGCACGCCGCAAAATTACTGGCAAGTCGCCGCTAAGGCGAGATCAGAACGTGTGGACGTTGCTCCCCGGTAATTTCCCCGACTACCGCCCTAGTGGCGACCCCCGCCGCTTGGAGTTCGACTAGCAATGGCTGCAGGCGGTCTTGGGGAACGGATATCAGCAGTCCCCCGGAGGTTTGAGCATCACATAGCAGCAACTTTTGCTCGTCGGTCAGCTCGGGATGCCAAACAAGGTTGTCAGCTAGACCTCGAAGGTTGCGATGAGTACCGCCCGGCACGATTCCTTGCGTTAGCAAGTCCCAGGTTCCCGGAAGCACCGGGACTTGGCTGTAGTAAATGCTGGCGGACACGTTGCTTGCCAGGACCATGGAGCGTAAGTGTCCCAGCAGCCCGAACCCGGTGACGTCGACGCAGGCGTTGACCCCAACCTTGGCCATGGATTCCGCGGCGGCCCGGTTCAGGGTAACCATGGTGTCTACCGCGTTCTTCATGACGTCCGGAGGCGATTTGCCTTGCTTGCAGCCGGTGGCGATAATGCCGGTGCCGATTGGCTTGGTTAGCACCAGGGCGTCCCCGGGCTGTGCCCCGGCGTTGGTGACGTGCTTGCCAGGTTCGACTACGCCCACCACCGACATGCCGTATTTAGGTTCCGGGTCGTCCACCGTGTGCCCGCCGACCACCAAGCAGCCGGCCTCTTCAGCTTTGGTGCCGCCGCCCTTTAGCACGTCAGCCAGCATGTCTCTTGCGAGATCGGCCGGGAATCCGACCACGTTCATAGCCAGTAGCGGTCTGCCCCCCATGGCATAGACGTCGCTAAGGGAATTGGCGGCTGCGATGGCGCCAAACTCGAAGGGATCGTCAGTAATCGGCGCCAAGAAATCCACCGTCAGGATCAACGACGTATTGTCGTCCAGTTTATATACCGCAGCGTCGTCGCCTGTTTCGGAGCCTACCAATAGATTGGGATGTCTTGTCGTAGGCAGTTGACTTAGGACCTGAACCAGGTCCTCCAAGCAGAGCTTTCCCGCTCAACCGGCGCTGTGGGTCAGCTGGGTCAACCGGACTTCACCGCTGGGCATGGGGGTCTCCTCCAAGGGTTTTGAGCCTAATTATACCACCGGCCACCGGCCGGCTCGGTTATCCCGGACAGGAGGCTTCACTATGCAATAGGAAGCCGACTTTGGACAGGCTGTTCGGTTATCGCCGACAGGGGGCTTTGCGATGCGCAGGGCTGTGGAAGCGCCGGTTGGGAGGCCAAGGATTGTTCCGGGCTGCCCTTCGCCTAATCTCCCATCAAGCAGACCCGAGACAAGAAAAGTGGTGGCAACGACTGGATTCGAACCAGTGACCTAGCGCTTATGAAGCGCCCGCTCTGCCGCTGAGCTACGCTGCCACCATGAGACCCGCCGGCCAGCCGCCTGGCGGCGCCTCAGCGCAGATAATGGTAATTCCGGCCGCCTTCAAGTGTCAATCGACTTCCGGTCTTAAGCAGGGGTTTTTATCAGTCTGCCGAAGTCCGTTCACGGCGAGCCCGCCGGACCATGCGTTACCCCTTTGTCCTCCCTGGGCGACCTGGGTGAGCGGACGTGGACTACTGGACCCGATATTAAGAAACTATCTCAAAACTTGGCGCAGCATCCAAACCGTCATTGCCATGAAAATAGCCGTTTTCATATCCATACGCGGCACAGAGGGCCATCCGCAATTCCCGCGAAGCTTGTCCCCGACCCCGACCGGGGAGCGGGAATCCATAGGCCCAGGCTTCCAGCTAATCGATGGCGCCAGAGAGCGACCGTTTTGAGATAGTTACCAAACCCTGGAGCCCAGCTGGGTTCCGGTGTTCTTCCGCGTCGGTTGGTCTCTGCTTGGCCTCTGGACCCTCGGAGTATTATCATGGAGTTGCTATGTCAACCGGAGCCAATAGTGAGGACCGGCAAAGGCCCAGCGCCGATGCCTTGGTGGAAGAGACCGCCGCCCACCTGCGGTTGGCGCTTGGCGAAATGGCCTTGCGCCTTCGGCCCTTTCCGGCGTTCATGAACATGGTGTCGTTACAGGCGGTGGAACTGGAACCCGGTCCGGCAACTCCAGGGGACCAGGGCTGCGTGGTGGTGCTACCGGAGGGAGAGATTTGCAAGCTGGAATTGAAGATAGCGCCCGCGACTGAGGGGATCGAGGAAATCGATTCCGTGGACGAGCTCAGCGAGCTTGAGTTGGCCCCGGAGGATTACATTACCTATGCGTCGGCTGCTATCCGGCTGCTGTATCTGGAGCTACGGCGGCGGGGACAATAGGTCCCAGTTGTTATCAAGCTTAGACGCTGGGGTAATCCAAGTAGACAGATGGACCGGCGCCAGCTGGGGTCAGTTGCGCCTCGTCCACGGCAGTCATAGTTCCATCTCGACTGGTGTGTCCAGGGACGCCGGTGGTGACGGGCGACCTGTACTGGGCTGTGTCGACGTGGAGGGTTTTCCGGGGGACTCCGGGGATGACCTCCAGGCTCCGGCAGCCTCTTGACCCTTTAACGCAATTAAGAGCTATTCCTCGAGGGTGAAGTCTCCGCTCTGACCGCCGCTTTTTCGGGCTAGCCTGATCGCCTCGATGCGCACTCCCCGGTCAACCGCCTTGCACATGTCGTAAACGGTTAGCGCGGCTATGGACACGGCGGTCAACGCCTCCATCTCCACACCGGTCTTGGCCGAGGTGCTAACGGTGGCGCTTATTTGAATCCGGCTGTCCTCTTCGTCCAGTTCAAGCTCGACGTTGACTTTATTCAGTGGCAGTGGATGGCACAAGGGGATCAGGTCGGACGTGCGTTTGGCGCCCATGATGCCGGCCAACTGGGCGATGGTCAGCACGTCGCCTTTCTTCATCAGGCCCTCTTTGATCAGGCGCAGAGTTTCCGGCTGTACCGACAGGTGTCCCAGCGCCGTCGCTTCCCGGTCAGTGGTGGGCTTCCAACCCACGTCCACCATACGTGCCCGTCCCGTCTCGTCCAAGTGAGTGAGCGAGGTTGACTTCGGATCTTCAGTGGGTTGAGACGCCATTTCAGTTCCTCTAGGCCAAAGCTGAATGTTTGTACCAGCCCGCCAACGCTACGGCAGGGTGTGGTCCCCACCGGCCCGGCTCATACTATCGCGGCGGACCGGCCGGTGGCGGCTCGTGGGCGGGACCCTCGCGGGACGGGATGATACCGGCTCCCAGCCCGAAAGCTCGTCATGCACTTCGCGCGGGTCCTACCTGCCCGGACTATACCCTGAGTCGGGCGGGAGATTACTTTGCTGGGCTGCATTGTTCGCCAGCTCATCGCACCGTTCGTTGTAGTGGTTGCCATCGTGACCCCTGACCCACAGAAACTCGACGGCATGCCGGTCAACGAGGTCGAGCAGCTTTTCCCAAAGGTCCGGGTTTATAGCCGGTTCTCGTTTGTTCCGTTTCCATCCGTTGGCCCGCCATCGCTTGGCCCAACCCTTCGAGACGGCGTCCACCAAGTATCTTGAGTCGCTATACAGGGATACCCGGCAGGTCTGTTTTAGGGCTGACAGTCCGAGGATCGCAGCCATTAGCTCCATCCGATTGTTGGTGGTTCTCCTGAATCCGCCAGCCAGTTCTTTGCTACGTCCTCCTTGGATGAGGACGACGCCATATCCTCCGGGGCCGGGGTTCCCCAGGCAGGAGCCATCGGTGTAAATTGTGACTACGCTGTCTGTGGCCAAGTTTCTCTTGTGGCGATGAGCGTGGTAAACGGCGCTGACCGGTGGAAACCGCTAGCCCCTACCCCCCGATCTGGTACATCTCGATTTTACGGGAGGCGTTCTGTTCGGCCGTAAGCTGGGAACGTTCTTCCGAGTACCGGTCCACCCGGTTGCCCCAAATCCGGACAATCAACGATCGCAAGTCCTCGTCGGTGGCGCCGGCGCGTATGGGATCGCGGAGGCTGACGCCCTGGCCGGCAAAGAGGCAGGTATAAATCTTCCCATCAGTGGACAACCGGGAGCGGGTGCAATCACCGCAGAAAGGCTTGGTCACTGATGCAATGACGCCCACCTCTCCCCCTCCGTCCCGGTAGCGGTAGCGCATGGCGACCTCTCCCCGGTACTCGCCCTCCACGGGCTCCAATGGCATCTCGGCGTCGATGCGCCGGATTATCTCGGCGGCTGGAACTACTTCATCTAATTTCCAACCGTTGAGATTACCTACGTCCATGTACTCGATGAACCGGACAATGTGACCGGAGTCTTTGAAGCGCCGCGCCAAGTCAACGATGGTCTGGTCGTTGATTCCCTTTTGCACCACGGCGTTGATTTTGATGGGAGCGAAACCAACCTCGGCGGCTCGTTCGATGCCTTGGAAGACCCGGCGCGCGCCCAACCCGCGGCCATTCATCTTCTTAAAGGTGTCCTCGTCGGGGGAATCCAGGCTCACCGTGACACGATGCAGACCGGCGTCCTTGAGTTGCTGTGCCTGCTGCGCCAGCAAATAGCCGTTGGTGGTGAGGGTCAGGTCTTTTACGCCGTCGATGCCGGCCAACATCGCGATCAGGCTGCTCAGGTCGGTGCGCAGCAGCGGCTCGCCGCCGGTGATGCGAACTTTCTGCACCCCTAGATCAACGAAGATCTTGGTCAAACGGGCAATTTCTTCGAAGCTCAGGATTTGGGCCTTGGGAAGGAACTGATAGGCTTCTCCAAAGATTTCCGCAGGCATGCAGTAGGGGCACCGGAAGTTGCACCGGTCGGTGACGGAAATCCGCAGGTCCCGCATGGGCCTGCCGAATCGGTCAGTGATCAAATTGGGCTACCCCCTTCACTAGATGTCACTCGGACGATTATTGTCAGCGAGCCTATTTACCCTAAGCGTTTTTGGAGCGCTTTTGGGAAGTTATGCGCTGAACTCCCTCACGCCGTTGAGCAGGTCCATCGCCCTGCCTGTGGCGTTGGCCCGGTGGCTGATGCGGTTCTTTTCCTCTAGGGGAAGCTGAGCTATGGTCATTCCATAAGACGGCAGGTAGAAAACAGGGTCGTAGCCGAATCCTTCATCCCCCTGAGGTTTATATTGTATCATTCCGGCCACAGACCCTACCACGATGGCCAACCCTCCC
This sequence comes from Dehalococcoidia bacterium, assembly GCA_965224325.1. Lineage (GTDB taxonomy): Bacteria > Chloroflexota > Dehalococcoidia > Lucifugimonadales > UBA3495 > CBDCMJ01. The sequence continues at coordinate 100,106 of CBDCYT010000016.1, forward strand.
TTGATTGGTGGCGGCTTGGCAGCGTCTGGCGGAGCGGCAATGGCAAGGACGCAGCGAAACCGGGCAGTGCGCCGCTCCCAGGGCACGCCTTCCAAGTTGCGCAGAAGCAGGTCTACGCGGTCCTGGTCCGACATAGCCCCTTCGTTTGAATTTGGCGAAATCCGTGAGCCCTCTATCCGGCGGCGTTCACTGTCCGCCGGCTTTTCGTCCTCCAGTTTTTTTTGCTCCGGTATTTTGTCCAGAAGGGCTGGGGTAGGCTCGGCTCCGTACCGGGAAGAGTATATGCCCGGCCGCCCCCCCAGGGCGTCCACTTCCAAGCCGGAATCGTCGGCCAAGGTCAACACGCCGGCCAGAGCTCCGTAAGTGCCGGCCTTGAGTACGGCGTTCTCCCGGAAGGTCTGACCCGTCTCTTCCACCTCCTGTGAGATGCGCAGTTCGTCCAACGACACCAAGTCGAAGGGAATCCCCCGGAGAAGCTGGCGGTACTCCCGCATCTTACCGGGGTTTCTGGTGGCGATCAGGAGCGCAGATTGGGGCATTTATATGATCCCCCGCCGCTCGAGCTCTCCCAACTCCTCCTTATCAAGACCCAGCCACGACCCATAGATGCGGTTGTTGTGTTCGCCCAGTACGGGGCCGGCGTGCTCCACAGCTCCCGGGGTTTCGCTGAACTTGGGCACTACCCCCACCATTTTGGTGTGGCCTAGCTGGGGGTCGTCTATGTCCAAGATGTCTTCCCTGTCTTGATAGTGGGGGTCGTCAACTATCTCGGCCGCGTTGTACACCGGCCCGACTACGCCGCCCGACGGTATCAGCGTGTCCATCACCTCGGAGGTGGAGCGCTGTCCCAGCCAACTCTGCAGGACTTCATTAAGGGCGTCTCGATTATCCAGCCTGGAGGCGTTGTCCTTGAATCTCGATTCTTGGATAAGCTCAGGCATCCCCATAGCCAGGGCCAGGCTCTCGAAGGTGCTTTGCGAGGTGGCGGATAACCCCAACCAACGGTTGTCTTCGGTAAGGTAGAGGCTGCGGGGCGCTGCGTCGGGGAAGTTGTTGCCCACGCGCTCCCGGGAAATGCCCAGTAGATCGTATATGGTCACGTGGGGTATACAGAGCCTAAAAAGAGGCTCGAATAGACTTACGTCGATCACTTGGCCCCGCCTCCCATCGGAGTCGCCGCCAGTGGCGGCGCGGGGCTTGGTAATATCCCGATGATAGAGCGCCATCATGCCGGACATGGCCCCGAACACACCCGCGATTTCATCAGCCAGCGGGACAGGCGGCAAAACCGGTGGGGTGTCGGGAAAACCGGTCATGCCCACATAACCGCTCATGCACTCCGCGATGGTCCCGAAACCGGGCCGGTCTTTGTAGGGTCCTGTTTGACCGAAACCGGAAAATCGCACCATTATCAGTCCAGGATTCACCTCCTGCAGCGCTTCAGGCCCCAGCCCCCAGCGTTCCATCGCCCCCGGCCTGAAGCCTTCCACCAGCAGGTCGGCTTTTTCTGCCAGCCGTTTTAGAAGGTCCTGGCCCTCCGGCTCCCCAAGGTTGAGGGTGACGGACTTCTTGTTGCGTGAGTGGACCTTCCACCATAGTGACACCCCTCCGGCGAATGGCCCCCAGTTGCGGAGTGGATCGCCGCTCCCCGGCCGCTCCACTTTGACCACCTCAGCGCCAAAGTCGGCCATCAGACTGCTGGCGGTGCCTCCTGCGACGATGATGGAAAGGTCTAGGACTTTCAGGCCCGCGAGTGGTCCGGTGTTGCTGGTCATCTGCTCTCCGCTTGTCAGGTCAGCTCGTCCAGAAAGCTGGTATTTGTTTGACCGGTCAGTGCCAGGAAACTATTTCAAAGGGCGCCAAGACAAGCCCGCTGCCGGTCAGAGCACTGCCATTCCTCGTGAGCCCGGGTAACAACTGCCCATCTTGGGGCATAGGGTTTTGAGACTGTTTCTAAGGACTTTAGGCAATAATAGCTTGAGGCGGTTATTCGTCCGGCCGCTCCGACTCAATAACGGACTAATAGGGCCTCATACTGAACAGGCCGGGCAGCCGGCATCATCGATAATGCTTCGAATCGAGTCTACATAGTAACAGCCTTTGCCTCCCGGTAGAAACAACCAGAGAAACAACCTGAGAGTGGGCCGCCGGAGGTCCTTGACCTGTAACGCCACGGTCGTTTGTGCTAGATTTCACTACCGGGCAGCCGCTCCCCATGGTATAATTCCACGTCGAGCGGAGCCCGGTTTATACGGGTGGCCGGCTGGTGCGGAAGAGCGGAGGCCAATGCAAGACGATTACTTTCGGCAGTACGGCTTAGTCGCGATTTTCGTAGCCGTCTCCTTCATCGTTCCCGCCAGCCTACTGCTCCTCTCTTGGATGAGTTCCCGCCTGGGAATCCGCCCCAACAATCCCACGCCGGTGAAGCTGGCCACCTACGAATGCGGTATGGAGGCCATCGGCGGCAGATGGGTCCAGTTTAACTTTCGCTACTACATGTACGCGGTACTATTCGTCATCTTCGACGTCGAAGTGATCTTCCTGTATCCCTGGGCATCTAAGTTCCTCAGATTGGAACTGTTCGCCCTGGTCGAAATGGCTGCCTTCGTCGGTATTCTCTTGGTTGGGTGGGCCTACGCGTGGCGCAAGCGGGACCTGGAATGGGGATAGACCCGGGACTGAGATAGGCCTGGAACCTAGATAGGAAGAAACAGGGATGGAGATCACTAGAGGGGACGGCCCGCTGAGTTCCAGGACTTGGGGCCTAGACCAGGACGAAGGCTCCACGGTTCAGGACCTCAAGGACACTTCCGTCCAACCCTTGTCCGAACCGCTGGTTGACGTGCCCGATGACCTGAAGGGGAATCTGGTGGTCACCTCAGTGGACGCGCTGGTCAATTGGAGTCGTAAGTCGGCGCTGTGGCCGGTAAGCTTCGGACTTGCCTGCTGCGCCTTCGAGATGATGGCCACGGCCATGGGCCGCTTCGATATCGCCCGCTTTGGTATGGAAGTCTTTCGTGCGTCGCCAAGGCAAGCCGATCTAATGATCGTGGCCGGCACGGTTACCTGGAAAATGGCGCCGGCCATTCGTCGTATCTATGACCAGATGGGCGACCCCAAATGGGTTATATCCATGGGAGTGTGCGCCACCAGCGGTGGGCCATACTATGGTTCTTACAGTGTGGTCCCGGGAGTGGACCACATCATCCCCGTTGACGTGTACGTCCCCGGCTGCCCGCCGCGGCCCGACGCCCTCCTGTACGGCGTCATGGCCCTACACGAAAAGATCAAGAAGTACCGGCACTTGAGTAAGTCCTCTCCAGCCTCATCTTCCGGCCGGGGGCAAGATGAGGATTCTTCGGGACCCGCTCCCTCTCAAGCCGATTTTACCGGGGAGTGGCCGGGCCCTCCGGCTGGGTCAACCTGACCGTGATACAGGCCGTGGCAGGGGAGGATTTGGCGCAGCGTCTGGGGGCTGTGCTCAGGGACTCGGTGGAAGAATGGGACGACAGCGCGGTTTGGGTGAAACCGGAGTTGCTGGGAGAGGTGGCAGGCTTCCTGAAGGATGACCCGGAGCTGGACTTCCAGTTTTTGAACTCCATAAGCGCCGTTGACTTCATCGGGCACTTCGAGGTGATCTACTTCTTGACCTCCATCCGCCGTGAGCACACCGCCGTGGTCAAGACCAGGGTAGTGGGCCGGGAAGACCTGACTCTCCCCTCCGTTTATCATGTCTGGCGCGGCGCCGACTTTCAGGAGCGGGAGATTTGGGACTTGATGGGAATCCGCTTTGAGGGGCACCCGAATATGAAACGCATCATGTTGTGGGAAGGCTTCGAAGGGCATCCCTTGCGCAAGGACTACTTGTGATGATGATTGGAAGGCCCGTCCCCGGGTCTGCCCCGGGGGCCGTGGACTAACCTCTTCGCGCCTCCCTCTTTTGTCTAGGGGAGGATGCAAGCCGGAATAATATGGCGATTCGCACCGAGCCCATGACGGTAAATATAGGGCCGCAACACCCCAGCACTCATGGAGTGTTCCGGCTCCGAGTCACCTTCGATGGTGAAGAGATCATCGAGGTGGAGCCGGTATTTGGATACCTGCACAGGGGCACCGAAAAATTGGCCGAAGAGCGGACCTACGTGCAGATCGTAACCTTGACCGACCGGCTGGACTACGTATCTTCCATGATCAACAACCAGGCCTATTGCCTAGCCGTGGAGAAGCTATTGGGCATCGAGGCCCCTTCCCGGGGCAAGTATCTGCGGACCATTTCCGCCGAGCTCCAGCGCATCGCCAGCCACCTGATGGGCATAGGCTTCTTCTTACAAGACCTGGGAACCCTGGGCACTCCTTTGATGTATTGCTTTAGGACCCGGGAAAGAATTTTGGAACTATTCGAGATGCTGTGCGGAGCCCGGATTACGGTGAGCTACGCTCGTCCCGGCGGTGTGTTTTTCGATGCGCCCGCCGACTTTTGGCCAGCCTTGGATAGCTTCATGCAGGTCTTTCGCGCTGAGTTCAACGAGATAGAGCGGCTGGTGCTGGAGAACGAAATTGTGATGGTGCGCTCCCGCGACGTAGCCTTGCTGCCGCTGGAAATGGCCATCAACTGTTCGGTCAGCGGCCCGGTCCTGCGGGCCAGCGGTCTAGCCTGGGACTGGCGCAAGATGGAGCCCTACGACGCCTATCCCGAGGTGGAGTTTGACGTGCCGGTGGCTAGCCGGGGCGACAACTATGACCGCTTTTGGGTGCGAATCCAGGAGATTCATCAGAGCGTCCGTATTGTAGAGCAGTGCGTAAAGCAGATTGAGCCTGGGCCGGTGCGGGTGGACCTTCCCCTGGTGTTCCGCCCCGAGCCCGGAGCCGAGGCTTACGGCCGGGTTGAGGCCTCCAAGGGGGAGTTGGGGTTTTACCTGGTGAGCGACGGCGGCGTGAGCCCTTACCGGTGCAAAATACGCTCTCCGTCGCTGTTGAATCTAACGGTGACGGAGCACCTGTTGGTGGGCTGGAAACTGGCTGACATGATCGTCACGCTGGGCAGTATGGACATCAACCTGGGAGAGGTTGATCGTTGAACTGCTCCTTGGGACCGGACAACGTCCTGTACGACACAGTCCTATTTCGCGTGGTGTATAACTGGGTGGGCCAGGTCCTTCCTTGCTGGCTGTCTTACCTGGTGGCCGGTCTTGTAATAATGGTCATTCTGGTCAACCTGGTGCTTCTGGGGGCCGCCATCCTGTCCTGGGCGGAGAGGCGTCTTATAGGCCGCATGCAAAACCGCGTGGGCCCCAACCGCTGGGGGCCATTTGGGCTTCTCCAGCCTATAGCTGACTTGGTCAAGTTGCTGACGAAAGAAGATATGACTCCGGGCAACGCCGACCGGGTGGCCTTCTTCATGGTCCCCATCCTCATGGTAATGCCCGTGGTGCTGATCATGGCGGTGGTGCCCTTCGCCAAAGACACCGCCCTGGCCGATCTAAACGTGGGGGTGCTCTACGTTCTGGCCATCGGCTCGTTGACCACTGTGGCCATCTTCATAGCCGGCTGGTCTTCCAACAACCGCTATGCCATGTTTGGCGCCGCCCGGGGCGTGGCGGTGCTGATCAGCTATGAAATCCCGGTAGTCCTCTCCCTATTGGGTGTGGTGTTGGTGGCCGGGTCCATGTCTCTATCCGATGTTGTAGATGCCCAGACAGTACCTTTCCTGTTGGTGCAACCTCTGGCCTTCTTCGTCTTTTTGGCGGGGAGCTCCGCCGAGCTTAACCGCACCCCTTTCGACGTGGCTGAAGCCGAGTCGGAGATTATTGCCGGCTTCCACATCGAGTACAGCGGCATCAAGTTTGCCTTGATCCAGGCCGCCGAGTTTGGAGCTACCCTGGCCGCCGCGGCGCTAATCGTCACCTTCTTCCTAAGCGGGTGGTCAGGGCCTGCGTCCACCTACATAGGTTGGCTGTGGTTTTTGTTGAAGATTGGCGCCATCCTGTTCATCTTCGTGTGGGTCCGAGCTACTTATCCCAGGTTGCGAGTGGACCAGATAATGGCTTTGGCCTGGAAATTCCTGCTGCCCCTGAGCCTTATCAATCTGGCAGCGACTACGCTCGAGGTGTACTTCTTCAGAAACGATCAGGGTGTCTTGAGCACTGAGGACTTGTGGATCATGGCTGGAATCAACCTTGCGCTTTCGATAATCTCCATAGCTTTCTTTGGCAGCTTGATCCGGCAGAGGGTCCGGCCCTCGGCGCCTGCTCCGGGAGCGGGGAGCCGCGCCGGCATAACCGGGGTAAGCTGATGGGGTATGGATGGGAGATGGCCAAAGGATTACTGGTTACGTTACGGAACATGACCAAGAAGCCCTTTACCGTTCAGTACCCGGAAGAGCGGCTGAAGCAGCACTCCAGGTTCCGCGGAGAAGAGTTCGTTTGGTACGAAGAGCGGTGCACCGGTTGCGCTTCGTGCGCCAAGTACTGCCCTCTTGGTATTATCAAGATCGTCACCAGCCCTAGTGAAACGGCGCCCAATGAAGGAGACAAATACCGTCTTGAGGTCTTCGACATCGACATCTCCCGCTGCATGTTCTGTGGCCTTTGCGTGGAAGCGTGCCCGTACGATGCTCTATTCATGGGCAGCGGTTTCGAGCAAGGCCAATACTCCAGGAAAGAGATGTTTATCGGCCTAGACCAGTTGCGCCAGGCTGAGAAACGTCCCAGCAGCTTTTTCCGGCCCCAGCTGGAAGCCGCCGAGTACCATCCCAATAGTGGACAACCCTTGGACTGGAAGCAGGTGGGGCGAGAGTCGTGGCAGTGGCGCCAGAATGAAAAGCCGGCCCGGGGCGTGTCCCGGAGCGTGTCCTTGGACCGCGAGGAGGATGGCGAGACCTCCTCCGGCCAACAGGGGTCCCTGTCACCTTCCCCTGCTAACGGAGAAAATGGGGGAGCAGACACCGGTCAAGAGGGACATGCGGAGAACCCGGGCCCGGCACGCGGCTAAATGCTTTTCCAGGACGTAATTTTCTGGATTTTGGCGGTGGTGGCCATCAGCGCCGCGCTGGGAGTGGTCCTGGTAAGGGACCTTTTCCGGGCGGCGCTTCTGCTGATATTGGTGTTTGTCACCGTAGCCGGTTTCTTTGTGATGCTCAACGCGGAGTTCCTTGCTGTGGTGCAGGTGCTTATCTACGCCGGCGCCATATCCATTCTCATCATATTCGCGGTGATGCTTACCCGCGACGTGCGACAGGGGAACCTGCCTAACCGGTTACAGATTCCCGCCGTGGTGCTCGCGGCATTGCTTTTGTCTGCTCTGGTGGTGGTGGCCACGGACACCCGTTGGAACCTGATACCGGAGCAGGACCGGGAGCGGGTTGACTTGGTGCAGACCAGCTCGGTCAGTACTGTGTCCCCCGGCAACTTAGTAGATGCGGGCTTTTCCACCGGCGCGGAGCAAGAATCCGTCCAACGGGCTGGCCTAGCCGATTTGTTGATCGGGGACTTCGTGTTGCCGTTCGAGGCAGTTTCCGTACTTCTGCTGGCCGCCCTCATCGGCGCTTTGGTGCTAGTGAGGCCCCGGCCTCCCGAGTCTCCTCCGGAGTCTCCTTCGGAACCTCTTCCCTCAGAATCTCTCCAGGCAGAATCTATTCCGAGGTCTTCCCCGGAGTCCGAAGGATAACCGGCGTGTCACTCGAAGCCATGCTGATTATCGCCGCGATACTGTTCGCCATTGGCCTCTACGGGTCTTTGGCCCGCCGCAATGCCCTGGCCGTCCTCATGTCCATAGAGTTGATGTTCAACGCGGTCAATCTGACCTTGGTCGCGCTGGCCAAATACGTTGCGCCTCCCGGGCTGCAAGACCAAATCGGAGGAGTTCTAACCGGGCAGGTGTTTGCCGTATTTATCATCACCGTGGCCGCGGCAGAGATTGCTCTGGGCCTGGGCATCGTGTTCGCCATGTACCGGAATACCGAATCAGTGGACTTGACGGAAGCCACAGAGCTTAGAAACTAATGGTCCTCGCCTCGTGGTAAAAAGGGACGCTGGGAATATAGCCGGGAATATATGTGTGTTAGCTGACAGTGGCTATGTGGGTTGAGTTCAAGCGCGTCCCCAACTTGATGATGGCCGAGATGTGGAAGGAAGCCCTGGAAAGCGAGGGGCTGCCCACCCGCATCTTGCCCGAGGGCGACATTCAAGATTGGGGCGAACGCGTTCCTTTCCGGATTTACGTGCCCAAGGGGAGGGAGCACGTGGCCGAAGAAATACTAAGGAAGCTGTAGATGATCGGCGAAGCTGCAATATGGGCCATACTGCTGCTGCCTCTGGGTTCCTTCGCGGTCATCTCCCTGATTATCCGGCCATTTTTTAACCGGGTTTCCCTGCTTAGCGGCCTGCTGCTCATTGCCTCTCTCACAGTGGCCCTGGGGCTCTCCATCTGGGCGCTGCGGTCGGTGATTCTTGGGCATGACCTCACGTTCGAGGCTCACCTATGGTTGGAGACTGGCGCCGCCGCCATCGAGTTGGGACTTCTGGTGGACCAGTTGACCGCTCTTATGCTGGTGGTAGTCACCGCAGTCAGCCTAGCGATACAGATATACTCCCTGGCTTATATGCGCGGCGACCCTGGATTCTCCCGCTATTTTGCCTACATGGCTTTGTTCACCGCCGCCATGCTGGGAGTGGTGCTATCAGCCAATATCATCCAACTCTACGCCTTCTGGGAGTTGGTCGGCGTCTCTTCCTACTTGCTCATCGGATTCTGGCACCAGCGCCCCACCGCGGCGGCCGCCGCCAAGAAAGCATTCATCGTTACCCGCATTGGCGACGTGGGGTTCTTGATTGCCATTCTATATCTGTTCCTTCAGGCCGATGAATTCGCGGCAGCCGGACTCAACGCCTTTCACATTCCGGATATCTGGCAAGCGGTCCAGCCTGTCGCCGTCGGGGGACTTGGCATCCTGGGCGGGGCGGCCCTCACCTGGTTGGCCCTGGGCATCTTCGCCGGGGCAGCCGGCAAATCAGGCCAGTTTCCCCTGCATACCTGGCTGCCCGATGCTATGGAGGGCCCCACCCCAGTCAGCGCGCTGATTCATGCCGCGACCATGGTTGCCGCCGGGGTTTTCCTGGTTGCGCGATTTTACCCCTTGTTCCTGGAGTCCCAGGACGCAATGACGGTAGTGGCGCTGATCGGCGCATTCACCGCCCTAATGGCCGCCACCATGGGCCTGGTGATGAACGATATCAAACGAGTAATGGCCTACTCCACCATCAGCCAATTGGGTTACATGATGGCCGCCCTGGGGGTGGGGGCCTACACAGCGGCTATATTTCATTTGTTCACCCATGCTTCGTTTAAGGCGTTGCTGTTTTTGGGCGCGGGCAGCGTAAACCACGCCACGGGGACCTTCGACATGCGCTATATGGGCGGTCTGTGGCGCCCCATGAAGCTGACCTATTTGCTGACCTTGGTCGGCGGATTGAGTCTGGTGGGGATAATTCCCCTGGCCGGTTTCTGGAGCAAAGACGAAATCTTGGTGGGCGCTTGGACCGGCAGCAGCTTCGTAGACGGGTGGGTAAGCCGTTTGGCCTTTGCTATGCTGATGGCGGCGGTGGTCCTGACCGCCTTTTACACCTTTAGGATGCTCCACCTGACTTTCCATGGGCAGTTCCGAGGCGGCATAGATCAGGAGCTTGAGGACCGGGCTCAAGCGGCCCAAGCAGTCCAGGCGTCTCAGGCAGTCTCGGCGTCTCAGATAGTCCAGACGTCTCAGGCAGTCCAGGCGCCTCAGATAGAAGACGAAGCTCAACCGGGCGGCAGCGTCCTGCCGGCGCCGGCTGGCGCTTCCCATCCTGGCGCTTCCCATCCAGGCGCTTCCCATCAAGGAGGCGTGCACTTAGCCGAGTCTCCCCTGCTCATGCTGGTCCCCATGCTGATTTTGGGAGTCGCCGCCGCCGTCTCAGGTTATTTGGCCAACCCTCTCTGGGGCAGGGAATTGGGCATTCCCGGCCATTGGATTAGCGAGTTTGTCCTAACCGGTCTGAAGCACGCCGCCCCGTCCTTGGCAGGCCATTTGGAGTTGCACGGGTTCTTGCGATGGTTAGCCGCAGTTTCTGTCGGCGCCGCCGTGGCCGGGTTTTCTCTGGCTGCGTTGGTCTACGTGCGCCGGCGCGAAAGGGGAAGACCTGACCCCTTGGAGGCGGCAGGGCCGGTGCACAGGCTGTTGGCGGAAAAATATTACATGGATGCGCTCTACGAGGGTGCGGTGGTGCGCCGGGTGTTCTACCGGAGATTGGTTGCGTCGGTGGACTGGCTGGACCGAAACGTGGTGGACGGCGTAGTAGACACCCTGGGGTGGATTTCCCGAAACTTCGGACCTGCTCTCGGCCGCCTCCAGACCGGGCAGGTCCAGGCATATGCCGTGACGGTGACTTTGGGGGTACTGCTCATCATTCTTGGGTTTGTTCTATCGTGAGACTTCTGAAATCGTCCCTTAATTCTCCTAACAGCGCCATGCCCAGGGGATGCTCGATCAACCCGACGCAAAAGGGCGTCCCAAGGGTAAATAGGTGATCACTGGTTTCTCCGGTTTGATGACCGCCGCGGTGTTTCTGCCCGCCGCCGGAGCAGTGGCAATATTGCTGCTGGTCCGGGGCGACCGAAATATCCGCTGCTTCGCTGTCTTGATTGCGCTTGCCGACTTGGTGCTTTCGCTGCTGGTGTTTGGCCTTTTCGACCGCGGCGACGGAGCCGATCGGTTCCAAATGGTCGACCGGTTCAGTTGGATACCTGCCCAGGACCTGACCGCCAGCTACTTCATGGCGGTGGACGGATTGAGCGCACCGTTGGTGGCGCTCACTGGGCTGCTGGGGTTTTGCGCCGTGGTGGCCTCCTTGCGCGTGAACCTGCGGGTGAAAGAATACTTTATTTGGCTGTTGTTGCTGCAGACCGCGGTGATGGGCGTATTCACCACCCTGGACCTGCTGATGTTCTTCTTGTTTTGGGAGCTTGAGCTGCTTCCCATGTACATGCTCATCTCCATCTGGGGCACCGGCCGCAAAGAATACTCGGCAATGAAATTCCTGGTGTTCACTTTGCTGGGAAGCGCCTTCATGTTGGTCGCCATCGTGGCTGTGTTCCTGACCCCGGAAATAGGCACTTTCGACATGACCGAGCTCTCGGCCAAGGCTACCATGCTGGCCTCGGCGGGCGTACTGATACCCGTGGCTGTGCTGTTTTGGCTATTCTTCGCGGCTTTCGCGGTGAAGCTGCCCAGCTGGCCGCTGCACACGTGGCTGCCCGACGCCCACACCGACGCCCCCACCGCCGCTAGCGTGATGCTAGCCGGTGTGCTGCTGAAGATGGGAGGCTATGGGCTATTACGCATCAACGTGGGTATTTTTCCGGGTCAAGCTGACCGGTTCGCTTGGGTCCTGGTGACCTTGGGTGTCATTAGCGTTATTTACGGGGCCATCGTGACGCTGCGTCAGACCGACCTCAAGCGGCTCATCGCGTATTCCAGCGTTAGCCACATGGGACTGGTGCTGCTGGGAATAGGCTCAGTGGCCATCACCCAGGGTGAACTTACCGTAACCGGCCTGAACGGCGCCGCGATGCAGCTTTTCACCCATGGCACCATCACCGGGCTGCTGTTCCTGGGAGTCGGCTTGGTCTACGACAAGGCCCATACCCGCTACATCCCAGACTTAGGGGGCATTGCCGGCCGTATGCCCATTGTTGCCGGAGCAATTCTGCTGGCCGGCCTAGCGTCCCTGGGGTTGCCTGGCTTGAGCGGCTTCGTATCCGAGGTCATGGTGTTCCTGGGAGCTTTCCAGGCTTTCGCTTGGCCCACTGCCATTGCCGTGGTGAGTATAGTCCTAACCGCGGGCTACATTCTTTGGATGATGGAGCGCTCCTTCTTCGGACCCCCGAGGCAACGCTTTGACCACTTGACCGACGCCACACTGGTGGAGGCCCTTCCCCTGGCCATCATGGTAATCACCATAGTGGGCGTGGGGGTCTACCCGTCTCTATTGACCGACGTGTTCCGCACCGGTCTGGAGCCGATGGCGGCCATTTTGCGGGAAGGCGGCTAGCGGTTCGATGTCCGTCCACGATTTATACGTCATATCTCCCTACTTGGGCGTAGTTGGCGTGGCGCTGTTAGTCATAGCGCTGGACCTCGTACTATCCCGCAAAAGCCTGCTGTCGGCGGTCGCGTTTTTGGGTTTGTTGGTCCCTCTAAGCCTGAGCCTGGTCCAGGCTTTCGACCTAAGAGATTCCTTCAGCCTGGTTCACGGAGCGGAGCCTCTTTTCACAGGAGAGGCTAGCATCCTCCTGGGGAGCCTGTCTGTGGACCGGTTCTCCCTGTTCTTTAACTTCTTGGTGTTGGCGGCTGTTGGCTTGGTGGTCATGATGTCCACCGATTACGTCCGCCAAATGGACCGTTACCAGGGTGAGTACTACGCGCTGATCCTTTTCTCCGCAACCGGGATGATGTTGCTAGCGGCCGCCACCGATCTGATAACCATCTACATCGCCCTGGAGTTGACCACCCTTCCCCTCGTGGCATTGGCCGCTTTTATGAATAACCTCCGCTCCAGTGAGGCCGGAGTGAAATTCCTCATCATCAGCGCCATCAGCTCGGCGATTATGCTCTACGGGATGGCGCTGATATACGGATTTACGGGCGGCGTCACACTGCCTGAAATCGCGGCCGGGGTCGCCGGGGCCAGCGGCAACATCCCCTTTGGCAACTACGCCTTGCTGGTGGGAATCGTCTTGTTGTTGGTGGGTTTCGGCTTCAAGATTTCCGCTGCGCCGTTTCAGATGTGGGTGCCGGACGTTTACGAAGGCGCTCCCACGCCGGTGGTGGCCTTCCTATCGGTGGCCAGCAAAGCCGCCTCTTTTGCCATACTGCTCCGGGTGTTTTACACGGGGTTTTTCGACGTTAGCCTCGATTGGGTTACCCTCATGGCCGCCCTGGCCGCCGCCTCCATGGTTATCGGCAACCTCGTGGCCATAGGTCAGAGCAACATCCGCCGGCTCTTTGGCTATAGCACCATTGCCCATGCCGGTTACATATTGGTGGGAGTGGCAGCGGGCGTAAAGGCCACCGGAGCGGAGTCGAGCATCCCCCAGTTTATTCCCGTTGGCCCCGACAGCGTCCTTTTTTATCTGGGGGCCTACGCCGCGGCCAACTTGACGGCGTTCTTCGCCATCATTGCTATCAGCAACCGCATCGGCAGCGACCGAATTGACGACTATGCCGGAATCGCTCGAAGGTCGCCTTTATTGGCAGTGGCCCTGGCCCTGGCCCTGGTGGCTTTGATCGGTGTGCCGCCCACCAGCATCTTCATAGCCAAACTGTACATTTTCACGGCCGCAGTAAAGGCTGGCTTGACCTGGCTGGCCATCTTGGGAGTAATCAATAGCGTACTCTCGGCTTATTATTACGTCCGGATTATCCGTGTGATGTTCCTGCAGCCGTCCTCCACTGAAGGACGCATCTCGGCGCCGCCGGCCTCGTGGGTGGCTCTGGGCGTCGCCGGCGCTGCTACACTGTTCATGGGCATCGCTCCAGGGTACGTGCTGGAGTTGTCCCGGATTGCCGTGGGGCCATTGGTCCCATGATGTCAGCTACTGATCGCCTGCGCCGTTTGTATTTGAGTGCCGCCGGAGACGGCCAACGGTTGGCTTAATCAGCCATCATTGACACTAATTTAAACGCGGTGCTAGACTGGCGCCGCCTGCCTGAGAGCTAGAAGCAAGGTGATAACCCCCTATTGCTCCCTAAAATGAAAAGCGTTGGCATCATACATAACGCCCGTATTCCCGAGGCTCTGGACCTGGGCACCGAAATTATGCACCAGTTGCCCCTGCCCGAGGACAGCTGGATTTCTCCTGCCGAGAACCTGGACGCCCTGAGGGAACGGGTAGAAAGTACCGGCTTGGTTATCACTGTGGGGGGCGATGGCACCATATTGAGGGCTGCTCAAGTGACGGCGCCCAATGGAATCCCCATGGTGGGCATTAACATGGGGCGGTTGGGGTTTATGACCGAGCTTCAAGTTCACGAAGCCATGGAACAGCTTCCCAATTACCTGACCGATGGGTGCCGCCTTGAAGAGCGCACTATGCTCCAGGCGACCATCATCAAAGGCAACGCGAGCGGGGGCTCCCAACAAGATGGCCCCTATCACGCTCTCAACGACGTGGTGCTGGCCCGGGGAGCGGTCTCTAGGGTGGTGATCATCACCGGTTACGTCGACGGAGCCCAACTAACGACGTTTCGGACCGACGCGGTGATTCTCTCCACAGCCACCGGAAGCACCGGCTACAATTTGGCCGTCGGGGGTCCAATCCTGGATCCCGCCTCGGATTGCCTTGTTTTGAAAACCGTGGCCGCCCACATGGGGCTGACCGCAGGTCTGGTTCTGCCAACGAATGTGGAGGTGATGCTGGACCTGGAAGGTTACCAGGAAGCCACCTTGAGCGTAGACGGCTATGTGGACTACCCTTTGGAGCCCGGGGATCGGGTGGTGCTGAAACGGAGCCCACACCGGGCCCGGTTTTTGCGGGCCAACCCTGCCAGCCAGTTTTACGCCACTTTAACTCGAAGGCTCGGCTTCAGCATTCGGGGCCAGTGAGGCAAAGGAGACCCATGGCGGATTCTCGCCTGGAACCCACAGTGAACAGCGAAACGGTGTTTGAGGGCAAAATCCTAAACCTAAGGGTCGACACCGTACGGATGTCTCAAGGACGGTTGGCAGTCAGGGAGATCGCCGAGCACGCTCATTCGGTATGCGCCGTTCCCCTTGACGGCCAGGGCAACGTGTTGATGGTCCGCCAGTACCGCAAGCCAACCGAGGGCGAGCTATTGGAGGTGGTGGCAGGCGGCATTGACGACGGAGAAGACCCTGAAGAAGCTGCGCTTCGGGAGCTGCAGGAGGAGATAGGTTACACTGCCGGGCGCCTGCACCTTCTGTGCGGTTTTTGGATAGCCCCGGGGTGGTGTACTGAATACATGTACTCCTACCTAGCCACCGATTTGACCCCGGCCAGCCAGCCAGCCGACGAGGACGAGAACATTTCCGTGGCGACCGTTCCGCTGGACCAAATTCAGGACCTGATCAAAAGCGGGGAGATCCGGGATGCCAAGAGTATAGCTTCCTTGCTGCTTGCCATTCAGACTTGGGGCGGCGGCTAAAGTGCGCCGGTGTGCATTTTCGGTTTCCAGGTGGCTGGCTATTCAGACTTGGGGCGGTGGCCAAAGCGTGACCTGCTCGCCTTTCCGGTTTGTAGAAGGATGCCGCCGTATTTGATATATTGATGGTGCCTTTAGTGGGTTAACCCGGTTGGTCCCATTTCTGGGTCCATGAGGACGTTTTCCCGGGTCCCTGGTTGGTTCATGGTCCCCGATTGGTCCATGGTCCAAGAAGAAACCCATTTACCGGTAGGCCATTCCAGCCGGATAACAACAAATAGGGGAGGAATATACTCCCATGCTGGAGCATGATGTTCTTATCGTCGGAGCCGGATTGGCCGGCATGCGTGCGGCCATAGCCGCTAGGGCTAACGGCGCCAATACAGCGATCATTAGCAAAGTTCACCCCGTACGGAGCCACTCCAACGCCGCCCAGGGAGGGATCAACGCCGCCCTCACCGACCGGGGGGACGATTGGGAAGAGCACGCTTACGACACCGTGAAGGGCAGCGATTTCCTGGGGGACCAAGAGGCTATAGAGATCATGTGCCGGTCGGCCGGGCGCTCCTTGATCGACATGGAGCACATGGGAGTCACCTTTAACCGGGACGACGAAGGCAAGCTGGGCACCAGGGCCTTCGGCGGGCAACGGAGGGCTAGGACCTTCTTCGTGGGTGATTTTACCGGCCAAGCCATGCTGCACGTCATGTTCGAGCAGCTGATTAAGTCCGGCGTCCGCAGCTACGAGGAGTGGTTCGTTACCGGCCTGATCAAGGAAGACGGCCAGGTTTGCGGCGTGATGGCATTGGAGCTTCGCACCGGCCAGATTTACGCCATACGGGCGAAGACGGTTATCTTTTGCACCGGCGGCTTGGGGAGGGCCTTCGAGCCCAGCACCAACGCGTTGATAGTCACCGGTGACGGCATGGCTCTGGCCTACAACGCCGGGGCTAGGCTAATGGACATGGAGATGGTCCAGTACCACCCTACCACCTTGGCTGGCAGCGGAGTGTTGATATCCGAGGCGGCGCGCGGCGAAGGGGCCTATTTGCTGGACAAGCACGGCGACAGGTTCATGGAGAGATACGCTCCCAATATGATGGAGTTGGCTTCCAGGGACGTGGTGTCCCGCGCGGAGCAGACGGAAATCAACGCCGGAAATGGGGTCAATGGCTGCGTTTTCTTGGACTGCCGGCACTTGGGCGAGGCCCTGATCAAAGAGAAGCTCAGCCAGATACGAGAAATCGGGATCGACCTGATAGGCACCGACATGGCGACAGACCTGATTCCCATACGGCCTGGGATGCATTACATAATGGGCGGCATCAAAACCGATGTGGATGGGCAGACCAACCTGCCTGGCGTTTACGCTGCCGGCGAGTGCGCCTGCGTCAGCGTTCACGGGGGAAACCGTCTGGGAGCTAACTCGCTGCTGGACACCATTGTCTTCGGAGAGAGGTCCGGCAACGATGCCGCGGCCACCGCAAGGGACTTGGATTACATGGAGTTCGACGTCGACGCAGTGGTGAAGCTTGAGGAGGAGCGCATCCAGAGTATCCTGGACCGCCCCCAAAACGGCGACCGGGTAGCCTCGGTTCGCCTGGCCATGGGCCAGTCACTGAACAACAACTTGGCAGTGTTTCGAGAACAATCGGGCATGGAAGAGACCCTTCGAGACCTGGCAGGGCTGGAGGAGAGGTATGCCCAAGTGCCGGTGGACAACAAGGGCAAGGTGTTTAACACTGACCTGGTTTTCGCTCTGGAGCTCGGGTTCATGTTGGACTGCTCCCAGGCCATCGCCGCCAGCGCTCTTGACCGGAAGGACAGCCGGGGTGCCCAGTCAAGGACTGACTACTCCCAAAGGGACGACGAAAATTGGATGAAGCACGTGGTGGTGACTAGAGGTGACAGCGGGCCGGAAATTTCCTACCTGCCGGTATCCATCACCAAGTGGACACCCGAGGAAAGGAAATACTAGCCAATCATCAGCAATCTGGACACCATAGGACTGCCAAGTGGAGCCCTCGGGGAAAGGAAATACTAGCCAATCATCAGCGACCCGGACACCATCGGACTGTTAAGTGGAGCCCTGAGGAAAGGAAATATTAATCATGGATGTTAAGCTCCGAATTCGCCGGTACGACCCTGAGTCAGAGAATCCTGAACCCTACTGGGAGGACTTCTCGGTCTGGGTTGAAGAGAACGCCACAGTCTTGGATGCTTTGATCAAGGTCCGGGAAGAAGTGGACGGCAGCCTGAGCATGCGCTGCTCCTGCCGCAGTTCCATATGCGGCTCTTGCGCCATGAGGATAAACGGTCACGCCGTGCTGGCCTGCAAGACCCAAGTCGCCGGCGCTCTGAGCCATGAAGGGACCATCCTCGTGGAGCCGGCAGGGGTCATGCAGGTGGTCAAAGACTTGGTGGTGGACTTCAAGCTTTTCTGGGACAAAATTATGGAGGTGGAACCTTACCTTCAACCTCAAGGTGAGGAACCCGAAGGCGAGTACATCGTGTCCAACGAGTCCATGCTGCACCTCTCTGGGGTGACGGCGTGTATCATGTGCGGCGCCTGCGTCTCCGACTGCACCGTGCTTGAGGTAGACCCGACCTTCCTCGGCCCGGCGGCTCTGGCCAAGGCCTACCGCTTCACCGCCGACCCTCGAGACGGTGACGAGAACGGTGTTTCCCGCGAACGGTTGGAGCAACTGAACCAACCCACCGGCATGTGGGATTGCACCCGCTGTTTGGAATGTGTGCAGGCCTGCCCAAAGGGAGTGGCGCCCATGGACCGGATTATGGCGTTACGGGACCAGGCTATATCAGCCGGGCTCCACGACACCAATGGCGCCAGGCACACCGAAGCCTTCAGCGGGTCGGTGGAACATAGCGGCTGGCTGGACGAGTTTCAACTGGTGCCTAAATCAGTGGGACTCACCAATGTTCCGGCCTTGCTGAGCTATGCCCCGGTGGCTTTCCAAGCCATGACCCACGGCAAGATGCCTTCCATCATCCACAAGAAGATCGAGGGCGCGGAGAATGTTCGCAAGCTCTTCGAGAAGGTGGAGGACTCCGAGGGTTAATTCAAACATCGGCTCATGGGATGCCTTGTATAGTCCTGTTCATCCCGGGCGCCGATGTTAGTTCAAGATGTGAATTCAAACGGAGGCAGGCGTTGAATTACGCTTTCTACCCAGGTTGTGTGTCCCGGGGCGGGTGCCCCGAACTGTACCCCGCGGCCAAGATGATTTGCGAGCGGCTGCGTATCAATCTTTGGGAAATGCAAGGCGTCTCCTGCACCGGCGCGGGGGTCTTGCAGGAGAAAAATCAGTTGCTGGGCGATACCCTCAACGCCCGCACTTTCGCCAAGGCCGAGGTGTTGGACTTGCCCATTCTGACCATCTGCAGCACTTGTCAGGGTGTGATGAGCCAAGCCGACTTCCGCCTTCGTGACCCGGCCTATCGCGCCCAGGTGAATTCCTACTTGGCGGAAGAGGGGTTGGAATACAACGGCAACGCCCGCTCCAAGCATCTGCTCTGGGTTCTAGTTGAGGACTACGGCCTGGACCGGCTTGCCGAACACATCACCCGTCCTTTGGCTGGCATGCGGCTGGCCCCATTCTACGGTTGCTACATTGTGCGCCCCACTGATGCCCTGGACATGGAGAACCACCCGGAGCGGCAGGACGCGCTGGAGCGACTGATCGAGATTCTGGGGGCCACAGTGGTGGACTTCTCGGGAAAGACCCGTTGTTGCGGTTTCCCGATACTTACCATAAACGAACGCAACTCGTTGGCTATGGTGGCCAACCACACAGCGGAAGCAAAGGACCTGGGGGCTGATGCGATGATCACTCCGTGTCCCCTATGCCACTTGAATCTGGACAGCTTTCAGCCTAAAGCCGCTGCCCAGGCCGGGCGGTCCATAGACCTCCCCATCCTGCACATGCCCCAGGCCATCGGACTGGCCATGGGCATAAGGCCTCAAGAGCTGGGCCTTCGGCGCCACATCGTCAACACCCGGCCTGTGGTAACCAGCCTTGGAGCTGCCCGCTAGCTCATCACCGCCCGGAGGCCGATCATAGAGTTGTGGCCCTATGACGGCGGCACCGCGGCTCACGCGGCGTCATCCGGGAATTCCGAAAAGCCAACCGGCGGACAGCCCCCAACGCATCGGATAGCCCCATGCAGGCATGCTCCGGGCCGCTGTGTGAGCCGTTTATCTGCTAAATTCGCCAATCGAAACATCCCAGGAGTAAAACAATTCAACAACCTTCCGCGCCCCAAGTTTCTGTTCCCGAAGACTGGCAGACGTGTCTGGCCATCGTGGCTCACCCTGATGACCTTGAGTATGGGGCCGCCAGCGCCGTTGCCAAGTGGACGGGCCAGGGTAAGCGGGTCGTCTACGTTATGGCCACCCAAGGCGAGGCGGGGATAGACGGGATTCACCCGTCGGAGGCAGGGCCGCTGCGGGCGCAGGAAGAAGTCAACGCCGCCCGGGTTGTGGGAGTGGAGACGGTGGAGTTTCTGGACCATGTCGACGGCGTCATCGAATACGGGCTGCCGCTGCGCCGCGACCTGAGCCGGACCATCCGGCGGCATCGGCCAGACGTGTTAATTACTCTCAGCCATCACTTGCAGTTTCCCACCGGCCACCTCAACATGGCCGACCATCGCTGGTTGGGACTGGCCGTGCTCGACGCCGCCCGCGACGCTGGCAACCGGTGGATTTTCCCGGAGTTGCTGGAGGAGGGCTATGAACCATGGAACGGAGTGCGCTTGGTGGCCGTTTTCGGGTCGCCCGCTCCCACCCACTACATAGACGTTTCCAGTCATTGGGAAACCGGCTTAGACTCGCTCCGGGAACACCGGATGTATCTGGAAAACCTGGGAGGCGATGAGGCTTTTGACTTTCTGACCGCCCACGCACGCCGGTCGGGCGGGGCCATCGGTTGCGAATACGCCTGCTTTGCCGAATTAGTCCTGATCAACGAAGCGCGGTCTTGAATTAGGGGCGACGCTGGTAGGCGTCCTGGACGTGATCAGCCACGGTCTCGATTACCCAGTTATCATCCGTGTCGTGAGGGGCGCCCTGGACGTGATCGGCTACGGTCTCGATTACCCAGCTATCACCTGTGTCGTGAGGTGCGCGGCAAGATGACCCTGTCTCAGAAGGCTCCACTCACGATTTTGGGCGTTAGCAACCTGACGGGTTACTATTATTAACCACCTAAGCCAGTATTAACCGCAGCTCAATAACCCGTCATTCCCGCGCTCCCGTCATTCCCGTCCATCCATCATTCCCACCTTCCGGCATTCCTGCCCATCCGTCACTCCCGGCCGGCCGTCATTCCCACGCATCCGTCATTGCCGCGCTTCCGTCGTTCCCGCCTTCCATCATTCCCACGCTTCCGGCATTGCCGCGCTTCCGTCACTCCCGCCTTCCATCGTTCCCGCCCATCCGTCACTCCCGGCCGGCCGTCATTCCCACGCATCCGTCATTGCCGCGCTTCCGTCGTTCCCGCCTTCCATCATTCCCACGCTTCCGGCATTGCCGCGCTTCCGGCATTCCCACGCTTCCGGCATTGCCGCGCTTCCGGCATTGCCGCGCTTCCGGCATTGCCGCGCTTCCGGCATTGCCGCGCTTCCGGCATTGCCGCGCTTCCGGCATTGCCGCGCTTCCGGCATTGCCGCGCTTCCGGCATTGCCGCGCTTCCGGCATTGCCGCGCTTCCGGCATTGCCGCGCTTCCGGCATTGCCGCGCTTCCGGCATTGCCGCGCTTCCGGCATTGCCGCGCTTCCGGCATTGCCGCGCTTCCGGCATTGCCGCGCTTCCGGCATTGCCGCGCTTCCGGCATTGCCGCGCTTCCGGCATTGCCGCGAAAGCGGGAATCCAGAAACCTAGGATGCTGGAGGACTCAGCTTTATGAGACAAGCTCAAGACGGGACGCCCGCGACATCCACAGAGGGGCGGCCACAGCGGCCACAGCGGCCACAAAAGGCGACGGCCCTACGGGTGGGAAGGTCTGCGATGGGTGTATGGGTTCCCTAGGGTCATTTAGTTACCGGAAGTTGTCGCCTTACACCCCGGTCATACCCGCGAAAGCCGGCATCCTTGTCGTCTTACACCCCCGTCATTCCCGCGAAAGCGGGAATCCAGAGACTTTCCAGGAAGTGGAAGTTCGAGGTGGACTCGCTCTTCTGGGCCCCGGCGTCGCCGGGGCAACGCCTGCGATGTCCAGCTAGGAGCGCGAGCTAGGACCTAATAACGCGCCTGATGGTTGATGGGGTCCACGGCGTCGGCCCCACCACTCCAGCAGAATTAACGTGGAAGCATCCATGGTTAGAAAACGCGCGTCGGCCTCTAAGAAACTATCTCAAAACTCGCGCGCTCTGGCGCCATCGATTAGCTGGAAGCCTGGGGGGGTATGGATTCCCGCTCCCCGGTCGGGGTCGGGGACAAGCTTCGCGGGAATTGGGGATGGCCCTCTGGGCCGTGTATAGATACCAGTATGGATATGAAAACGGCTATTTTCATGGCAATGACGGTTTGGATGCTGCGCCAAGTTTTGAGATAGTTCCTAAGAAAGCAACTCCCGGATTCCGGTGGAGAACCCCGGGACCACCTCGCCCCCCTCCAGGCTATCATTCTCCGAAAGCTCTTGAACATCACCTTCGGGCAGATACACAGTCGCGGAATTTCTACCGGGGTCGATCACCCAAACCAATCGAGTCCCGGCGCGAAGCCAGTCTGCAACTTTCTCCCGTACCTCACGTCTAACGTCGTGGGGGGAGACCACCTCTACCACCAGGTCGGGAGCCAATTCCAGGTACCCAACGGGCAGCTCCTCCTGCGGTAAACGGCCCCTCGCCACGAATGCCGCGTCGGGAGCGCGCACAGTATCCGGGTCACGGCGCAGGATAAATCCTGTTTCGGCAGCAAACACTCGGCCCAATCCATTGGAGCGGACGTAAGAACCCAATGCAATTCCGACGTTCATAGCGACACTGCCGTGCTTCCCCCCCGCTGGCGGCATCTCGTATACCTTCCCCTTCACCAGGTCTAACCGCCGGCCCGTGGTTGGAAGGTGAAGCAGCTCTTCGGCAGTGAACACGCTTTTCAACGTTCGCATATAGCCGTCCCTGCGCCTATCCTCTCAGGGTCGGGACCACTTCGTTAAAAGCGTCTATGGTCTTTTCCACGTCTTCTTCCGTGTGTACCAGGGATGGATAGAATTTCTGGTTTCCCTTCAAGACTCCCCGTTCCAACAAACCGGCGTTGAACCGGCCCATCATCTGTCCATCTGCCAAAAGCGTGTCCCGGTAGTTAATCACTGGCTTGTCGACGAAGTACACGTCAAAAATAGCGTCCTCGCCGCACATCTGTACGGCGACACCATGTTTGTCGCAAATATCAACCAGGGCCTTTCTCAACCGGCTGCCCGTCTCCTCCAGCTTGCTGTAAGTCCCCTCTTTGCGCAACTCGGACAAGGTGGCTAAGCCGGCTGCGCAGGCAATGGGGTTGCCGTTGAGAGTGCCCGTTTGGCTGACGTAGTTATCGGCGGAGACCGTGTCCTGGTCGTATACCGACAGAATTTCGTTCCGCCCCATCACCGCCGCCAAGGGATATCCGCCGCCCATGATCTTGCCCAAGGCGCAGAGGTCGGGAATAACCCCGTAGCGTTCTTGGGCCCCGCCGTAGGCCAGCCGGAAACCGGTGACCACCTCGTCAAAAATCAGGGGAACGTCGTATTTGGAGGTCAGTTCCCTCAAACCCTGGAGGAATCCCGGCTGTGGGGCCAGCACTCGCTGCAGGGGCTCCACTATGACTGCCGCCAGTTCGTCGTGGTGGGCGTCTACGATGGCAGAAGTTGTGACCAGGTCGTTAAAGGGAGCAATGAGCATCAAGTCCTGGATTGCCTTGGGTATGCCCGCGTTACTGGCCACAGCTTGGGGAAACTCTTCGGTCACCGCCGGTGTGTAGCTCATCAATGCGTAGTCGCTGGTGCCGTGGAAGCCGCCTTCGAACTTCAATACCTTGTCCCGCTGACGATAGGCCCGGGCCGCTCGCATGGCCTGGAAGCAAGCGTCTGTCCCGCTGGTAGTAAATCGGACCTTCTCGGCGCAAGGCACCGCCTTCACCAGTTCCTCGGCTAACAACACCGCCTTCTCATTGGTGCCGAAGAAGGTGCTGCCCTGCTGTACGGCGGCGGTGACGGCTTCGACCACACTGGGATGAGCGTGTCCCAGGATCATGGGTCCGGAACCCATCAACCAGTCGACGTACTCGTTGCCGCTAACGTCCCAAATATGAGAGCCTCGGCCTTCCCGCACCAAGAAATTCAGGTCATCTCTGACTACGAGGTTCCCGCTGTTGCCGCCGGGTAAGTACTGGGCGGCTTTCTCCAACAGCTCAATTTCCGTTTGCGTGCGGTTTGGCATGGGCTCACTCTCCACGTTGGCCGCCGGCCATGATGGCTTTGGGGGCAAGGGGCCTGCAGGTTACGATGGTCTGAATGGGGTCCCAGTAGTCCAACAACCTTGGATTGATGGCATGGGATTGATGGCAGCACGGGGAAACAACTTGACGGGTAGCAATATCACCCTATTATCGTTGGACGGCGACGTCAATCTCAGCTACTCATCGTTTCAAAGATTTTGAATTACTAGGCTCCGGCCTTAGCCTCGCGCATCACGTCCACCAGCTCTTTCACGCTGCCGGCTGACTCTTGTAGAGCGGCTTTCTCTTCCGCGGTGAGGTTTATTTCCATCACCTGTTCTATGCCGCCGGCCCCCAGCTTCACGGGCACACCTACGCACAGGCCGTTGATGCCGAATTCTCCCTCCAGGTAGGCGCAGCAAGGCAGGATGCGCTTCTTGTCCAGCAACACCGCCTCGACCATCTGGGTGATGGCGGCGGATGGGGCGTAATAAGCGCTTCCTTCTTTCAACAGGGCCACGATTTCGCCGCCGCCTTGCCTGGTGCGCCTGACCAGCTGCTCAACTTTCTCCTCGGCCATCAGCTCAGAGATAGGTATGCCGCCCACACTGGTGTAGCGGACCAGGGGCACCATGTCGTCCCCGTGGCCGCCCAGCACCAGGGCCTGCACGTCCTCCACCGAGACGTTCAACTCCTGGGCGATGAAGGTGCGGAAGCGGGCCGTATCCAGTATTCCGGCCATGCCGACTACCCTGTTCCGGGAAAAGCCGCTAGTCTCGAACACGTTCTGCACCATGGCGTCCAGGGGATTAGTCACGGCGATGATGATGGAGCCGGGGGAGTGCTTGACTACTTGCTCGGTCACTGCCGTAGTGATTTTCATATTGGTGAGCAGCAGGTCATCCCGGCTCATGCCGGGCCTGCGGGCTATGCCCGCGGTGATGACCACCACGTCGGAGTCGGCAGACTCTTCGTAGCCATTGCTGCCGGTGATTGCGCCGTCGGTCCCTTGGACCGGGCCCGCTTCCAGCATGTCCAGGCCCTTGCCCTGGGGCAGGTCCTCCACAACGTCCACCAGGACTACGTCGGCGTAGCCCAACTGGCTTATCCGCAGGGCGGTAGTGGCGCCCACGTTACCGGCGCCGACCACGGTTACTTTGCTGCGCATCGGTTAGTGCTCCTTTGTTTGATCTGTAAGGTTTGGGGGGCCTGCCTCGCACATGAGGGCGGTGCGCCGCGGTGCCCCTTGTAATCGCTCAGTACACGTCAGACTGGGACTGGCAGTCCAAATTGAAAGACAGGCAGTGTACGCCAATACAGGTTTAGGGCGATGCCGAACCTCGGCCAGCCGGCGTGTTGTTAGATCGAATCCACAATGGCGTTCAGAGTGGCGCTGGGGCGCATGGCTTTGGCGGCCATCTCTTCATTGGGGTGGTAATAGCCACTGAGATCCATTGGCTTTCCTTGAGCGTCGATCAATTCCTGAACGATTTTTCCCTCGTTGTTGGCCAACTCCTGGGCCACCTCGGTAAAGCGGGCTGCCAACTCGGGGTCATGGGTCTGCTTGGCCAGCATTTCCGCCCAGTATAGCGCGAGGTAGAAATGACTGCCGCGTGTGTCCAGTTCGTTCACCCGGCGTGAGGGCGAGCGACGTTGTTCCAGATGTTCCCCAATCGCGTGGTCCAGCGTCTCAGCCAAGAGTTTGGCCCTGTCGTTCTTAAACACCTCGCCGCAATGCTCGAAGGAGGCGACGAGGGCACAGAATTCACCCAGGGAATCCCACCGCAAATGGCCTTCCTCCAGGAACTGCTGCACGTGCCTGGGGGCCGACCCGCCTGCGCCGGTCTCAAACATCCCGCCGCCCTTGAGCAGTGGGACGACCGATAGCATCTTGGCGCTGGTGCCCAGTTCGAGGATGGGGAAGAGGTCGGTCAGATAGTCCCGCAACACATTGCCCGTCACGGAAATAGTGTCCTGACCGGCTCTGCTCCGCTCCATCGCGAACTTTATTGCGCTGATGGGAGCCATGGTGCGGATGTCCAACCCGGTCGTGTCGTGTTCGGGCAGATATTGCTCCACCTTCTTGATCAGCTCAGCGTCGTGAGCCCGGTTCCTGTCCAGCCACAATATGGCTGGCGTGCCGGTGATTCTAGCCCGGTTGACGCCTAGCTTGACCCAGTCCTTGATCGCTGCGTCTTTGGTCTGGCACATCCGGAAGATGTCGCCTTCCTCGACGTTCTGTTCCATCAGGGTTGCCCCGGATGCGTCCACGACCCGAATCGTCCCGTTGCCGGGGGCGGTAAAGGTCTTGTCGTGAGACCCATACTCCTCGGCCGCTTGGGCCATCAGCCCCACGTTGGCCACACTGCCGACGGTGGACGGGTCAAATGCCCCGTGCTCCTGGCAGTCCTCTATGACCGCCTGATACAGAGTCGAGTAGGAGCGATCGGGAATCATCGCGATTGTGTCGTGCAACTCGTTATCGGGACCCCAGGTGCGGCCGCCGTCGCGGATAATCACCGGCATGGAGGCGTCAATAATCACATCGCTCGGCACATGCAGATTGGTGATGCCCCGGCTGGAGTTCACCATCGACAGTTCCGGGCGCGTGCTGTAGACCGCTTGGATATCCGCCTCTATTTCAGCTCGTTTGTCCTCTTGCAATGATTGAATCTTCGTTAAGAGTTCAGCCACTCCGTTGTCGAGGTCCACCGCAAGCTCGGCCAGTACATCTGCGTGCTTGGTCAACATGTCCTGGTAATAGACTGACACGCAGTGGCCGAAGATAATCGGGTCGGACACACGCATCATGGTTGTCTTCACATGCAGCGAAAGCAACACGTCGTCAGCTTTGGCCTTTGCCATCTGTTCAGCGTAGAATTCGCGCAACTGCCGCACATTCATCGCGGCGCAATCGATGATTTCATCGGCCAACAGAGGAATACCGGCTTTGAGCACGGTCGTATTCCTGTCAAGGGCCACAAATTCGATCGCTGCCGTTCCCGTTGCCGCGACTGTTAGCGCCTGTTCGGACCCGTAGAAATCTCCGCTTGTCATGTGGCCAACGCGGGTCTTGGACACTTCCGGCCAGTCCTGCATCATTCGATGGGGATTGCGTTTGCCGTGCTCCTTCACCGAGTTGGACGACCGGCGGTCTGAGTTCCCTTGCCGCAGGACCGGGTTCACCGCGCTGCCAATTACCTTGGAATAGCGCCCACGGACCTCGCGTTCTTCGTCTGTCGCAGGATCGTCGGGGTAGTCGGGAATATCGTACCCCTTGTCCTGCAATTCCTTGATCGCCCCTTTCAACTGCGGAATGGAGGCGCTGATATTGGGCAGCTTGATAATGTTCGCCGACGGGTCCTCGGATAACTCGCTTAACATGCCCAGATAATCGGGGATTCTTTGCTCATCCGTCAGATTGTCGGGGAAATTGGCGATAATGCGGCCAGTCAACGAGATATCCCAAGCCTCCAAGTCGATGCCAGACCCCTTGGTAAAGGCCCGGAGAATCGGCATCAACGAATGCGTCGCCAAGGCCGGAGCCTCATCAATTTTGGTATAAATAATCTTGGCCGCTTCTGGCATTTTCCTCTCCGTAGGAGATAGATTTCGCTGGCCGCTACCAGTTGCCAAGAGATGTTTAGCTACTGACCCGGCCATTCCCTTTTTATGGAGCTAACCGCGCCGAAATCCAGCCGGTCGGGCTGCTGTTTCAGAGTCTCAACCCTGACTAGCGGCCCTTCCAGTACCTGGCCGAATTTCGCCTTGGCTGCTTCGATTTCCTGTTCTCAGGCCAATTCCATCTCCGTACTCTTTATAAAGCCCCTTCAACGGGTCCCAACGCGGAGGACCGTTGGGCTGCTTCGACTGAGATTGTGGGTCCTCTGAAGGGATTTTCACGGGTGGCCTGTCCCGGCCAGCCTGTCTGGCGAGGCTCTCCTTGGCTGACAGGCGTAATTATACAGTCCAACCCATTGATGGGATAGTCCCGGAGCCTCCGGCCCCGCTGTTCTCTACCGACGCTCCGTATCCTCAGCGGCTTGGTTGGTATTGTGTCGGGACTTAAACACCCAACTGCGCCGCCAGGTCCTCCGGGTCGGTCACCGGCAGCTGGCAGGCGTAGTTCCGGCAAACGTAGGCGGTGGGCTTGCCGTCGACCATTCCTCGACCCTGCAGCAGCGGGAACTCAGCATAGAGGGGCGCCGCCTCCCTACTACCGTCGTCGGGCGGGGGTTCAGCCCCCACCACCACTTTGTTGGGCAGGTAACGCCCATAGACCGTGTCAAGCAGGCTTCGGGTCGCTTGGTCTTCACGGGGTCCGATGATCGCAATCTCTTTCAGTTGGGACAGGGAAAAGTCCAGCGCCGCCAGCCAGTGCCCGGCGCCGGCGGGGACCCGGCTCATCAACTCACGGAGGCCCCGCAGTGGCGCCGTGGCCTTCACGGTGTATTGCTCGCTGCCGGTGATAACCGCTAGGCGGAGCAGCAGACCCGTGGCCATCGACCCTCCGCAGGGTTGGGCGTTGTCGAACACGTCCCGGGGCCGGATTACCAGGGACTCATGGTCCTTGCCGGTGTCGTAGAAGACTCCCTCTTGCTCATCCCAAAACAGTTCCACCATGGAATCAGCCAAGGCGGTAGCTTCGCTGAGCCAGCGGGGGTCGAGAGTACTCTCGTAAAGCGCCAGCAATCCGTCGGCTACGAAAGCGTAGTCTTCCAGATACCCTAGCAGCTTGGCCTGGCCTTCACGATAGGTGCGCAGTAAACGCCCAGCCGGCTTCATGGTGTCCAACAGGAACTCGGCGTTATTCACGGCGGCCTGGATGTAATCGGCGCGTCCCAAGGCAGCCCCGGCTTCGGCGAACGCCCGCATAGTCAAGCCGTTCCACGACGCCAGCACCTTGTCGTCCAGCAGGGGATGGATGCGGTGTTCACGCACTTCTCTCAGCACCAGCTTCGCCCGCTCGATCTTTTGTCCTAGGTCTTCCAGCGATAGTCCTTGTTCTTCCGAAAGAGAAGCGGCCTCCTGGGGTATGTTGAGGATGGTTTCCCCCTCGAAGTTCCCCGCGTCCGTTAGCCCAAAATAACCTCCGATGAGGTTGCCGTCTTCCTCGCCCAGAACGGCCTGGAATTCATCGGGGGTCCAAACAAAAAACTTGCCTTCCTTGCCTTCGCTGTCGGCGTCTTGGGCCGAATAGAAGCCGCCTTCAGGACTGGTCATCTCCCGCAAAATGTAATCCAGAGTTTCCTGGGTGATGCGGCGGTACAGCGGATTCCCGGAAACCAGGTAGGCGTGGAGGTACAACGTGGCTAGTTGCGCGTTGTCGTAGAGCATCTTTTCAAAGTGGGGGACCAACCATATAGCGTCGGTCGCGTAGCGGTGGAATCCACCGCCAATCTGATCGTAGATGCCCCCGTGGGCCATGCTTTCAAGAGTGAGATTCACCATCTCCAGCGCCCGCTCACTATGTCCCTGGTGGTGATAGCGCAGCAGCAACTCAAGGGTCATGGGTTGGGGAAACTTTGGAGCTGCGCCTAGTCCTCCGTTCTGGTAGTCGAAGCTGGAGGCCAGGCTGGAGTAAGCCTCGTGCAACAGGTCCTCCGTTAGCGGCGCGTCTCCCCTGGCCGGCTGGCCGGCGCGTCCCATCTGGGAGGTGATTTGTTGCGTTGCCCGGTCTATTTCATCCTTGCGGTCTTTGTAGGTTTGGGCAATGCTCAGAAGCAGACGGGGAAAGCCGGGCATGTTGTGGTGGTCCACCGGCGGAAAGTAGGTGCCTCCGTAGAAGGGACGGCCTTCCGGGGTAAGAAAGACGGTCATGGGCCAGCCGCCGCTGCCGGTCATCATCTGCACCGCTTCCATGTACACCGCGTCCAAATCGGGCCGCTCTTCCCGGTCGACCTTGATGCTGACGAAGCTCTCGTTCATCAAGGAGGCGATCGCTTCGTTCTCGAAGGACTCCCGTTCCATCACGTGGCACCAGTGGCACGCCGAGTAGCCGATGCTGAGCAGGATGGGCTTGTCCTCGGCCTTGGCCCGCTCCAACGCCTCTTCCCCCCAGGGATACCAGTCGACGGGGTTGTGGGCGTGCTGCAGCAGGTACGGGCTGGTCTCGTGGATCAATCGGTTTGGCACGAAGGCTCCTACGTTGATTCGTTGATTGTCTAGGCTGACGGAATGACCCCGATCTGCTGCATGAGGCCTAGTGTGTCGTAGTTGGCCCAATGCTCGACTATCCTGCCTTCGGCGATCCTCATAAAGTTAATGCCCGACATGGTTACCTGCTTGCCCGTGGCCGGGACTCCCATGAACGCGCCACCGTGAGTGCCTTCGGCCAAGAACCGGACCGCAACCCGGTCATCTTCGGCAATACACTCTTCATGGGTGATGCGTATATCCGGGAAGCTGTTGCGGAGCATGATGGCCCATTCCTTGGCTCCATCCGGGCCGGGCAGAAGGTCGGGGGGCCCGCCGTGATAGACACAGTCGTCCGCGATAATGTCGTCGGATATGCCTAAGTCGCCTTCGAAAATCCGGTTCCAACGTTGGGCCAGAGATTTATTTTCTTCAGACATAAGCTCCTTTCTGATTCCCTCCCGGGCCGATTCCCCGTTGACGCGATGATTGGCTCTATTCGGAGGTATGCCGAACCGCGCCTCTTACCCAGAGGGTTAGGTCCTACTCTCCACCTCTTCGCTAAGCCGGTCCAGCAGATCGGGTATGGGCGCCGTCCCCAAGTCTCCCTGGTCTCGATGCCGCACAGCCACGGCGCCGGCTTCCATCTCGCGGTCTCCCACCACCAGCATGTAGGGCACCTTCTGGAGCTGGGCGGTCCGGATTTTCTGGTTCATCCTCTCGCTTCGTGTGTCAACCTGGACGCGATGGTTGGCTGCCTCCAGCCGGTTTTTTACTTCCTCGGCGTAGTCCACGTGCCGGTCGGCAATGGGGATCAGCACGGCCTGAACCGGGGCCAGCCACAGCGGGAAGGCCCCCGCGTAGTGCTCGATGAGTACTCCCAGGAAGCGCTCCATGGAGCCCAGGATGGCCCTATGCACCATATAAGGCCGGCTTCTTGCCCCCTCGGAATCCTGGTACGTCAGGTCGAAACGCTCGGGCAGGTTGAAATCGAATTGCACCGTAGTGCACTGCCAGGCCCGGCCCAAGGCGTCGGTGATCTTGACGTCTATCTTCGGACCGTAGAATGCGCCGCCGCCTTCATCTACGTCGAAGGACAGGCCTCTCTGCTCCAAGGCCAACCGGAGGGATGCAGTGGCGTGGTCCCACATTTCCGGGTCTCCCACGTACTTTTCCGGCCGAGTGGACAAAGAGATGCTGTGGTCGGTGAAGCCGAAGGCGTCCAGCAGCTCGAACGTTAGGTCCAGTACCCCTCCAATCTCAGCTTCCACCTGCTCGGGCCGGCAGAATATATGGGCGTCATCCTGGGTAAATCCCCTCACCCGCATCAGCCCGTGCAGCACGCCGCTACGCTCGTAACGATAGACCGTGCCCAATTCGGCGAGCCGCATCGGAAGTTCCCGGTAGCTGCGCAGCGCGGAGCGATAGATCATAATGTGGAAAGGGCAGTTCATGGGCTTTAGGAAATACTCTTGCTCATCCACCTCTATTGAGGAATACATGCTCTCCCGGTAGAAGTCCAGGTGGCCGCTGGTCTGCCAAAGCTGAGCCCGCCCGATGTGGGGGGAGTAGACGATGTCGTAGCCCCGGCGATGGTGAATGTCCCGCCAGTAATCTTCTATGAGGGTGCGGACCCGCCCCCCCTTGGGATGCCAGACGATGAGTCCTGGACCGATCTCGTCGTGGACCGTAAATAGCCCCAACTGGCGGCCCAGGGTGCGATGGTCGCGTTTCTCCGCCTCCTCCAGCCGGTCCAAGTGCAGTTGCAGTTGCTCCGGGCTCTCGAAGGCGGTGCCGTATATCCTTTGCAGCATGGGCCGCCGTTCGTCGCCCCGCCAGTAGGCTCCGGCTACCGTGAGAAGCTTGAGGGCCGGGATGTCGGCGGTGTTTTCCACGTGGGGACCCTGGCACAGGTCGACGAACTCGCCCTGGCGGTAGACGCTCAACGTCTCCGCATCCTCCAGGCCGTCGATAATTTCGAGCTTGTAGGGTTGGTTGGCAAAGAGAGCCCTAGCTTCCTCGCGGTGGACCTCTTCCCGCCGAAATGGATCGCCCGCTTTTATGGACTGGAGCATCAGGTCCTCGATCTGTTCCAAGTCCTCAGGGGTGAACGCCCGGGAGACCTCAAAATCGTAGTAGAAACCGTCTTGAGTTGGCGGACCGATGGCGATCTTGGCCTCGGGAAACAACTTGATGACCGCATCAGCCATTACGTGGGCCGCCGAGTGGCGCATCCGGTGACGGATCGCCGCCTCTGAATCAACCGGACCGGTGTCAAGGGAGCCGTGGTCGAGCATGATCAGACCCTGCAGAGTTTAGTTGGCGCAGACGCAATCGCCGTCATTCCGGTTACCGGCGAATCAGGATACATTATAGCTTAAATATGGCTTATATAACGGGGCAGTTTAAATGCCCCGTATGCGGATGGACGACGTGAAGGTCCACCGTTGGCAACTTGGCAACCGCAGCGGGACGAAGCCCCGGGTAGGGCAGACCTGCGGTGAAGGGGACGCGGTGAGAGTTCAGGCCAGTCCGGTCAACAGTTCGCGCCATTGGCGGGTCCTGATAGACGTGCTTATGCGCTCTCGGATACTGACCAGATAACTGGCCGTCACCAGGACGGTTAACGCCGCGCAATGAGCGATTTGGCCGGTGCTCTGCTGTGTGGCCACTAGCAAAGTGTTAAGCATGACGAACCCGAAGGCTGTCCCCCACACCACGTTGCGAATCAGGAGGACGACGAGTACAACCGGACCCAAGGTGATGAGGGTGAGCACCGGGGCGACGACTAGGGAAATCCCAAATATAGACGCTGCCCCTTTGCCCCCGCGAAAGCCGAGGAGCATGGGCCAATTGTGCCCGGCGACCACTAAGGGGGTCGTCAAGAACATAGTCCAATCTGGGGCCCCGGCCCACGCGGGAACCAGCACGGCCAGCGCTCCCTTGCCGGCGTCCACCGCCAACACCAGCAGCCCGCCCCACAAACCCACTTGATGATACGTGTTCAGAGCACCTACGTTGCCAGTGCCGGCCTCCCTGATGTCGGCGCCTTTCACCAGGCGCACCAAGACATACGCGGTTGGGACCGAGCCCAGCGAGTACGCGCCTAAACCCAGTAATATGGCCACCACTAGGTCCAACTTTTTTCTCCACGTGAAGGCGATGGTTCCGCCGGCGCCGGCCGCTCGGGAGGCGTTTATTCTCTCCGATGGCCAGCGGGTATCATATCACCCAAAGTCCTGATTTACGTTGGGGGGCTGGAATTTGACGCAGGGTCGTTTAATTGTCTGCCGCCCGTCATCCCCGCCGCTAACCCGTCTTTCCCGCGAAAGCGGGAATCCATAGGTTCTTGATGTTGGACTGCCATTGGACAAGCCCAAAGTGCATGGGGACATAGGAGTTGTCGCGAAAACCAAAAGACCCTGGGATTTGACGCCCTGGAGAGCCTGGGCCATTGCCTGAAATTGGGACATGGGAGTGGATGTGACGCTCTGGGGAGGCAATTGTTATACCTGGGACTCACGTGTATGCGCCTGCCCTGGGGAGGCATTTGCTATAATGCAGGCCGCACACTGCGGGGTTAGCGGTGTTTGCCCGCGATTCCCCCCTTTCGTGCCGTCTTTATGCCATTGTGTCTAGCGCAAGCGCAGTTCCACGTTAGTTGCGAAGCGTGGCGCAAGAAGTAAGGCAAATCATCAATCTAATTAAGGAGCTTTCAATCCGGTGATGGAACAGCTACGACAGGACCAGAGGGCCGTTTGTGTGAAGTTAGAATCCATCGTGGAGCGTCTTTGACCTCGCTGCCAAAGAGAAGACTATCGACGAAATGGAGATAGAGGCCGCCAACCCCGGATACTGGGATGACCCGAGACTAGCGCAACGAAAGATGCAGCAACTGGGGCGGCTCAAGGACACGGTGGCCTTGTGGCGGGGCGTTCAAGGCCGGGCGCAGGCCTTGCTGGAGTTGATCGACCTTACCCTTGAGGAGCAAGACGACTCTCTGGAAGAGCAATTGCAGGCAGAGGCCGGTGAAATCACTAAGATCCTCAGCCGGGAGGAGTTCAATCTGACCTTGTCCGGCCCCTATGACGATAGGGCAGCTATCGTTACGGTGCAGGCCGGGGCCGGCGGCACCGATTCCCAGGACTGGACAGAAATGCTGCTGCGTATGTATCTAAGATGGGGCGAAACCCAAGACCGTCCTGTCCAGGTGATGGACCTAGCCTACGGTGAGGAGGCTGGGCTGCGTAGCACCACCTTGGAAGTGGGTGGCTTCTACGCTTACGGCTACCTCAACACTGAGAGAGGAGTGCACCGGCTGGTGCGCCTGTCTCCCTTTGACCCCAACCACCTTCGGCACACGTCTTTCTCGGTGGTGGAGGTTGTGCCAGTGGCTGAGGAGGAGGCCGACGTCGTCGTGCGCCCCGAAGATATAAAGATGGACACCTTTAGGTCCAGTGGGCCGGGAGGTCAAAACGTTCAGAAGGTGGCCTCCGCGGTGCGCCTGACCCACCTGCCAACAGGCATAGTCATAAGCTGCCAAAACGAGAGGTCTCAGCACCAGAACCGTGAGTTCGCAATGCGAATTTTGCGGGCTAGGCTATTGGCCCGTCAGAATGAGCACCGGGCCGACGAGCTTGCCAAGATTAGGGGAGAGCGGGTGTCTCCGGAGTGGGGCAATCAGATCCGGAGCTACGTTCTTCATCCCTACAAGTCGGTGAAAGACCACCGCACCAACCACCAAAGCCCCAATCCGGAGAAAGTGTTGGATGGAGACTTGGACGAATTTATCCAAGCCTATCTCCTTTGGCGAGTGGGGAGATAAAAAGAGTAGGGGCGGGTTTCGAAACCCGCCCCTACTCTTTTTGTAACCGCCGCTTCGTATCAATCGCCGCTGCGGGCCGGGGCTGCCTCAGCAGTTGCCTAGCATGTGACCCATGCGGGCCCTTTTTGTTTGGAGGTAGGCGCGGTTCTCGTCGGTGGCTATCGTTTCCACCGGCACCCGTTCCACGATTTCCAGGTCAAACCCGGTGAGGCCCACCACTTTGCGCGGATTGTTGGTCAGGAGGCGCAGCTTGCGCACTCCCAAGTCCAGGAGAATCTGAGCGCCAACGCCGTAATGCCTTAAGTCCGGCTCAAAGCCCAAGGACTTGTTGGCGTCCACCGTGTCAAGGCCATCGTCTTGTAACGAGTAAGCCTTTATTTTGTTGTGCAAGCCGATGCCGCGTCCTTCTTGCCGCATGTAAAGGAACACGCCGGCACCCTCTTTGGCCAGAATCTGCAGCGACATTTCAATTTGTTCGCCGCAATCGCAGCGCACGCTGCCGAATACGTCTCCGGTCAAGCACTCGCTGTGGATCCGGACTAGCACCGGGTCGTCCTCATTCCACTTCCCGATAGTCATGGCGATGTGCTCGCCTACGTCCACCTGGCTTTTGTAAGCGATGGCGGTGAACTTTCCGTATTTGGTGGGCAGACGCGCCTCCGCCACTTTTTCGATAAGTTGTTCGTGGCGTTGGCGATGCGCGATGATCTGGGCAATGCTGAGTATCTTGAGCTCGTGGCGCTCGGCGAATACCTCCAAGTCCGGCAACCTGGACATCGTGCCGTCCTCGTTCATGATCTCGCACACCACACCTGCGGGGTACATTCCGCCGGCGTTGCAAAGATCTATGACGGCTTCGGTGTGTCCGGCTCGGGCCAGCACGCCACCAGGGTGATAACGCAACGGGAACAGGTGGCCCGGTCTGGTAAACTCCTGAGGCTGTGCCTCCGGGTCGATCAGGGCCAGGATGGTGCCAGCCCGGTCCCCGGCGGATATGCCTGTGGTGGTGTCCTTTTTGTAGTCCACCGACATAGTGAACGCCGTCTGGTATTTACCTTCCGGGTTTCGGGCAATCATCATGGGGATTTCCAGTTCGTCCAACCTCTCGCCCAGCAACGGCATACACAGCAGTCCCCGGGCGTGAGTAACCATGAAGTTCACCGCGTCGGCGGTCACCATCTCGGCGGGCATCACTAGGTCGCCCTCGTTTTCCCGCCCTTCGTCGTCGACTACGATGACGAATCGGCCCTTCTTCAGATCGTCTAAGGCTTCTTCTAGGCTACATAGAGGCATATTCCCGTCCTTCCCTAATGCAAACCTTCTTGACCAGGTCGGCTACTCGCCAGCAAACTCTCTATGTACTTGGCGACGATGTCGAATTCTAGGTTGACGCGATCTCCAGGCCCCTTCTCCTTCAATACGGTGTTAGCCATTGTAAAGGGTATGACTGATAATGTGAAGGATGAAGTATCCTTTTTTACCACGGTTAGACTAATCCCGTCAACTGTGATGAAACCTTTCTCCACGATATATGGCATCATCCGTTTCGGACTTCTAACCCTTATCACGTAGCAATCACCCTCGGGCTTGCACGAAGTGATGCGGCCGGTGGCGTCCACGTGACCTTGTACTATATGGCCGCCCAGCCTGTCGCTCACTCCCAGGGGCCGTTCGAGATTGACTACCATGCCTGCGCTCAGGTCGCCAATTGAGGTCCGCCGCAGCGTTTCCGGGGAAAGGTCTACGGTGAATTCTCCGTCTCCCAGGGCAACTGCGGTTAGACATGCGCCGTTAACCGCTATGCTGTCGCCCAATTTCAAGTCTTCCATGACGCGGTGGGCCTGAATACTCATGCGGCCATTCTCCAGCCTGCCCATGGTTCCAACTTCTTCGACGATACCGGTAAACAAGTCAACCCCCCAAGGCTGGATAGCCCACGATTAACCAGTCCGCCCCTATGGGCCTGAGCCGGGGCCGGGCAAGCTGCCAAGCCTGGTCCATGCTTGCTATTCCGCGGCCCTCAACCGGCGACGCTGCGCCTTTCCCCCCTACTATTACCGGTGCGATGAAGGCGCAAACTTTATCGACCAGCCCCCGATCGAACATTGCTCCCAGCACCGTACCTCCGCCTTCCACCAGCAGGGTCACTACTCCTCTGCGACCCAATTCCTCAAGCAAGGCCCCAAGGTCCACCCGGCCATCGGGTCCCTCGGGAAGGTGGAGCACTGTGGCTCCTGCGGTCTCCAAAGTGCCGGCTCTCTCCGAAGAAGCACCTTGGACGCAGACGATAATGGTGTCGCCCGGCTGGCTGAGCAATTGGGCCTCAGGGGAGGTCCGGCAATGGCTGTCCACCACCACCCGAAGGGGTTGCCGCGGGCCGGGATTTCCCGCCCCGTCCCTGGCGGTTAGTTGAGGATCGTCGGCCACCACCGTATCTACCCCAACTAAAACGGCGTCACATTGCCGGCGCATCTCCTGCACCACTTGGCGAGATTCCACCCCGGTGATCCACTTCGAGTGCCCGCTATGGGTGGCGATCTTTCCGTCCAAGCTCATGGCGAACTTGGCGGTGACGAATGGAATCCCGGTGTTCACGTGCTTGGAGAAGGCCTCATAAAGCTCGTCGATATCCTCAGCCTTCTCCTGCATCACCACCCGGACTCCGGCAAACCGGAGCTCCTGGCATCCCCTGCCTGAGATACGCGGATTGGGATCAATGGCGGCCACTTGGACCTCTGCGATCCCGGCTTCGATGATGGCTTTGGTGCAAGGCGGAGTGCGGCCGTAGATGCAGCAAGGCTCCAGGGTGGTATACAGAGTTGAACCTTGGGAAGCCTGCCCCGCTTGCCGCAGAGCGCTTATTTCGGCATGGTTTTGTCCCGGGGGAAGGGTCGCCCCCCAGCCCACTTCCACCCCGTCTTTGACCACGACAGCCCCCACCGCCGGGTTGGGACTCGTGGTGCCCAATACCCCATGGGCCAAGCTGGCCGCTTTTTGCATGTGGCTCATTGGTGGCTCAGTGATTGGATATGCCGTCGGCGCGGAGCGATTACTTGGGTCGATTACCAGGTTTATGAGGCGTTGTCACCGCGAGCCTCTGGGGCCGAGAGGTGCATTCTAACAACCCCCTCGCCCCGCCGCAAGTTGGGAATGGATTCTACACTCGCTCTGGTCTGATATAGCCTGGCTTCAACTCTACTGCCCAGCGATGGCGAAGCCGCCGCGCACGCGCACGGTGACGCTCAACTCGCCGATTTGAACCGGAGTCCGGTCAAAAGTGGCGGCGGCCAGAAAACCCTCCTCGTATCTCAGCTGTGGCCCCGCCCAGGGGTCATCGGACTCGCTGATATAGACCAGCCTGCCCAGATCTACCCCGGCTAGGCCGGCAATCTCGGCGGCCTTGGAGAGTAAATTATTGACCGCTTCAGCCCGCGCCGCCTCCTTTAACGCCTCGGCGTCTTCGATGAACAAGGTCACTCCCTGAAACCGGATCAGGTCTCCGCCGGCCGTCGTTGCTTCGTCGATCAGTTCTCCAATGGAATCCAGGTTCCTCACTTGCACGCTAATCTGGTTGTTGAGATTATAGCCCTGAATGACCCTTTGCCGCTCGACTACACACTCTTCGGATGAAGATGTGTCCCCGGTCGGCCCTTCCGAAAGCTGCTCCTGAGGGGTCACTGGTCCTTGTGATTCCCCCTCGGGGCCGCACCGGGTCACTTCCACGGTTGTGTACCTGGCGCTAATGTTGAAAAACGTGGTCTGAATGTCCCGGTCCTCTATTTCCTTGGCTTTAATAGCGTCTATAACCCGGACCATGGCCGCAGCCCCTTCCCCGCGAGCCTCTGCCACCGTGCCGGCGAAAGCTTCTACCCCCAGGTTTAAAATTGCGATGTCGGGTTCGGCAGTGGCGTCACCCTGGGCGGTTGCCCATATGCCGTGGAATTCGCCTGCGCCGGTGTCCTGGGAGTCTGGCATTGATTGCCGGGCTGCTTCAGGGAGGGATTCAGGGTTCAGCCCCTTCGCTAGGTCCGCTTGCGAGGTTTCTCCCTGCTCCACGGCGGTGGCGGGAGCGGTCTGGCATCCGACGACCGCCAGCGTGAGTATTGCTAGCCCGAGTGCTGCAGCAATCAAGAGAAACTTTCCCTTAGTAACTGCGTGTGTCATGTTGTGTCCTCCCAAAGATCGGCTTCGTATGGGTCAGGGTTGGCCGCCAGGGCAAGCGCCAGATTTGCCATGAGGGCTTGGCGGCCCGTCGCCTTCGACCCATCGCCTTATAGATAATACGCTTTAGATTTCTAAAAGGTTCCCGGGGCTACTCGGGGCCCGCCTAAGCAGCCGCCGGGGTTTTGTGATCTTACGCTAGCTAACATATCACCGGGTCGGGTCTCAACTAGACTTGCCGCAAACGCCGGCTCCCCGGGGGTGAGGAGGCCTTGCTCAACTCATCATATGGGTCAAGTCCATCTTGTTCTCCGGACGGCTGACCCTGAGTTGCGGCGGTGGGCGGCGTGAAAGTCCATGATTGTCTGATGCGGCGCCAAGACGCCGCCGGAAATACTTCTGCTATACTGGCATCGCAGTAATTGCCTGTACTTGTATTGAAAGTTCCCCATAGCTCTCATCCCGTCTCCGTGACACTTCAGGTGCAACTTTGGGTGAGCAGCCTCGCCGAGTCACAAATCCGCCGCCGGACCCGCACGGGTCGGAATTCGAGCGGAATCGACATGCCGGCAGCCTATTCGACGGCGTTGCCAACCGCTATGACTTCCTCGCCCAGTTGCTTTCCTTCTTCCAAGTGGGATTATGGCGGCGCTACCTGATTTCTCGCCTTGAAGTGGGACCTCAAAGCAGAGTGTTGGATCTTTGTACCGGCACCGCGCCGGTGGCCCTGGGAATCGCGAAGACCACCGGCGCCAGGGTGGTGGGGGTGGACTTGAGCAAAGAGATGCTGCAGCAGGGCCGGCGCAACGTTTCCCGGTCCGGAGCGCAGAGCGGCGTTTCCCTATCGTTGGGCAGGGCCGAGAACCTGGGTTTCATCGACGGCAGTTTTGATGCAGTAAGCTTCACCTGGCTCCTCCGCTACGTGGACGATCCTCAAGCCACGCTGAATGAAGTGGTCCGCGTTCTACGTCCGGGCGGGACCCTAGTCTCGCTCGAGTTTGGCGCGCCTGAGAACAAGCTTGTCCGCAATCTATGGAACGTCTACACCGGGCTTGCCCTCCCTCTAGCTACCAAAGCCGTCTCTCCGGGTTGGCGTTACCTGGGGGAATTTCTAGGCCCTAGCATCACCGGGTTCTACCGGGATTATCCTCTCCAGGATATCCGGGAGATGTGGGTGAACGCTGGTGTACGCGACGTTAAGATTAAGAAGCTATCCCTGGGCGGTGGCGTGGTAATGTGGGGCGCCAAGGCCGCATGACGAGCTGCTCTCGGCGTTATAGCGGCGCCGAGTTTGGTCCGAGTTGGGGAAATCGCGGATGAAGGCAGCAAAAACTCCCGCGTTCTATACTATGGCCGCCGATCGCGGGTGGAAAGACTACGTAAACCTACTGCACCTTCCTTACACCCTTTGGCACTTGAGCTATGTGGTCCTGGGAGCGGCCATAGCCCCCTCGCTTTACGTTGACCGGCTGCTCATTACCCTACTGGCCTTTTTTCTAGCGGTTGGCATTGCCGCTCACGCACTGGACGAGTTAAACGGCCGGCCCTTGGGCACTCGCATTCCCCGGCCGGCGCTAATCGGGTTGGGGTTCGCGCCCCTGTGCGGAGCCTTGGCTTTAGGAGCCGCCGGCAGCGTGGTACAAGAATTATGGCTTCTGCCGTTCGTGGCTTTCGGAGGCTTCATCGTAGTGGCCTACAATCTGGGCCTGTGGAACAATAGGTTTCATTCCGACTACTGGTTCGCTTTTTCTTGGGGGGCATTTCCAGTGATGACCTCTTACTGGATACACTCTCCGAACATTACCCCCTCTTTACTGTTGCTGGCCGCCGGTTGCTTTGCGATTAGCCTAGTCCAACGCACCTTGAGCACTCCGGTTCGCACCATTCGCCGTAGAACGGTGAGCGTAGAGGGGTCGATGTCCCTGGCTGATGGCAGCAGCGAAATTCTGGACGGAGCCAAGATGATCGCTGCCCCGGAAAAAGCGCTGGGTCTGATGACCATAGCGATGATAGCCCTGGCTGGCAGTGCGGTTGCATTCCGGATGTGAGCCGCAAGCTGTGAGCCTGTCCCAGAAGTCTCCACTCACGATTTTGGGCGGACGCAGCCCGACGGGTGACTATTATTTACCGCCTAAACCAGCATTGAATGCGGCTCAATAATTCGTCATTCCCCCGCTTCTGTCATTCCCCCGCTTCTGTCATTCCCGCGCTTCCGTCATTCCCGCGAAAGCGGGAATCCAGAAAGGATAGGATGCTGGAGACCCCAGCTTTATGAGACAAGCTCAAGCTGTCCGGCAGCCGCGTCTCGGGAAGATTGCCCAGGTGTCACCTCATAGGTAGCGGGCCCGCTTCTTCGCTTGCCGGTCTGGAACAGGGCCGAGAGCCATACCTACGGACCCGCCGCCTTGGCCCTGAGCGCTTCACGTTAGCCCATCGTGTTAGAATATAGGCCGTTTCGGCTCCGGGAATCCCACTCCTGGAGAGGCTAATGCGATTTCGTGATCTTCCCAGTGTAGATAGCGTTCTGAGCGCAGGCCCTGTGGCTGGAGTAGCTCAGTCTTACCGTCGTGAGTGGTTGGTCAGCCTGGTGCGGCGGGAACTGGACCAGGCCAGGAAGCGAGTCCGCGAAGGCGGAGCCGCGCCAACGGCTTTGGACTTGGCTGAAACTGTTAGCCGCCAAATTCGCTCGGCAGCTCGACTAGAACCGCGTTCGGTCATCAATGCCACCGGCGTAATCATTCATACCAACCTAGGCCGGGCGCCGCTGAGCCGGGCTGCGACCGAGGCGATGCGGCAAGCCGCCCAAGGGTATAGTAACCTGGAATTTGATCTGGATACGGGCAGGCGCGGTTCACGGCAGGCGCACCTCCAAAGCTTGCTGAGCCAATTGACCGGAGCAGAGGCTGCCCTCGCCGTAAATAACAACGCCTCCGCGCTGCTGCTGGGGATTTCTGCGCTGGCAGCCGGAAAAGAGGTGATCGTATCCCGGGGAGAAGCAGTAGAAATCGGAGGCGGCTTCCGAATTCCCGACGTGCTTCGCCAAGGCGGCGCCAAGTTAATCGACGTGGGAACGACCAACCGCACTAACATTCGTGATTACGAAGCCGCCATCACCGAGGATACCGGGGCGATGTTGAAGGTCCACGCCAGCAACTTCAGGATCGAAGGGTTCACCGCTTCCGTAGAAACCTCTGAGTTGGTGCAGCTGGGCCGAAAATACGGGATCCCGGTGTTGCATGACGTGGGCAGCGGATGTCTCCTGCCCACCGAGCCGTACGGCTTGGCCCACGAGCCACGGCCACAAGAGAGCGTCGCCGCCGGCGTCGGCTTGGTATTTCTCTCCGGTGATAAGTTATTGGGCGGCCCTCAATCAGGGATCGTGGTTGGAGAAAGGGACTTGGTGGGACTTTTGGGGAGGCATCCCCTGGCCCGCGCCGTGAGGATCGATAAGCTCAACCTGGCGGCGCTCACCGCCACGCTCTTGCATTATCTGCGAGAGGAAGCCGAGGAGGAGGTCCCGGTTTGGCGCATGATTTCTATGCCCGCCGAAAGAATCAAGGAGCAGGCGGAACACTGGCGGCTCCAACTGGGGGAACGGGCCGGCGTTGAGCCTTCTCGTTCTGCGGTGGGAGGTGGGTCCCTGCCCGGGGAAACCCTGCCTTCGTGGGTAGTTGCGTTGACCTGTGAAGGCATTCCCAACGGGGCTGAAGAAGTTGTGGGCCGGTTGCGCCGGGCAGACCCCCCGGTGGTGGCCCGGATTGAAGAAGACCGGGTGCTGCTGGACCCGCGCACCGTGCTTCTTGAAGAGGAAGCGCCCCTTCTCCAAGTGGTGCAGGCCTCCCTGGAGAGTTAAGCGAATTCGACGGGCCTGCCCCAGGGGATGGGTTAGGGTTTGGTATTGTCCACCCATGAGGGTTGACCCATCGAGACGAGGAGACCGAAGGTGGGAAAGTGACTGATTACCTGTTGGTCCACGGAGCCGGGCAAGGGGCGTGGAGTTGGGGGGCAGTTTGGGGATACTTGACCGCTCCCGAGGAACACCCGCCACGGCTTTACCTTCCCAGGAGAGCCAACCGGGTATATCCATTGGACCTACCGGGGCACGGGGCCGACGCCGGTGGCGATACCGCCGAGGTAAGGTTGGAGGAGTGCGTTCACTCCATCGTACGGGCCGTGGAGCGGGAGGGGTTACGAGATTTGGTGCTGGTTGGTCATGGTATGGCCGGCGGCCTGTTGCTCCAAGCGGTTAGCCAGTTACCTCAACCACCCAAGCGTCTGGTGCTGGTTGCCGGTATAATCCCCGTCCATCAGCAGTCTATGTTGAGCGCGTTGCCCTCCAAAATCAGGGGGCGGTTCCGTTTACTGTCGGCACTGAGCAGATTGTCCCGGCAGGAATTCAAGTTCCCCGCTTCGACCGTCAGCAACTGCCTCTGCAACGGCATGCAACCGATGGAAATAGTACGCTCCCTGGGGTTTTTCGGCCCGCTGCCGACGCGGGTCCTGACGGCGAGGATGTCGCTGAACGGCGATACCCCGTCCTGCCCGGTGACTTACGTAGTCCTGAACCAAGACAGGCTATTGCCTGGGGACATCCAGGAAAGAATGGCTGCCAGGATACCCGGCGCCGAGACCGTTTTCTTGGATTCTTGCCACCAAGTGATGTTGCACCAGCCCAAGCAATTAGCGGATATACTGCTAAATTACGCTTGATTGGCGCCGGGCCAAGTCTTTCCCGGTCCTTTCTCTAAATCTGGTGTACGTGATCGTGTTCGGGTTCGTTCTCGTCTTTTTGATCGGTGATCAGAGACCGAGTGGTCAAAATCATGCCCGCCACACTCCCCGCATTTTCCAGGGCCGTCCGGCATACCTTGGCGGGGTCGATAATGCCCTTGGCCATCAGGTCCCCCAACTCGTTACGCTCCGCGTCGAAGCCGAAGTTTGGATCGTCCGAGTTGAGCACGGACTCCAGCAACACGGGGCCGTCTCTCCCAGCGTTGGATGCAATGATTCGGATCGGGTCCTCCACTGCTTGCTGCACAATGGTTTTGGCGATGGCCTCGTCTGCGGGTAATACCAAAGACTGCAAGGCTGGCAAGCAGCGAATCAAAGCCACGCCGCCCCCCGGGACGACTCCCTCCTCCACTGCGGCGCGGGTAGCCGATAGGGCGTCTTCTACCCGTTGCTTCCGCTCTTTGAGCTCGGGGGCGGTGGTGGCTCCCACTTTGATTACCGCTACCCCACCCGCGAATCTGGCGAGCCGCTCTTCCAACCGTTCCTTTTCATACGGTGAGGTCGCTTCCTCGGCCTGAAGCCTGATTTGTTCTTCTCTGCTCTTGATCATTTCCGGCGCGCCCCTGCCCTCAATGATCACTGTCTTGTCTTTGGTGGATTCCACCCTCCTGGCGCGCCCCAAGTCCGCCACTGTGGCCGATTCCAATCTGCGTCCTTGGTCCTCGGAGAGCACCTGCGCGCCGGTGAGAATAGCGATGTCGGCTACCATCTGTTTCCGGCGATCTCCAAACCCTGGAGCTTTCACAGCCAAGCAGTTCAGGCCGCCGCGGAGCTTATTGACCACCAACACGGCTAGGGCCTCGTT
The DNA here is from genome assembly GCA_965224325.1 of Dehalococcoidia bacterium. Lineage (GTDB taxonomy): Bacteria > Chloroflexota > Dehalococcoidia > Lucifugimonadales > UBA3495 > CBDCMJ01. The sequence goes on from CBDCYT010000016.1 coordinate 144,453, forward strand.
GTCTATGTCCTCCGCGATGACCACTATGTTCTTGGTCACTTGGACAGCCTTTTCCATGAGTGGCAACAGCTGGGCAGCCGAAGATATCTTCTTGTCGGTTACCAAGATGAAGGGGTCTTCTATGTGGGACTCCATGCGTTCCGGATTGGTCACAAAGTAAGGACTGACGTAACCCCGGTCAAAGTTCATGCCGTCCACGAACTGGACCTCGGTGCTATCGGTCTTGCTTTCCTCCACCGTGACCACGCCGTCTGCTCCAACCCGGTCCAGGACATCGGCTAGCATCTCGCCGATTTCAGTTTCGTTGGCGGATATGGAACCCACCTGGGCCATTCGTTCTCGCCCTTCTACGGGAATTGACAACTTCTTCAACTCTGCCACCACGGACGCGACGCATTTATCTATTCCGCGCTTCATAGCCATGGGATCTTGGCCGGCGGCCACGTTTTTCATACCCTCTCGTATCATCATCTGGGCCAGTACGGTAGCCGTAGTGGTGCCGTCCCCGGCGGTTTCGTTGGTCTTGTTTGCCACCTCTTGAATGATCTGGACTCCGATGTTCTCAAAATTGTTTGGTAGTTCAACCTCTTTAGCGATGAGCACTCCATCGTTGGTGATGGTAGGGGCCCCCCACTTTCTTGACAAGATCACGTTCCGCCCCTTCGGCCCCAAGGTCAAGCGGACTGCGTTGGCTACCTTATCAATACCGCGCATTAAAGAAACTTGGGCCTCTTCGTCCATTTCTATTTGCTTTGCCGGCATATTGACTTCCCCTCCTATGCTTGCCGCATGTTCTTATTCACGAAGATTCTTTTCGTTCGCCCCTGGAACTCAACACTTGAGACCAATTCGCGTCTGAAGCTAATGTTGCCTCTCCGCACGGTCCTCACAAGTAGTCCGGCTTTTGGTTCTAGAGCGGAGGGCCGCTGAACTGTTGACGCTATCGATGGGGCACACTTTTATCCATCAAATAGCATAATTCGGAGCGCCCCCCCGGTCAAGAGACCCGACGGCCCGCAGGGCTATTGCTTTTGGATTGCCTAACCCCGGTCATGACCTCGAAACGGGCATCCGGCGCCGCGCGGGCAAGATGGCTGGAGTGCTGTGTTAGACTGCCCGCCATGAGCTATACGGCCGACCTTCATCTCCATTCCCGCTTCTCATACGCTTGCAGCAAGCACTTAACTTTGGACAACCTTGCCGCTTGGGCCAAGATTAAAGGCATTGACCTGCTGGCAAGCGCAGATTTTACCCACCCAATCTGGCGGGAGGAGTTAAAACTTCGGTTGTCGCCCGGCAAACCGGGCCTATACACCTTTGATGGCGTCGACTTCATGTTGGGAACGGAAGTTAGCTGTGTTTACCTCCAGGATGGACATCAGCGGAGAGTTCACCTGCTCCTCTTGGTCCCGGATTTTGAAACCGCGGACCGGATATGCCTCGCTTTGGTCCGGGCCAAGTGCAATCTAAATTCCGACGGCCGCCCCACCATCAAATTGTCGGCTAGAGACGTTACTTGTTTGGCTCTGGAAGCAAATTCTGACTGCATAGTAATCCCGGCCCACGCCTGGACTCCCTGGTACGGAATGTTTGGCTCCAAGTCCGGATTTAACTCCCTGGAAGAGTGCTTTCAGGACATGACTCCTCAGATACACGCCGTCGAGACCGGACTATCCAGCGATCCGGCCATGATTTGGTCCATTCCCGACCTCGTTGGCCGGAGCATCGTCTCTTTCTCGGATGCTCATTCCCCTCCCAAATTGGGCCGGGAGGTCACTGTGTTTGAAGGTGAGCTTAGCTACTGGGGGCTCGCCTCAGCCCTGTCTCAAGAGGCGATAGCCTATACCGTGGAGTTTTATCCGGAGGAGGGGAAATACCACTACACCGGTCATCGCAAGTGCGGCGTGCGCCAGACCCCCGATGAAACCCGGGACCGGGGGACGCTTTGCCCGGTTTGCCGGCGGCCTCTCACCCTTGGCGTGCTGCACCGTGTGGCGGCGCTGTCCACCGGACCGGCCCCGCATGAGGGCACAACCGGCGGGCGCGGGTGCGACGGCTTTGTCCGCCATATCCGGTCCCGGCCGCCATTTATTCGATTGATACCGTTGGTGGAGCTAATTGCCGAGGCCATGGGCCGTGGTCCTGCCGCCAAGGCCGTGGGAACTCAATACGACGGTTTGGTACGGCATTTTGGGAGTGAGCTTCAGGTGCTGATGAATGCCAGCGCCATGGAGTTGGAGGACGTGGCGGGGGAAAGCATAGCCCAATCTGTGCTGAGGGCTAGGGTGGGCGACGTGACCGTGGAACCCGGATTCGACGGAGTGTACGGGAAAATCTTCACCAAACCGCAGACGGCGTCGTGACTCAAAACCCCTCGCAACCTGCAACGGTCCGTCTGAGTCACTTGACCGCCAACTTGAGAATGCCATTGGATCGGGGTGGTAATACCCCATTAACGCCTGTTGGCCCGGATGCAGGCCATCGAAACGGGTACTCGCAGCCTTTCCCAGGCCAATTCAGACAAGGTTAATTCCGGCGAGGTCGACTCCGTCGGAAGTCTAGCAGGGCTCCGGCAATTTTGCAGAGTTGCTCTGACGAGGGTTGCTCCAGTGAGGAGCGCCTGAGACCGGACCCAGCCCACGCCTGTAATCTGTCCCCATAGAGAAGTGGTGGGTGGTGGTACAACCACGTCCAACTACCAGGTGGGACGCCTCTTCGGGCTATCGAGAGGTGGAGAGAGGCGGTCCAACCACCAGGTGAGATGCCTCTTCGGAGATCGGGTCGTAGGCCCCGCTCACGATCCACTGCCCTACTTCCAGGCCGTCCACGTTCATAGTGGCGTCTGGTCCGGTCAGCTGGGTCCGGGCCGTTACCAGCAACGTGACTAACTTCAGCCGATTGTCAGAGAGGGTCAGTACGACGGCGGCGTCGGTTACGGCTGCGATTCCTCTGATGGCGCCCTGGACGGGTGCTTCCAGGGGCGGTTCGACGCTAAGCATCACCAAGTTATTATTCGCCGTCTCATATTGGGTGTTGGGGCGGACCGAGTCGCCTATGCGGATTTGGCTTATCGTCACCCGGCGGCCGCCACGGACAATGACGGTGTCCTCGGTGTGATTGAACGCCCTCAATCCTGCATCGGACGTGAGGATAGACAGATTCCCGGGCGCCACTTTCGGAATGAAACTGTGGACGACACCGGAAGCGTAGGCCCGATCGTCGTCCGGAGGAGGTTCCGGCGGCAAGATATCCAATACAATAACGGCTAAGGACGTGGGGTCGAAGCTGGTGGCCACCGAAGACCCTAACAGGGAAAATAGGGCCGATGGCGCATCGCCTTTTTGAAACCTGCTCCCCGGGAGTATTTTAAGCGTTACGCTGGTCTCCCGGAGGTCGTCCCGAATGGTGATCGAAGGCGGTGAGGAGTACGAGTTGACGACTATAATCCGGCCGGTCACTTCTCCTGCCAGAGCCAAAGAGAGCAATACGCCGGCTTTGTCCGCCTCAAGGGCTACGGCGGGGAGCACAATTACTCGGTCAGCCGTGCCCGAAGTTAGCTCGTACCACAGTGTTACTCGACTGGCCAATTCCAACTGCTCGAACTGTGCTTCCACCCCTCCGAACTGTTCAACGTAGGCCTGAGTATCGTGGCCTCCCCTCAGCCAGATTTCCCACGCCGCCCGGGACAGCCCGACGGGAACCCTCCACAAGCTGGCGCCATCGGTAATAGTGACCGTAACGGGTTCCAAGCCCTCCGGCGCTACGGTGATGCGCCGGTCATCCCGCCCAACGGCGGTGATAAGGCCGGTGACCTCTACCCTGGGCTTTCCTGAATCGTACCGGGCCAATGCGGTGGCGTAGGCCTCAAACGCGGCATCCGCCTCTTGCCGAATTTGGCTTTGAAGCGGCGGTGTTACCCGCTGAGCCGCCCGGTGCAGGTCGCTCAGGTGGCTGGTGCTGCGGCTGATCAGCCTCTCCCGGAGTGCGGTGAAAGTCTCTTCTGCGTCCGACGCTTGTGCCATCTCCAGCGTTGCCGTAATGCGCGCCAACCCGTCGAGAGCCCCTTCCAACCCTGAAATCACCAACTCCCCGGTGTCTAGGTCTTGCTCCAGCACGGCCGTGACCAGTTGGCCCTGCCGAAATCCTCGCAGGTCTCCCAACACCGGGGCCGATATGCGCTCTCCGGCATTGCTTTCGAGACTGACCGCATTCTCATCTGGGTCGACGGCGATCAGAACGCCCGTAAAATGGCGAGTTGCCACCGGTTGGCCCGGGCGGACCAATATGCTCAGGGCTCGGTCTCCGGAGGCCAAAACTGCCACCGCGTCCCCGGCGGTCAGGTCTTGCAATGACGCGGACGCAAAGCCTGGCACCCGCACGACGGTGTGGGCGGCGATGGTTAAATTTACCGGCCCCGAAGCGGTGTCAAGGGCGATATAGCTCCCTCCGTAATCCAGTTCAGGGCCGTTGCCGGTGATACTCAAGACGGTGCCGAAAACGCCTCGCGCCTCCCAATTGTGAGAGTTGCCGGAAGCTGTCTGCACCAAGAGCAACGCCGCCAGAATGGATATAAAGAAAGCTACGGAGACAGGTTTAAGCTTCCTCAAGGCTCTCCTCGGCATCGGGTCCCCTGGATTGTGGAATCATCATCCTCAGTTCCTTATCAAGAGGGCATCTGGAGCAGGGCCACAGCCCGGACGGTTCAGGGCAAAAAGATCACCGTGCGAATCAAGGACCGTTGTTCCCCGTTGATGGAAGTGGCGATCACCTCGATGGGCAGCGGATTGTCTTGTTCGGTCAGGGGTAATTCCGCCGAGAACCGACCTTGATGGTCGGGGGTAGCCAGGATACCGTTCACGCTAACCGTGGCGTCGGGTGAGGTTAGCCCCGCAACCGGGAACCCGCCGCCCGTTATGGACGACAATCTGACCACCGTGTCCTCCGCCGGAGAGGTAACTTCCAACTTCAACGCCGCTGTTTGGGGCAAAGGAGTTGGGGCAGGTGTGGCCGGCACGGTAGGACTCGGGACCGGTGTTGGCAAAGGGGTTACGGTAGGCGCCGGTGGGGTAGCCTCGGGATTTGGTTCTTCTGGGACAGGCGTGGGCGAAAGGGATGGAGTGGTCGAAACCGGTGACTCGGGGGTAGCCGTCTCTGCTCCGCCGCCGCACGCCACTGACATAATCAGGACGGTTATTAGTACCAACGCCGCCAGTCCGGCCCGCCATCTCCCACACACTAGGATGGTCATCTCCTAACACCCCGCCGCTTGGCCGCTGTCAACGTTGGCGGTTAACTTGACTCACTTGGGTCCGGGATTCTTCGACCAGCAGTATATAACGGTCTGGCGCTAACTTGGTGCCTGTGGGATGAGCCTATTTTCGGCAAAATTAACATTCGAGGCCGATGTCGCTTATGATGAAGCTACCCTCCCTGTGCTAGAATTGACTCCCTAGCGCCCAATCACGGGTTATCCACGGGTTATCCATGGAAGTGTCGGTCAGGCGCCTGAAAACCGATGATATCAGCCAAGTCGTTGAGATCGAACGGGAAGCGTTCTCTCCTCTTTGGGTTGCCACCCCTTTCAAGCGCGAGCTGAACAATCGCTATGCCAGCTATCTGGTGGCCTGCTGCGACGGCGATCTCCTAGACGGCCCGGAGGTTGCCACAGACTCCAGCCCGCCGGGCGGCCATCCTTGGCAGCGCTTAAAGAGCAAATTGCGCGGCTTGGCTGGTGGAAGTGCCGAGGTGGAGAGACCGGGTTCTTTCGTGGCCGGGTACGTTAGTATTTGGCACCAAGGAGAAGAGGCTCATATCACCGAGATAGCAGTGCGGGAACAACTCCGAGGAAGGGGCATCGGAGAGTTGCTGTTGATCGGTTCCCTTCGGGCGTCCCTGGAATACGGCTCGAAAGTAATGACCCTGGAAGCTCGGGTGTCTAACTTCGTGGCGCAAAGGCTTTACGAGAAATACGGATTTAAATCGGTGGGCATACGTAAAGCCTATTACTCCGATAACCGGGAAGACGCGGTCATCATGACCACCAACCCCATTAACAGCGATGACTACAACCGGTTGTTTCATGAGCTACAAGATTCATTCCGGTCTCGTTGGGGTGAAATCCTCATTCGCACCTGACGTAGCCTTTGCTAGCCAATCTAAGCCATCTTCTTTTCACTGGGCGCATGATGCTCGTGTTCTGTGCGCCAATACACAAACCTCGAATGAATATTGTTGACCATCGCATAAGGCATTGGTAGAATGGCTCAGCGTCAAAGCGTGTTGTGCTTCCGGAGGCTCTTTCATAGCGATGACCGGGCGATGACCGGGCGATGACCGGGCGATGACCGGAAATAGCATGCGGAGGGGCGAATAACCCATGTTAGTCATCGGTTTGACCGGTGGTATAGGCACTGGAAAAAGCGAGGTGACTAGGCTACTGGAGACGCTGGGGGCCAAGATAATAAATGCCGACACGGTTGGCCACCAAGCTTACAAGCCCGGTTCTGGCAGCTGGCGCCAGGTGGTAGAAGCCTTCGGAGAGGGCATACTCCATCCCAACGGGGAGATCGATCGAGGGAAGCTGGGGGCGATAGTATTCTCGGACTCAAAGCAGCTGGCCCGGCTAAATAAGATCTTGCACCCCACCATGGCTGGGATTGTTGCCGGGGAACTGCAGCAGTTGCGAACTGAGGGCGCTCCGGTGGCAGTGGTTGAGGCGGCCCTCCTCTTCGAGGCCGGATGGGACTCGCTGGTGGATGAGGTGTGGACCACGGACGCACCGGTTGACACTATTATAGTCAGGCTCCAGGAACGAAACGGTATGTCCGGTGAGGAAGTTCTAAAACGCGTCGACTCCCAGATGGACCGGTCAGAACGTTTGTCGCGTTCCAACGTGATAGTAGACAACTCGGGAAGCGTGGCGGCGTTGGAGAGTGCCGTCAACAATATCTGGGAGAACAGAGTTAAAGGAAGGATTGCAGACGAATAATGGTAAATGCGGCTGAACCCCAAGCCAAAGAATACGCAATCGAGGAATTCATAGTCCGCAGCGAGCCTTACTACCACCCGGTAGGGGACGAGTTGGAGTTGTTCACCGCGGCCTATAATCAACACATTCCGGTGCTATTGAAGGGGCCGACAGGCTGTGGAAAAACCCGGTTTGTGGAGTATATGGCCTGGAAGCTGGGCCGTCCTCTTGCCGTGGTTAAGGACGGCGCCAAAAGTCAGGATGTTGGGGATAAAGAGGTCAGGGTGCCCCTGGTGACCATCGCCTGTCACGAAGACCTTACGGCCAGCGACTTGGTTGGACGCTACCTACTTGACGCCAACGGAACCCGCTGGATGGACGGTCCCATGACACGGGCGGTGAAAGCCGGGGCTATCCTTTATCTCGACGAAGTGGTGGAAGCACGCAAGGACACCACCGTGCTCATCCATCCCCTCACCGACCACCGGCGCATCTTGCCGGTGGAGAAGACCGGGTCGATTATCGAGGCTGACGACCGGTTTTTGCTGTGCATCTCCTATAACCCGGGCTATCAGAGCGCCCTCAAAGACTTGAAGCACAGCACCAGGCAGCGGTTCATCTCAGTGGAGTTCAACTACCCGCCCAGAGAGATCGAGAGAGAGATAATTGCCCGCGAAGCCGGCTGTTCTCTCGAGCAGGCAGACTCGCTTGCCAAGTTGGGCGAGAAAATACGCAACCTGGAAGAGCACGGTCTCCAGGAAGGCGCCAGCACCAGGTTGCTTATCTATGCCGCCCGTCTCATGTCCGAGGGCATAGGAGCCCGGCGCGCCTGCCAGGTGGGGATTGTGTGGACCTTGACAGACGAGCCAGAGCTGCAACGAAGCCTTGAAGAAGTGGTTTCCTCTATATTCGAATAGAGGTGTCAATGATTTCATCCCCGCCGGACGTCATCCGCAAGCTGTTGACCCGCCGGGCAAAGCAGCTGGTGGACGACTCGGCTCTGACGTCGGCCGCGGTACTCGTGTTGCTCTATGAAAAAGATGGCGAGTATTGCGTCTTGCTCAACGAGCGGTCTGAACAAGTGGAGCACCACAGGGGGGAGATATCCTTCCCCGGAGGCGCTGAGGACCCAAAAGACAGAGATTTCCTAGATACCGCTCTCAGGGAAACCGAAGAGGAGATGGGCATCGACCGGGCCCAGATCACCATCCTTGGGCAGCTGGACGATATCGTCACTAACAGCCGGTTCCACGTAAGAGTCTTCGTCGGGTCGATTCCGCAACATCACCAGTTCAAACCCAGCGCCATCGAGATAGCCGAGGTTTTAGAAGTCCCCATCACCCTATTGCAAGACCCGGCCAACCTGAGAGTGGAGACCCGCTGGGAAGACAGCACGCCGGTAACTAGCTACTCTTACGCCTACAAAGAGCACCTGATATTCGGGGCAACGGCAAGAATCCTCCGGCAGTTCCTGGAGCTTCTGGCGGATGGCAAGGAAAAGGAGGAACACTGAATTGAGCACGCTTCCTCTGCCAGAAATCGAAACGGAACTGGCGAAGCTTCCCCCCGCGGTCTTGGAAGCATACCAGGGGGCCAGACCCTCCCTAGAGGCCGCCTTTGGTCAGGAAGAGCTTAACCTCTGGGCCAAAGAGGGGCTCTCCATAGGCACTCAGACCGTGCGTTCCTGGGAATCTGCGGTGGAATACTACCGGGTCTGCCCCCAAGTGGCTCGGTTCCTGTCATTCCCCTCTTTCATGCAATGGGCGCGTTGCGGCACCTATCTTGCTCAAGACTCACCCACGCTGGCCGTGTCCTTTTTTAAGGCTAGCTCCACTATTGTGCCCAACCTGCGTCCCCAGTACATTCCCCGCTGGGCGGGACTGGGCCGCAGCTTGTACAAAGGAACCTGGAAGTCTAGCACGTTGGCCGCAAAGTTCTTTGAAGTGAGCCCGGACTTGGTCCGCAGCCTGCCATTCTGGGACGTGGAGGTCTTCGCCTCGTTAATCGAAGCCCTGTCCTACAAGTCCTACGACGTGGCCGGAGAGTGTCTGGTGCTGGGGCGGGACGTATTGCCCGCCATGGGACGGGAGCGGGAGCCCTTTTTATCCATGTCCCGGGCCTTGGTCGACGGTAGTTGGAGAGAGGTCAAGACCTGCTTGGAGTTGGTGCCAAGGGCCCTGCAGCAAGTGGAAGAGGGCCAAACCGGCCGCCTGCTCAAGCTGGGCGAGCGCCTGGCCAAGGCCGGCATGCGTGACACCTCACGCTTCCTATCCGACGGGACCCAAGCCCTTAGCCGAGTGCCCCAAGGGTCACAAGGCTATGTCCTTGACCTGTGCGAGACCTTGCTCGCGATTTCTCCGGAGGCAGTCCCTCCCTTCTTCAAGAGCTTGAGCGATGTGCTCAACCGGATAACCGTGAGCCAGTTGGAAACCTGGTTCCAACACGGTGTGGGACTGTTGAAAGACAACCCGGAAAGCGGGATTGCCTTCTTCAAGGTGGAGTCCAATACCTCCCAGTCCCTGCTGGAAACTCTCTCCTCAAGCCTGGAACTGGACCGTGTCAAGGGCATAATCCGGCTGTACTGCCGGGCGCTGTCCGGGTTCGGCGTGGAGATTTTCACTACCAAGGAATTGGTGCGCAAGAACATAGGCTGGGTGGACGAGGATTCGGCCTCCACCGATGGGACCAAAGTGTTCTTGCCTCCGTTGGTGGACCACTACACCAACAAAGCAGACAATTTCTCTTGGTTCAAGGTTGTGTCCACTCACCAAGTGGCCCACCTGGAGTTTGGCAGCTTCGAGTTCGAGTTCGAGAAGGCGGCCATTCAGTTCGATGACCGCCGGCTTGATCTGGAAAGGGAACTAGGCGAGCGAAGATCAACGCAGCAGTCGGCCCAGCAATTAACAACGCGAGAGCCGGCCGGCCAGGAACAGGACACTGCGGAGGAACCGGCTGAGCCGGGAACGAACGGCCAATCCGCCAGTCGAGAGCAGGCGGCGTCAAATGGACTGGGCGCTGACCGGGCTTATACATCCATTGGGCGTCTCCTGCAGCTGTTCGATAACCGCCAACTCGGATTCGACTTATTCACTGTCCTGGAAGATTGCCGTCTGGACTACCGCATCAACATGGAGTATCCAGGCATCAAAAGAGCGGCGGAGCGGGTACAGGCCGAATCCCGGGCCTCCCGGCCCAAGATTCAAGATTTGCAGCTGCAAGAGGCCTTGGTGGAGCTGCTCATCCACATGAGTTTGGGACAGTTCACCGACCTGCCTGTGCCCAAGGAATACCGGGAAGAGGCGGTTATGCTGGCCCGCATCCTGCACCAGTTGCGCGCGGTCCAGGCAACGGTCGAGGACACGTCAGAAGCCACGGTGCGGGCCTACGAAATAATCTCCCGCATTCAGAACGAGACTCAGCCCGAAGACCAGTGGGAAGACGAGGACATGGAACAACCCGGGGACTTTTCTGAGGAAGAGTTTCAAGAGCTCATCGATAAGCTCCAAGCCAGCATGGAAGGGACTGGCGACCCGGGTGATGGCGACCCCTACGATTCTCCTGAACCAGTGGACTTTAGGGGCGATTTCAAACCCGAAATGGTGCAGCTCTTGGTCAGACTTCAGGCGGATGCCGGAGACCAGGGTGAGGGCCAACCGCTGTCCCAAGAGATGCTGGAGCAGCTGCTTGAGGAGAGCACTGAGCTGGAATTGGACGCCGAGCAGGGCGATATCAGCGGCAGTATGACCACCTTCGCTCAGAATCTTATGAAAGAGGCCGGCGCACCGCCTCCGAATTCTCAACCGGGGCAGGGCTATGGGCCTCTGCTGCATGACAACGACCAAGGCGGGGAATTGGAGGCGAAAGAGCCCCAAACTTTCGCCTACGACGAGTGGGACTTTAGGGCTGCCGACTACAAGCCGAAGTGGTGCATCGTCAAGGAGAAGACCGTCGAGGAGGGGGAGCCCAACTTCTACAATGACTCCTTGAAGAACTACATGAGCTTGAGTAACCATATCAAGCGGCAGTTTGAGCTCATCATGCCGGAAAGTTTCAAGAGAATTTACCGGCTGGTCGATGGTGAGGACTTGGACTTAAACGCGGCCTTAGAGGCTTGGGCCGATCTTAAGATGAATGTCCCTCCCGACGACAAGATTTACTGGCAGCGCAATCGCACCCGGCGCGACGTGGCCGTGGTGTTTCTATTGGACATGAGCGCCTCCACTGCCGAGGCAATCGATGAAGGCCGGCAGGTGGTTGATGACCGGGACGCGCCGGAGGACCCGGTGGAATACATGGTGTGGCTGAGACGGCGCCGCGAGGGGCTGGTGCGCCGGAACTATAAGCGCATAATCGACTTGGAAAAAGAGAGCACGTCGCTGCTTATCAACGCCCTGGAATCTATCGGAGACACCTACGGGATTTACGGTTTCTCCGGCTATGGCCGGGAAAACGTGGAGTTCTACGTTATCAAGGACATCGATGAAGAGTTTGGCGACAAGGTCAAACGGCGTATCGACAAGATCACTCCCCTTCATGCGACCCGCATGGGCGCGGCGGTCCGCCACGCCATATCCAAGCTGGAACGCCAGGACGCCAGCACCAAGATTTTGTTCTTAATCAGCGATGGGCGTCCTCAAGACCGCGGCTACAGCCGCGAGGGTGTGGAAAAGGAATACGCTGTTCACGACACCCACATGGCCCTCATCGAAGCTAAACGCCAGAATATCACGCCGTTTTGTTTGACGGTGGACAAGGCGGGCCACGACTACTTAAAGAGCATGTGCGGCGACATGGGGTATGAGGTGCTAGACGACATCAATGCGTTGCCCGAGCGGTTGCCTATGTTGTACCGGCAGCTTACGACTTAGGGCGACTTGGCCGTGCCTGCCCTGAATATGCCGGAATAACGCACTACGGGCCTGCCCGGTAATTGGGCAGGCCCGTAGTGCGTCGGTCTTTTTGGTGCGACGCCTAGGTGGAAACCTTCGTACCCTCCGCGACCATCTTCCGCAGTTCGATTAAGGCCTGATTGGACATCCGGCGCTTGATGACTATCCGGCGAGGGGGCAAGCGAAGCTCCATTTCCCGGACCTGATGATCGCTGACGATTGCGAGGTAGCCTAGGCCCACCGGCTTCCCCTCCAACTCTCCCGGTCCAGCCACCCCTGTAACGCCGATACCCAGGTCTGCGTCCATGACCTCTCGGATGGACTGGGCCATGGCCGTGGCGGTCTCCTGGCTCACCACCCCATGGGTGTTAATAGCGTCTTGGGGCACCCCGTGGGCGATCATCGTCTGGCTGGTGTAGGCAACTACCCCGCCTTTGAAGTAATTCAGACCATGAGACGCCTCTGAAATGCTGTTGGCCAGGTAGCCCCCGGTGCACGATTCCATGGTCGCTAAGGTCAGTTTCCTCGCTTCCAGGACTGGCGCAATGGCCTGCTCCGGCGTGTCTTCGTCGTAACCCCAAACGTATGGCCCCAATCGTTCCACGATAGCGTCCTCAACCGGTTGGATCAAAAACCGGGCGGCTGCCGCGTCCTGGGCCCGGGCAATAATCCTCAAGTGTATGCCGTCGGCCTTGGAGTAGATTCCCAGGTAGGGGTTCTCCCGGCCGAAAAACTCTGAGACGATTTCATCAATGGAGCCTTCGGACATCCCCATGGTCTTAATGTTACGGGTGATGGTGACCTCTCCATCCACCAAGGGGCGCAGTCGAGGTTCCACCTCCTCCCCCCAGATGGCTTGCATCTCTCCTGGCGGTCCGGGGAGGCAAACGATTATCTTTCTTCCATGCTCCACCCACCAGCCGGGAGCCGTTCCGTTGCGGTTGGGTATAAATTGAGCGGAAGGGATTAGTAAAGCCTGCTTGACGTTGTGGGAGGGCATCACCTGACCCCTGCCCCGGAAATACTCCTCCAACGCCTGCACCACCTCCGGTTGGACCACCGGAATCTCTCTCAGGGCTCCGGCGACCGCCTCCCTGGTCAAGTCATCCTGGGTGGGTCCCAGACCTCCAGTGGTAAAGACCACATCCGAACGCTCCAGACCACGGGAAATGGCTTCGGTCAGCATCGCCAGGTCATCTCCGACGATAGATAACCATTGGACCTGGATTCCCAGAGCGGGTAGCCTAGCGGCGATCCAGGAGGAGTTGGTGTCGGTCAACTCGCCCATCAAGAGCTCGTGGCCTATGGAAATGATTTCAGCTTTCATACAAGTTCCTCAAGAAAACCTTCTCCGGCGGTCCAGGCAGTCCCAACTGACGGCGGTGAAAGGCCCAAGAGAGCATCCTATAGTTCGACCCGTCGCCCCGGCAGTCCCATTGCCCTCGCGGAAAGCCTGGCAAGGCGGCATTCGAGTCCAAGCACCCCTTTGCAAGCACCCCTTTAACGGAACGCGAAACGATATCCGCCATTGTGGCCGGACCCGCACCGGCGTACCTGGTTAAGAGTCGGCCCATATGCTGTCTCCCGGAGGTCAACCGGAACCTTGTGACTCGTCCTGCCGCCGGACAGAAGTGTAGCCCCGCCAGCTTGGTCAATTATACTCCGGGCTCGGAGTTTGGGCACGGCGAACTGCCGAGGCTTCCAGGGAGTTTTAGATTCCAGGGTGCTTTAATTGTGTGCCGCCGGTGATACCCGCCGCTCACCCGTCTTTCCCGCGAAGCTTGTCCCCGACGCCGATCGGGGAACGGGAATCCATCCCGCCGCTCACCTGTCTTTCCCGCGAAAGCGGGAATGCGAATCCATACGTTCTTGATGTTGGACTGCCATCGGACAAGCCCAAAGTTCATGGGAAAACAGGGGTTGTCGCGAAAGCTAAAAGGCTCTGCGGATACGGCGGAATCGTCTCGCTTCAAAGTCGAAATTGTGCTACGTTAAAGGCAATGATATTCTGTACCACTACATTCGCCACGAAGTTGGCAGTCACTGGGATTGCGTATCTACGGCACATAAGTTTGGGGAGGTAAGATGCACCTGGTTATCGATGGCTTCCGGGGGGACAAAATCAAGATGTGGGACGAGCAACTTGTCCGGGAGTTCCTTGCGGAATGCCCTACCCGGCTGGGCATGACTCGTATCACGGAGCCCAAAGTCTTGGAGTACAGCGCCCCCAAGCCGCAGGATTCGGGAGTTTCCGGTTTCGTGATTATCGCGGAAAGTCATATCAGCATTCATACTTTCCCCCAACGGGACTACGTCAACATAGACATCTTTTCCTGTTTGCCTTTTGATCACCAACGCGCCCTGGCCGAGGCTAAAGAGCTTTTCGATCTGCAAGAAGTAAAGACCTGGCTCCTGGACCGGGGCTTGGAATGGCTGGATGAACGCCAAGGCATGGCAGAAGCAATGGAACAGCGGATGGCGTTGGAAGCGGGAGGTACGGGCCAGTCCCATGCCTGATATTGACCAAGGGCCTTGGGTTGCCCAGAACTTTCTCGCCCTCCCCCAACAGCAAAGCAACTTGGGAGACGCGAAGGTGGTGCTGGTCCCAGTGCCCTACGACAGCACAACCTCGTTTCGCAGCGGCGCTCGCGATGGACCGGGGGCCATCATTGAGGCGTCGTACGGCTTGGAAGACTATGACGCCGAGCTGCGGGTCGACGTATCCCAGGTGGGGATACACACCACGCCAATGCTTGAACCCCACATGGGTGGTCCGGAGCATATGGTAGACCGGGTGCGCCGGGCTGTGGAGCCCTACGTGGGAATGGGTAAGATGGTGGGCGTACTGGGGGGAGAGCACTCCGTGAGCGTGGGTTCGGTTCAAGCCCACGTCGAGGCTTACCCGGAACTATCGGTGCTCTACCTGGACGCTCACGCCGATCTACGAGACGAATACATGGGTACCCCTTGGGGTCATGCTTCCGTGGCCCGGCGCATTCACCAATCGTGCTCCTTGGTCCTGGTGGGAGTGCGCAGTCTGTGCCAGGAAGAGGACAGCTATATCCGGTCTAGGGAAGTTCCGTCGTTTCCATGGCCGCCCCCGGTCGATGAAGAGTCTCTCAGGCAACAAATCGTGGACCAATTGGGTCCATTGGTATACGTCAGCGTGGACTTGGACGTTCTAGACCCTTCGATGATGCCTTCCGTGGGTACTCCGGAACCGGGCGGGATGGACTGGCAACAAGTGACATCTCTGCTGCGGGTAGTTGCGGAGTCCCGGCGGGTCGTGGGGTTCGACGTTTGTGAGCTGTCGCCAAACGCAGGGCCTCCGGCGTGCGCTTACACCGCCGCCAAGTTGGTGTACAAGCTTATCGCTTACACTCTTGCGATTTCTGCCGCCAACCACTGTCCTGGAGGCGCTGACGCGTGATGAGTCATCATTTATTACGGAAGCCCATGGGATTCAAGAGCCTAAACAGCAGAAGAGATTAAATGGGAGCTTCCTTGCGCATCGGCAGGCTCTTCGGGATTCCCATCGAAGTCAATGCCAGTTGGGTAATTATTTTCCTGCTGTTAACCTACCTTCTATCGCAGCAGTTTGAAGACGTAGGCCTGGGCTGGTCCGCAGTCCAACGATGGCTGGTGGCAGTGCTGATGGTGGTGCTGTTCTTCTTGTCGGTGCTGGCCCACGAGCTTAGTCACAGCGTACTGGCCCGGCGGCGGGGCATACCGGTGCGGGGCATCACTCTGTTTATTTTTGGGGGCGTATCTCGATTGGCCCGGCAACCGGAACGTCCCATGACCGAGTTCGCGGTTGCGGTGGTGGGGCCATTAACCAGCCTGGGACTGGCAGCCGTTTCGGGGGCGCTGTGGTATTGGCTGGACTTGGGAGACTCCACGTTGGGAGTGGTGTTGTTCCTGCTAGCCTGGTCTAACTTGTGCTTGGGGGTCTTCAACATCCTTCCGGGCTTTCCATTAGACGGAGGGCGAGTGCTTCGGGCGGCGATTTGGGCCCTTACTGGCGACTACAGCAAAGCGACTCGCGTTGCTACCAGAGCAGGGCAGGTAATTGGCTGCCTAACGGTAGCGGGGGGTTTGACATTGGCCGTTTTAGTGGACCTCTTCGACGGGCTATGGATTGCTCTGATCGGAGGTTTCCTGTTTTCCGTGGCTACTGCCAGCCACCGTGAGGAAAGCTCCACCCCATCGGTGGGTGTGGACCGGGTCTGGACTGGTCAGGACGCCTGAAGGAAGGGTTGCTAAGGAAGGGCTGCTGCGGTAACTGTACGGCAGCGCTATGGTATACAATGCCTGCGCCTAGCTTGAGAGGATGATAATGGAGGACCATAGGCTCGTGTATCTCGACCACGCCGGGACTACGCCGATGGACCCGAGAGTCCTGGAGGCTATGGAGCCCTATTTCTACCGGGTCTATGGGAATCCCTCCAGCATCCACACAGTGGGTCAGGAAGCCAGATATGCCCTGGATGAATCACGGGAACGGGTAGCCCGGGTGCTCAATTGCCGGCCCCGTGAGGTAGTGTTCACCGCGGGCGGCACCGAGTCGGACAACTGCGCTATTCACGGAGTGGCCACGGCGCTGCAGGAGACCGGCAACCACTTGATCACGTCCAACGCCGAGCATCACGCGGTGCTCCATATGTGCCAGCAATTGGAAGGTTTGGGGTTCGACGTGACTTATCTCGCGGTCGACGCCGACGGTATGGTCTCTCCCCAGGCTGTGAGCGACGCCATCACCGACCGCACGACCCTGGTCTCCATCATGTATGCCAACAATGAGATCGGGACCATCAACCCTATCCCCGAGATTGCCGGGGTAGTCCGGCAAAGGGCAGGGGAGTTGGACCGCACCATCGTTATGCACACCGACGCCGTTCAGGCTGCCGGCTTTTTGGACTTGAACGTCCGTTTGCTAAACGTTGATATGCTGAGCCTTTCCGGGCACAAGTTTCACGGGCCAAAGGGCACGGGAGTGCTTTACGTCAAAAGGGGAACGCCTTTCTTGCCGCTGATTCTGGGCGGGGGACAGGAACGGGAACGACGGGCAGGCAC
Organism: Dehalococcoidia bacterium; assembly: GCA_965224325.1. GTDB lineage: Bacteria > Chloroflexota > Dehalococcoidia > Lucifugimonadales > UBA3495 > CBDCMJ01. Next base: position 161,382 of record CBDCYT010000016.1, read on the forward strand.
CGAAAACATACCGGGCATTGTAGGGCTTTCGGTAGCCTTGGAGATGGCAGACGCACGACGGGAGGAGGCCAGCTCGCACTGTGCCGCCCTTCGAGACCGGATCATACAGGTGGTGCTGGAGAGGATCCCTGACAGCCGTTTGAACGGCCACCCCGTCCAGCGGTTGCCCAATAACGCGAATTTTTCTTTCAAGGGAATCGAGGGTGAGCCCATCCTATTGGGCTTGGACATGGCGGGGATCGCTGCCTCTAGTGGCAGCGCTTGCAGTTCCGGTTCGCTAGAACCGTCTCACGTGCTTTTGGCTCTGGGACAGCCGGCCGAACTTGCTCGCGGCAGCCTTCGGATGACCCTGGGCAAGGACAACACCGAAGACGAAGTGGAGTACCTATTGGAGGAATTGGTAACCCTGGTGGGGCGGTTGCGCCTATTGCCCACCATGGCTACCACCGGCTTTTAAAGGTCCCTCTCCATTAGTTGCGGAGCAACCGGGGGCCGTTTCCCCGTCTTGGGCAAAGCTGCGTTGCCCTTCAGATGCTAACTAAGACGATGAACAGGCTGGTTTGGTCCACCTTCGGCCAACCGGAATAGCTTGCTTTTCCCCGCCAACGTCCGTTAAACGGCCCGTGTATATTTCAATTCTGGGCGACTACTAAAACCGCAACCCGTCATGACTTGACCTCGATGGACCTTCGGAGTCGCCCGGGGGGCGCCAGTACCGCCTGAGGCTCGAAGCCCCTCACGGACTGAAAGTTCGCGAATCGGAATGACAAGCCAGGGTCAGCATCAGCATGAATTGTTTACCTCTTGTGACCAGATGTTCACCAGATGTTCACCGAATTTCTCCTGGCTCGAGATGGACGGTTGTGGGTCTGGCGGCCCAATGCCGGGCGTCTCTCGTTGAATAGTTAGGGAATGGTTAGGCAAACGCCGGCTGCCACAGCGGGAAAATTCGGACCTGTGGATAGTCCACCGCCGCCAATATGGAGGCGGTTTTTTCATCTGATTGCCGGTTCTTCCATACCGGTGGCCGGAGTTTTTGCACCGGACACGGGAATGATTGTTGCCTTAGCCGTGGTGTCGGCCGGGGGATTGGGCTTGGATTTGGTCCGGTTCCGTGTACCGTGGTTGAACCGGCAGTTTCTGCGCCGCTTGGCTCCGTTGCTGAAACACGATGAGAGTCACCGGTTCACTGGGGCCACCTACTTGGTCGTTGGGGCGCTGTTCACATTTCTGTTTTACGGGCCGGAAGTGGCGGTTCCCGCGCTGTTGTTTCTGGCCGCGGGTGATCCGGCGGCGGCGTTGGTTGGACGGCGAATTCCGGGTCCCAGGTTATTCGGCAAATCCCCGGGAGGGGCCGCCGCTTTCGTGGCGGTGTCCTTGGTGATGGTGGCTATGTTGGTTGGGGGAGGAGCCAACGATTTCCACTGGGGACTATTGATCGGAGCGTTGGTTGCCGCGCTGGTCGAACTGTTGGGGTTGCCGCCTGATGATAATATAACCATTCCCCTGATAGCCGGAGCGTCAATGCACTTTCTTGGGGTGTAAGGGGCCAACGCTGGCCCTGCCCCTTGCCCTTGATTGCTAAGGCCCACTCGTCATAATCTCCGCGGCCAGGGTCTGAAGGGTGCTGCCAACGTTATCCGAGTTACGGGCATCTTGGGTTGATTGGCGTCTTAGGTCCAGTACACCAGATTCTAATGGGCCAAGTTCCCTGGAATTACCGGAGGGGACACCGCGGGCGCCAGCCCAACAATACCCCTAGACGCCGCCGTCGAAGCGGACCACCTGGGCTTGGTCCCGTTGTAGTTTGAGGTAGGCGCTCTTAGTCATGGCCGGGCGGTGGGACTTTACAACCTGCTTTCCCTTCACGGCGTGTTCCGCCAACAGGTCGATTACCACCATGGCCATGATTTTGGCTGGATTGACTACCGCTGTCTCGTAGTCTTCGATCAGATAATCCTTGCTATGTCCAGGGCCCACGGCACCGCTGGCGTATGGGTGGCACACGGGGATCAACTGGCTCAAGTCACCCATGTCGGTCGATCCGCCTCGGTTGCGGCGGGCCTGTATCACCAGCGTCGACGGAGATCCCAAAAGATCGACGGAGTTGAGATTGAAAAGGTCCTGTAGCTTGAGGTCGTGCCGCATGGGCAAATACCCGGGTATGTTGGTAATCTCTACCGACGCCCCCACTGCCAAAGCCCCGGCCTTGAAGCAACGGTCCACGATGGCGCCGTTGCGCGTTACGGCCTGGGGTGTCCCGGAGCGGACCCGCCACTCCAGCCGTACGTCTGCGGGGACAGCGTTGACCACCTCTCCCCCCTTGGTCATAATGCCGTGGACCCGCACGGTGTCCTCGGCGCGGTGAGTTTCCCGGGTGGCGTTGATGGCTTGCAGCGCGAAGGTGGCTGCGTTTAGGGCGTTGACCCCCAGGTGTGGAGCGCTTCCGGCATGGGCGCCCTTTCCCATGAAGCGCACGTACTTGACCACGTGTCCGTTGCTGGTGCCGCCCACAGCGAACTTGCGGTCTCCCATATCGCTGGCGGTGTGGCACATCATCGCGATGTCAACGTCGTCGAATTCGCCCAGCCGGATCAGTTCCTGCTTGCCTCCCAGGAATTCCAACCGCCCCTCTTCTCGCAGCTGGAGCCGGTGTTCCACCTCAATGAACTCCTCCGCTGGGACGGCGAAGGGTACAATCTCGCCGGCGAGTTGGCTCAGCACTTCGGGCGTGGTTAAACCAATGGCGGCCCCCAACATCATGCCGATCTGGCAGTGGTGGCCACAGGCGTGAGCTGCCGCGGTCTCCGAGTCCGCGTGGGGATGGCCGTCCACAATTAAGGAATCCAGCTCGCCGAGAATCGCGACTCTGGGCCCCGGTCCGCCTCCGCCCGTGATTTGCCCCTTGACGCCGGTGAGGGCCAACCCCCGCCGATGCTGAATGCCCAACTCGTTGAATTTACGCTCCACCAAGCTGGAGGTCTTGGACTCGCGGAACCCGGCCTCTGGATTGGACAGTATGTCCAAGCTGGCGCCAATGATCTCTTTCTTTCTTGACTCAATGGCGGAGCAGGCTTTTTGTTTGAGCTCTTGGTTAGTTAACATAACGGAATTAAGGGTGAGGTCCTTCACTTTGAAAATTCTCTTCCGAGGCAAGCCGGCGCATAAAATTCAAATATTCGTCCGGAGTCATGTCCGGACGGTGCCCGGCGATAATATTACCGGCCGTCTCAGCTCCATCGGCGAGCAGGTCCACTGCCGTACCGGCCAGGGCCTTGGCGGCGGTTACCACTGCCAGGCCGTAATCGCCGATGAGGTAGTCGGCCCCGTGGCCCAGGCCCGTGGCGCCCCCGACATAAGGATGAATTGCCGGCATCAGGTGGCTCACGTCGCCCATGTCGGTAGACCCGGTCCGGTGAGAACCATGGCCAACGTTCTCTTTCCCCACCAAGCCCACCGAGTTTGCTTCAAACACCTCGGAGAACCTCCCGTCCTGAATTAAGGGCAGGTAGCCTGGTATAGTCTTGATGTTGACGCCCGCGCCTACCGCCATGGCTCCCGCCTTCAATGCCCGGTCGACCTTGCGGTTGGCGTCCATGATGGCGTCTATGGTGCGGCCTCTGACGAATGTCTCCATCCGAACGTCGGCTGGTACGGCGCTCACCGCTTCGCCGCCTTTGGTGATGATGGGGTGAACGCGGACAGTGTCCTCGTCGCGAAACGTTTCCCGGTTAAAGTGTATGGCGCTTATAGCCAGGGTGGCTGCATTTAGGGCATTGATTCCCAGGTGCGGGGCGCCGCCAGCGTGGGACCCTTTGCCGACGAATTGGATCAGTTTGGCTATGGTGCCGTTGTTGGTCCCGCTAATGCACAGCTGTTTGTCGGCTGCGTTGCTGGTGGTATGCACCATCATAGCCAGGTTTACGTCATCGAACTCACCCAACCTGACCATCTCCGGCTTACCGCCCAAGAACTCGATCTTACCCTCCTTTTGAAGGGTCTCCCGATACTCAATTTCGATGTATTCTTCAGCCGGAACGGCCATGAACACCAATCGTCCACTTAAGGCGGACAATACGTCCGGTTGCCCCAGTCCGTAGAGCGCGCCTAACATCATGGCGATCTGGCAATGATGACCGCAGGCGTGGGCCGCGCCGGTGCTGGCGTCGGCCAATGGATGCTCGTTCACGATCAGCGAGTCCAGTTCCCCTAGGATGGCCAAAGACGGCCCAGCCGTTCCTCCGGTCAGGTCGCAACGCACACCGGTTATGGCCAATCCCTCCCGAAAGGGTAAGCCCAGCTCCGCCAACTTGCGGGTCACAAGCCTCGAGGTCTTGAACTCCCGGAAGCCCGGCTCCGGGTTCTGAAGGATTGCCTGGGCCAGGTTGACGATCTCGTCGGAGCGGGCGTCGATTTCTGCGAAGACGCGGCTCTTGAGCTCGTCCTTCGATGGGGAGGTCATCCTAGCACCCCCTGGACTGATTAGCCCGAATTCTACCAGATGCTAGAAAGGTTGGATATCTCCGCGGAAGCCGCTGCAGGGGCGGTCAGGTAAAAAATTACATCTCTATCACTCGGGCGAGAACCGGCGTCGGGAGTCCGGTACCCGGCTGATTTTACGACGGTGATAGCGCATTTGGGAGCGGGACTCCCGTCATCTCCAAATGACCGGGAACGATGCAATCCAAATGCGAGAATCTTGCCCATTCGCCAGGCGCTCGCTGGCCAAGATGCTTATTTGCCGCGATGCCTATTTGCGGTAACTGTTCAGGGTTGAGAGGGGGTCCGGGTGTCTGACGGACAGGAATGGGGGTTACTTCCTGCTGCTGACGCTCCGGCTGGCAGTTGTCAAACAACTTCCGGCGAATTGGGCTCACCAACTCCGGACAATTGCCTATTTGCAGGGTCTATTAATTGTCTGCCGCCCGTCATACCCGCCGCTCACCCGTCATTCCCGCGAAGCTTGTCCCCGACCCCGATCGGGGAGCAGGAATCCATACGTTCTTGATGCAATTGTCTGCTACCCGTCATACTCGCCGCTCACCCGTCTTTCCCGCGGAAGCGGGAATCCATACGTTCTTGATGTTGGACTGCCATTGGACAAGCCAAAAGCGCATGGGAAAATAGGAGTTGTCGCAAAAACTAAATGACCCTGTGCTTTTTTGCCAGGATGATTGTGCCGGGGTTTAATTTCTGATATGATGCATCATACTCTCAACCGAAGCTAAACAGAGGCGCGTTATGAGATTAGGGCCGCTAGGCATTCCAGAGTTAATAATAATACTGCTCATCATCATGATGATTTTCGGCGCGCGGAGGCTTCCTGAAATCGGTTCTTCATTAGGCCGCGGCATACGCACCTTCAAGAGTGCGATTACCGGGGAGGACGATAGGGACCTGGAAGAAAAACGGAAGGCCGGCACCGCAACCACTCAGGACGACGTTACCTAACCGGCGACTCGCTCCCTCTACCGGCATAGGCCGTCAGAACAGTCTGCAAAAAGACCAGCCGACTAAGCTGGTCTTTTTTATTGAGAGGATATCCATCGGCGTTACTCCAGCCTTTATATATCGAGGGACTGGAGCATCTTCCCGTCGGTCGGCTAAAACGGGCGGATATCTTGGTATGGGGCCGGGTCACGCCCGCCTTCAAGAGTGCGATTACCGGGGAGGACTATAGGGACCAGGAAGAAAAGCGGAAGGCCAGAGCCGCAGCCACTCAGGCCGGCGTTATCTAAACGGCGATTCGTTCCCTCTCCCAGCGTAAGCCGTCAGGAAAGTCTGTCAAAAGACCAGCCAACTAGGCTGGTCTTTTTCGTTGAAGAAATGCCCGTCTGCGTTACCCCAACCCTTACATACCAAGGACTAGAGCATCTTCCCGCCGGTCGGCCAAAGCGGGCCGATTTCTCGGCAAGGGGGCTAGCCATGCGCGGTGCTGTGATACTGCGCAATGAGCCTGTCTCAGAAGTCTCCAATCACGATTTAGGGCGGACGCAACCTGATGGGTTGGGCGGCCTGAGGCTTCACTTATTCAGAGGTTTCCTAGTTCGTCGGGCCTACCGGTGTGATAGCTTCCGAAGTCTCTCGCTTCCGCCCGGCAAACCGGGCCAGCAGGATTCCCAGCTCATAAAGCACCAATAGTGGTACAGCCACCAGCACCTGGTTGACTGGATCGAACGTCGGCGTAATAATGGCGGCCAACAAAAACGACAACACCAGCCAGAAACGCCTGAACCGGATCAATCGACGGGCGTTGACCACCCCGATTGTAGCCAGCAAATACATCACCAGCGGTGTTTCAAAGGCGATGCCCATCCAGAACAGCAACCGCACCATGAGATTGACTATGTTGCTGACCTTGATCATCGGTGTGGCGACGTCGCCCCCGAACGTCAGCAAAAAGTGAAGGGCAGGGGGGGTGAGGACGAAGTATCCGAAGGCGATACCCGCGGCGAAGGCCACCATCGCGCCCGGCAAAAACGCGACCAGCAAGCGTCTCTCCCTGCCGGACAGCCCCGGAGCGACGAACATAACAAATTGGTATAGCAGAATCGGGAACGAGAGAATGAATCCGGCAAGAAGCGAAACCTTGACGCTGGTGGTCAACAGCTCGGTTGCCTCAGTGAATATCAGGTTTCCGCCCACCCCGGTCTGCAGGTCCCGAGCTGGGTGCACTAGGATCACTATCAACTCGTCAAAGAAATAGAAAGACGCCGCCGAGCCCAACAGCACAGCTAATACGCAAACGATCAGCCGACGTCTTAATTCCCCCAGATGTTGGAGGATTGTGAGTTCACGGCTGTTCATAGCTAGGTTAGTCGGCCGGCTCTTGTTTCTCAGAGGAGCGTTGAGAGGCCTGGTTGGCAGTAGCCTGGTCCGTCGTTAGATGCCCGTCCTCGTTTGTGGAGGCGCCCTGGCCGGCAGAGGACTGGTTCACCGGGTCCGCCTCGCTGGTAGGAGTGTCTTCCATAATGTCGTCGATGTCTCCGGTTGTGGAAGCCTGGTCTTTCTCCGGTTTATTTGCCTGGTCGTTCGACCGTGCGGTCCGGACAGCTTGGGCGGTTTGCGGCACACCGGGCTGCTGCCCACTCTGGTCCATACCGGCCGCCGCGGCAATGTCGTTAAAAGTACTACGGAGATCGCTCATAACCTTGCCGGCGGTACGAGCCATGGATATCGAACGCGAAGGGCCTAGCGCCAGGAATGCCACCAGCAGGATCACCAACATCTCCAGGAGCCCTACACCCATTAAATTCATGAATATCTCCTTATGTCCACGTTGCATCCAGGCCCGCAGCGTTGGCGCAGAGCTAGGCTTGCTCCGGCCGGCACTCCGCATCCCAGTCCTTCGAGCATGGCCAGCAATCGGCACACCGGCAGTCCCACGATGTTGTAGTAACAGCCTTCCCACGACTCGGCAGGGCGCAATGTCTCGTCTTGCACGGCGTAGGCTCCGGCTTTGTCCAAGGGGGTCCCGGAGGCAACGGAGGTTTCAATCTCAGCGTCCGTGAATTCCCGCAACGTGACGTGGCTAGTCATACTATCGGTTACACACCGGCCTGAGGCTGCGTCGATGATAGTAACTCCGGTGATCACCCGGTGCCGGCTGCCGCGCAACTCCCGCAGCATCCTGCGGGCTTCTTCCCGGTCGGCCGGCTTACCCATGGCCCTATCTTCGAAGACTACCATGCTGTCGGCCCCGATTACATATCCGGAGTCCCGGCCAACTGCCACGGCTCGCGCCTTTTCTTCCGAAAGCCGCTCGACAGCTTCCAGTGGCCCCTCTCCTGGACGTATTACCTCATTGATAGCCGGATCCTCCACCTGAAATTGCATTCCCAGGTCTTGGAGCAGCTCACGCCGCCGGGGGGAACTCGACGCCAGGACCAGCGGCCCAGGCACAGGCTCCCGATGATGCTCCAAGATCGCTACGCACTCTACGTGGTGGGTTTGGGGAAACATGTCCAACGGAACGATCTCTTTAAGCCGGTATCCGTCATCGCAAAGCAGCCTTAAATCCCGGGCGAGGGTCTCGGCGTCGCAAGAAACATAGGCGACCCTTGGAGTCGCCAACCGGCTCAGCCCGGTCAGGGCCTCCGGCCTACAGCCTACTCGAGGCGGGTCTAGGACCATGGCGTCGGGTTTGTAGCCAAGACGGTGCAGCACGTCCTCGGTCTTTCCTAGGATTAACTCGACGTTGTCTATACCGGAGATGTTATACCGGGCGTCGGCAATCGCTGCGGAGGACTCCTCTACGGCGATCACTTTTTTCACGTGAGGAGCGAGCAGTACGGCGAAGACCCCTACGCCCGTATAAGCGTCGACAAGCACGTCATCAGGGGTTAATTCCAAGCAATGCCGTACTACCTGCACCACCTTGGCAGCTTGCTCTACGTTCACTTGGAAAAAGGAAGGCGAGGACACACGAAAAGCTGTGCCATCCACCGTATCGGTGTAGCTTCCCTGCCCGGTTGCTATCGGAACTTGGGGAAGGGCCAACCGGGGCTGAACGAGAAATTCCCCGGTTTCTTTGCCGGCCCGAATCGAAAGCTGGGTGGTCTCCGCACAATTGCGTTGCAGCCCGGCCAGGTGATGGTTGACCTCGCCGTGCATGATTTGGCATTCATTGACTTCCACGAACCGGCGTGTCTCTCGATTCACGAAACCGAGGGCTCCGCCCAAGCCGACGGTGAACCGGGCGTGGTTGCGGTAACCGTACTCTTGGTCCGAAGCCAAGACCGGCGCAACCGGAGGGTCCGCAAATTGGCCGACCCGGTGCAAGGCATCCACAACCTTGGCTCTTTTGGCGTCTAGTTGTTGTGGATAGTCCAAGTGCTGCCATTGACACCCGGTACAATCGCCGAAGTATGGGCAGGGCGGCTCGACACGGTGTTGCGAAGGTTCCAAGACTTCCACCACTCGAGCGGCCATGTATTTCCGGTGTACCCTGACAACCTCGGCGACCACGCGCTCTCCCGGTATGCCGCCAAATACGAACACATCCAGACCCTCGTAGCCGGCCATGGCTTCACCAAGCCTGCCCCAAGAAGTCAAGTCCAAGGTCAGCTTCTGGCCCTTGGCGATATGCTCCTTCGTCAGTTGCATTGACTTACTATACTGTAAGTTGAATACGAATCCAAGGTTACCCATTGTGGCCGTTGCCCGAAATACAGCCCGACCGCCGCCGTCTATGGCCGGATAGGGTCCCAGTCTTTAACCGGATTACCATTAAAGACATCTGGCAAAACGATGTTGACCCTTGCGCGCCGCGCAGTATACACTGGTCTAAAAGCCCGCGTGCCGTCCTGGCTGGCAGTGTTTCTATAGCACTCGAGCGTTAATCTTTTCTGGAGGCAGGAGATGCCAGAACCCATCGAAGTAACCGAATCCAACTGGGAAGACCAAGTTATCCAATCGGACCTCCCGGTTTTGGTGGATTTCTGGGCCGAATGGTGCGGTCCTTGTAAAATGATTGCTCCTGCAGTCCATGAGTTGGCCTTGGAATATGACGGCCAGCTAAACGTTGGGAAACTCGACGTGGATAGTAACCCTGAGATCGCTATGAAGTACGGCGTCCGAAGCATTCCGGCGCTCATTTTCTTTAAAGGCGGGGAGGCGGTCCACACTGTCGTGGGAGCTCGGCCCAAGGGCGCCTTGAAGAAAGAGATCGACCAGGTGCTAACCTCGTAGCAGCGCGGCCCGAGGGAGCGGACGGGGCTCGGCGGTTCTTGAAAACTTCGACGAAGTTGGCCACTTGGGATGTTAACCCCAGTCTGCTAACCCTCGCATATGAGCCCGTCTCAGAAGTCTCCACTCACGACTTTGGGCGGACGCAACCTGACGGGTTACTGTGATTGACCGCTTAAACCAGAATTGAATGCGACTCAATAACCTGTCATTCCCGCGTTTCCGTTATCCCCGCCTCCCGTCATTCCCGCGTTCCCGTCATCCCCGCCTCCCGTCATTCCCGCGAAAGCGGGAATCCAGGAAGGTAGGATGTTGGAGGACTCAGCTTTATGAGCCAAGCCCATATGGGGAAAATTCTTCCTACAGGGCGGCACATCACCTGAGAGCCGTAGTGGAAACGGCGGATGTGCAATTTAACGCTGCGTTAAAGAACGGTCACTGGGATACGATGCCACCCTTCAGCGCCGTCGGGCAACGACCTCTTGATTGTGGCGGGTTGCGTTCCTCCTTCATTGTCTGTAGCACGAACCGCCAAGATCACCCTTTGAGGCTCAACGGGCGTCCAATCGATTGTCCACAGCACCCACGTGTATGGTGAGAGCGGTCGGCTGAACTTAGCGTTTTGCCACGTTTCGCCGTCATCAAAGCTAACTTCCACCGCTTTGATACCTCTATCTCCGGCGAAGGCCACGCCGCCGATAAGCGACTCAATATTCGCCGCAACACGGGCATTGCCATCTGGAACATCTATCTTGGACATCGTCTTAATGACGGCAGTGTCGGCCCAGCCTCTCTCTTGCCAGTAACCCCTGAACGAGGGCCGTACAGTCTCTATTTTCTTCAGCCACTTTACGTTTTCCATGCCATACAGGCCGGGAACTATGATTCTTGCCGGGAACCCGTGACCGTGTGGAAGAGGCTCGCCGTTCATCATGTAGGCAACCATAGTCTGATCGCGCAAGGCATAACCGGTCGAAAAGCTATCCACGTAGCCGTCGGCAGCGTGGAAAGCCAATCTCTCGACTTCTGACGGCATTTCAGCCAGCTCCAGCAATGTTCGCAACCTGACCCCCCGCCATAGCGCGTTGCTGATAAGGTCGCCGCCTATGCGGTTACTGATGCAAGTCAGCGTCACGTACTCTTCCTGCCAAGGAAGCGACTGGAGTTCTTCGTAGGTCAGCGACATAGAGTTGCCAAAGTCGCCTGTTAGCTCCAGTTTCCAATCGGCCGCATCTACTCTGGGATTAACTATGCTCTTGGATACTTCGTAGAACTGATCGTTAGGCGTGATTTCAGGCGGCATCTCTCCTGCGGTGTTGGATACTGTAGAAGGGGTCACAGTCGAGGTGCCCTGGACGATGGTCCTTATGGTTAATCCGCTGACAGTAGCGAGCAATCCGAAGAAGGCAGCCCTTCTCATGAATTCCCGCCGTTCGGTCACAGGTTCCGGACTGAGACTCATCAGAGCTATCCGCTGAAACTCGACAAACGAAAACCCGAAAGCAAGGAAAGAAGCATAAGTAGTGAACGTGAACCCCACAAGTCCATTTGGAAGACTCATGCCGAAAAAGCCAGCCCCCAGTAAGGGCGATACCAGAATCATAAAAACAAGCCATACACCCGTGGCGACCGAGATGACTTTGGCCCAGCTGTTGCCGGGCAATAGGGCCAGTTTCGAGGAATAACGAACGTAAATTAAGCCTAGGAGTCCGCCGGTCAACACCTGGCCAGCCAACAAGACCGAGAACATCAAGAGCTTAGCCGCCACCTGCAGGTTTTCTAAGAGAAAGTCGAATAGTGCGGGCGGTGTTACTCTGGTAATCCAGTCGGCGATGACTTCTGGAAGAACGGGAGTGGACGTAGCAAACCTGAGGGCGGCCATGATTAAAGTCATGAGCAAGCCAGACACAATACCTAGGACGAAGCCTGCTCGATAAGAAATGCGGAATGGCTGGGGCGCGAGGTGCTCTTGTTCCATGATGGGCTCAGACACAGTGTAGTCAATGATACCATGGAGACCTGTATTGACATGAGATGGTCAAAATGCGATTACTGCTTCGTTCGCAGTGGCGATTCTCATAGACAGCCTCGCAACTGTTCAGACTTGAGGGGGGCCGAGTGCCTGACGGCCAAGAGTCGGTGGGTTGCTCCCTGCTGCTGACGCTCAGGCCGGCAGTTGTCAAACGGCCTTCGTAGAATTGGACTCACCAACTCTGAACAGTTACGGGACGGCCCAAGGTCCTTTAACCCGAATCCACCGAACGGAGTGGGGAGGGGACTGGAAGGGGACCTGACAGGGATGGAGACGGCATCATCCAGGTGGATTGGGGGTGGATGCCGCCAGTAGTGGGCCTGTTACCGGTGAGGGGGCCGCTCATGAGGTGGCCGAAGGCAGCAAAGAACTCTCGCTGGCCGATTCGTGCGGCGCGAGTTGGAAAGGCCTTCGACTGACTGGCGGATGAGGGCGAGCGTGGTGGGCCGGTTGCCGGCGCTGCGGTCAGGAAGGGAGCGGCAGGGCGCGCAATCGGGCCAAGGCACGAGTGAACTGGTTTTCCCAAGGCCAGCGGTGAGGCAAGTGCAATGTGAGGCGGCGGGCCGAGCGGGTGAGCCGTCCGGCGAGGGCGAAGAAGCGTCGCCGTAGGGTCTTGGTGGTCACCACCTGCTCGCCCAGACCGATGCGCGACGTCCAACGGGCCAGGTTGTGAGCAATCGCCTGTATCGCCAGCCAAGCGGCGTTGGCGGCGAAACGGCCGGACGGGAGATGGTTGAGACCCACGCCGTACTTGAGGTCGCGGATGGTATTCTCGATCTCGGCGTGGCGCCGATGGTCTGCCTCCAGTTCCAGGGTGTCGCCATCCCGGTCGGTGATGAAGGCGTGATAGCTGTAGGTGGCGAACAGGGGCAGTTGAGAGCCGGGCGTGGGCTTCACCCGCCGGATGATGAGCCGCACCGGCGCGGCGTTGGGCTCGCTTTGAAAGGGGGTGTAATTGGTCTCCGCCACGTCGGCGGCACCGTCCATCCAATAGGGTATGGGCGTCCAGTCCGCCTCGGGTATGTCCTCGATGAGATTGCGCAGGCTGGCGTGCTGGCGGATGGTGATGGAAAAGCGGACATCCAGCTTGCGGCAGACCGTGACGATGGCGTGGGTGTAGAAGCCGCTGTCGGCCCGCATCGTGAGTTGACCTTTGGCCCCGGCGTGGCGCACCCGGCCCACCGTCTCCCGCAGGAAGTGGGCGGCGCCTCGCACGGTGTTGGCGCGGCCCTCCCTGAGCCGGGCCATCAGCACGTCGCCGGTGCCGGCGGCGACGGCCAGCAGCGGGTGATAGCCCCGCTGGCCGGTGTAGCCGTAGTGGCGGGCCCCCTCCTTGGCCAGTCCATAAGTCTCGCAGATGGTGGAGTCCAGGTCGATGGTCAGCGGTCCGTCGCCGGGTCCGGCCCCAGCGGCCCAAGCCCGGGCCAGCAACTCCCGGCTCACCCGATCCAGCTGACGGACGTGGCCCCACCGGAAGCTGCGCAGGAAGGTGCCCAGGGTGGATGGCGCCTTGATCACGCAGCCGATGGCGCCAGCCGTCCCACCGGAGCGCAACACGTCGGCGTCGTCAATGCAGTCGCCACCGGCCAGCGCGGAGGTCACCAGGGTCAGCATCTTGTCTCCAGTGTTCGCCCGCCCCGGCGCATCTCCGAGGTCAACATGGTCGTCGACGAGTTTACGCAGACCCAGGTGCTGGGCGAGGGTGACCGGAAGGAGCAGCCCGGAATTGGCCACCAGGCGGCGGTCGTCGAAGGCGATTCGGATGCGGTCGGGCTCGCTGAGTGGTAGCATCTATTAGGTGCTCCTGCTTCGAGGGTGGTTTGCCGTAACAACAACCATTATCCCCGATGCCGGGAGCACTTTCTTACCCCTTCACCACACCGCCCAACTCATCTCTTCGGTGGATTGGGGCTTAATAGTCTGCCGCCCGTCATACCCGCCGCTCACCCGTCATACCCGCGAAGCTTGTCCCCGACCCCGACCCCGATCGGGGAGCGGGAATCCATCCCGCCGCACACCCGTCTTTCCCGCGAAAGCGGGAATCCATACGTTCTTGATGTTGGACTGCCATTGGACAAGCCCCAAGTGCATGGGAAAATAGGAGTTGTCGGGAAAACTAAAAGACCCTGCCGGATTGCCCACAAGATTTGCCCTCGAAACCTCCCTGTAATACACTGCAACCTTGGGTAGCTCACCTAGGTTGAATCTCGTGCCGCAGCGGCGCCTAGGCCGCACCCCGTGGGGAAAACGCGGTCACACCAGGACTCATTAGACCACGCATCCAACGATGGAGGTCCGTTCCGTAGCTAAAACCAACCCGGGAGTGGATGGGGCCCGGTGGCTCTTGCGGACTTCAAATCCGTTATGCCTCGTGATGAGCGGGGTAGGTGGGTTCGACTCCCTCACACTCCCGCCACTACCAAAGCTAAATTAACCAGAATTAGGCCGGTTCGTAGCTAACCCAGCTACGTACGGCCTTTCTTTGTGTCTTGCAGGTTCCGCCTTGTTCCTATACAATCCCACTTGAATTGTACAAATTATTCTGTACAAAAGGGGATGTACAAATGCCATTCAAGGAAAAACTGCTGACCGATAGGGCCATTCGCAACGCCGGGGCTGGCACTCACAATGACGGGAACGGTCTCACCCTTCGCGTAGGGGAAGGGGACAAGCGAAGTTGGGTACTCCGCTACACCTGGGGCGGCAAGCCCGCCAACCTCGGGCTTGGCAGCTATCCAACCGTGGGCCTCAAGGAAGCCCGCGCACTGGCCGCTGAACGTAGAGCCGAGATTGCCGAAGGGATGCGCCCCACTGGTGCAAGGGAAGTGGCAGCAGCCAAAAGGCCGGCGCCGGTCAAGCCCACCTTCCAGCAGATTGCGGAGCAGGTTATCGAGCTGAGGCGCCCCACGTGGTCCAATGCCAGACACGCAAAGCAGTGGACGGAATCTCTCACCAACCACGCTTACCCCGTCATTGGCGACGCGCCCATAGCGGAGATAACATCGGCTCAGGTTTTGGGGATGTTGACGGGGATCTGGAATGAACTGCCGGAAACGTCGACGCGGGTGAAGCAACGGGCTCAGGTTGTCTTCGACTACGCCATAGCTGCCGGCCTTCGCAATGACAACCCAGTGGCAGCCGTCGACCGCGCACTACCTCGAAGGCCAAGGCTCAAGGAACATCATGCCGCCCTGCCTTACGCCGATGTTCCTGCAGCAGTGGCAGCGATTCGGGAATCGACCGCCCACACCTTCACCAAGCTGGCTCTTGAGTTTGTCATCTTGACCGCGGCAAGGGCGGGGGAAGTCCGGGGGATGACGTGGGCTGAGGTCAACTTCGACTGTGCCACCTGGACCGTACCAGCGGCCCGGATGAAGATGAGGAAGGAACATCGGGTTCCACTGTCTGAGCGGGCTATCGAGATACTGCGGCTGGCTCAGGCTCAGAGTAGAGACGAAGCGCTGGTATTCCCTGGAAGCAAGGGACAGCTCAGCAACATGGCCTTCACGATGCTACTGCGGCGCCTGGACGTGGAAGCGGTAACACACGGTTTCCGGTCAAGTTTCAAGGATTGGTGTCTCAGTGAGACGGCGACGCCCTGGACGGTCTCAGAGGCGGCTCTAGCGCACAATCTAGGGAACTCCATGGAAGCTGCCTATGCACGGACGGACCTGTTCGAGAAGAGGCGTGACCTAATGGGCGAGTGGGCCGAATTTGTAGGAGGCGAGTAGAATTGCCATCATTCGAGGAAGTTGTAGAACAGGTACGGGATTGGGACAGGCAAAACATGGCCTTAGTAGGGGGCGATTGGCGAGATCACGAAACTGCTATGGTGGCGGCGTATTGGGAAAGGGACGAACAGGAGCGCGATGAATTACTCACCAACTGGTTAGATGCGTCAGTCGTCGTAAAGGCAGCTTGGACGGCGCTAGAGGCGTTGGCGAACGATTACATGAAGTCTGACCGCCAACTGCCCAAGAGACTAGCCTTGTGGAAGGTCTACACAAGCGAAGGCAGGATTAAAAAACCTAGCACCGGGGCTTACACCACCCATATGCGGCATTATGGGATAGCCTGCATGGTGGTGTCCTTGACCCAGGAATACAAGATGAAAGCGACGCGGAACGCCGCCACCACTGACCACCCCTCCGCCTGCGACGTGGTGGCGGAAGGGCTGACCATGGACTATAACGCGGTAGCTGCCGCCTATCGGAAACACAAGGATTCCGTGTACTAACGGATTCCAAAAAGAAATAGTACGCACTTCCCCGGATGCGCCCCTACCATTTCGGTACAGAACGGAATGGAGGGGCTTTTCTTATGGCGACTGAGACACTGATAGGCCGGCAGGAAGTGGAGCGAATGGTAGGGCTCTCGCGCTCCACCATCTATGACGCCATGCGCCGGGGTGAGTTTCCCTTGCCGCTCAAGGTAGGGCCGAAGGCTGTCCGATGGCGGTCCAGCGAGATCGAGGCGTGGGTTGAATCGCGCCCGTTGGCAACCGGAGAAGTTGACTGAGGCGACGGCAACAAGTTAACCCGCCCTGCCCTGGCTACGCTGCCCTTCGGGGAACTGTCCGGGGAGGGCAGACGCCATCCGCGAGGCGATACCTAGACAAGCTAAGTCTAAGGGGAAGGCACCGGGCGGATTGGCTGGGGAAAGCGGCTACCGGGGGATATTGAGACACCAGCCGCAAGGGATACCCGTAGGGCGCTGCCCGTCTCACCGAAGCAATCTCGGCTTGAAGCGCCAGTGTTTAGTGAAGCTACTGAAACGCCGCCCGTAAGATGGGACCCGAAGGCAGACGGTACCAATCGAGGGGCGCATGGGGGATAGACCCTTTGCGCCCTTCACCTCAAAGGCTCCGGTAGGTTAGGTACTAAGACCCTAGAGGTAGAAGGGGAGCGGTTGCATTTTATGAACCTAGCTCCATATAATCGAAAGCGGGCGACGCTGGCCAGTCTGGACGGCCTGCGGGAAAGGATTATTCGCATCGCGCGGGCCTCGCATCCCCTATCCGTGCGGAACCTGTTTTACCAACTGCTGACCGATGACGGAACTGGCGCGATGGTAGAAAAGTCTGAGAGCGCATACCGGCAAGTGGGCAGACTCAAGACGCAACTACGCCGCGAAAAGCTGATTCCGTGGGGCTACTTTGCCGACTCCAGTAGGTTCGCATACGGCAATGAGGGATTCGACGGGCTGGCCGATGCGTCATTCGTTGCCCGGGTGGCCAGTCTCTACCGGCGCGATGTATGGGCCACTACCGGGATATATCCCCAGCTATGGGTTGAATCCCGTTCCCTCGCGCCGACACTGGCGGGCCTCGCTAGAGAGATCGGGGTATTTCTCTACCCTAGCGGCGGTATGTCGTCTGATTCATTCGTACACGGGGCGGCTGTTGACGCTGTGCTATCAGAGCGCCCCGGCTTTGCCGTGGTATACGTGGGCGATTACGACCCTGCCGGACTCCAGATAGCGGACGCCCTGAACGTCAAGCTAGGGGAACATCTGGCGGATGCTGCCGATGATTACGACCTGCCCGCCCCGGCTCTATCCTTCACGCGGGTAGCAATCACTGAGGGACAGATAGCGGGCTACTCGCTGCCCACCAAACCAGTGAAGGCGACGCAATCACGAAAGCGGTATGACCTGGCCGACACGGTAGAAGCTGAGGCGATGCGCCCGGCGGACCTGCGGGCCATCGTTGCCGACGCCTTCGAGCCGATGCTTGACCGGCGACGCCTGGACCTGCTGCGGACAGTAGAGGCGGCGGAAAGGGTAGACCTTCGGGAGCGCCTGGCCGCGATGGCCGGGTAGGACACCCTAAACGGAATGGAGGGATAGACCTGATGGAGAATGACCGTGAGACACCGGAATACACCGCCCGCCAGCGGCTTGAGCGGGACGCCGACCGGACGACGCTGGTGGCCGACGTGGCCCGGCTGGAGCTGGAGCTGGATGTAGCGCGGCAACGGCTGGCCGGTTTCGACGACGCCGCATACGTGTCCGTGATCGCTGACTAACGCGCCCACACGGGCGCACAGTGGCCCGTAAGCGCCGCCGTAGGGGTGGGGTAGGTTATTATCCCCGCCCCTTACTTTTGCCTATAGAATCGCCGCGCAAGCAAATGTAACTGCAATTATACGTAACTGCGATAACTCGTATTAACTTACCTGGATGGATTCACGAATGACACCCGTTCAGAAATGGACTCTGAAGCTGACTGAGGCGCGGGGCAGGCTCGGCGATGCCCTGGACGCCGCCGAGCCGGACCCTGAGAAAATCCAAGAGTACACCCGCGAAGTCCGGCAGGCCGACGAAGCCTTGACCGCCGCGAAGCTCCTGGAGCCTGAGACGCCGGCGCCCGTCATAACCGAAACCCGGCAATTCGATTCCAAGCTCGCCGAGCTGAGGGCCAGCGTTGACCTGAACAAGCACGTCAAGGCCGCGCTCGCCGGAACGATTGCCCAGGGCGGACCTGAGGGCGAATACAATCAGAAACTCCAGATTGAGCCCGGATGGTTCCCCCTGGACCTGCTCACCCGCCAGCTTGAGGACCGGGCCGCTAGGACCGGCGACGGCGCCGCCTCACAAGCCACCTGGCTGGATTACCTATTCGCCGGAACCGCCGCCGATCGCGTTGGGGTGTCATTCCGCCCCGTGGCCTCAGGCGTTCAGCGGGCGAGGGGCGAGGCCGTCGCTGAGGGAACTTTCACCCTGGCAGTATCGGAAATGACACCCAAGCGGAGCGCCGTCTATGGCGTCTATTCCGTCGAGGATGAAAGCAGGCTCGGCGGAATGTCGGATGCGATGGTTCGGGCAATGTCGGGCGGGATCGCCTCAGCCGTTGACCTGGCCATTTTCAAGGGTGACACCACCGCCACCGGAACCGACGCCGACATAGCAGGCTTTCAGACGGCGCTCGCCGCCGCGCGGGAAGTGGAAATCACTCAGGACAACAAAATCCTGGCCGCTGGCACACTCGCAGCGTTCGCCGGGATGGTTGACGGGCGCTATGCAAACGGTATGGGAGAACTTAGGGCGGTCCTGAGCGTTGGGGCAAACACCCTATGGGCCTCGACCGTGCCGAACTCCCCCAACGGCAATCAGCGGACCATCGCCGCAATCCTGAGGGAAAACGGGCTGAGCTGGACCACACGCGACGGCATAGACGCCGCGACTTCTAACGGTGACTTCGGCGCATACATCGGAATGGCTCAGGGAATCGAGGGCGCCGCCGTTGCTAGCGTCTGGAATATGGGGCGCTTGGTCCGGGATGAATTCACCGGCAAGGCCAAGGGGGAGATCGAGCTGACCCTTGACTATCAATGGGACTTTGCCGTTGTGCGGGGTGAGAATGGGAGCATCTTCTCCCGAGTTTTGAAGCTAGTAGCTGTTGTTATCGGCACAAAGCCCTTATGATTCCCATATCTTATACCACATCGGCGATGGGATATTATGGGTTTACTTGGGGCTATCCCGCCTTGAGGTCCTACAACCCCATTCGAGGCCAAAATGCGGGATTCCCTTCTGCCCCAGCGGCGCCAGAAGCGTCCGGCCTTCGCTGGTTGCCGACAGCGGCTTGACACGGTTGTAGGTTCGCCTGTGCTGCTCGGTCAATACATCGACTCCCAACAACGTGTAGAGGGTCTCCCTATCTAGCAACTTATCCCTCAGCTTGCCAGAGACAGGTTGCCAAATTGTCGGTTCGAACCCTGTTAGGTGGGCCGGACTTGACGGTAGGCAGTACCATTTTTGAGATTTGCCTCAGATCGTAAGCTAATAAAGAAGGGGCATGATTTCGTAGCAAGAAATCGTCGTGGATCCGATAATGTTTCGCAACCATCAGCTTATGGGCAAGATTCCCCTTGAGCACTTGCCTGATTTCCTGGGCCCACCTGGCGGAGACGATAGACCCATTCTTTAGCGAGATCAAAAGGTGTTTGGGCGTCAGACAGAGTCTGGTGCGGGAACTTGAGAAGGTGAACTGGGGCGAGTACTCATTTCCACCAGCCGCGACTTGCTCAAGCAATGTCGCCTCCGTCGGCGGAGGTGTACTAGCAGCGGCAGAACCTGCGGAACCACTGATTGTCGCTACGGGCGGCACATCCCTATCCTGCAAGCAGCCCGAACCTCATTGTCACCGCTTTTACATGGGATTCAAACAACCTCCTGGCTCCGCTTGGCCATGAGTTCCTCTATGCGCTTACGCCGAAAAGCAAGAAAATCGGCGATATTGTCCATTGTCCCTACCGGGTCAGACCACGAGAAATTATCAGGAGACCATGCCGAATACCCCCCAGCTTTCTCATTCAACGGCGGAGGTGCAAGTCTACAGATCTCTCCGTACAACTGATATGCTTTGCCTAGAAGGAGCGCTCGGAGTGGCCCTGTGAAATCAGTTGGTCTGAGAAATTGCAAAGGGACATAGGCAGTGTTGGCTGGACTGGTGAACAGCCCCATAAGTGGCGGAGGATCCGCAGACCCTTCGGTCATAAACTCCTGGTGCCAACGATTTTTATATTCCTTATGGTCGGCCAAATGCGCTAGCTGGTACCCCCTCGGACCTTGATTTCTGAAAGGTTTACCCGTAAAGACGAAAGCCCACAAATGTTTTGGATAGGTGTTGTCGTCCAGACAGAGGCAATTGGGGGGCTTTGTGACAGGTGTGGTTGATTTTCCTCTAAGGAGAGCGATCTCAGCTCTTCCAGCGTGTCGGCGCACGCCGGGGAAAGCACAAGGAGAGCCTTGCCAAAGGTAGATGTCGGGATCGACTCCCAGTGCTGCAAATTTCGACGACCATCTTTCCGAATGCTTCCGGTTGTCTTCCGTCACAGACCTTACTATGTCCGGGTGAAAGAATCTGACCAGGGGAGTGAGAACTTTGGCAAGTCGGAGAACGTCATCATGCCGCGGCTTAGGCCACTCCGGCCATGGTCCTGTTGCGTTGGTCCGGCTCGCATTCGATGTGCGACGCGAATCAGTCGTCGCGGCTTCGTTACCAATTCCTCGCCGAAATTGCTGGTACAGACTAACGGCTTGCTTCAGCGTAGCTGAGCCGTGTCGTAAATTCCCGTAAATCGGAACTTGATGCCGCGGCGGGAGATTTTTGCCTTCATCGTCGTCAGCGTATATCAGACGACTGAGAAGCGTTCTCATGGTGTCGTTGTCATAGTGCTCATCTAAATTGCCTTCGTACTGCTCCACTCGTCTGCAGTTGCTAATACGCGAGGTTACGGTACTTTCTTGCAAACAGCGCTGGTTTCGCAAATAGCTCGTGAAATCTGATTCCATCATAGTTCCCTCCCGTGTTTTGGAAAGGAGCATAGCTGCTCCGCTCTGAGTAGGGTTGGGTTTCAACTGGATAGCCCAGCCAAGATGTGCCTACGCCGGTCGGCTGGTTGGGGGGCTGACGGTAGATAGCCCGCAGCCCCTGGACCCTCATCAGCCTCCGCATTCGCTCTCTGATTGCCGGCATGCCCTGCTGCTCTTGCCAAGCCTTCATCCGGCTGGACCCGAAGAAAGGGGTCCCCAGGTACTGACGGTCGATCTCGCCCATCAGAGACAGGTCCTCTTCCGAGGCCGCCTTGGCACCATAGTAAACGTTGGAGCGGGTCACCCCCCAGCAGTGCCTGCCCCCCGAAATCGGGGGGGCGCACTGCCGCACCATCGGCAACTTCGGCTGTTCCCGGTCCACTATCTGTCGCCGGCGTGCCGGGCTCATGGGCCGGACTTCTCCGCCAAGAAATCCCGGTCCACCTTCAGCTGGCCGATCTCCTGGTACAACCGGGCGTCCAGGGCGGCGTCGTTCTTGGACTTCTTCTCTTAGTCCTTACCGAAGACCCCAGCAACGCCTTCGGAGAGGGCTTTCTTCCAAGCCTGAATCTGGCCCGGTGGACTTCGTACCGGGGGCCAGCTGGGCCACCGTCTCCTGACCTTTCACCGCCTCAAGGGCTACCTTGGCCTTGAAGGCCGGGCTGTGATTCCTTCTTCCCTTCGACATTTGCCACTCCTTCCTGACAGCACCAGCTGCCCTTAGTTTAGGAGCGGGACTCTCACTTGGCGACCTGTCCGATTTCCCGGGGCCGCCTCAGTCAATCTCAACTTGCTACTTCTGCACAGTTTAGAGTTGCTGGTGACAGGCTAGAAGGCACAGCGCGCCGGCTCCATCCCCCGCAGATAGTCCGGGGTTTCAACCGGTCCGGGCTCCATGTCCGGTTCCACCCTCTGGGCGGCCAGCCGCTTTGACGTGGCCACCGGATCCCGGCGAGCCCGGCCATCGGCGCCCTCACCCTGCGCCTCCTGGAGCCCACTGGTGGAGAGGATAGCCCGCCTTAGCTCCTCAAGGTCTCCCGTGGTCCGGGCGTCCGGAGCCGCCGACTCGAAAAGTTGCCCCGCATCGCGTCGGCGACGGCCGGGAGCCGGGTCCCGTATTCGCCCCAGGCCAGGCCCTCTTGCACCGGGGCGGTCCACCTGCCGCGCCCGAATCGGTCTAGCAGTCTGTCCGAGAAACAGGGTTGGTGAGCCGTTGGGGGTATGATGGGGCGGAGCATCAGACTGGCGGAGTGGTCAATGAGCAAGACTTACCTTCCCTACGATCCGGATCAGCAGTTACTACTGCCTGCGGCCCTCCAGGAATGGCTGCCGCCGGACCACCTAGCCTACTTCATCTCCGACGTGGTGGACCAGTTGGACCTCTCGACCATCACCGCCCGCTACGAGGAGGAAAGGCGGGGCGGTCCGCCCTATCATCCCAGGATGATGGTTAAGGTGCTGCTCTACGGCTACTGCACCGGCGTGGCATCCTCACGGCGCATCGCCCAGAGGCTCCACGAGGACATCGCCTTCCGGGTGCTGGCAGCCAACAACACGCCGGACTTCCGCACCATCTCCGACTTCCGCAAGGACCATCTGGAGGTGTTGGGGGAGTTGTTCCTGCAGGTGCTGGAGCTGTGCCAGCAGGCAGGACTGGTGAAGCTGGGGCACGTGGCGCTGGACGGCGCCAAGGTGAGGGCCAACGCATCCAGGCACAAGGCGATGAGCTACGGGCGGATGAAGGAGAAGGAAGGGCAGTTGCCGGGGGAAGTGGCAGAGTTGTTGCGGAGGGCCGGGGAGGTGGACGATGACGAGGACCGCCGGTACGGCAAAGACAAGCGCGGGGATGAGTTGCCGGAGGAACCGGCTTTCCGGGAGAGCCGGTTGCGGAAGATAAGGGAGGCCAAGGCGGCGCTGGAGGCCGGGGCCCTGGCGGAGTCGGAGCAGGCTGAGAGGGAAGGACGGAATCATCCAGGGGTGCCTGATGACAAGGCGCAGCGGAACTTCACCGACCCGGACTCCCGCATCATGCCTGGCCCGGGAGGGAGAGACTTCCAGCAGTCCTACAACTGTCAGGCGGTGGTGGACAACGCCCACCAGGTGATCGTGGCGGCCCGTGCCACCAACCAGCCCTCGGACAAGGGTCAGGCCGTGAGCATGATTGAGGAGACCGTGAATAACACCGGCGCGGTGCCGAGAGAAGTATCCGCCGACGCCGGGTACTACTCGGCCAAGGCGGTGGAGGGGCTATACAACCTGGGAGTGGACCCGTTCGTCGCGCCGGAGAAGACCCGCCACGGCTGGGTGCCGCCACCGGCGCCCCGTGGCCGCATACCCAAGGGACTGTCCGTCAGGGACCGAATGCGCCGCAAGCTGCGGACGAAACGGGGACGTGAGCGCTACGCCCTTCGGATGGAGACGGTTGAACCGGTGTTCGGCCAGATCAAGCAGGGCCGGGGCTTCCGGCAGTTCCTGTTGCGGGGTCTGGCGAAGGTGAACCGGGAATGGCTGCTCATCTGCACGGGCCACAACCTGCTGAAGCTGTTCCGGTATGGTGCCGGGCCCGCCGGCAATGGACGAGACACCGGCAGAACCCCCACCCGGAAGTCTCCTCAGCTTGCAGCCGGCAAGTTCCTCTTGAATTTCTCAACATTCACAAACCCACCCTGTCCCCGGATGGCTTTCTCCGGCTAAATCCGGCTGTCCAGCTAACCTGCTCCAGTAATCCTCGGACGGGCTGCTAGAGGTCCCAGTGAACGGCCAGAAGGCTGATTACTCCTGATAGTGGAAAGACCGTGCCCCGGTAGACATAATCCGGCTCTTGCAGGTCTTATTTAGAGTATCCTTAGACAGTTATTTGGGGCTAATGCTGTTCCTGTGCTACGGTGTTGGTCCCAAACCGGTTGTTTAGGAGGTTAGCGCAGTGGCGTTCTCCCAACTGCAAAGTGTCATCGCTAATCTGCGCCTTATCTTGGCGGCAATCCGGGATAAGGAACAGCAGTTGGATGCGCAGATAGCCCAGTTCCGTTCCCAATTGCGGCGGCTGCCTCGGCAGGTTATCTATGGGACCACGACCTTGGATGCCTCGATGGCCGCGATGGGAGAGATCGACGAGCGATTGGCCGACGCTCTTACCAACCGGAGGCGGCTTCTGGCCATTAAAAAAGCGGCCACCGAGGAGATGGAAGCCCTGCAGTTGGTCCGGCAATTGGATGAAGCTCGCCGGTCTCTGCAAGAATTGAAGCGGCGTGCGCCCTGCTCTGCACGGGACCCTGAAACGGCGGCAGAAATGCGGCGGCTAGAGCAGTTTATCGCTCTGAACAGTAAGCGGGCCGAGTTGGCTATCACCGCGGATTACCAGGAGCGTCAGGAGAGCTAGCCGCATGTCGAAAGGGGAAGCGGGGGTGAAGCGCCTATAGCGCCCCTTCCAACTGGTTGAGCACCAAGCCGGTGGGCAGTTTAGGGTAGAAGAAAGTGGACTTGCGGGGCAAGCGCCTGCCTTGACTCACAATTGCCTCGAACTGGTCCATAGGGAAAGGTTTGAGCAAGAACGCCCGCTGCTGGGCTCCCGACGCCACTAAGTCCACGGCGTCCTGGTGTCCATGGATGTAGCCTAGGTGGTCCAGGGTGGCCTCTCCCAAGACCGGCTTCAGCACTTGTTCCTCCAATATCCAGGCTTCTGAAACGGCCAGAGGTCCCCAAGCCTGCCAGTCTGAGCCCTCTCGCGGGGTGAGTAAGTGCGAGCCGTCCTCTCCCGGAGCCACCATTGCCAAAGCGTGGCCGTTCAGGCCCTCGTCAGCCACCTGCTCCACCAGCCCGTCAGCGCTTTGGCTGCCGTTTGAATCCATTGCCTTGGGTTCGAATATCTCGAACAGCCGTTTCTCGACCTCAGCCAGTTGTTCTCGTGACAACCCTCCCAGCAGGCGGTGATAAGGCAGCACCAGCAACCCTGGGTCATCGAAGCAGATGAGCGTCATCATCACGTAATTGTGGGCTTGGCCGGCGCCTGGTTCCCGGCTGGCTCTCCTCTGCCGGTACTGAAGGGCGGCCTCGTACCGGTGATGACCGTCGGCCAGAAATATTGGCGTGTTTAAAAAGAAGTCGTTAAGGGACTCGATCAGATCAGCGTCGGCTACACGCCAGAGCGTATATTGGCTCCCCTGACCGTCCCGGGCGTCTACGTCAGGGGCGCTGCCGGTTACTTGCTGAAGGGTGTGACTGAGGCTTCCTTCCGCGTCACGATAAAGGGCCATGATGGGACTGAAATTGGCGTTGCAGGACTCCATTAGAGAGACCCTGTCCCTGATTGCGGGCGCCTCGGTGTATTCATGGGGCAGCACTTGGCGACTCTCGTACTGTTCCAAGCCAACGCAGGCGGTCAGCCCCAGCCTGGACCACTCCGATCCCTTGTGATTGAAGATTTGCCGGGACAGGTAATAGCTGGGCTCAGGGTCCCGCTTCAGCACGCCCTTCCGGGTCCATTCCTCGAACAGGGAAGCGGTCCCGGAGTACCGTTGTTGCTCCGGTGCGTCCCAGTCCAGCCCTTCTCCCGCTTCCAAATGCACCACGTTATAGGGATTAAGCCGGCGGAGGGACGATTGTATCTCTGGAGTAATCAGATCATAAGGCGGGCAAAGGACGGAATCTAAGTCTCCTGCCACGCCCGGATCGTAGCGCCACCCGCGAAACGGTTTTAGGTCGACCATGCTATCTCACACTCCCATTGGGCCGATTATAGATTAACATCTTTGACGCCGTCCAACTCCGCAGCGGTCCATACCCGGAGTCTGCCTCGCCCAACCCACTGGTATGTTAACAAAAGGTGTGAGCCTGTCTCATAAAGCTGAGTCCTCCAGCATCCTACCTTTCTGGATTCCCGCTTTCGCGGGAATGACGGGTTATTGAGCTGCATTCAATACTGGTTTAGGCGGTCAATATGGCTTAGGCGGTTAATAATAGTAACCCATCAGGTTGCTTGCCCCCAAAATCGTGAGTAGACGTCCCATGCTCCAAATAATGGTAAAAACAGGCTTAACCCGCGGGCGGGAAACTGACGATAAGATAATATGGAGTGGAGCGCACCAATCAGAGCTTCGTTGACGGGGAGCGCTGCGGCCCGGGGCGAGCGAGTTTCATCTCTAGAAGCGCGGGTTTCCGGCAACACATGTGCCACCGGAGACGTTCTGATGCGCCTCGGGTCTCCGGCAACATATGTGCGCCATTAAAGCGGTGATGCGGCTGAAGTGGTGATGCGGCGCCAGTTTCGGCAAACATGCTAGGGTCCGGGGACGGTAGCCGCCGGCAATATAAACCCAGACGGGCATTCTTTGCCGAGCCGGTTCTGGACAAGCATTCTCCAAGGACGTTACTATTCCGGTGTTGGCAAAGGACTAATTGCCTTCGGACCGGCCATTGTCGGGCTGGCAGGCAATATAGGGAGGAAGAGTTGAAGGTAGACGTTTATACACACCCTGGTTGATTCAGTTGCCGGACGTTGGAAGAATTTCTATCGTCCAACGGTGTTCAGTATGCAAACTCGTTTCGTAGCTGAAACGGCGCATTTATAGGGGTAAATTTGCCTCGCCGATGGCTGGTTTACCCCTATTGGCGCCAGGGACGGATTTACCCCGGTCGTCGGCCAGGTGCGCCGGAATCTCAGGGTGGCAGGAGAGGCCATGAAATATGGGAGCGCGCTCAGGGATATGTCCGCCGCGCCGGTGCTGCTCGGCCTGGTGATCGGTGTCGCCATCACCCTGTTGACGCTGGGGATTGCCGGGACCTTCGGCGGTTCCGACGCGCCTGCCGTGCTGCCGCCCACCCTCGTCCCCACGGTGGCCGCCGATGAGCCGCTGCCCACCATCGAGGCCCCGCGAATCCTGGCCCAGGGGCCTACCCCGGCGGCTGAGTCGTCGCCGTCCATCCGCCCATCCCGTCAACAGTTCTACCTGCGTGGGCGACACCTACACCACGGTTGCGGTGATTGCACAGGGCCAAGGATCGATAGATTTGGGCGAACGCGGCACGGCTTCGCTGCGGGACTTCTTTGATACAGAAGCCATAGCAGGCTACGCCGTAGACCGCTGCCAGGAGCTTGCCCCGGAGCCACGGACCGCCAACCCTGTCCGCTGTCTCCTGGACGAGGCCACCTACTTTGCCCGTCTCTATTGGGGCGTGGACGGCGGGGGCATCGCCCGATCCCTGGGTGGTCGCTACGCTCTGGCAGTGTGCCAGCCGACAGCGCCGCAATAGCGCGGGCAAAGGAAAGGGAAGAGGGAGTTGCATAACTCGGGGAACCCGCCTCAGGAATAGCCCAGCGCGGCCACTTCGCTGGCGCACAGGCGAATTAAGGGGGCAGGGTGGCCCTCACACAACCTCCCTGCCCCCTTGTCCCTCTCAAAAGAAGGCCCCGGACTTGACCATCCGGGGTCTTTGCCGTCGGGGCCTCTCAGGCCAAGAGGGCTTGGAGGACGATGAACATGGTGGCCAGCGCGAAAAAGGCCGGGAGCGGGTGCATACCGCACCTCCGTATCCAGAGGGAGACGATTGCAAAACTAGGGAGGGACCTGACGGCCTGCCGAGACCCGGTGAGGAGGACGACGAATCCCGCAACCCGGGGATCGTGGCCGGGCCGGGCCAAAAAGGCACAGAAAGCCGTGGGATTTTGGGCCAAAATGGCAGGACGCAAGCCCGGGCTCAGTGGGATACTGAGACCATCCGACACAGCATTGAGGGCCAATTGAATAAGCCAATCGTCCACTTGGCAGGGGAAGAGGGGCTACTTAGCGACGCAATCGTTGTCGACGCCCTAGTATTACAACGTCAGTTCAGGGAGGGATGT
Organism: Dehalococcoidia bacterium; assembly: GCA_965224325.1. Lineage (GTDB taxonomy): Bacteria > Chloroflexota > Dehalococcoidia > Lucifugimonadales > UBA3495 > CBDCMJ01. The sequence goes on from CBDCYT010000016.1 coordinate 189,257, forward strand.
GGGGTGATGCCCGCATGGCGGCGCGGCGCTTAGCATGGGAGCGTCTGGCCCGTTCGTTACTGTCCTGCGTATCCTCCAGCCACCGCAGCAACTCTTCAGGTCCGAACCGTTCCCGGGGCAGCATCTCCCGCACCACCCGGTAGACCTGCGGCCTCGTGATCCGGGGCATCTTTTTCCCCCCAAGCCTGTTGCAGGCTCAGCAGAAAAGCTCCGCCCAGCAGGCACAGGGCCACGTGGTGATGCCAGCCAGCCCAGGTGCGTGTCTCGTACTCGTCCAGCCCCACGTCGCTTTTCTCCGTCTCGAACTCCGTTTCTATACGCCAACGGGATCCTCCCACGTATGCCAGGGTCTCCAACGGGGTATCCTCCGGAGCATTGGACAGATAGTAGCGGGGTTCGCTGCCGTCCAGATTCCGGCGGTAAATGGCCCAGTGGATTTCGCCGGGCTTACGCCTGCTGGTTGGACGCACCCTCTGGGCACTGAACAGGTAGCTGCGTGGTCCCTGGCTTCCCTCGGCCACCGTGATCTCACGCCACGCCTCCTCCGTGATGGCATCGGCCCGCTCCGCCATCGTCCGACGCTGCCCGCTGCGGAGCCTCGGCTTGCGGGGACGCCCGAATCCCTGATACTCCACATTGGTCCAGGCAGGCTCCGGCGGCCACACCGTAAAGCCGGACGGAACGTCCAGCACGCACCACATCCCCAAGGCCGCCAGGCCGTCGCGGAATGACGGCGACATCCCGAAGGCGCCGTCCGCCGCGACCCATCCAGCCTTCAGGTGGCCCCGCTCCTGTGCCCGCCCCACCATCTCCAAGCCCAACTCCGTCTTGGACCGGTAGCCCCGCCTATCCTCCGGCACACCCGCCGCCTCACACCGGTCTTTGTCCGAGGTCCAACTCTCCGGCAGATACAGCCGTTTGTCCACCAGGGCCCGTCCCAACGGGCTAACATAGGCCAGGAACATCCCGGCCTGGCAGTTGGCCACCTTCCCCAGCCTCCCGCAGTACTGCCGGGCCACTCCCGCTGACTTCCGTCCCTGCTTGGGAAAGTCACTGCCGTCCAGCACCCACACACCTTCCGGATGCTCCAGCCGGGTTCCCAGGTACTCCTGCAGCCGTCCGGTAATCGCCTCATCGTCCCAGGGAGAATCAGTGAGAAACCGCTGCATCCCTCGGGCTGACCCCGGAACCGTCTCCGACAGGTTCTCAGCGTTGCGCCGCTCCCCGGACTGTACCAGCAGGGCCTGGAGATAATGACCACTGTGCTCCCGCGTCTCCCTGCGGCCAAACAGCGGAGCGAAGTAAGCGTGAAAATCCCCAAAGGCCCCGTACACCTGTTCGAAAGCTGCCGCATCCACATCCCCACCTCACCTGCCTGTTCCCTCTCCAGCTACACAGTCATCCTATCAAACTAACTGACGTTGTAATACTAGCAGTCTGTCCGAGAAACGCGGTAGGTGGGTGATAGAGAGTATGATGGGAGGAGGATGGAGTGCCCGGAGTTCTCAATGAGCAAGACCTACCGTCCCTACGACCCAGACCAGCAGTTACTGCTGCCTGCAGCCCTCCAGGAATGGCTGCCGCCGGACCACCTGGCCTACTTCATCTCCGACGTGGTGGACCAGTTGGACCTCTCGGCCATCACCGCCCGCTACGAGGAGGAAAGGCGGGCGGGGCGGTCCGCCCTATCATCCCAGGATGATGGTCAAGGTGCTGCTCTACGGCTACTGCACCGGCGTGGCATCCTCACGGCGCATCGCCCAGCGTCTCCACGAGGACATCGCCTTCCGGGTGCTGGCGGCGAACAACACGCCGGACTTCCGCACCATCTCCGACTTCCGCAAGGACCATCTGGAGGCGTTGGGGGAGTTGTTCCTGCAGGTGCTGGAGCTGTGCCAGCAGGCAGGACTGGTGAAGCTGGGGCACGTGGCCCTGGACGGGACCAAGGTGAGGGCCAACGCATCCAGGCACAAGGCGATGAGCTACGGGCGGATGAAGGAGAAGGAAGGGCAGTTGCCGGCGGAAGTGGCAGAGTTGTTGCGGAGGGCCGGAGAGGTGGACGATGACGAGGACCGCCGCTACGGTAAAGACAAGCGCGGGGGTGAGTTGCCGGAGGAACTGGCTTTCCGGGAGAGCCGGTTGCGGAAGATAAGGGAGGCTAAGGCAGCGCTGGAGGCCGGGGCCCTGGCAGAGGCGGGGCAGGCCGAGAGGGAAGGACGGAATCATCCCGGGGTGCCTGATGACAAGGCGCAGCGGAACTTCACCGGCCCGGACTCCCGCATCATGCCCGCCCCCGGGAACGTATCACTAGGCCCGATGAACGGTTCGATTCTTCTCAGGTGGGCCTGAGCGTACCGAATTGAGCTTGTCTCATAAAGCTGAGTCCTCCAGCATCCTACCTTTCTGGATTCCCGCTTTCGCGGGAATGACGGGTTATTGGCGCGGATTCAATACTGCTTTAGGCGGTTAATAATGGAAATCCGGCAGGTTGCGGACGCCCAAAATCATGAGCGGAGACTTTTGAGACGGCCTCAATTGCGAACTTTTCGATGGGAGGTTGCGATATAGGGAAAGGCTTCTCGATCCCGAACTTGGAACGTCAGACTGCCGAGCGGCATTATGGGGGCCACGCACTAGAATATAGAAGTCGCTGTCTCCATATGAGACTTCCCGAGATCGAAAATCACGCCCCCAACCGGCGGAGCCTCTGAGCCCACAAATTGCAACTATTCCTATGGCTTCTCCCCTAAAATCGAACGGTGTGTAAGCGGCGGAGGCATGTTGGGCCACTGGGGCGGAGTAAAACTGTACCGCCTGGTGTGTTCATGTTCAGCGAAAAAGTCCGAGCTAACTGGCCAGCATAAATGTCCGCACCACTTGTTGAGGGAAATGGCCTGCTTACGGGTGGGTCAGCAGAGGACAGGCAGGAAGGTCTTGATGCTACCTATTCTTCGTGAGGCTTGTCTTGAGTTTGGGAGGCAACTCCCTCTCTGCTACGCTTGAGCCGGTAGCTCTCGCCGTTCATATTCCTGTGCTGGTCATCTCCAGGGCGTCGACCGGTATCAGCCTCCTCGAGTGCGGGTCCACCGCCAGCATGGCGTCTTCCAAGGCCATGGCGCCGAGCAGGTTCTGCTCCCCGTCCTCTCCAAAGGTCACCGGTGTGGGGAACTCCTTCCCCTCCAGCCGGATTACCGTCCTGCCCCGGGTCCGTTCCACGCGGCTGCCGTCGGCGAGCTCGGCGGTGTAGGTGCTCTCCACCGGGACGCCCAGCCGTTCCAGCAGGTCCCTGGGGGCCTTGGTGAATGTGGCCCCGGTATCCACCAGCATCTCCACTGCTTCGAAGTGCTGGCCTAGTGGGTCAGCTATCTCCACTGTTATTCGGAAAGTTCCCATTTCTGTCCTTTGCCCATGCGGGCCGCTGCCTGTGGTCATTCTAGCTGCCGCAGGCGGGCCAGAGCTACATCTGCGCCAGGTTCACGGCCATGTTGTAGGCGAACCAGCCGTCCCCGGTCCGGAAGCTCTGCGGCTTGGCGGCGTCGGCGGCGATGGTGGCCATCTCTGTCCAGCCGGACTGGAAGGTCTCCTGGCAGTCCCGGTGGGCGCGGGCGATGATGCCGGCCTTCCGGCTGCAGAAGGGGCAGGTGCCAGTGGCGGCGTGAAGGAGATTGGAGAGGGGCATGTGAGTTTCCTATTCCTGTATGGATGATAAGAAAGTCATTTATTCCCTAATGTCTCGACGGACTCGAAGAGCTTAATTGCGTAAGCATCAGCCACGACCTTGACCCACGATGGCTTTACCCAAAACAGCCAGAATATGGCGATGCCCGTGTCCGCAACTGCGACTGCAAGTCGGATCACTGCGACACTGTCCGGGTTGCGTAAAATGTCCCACCATGGTTCTGGCCAGGGCCGTCCCCATATCGTTAGTGATAGCAGCGTCCAAGAGTACAGGGCGAGCACGGCCGAGATAGGTGTCCCGAATGGGCGTAGGCCCCACAGGTTGCGTCTGAACCCGTAGTTAGCGTTTTCCGCAAAGACCAACGGGAACCTGGAGGTGTCCCGAGTAGCCTCTCTCAGTGACCTGACGACCTCTCCGTACTTTGCGTCTGCTTGTGTGGGACAAGTTTCCTCCTCTTGGTGGTCAGGAAGTGGGTAACCTGCCCATTCCTCAACTTTCTGTCGTAGTCCAGTTGGCAGCGCTAGGTCGTCGGCAGGATGGTGATGCCGGAGCAGGCGGGTTGTAGGAGACCCTCCCCAACTTTTCCAGAGATCAGGCTCTTTCTTGCGGCCTCGCTCTCGTCCTACCTGTGCTAAAACAGCAGTTCCTCCAACGGCGCCTAGGAGAGTGAAGAACGCAGTGACGAAGAATGGGTGGCTTGGGAGGAGCGCGAACATCAGGAATCCCGCCGGGAGGACGACGATTAGCGCGGGCTGAATCCGCGCTCGAAAGGTGTAAGGGTCGAAGAACTGCATCTCGGGTATTACGCCCTATCTGGTGCTCAGTCGATTAGTACTGTAAGCGTGGGCCTCGCATTGCCGGGCGTGACTGTCACCTCAATGTGTCCATCGCTCCTCGTGGTCACGCATTTGCGTTTCTGTGTTGTTCCGTTTCGCCTGCTTACCGTCCATCCCTTGGTCACGTCGTCGTACTTGCCCGTTACGCTGGTGCCGACGGCACGTCCGTCCGAGACGAGCGTGATCAATGGGTTAAAGTGGTCGAACAGTGGGCGGTAGAAGCCAGATTCCCGCCCGTGATGAGCCGCCACCAGTACGTCGGTGCCTGCGATAGTGCTTCTGAACGCTGGCCGTTTGAGGAGTTCTTCCCAGGAGGGCGACTCGTTGTCTCCCGGGATCAGGATTTTCACCCCGCTGTACTCCATAGTCGTGACAACGCTGTGGTTGTTGAGGTTCCCCCTTGATGACTGGGAGGGGATGAACGTCTGTATTAAGACACCGCCGTTGTTCTTAGGCAATTCGATACTCTTCTCTAGCTCCACGTCGCTGTCGTACCTTCTTCTAACCTCAAGGTACTTTTGTGTTTTGGCCTCGGCCAGTTGGTTCGGCTTCGGGTTCCCGCCCCTGATGTCGTCCTCGGTCAGGTGCCTTGGGATCCGCAACGTCCCTGGAGATAACAGGTCAAAGTTGAGGATGTCGTCGATGTGGTCCATGTGGGGGTGCGTGATGGTCACGTGGTCGAGTGTGTGTCCCCCACGGAGTATATGTTTCAACGGACTGAAATTGTCGTCCGCGCCTAAGTCAATGGCTATGTCCTTGCCGTTGGGAGTATTTATGTAGATCGCACTGCCATGCTCTACGTTCCACATTATGAGCTTTAAGGTCATTTACCCTCTCTGTCGTGAGCCCGCTGGGATTGATGTATCCTATCAGAACTTGTCGGTCTCGTCCTCGGGGTAGACTCCCAAGACTTCTACATTCTCGATTTCCTCCGCCTCATCTGCGTACTGGCCGTACCCTAGGCCGCGGACGTGGGGTTCATGGTGGAGCAGGCGGGACAGCTCGGCGGCGTCCCAGCCCATGGTCTCGGCTACCGCTTCGTCCCAGAGGCGGCGCACTTCGCACTCGCCGTCGCGGAACTGCGGCACTTCTATGTCCTTGGTGCGCTCCCAGCAGTCGGTCAGCGTCTCGCGTATGCGGTTGTCCTTGATGTCGGGGATGCGGATGGTACGCAGACCAGCTGGCCTATATGCAGGGAAAAAGATCTTTTTCCCTGCATTCCTCATGAGCTGTAGCCGCCCAGGGGTGGAATTGAAAAACACAGCGATTGCCTTGGCCTCTTCTGCTGTTAACCCTTCTACTGGCATCCATCCACCACCTACGTGTTTCTCATCACTTGCAACAGCTACCAAGCGAGAAGTTCTGTTATCCTGCCCTTCTGTTATCAGCAGGTATTCCCTTTTCCTCAGAAAGTTCTCTACGTCTTTGAGCCCATACCCCTTCTTTGGAATCCAGTATTCGTCAGGTGAGCTCCGAATTCTACTTTGACCGTCAGCTCCTTTGGACTTAACTACAGGGAAGGCATTAGGTACTTCGATGCTCCCCCGCTCGAACGGAGTGTAAATTTCTCTTCCAGTTTGGTGCGCCGACAGACCGACCTCATCTAATGACTGCAAACTGTAATCGTTAGCAAACTGCCGCGCAGCTTCGGCTAACTCTGGGGAGCGCCAAATTGCCGGGGTCCAGTCCCCCGCTTCTATGCGCTCCGCTGACCAGTGTGATACCTCCCCCCAACCGTCGGCTAGCTGACCGTCCGGGCAGTCAAGCAATGCTAGGTGTAGTTCAGAAACCTCGTCTTCGTTGTGGGGCATCCGGTCCAGTTGGATGAACCGGGTTGGCGGTCGGTTGCCGACGTGGCGCACAGCAATGACCATGCACTCGTCAATCTCGACATTTTGGCTTAAAGTGAACTCTCTGGGCCAGCGGCCAGTGAGCACCGTATGGATGTGATAACGCTGAGCCAGCACTTTACGTTCGTGCTGTCCTGAAGGGTTCGTTAAAGCTATGGTGGGATGTACCATTGTCAGGATGCCAGTCGACGCTTCTAGGCATCGATCTGCAAGCGCTACGAATAGTGTTCCTAAGGCGTTCTTGTCGACAAAGTCTTCCATGTCCTTGTCGTTGCGGACCAAGAGCCGCTCTAGGTCGTCTACCCGTTTCCGCAGCGACTGCTGCGTTTCCTGAGGGAACTTCTCACCCATCTTGGAACGACCGCTGAAAGGCGGGTTCATTATGATGATGCGGGTGTCCTTTGCCGCTACCACGGCGTCTTCTAGTCCGGCGTCGTCGCGGTGGGTCCATACGGCCTGAGACTCGATTCGGTCGTCGGTGAATCCCAGTTCGCTGTCCCTGGAGACGATGGCCCTCTGGCCTAGCAGCTCCAGTGTTCCCGCCGATACCCGCGCTGTGTTGTCGGGTTGCGGGCCGTAGGGCATCAGGTGCAGGCCCATGCGGCGGTAGCTGATTTCCTGGTTGCCGGCGGTCAACTGCGACGCTGCTAGTTGTAGGGACACCGGGTTAATGTCAAGCCCCTTGATGGTGTCTTCCACGGCCAGCCTTTGCAGTCCGGCGATTTCCGTCTCGCTGGCGCCCTGCTCCCTGGCACGGCGTTTCATATCGGTCAGTATGGCGGCTAGGAGCGTGCCGCTGCCGCAGGCTAGGTCAACTGTCTTGTGGGCTTCCCACGCGGCTGGGTCGCGCCAGTCGACCTCGCCGCAGGCGTCCAGCGTCAGGCGGGCGGCGATGGATGCGGCCACCGGCCGGGTGAAAAAGGCGCCGTCGCTGGCTTGGTTGCCCATGACGCGGTTGAACAAGGGGCCGGCGTGGTCGGCGCCCATGTCTGCGTAGGTCTCGGCGATGCGTTCGGCTTCGGCGGCGATGTGGCGCAGGGCCCGCTCCAGCCCGGCGAGTCTGCCGGTGTCTTCAATGGCGTGTATTACCTCAATAGCTGGCTCCAGTATCGCGTGGAAGTCGTGGCGTGTGATCCGCTCCCACTCGCGGCCCACGCGGCGGACTACGTTCACGTTGTTCTTCACCGTTTCCAGGTCGCTGATACCGTTGAGCCATCCGCCTTTGGCAATGCGCTGGTGCAACATCGCGGCGTTCATCATCAGCAGGGCCGCGGTCACGCAGCCGTCGGCGGCCTTTCCCTCCTCGATTGCCTTCTGGGCCTTCTCCTCTAGGTTGTCCAGCATGAAGTGCCTGTTCAGGGTCGGGCGCAGGCCGTCTCTCTCTAGGTGGTACGCGGCCTCTTTGACGCTGGTCTCGAGGATGTTCAGGTCCCTGACAACCCGGTTGCCGGTCAGCCCCGACTTCGACAGCAGGTTCGTTGTTATGGCCTTGCCCTGCTCGCCGAGTCCTTTTATCAGGACCATCTGCATCGCGTTGGTCTCTTCCGGAGGGCGTACCGGCTTGGGACGTTCCTGCCTGTTCCTCGGTGGTGCCGGTATCCCTGTACCCTTGTTGACCATGTCCAGGCCTTTCTGCTTGGACCTGTTCACGTCGACCGGGCCAATGCCGCCGTCGTTCTTTGCCTTTCGCCTCGCGGGGGCGTCTCGCCGTATGTCGGTGCTGCCCTCGCTTGCCTGCTTCCCTGCTACTATTTGTGTTGGCTCAGGGTGCGTTTCCCCGGTCTCGGGATCCGGTTCAGTCCAGAACTTCTCGTCTAACTTCAGGAACTCCTGGCTGTGCTTGCTCTCTCCCTTCAGGACACGCTCCACGGCTCCGGGTGCCTCTCCTGGTGGGCCTACGTGCAGTCCGTAGGTCACCCTCTGTTTCTCGTCGTCTCCGATGATAATGATGGTTGTCTCGACCTCCGGCGGTATCGGCAGATACAGGGTCATCAACTCGGAGAGCTTCTCCTCGATGCGCTCGTCATGGGCTCTCATCGCTACGAGTATCTGGCCTAGCTCCTGCCATCCGTCCTCTTTGTAGGAAGTGCTCAGCCACTCTTCGGGGTCCACGTTCTCCGGTATCACTATCGGGCAGATGATGTATCCGAATTCCTTCTCCGGCGCCGTCCGCATCGCACGTCCGACAGCTTGGATAACATCAACCGGGCTCTTGCGAGCTTCTAGGAACGCCACCGAGCTCAGGGATGGCGAGTCTGTTCCTTCCCCGAATATCCCGACGTTGATGACTGCATGTGGGTTTTCCTCTGTGGCCTCCGCGAGCTTCAGCTTTGCGGAGTCCCTGGAGCTCACGTTGTTGCTGGCGTCTAGGTGCTCCAGCTTGTAGTCCGGGGCCTTCCGCTCTTCTCCCCTCTGCGCGAGATAGTCTTGGAGCCAGTTCTTGACTATGTCCGTTTGGAGGTCCTTCGCCATATTCTTGGACTTGTCGACCCTGTTCATAAAGGCGATGGAAGACTTTACCCTTATGTCTTCTTCCTCGCCTCGGGTCGCGCCGCCCATCACCAGGGTAAAAGCCATTCCCCTCAGGAAATCGGTGGTGGTCAGCGCGTTCCGCCCCTTGCTCTGGGTTATGCCCGCGAGCGTGTTCGCTATATCCTTTTCGTTCGGCCCGCTGATGCCTACGGCAATGATCCGGTAGTCCGCCAGCCAGCCGTTGTTTACGGCTTCCACGTAGCTCTTCCGGTACAACTCCACACCGAAGACTTCCTCGTCGTCCATGCTGCGGATGATGTAGCCGTTGTCCTTGGTGCGGTCCACCTTGCTGGTGTCGTATATCCTCGGGGTCGCGGTCTGGTAGACCCGGTAGGTCGCGGGGAACGCTTCGCTGTCGTGGCACAGGGTGAAGTCCTTGATCTTCCTTTCTTCCTCGCTGGCATTCCTAGCGCGACCCTTGCGCTTCAGGCCGGCGGTCCTGTGCGCTTCGTCAGCTACCAGCACCCTCGCTCTTACCTTGGTCTGCTTGAGCGCGTCGGCGATTCGGTGCCCGCTCTGGTAGGTGCCGAATATGACGTTCAGGGTGTCCCCGTCGTTGCCCTCTTCTATCCATCGTGCTATTTCAGCCGGGTCGGTGGTCACTCTGCCCTTGATCTCGCCGGCGCTGACGTTGGACGTATCCAGCGTCGGGTCGTCGGAGACGAACTTCATTCCCTCGTTCTTCGGGTCGTAGCCGGCGGTCTCGTCGGAGCATACCGCTAGGGCGCGTATGGTTGCCTTCGCGTGTTGCAGGTACTCGCGCCTGAGTTGGGCTACCAGCGCGATGGAGGGACAGAGGATGATGGAGAGTTCGCCCGGCGGCGTCAGCTCCTCGACGATGCGCAGGGAGATGCGGGTCTTTCCGGTGCCGCAGGGCAGGATGATCCTGCCTCGGGCTTGGCCGACGGGCAACCCGCCGCTGTCCGACTGCTCGTGCTCTCTCAGGATGCGGACGCTCTCGGTCACGGCCTCGTTCTGCATGCAGGTCTTCGTCTGCCTGCGTTCCTCTCCGTCAGGGTTCGGCTGGCAGTGCGGGCATTCCTCGCCAGTGGACGTGGTCTGTTGCTGGAGCAAGTCGTTGGTGATGTTGACCTGCTTTATGGGCTTCTCCCTGAGCCCCGGGGTCCGGGCGATGTTGGGACTTATGGGGTTGTCGCCGTTGGTGACCAGCCAGCGCTCTGCCCAGAAGGCATCGGCTGATGAGGATATGAACTTGTCCAGTTCGTCCTTGCTGATGCTTCCGCCGCGGCCGTGCTCGTCCAACTGGCGTGACTTGCACTGGATGGCAATGTGCTGGCCGTCGCTGCGGCGGACGGCGACGGCGTCGATGCCGACGTCTCCTCTGGTGGTGTTGGAGAACAGGGCTTCCCGTTCTGGCCACTTGCCCCAGAGGTAGCAGCTCTCGACGTCCCACTCGCTGATCAGGTGCGCAGTCAGGACGGTGATGTCTTGAAGCCATTCGCCGTCTGTCTGTTGCGGATTTTTTCCCTGGTGATGGCGACTGCGTTCTCGATGATGTCTTCAGTACCCGTCATCTGCATTGCTACTCGCCTTTCTGAAGGTTGAAGTCTTAGTTTGGCGAACCATACTATCTCGTCTCTCCGCGCCGTAATCGAAAGCGAGGTTTCGTAGCTTCACCGCAACTTTGCTGGACGGGGAGGATTATATGCCAACTAAACCAAAGCCAAGGTGAAACCCGCATTTGGGTCGGCTAGAATCAGGGAGGCATAGCGTCAGGACTGGGAGCAGACTGAGTGGGGATGGTGATGGGTATGAGGGGGATAAGGCCGGACTTGGAGGGGTGGCAGTTGGACTTGGCTAGTGTGCGCAGCAGGATGTACCTAGCGCCGACACCCCGGGAGAGAGAACGGTGGCACGCACTGTGGCTCCTGTGCCGGGGCCTGACCGCCTCGGGCACCGCCCAGGCACTGGGCCGGGATGCTCACACCATCGGCAGATGGGCCGCCGCCTTCGGCGAGGGAGGGCCTGCAGCCTTGATATTCGAGCAGACCGGGGGTTCCCCCCCGCACTTGGCGAGACGCAACAGGCGGAGTTGACGGGGGCAGTGCAGGAGTTGCCCGAGATGTCGGGCATAGAAATGGCCAACTGGAACTGGAAAGTGGTGCGGCAGTTTGTCTCGAAGCGTTTCGGCATTGGCCTGAGCCGCAGCACTTGCCTGAACTATCTGCACCGCTTGGGGTTTGTCCTGAAGCGTCCCAAGAAGCGTCTGGTCAAGGCAGATGAGCAGAAGCGGGAGGCCTTCGTGGCGGAGTACGCCACCCTGTCGGACGAGGCGTGGCGTACGGGAGCGAAGATATTCTTCGCCGACGAGGCCCATTTCCGGGCCGATGCCGAACTGAGAGGCAAATGGGTGCTAAAGGGAGAGCCGGCCTTGGTGGACTCGACCAGCCCGAGCTATGGCGAAAAGGCCAGCTACTACTCGGCAGTGTGCCTGGAGACCGGTGAGGTGGAGTGGATGGACCTGGAGGGGAACAGCAACTCCGGAACCTCGGCTGCCTTCCTGGAGCGGTTGCGGCAGAGGCACTCCGGGCCGCTCAACGTGATTTGGGACAACGCGCCGGCGCACCGCGGCGAGGCGGTGCGTGAGTATCTGCGGACGCCGGGCTTGGGGCTGCGGCTGATGAACCTGCCGGGCTACAGCCCGGACTTCAACGCCGATGAGGCCATCTGGGGCTGGGCGAGAGAGGAAGCCACCGGAAACCTGTGCTTGGGAACCAAGGCCCTGGTAAAGGAGAGGGTCGGGAATTTCCTCTGCGGGCTGTCCATCCGGAAAGACGAGGTCAAGGGCCGCTGCCGCACCGTCCTACAATCAAAGGCCGAAGGATTTCTGCGAGAATCCCAGCCCAATCACCGATGTATTGTAAATGCACATCCCACCTTGGCTTTGGTTTAGTATAGAGCGGCTAGTATGGCCGGAGCTGCGGGCCTTTCGCCCTGACCTATACCGCCAGCCTGCCGTGCTGCGGGCAGAGGCAGCACTCCGGGTACTCCTGCGTCTCACCGGGTTCCGCCGCCGGCGTGGCCCGTGGCAGCCGTATGTGCATCCGCCGCATGTTGGCGGCCCTGGGCAGGGTGAAAGAGAGCTCCAGAGTACCTCCTATTACCCGCGTCTGCGGGGGAACCTTTCCCCGGGACGAACGACTCACGATGGTCATCTTTGCCTACACAAAATACGAAAGAGTTCTAACGAGCTGCAAATCGCTCCTCCCAGGCGTTGTTCATCTGTTATGAATATTCCTGAGTCGGTGGCAGCACGGTTGAGTTCGGCCGCGGACCATTTGCCTGGTGAATTTATGATCAGCTTCAATAACTCACCCACTTTGGCGAAGTCAATTGAGCGCATACAGTATTCAGGCATCTGATGCCTTCGAGAGAAGCAGTGTTGATTCTCTGGATGGTTCGCGTCCGAATTCTTTCATTTGCTGGGCGCTGTTCCTCCTGAGCCTCATGACCCACGCCGAGCGTAGTACAAGCCCCGCTTGGGGGGCGATCTCTCTGATGCTTTTGTCTACCGGGACCATGACGCCGGAGTGGCGTACGTTTCCCACGATGTACGCGGCCTGCCCTCCGGTTCTTAGGACTCTGTGGACTTCCTGCAGTGAGAGAAATATGTCCTCGAAGTAACCTTCCAGCATCGGTCTGATCCTCCGGTCGGTGCCTTCAGGAAGCGATGTCAGTGTGTTTTCGAGCATTTGGGGTTTTCTGTATCTTCGAAGTCGGTTCTCGTAGCTCTTCTGGCGCAGCCTAGCATCTTAGCTTCCCTCGTTTAAAGGGAGACCTCCCATCGAAAAGTTCGCAATTGAGCTTGTCTCAAAAGTATTTGACATGACGAATGTCGTTCTCAGGATAGCTCCTGTTTGCTGAATGGAGCTGACTGGCAACATAATCCCATATCCAAGTCCACCCATGATCCGAATGTCGTTATTGTCTTAGACGTCTGAGACAAGCTCAATTCGGTACGTGTAGGCCCACCATGACGTACCGAACTGCGAACTCGCCCGTTTAGGGCGATCTCTGCTGTGTCCGCTCCCCCTATGGGAGAGTCCTCCGGCGTGGGTATGGAGTAGACGATGGCGGCCTTGCCGGGCTTGACCTCGATCTCCTTGACGAAGGACCGGACGAAGGCTTTGGTCTCGGTAAGCTCGCTGGTCTTCAGAAACTCGCTCATCTCCTCGGCGAAGGCGGCGATGGTGTCGGCGCTGTCCAGAAACTGCCGCCGGTCCGAGAGCAGCGTTCTCGCCTCTTCTGCGGCGACCTCCAGCTTCTCCTTGCGATCCCGGTGCTCCCTGATGCGCTCGGAGGCGTCGGCCATCTCGATGTCGGTGGTCTCGATGACCTGCCAGATGCGGCCCAGCCGCCGCTTGACCTCTTCAAGCTCTTCCTCGATGCTCTCCAGCCGCTCCCGCTGCTCGCGGGCCACCCCGTCCATCTCCTCGTCCAGCAGCTTCACCAGGTCTCTGATGTTGGACTCGGTGAGGACGTTGGCCCGAATCTCATCGACGATGAGCATCTCGAAGGTCTTGGCATTGAGCCTGGGGGTCTCACAGGTGCCCTTGCCGCGCTTGAGGAGGGAGTGGCAGACATAGTAGGTGTACTTGCCGCTCTTGGCCTCGGCGGCGGTCATGGCCTTGCCGCAGGTCTCGCACTTGAGGATGCCGCTGAGCAGGTAGGGGCTGGAAGCCCGGCGGGGATTCACCTGCTTGGGGGCGCGGGACCCCAACAGCTTCTTGGCCCTTTGGAACTCCCGCTTGCTGACGATTGCGGGAAAGGCGTCCTCCACCCGCACCGGCTCGGCCTTGTCCTTGGCCTTGATTCCCCAGACCACGGCTCCCGTATACGCCTCGTTGGCGAGCATGGTGTGGATGGTGGTCTTCAGCCACCGCTTGCCGTTGGTGGTGGGGATGCCCTCGGCGTTCAGGGACTTGGTCACGTCGAGGATGCTGCTGCCTTGGAGCGCCATGTCGAAGATGCGGCGGGCTACGGCGTCGGCGGGCGGGTCAAGCTCCAGCTTGGGGCGCTTCTTCGTCCCGTCCTGGACGTAGACCTTCCGGTAGCCGTAGGGGGCGAAGGTGGTGACCCAGAAGCCTCTGGAAGCGGCCTCCCGCATCCCTCTCGTGACCTCTTGGGCAAGATTTTCGCTGTAGAATTCGTCCACGCTCTCGATGATGGCCTCCATGAGCTTACCGGTGGGGGAGTCGTCGGCGTGCTCGGTGATGGAGACGACCCGGACGCCCCTGCGCCGGAGCATGGCCTTGAAGGCGACGGCGTGCTCGCGCTTGCGGGTGAACCTGGAGAATTTCCAGACGAGAATCTCCTTGAAGGGAGCCTCGGGCTTGTTGGCCTCGTTCAGCATCTTCTGGAACTCGGGCCTGTCGGCGATTCTTCCGCTCTCGGCCTCGTCCACGTACTCGCGGGCTACCAGGTAGCCGTGCTTCTCGGCGTAGTCTCTGAGCGCCCTAAGCTGGGCGGCGATGGACAGGTCCACGTCCTGGCGGTCGCTGGAGACCCTGGCGTAGAGGGCCGCTGGCGTCAGATCGAGTCGGTCATTCATCAGTCTTTCCTCCTTGTGTTTCACTCTGTCCTGTCCGGCGGGAGCGCAGCCGTTCCAGCCGCTCCCGTCTGCGCCACTCCCGCTCCTCCATGAAGATGCGGATGGCCTGGCGGAGCAGCTCGCTCACGGAGAGGTCATCCTCCTTCATTACCCGCCGCACCTGCGCCTCCATCTCCGGGGGGAGGGAGAAGGTGAGGGTCTTGGATTTCCTGGGAGTGGACACTCTCTTTTTGCCTCTCGATGTGGTGTATTGTCTTACTCTACACCACTTAGGCACCGGCCTGCAACTGCTACCAGGGACCCGCCGTCGCCGCCACCGGCCTGCGCCTGCGGCCGGGCATGTCCGAGGCGACCATCTGGGGTCCGAGGACGGAGGCGTAGCTTTCGGGCACGGCGATGACCACGACCTTCGCCAGCTTCCCCGTCCAGATCACGGGCCTGGCTATGGCGGCGCAGCCGCCGTCCTGGGCGTATCGCGCCGTGCCGTAGCGGGCGGCCTGCTCCGCCAGGGAGCCGGGGGGGATGGGCCTGCCCCTGCGGGGCAAGCCTCCCCGCTGGCCGCAGATGGGGAACGTGGCCGGCGTCCCGAAGCCCCGCGTCCGGCGCACCACCTTCGCCCGCAGGTTGAGCGGGTCGGTCCAGCCTGCGGGGTCGCTCTTATCCTCCCGCGCGTACAGGACGGCCATGAAGGGCGGCTGCCTCAGCACCTCAGCCAGCCGGATGGTCACGGCGGCGTAGGAGCATAGGAAGGCACGCTGCAACTTCAGCACGTCCAGCCCCCACTCCAGGGCCAGCGGCTCGAAGGCCCTCGGCTGCATCAGCGCCGCCGCCGCGAAGCGTTCGGCCTGTGTGCACACGATCCGGTCGGGCGGGGAGCCTGAGTCCATGTCGCAGAGGGTCTCGTGGATGATCTCGTAGGTCTCGTGGACCACCGAGTAGTCCTGGGTCCCGGCCCACATGTCCTCGCGGTAGTGGATGTCGTAGCCGCCCCCCGGCGCGCTGTAGTGGATGCCCTTCACGTCCAGGTGCCTCCTGCCCGACACCTCCCCGAACCCGGCTCGTTTCAGCAGGGCCTTGATCTGCTCCATCGTGGGGCGGGCGGGGACGTCGAAGTAGCGCACGAAGCGGGCGGCGAGGCGCTCCGGGTCCAGGGCCTCGCGGGGGGAGTCGTCCAGCAGCCTTCGGCAGAAGTCCTCTCTAGTCCTGTTCATTCCAGCAGCCTCTTGCTGGCGAATCGCTCGTACATCTCGACGATGAACCGCTTGGTCTTCAGGGTGATGGGGCCGTCGGGCCGGGTTCCCACGCGGAATACGGGGTCGGCCAGCACGTACTGGTAGGCCCGCTCGATCTCCATCGCCTCGCCGCTGTAGGGGTCAGGCTGGCCCACGCGCCCGGCTCGCTTCATCAGCTCCTGCTCATCCACGTTGTAGAGGGCGGCCAGCTTGCCAATCATGTTGGAGCCGGGCTTCCGGCCACCCCGCTCTATCTGGGAGAGGTAGGAGCTGGAGATGCCGGTGCGCCGGGTCACGTCCCGCAGGCTGAGGTCTCCCCTCAGCCGTCTGAGCAGCGGGCCTATCTCGTCATCGCCCTCGATGGCCTCTCGGTCGTCCATCTCCCGGTCATCGTCATGGTCGTCCATGATGTCTCCCTCTTGCATCCGTAGTTGCGAACAGCATCGCGCGCGACGTGCCTGCTACATTACAGCTACATTGTTGCTAACTAATTGTTACATCAGAGTAAGCAATTGTCAATGAATCCTTCTATATGCCCGAAATATGCCTCTCGACCATTGTCTCCACGTACTCTCTATTGCTACACTTACGCCCACAGAACACATAAGCTAACACCTGGCCCACTATACATCCCCGACGCCCCGAAGGGCCACCCCTTCAGGGCGCGCCGGACCCCACGAGAGAGACGGACCGCGTGAGTAAGAAGTCGAAGCGGAAGCTGACGGACAGGCAGGAGCGGAGGCGCATCGAGGGCCTGCGGATACTGGCCCGCATCATCGCGCGCCACTACCTCGCCAACCCCCACCTGTATCCCAACGGCTCCACACCGGCCAACGGTCAGCCGACCGATGGCGGGGAGGCCGTCCGGGAGGAGGGCACGGCGTGACGCGCAGACAGCCCGCATCGCGGGTCAAGCTCGATCCCCACAAGGTATGGGAGCTGCTCAACCGGCTCAACATGACCCAGAACGAGCTGGCGCGGCTGATCGGCACCTCGTCAAGCTACCTGTCCCAGCTCATGTCCGGGACGCGCTGCCCCTCGGCGGCTTTCCGCAAGCGGCTGATGGAGGCCCTGGGCATCACTCGCTTCGAGGACCTGTTCATCCTGGAGCAGGTCCATGTGTAGCGACGGCTCCGCCTCGTCCGCTCCCCTGCTCATTCCGCCCGGCGTCGCCCTGATGCCCGACGATTTCCCCGAACGACTGGAGGCCGTGAGAGAGCTGTTCGATCTCAACTGTGAGGAGATGGCGGTGGCGCTGGGCGTGGACCCGCGCCAGCTGATGCGCTGGCGCATCAAGGGCGGCGCTCCCAACGGCGGAGCGATGCTGGCCCTGGTGCGGCTGGCGATACGGTCGCCGGAGGGTCTGGCGAAGCTGCTGGGCGAGGACGTAATCGTGATCTTCAAACCCAGGAGGAGGGACCATGACCACTAGAGAACGGAAGCGGACGTTGAACAACCGGCCCCCGCCCTTTCCCGAGGACTTCGGGGAGCGGCTGGAGGGCCTGAAGGACTTGTCCGGGCTGTCGTGGGGCGAGTTCGCCGAGCGCCTCGGCGTGACGCAGCGCGGCCTGGCGAAGTGGCGCAGGGGAGGGCCGCCTTCGGGGGCCTACTTGTGGGCCATCATCGAGCTGGCCCGCGAGCTTCCCGGCGGCTACGACCTGATGATGTACGGCGACGACGGGACGGAGGAGTAGAGGGGCCATGGGACGCCGGCAGGAGCGGGTCTACCACGTAGAGCCTGAAGAGTTCCCCCAGGACTTTCCCGAGCGCCTCGACCGCTTCCGGCAGGCCGCAGGGCTGTCCTGGCGGGAGCTGGCCCGCCGCCTGAAGGTCAACGCCCGCATCGTGCGCCGATGGAAGGCGGGAGCCAAGCCCGGTCCCGGCCACCTGGTCAACCTGTTGGAGTTGGCCGCGGGGATGGGGCTGCTCCACCACCTGCTGCGCGGAGTGGAAGAGCCGAGCGCGTTCCAGGGGGCGGGCCAATGACCGGATACAGGCAGGGACACATGGAGAAGGTATGCCGGGGCTGCGGTCGGGTCTACTACCGGCAGTTCCGGCGCAATTCGGGCCGGGAGGGGTGGTGCGGCGGCAGGTGCTACAAGCGGACCTACCGGCGAAGCCTGGGAGAGGCCGCCAACGGGCAACCGGCGGGCGCGGCGAGGGCCGGGCGGGATGAACCGTCCGGCCCTCGTGTTTGTCACCAAGACACTCTGGAAGGGAGAGAGACAGTGACTGAGAGCGAGGAGATCATCGGATTCAATCTCGACCTGGTGGCCGAGCGCCCCCTGGTTGCGCAGACGCGGTTCGGGGAGGACGGTAGCATCGGCGTCGATTGGCGGGGCCGCTGCTGGGCCTGGCTGAACGGCGACGAGGCCCCGGCGTTGGTGGAGGTGGTGGTCAACGACGCGGAGACCGCCAGGCTGCTGTTTCCCGGCCAGGTCCGGCGGGTGCGGGCGATGGTCCGGGCCGTCGAGACGGCTGCGGGCAGGGTTGCGGGCCTGGAAGTGCTGACGGACCTGGGCTGGGAACCCCGCACGGAGCCGTGCGCCGCCGCCAGGGGGCTGCACGAGGGCGGGAAGGTACGGATCGTCGGCGGTACGGTTCAGCGACAGCTCAATGGCAAGGTGGGCACGCTGCTCAGGTATACCAGCGCCACCGTCGAGGTGGACGGCAGGCGGTACGGCGTGGGAGTAAGGGGCCTGGAACCCGTCGGCGGCGGGAACGGTCCGGAGGAGGCCGCCGTGGGTCTGGACTGACGGCCAACGCCACAGGCAACGGCTGTCCATCGACGCAAAGAGGGCCGGGCGGTTCAAATCCGCCCGGCCCTCCTGTCTTTTCCGGCCCTTCCCCCTCCTCGCCGCTCACCGCCTGCCGCACCGGGGGCCTCCGCTTCGTCTTGGATGGGAGGCCCCTTTGGTGTATCGTTGGGTCTGCACCACCCCGGAAGACGCTAACGCCGCCTTGCGGCAGCCTGGCACTGGGCGCACAAGGGGTGTGGAGATCAAGGCTGCATGATCCCGGACGCGGGCGTCTGCACTCTCGGCGTCTGGGGGCCGTCTCGGTTTGAGACGCTCTGTTCTCGTTCCGGGGAGGCTTCTGCAAAACGGGTTTGGACGAGGAGGCAATCACAGACAGAGACCGAGGAGGTTGCGCCATGGCTGTCGAAGGACGTGAAGGGAGCACCGGGAAGCAACGACGAACCCCTTTCCCCGAGGACTTCGGGGAGCGGCTGGAACGCCTGTTGAAGATGGCCGAGCTGTCGCCGCAGGAGTTGGCCGAGCTTCTCGGCGTGACGGAGCCCACCGTGCGGAGGTGGCTCAGGGGAGGGGTGCCCAAGGGGTTCAACTACATGGGCATCATGCAGCTGGCGCGGGGCGTTCCCGGGGGCTTCAATCTAATGCTCTACGGCGACCCGGAATCGGAGGGCGAACCGGCGAAATAGGAGCGAGAGGCCGGGCCACGTCCAAGCGCCCTCCTCCTCCTCTTTCCTCATCTCCTGACGACGCCCTGGGGATCCGTCCTCGACGCCCTGCGGTTGAGGGCGCGGTCGAGGATCCCGAAGGCCAAGCGGATGCCCAGCTCCGTCACCCTTTGGGAGGGTTCCTCCTCCTGCTTGAGGAGGGCGTGGGCGATGAGGTCGGCCATCTGTAGCAGGTCGTCGTCCTGGGAGCTTCGGAAGGAGGGGCCGCCGATGATCCGCTCTATGGGGATGTCCTTCGTCGCCTCGCCGTCCTCCCAGACCTCGTACCTGCTGGGCACGGGGTTGCGGCTCCTGAGCCTGCCGTAGAGCCGCCTGATCATCCGCTCCCCTCCCTCGTCGAAGATGAGATGGGCGTAGCGTCCGTCCGCCGCGACCGACGTGTTGATGCGGTTGAGCAGACGGTTCAGGCTGACCTGTTCGTAGCCCTTCACGTCGGCCTTGCGCAGGCAGACGTTGACCACTTCGATGCCGCCTAGCGAGTGGGCGGCGTTCTCTATGATGCGCAGGCCGTCCATGAAGATCTCGGCTCCCTGCTCCGGGGTGAGCCTGCGGCCGGTGTTGTCGATGCGGGCCAGCTTGCCCCGTCCGGCCAGCAGGTCGCAGGCGTGCAGCTCCCGGCTGGCCGGGACGCTGTAGTCGCCCGCCAACGCCGTGCGCCAGTCCTGGATGCGGCCATGCAGGCCGTTCCACCGCTCGGCGTCCACGCCCAGGGCGGAGCGGACGTAGTATCGGGGACCCTCGGACTCGTCGATGTAGTAGATTCTCATGGCTTTGCTTCTCCTTGCATGTCGGTCAGGGGGCGCACCGGCTCGAACCCGCCGCCCGGGGCGAGCCAGGCCCGTCCCAGCGGCCCCTCCCGCTCCACCAGCTCCAGGTTGGAGGCCAGCAGGGGGACGGAGGTCCTGAGACGGTCCATCTCCCCCTGGGCCACTCTCAGGAAGTGGGTCTGTGCGATGTCGTCGTCGAAGACGACCAGGACGACGGGCGGCGCGCCGTGGTCGTCGATGGGCCGGTGGGACGAGTAGTAGCGCAGGTATGGGGCGAGCCGCGCCGCCATGGTGACCGGCCGCACCGCCCTCCGCTCCCACTCCAGGAAGAAGGGCCATGCGGTCTTCCCGCGCCTGAGCATCCCGAAGGCGTCGGGGTGGATCGAGCGCCTCCCGCCGAAGTAGCGGAAGTAGCGGGACGCCCTGCGGGGCGGGTCGAGCTGGTTGATCTCCCAGCCCAGGACGCGGGCCTGGCGGGAGAGGGCCGCTACGAAGCCGTGGACGGAGGCGGTGTGCTGCATGTCGCGGAGGAGCTGCCGGCTGCGCCTGCCGGAGACGCCGCGCCAGCCTGCTGCGGCCCCGGCGTCGGGGGGAGCGGCGCTCCACCGCTTCTTCGCTCCGCCAACGGCGGCCCGGTCCCTGCGGGCCAGCAGGGTCAGCCCCGCGTCGGTGAGCACCAGCCGCCGCTCTGCGGAGGGTACGCGGGCGGCCAGCCCGAAACCCTCAAGGGCCGTCGTGAGTTGGGAGGCGCGCTGGTTGGTGACTCCCAGCAGACCGGCGAGGTCGCCCAGGGCGAGCCAGGGCCAGTCGGAGAGCAGGTCGAGGACGCGCTTCTCGGTGGGTTTCAGGAGGGCGGGCAGCATGTGCTCGGGGACGCCCCGCTCGCTCCCCCGCTCGTCGATGTCCTGGGGCATGGAGACCCGTGCCAGGGGCCGCTCGGCGGGGAGCGAGCCCCTGCGTTCGATCCGGTCGATGGCGTCTCTGAGGCTGACGGAGGCGTTCACCGAGGACAGCCGCCACACCGGGTCGTCGGTGGCCGCTGCCGCCGCCTCCCGCTCCAGGGCTAGGACCGTTGGCGTGGACGCCCGGCGCAGAATCCCTCGGGCGTAGCGCAGCCGGGTCTCGTCGGGGAGGACGAGCAGGATTCCGCCGGGCTGCGGCCCGTCCCTGAGCCGCCCGATCCGCTTGGAAAAGCCGGTGCGGTCGGTGGCGTGGCCCTGCCGGACGATGCCGATGGTCCTCCCGTCGGGAAGGATGATGGCGGCGTCCATCGGCATGGCGCGGTACCAGCGGAAGCGGATGGGGTGGTGGATGTTGGCGACGGCGGAGGCCAGGCGATAGACCACGGCCACGGCGTCGAGCCTCTCCAGGAGGACGCGCCGCCACCGGGCAGCCAACGGGTAGCTGCGGAGCAGCCGATCCGGGGTGAGGTCTTCCTCCTGGGCCAGGCGGCGCAGGCCGTCTGCGGTGAGGTGGAACCTGCGGGTGGGGGCAACGAGCTCCGTCCCGTGGGGTACGGAGGCGATCAGCCCGTCGTCCTCCAGTCGGCGGGCGGCCTCGTAGACCGCGCTCTGGGACCAGCCGGAGAGGGCGGCCATCTCAATCCGGTCGAGGAAGGGCATGGCGGCGAGGCGGCGAAAGAGCTCCCGCTTTCCCCCGGTGAGCGGCCTCATTCCTCAAGCTCCTCGTCGGCTGTCCCGTCCGCCGTCTCCGGGGCGTCGTCCCCAGGGTTCTGGTCCCGCTTGCTGCGCTGCTTGCGCCGGGCCTGCTCCTGGGACTGGCCGCCGCTCTCCGCCGTCTCGGTGTCCTGGGCCTTCCTGAGCTTCTCCAGCTCCTCGCGGTACCTGTCCACCAGGTCTTGCATCTCCGCGTCCCGGCGTTCGATGTCGCTGGCCGGTGTTAGGTAGCTCTCGGCCAGGTCGCGGATGCGCTCGGCGGTGCCGGCGTCTCCCGGCTCCGGCTTGGCGACCTTCATGGAGAAGGCATCCATCCGCTCCGTTCCCACGGTGGCGCGGACGTAGCACTGGTGGACCGGCAGCGATGTGATGTCGTCCTCGGTCACCCGCTCCTTGCCCAGCTCCCACACGAGCTGGCGGGCGTCGTTGCCCGCCACCTGGAACACGGCCAGGCAGCCCACGTTGGCCAGGATGGTGTCGCGCATGGTGCGGGAGAGGTCGTCCAGCTTGGCCAGGCTCTGGGTTGCCAGGACGAAGGAGGCCCCGAACTTGCCAAGCTCCGACAACATGCTCTCGTAGTCCACGCCGGGCATGGACTGCATCTCGTCCACGACGACCAGAGCGCCCCGGCGCTGCTCGAAGGGCAGGCTGCCCTGCTCCCGAATCACGGCGTCCACGAGGTTGAGGAGGGACGCGCCCACCAGGGCGGCCACGTCCCTTCCCGCCTTGCCCTGGGCGGTGGAGACCAGCAGGATGCCGCCGTCTTGGATGGTGCGGCGCATGTCGATGGTGGAGCGGGGCTGGCCCAGGATGGCTCTTGCCCGCTTGGAGGATGCGTAGTAGGAGAGGCGGGTCTGGACCGGGGCCAGGGCGTCGGCGCGGGTCTCGCGCCGCCAGCCGAAGAAGTCCCTGGCCCACCACTGCATCAGGTAGGGGTCGTTGACCTTCGCCAGCACCTCGGCGCGGAATCCGTCGTCGGCCAGGATGCGCAGTCCGTCGAGGATGGTGTACTGCTCGCCCGCGTCCCTGCTCTCATTGGCCTCGTGAAGGGTCTTCACCGTCTGTTCGAGGATGGACTGCATCCTCGGCCCCCACTGGTCCCACAGGCCCTTGGCGATGCGCACGACGGAATCGGCGGTGCGGTCGCGGTCGGCGAAGATGCGGGTGTCCAGCAGGTTGATGCCGGGAGCTCCCCGCTCGTCGGCCAGGTCGATGAGCCGCACCTGCTCGATGAGGGACTCCGGGACGTGTTGGAGCAGGCCGCCCACCAGGTCGGCGTGGGGGTCCACGACGACGATGGCGTCTCCGTCCCTGCCCTCGGCCTTCTCCCGCATCTTGTGGGCGACGATGTGGTGCATCAGGGTGGATTTGCCCATGCGGGTGCGGGCGACGTAGAGGTGGTGGCGTCTCAGCAGGTCGTCGGGGAAGTGAATCTTCCTGGGCGTTCCGGTGGTGGTGTCGCCGACGTGGGCGCCGCCGCTGACGCTGCGGGCGGTGGGCAGCAGCACCTTGGCCCCGGCGCGGGCCACCAGTGGCGTCTCGTCCCTGGCTCCCGGCGGGTGCCACAGGCAGGCCGCCTCGCGGACGCCCATGACGCTGCGCTTCCCGAACAGGCCGGGGCCTGACGGGTGGAGCACCTGGGGGTCGGGCACGGCGGGCCGCACCCGGCTCACGTCGAGGCGCGCGCCCGCGGGGTTGTCATAGTCGCGGTAGGCGGCGGCCACCGGCTCCAGCAGCTCATTCGCCCGGTGGGGCCGGGTGCTCCGGGGCAGGATCGCCGTCACCTGAATCTCGGCGTCGAAGGCGATGCGGGAGACCTTCTCCTTGATGAGAAGGGGGTCGAAGACCCGCTTGCAGGCCTTCTTCCAGCGGTGCCAGGCCCAGCCGCCCACGGCCAGGGCGAAGGCGACGCCCGCTCCCATGAGCACGGCCTTCCATGTCTCCCCCGCCTGCACCCACAGGTAGCCCCGGAGGGCGGCCAGGGCCGCCACGCCCAGGACGGCCATCGTCACGCCGTCGGTCTGGAGGGGCTTGGTCTGATAGGTGTAGGCGGGGTCTCGCCGGTCCTCCACGGGCCGCTTGTGGGCCTTCTCCAGGTGGGACTCCGACCAGTCGGGTCCCATCGAGCGCAGCATCAGCCGCGCCACGATGCGCTCCCCCTCGTTGAGGTTGGAGAGAGCGCCCATGAGGGCGATGAGGGGGTCCGAGCCGGGGTCGAGCAGGTCGTCGTCCCGGAAGACCCGGAGAGGCACGTACTCGGGGCCGTCGGCCCGGAGCGTCATGCTCCACGCCTGCTCGTCCTCGGCCAGGCGCAGGGGGTCGTCCCCGGCGGGAATCTCCTGTATCTGGGCCTGGGGGTAGCGGGCGGCGATCTGGGAGCGCACCACCTGGTCGTCCAGGCAGCGGGCCAAGAGCGTTACGCCGTCTGCGTCCCCGGCAAGCTCCAGGGAGAAGGGTTCGGGGACGGCGATGGAGCCGAGCATGTTCTCGACTCCCAGGAGGGTGCGCTCCCCCGTCCTGGGCGGCGTCACCGCCAGCAGCGCCGGGGGTTTCTTGGCCTCGTTGTTCAGCAGCCACTTGATGGGGTTCACTTTCATTCGCTTGCTCCTTTCTCTACTGGTTCCTTCATTGCGTCGTTCCGTCGCTCTGCCTAGTGCCTGCCCGGTGTCCACTCAATTACTGCCGTCTCCTCCGGGGTGGCCTCGATGCGGACGGGGAAGCGGTTGCCCTTCGCCAGCAGCAACCCGTCTCCACGCGGGCACGACAGGAGCCATCGCTGGAGGTCCTGGGGCAGGTCGAAGGCGTCGCCCACGGTGCTGATGGCGGCCGCGTCCTGCTGCAAGAGCAGCTTGAAGGCGGCGTTCTGGAGGAGCGCCCGCCCTGAGTGGCCAGTGATGGCGCGGGAGGTGTCCTCGCTGAGCAGGTCCTGGACGTCCTGGGTGATGAACTGCAACCCCAGCCGGTGCTTCCTGGCCCGCTTCGCCATGCTCACCATGAAGGCCGCTCCCTCCGGGTGCTGCATGATCGACCACACCTCGTCCACCACCAGCAGGCGGGGCTTGGGGTCCTGGGCGGCGGCGGCCCACACCGTCTCGGTGCAGACCATCGCGGCGGCGGGGCGAAGCTCCGGCTCCAGGAGCCGCAGGTCGAAGACGGTGATCAGGGCCTCGCCCCGCAGCAGGTCGTCGCCCTCGTCGGAGAGGAGGTTGCGCAGGCTGCCCGTTGCGAAGGGCCGCAGCAGCCTCGCCATGTCTTCCCCTCCCGCCTCATCTCCTTGCAGGTACTCGTAGAAGTCGCGGAAGCCGGTGCGCTCCCGGGGCTGGGCGTAGTAGCCCGCCAGGGCGTGGTCCAGGGAGGCCCTTCGCTCCGCGCCGAGACTCTCGCCCACCATCACCTCGATGAGCCGTCTCAGGCTGCCGATGCGTTGAAGCAGCTCCTCGGAGTCGCCCCGCTCGATGACGAAGGGGTTCATGCCCTGGCCGGGAATGCCGGGAGAGAGGACGCGCCCACCTGCCGCCCTCGCCATGTCCGCGTACTCGCCCTCGGGGTCGATGACGTAGGCGGTGACGCCCCTGGTCAGGCCCCGCAGCATTCCCAGCTTCGTGGCGAAGCTCTTGCCGCTGCCCGACCGTGCGAGGACGGCGGTGTTGGCGTTCAGGTGCGTCCCGTCCCAGGGGTCGTAGACCACCGGGGCGCAGGCCCGCATGTCGATGCCGTAGAGGGTTCCCCTCCGGGTGTCCAGGTCGGGGGGGCGAGAATGGGAAGAGACGGGCTATGCTGGACGTGTCCAGCGTCCTCCACTCCGCCACGGCGTTGAGGGCCAGGGGCAGCGTGGACAGGATGCCCTCGCGCTGGCGGAAGGCCAGGGGGTCGAGCTTGCCCAGCGTGGCGGCGAAGTGGGCCTTGGCCCGCTGGGTCATCTCCTTGAGGGACGCCTCGTCCTTCGCGTGAAGGGTGATGGAGAGCGAGGCGTGGAAGAGCCTCTCGCGGCCCCGCTGCACCTCGTCGCGGAGGCGGGTCACGTCCTCCAGGGCAATCTCCGCCTCGGGGGACATGGTGCGGCCCCGCTTGAAGGACAGCGACTGCGCCGACTCGAACCGGACCTTCTGCCACTCCAGCGTCCTGGCCGCCTGCTCAGCGGGAATCGACCCCAGGTGGATGGACAGGTCCATCGGCGCGCCTGCGGCCATGAGGCTCTGGAGGAAGCCGGGGGCCAGGGAGCGGGGCCACTTGCCCAGGTGGAGGGAGCGGACCAGGCGGTCTCCGACGCGCACCTCGCGGCGGCGCATCTCCACCTCCACCGGCGTCTCCTCGTCGATCTCGGCGGGCGTGCCGCCCAGGGCCGAGGCCAGCATCAGCATCCGCAGACGCCTGCCGCTGAAGGGGTGGACGGACAGCCCGGCCCGCGCCAGCAGGCCGCGCAGCTCGTCGAACCGCCCGAACTCGCACACGGCGTAGAAGCGCCGGTCGAGGATGCCGTCGCGGGCCTCCAGCTCGGTCAACAGCCTGCGAAGGGACTCGGCCGCCGCCTCGGTCTGCGGCGGCAGGTTGCCCGGTTGGGCCTCCCTGAGCTTGTCCCGAAGCCCGCCAAGGCGCGGCGGGTGCTGCCTGATGAGCAGCTGCACGGGGAAGTCGCAGGCGTTGAGCGCCCCGGCGAAGGCCCCCAGCTTCGGCTCGTCTATTTCGAGGCCCATCACCTCGCACACGCCGAGCTTCACCCCGTCCAGGCGCACGGGGCCGTCCTCCTCCAGATGGGAGAGCATGAAGAACGGGGGCAGGGGCGGCGGCGGCTTGGGAGCGGGCGCCTGCGGTCCTGCGGGTTCCTGGATCGGCGGAGCGGCTGCGCCATCCGGCGGCCCCTCCGCTCCAGGTGTCTTGAT
This sequence comes from Dehalococcoidia bacterium, assembly GCA_965224325.1. GTDB lineage: Bacteria > Chloroflexota > Dehalococcoidia > Lucifugimonadales > UBA3495 > CBDCMJ01. The sequence continues at coordinate 215,762 of CBDCYT010000016.1, forward strand.
TCGGTCGTTCGGCTTCTTCAACTCGGTCTTCTCCTTTGCTCTAGGGGGTCGGGAAGTCCACGAGGCCGCTGCGCAGCAGCGCGGCGACCGCCTTGGCCAGAAGGACCAGCACCAGGCCGACGACGGCCATCGCGACGGCGCTCTTGGCCCTGCCGCCGCCCCGCTCCTCGGCTCCCTCGGCCATCAGGACGAAGCCCGCCCAGACGATGGCGAAGAGGCAGAGCCCGGATGCGGCGTAGGCCATAGCGGTGAGCACCCGGTCGAAGGCGTCCAGCATGGCCTGCTCCTCGGCCGGGGCCGCGCCGGTGGCCGCCAGCGCAGCCCCGGCAAGAAGGGTTGCGGTCAATAGACGCCTCACCACGGCCACTCCCATCCCAACAGGTCGAACCAGTCGCTCAGGCCGCCGCCCGCGGGCGTCTGCTCGGCGGGCGGGTCTACCGGCTCAGGCTCCGGCAGGACCAGGGCCTCGAAGGGGTCGTCGGCCCCGACGCTGGACGCCAGGGCCAGGGCCTCGTCGCGGCTCCCGGCGATGGGCGACCGCTCCACCGTCTCCGCCTTGACGTGCTCCTTGTGCAGCACGTCCACTGTCACCTGCTTGGCGATGGTGGCGCTGGGGACGTAGGCGTACGCCGTCGCGGTGGCGGACGCCGTGGCGCCGTCCTCGCAGGTGGCCGTTGCCGTCTCACTGTCGGAGTCGCTGTCCCCCGGGCGATGGAGGTGCACGGTCCTGGTGACTTGCTCCGTCCGCTCCGGGTGGTGGGTCAGCTGCACCAGGGGCGGCAGCGGAATACGAAGGGCCGCCTTCAGGTCCGCCTCGACGTTCACCTCGTAAACGGCGGCGCCCTCGCCGACGGCCACACGGAAGCGGGTCTCGCCGTTGGGGACGAACGCGACGCTCGCCTGGGAGCCGCCGCCCGCGACGGCGATAGTCCCGGCGATGCCCGTCACCTCGGCGTCCATCAACGCCGTCTCGGTGACGCTGGCGTGTCCGGCCACCGTCTGAAGCTCCACCCTCTCCTCGATGGTGGATACGCACTCGGAGGCGACGGCTCCCTCGACGGCCCCCGGACTCCAGCCCAGGGAGACGACCCGCAGGTCGCAGAGCTCCCCGTCGATGGCCGGAAGGGGGTACGGGATCTGTCCGCCTTCGACGGTGACGGCCCCGGCCTGCCCCAGCGTGTCCTCCCACGAGAAGGTGAAGGACGGGTTCGGGCCGTCCAGGGGGAGGGAGTAGTCGATGCGCTCCCCCTCGTCCAGGGAGGCCGAACCCCAGAACCGCAGCCAGCTGCCCTGCGGCCCGCCGAAGGCCCGCACCCGGAGGTCCAGGGGAGTGGCGGCCCGCAGGGTGACGGCGGCGCGGTCGCCGGAGACGGTGAGCCCCTCGACGAATATCCGCCGCCCCTCCACTGGCTCGGTCAGATCGAAGTCGATCTCCTCCCGCCAGGGCTCGTGGTCGTCCGCCAGGGCCGACTGCGGGACGGCCACGACGGCCGCCATCAGGACGGCCAGGGCCACCACCGGAATCCAGCCCACGCGGGGCTTCCGATTCCTCGTCTCCAGGGTCTCGGCCCGGTGGTCCTGGCCGTGGCGGTTCCTCCCGTCCTTCCCCCTGCGCTTGCCGAACCAGCGCATGCGCCCGTTGCGGCGCTCCTTGTTCTTGCGGGTCTTCCTGTTCTTGCGCAGTCTTCCCAGGCCGCGTCCGGCGCGTTTCGCCATCAGGCTCAGCGGGCCGGGGCCGCTCCTGACCGGCTGCGCCGGCGCGGGCGGCTCCGCCCTCACCAGCTGGGACACGGGCCCGGCGTAGAGCCGCGCCCCCAGCCGGTACTTGAGCAGGTCGGCGGCCACCAGGGGCAGCCGCCGACCGCCTATCTTCCCCACCACCATCGCCACCCCGACCAGTCCGAGGACGACGGCAATCGCCATGCGCACCTCGGACGGGCCGACGGGGGCGTAGCGGTATGCGCCGTAGGAGATGGCGCATACCGCCGTCACCGCCACGATCTGCGGGAAGGTGAACCCCAGCAGGACCTTGTCCTCCGCCTGCACGTGAGTCGGTACCTCGTGTTCTCTCATGTCTTCCTCTCCTTCCTCGCGTCGGGCCTAGCCGCTGCTACTGCTGGAGTCGCTGCCGCCGGGGGCTTCGGGTTCGGGCAGGGCGTCGTCGATGTCGATGCCGGGGTCCACGACGGCGTTCATCACCAGCTCCACGACGCCGTAGGCGACCAGGGCCAGGACGATGCCCGCCAGGGCGTCATCATTGCGCTCTTGCCGCGCTCCATCTGGTTGGGCGCTCCGCTGGCGGTGAGGTACATGTACGCGCCGTAGATGAAGAAGCCGACGCCGATGCCCCCCACGACGCCCAGCAGGATGCCCACCAGGTTCGATATGGTCTGTGTCAGCTGTTCCATTCGTTTCACTCCTCTTTGCTTTCGAGCGTTCCGCTCGTCTCTACCGGTCGGGGTTCGTAAGCTCCGTTACCTGCACATCGCGGCTCCTCCGTCGTGGTATTGGTCGGCGCGGGTCTCGTCCGCGCCTTTGTGATTTCGTTGTCTCGGTCGGGCTACTCGCCGCTGCTCCGGGGCTCGCCGCCGCCGTCGCCTCCGGCCGACGGGGTCGCCATCGAGGCCGCGGAGCTCAGGCCGCCGGCCGCCGCAGAGAGACCCGCGCTGGCGGCCATCGCTCCCACCGCCATGCCTCCCGGTCCTCCTGCGGCTCCGCTCATCAGCCCGATGGTCTTCGCCGACCGCACCATCGACGAGGGCAGGTTCATGCCGAAGTAGAGCATCGAGAGCCAGGAGTCGAAGGTCCCGGCGTTGCCCAGCATTGAGGGCACCCGGGTCGCCATGTAAACGAAGGCGAGACTCATGAGCAGCTTCCAGATCAGGTCCTGCACCGGCTCGAAGGCGGCGATGGCCGCGAACTCCTTGAGGAAGCCGAAGCCAAGGGCCAGGGCGATGAGCTGCACCGCCTGCTGGAACACCGTCGTCATAAAGAGCCGCAGCCAGTGGCGGCCCCAGCCCGCCGTGTGGGGCAGAATCCACAGCCCCAGGGCGATGGGGGCCAGGGCCAGCAGGATGTCGATGAGGGCCAGGCGCAAGATCATCTGCACGATGACGTAGAGGACGAAGAAGCCGTAGACCAGGTAGAGCGCCGCCAGCAGCAGCGCCATGCCCACGCTCCCGGCCTGCACCGCCGTCATCAGCGTGCTCAGGGTTGAGCGCAGCATGTCTCCGGGGGTGACGTTCAGGGAGAAGGCGATGAAGCCGGACACGGCGTCGGCCACGTCGATGACCAGGGCGCACCACCAGAGGGACGATGCGGCGGCCACCAGGCCCAAAACAAGGCGGGGCACCATCTCCCGCCAGCCCGCCTGACGGGTCCCCAGGTGCTCGGAGATGATGAAGCTCAGGCCCATCCAGCCGAGGATGACCACCAGGGCGGCGGAGGTGATGGCCCAGACGACCATCCACGCCTGCTGCACCAGCCAGTGGCCGTAGGTGAGATGCTCAGGGGTGCCGGTGAGGATGTCGCCCATGCGCTACCCTCCCCGGCAGTTGTCGGCGTCCTCTTCGGACGCCCGCTCGACAACTCCGCAGAGGGTCCCGTGGACGCCCTCGATGACCCACCCGGCGAAGGCTTTGGCCCAGCGGGCCGGGCTGAGGGCGGACAGAATCTTGTCCCAGATGCGGCCCGGCTGGTGGATGGGTATGACGGCGTAGAAGTCGCCCCTCAACCCGTCCTCGGCCTCGGCCAGCATGACCAGCAGGTAGGCCCGGTCGCGGTCGAGCTCGGGGTGGTCGTCAAGGTCGGGGTACTCCCAGGAATACTCCCAGCCGTCGCTGCGCTTCTTCTCGCCGCCCTTCACCCGGTACATGGCGCTTATCCAGTCGCCGGTGTCGGCGTCGCGAACGGCGTAGAAGAGGTTTGCGATCTCCCGGTCGAAGACGGGGCGGGCGACGAACTCGCCGCCGCCCTTTCGCTCCACGAACTCCCGGTCGGCGTTGACGAGGGTTAGCTCGTTACCGGGCGGGGCTTGGGCTTGGGCGATGTTGCTTGCGGGGATTGCCAGAAGCGCTGCCAGCAGCAGCGCGGCGGCCAGGGGCATCAGCCTCCTGGCTCTGCCAAGGGACCTTCGGACCGTCGATTGCGCTCCCACGATTCGCCTCCTCTTCGCTGATGGGGCCGTCTGTTCTGCCATCGAGTCTGGGAAGTCGCGGGGCCGGACACCATGCCTTATATGGGAGGACTCGCGCGTCCTCCCTTTTAGGGCATGGGAAGGAATGGGCCGGATGTGGTGTCATACCCGTGTACAGGGATTTGCTTCGGTGCCCAGAAGGAAAGTTTTGGGCTGTGGGCAACGTGAAACGGGCGTGAAGGAAGGGAAGTGAGGCCGAGCCTGCGAGCACTTTGGTGAAAGGGGTGGTTCCGACAGCGGCCCAAAAGGGAAGTCGGGGGTGGCGCTACATCGGAGCGAGCAATTGGACGGGGAGGCTGGAATCGGGGGTCGAAACCCCCTACAGGACATGACTGCGAGGAGGTTGGACGCATGAATGAGCGGGATGGGAACGGCAACGGGAGCGTGGACGCCGAGAGGCTTCGGCGGCTCAGGCTGAGCGAGTTCCTGCGGGACCTGGTTCGGCAGGAGGGCAAGATGGAGGCTGCGGAACTGCTGGGGGTCAACCACAAGACCCTGACGCGGGCCGAGGAGTCGGGTGAGATCACGGGGCGCATGGGCGATGCGCTGGAGCTTCTGCTGAGGAGGGCGGACGACGCCGAGGTCGCGCGGCTGCGGGAGACGGTCGGTGCGCTGGAGGAGCGGGTGGCGGCGCTGGAGGGCGGCATGGAGACGCCTCCTGCGGCAGATGTGGAAGGCGGGGGTGAGAGCAGCCAGGTGGAGGGCGGTGACGAGGACGGTACCCAGGCCCAGGCGCAGGGCGGGAAGCACGAGGAGTGGGCGGGCCGGTCGGAGACCAGGGCCGCCCCTCCGATGGCGGGTGTGCGCTCGAAGAAGCGGGCGACGCTGCGCAGGCTGGACCCGGAGGTGGTCACCGAGGAGCCCGACGACGACGATGATGAGGTCTACGGCGATGCGTGGCCGCTGGTGGAGGAGTGGCGACGGCTGCGGGCCGACCATCCGCACCAGGGGAAGAGCCTGTCGTGGCTCACGACGGAGGAGCGTCTGCTCGTGCTGGAGCTGGCTATGCTGGAGGAGCACGGGCTGACCCTGCCCCCGGAGACCCAGGCCCTGCGGGGCTTCGGACGCAAGGGTCAGATCAACCATCGCTGGAAGGCGCTGGCCGACACTCGGGTGGCGCTGCGGAACCGGAAGCTGCTGCGCTGGGTGC
>CBDCYT010000017.1:0-243918 GCA_965224325.1 Dehalococcoidia bacterium
GTCCTGGAAGGTTTCCCCCGTTCGCTCCACCCGCCCCTTTGCCTGCGGCGACAGGGCGAATATCATCTGGACCCCGAGTTCGTCCATGGCCCGGCTGAACTGGGTTGGACCACTGGAGATTCCGGTCCGGGCGTGTGCTTGAATACCCCGTGCCGGTCAGCGTAGAGGGCCACCGGCGCGCCGCAGCGCTCTAACAGGCCCTGCATCAGCAGGAAGTAGGTGCGTGCGTCCTCCTCTGCCCGCAGAAGAGGGCGCTCGCCACAGCCCCGGTGGCGTCGTCCACAGCGATCAGGAGCATGAACTGTAGTCCGTTGTTCCCCAGCCACCGGTGATAGCTGCCGTCCATCTGGATCAGCATACCCTCACGAGGCATGCGCTGACGGCGCACACGGTGCTTGGGTGGACGCCTCTTCCGAGGACTGCTCAGGCCGACGTTCAACAGGATACGCCGCAAGGTGCTCCTGCTGATGTCGATACCCTCACGTTCACTGAGCAGCTCGCTCAGGTGAGTGTGGTTGGTTCCCGTGTAGCGGAGGAGACGACCGGGACGAGGGTGCCGATGACGTTAGCCGACGCTGGCTACTTCGCCGCGAACCACCTAGCGGAGTGCGGCCAGCGAGGCCAGCAGGTGGTGGTGTCAGAGGCACGGCAGCGGTTCCTCACAGACGCGTATCACAAGGACCGATTCACCTATTACGAACAAAGCGACAGCTTTACGTGTCCACAGGGACGGAGGCTCAAGTTCCTTCGCATCCAACATACGAATGGAGTTCCGCTGCGTCTGTACCGAGCCTCTGGAGCCGCCTGCCAGGCGTGCCCAGCCCCCGGAGTCTGTACGAGGGCCCGCGAGACAGGCCGCAGTCTGGCGATAGGGCCCCATGACGCGGTGCTACGCCGCCACCGCGCCTGGAGGTCCACGTTAGCCGCCAAAGAGGCGTACCGCCTGAGAAAGCGCCTGGTCGAGCCGGTCTTCGGCATCATCAAGGAACAGCAAGGGGCGCGGAGATTCCTGCTGCGTGGCCTCGCCAACGTGGCGGCCGAGTGGACCATGCTGGCCACTGCCTTCAACCTGCGCACGCTCTACCGGGTGTGGAGTTCCTCCCTTCATCTTCAACTCTCGACCTGACGGTCCGGAACCTTGTCATGTCTCGCAAGCTGAGGCAATTGACGGCGACCCCTCACCCCATCGTCTGCGTCACACTTCGCGTCGAAGTAAGCCTGCCGACAGACGTCCTTCTGAGACAGGCTCAATAGAAAACATTTTTTGTGCAAAGCCAGAAACACCGCCTACGATGATAAACTACGTCGATCCGGACGTGGGCCGGGAAGGGAAGGATACCGGCGCCAGTGGTAAGAAGTGTGGTAAGTGGCGTTTTTTAGCCCAGAAAATACCCGTTTGCAGATAAAGAATACTAAATCCCTCCGGGTACCAAAGGTTTCTTGGCAAACACCGGTAACGCCCCCAAGGACGCCACTCTACTGCCAACGCCGCATTGCCCCAGGGTCTTTTAGTTTTCGCGACAACTCTTATTTTCCCATGCGCTTTGGGCTTGTCCAATGACAGTCCAACGTCAAGAACGTATGGATTCCCGCTTTCGCGGGAAAGGCAGGTGCGCGGCGGGTATGACGGACGGCAGACAATTAAAAGCCCCTGCGCATTGCCCCCCGCTCCTTGAAGCGCCACTCTCGCCAGCGTATAATTAGCCACGCCCCTCCAGCCCTTCATCCTGAGGTTTGCCTGGACGGATTCAACCCTCAAGAGTCCGCCAGCAAGGGTTCGCGAAGTTCATTGAGCAAGTCTTGGACCAATTGGAGCTCTTGATAGGCAGTCTAATAGACACTTCCGTTGATGAACCCATTCCTGCGGTCCTGGGGGACGCCTGGCTCACTGCGGCGGTGGAGGCGGCACTGGGTCTAGCGGTACCCAGCGACGAGGCGTATCAGGTAAGCCTGCTGGTCACCGGCGACGACGTTGTGCAGGGGTTGAACCGGGACTACCGCGGTCTAGATGAAGTGACCGACGTGCTCTCTTTTTCCGCTTCTCATTCCGGCTCGTGGGAGGGTGACCCCGGCGCTCCGCAATCCTACCCGGACGGCGGCAACGACGATGGGGCTCCGCCCTTTGTGTATCCCTCAGGCGAACCGGCACCCCTAGGCGAAGTGGTGATATCTTATCCTCAGGCCCAACGGCAGGCCGCCCAGAAGGGCTGGCCCGTCGACCGGGAATTGGCCCTGCTCATAGCCCACGGAATCTTGCACCTTGCAGGGCACGACCACCTGGACCCCCAGTCGGAGGGGGAGATGCAAGCAAAAGAGCAAGCCGCTTTGAAATTGATTCCGGAAGTGTCTTTACCCGGAATCACACCGGATTGAGGCAGGACGCTGAGTAGATGACCTCCCAGGTTTACTATCGCAAGTGGAGGCCCAGCAGCTTTGCAGAGTTGGTGGGCCAAGAACACGTGGCCACCACTCTACGCCATGCCGTCACGCAGCAGAGGGTGTCTCATGCCTACCTGTTTTGCGGACCCCGCGGCTCTGGCAAAACCACCACCGCCCGGCTTATCGCCAAGGCTGCCAATTGTCTCGAACCGGAAGACGGCGATCCATGTAACGCCTGCAACATTTGTTTGGCGGCAAACGACGGCCGGTTCTTAGACATCATCGAGCTAGACGCCGCCAGCAACCGGGGCATCGACGAAATCCGAGACATTCGTGAGAAAGTAAACTTCTCTCCAGCCCAGGGCAGGCGAAAGGCGTACATCATAGACGAGGCCCACATGCTTACGGACGCGGCCTCCAACGCCTTCCTAAAAACCCTGGAAGAGCCTCCCGCTCACGTTATATTCATCCTCTGCACTACAGAGGTGCATAAGATCCCGCCGACTATTATCTCCCGGTGCCAACGCTTCGACTTCCGCCGCATACCGTCGGGACTCATCTATAACCGTCTCAAGGAGATCGTCGACACCGAAGGAGTCGCGGCGGAGCCCGAGGCCCTGCGTCTGGTGTCCCGCCAGGCCGCGGGGAGCCTTCGAGACGCCCAAAACCTCCTGGAGCAACTGGTAGTGTCCCAAAGTGAAGGCGTGGGGCTGCGCCACGTCGAGGACTTGCTCGGACTAGGCCACAGCGAAAATTGGTTAGAGTTGGTCACGCACCTGCTCATGGGCAACACCTCGTCCTCCCTGGGCCTGGTCAACCAAGCGGCTTGGGATGGGACCGACCTGCGGCACCTGCACCAGCAGACTCTGGAGCTATTGCGGGCGGCGCTGCTGCTACGATGGGACTCAGCGGAGTCGTTGGACCTTCCGGACCACGTCACCAGCCAATTGCAGCAACTCGTAGACCACGTCCCGCCGTGGCGTATTGGTAGAGCGGTAAAAACCTGGGGCGAGGTCAATATGCGCTACGACGCACCATCTACCTTGCCCTTAGAGCTAGCAGTGGTGGAGATTTGCGGGGACCAGGCGCCGACGCAGCCGGTTGAAGTCGAACATGCGGCTCCCGCCCCCGCTAAAGTCAATTCTGCACCAAAGCCGCGGCCCGCTGCCCCGGCTCGTTCAGCGCCCGCGGCAGCTGAGGCCGCACAGCCTCAGCCCTCGGCCCCCAATACGGGAACTCCGGTCAACCCTGGAGCGGCGCCGGGCGGCGCCCCAAGCGAAGCCAACGACGCGACTGCCCAGGCTTGGGCAGCTACGGTGAAGCTCCTGACCCGGCACAAAGGGAAAAAATATAATCTTGGGGCGCTGCTGCGGGACTGCCGGGCCGACGCAATTTCGCTTGAGGAACAAACCCTCGTGCTCGCCTTCACGCATCGTGCCCACATGGAGCGCATGCAGGAAGAGATGGACGACCCCAAGGCCCGAGACGTAGTGACCGAAATAATCGGCCAACACTTCTCGGGGGCCCAGGGGTTTAGACTGACTTTGATAGAAAGCAACGGTGTGGGGAGCGCCTCTCTCCGGTCAGCCCAAAACAGCCCATTGGTGCGCGCCGCAATGGGTATGGGCGCTGTAATTCTAGAGGAGGTTCCGGAATGAACCGCAACATGATGCGTCAAGCCCAAAAGCAATTGTCCCAACTCCAGAAAATTCAGGAAGAGTTGGAGACCCTTATCGTGGAAGGCAGCGCCGGGGGAGGCGTGGTCAAGATAACCATGTCGGGCAAGCAGGTAGTGGACTCGGTTACCATAGAGCCGGAGGCTGCGGAAGACTTGGAGCTGTTGCAAGATTTAGTGGCCGCGGCCATCAATGACGCCTTCAGTAAAGCGCAGGAGTTGGCAGCCGAAAAAATGGGCCCCCTTACCGGCGGCTTGAAGGGGCTTGGGCTTTAGCAACATTGCTTTGACGGCAGAATGTTAGGGAAGTTATAGGCGTGCCTACCGAAAAACCGCTCCGGGGAAGTTGTTTTGAGGGTGGCTAGGGTAGCTGCGGGAGTAGATTCAGCAGACCACAAGGGAGGGGCGTCTTTGCGCCCAGGGGGCTCTCCGGCGTCTTGGCTACAACCATAAGGGATGGAACAGGGTCTATCTTCCGGACCGACGGCCGGACTCACGCCCGGGCCGGGGGCTTTTGCCGGCAACGGACCCCATCGCATCCCTGGTTGTAAGACCACTAGGTGTCCGGAAGGCCCACTATTCCCTCCTTGATGGCAAGCCGTAATCGATGTCGCCATGTGCTGGCTAGAAGGTATTGGGTTGTGGGATATTGCCCTCAACTCCGGCCTTGAAAGGCTACCTCTTTCTGCGGGCGGAGTGGTATTTGGCAGTGCAAGGGGGAGCCAGCGCCTTCACAAATCATAAACACCGATCCAGATGCCCTAACTAATTCGTATCTACAGCAGAAGGCGCATCGCGGCGACGCCGGACAGCATGGCGTAACATATAGGCGGTGTAAAGCGGGGATCGCATTTTGATTGATCCACACCGGTTAATTCGCCCACACCGACGCCAGCAAAGGGCGTCCTAGGCATTGAGTGCCGAGCATTGACCGCTGAACTTTGAAACCGGGAATGGCGTCGAAAGACGGCTTTAGCGCAAACCTCACCCTTGGGAACGGAGAAGCCAAACGTATCTAAGTTCACCGGTACCGTGCGGAACGGACTTGAGCGTGGGACCGGCATTAAGCTACCGGCACAGGGGAGCCGGTTCGGCTGTCTCATCCTTGGTCAGGAGTTGGGCGTGTCTTTGAAAACATTCGCCGGCGACATGCCAATGCGCCCGCCTCAGGTTTTCCCGTGAGTTCCGACCAGCTGCCGTCCGCCGCTCCGTCCCTGGCTCACTTGGTCCGGGAGTTGCATAAGCTTCCCGGAATAGGCCCCAAGACCGCCCAGCGCCTTGCTTACCACATTATTCGCCTGCCCGAAGAAGAAGCCTACGCCTTGGCGGATGCGGTGAGCGCCGCGAAACAGAATATTATCTTCTGCCAGGAATGCCAGAATCTGTCCGATCAGTCTCCATGTTCCATTTGCTCCGACCACCACCGAAACCGGTCCCAAGTGTGCGTCGTGGAGGAGGCGTTGGACGTGCTGGCCTTGGAGCAGGCCCGCTGCTTCCGGGGGTTGTACCATGTGCTTCACGGCGCCATCTCGCCCATAAACGGTATAGGGCCGGACCGGCTCAAGCTTAAAGAACTGTTCTCCCGCCTTTCCACGGAAGAGGTGGAGGAGTTGGTAATCGCCACCAACCCCACGTTGGAAGGGGAAGCAACCGCGATGTACATCCGGCGTCATCTTCCTCGGCAAAACGTCAGGGTCACCCACTTGGCCCGAGGTCTCCCCATGGGCGGCTCCTTGGAGTACACTGACACTACTACCCTAGGCCGGGCGTTCCAGGGCCGGCAGGAACTCTGAGATGCCGGTCTCCAAGTCCTATCGGTGCGAGGCGTTGGTCCTAAAAAATTCGCCCTTCGGCGAAGCCGGTGCGATGGTAACCTTTTTTACCCGCGACCACGGCAAAGTAAGGGCTGTTGCCCGGGGAGCCAGGCGGTCCACCAGCAAACTCGTAGGCCACCTGGAACCCTTGACTCACGTACAACTTGCCATGGCTCACGGCCGAAACCTGGACTACATCAACCAGGCTCAGGTCATCCGCGATTTTTCCGGCCTTAAGGGGGAGTTGGACGTCTTGGCCAAAGCGCTATACGTGGCGGAGTTGGTGGATGGGTTCGGCGCCGAGGCAAACTCAAACCCGGCCCTCTATGACCTGGCCTTAGAAACCCTCCACTCCATAGAGGAACACCAAGGGGGACCCCAAGATTCGGAATGGCCTCTAAGATTCTTCGAACTCCATCTTCTCCGGGTTTCCGGACTGATGCCTGAGCTCTACCTATGCGTGGAATGCCGCCAGACTTTGTCCCCCGGCCACCACCGGTTTGGGCCCACGGTAGGCGGCGCCCTTTGCTTCAATTGCAGGCCGGAATCGGCCCGGGTCTTTCCCATGTCCCTGAGGGCCCTTAAAGTGCTGCGGCTTATGCACCGGGGGCCCTTGAAAGAGGTCATCGCCCTCAAAGGAGACCCGACCCTTAGGCAAGAGGTCAAGGTCTTGACCTCCGGCGCGCTAAGCTACTGGCTGGAGCGGGAAATCCGCTCCAACTCATTCCTCGATCAGCTATACAGCGAATCGGAGAAAGGCGTATATACTTAGGCAATGTCAGCAACCGTGTCCAGTGGAGAGCGTTGGCAACTCGTCAATTCGGCCCACTCACAACTGGTTATACACTCAAGCATGAGGAAAACGGAAAAGTAGTGTTTAGCAAAATATTGATCGCCAACCGGGGTGAAATCGCGTGCAGGATCATTCGCACTTGCCGAAACATGGGTATCAAGACTGTGGCGGTGTACTCGACAGCAGACCAAAACAGTCTCCCCGTTCGCTTGGCCGACGAAGCTTACTTATTGGGGGGCGCTTCCCCTGAGGATAGCTACCTAAACTCGGAGAAGATCCTACAGGTGGCCCTGGAAAGCGGCGCAGAGGCCGTGCATCCCGGTTATGGGTTCCTCTCAGAAAACCCCAACTTCGCCCGTCAATGCCAGGACGCGGGCATTCGCTTCATCGGTCCGACGCCTGAAGTGATGGAGAAAATGGGGGACAAACTGCAAGCCCGCAAGCTGGCTCGAAAGGCTGGACTCACCGTACTGCCGGGCAGCGACGAGGAGGTCTATGACCACCAAGCCGCCGACCGGGCGTGGAAGCTGGGCTTCCCGTTAATGGTGAAGGCCACCGGCGGCGGCGGCGGCATCGGCATTCATATTGTCGAGTCCATGGATGAGTTGATTCCCATCATCAACCGCACCCGCCAGGTAGCTGTCCACGCGTTTGGCAGTTCCAAGCTTTATTTCGAGCGGTACCTCAAGGGTGCTTCCCACATCGAGGTGCAGCTCATGGGGGATGAGCACGGCCGGTTGGTGCACTTGTTCGAGAGAGACTGTTCCATTCAAAGGCGCAACCAAAAACTCGTCGAGGAAACCCAGGCCACCAAGCTGCCCCCCAAGTTGCGTCGGCGTATCCACCAACTCGCCCTGAAGTTGGGCCGAAAGCTCGGCTATACCAACGCCGGCACCGTGGAATTCTTGGTGTCGAAGGACCAACAAGTCTACTTCCTGGAAATGAACCCCCGGCTCCAGGTCGAGCACGGGGTTACCGAACTGGTCACCGGTGTCGACGTAGTGGAACTCCAAATCAGGGTAGCAGCCGGGGAACCTTTACCCTTGTCCCAAAAGGACATTCAGCCCCGAGGACACGCTATAGAAGCCCGCGTCTATCCCGAAGACCCGGAAACCTTTCTACCAGTCGCCGGCACTATCGACGGCCTCTACCTGCCAACGGACGAGCACATCAGAATCGACACTGCCCTCTTCGACGGCTACCGCGTGGCCCAGGAATATGAGCCGCTATTGGCGAAAGTTATGGCCTGGGGAGAGGACCGCGAGGAAGCGGTGAAACACCTCCTTCGCGCGCTCCTGGCGTTGCGCTTGGAGGGCGTGAAGTGCAACATACCCTTAATTCGGGACATTCTATCAACTAAGGAATTCGCCAGCGGCGACTACCATACCGGGTCTTTGCCTCTCTGGATGGAAGCCCGCCGCCGCCAGCCACACCACGTAGTGAACGGCGCCGCCTCCGCCGATAGCCACGAGAAACCAGACCGGCAAATCGCCGCCGCTATAGGAATCGCGATGGCGATTGCCATGAGGGGCGCGCAATCACAAAGCCCAACGCCTATGGTCAGCAGCCCCTGGCTCGCGCAAGGGCGCCGGGATCAACTCCTTTCCCGCACCTTGGGAACTCGGAGTTGGCGATAACCACTTTCCGCATCAAAGTTGGCGACAGCTGGTACACCGTTCAGGTTGGCGACCTCACTTACTCACCGGTGGAAGTCTCCGTAGGTGGTGAGACCTTTCTGGTAGAGGTGGAAGGCCTTCCGCCTCCACCGGCCGCAAGGCCCCGGCGGGACCGGTCGCGAACGCCAAGCTTTGAAATCCCTTCACCCCCCACCAGTCCCACAACATTCAACCCATCCGACGCTATCCTACGCTCTCCAATGCCCGGTAGAGTCATATCGATCATGGTGCGCCCCGGCGACCGAGTGTCGGCGGGCGACGAGATTTGCGTGGTCGAGGCGATGAAGATGGAGCAGAGTATTCGGGCTCCGCGGGATGGGGTTGTCAAGACTATTTTCGTTCAGCCCATGGACCAGGTGAACGCCGACGATCCCCTGGTGGAGTTGGAGTAGCATGAAGAAGGGTCTATGGCGGGTCTCGCACCTGCCGCGCAACTGATAAAGCGTTGGGTCAACCCGGCCGCGCCGGGACCTCAACCTCGTGAGAGGGGTGCCTGAGGCTCATTTCGTTGAATTGAATTAGGGAATTGAATTAGGCACTGCGGATTAAGGACGCCGGATGGAGCGTCGCGAATTAAGCCCGGCAGCCTGAACACGGCGGATGAAGCACGTTAGAATCAGCGGCCTTAGTGTATAATCCCGCGCAACGGATTCCCCCGAAATCGCCGGTCTTCCACTCTCCGTCAGAAGCGTTTAGCTGTGCGCAGAATCCTAACCTTGATTGCCATCTTGGTGTTCATTGCCCTTGTAGGCCTAGCCGGCGCGGGCGTACGCGAATTGCTGGACAACGAGAAGATCGAGTCCCCGGGGGCAGCGGAAGCCCCAGCGGACGCAAGACAGCCGGACGATAATCCACGGCTCACACGAGAAGACGCCGTAAATCTCATCCAGACTCACATGTCCACCAACCAGGAAATCTCCCGCACCTGTTTGCTGATTTTCGCTTCCACCGGCCAGTCGACCACCTTGCTGAGAGACTTGACCGCCTCGTATGCGGGTGACGGGCTTTGGATCGTGTCTAACGAACTATGCACCTTTGCTCTGAGTGACCACACCGGCAAGGTGACCGGTCCATAATCGCCGCCGGCCGCAGGGTACAGGAGCATAGATAGGAGCCGCTGGCCGTGCATCCGGGCGCCTGCCAACGGGCCGCAAACCATCCATCACCGACCCGGCTCCTAATCAAGCATAGCCTTGACCTCCTCCGAAATCGTCTGATATCGATGTGACCAGCCCCAGTGGAAAGCCGAATACCCCCCCCCCGGATCACCGGCAACCCCTGCGGACGTCTTCAGGAAATTCCTCCGAGAAGTGCCTCGGCAATCCTCCGGCGGGTCAAGCTCCATGTTTGTCACTCCCCAGGGCAAGGTTGATCCTAGATTGGCGTCTTACGACTATTATATGCCCGGTGGTCAGGACCGAAACCGGGTTGACGCGAGGCTAATGGCCCAGAGTCGTTAGCGTCATCGCTGATGTCGCAGTCCTTCTACGTACTCACCAGCCCCTCCGGAGAAGGAGAGAATCACGGGCTCTTGCGCTGTCTCAGCTCCCCGCCGACTCTCTTAAAGGACCTGTGATTATGGACCCCAGCGAGGAGTCAGTCCTTACCCCAACCTCGCCGGCTCCGACTCGAGAATTTCTATCAAATCGTCTGCCTTCGGATTATTAAGGGGACTTTGACTTGTTTTCACGGCATGCAGGCAGAGTGCCGGATAGGCGAAAAGCTTAGGCCCCCGGCTAAAGCCGAGGGCCCTGATTTTTGCCTGGATTTGGCAGGAGCGGGAGGATTCGAACCCCCGACCACTGGTTTTGGAGACCAGCGCTCTGACCAGACTGAGCTACGCTCCTGTGTTGGAACCCTGGAGGTTTCCGTTTTTGGCCTTGGGAATACGAAAAAAGGGCAACTAAACGCCGTCTATACCACCGGGCGATGTGGGCACCAATAGCATTCTAGCATATTTTGCCGCTGTGAACCGGGCTATCTCCGGGGTTACTGAAACCTCAGTCCCCACCGCTTGTAATACTCAAGAGACTGTGGTCTAGCCTCATTTTCTGTACCAGTCGTAGCGTTTCTCGCGGGTCACTGAACCCCTGCTATGGCCACCAGGGCAAAGGCCTGTGGGGGCAAGGTTCCCCAGGCGCGGTGGGGCGTTCGCCGTTGTAGTGCCGACGCCACTCCTCTATTTCCCCCGTGCATCCCCCAAGGACAAGAACCGGCTCTCGTTGAGACACTCAGCCAGAAGCTTGGCTTTGAAGGCCTCCCAAGTCTAGGGCGCAACAGATCAGTAAGTCTACTGCCCTTCAAATGGCTCTACGGGATGAAGTGCAGTGTGCAAAGCGTCGGGGAATCGACCAAGAGCTGGGCATCCACAGGGAAACCGTCAGATTATACGTGCTGGCCGAAGGACCCCCCACTAGGCGCACAAATGTCGCGGCTAGGAAACCGCAATCCAACAGCGCAACGGCCGCCTAAAAGGACCAATTCGCCAGACGTTTTCGCTGGACATCAACATCAGAGTTCGCCCAAGACAACGAAGCAACTCCCGTACTAGGAGTTATGAATTCAGTACACCGAGGCCGAAAACAGTGGGCCTAAGTGTACAGTACTGAGCCTGTCTCAGAAGCCTGACGCTCTCAAGGTCGTTGATTTCTCGATGCTGGCTTTCGTTGGCATAGCGGTGCTATCTGGCGTGGGACGTCAGAATTGGTCTTCTCCCCGTAGGACGAAATCAGGCAATAGGCTTTTTGAGACGGGCTCTCCTGCGAGCTTTTCGCTGGGGTTCTCGTTGGAACGAAGAGGGTACCGCCCGCCTCAACCGACGTACACCTTACGAACGTCTGACCTGAACGTAGCGCAGCGACGTCAACTGCCTGACTCCCAGTTTGTCTTGAATGCCCTGGGAGTCTGTCCAAAGATCCCGCGGAACAGGGTAGCAGTTGGCGGGGCTGGCGATTTCAAGTGTTGGCCGCCAGCACCCGTAAGGCCACGTTCCCATGGAGCCGCTGGCCGATGCGCCGCGACGAGGCCATCCCGATGCAGTAGCCATAGAGCAGCACCTCGATCATCATCCGCGGATGATACGGAGGCCGACGCCGTTGGACGTCAGGTGGTACCTGTGGCTCGACGGCAGGTGGGCGGTTCCGTGGCTCACTCTCGCAACGATGCCGTCCGCCAGCAGGTCGGCCAGGGCGCGGTGGACTGCGGCGTGCGGCTCGCCGAGAATGAGCGCCAACTCCGTCGAATCGACGAAGGGAGTCCGGCTGAGGGCGCCCAGCAGCTGTCGGTCGGAGTGCGCCATATGTCCAGCCTACCAAAGCAGGGGTGGGGTGGGCAGCCGTCACATGTCAGCGCCGGTGTATGGGCGCCTGCGTTGGGTGTCGATTCCAGGACGGTGGCCTCGTTTGTGAAGACGGGAAGGCTGTCATGGCGAGTGAGAGAGGCGTTGGAGCGGAGGGTTCAGTCAAGAGCAGGCTCGGCTGCTGCCCAACAGCGGGAGCGCAACGAGGCCCTAGAGCAGCGGAGGGATTGTTTACTCCAGGGACTTTGCGTTGGGCAATCCGATTCTGCATCGATTCTACACAGGTTAACCGGGGCCACCTTGCCAGTGACTACTCCTTTGCGCCAGCCTCAATCAGAATCCCGACGATTTCGAGCTTTTGGCGAAACTTGGCTACAGAGAGTACGGAGTCTCCTCTACTGTCTTTGGCGTTGACGTCGGCGCCGACGTCTACCAGAAGTCGCACTATTGCCGGGTCTCCATTCTCTACGGCCTCGAACATTACTGGATCCCCTCTATCATCTTGCGCGTTTACGTCGGCACCGGCATCTACCAACATACGCAGGATGTCATATGCCCCTTCATATACTTCATATGATTCCAGCAATGCCAAAAATATAACCGGCCTTCCGTGCTCATCCAGCGCATTAACCTTCGCCCCCGCATCCACCAGCACTCGTACGATCTCCGGGTAATCCGTCAAGATGTTGCCTGGCCTGATCGCCTCGGCCAGCAGAGGGCGCCCGTCGCCGTTTTTGGCGTTAACGTCAGCGCGCGAGTCAACTAGAATCTGCAAGATCTCTTTGGCGTCAGGCCCCCAACCATAAGGTGAAATCGCTTCGAATAGCACCGGTCTCCCGAAATTGTCCCTAGCAGCCCGTCCGAGAAACGCGGTAGGTGGGTGATAGAGAGTATGATGGGAGGAGAATGGAGTGCCCGGAGTTCTCAATGAGCAAGACCTACCGTCCCTACGACCCGGACCAGCAGTTGTTGCTGCCAGCGGCGCTGCAGGAGTGGCTGCCGCCGGACCACCTGGCCTGCTTCATCTCCGACGTGGTGGACCAGTTGGACCTGTCAGCCATCACCGAGCGCTACAACGAGCAGCGAGGCGGGCCTCCCTACCATCCCAGGATGATGGTTAAGGTGCTGCTCTACGGCTACTGCACTGGGGTGGCTTCGTCGCGAAGAATCGCCCGGAGGTTGCACGAGGACATCGCCTTCCGGGTGCTGGCGGCCAACAACACGCCGGACTTCCGCACCGTCTCCGACTTCCGCAAGGACCACCTGGAAGCGCTGGGCAATCTGTTCCTGCAGGTATTGGCGCTGTGCCAGCGGGCGGGACTGGTGAAGCTGGGGCATGTGGCCTTGGACGGGACGAAAGTCAAGGCCAACGCCTCAAGGAACAAGGCGATGAGCTACCGGCGGATGAAGGAGAAGGAAGCGCAGTTGGAGTCCGAGGTGGTGGAGTTGCTGCGGCGGGCCCAGGAGGTGGATGACGAGGAGGACCGCAGGTACGGGAAGGACCAGCGGGGCGATGAGTTGCCGGAGGAGTTGGCCTTCCGGGAGAGCAGGCTGAAGAAGATAAGGGAGGCCACGGCAGCGCTGGAGGCCGAGGCCCGGGAGGCGGCCGAGGAGGCTGAATCCGAGGGCCGCAGTCATGCCGGGATTCCCAAGGACAAGGCCCAGCGGAACTTCACCGGCGCCGAATCTCGCATCATGCCCGGTCCGGGAGGCCTGCGCGGGTGGAAGGAAGGACATCGCCCGGCAAGCCCAGCGGGCGCATGGTAGTTCCAGAGGCTTCGGTTCCCGGCGGCGTCGGAATCGTGTACACGATGGTAGCCCTGGCCCGCTCGTTGGGACCCTGCCCGCGGTGGATCCAGATGCACCTGATGAAGCTCCGGAGCCAGGACCGGCACCGTGAGGGCTCCTTCATCCGCAGGAACCGGCTCATTTCCCCGGCGTACCGCAGCACGGCCTCCGGGTCCTCCAGTACTACCGTCCGGGCGCCCGCCGATTCCAGGGCCTGGTGCCTCTCGGCTGCCACGGCCTCCTTCATCTCCCTGAGCTCCCGGTTCCGCTCGGCGTACACCGGGTACTCTATCTGGCCCCCCTCGAAGGCGCGGTAGAGCCTCTTCTCCCTTGCCCCAACCTCTTCCAGGCGTTTGTCGACGCTGTCTAGCCTCCTCAACGTCTTGTCGTGATCGTCGCCCGACTCCGCGCGGAGCTCCCGTATCGCGCCGGCGACGTTGTCCTCGGCCAGCACGTCTTCCAGAATCGCCGTCATCGCCCTGGGCTCGAACTCGCCCGCCGGGACCCATGGGCCGTCGCAGGCCTCCTTGTCCTCCTTCCGGTTGCTGCACACCAGGTGGGTGTAGGCCCTGCCGTCCCTGGAGGAAGGGGCGTAGGTGTAGCTGGCGCCGCATCCCCCGCACTTCAGGAGCCCCGAGAAGGCGTGGCGGCTGCCGGCGTGCCTGGGGTGCACCTGGGTGTGGACCCTCGACCGCAGCAACTCCTGCACCCTGTCGAACTCCTCGGGCTCCACAATCCCCCGGTGAGCGCCCGGCGTCATGACCGGATCGTCGGTCCAGGCGCCCCACGCAATAGCACCGGCGTAGTGCAGATTGGTGAGCACGTCGTGGACCCGCTTGGAGTTCCACCGGCCCCCGCCGGCGTTGGGGATCCCCTCCCGGTTGGCGGCGTCCCTCACCTGGCGCTCGGTCTTCTCCTCCAGGGCCAGGTCGAACAGGCGGCGGATGTGGGGCGCGGTCTGCTCGTCGGGCGCCAGCCTGTGCCGCACCCTCTCCCCGTCCCGCTCCGGCGCCCTCTTCATCCCGTAGGGAGGCCGGCTGCCCAGGAAGAAGCCCCGCCGGGCCAGGGTGCGGGTCCCCCGTTTCACGTCCTCGCTGATGAGGTTGCTCTGGAAGGCGTCGTGGGCTTCGAACACTGCCTCAGTGAACTTTCCCGCCGCGCTGTCGTCGACCCGCTCCCTGATGGATACGACCCGGATCCCGCGCTTCCTCAGGTGCCGCTTGTAAAACGCGCTCTCGTCTTGGTCGCGGAAGAACCGGGAGAACCGGTACACCACCACCAGGGCGAAGGGGCAGTCGGCCCCGTCGGCCATCTCGATCAAATTCTGGAAGTCGGGGCGCTTGTCGGACCTACCGCTCCTAGCGCTGTCGACGAACCGGTGCACCACGAGCCAGTCGTTCCTCTCCGCCTCGGCCTCGCACTCGGCCAACTGGCCGTCTATGGAGTTCTCCACGTCCTGGCCCGCGCTGGAGACCCGGGCGTAGATCACGACCGGTGTCCTGCCGTCCGGCCCCAGGGGCGCCGGTCTTTCCTCCTTCCTTCTCCGCGCCATGCTCGCTCTCCCTCACCCGGCCATCCGGCTCGGCCGTCGGCCGGCTATGATCGGCCCTTTTATTGGCTTCTTGTCCCAGGGAATGGCCTGCTGCTCCGGCGGGATGTTTTTCCTGCGGGGCCGGTTCCAGTAGGGGCTCTTGCACCGGGGACACACCCTGGGGTCGGTGGCGGCCCGCACCCCGGAGCCGGTGCGGGAGCCCCAGCGGTAGCTGCACCGCTCGCACATATACCCTTCTATAAGCACGTACGCCATGGCCTTGCTCCAGGAGGCGGCATTTTAGGCTCAGGCCCTTGTGGCACATTTGGGCACTTTGTAGCCCAATGCTGCACAATGTGCCACATTGTGCCACAAAGTAGCGTTGCGTGCAACCAGGCTCCGGTGTTGCCAGGGGCGCCAGGCGTCTGACTATGGACCCTGCAGATACTATAGTGGACTGCACCGCCGGGTCAAGGCGCTGAGGCGGGGGTTGAGGTCCGTGTACTCAACGGGTATACTTGACGTGATCCGCCAAGGCATGGAATTTCCAGTGCCGGCGGCAGGCGCGATAAGCCGCATTAGCGCGGGCTTTTTGCAACTAAGTCCGCCAAGGCGGCTCTTTATGGCCCCGGTGAGCAACTCGGAAGAGGAGGTCCCTGGATGCCCGGCTGCATCGAAAGACCGGTTCAGCCTTCCGTCAGGGGCGTTCTGCGCGCCCCGGGCCCGGAGTGCGGCTTTCCGGGCGGGCCCGCCGGCCCATCGGGATTGAGGTGAAGAGTGGCCCGCCGGGAGGAGAGGCAGCCGCGGACGCTCAGCCCGGGGGACCCGGCCGGCGGCGGTCCCGACGGAGAGCGTCCGAGCGCCGGGAAGCCCCGGGCCCCGGTCGTGGGAGGAGGTCGCCAGGGAGCTGGGCCGGTTGCTCCGGGAGGCCCGGTTCGAGGCCTACCTCGCTGATGGGGAGTCCCCGGAACCGGAAGGCGAGGGCTAGGGTCCGACCCTGGCCGGCGTCCCTGCACTCAGGCCGGCCCGTCCTCCGGCAGGGGGACCTCGTGGCGGAGCGCTCCCGCGAGGGGGCTGCCCGGGGGCAACGGCATGGAGTAGTGGATGACCGCTGCGCCGAGACGGGCCCGTATCTGGGAGATGAACCCCGCCAGGAAGGCCCTGGCCGCCGCGGCTCCCCCCACGGACCGGACGAAGTCCTCGGGGCTGTCCTTCAGGGCCTCGACCTCCCGCCTGGTCAGGGCGTGCTCCCCCTTCTCGTCCTCTCCCAGGGGCCCGTTGGCCCCGACCAGCACGACGGTGATGTTCTCCTCCGTCAGGATCGCCCGCAGGACCTGGCGGATGATCAGCGCGTCGGCGCGGCCGGCGTCCAGGGGCGGCGCGCCGCACCAGTTCCTGCCCCCGGTAGCGGAGCGGCAAACGTAGCGGGGAAACCGGTCTTCCCCGGCGTGGTCGAGCAACATGGGTTGGGCACAGGTCCCGCAGGTGATGAGGCCGTCGAGGGGGGACTCCGGCTGGGAACGGTCCGTCATTCTGACTACCTCCATGGTGCGGCAACCTACCCGGGCGTCCTGCCGCGGTGGGGCGGCGGGGCCGGTCCGTCCTGGACCAAAGCCAGGGTGGCACCGGCATTCTACCACCCGTCGGCGGGCCCGGGAACGGCGGGGCGGGGCAGAAGGGAACCCCAGCGGGAAGGCCCCCAGGCCGGTCAAGGCCGCCGGGCCAAGTCAAGAGCCTAGGAGGGCAAGAAATGATGCGACGGTGTTTGGCCTGCCAGGGTGAACGGCACCTTGAGCGAGTGGGGTACGGGGTCACCGGAGGTGAGAAACGGGGCGGCGTCGTCTACGAGGTGTTGCGCTGTCCCGATGGGCACCGGCAGCCCCGGACCCTGCCCCTTGACCCGCCGCCGCCCCCGGAGGACCTGGAACGGCGGCGCATCTACGTCATGGGGGTGGCCACGGGCTTCGCCGCCGGCGTCCAGCGCGAGGGGACGAAGCTGGCCCAGGCCGTGACGGCAGCCCTGGCGCTCATGACACCACGGGGGGAGAAGCCGAAAATCGGGCTGCTGAGCCTACTGCTGGGCGGAAGGTCCCGCCGCACCGGGCAAAGGCTGCTGCGGGGCGATTACCCTGGAGAGCGGACCGGAAGCTACGCGCCCGTCCTGCAGTACTTCGCACATATGGGCAGACCCGAGTCCCCCGGGGAGGCAAACCATGATACGTTGTCTCAGTAAAGTCTCCACGGCCCCGCGCCTACCGGGCGGCGCCCGGCGGAAACTTCTGAAACCGCCGGGTGAAGACGCCAGACCAGGCTGCCGGTCAGTTCCCGGGGCCGGCCCCCCGCCACGCCTTGACAGAGGGCGGGGCGCCGTACCCCCCACCTGCCGGGCGGCGGCCTGGAAAACCCGGCGGGGAGCTCCGGTTCTTGCCGCTGGCCGGCCGCGTTGGGCCTCCCGGCCCCGCGGAGCGGGGGATGGCGCGCACAGGACGGGTCCTGCGGGAGGCGGGAGCAGCCAAAAAAGCCGGAGCTATTGGGGAGGCCGCCGCCCCGAAATTTGCGTCCACCCCCCCGCCGGCGCGGAAAATTTTTATCATAGATGGGGAATTTCCAGGGCAAACAATGCGATCTGCGTCGGGCTGGACCGCTCACCTTAGCGCTTTCCCACGCCTATCACTTTGAAGTATCGCGCCTTCTGCAGCACCCCGGCGGCAAACAATGCTGGGAGGGCCCCGGTCAGCTACGAACATGCCACCCGGGCCGGGCTTTTTCCGCCGGACCTTCGTTCCGGCGTCGGTAGGTACATTGTTCAGCAACCATACCCCAGGGAACCGGAAGGAACCCACCAGCAGGAGTTGAACATGACCCCCGAAGAAGAGGCACTGCTCGTCAGCTACTTGACGGAGACCGGAGAGATCACGGGACCGGCGGACTTCGGTGAGTGGTCCTCGACCGTGCGCGACGGCAGCGAGAGCGGGGAAGCCGAGTACCGGGAAGTCCTGGCCCTGGCTGGGAGCTGGTGGCGCGGCTACCGCCGGGGCCAGGCCGCGGCGCAGCCCGGACCACGGCAGTTGACAGCGCCCCATCCGCATTACCACGTGATGGCGTACCGGGATAGGCGGCGGCCTGAAAAGCCGCTGCCGCTGATCGCCGTCCCGGTGAGCGCCGGATACCGGTCCCGGTCAAGCGCTTACCTTGCGGCCTCCCGCCGCCAGGGGGAGATATGCCCCGTGTGGCGGTGCGGGGGGAGCTGCGAAATGGTCACCGGGGCCGGGGAATGACCTGTCAGCGGCGGCCCGGCCGCTGCGTAGTCCACGGTGGGGTCCACGGCCCGTGCCCCGGCTTCGGCGTTGGTCCGGCGCCGGCGATGCAGTACGGGGCCTAGCTGGAGTACATCATGGCCTACCGAAAATGCAGCGCCTGCGATCTTCGGCACCCGCCGGGGCAGCACGTGGCCAGGTTGGCGGACCGGCCCAGTCCCACGCAGGGGCAACCGCCGCCCCCGGACACGAGGACTCCCGGCGGTGGTGCGCCGAAGCCGGGTCCGGCGGGAACGGCGGGGACCGACACGACTGCTGCCCGGCCTGGCAGTGGACCGGCGGGGCCGGGCCGGGACAGCAGCCCCGGTTTGTTGGGCCCAGGCGGGCCGCCGGGTGACGCTCTCGGCCTCTTTGGGGGCGGCGGCGGTGATCCCGAACCTTACGGACCCGCGTTTTCGGGGTGGGGGGCTTGGTATGGGTACGGCGGTGACGACTACGCGGACACCTTCGGCGGCATAGCCAGCGGCTCGGGCCAGCACTACGGTCCCGGGGCGAGTTCCTACCTAAACGGCGCCCCGGAGGACCCACGGGCCGTCGACCGGGAGCTGGGCCGGCGCCGCCTCAGCTACCAGGAATGGCTGGAGTTGGGCCACGTGTCCATCAACGGCCGGCGGGTAGAAATCCGGGACCTGCCGGGCCGGGTTTCTCACGGAGGGGGCCGCAGCCCGGCGCAGGTGGAAGCGGACACCGAGCGCGCCCGCGGGCGGATCGCCGAGCATCTGAACGCCGGCGCGGACCTAGGCGGCGTCAAGGCCGTGGCCCCCGGTGATCGAGCCCAAGCCGCCCCTAACCTGGGAGAGGTTGGGTGACACCTTCATCCTGGACGGCGCGAAGGTCGAGACTGAGGGATTTTTCCGGCTGAATGCCGACTTCCACGGCGGACGGTCCCCGGCCCAAGTCCGGCAGCGGAAACGGCTTTCGGACGGCCTGCCCATCCGGGAAATGCAGGAGTATTACGACCAGGGCCGGATCGTGCTGCTGGACGCCGAAAGGAACCCGGAGGAAAAGTCCGGCCATGTGTATTACCCGCTCCCCAGCGGCGATTCAATCGTCCGCTCCCGGTGGTCGGCCTGGTCCAGCCTGAGGCCCACTCCAGGGACACCCACAGTCCCGGCGGGAAATTCCGGACCGGCGAGCAGCACACGCGGGGCGCTATCGCAGCGGCGCGGCTGCGGGTGGAGGCGGTGACGGGCCCGGGAGGAGCTGCGACGGCCGGGGGCGCGGGAGGTGGGGTCAAGGGCAGCCGCGAGGCGGGGGTCCAACGCCGTGGAAGCGCAGCGCCGGGCCCGCCGGTCGGCCAGGCTCGAAGCGGCAGGCACGAACGGCGGTAACGGCGCCTTCAACCTGGCGCCGGTGACGGGGAGCGGCGGGGTTGACGCTGTCCTAACCACCCCTGCCAGGAATGGCCTGCGGCTGCCAAGTGGCCCGCTGACAGCAGGCGACGGACGCTCCGAGTTCGCGCAGCGCCGGCGAACGGAATCCGGCCAACCCCGCGAGAGGCTATTCGCCAACCGCCAGCGCCTTCAAGGAACGCCGGACCAGCAGGCGGCCCAAGGCAAGGCCGCTGAAGCCAATACACCGGCGGACCGGGCAACCGCCGCAAAAGTGGTCCTTGGATTCGGATCTCTCCCCATCGACTCCCTACCCGACGATATCCCCGCCAGCGGCGAGGAAGCACCGGCCCTCCGACCCGGGCAGCGGCCCCAGCCGGAACCTGCAACGCCAGCGGCGGCGCCCATGGACGAGGAGCCGCCCCCGCCGGTAAGAGTGAGGGACCCTGAACCGCAGCCACAGCCGCCGAAGCACGGACCGGCCCCGCCGAAGGAAGAGGAGCGCCTACGCCGTCTCGAGCTGCCAGGGGGCCACGATACCGAACCGCCCGCGTCCAACACCGGAGGTGAATTCCCGGCTGAAGTCTCCCATCCGGTGACGGCCAGGGTGACGACCGATTCAGACACCGGGGAGTATACGGCCCACCTGCTGGACATCTTGGAACCTGAGACGTGCGACCACCAAAGCCGTCCCGCCTCTGAGAAGCATATCCGGGGCCGGAGCTTGGACGTCGTGGTTGACGACCAGGGGCAGCCCCCGCACCAAGCGATTGAATCCCGTGGCCATCATTTGGAGAGTAATACCGGTGATGCGCAACGGGCCTGGGCCGTCAAACCGGCGGCGGTCCTGGCGGACCGGTCCGGCCGGTACACTCCCGAAGAAAAGCGCTTGGCCGCTCAGGTCGTGGGTGCTGCCGGGGGCCGGAAGTCCGGCGCGGCCCGCCGCGCCAGCGCCGGGATGCCCAAGAAACCCAAGCCGGTCGCTCCCGAGCTGTCGGGACAGGGCAGGCGGCGGCGCGACAAGACGCAGGGGTTCCCTGCGCCCCGGCTGCCAGGTCAGCGCCGGGTGAGGAACCCAATCCAGAAACCGCGCCGGCGCCGGAATTGAGCGGTAGCCCGTAAAGGGGCAACGGCAGGCCAGGGGTAAAGATAGCTGCCGCATTTGGGGCCAGGGGCGACCTGTGGAGGACACCTGCCTACAATAGGGGCTCCAAATCTAATCTGAGAAACGTGAGACCGATGTTTTCGACACTGGCGGGTCTGACTTCACGGTGGGCAGCAGGGGCGCGGGGAGAACGGTCAGAATCGCTGGCAGGAGCGCCGGGGCTCTCCCTTAACTGGGCCTCGATTCTGTCTCAATAACCGGGTCCACTTCAGTTGCTCCTGGCGTCACCAGGGCAGTGGTGGGGATCAACCGGCAGGCAAGGACATGCGCTGCTACCGGCTCAACTGCCCTTGTTGCAATCCGCCAGCTTAGTCTATTATGCCTTGAGCCCAGATTAACCGGAGGTCTCAAGCAGACGTGGCAACACTCGAGGTCGTTTCCCTTCAGGATGCGCAGTTTGAGCTGTCCCTAACCGGAAAGCGCGGCGTGGTAATGCGACAATACATGGACTACATCGGACGACTCGAAACCGGCCAAGCCGGGAAACTCACCCCGGAGGCAGGTGAAACTACGGCTGCAATTCGCCGCCGCCTCGGTGCGGCCGCTAAGGTGCTTGGCAAAAACCTCGTCGTGAACACCCAAGGGAACGTAGTCTTTTTCTGGGAAGAGAGCAACGCCTCCGCTCCGCGCAGGCGAGGTAGGGCCAGGAAGATCTACGCCGCGTGAGGCCGGGCCGGCGTCCATAACGGTGATGACTCCCTCTAGTCCGCATCTGGTCCGGTCCCCAATCTCGCACCTTGCTACAGACCGCCTCCGGATCGCCAGACCGGGCAGGCGCCTAAACCATGAGGGCCATGGTGGACTCTGGCAGCCCTTGGCTGACGCAACGTCACCAGGACACCAAACCAGGCGGCAAGCGCACGCGTCCCGCCTCTCACGAGACGGTGGGCGACGGCGGTTAAACGACCGTTGACGAAGGGGGCGAACACCGCGCTGACCGTAGGGGATACTAGAGAAACTGCCATTTGCCGGGCCAAAACTAGGATAATATTCGGCGCCTGGGGGGCACCGGTCGGGCTGCGACACCGATGCAACCACCAATGAGGGGAGCGCGCGCTCCAAGGAGGGGTTACGATGGAGTTGGTGTGGGAACCCTTGAAACTCGGCCGACAGGGCGGGCCGGCCCAGGGCTTGGCGGCCGGCCCATTCCAGATCGTCCCGGAAGACCCACCGCTGGCTTACTTCACTTGCATCCTGAAGGGCCCCGGTGACCTGGTTCTCCAGTGCGGCAGCATCCGGGACGCCTTGGAGGCTGCCGAAGCGTTGGCGGGGGAAGTGGACGATGACGATGATGATGACGACGAAGAGGAGGAGGAGGATGATGACGACTCCCTATCCTTTCTGCCGCCCCGCCTCGCGGCGCAAGAACGGGCGCTCCGGGAGAGAAGCTTAAAGTAGTATCACGACCTCAGGACCCCTGCTGCGGACCGTGCAGTTGATAAGGGAGGTGTTCTTTTGGGCAATATACTTCCTGTATGGCTGGTCCCGGTTGCTTTTGTCTTCTCCACTCTGACCTACGTGATTTTTGCCAAGTACCGCCCGGATGTGCCGCTCTGGCAGTTCGGTATCTTGATGGCGGCCGCGGGGCTGCTGTTGCGCCTTAGTGTCTAACTTCGCCGTCGCCATGGTGGACGCGGTAGCAGCCGTGATAGCGGTTGCGTTCGCCTTTAGAGTATGACCTATGGCGCCACAGGAGCGCCGTCCTCTAAATGCAAACGGAACCTGGGGGCCTACTGGTGTAGACTAAACCGGAAGCGAAATCCAAAACAATCGTGGGTACAATAGCCTGTGGAAATAATAGAAGACTCCGTCACCTACTCGGCGACCGACCTCGTCGGATTCCTCGAATGCGAACACCTGACGAGCCTCGAAAGGGGTGCGCTTTCTGGCCACCTGGAAAGGCCAGAGCGCATCGACCCGGTGCTGGAGCGCATTGCCCAGCGCGGCCGACTTCATGAGGAACGGTTTCTGGAATCCCTGCTCACCGACGGGTTACGCGCAGTGAAGTTGGAACTCGACCCTAACCTTCCCCGAGGCGAACGCCTCGCCAAGGGAGGGGATGAAACACTGAATGCGATGCGAACCGGTGTGGATATCATCTACCAAGCCGTGCTGTTCGACGGACGTCGACTAGGCTTCGCCGACTTCCTGCGACGCGTCGAACAACCCAGCGATCTCGGTACCTGGAGCTACGAAGTCTGGGACACCAAGCTGGCCCGCCACGCCAAGGCCTCCGCCGTCCTGCAGCTCTGCATGTACTCCGACCTGCTCCGCGAATACCAGGGACAGGCGCCCTCCGAAATGCACCTCGCCCTTGGCGGCGTGAAGGGCGAGACGGTCTCATTCCGCGTCGCCGATTACGCCGCGTACTACCGTATGGTGGCACGCGAATTCGAAGCCGTCCTTGAGGCAACACCCGCCTATCCACCGGTTACGGCTCCCGAGCCTGTTGAACACTGCGGTGTCTGCCGATGGAGCGAAAAATGCCGTGCCCAGTGGCGGGCCGAGGACGACTTATCCCTGGTCGCGGGTCTGACCTCCCGACAACGGAACGCCCTACGGGAAATCGACGTGAGCACGCGTGCAGCGCTTGCAGAGCCAATCCAGCCTTTGCCCGAACGTTTGGACCGCATAGGACGGGAAGCGCTACAGAGAATCCATGCCCAAGCCAGCATCCAGGTCAAAGGGGAGCAAACCGGAGCCATCCTCTCCGAACTCATACCACCCCCTCGCGACCGCGAGGGCGATCTGATCCCCAACCAAGGGCTGCTGATGCTTCCGCAACCCTCCCCCGGCGACCTCTTCTTCGACATGGAAGGGGAGCCAACACGGTTGGTATTAAGTACCTCCCTGTCACCATTCAACCCCCCGCCAGTTACTACAGGCGTCGTGTACTCAATAGCCACCTCTTTTCTCGTATACTCCACCTTCCTCACGAACGATCCGAGGAATGTCTTGCTTTTGAGGAACGGGCTGCTCTCCAAGAGGGATCTCACCTCACCGGCGTATTCCCGGACCTTCGCCAGGTCCAATTCCGGGCAGGCCGGTTGATTCGTTTCAGCCAGCGCCTGGTCCCGCCTCTCTCCCAGTGTCCGCTGCTCAGCCCGGAGCTCCTTCAGACGCGGGGCCAGATCGTCGATGTCGACCTTCCCGCTTTCCAAAGCGGCGTAGAGGCGAGTCAACTTGAACGTCGCCTTTCGTATCTGAACTAGCGTTGTTATGGTGGGAAAACCCGGTATTCTCCCA
The DNA here is from genome assembly GCA_965224325.1 of Dehalococcoidia bacterium. Taxonomy (GTDB): domain Bacteria; phylum Chloroflexota; class Dehalococcoidia; order Lucifugimonadales; family UBA3495; genus CBDCMJ01. Next base: position 24,014 of record CBDCYT010000017.1, read on the forward strand.
CCTGGCAACGGGCCACTAATGAGAGAGCCACCGGGCGGCCAGGTGCGCCAGGTGGGCCACGCCTAGCGGAGTAGCAGGCCCGGCCCAGGTTGCAAGAATTGGGCCGATTTGATTGCACCGCTACCAGGCGTGTCAGGAATTGGGCCTGGAGGCGCCCCGGAACAAACAACCCGAAGAGCGTGTCCCATAAACTCTCTTTCCGGGGGGTTGGTGAAGCAGTAAGCTGATAGAAACAACTGGCAGGTACGATACTATGGCTTATAACCTTCTGCGCTGTGAGCGAGACCAGAGCTACTTGATGCCGCCGTCCATGAGGGATTGGTTGAGGGAGGGTCACCTGGCCTGGTTCATTGTGGATGCAGTAGGCCAGATGGATCTGAGGGAGTTCCATGCAGCCTACCGAAGTGATGGCTGGGGTGCAGCGGCCTACGATCCGGAAATGATGGTGGCCATCCTGTTGTACGCCTACTGCCTGGGTCTACGCAGTTCCAGGCGCATAGCCCGTGCTCTCGAGGAAGATGTAGGTTTCCGGGTGGTGGCGGCGAACCGGCAGCCAGACTTCCGTACCATCTGTCGCTTTAGGGCGGAGCAGGAGGAGGCGCTCGGGGAGCTCTTTGTAGAGGTGCTGAGGTTATGCCATGAAGCGGGTCTGGTGGAGCTGGGGGTAGTGGCTCTTGATGGGACGAAGGTGGCAGCCAATGCGGCGCTGGCCACCAACCGGAGCCACCAGGCCATTGAGGAAGAAGTGCAGCGCATGTTGGCAGAGGCCAAGGCAGCGGATGCTGAAGAGGATGCCCATTACGGTCCCGGCCGGCGAGGGGATGAGCTACCGGAAGGGCTAGGGGGACGGAGGGAGCGGCTCAAGCGCCTGAAGGAAGCCAAGGAACGTCTGCAGCGGGAGGCTGAAGCAGCAGCCAAGGCTGTCCAAGAGCAGGTGGAGCAACGGCGGGCAGAAGAAGAGGCCACAGGCAAAAAGGAGCGGGGGCGAAAGCCCAAGGTGGTAGAGCCACTTCCTACCGAAGAGGCGAAGGCTAATACCACCGGCCCGGACAGCCGCATCATGAAGACCAGGCAAGGGTACGTGCAGGGCTACAATGCCCAGGCGGTGGTGAGTGAGGAGCAGATCATAGTAGCCGTTGGAGTGACCCAAGAGGCCAACGATGTGCAGCAACTGGAGCCGATGCTCCAAACCATGGCGCATACTCTGGAGGCAGCCGGCATAGAGGACCGGCCCAAAGCGGGCCTCGCCGATGCCGGGTACTGGAGTGAGGCCAACATCAGGGCTTGCTCCTGGCCAGAGATGCCTGAGCTTCTTATTGCCACCACCAAGGATTGGAAACAGCGGAAGATGCTACGGGAGAAGGGGTGTCCCCGAGGGCGTATACCAAAAGGACTGAGCCCGAGGGACAGGATGGAGCGCAAGCTGCTGACAAAGCGAGGCCGAGCTCTGTACAAGAAGCGGGGTGCACTGGTGGAGCCGGTGTTCGGACAGGTCAAGGAAGGACAGGGGTTCCGGCGGTTTATGAGACGGGGGTTGGGCGTTGCACAGAGTGAGTGGTCGCTGGCAGGGATGACCCATAACTTGCTAAAGCTATGGCGCAGTGGCCAAGCCCCTTGGGGCTGGGGGTAGGCCCCATGGAACTAAGAGAGGCAGACGACCTTTCTGGGGCTCGACAAGCGGCCGGTGGAATTGGACGGGCCGACCTCTCTTGAGGCCCATCGCTCCCACACCTGCGTTAGTCAACTCGCCCACCGGTCTAGGAGACAAACTCAGTAGCGCCAGCCCTTTCTCCCTGGAAGTTGCCTTCCACTCTGTTCACAGCTCGAGCGTCCGCGCTAGTCTCGAGGAATTAGCCACACTAGGGGCGAGCTCCGCTACGACGTTTAGACTGGCTATTCCGGACGGTAGGGCTGTACGTGAGGTGGGTAAGTTACGTTTTGACTATGCGAACGTGGAAGAAAATTGCAATACCCGTTGTCGCTGGGTTGATCGTTGCTGGGATACTGAAGTTCGGTCTGCTTGGCAAGGTGGTGTTGTGGGTTTGGAGTGGCCTTTCCTGGATCTGGGAGCTGCTGTATTCCTCTCATCCGGTGCCAGGTGGTGTGATCTTGGTGCTGAGTCTGCTTGCGCTGGTCGGCCTAGTTATTGTTGGTCTTATGCTCAAGGAGCTTTTACAAGGTGATAAGAAAGCTGCTGCGCCTAGTTCCCACAACTATACCGAAGACTTTTTTGATGGCGTGAGGTGGCGTTGGGGGTGGAGGGGCAATCGGGTCGACAATCTTTGGTGTTTCGGTCCAAGTTGTGATGCGCAGCTGGTATATCACGAAATATACGGAGCAACAGAATTTATATGTGAACGCTGTCCCTCGAACAGAACTGTGGACCCATTTGAGTCTGGGGGCCGACTTGTCACGACATTAAGGGGCGGCGATAGGAATTATGTACTTGCTAGAGCCATAAGGGAGATTGATCGGAGAATTAGAGTTGGCCAGCGGTGATGCTGCTGCCAGAGTGACAGGTCAACGGGCTGCGGCATGGGAAAGTTAGGCGAACAGGGTCTTTTTGATCTGAGCCACGATTCGTGCGTCCCACAAGTCAGTAATTTCTTTAAATGTTCCTGGCTGAGAGTAATTGAACCTTTCAAGCTCCTGCTGGGTGAACGCAGTCTGTAGGTGGTGTCTGACCAGCTCATCCTCAGGCCAGTTCGTCAGTTCTACGGGATTGGGAGTATCGGTAGAGAACAGGAGCAGTAGCCTGAGGGTAAATGTAATCCTAGAGGCAGCCATTTCCCATAGGGTGTCATCAACGTACGGTCATGCAAGGAGGTCTAGTTGACTCCGGTCAACTAATTCTCTGAAGTCTTCATCGGCCGCTGAGAACTGGCGCTCTGGATTCCTCTTCTCCACTTCTAACTCTACGGGAGAAAGAAGGGGAAATAATCCCAATACGCCGTTGTAAGGGTGTGGAACATTGTGCCCGATTCTGACGACTCTCTCCCACAACATCGCGTGAGCGTCGATGACCTTCGACTGAAGCAATTCTGATTGGTTCATTTGCTTATGCCTCCGTAGTCCCACTTGGCGGTCTCCGAGTTCCTTTGGCGTGTCTAGAAGTCGTCGGTAGAACCTTCCGGCGCATAGGCGACGTCGATCCGGAGGGGGCAGTCCTCGGCGCCAATGTCGCAGAACCGACACTCCTGGGAGCTGGGGACTCGGTGTGCCGGCTCATCGGCCGCGAGCCTGCGGATCAGGGAGCTCATGTTGTGAATAAAATCGAGGTTGACTGCGGAGGTGGGGCTGCCGACGTACGAGTCGGGGTACCTGACCTGGCCGCGGGCGTCTTTGCCCTGAAACCGCTGGAGAGCCTTGGGAATGGCGTACTGGTAGATCCGGACTTGGGCTTGGTGGGACGGGCTGGGACGACCAGTCTTGGCATCGGAGATCAGGATCTCGTGGTTGTTCTCGCCGATGAGGTCTGGCTTGCCGGCGATGGTGGCGGTGGTGCCGCGGAGACGGAAGAGGTTCTGGTTCTCGGTGTAGACGTCGTAGCCTATGCGTTCCAGGCTGTCGCGTTCGCGGTTGACCAGGGCAGTGTGGTCGAGCATCTAGGTAGCGCTGTCGAAGTCGGAGGGAGGCTTGGTCCAGTCCTGGTGATGGGCTTTGAACCAGCCGGCCCAGTCGCAGGAGTTCTCGCCGGTTAGGAGTTTGGCCAGGGTGGTGGCCCAGATGTAAGGGCCCCGGGAGCGTCTCTGGGCCATGGGGAGCCTCCGTTGAGGTTCGTTGTTTTGGAGGGTACAACTTCCATCTTAACGTCGCCCTTTGGGACTCATCAACGGGCTGCTGCCATCAACCTGGCCTTGCTGGGTCTAAGGATTTCCTCAGGCGGTGGTGTCTAGGTCGGCTCCTAAATTTTGGGGGCCTTAAGACGCTTCTTGGGAGGGCGAATTTCTTGGGATTCCCGGAGATCCGGGCGAGATGGTCCCTTTAAGTCTGATTCGCCAGAAATTACCGGGAGGGTCTTCCGTCCGGTGGGAGCGTTCCCTGGTGGGGGTCACGGGTTGTAGGGATTCATTCTCTCGTAGCCGTTTGGTTCATAGAAGGCTAAGTAGTCACCACCAGTGGTGTTCATTCGCATGTCTCGCCATATGCGGATTTTGGCGAACTCTCGGAAGACTGTTTCAACGGGAACTCCCCGGGACATCATGTGTAGTGCCTCACCTCTCAGGCACCCTGCTACTTCTTCGTCAGTCAGATCGTCGATGAAAGAGTAGCAGCAGCCGGTGGTGGATTCGTAGCCATTTGCCCATCGGGTGATGTCAGGGTAAGGCCCGACTACCATTTCCCCTGTGCTTATGTTCCAGCCGATCATCCAGTCTCGGCGGTTGTAGCTGGTTCCTTCGTAACTCATTAGTGCATCTTCCTATTTTTGGGGAAATTGCCAGGTCAGTGCTCCGGCTTGCATTGGTTTGGTTTCACCGGAACGGCCACCACCGGCGTCTCGGCCGGGGAGCTGCTGGTTCCGCTGGCGCCGGAAGAGCGTTCGTCATCGTCTTGAGTTGCTCCAGTACCTCCTGGTAGCGCCAGTCGGCGTCGGTCAGTCTTTCGCGGTACAGGTCTACTAGCTCGCGTAGCCCTTTCACCTCGGCTTGGAGGGCCAGGTTCTCTGCCCCGGTGTCGTCTCAGGTGTGCTCACTGTGTGCAGGGAGGTGACCATTGGTGTTCCCAGTGGAGTCACCACTGAGGTCTTCAATGACATCATCCATGAGGACCCAGACAGTGTGCCGATGGCCGTGTTGCTCCGTCTCGGTGGTGAGTTCGCCGCGCTTGATCATCCTGTCAAGAGTTGACTTGGAGACCTTCAGCCTGGCTGCGGCTTCTTTTCTGGTTACTCTGACCACTCTGATGTCCTCCCTGTGATCCCGGTGTTCTCGCAGGTATCACCGGAGATGGTACGTGGAGTCAGGGTGGCAAGTCGCTGGTGACATCAACGACTTCAGAGGAGTTTGGGGTCTTCTGTTGCCTCCGGTGAATGGACATACGGAGCGGCCGTGATGGTGAGCCAGGACTCTGGGTTCGGCTCCGCAGTTGAAGTAGGAGAGAACATAGCGAAGGGTCAGGGCCGGCAGCTCGTATTCGAGTCTGCTTTCCCTGTGGGAGCTTGCACCCCCAGGTGGAGGGGAAGGTGTATTCCGGGGACGAAGTGGGTCCACATAGACTAAGGCAGGTACTACCGGTGGCTGAGCCATAGGGCAACGGCCTGAAATAGCGGGACGCTTTTCATGAAAGACAAAGTCAATTAGTTTCCTCGTCAAGAAGCCCGAGTTGCTCACTAGCCACCGCGACGTTTTGTGGGGGACGTCGCTCTTCATCTAGTGGAGTAGGTAGCTCGTCCTGCGTGAACAGGTCAGAGGCACATACCTCTGCTAGTAGCGCAGCTCCTTCCGGCTGTAGGTCGGTCGTCGCTTCAACTAGCCAGAGCAAATTCAAGAGTTCTTCGGTAAATTCCCATTCCGCTGGTCGAATCTTGTCGAGCGTGGACGACTGGCGTCCTGAACGCTTCAATTTACGCCGGTCCAGCCAAGACTTCACAATCTGCAACCCTGAAACGGAATAGTTCCAGATTTCAGGAGTTACCGGCGCGAACTCTCCGTCGCCGACAACTAGCGTTTGCCTTTCGTTGTCATAAGAAAAGCTGGCCGGATACTGTTCCTGGGAGACTCCTTTGGTGCACTTGGCTTGACCTGGTGGCACGTTACCATCACTGCCAGGTCCACCAAACCGGGCACCATAGGTATGAAGGTGCAACAGCCGCGCACCATGGCTCGATACCCGCTCGAACAGGTCACGGTCTTTAGTGACCGGCAAGTGCGGCGGGGGTTGCTCAAGCTCGTCCCAGAACCGCTCAACATACGTCGGTTGGGCCAGAACCCCTAGGCGTAGCCGAAGAGCTGTTCGGCGGATACTGCGGTGCCGTGAGCTTTGCCTATCACATCAAGCAGACCATGGGTGACATTGGATTGAGTTGCGTCTATATCTCTCCACAGCGGAATCACTCCTCAATCGCCAAACGATCCTCTAAAATGATGTTGATCAGGAATGTCAGCACAACCAACCACGGCGGGCCCCTCGCCTAGTATTTGGACAAGCAGTCCAACCATGTAGACTTGCTGGAGTCCTTGGGTCTGCCACAGTTCGGGGCGCATATAGTCCCCGACCCTTGAATCGGCGATGACCCATTGTCGGTCAAATGTGCGGAATGAGTACGGTTCGATTGGAGGAGCGGGAGTGTTAGCCTCGAGCGTGGCAATGGAAGGCTTTCGGTCTTGGTTGCCCATGAGAGGCCTATATCGGCTATTGATTTTCCGGTCGCGAGTTTCCCTGAACGCGGCCTGTCTGTCGTTGGCATTGCGGGCTAAGAGATCGCGCCATCGCTCGGCGAGAACCGTCTTGGTTTCACCAATAGGCCAGGTCCTGTACAGAACCGCTCCAGTGTGCTGCCATGGAAAGATATTCGTGATTGCCGACCAATCAAAATAATTACCAATTCCCAAGGGCTGGAAAGGGTCCCCCCAGTCTTGTAGGCATTGCGACCACTGATAGTCATACAATGACATGGTGCTATCAAGAGTGTCCAGTTTCTCTTTTTCCAGTACAGTGAGGTGGGCCAAGCGGTGCTGTACTACAAACCTTTGAATGAGTGGTGGCCGTTTAGCTCCCCAGGGAAGGAAAGTTCGAGCCTAGTTTGGTAGGCGGGATGTACCGTGTGGCGTTGGGGCGTGACCAGCCGTGCTGCCAACGATGTGCAAGGCTAGTCTGCGGGGGCATTCAACTCCTCCGCTCCGTCGGCTGGCATAGGGTTATCGATGGGTGCAAAGCCGTAGGTCAGACTGGTCGCGCTGCGGACTCCCGATAAGGTGATGGAGCCGGTCTCCGTCGGTTGCAGTTGGCTCAGGGGATCGACGATTACCCGTACCCTGGGCTGGGCATCGACGCCTTCAATACCTGAGATGATCACAAGGAAAAAGTCTGGTGTGGTCCTGGCCCGCTTCACTTCGGCACCCGTCATGGTGATTTGGTCTGGTTCAGCCCCCGCGCTGACCTTCAACTCGTAGAAGCGTTGCAATTCGTCGATTGCGTCGGCCCCGACGCCGCGCTGCGCCCGCAGGTCCGAAATCTCAGCCTCGTCGCTGCTGAACAACTTTCGAAGGAGCTCCAACCCCACCGTCTCCTTGTCCAAGTCTGAGTAGAGGCGTATGGGTATGCCGCCACGTGGACCGCTGTCACCGAGCTTTGGGTCGGTGAGACGCCCCTTGCTGGCCGGCTTAGGACGAGGGCTAGCTTCCTGTTTCTCTATTCGCCCTAGTGGGTCGACGAGCCTGAGATCCTGCGGGTCTACCAGCACGCGAAGGGAATCAGACGTAGCGGCCGCCTTGTGGTCTTCCTGCGCATTGACCGTGGATGCCAGCGACGATGAAGTGGCCGCGCTCCGTTGGCGGGTACCGTCCAAAGCACGGTGTTTCGCGTCGGTATCTTCTCGGAACTCGGCCATTCGCCTGGCAATATCAGACTCGGTTTGATCCTGTTCCCGCTTGGAGCGCTGCTCGGCAAGCTCGATGAGTCGCACCTGGCGTCCCGACTCTGCTCGGTCGCAGGCCGCCCGCCACGCCAGCGCAAGTTGCCGCGGGTCTCCCTCGAACAGTGTCGCGATTGCTCGGCCGCCGGAATCCACGCGAGTCAGTTCGGCAGGATTCTGGGCGAACACTACGCCCCTATCCTTGTCAACCTTTGCCATCACATTGCACTGGTACGAGACTCCCGCACCGTCGTGCCCTGTGGGTACACCAATTGAGAGTGATGGGTGGACGTATACCCTGAACCCTTCCAGGAGTTGCCATGGTACCCTTATGCTCTGGGCGAGCCGCGGATCGTTGCGCGAAAGGTCTTCTTGAAGGTGCTGGATGGCCGATCCAAAGAGTTCCGACGACTCCTCGTATTCAGTCGCGAGGTCAGGCTCGATCACCTCGGCGGACGTAGCCGGAATCTCTTCAACGCGCAGAGGATTGAGCAAGGATCGAAACTGTTGAAGCTCTCCACCAGGTTCCCAGAGCGGAAGCTGGTCCCGTAGACCCGCAGCCAACACGGGGTCGTCAGTCGCGTACACCGGGCGGCCGCGCAGCCAGCATTTGCTAGTCCATAAGGGGAGTCGCCGCAGTTTGTCGCGAGCCTGTGTGGTGACACCCGTTTCCGCGTGGGACTCAAGGGCTCGCATGGTTTGGAGCAGGATGGCTTCTTCGTGGGGTCCCGGTGTGCGGCGATTCCAAGCGACCATGCGGATTACTTCTACGCAGTCGTCGAAGGACGGCTCCCTTAGCCTGAGGGCCGCCCAAAGAGGGCCAGTATCGGCTATCGCGGGCGCGAAGGCTTTGAATCTGCCAAAGATTGGAGGACCGGCGAGGACCCCTTGCGGAGGCAGCCACCCGAGATTGGAGTATATGAGACCACCGCGGTGCCGAAAATCCTGGCGAAGTTGCTCCGGGCTCCGGTCGGAACGACCGCTCGCCAGTGTAAGCGACTGGGCAAGGGCCTTGTAGATGACGGAGGTCTCCCGCTTTAGTTCCTCGGGCGTCCACCGGCCTTCGTAATCCGCATCGTCCCGAATTCCCTTGAGCCGGGTGACTAGCTCGGATCGGCTGGGATCACCCAAGACGCCGAGGGCGGCCAAGACAGTGCGCCAGTTTGATTGATCGAGGTCCGGGTGGAGATAGTCGGGCGAGTCTTGGCCGTAGATCGCTATGTTACCGTGGGTCCTGAGGCGCAAATCAGAAGGTCGGCGTGGAGTTCCACTCTCGTCGTCGAGCCATTCGATGGCACCTATCTCCCAAAGCCAGTAGGCGGGTGTCTGGCCCTTGAGGTCCCAGCCGTAGTAGTCGCGTGCGGAATCGACTGTGATGAAGTCATTAAAGGCCCGGTCCCACGCTCGGGCCAACGTAGCGAGGAGTGCTGCAGCTCTCCTTCGTCTCCTTTGTTTGGCTCGGCGTAAACGGGAGATATCCTGAGCCACGGTCGTTAGAGTAGGGCAATCGCGGTCTTGAAGTGTGTAGGTGGCGTCGCGAGCCTTTAACTCCGTGATGCGGTCCAAAGGGCTGCCAGGCAACCAAGCATGCAAGCCGCGGCGTTGATCGTTGTAGCGCCGCTCAAGGTTTGGGTGCAGGCGGAGTCTGGGAGTTGTCTCGACGCCAAGCAACACAAGAAAGCGCTGCGCCCCAACGCCTTGCCGGCCCGCAGGGGAACGGAGAATTCTTGCGTAGTGACCGCTCAACCACGAAATGTTTGGGGATTGGTCGGCGGCGATGGCGAAGCTGTCGGTATCCCGGTCAACCGCCTTCGGCAGATAGGCCTCGCCTGGGCGCGCGCTGGTGCTCTTGCGTGTCTTCCGGCGACCCCGTAGCTCGTACTCAAATGCCTGGAGCCGAATCGCGCTGCCCACGTCCGCTCCCAACTCTTCCCGCTCGTCTGGGTCTATAACCTCGAAGGCTGCCCGCAGGGACTGAACTTGTTCGTCCGTCAAGGGCGTTTCGATCTGGCGGCCCGCCCTGCCCGCTGCCGCCAGTCGCCGAACCACCGCCCAATCGTCGGTGTCTCTCAAAAGAACACGGGATTCTCGAAGCCACTTCAGGACGGTGCGGGCGGGCTTCCCATCGCCGAGGTGCGCAGGGTGAAGCAGAGTTACTATACCCAGCTGCTCTGCCAGGGGCGTGGTTTCAGCGGCAAGGGCATCCACCGAGTCCTCATCGGGAGGGACGATGTGCCGGCCGTCACGTGAGATGACACAGGGAAGCTCCATGAGCCGCTCGTCCAAGCCCGCATCAAGCCCTGCGGCGGTGAGGGCGATCGTTGAGTCGGCCGGCCGCGTCCGATCGCCCACAAGCTCCAGCGCCCGCTCAACGCTGACCTGCTCAGGGATATTGGCTCCGCTTGTTCGCCAGTCGTCCAGGACTAGCCTCCATCTACCGGCTTGGTCGCGGACCCCGAACGGGAGGGTGGCGGGCAGGCCGGCGAGGGTAGCGGTCTCGGTCTCGGTCAGGATTTGCTCCAGGGGTTGTACCTCTACAGCGAGCTGGGACAGCCGGAGTTCGCCCTGCCCTGGCACGGCGAATGACAGTTGTGATGCAACCCATTGTCTTGCCTTGACGATGATCACCTCCTCAAGCCCGTCGGTGAAAGAGGACGGGCCATCGCCTTCGGCGGCATTGGGGAGGGGCATTGCCTGCCAACCCGCATTGGGGTCCCGCGAAAAGAGGTCAAGGGCCGCCCGCGACCAAAGGTCAGCTACAAGCGGGACCAACGCCCTGTTCCACTCGTTGTTGGCGAAGTCATGGCGGTTCGTTAGCGGATCGAACTGCGCATTGGCGAATATGGGAAAGCGTGTCCGAGCGACAGGAAGCCCCGCGTGAAGCTGGCCATGATCGATGGCGTATTGGGGAAGGGCTATAGCGATCGGCGTAGTCGTCTCGGTTGCTTTGCGGGCTCGCAAAACCCCGGCTGGGGTCGAGACGTCGTGGCCATAGACAACCCACGACCGCCCATCGGCGGCTTCCACCCGCTGCCGTGACACTCTCTGGCTTGGGTTCCACTCGTCCAGAAGCACTTCTGCGGTGTCGTAGCGAGAAATTGCCAACTGGCGAATCGGAGCGCTCTCCTGGTCGAGCAGAGAGACTTTCGAGATGCTTCGGAGGAACAAGAGGGCAGCGTCGTCCCAGCGATCCAGCCATTCTTCTAGTTCCTCTGGACTCACCTCTCCCCGTTCAAGGGGGACGCGAAGCGTGGTCCAACCCGCGTCCTCAAAACCCGGCGGTGGGGTGGGTGGGTCAATTGGAGACAGGGCGGGCTCGCCGAGTTGCACGTGGTACGGGTGACAATGAATCTCTAGCGTATTCGACAGTGAGCGGAGGGTCATGAGTCCTATCCCAAACCGCCCGGTGGTGCCTGCTTCACTGCCTTTGGTGCTTAGCCACGGGGTAGCCAACCCTAACACGTGGCGGAGTTGCACAGGGCTCCCGTCGTGGCCAATCCAGAGGTCTGTCGGTCCAAGTAGGAGCCGAACCTGTGCCGCGTCCACATCGTCGGCGTTCTGGATGATCTCGGCTATGCCCTGAAATCTATCGCTGGAAATGAGATTGGCACTTGCTCGGGCGGCGTCCAGCGCCTCCGAAATGGCTCCGGGGAGTCCCTCGAAGCGTTCGCCCAAGCGCCGGACAGCAGCCTGAGCTTCAAGGAGGCTGGTCGGCTCATAAGTGGGAGCGGTATCGCCGTTCCTCGCGTCAAACAGCCGGTCGGCGGTCTCTTCTGCACGCCCAATCAGAAGGCTGTCACTGGCCAATGCTCCTCCCTCCTTCGGCTGGTATGCTAGCCCCTGTATCTTTCGTGGCACAGCGTCATGCGACCCAGGCCCGTCGACGCCATTCTACACCGCCAAACTGAACCGCAGCGTGAAGGTCCTTGTGAACCAATTGACACGCACTCAGGCTGAGGGGACTCAGGGTCTGAGGAATCATCGTCGATGGGTATAGCCAGCGTGATGTCCACGTTATTGTCCCTGTCGAGGCACGGCACAAGCTCTCCCAGTGCACAGTCGGAGACTCTCTCTAGTGCGAGCGCAAGCGCCCCATTTACCGTTTACCTCAGATCGTGGGCGGTCGGGTTTCCGGCCGGTGCGCTTGCCTTACCCGTTTGTCCATATATGCCTGCCTTTCCTGTTCCCTCTTACTGGCCCGGACCGCTGACGGTGAGCACCAGACTGTTGGAGAGCATCCGACCGTCCTCCGCGCAGATGGCCCCATCGTCGGTGCAGTCCGTGGTGGTCGGCAGGGTAATGGTGACATCGCCGTTGCCGTCCGGCTCGACCGTGATGAGCCACCATATGTTGGGGGTGTCGCTGTCCTTATCCATTCGTTGCGCCTTCTTCACCTCGCCCCCAACCTCCGTGAACGCATAGTCCCGAAGAGTCTTGTAACTCAGGCCGAATTGCTCGCTGAACCGGATTTCAAAGGTGAACACATCCGTGCCGTTGTGGCTCGTGGCGGCATTCTCCAGGCTTACCGTCAGTGGCGAGGGAGCCTGTGCCACCGTCTCCGTCGCCACGCTGGTCAGGGACTCTGAACCACAGACCGAATCCTCCGGCCTCCCTCTGCCAGTCCCGTGTATGCGAACCTCATGCCCTGTGCAGTGTATTGATTATCTTTCCGTGTTTGTCCTATTCTTACCATGGAACATCAACCTAGTATTACAACGTCGGATTGTTTGGTAGGATAGTTGGCAAATTTGGAAAGGCTTTGGACGGGGGATGTGGGTGATGGATGCGACGGAGTTCCAACGGGTGTACGCGGCCTTTGAGGAGTTTCATTCCTTCTTCGCTCCGGCCTTTGGCCGCAAGCAGCGGCGGGAGCGCGGCAGGAACTACCTGCAGGCCCTGCTGGTCCAGTCCCAAGAACGGCGCAACGCGGAGAACCTCTCCGAATCGGTGGGTGTTTCGGCCCGGGCCCTGCAGCGGTTCCTCACCGATTCCCGTTGGGACGAGAACGCGGTCATCGGCCGCCTGCAGGAGTACTTGACACCCAGGCTGGGACACCCTGAGGCGGTGTGGGTGCTGGACGGCAGCGATTTCCCGAAGCAGGGCAGGAAGTCGGCGGGGGTGGCCCGGCAGTACTGCGGGCGCCTGGGGAAGGTGGCCAACTGCCAGTCTGGAATGTTTCTGGCCTATGTCAGCCCGCTGGGACGGGCTTTGGTGGACAAGCGGCTGTACCTGCCCGAGAGCTGGACTTCTGACAGCGGCCGGTGTGAGGCGTCGGGAGTGCCAGCCGAAAGGTGGAAATACCGGTCGAAGACGGAGTTGGCTCTGGAGATGCTACAGCGGACCTTGGAGCGCGGCCATCTGAAAGCCGGATGGGTTGCCGGGGACGACGCCTTCGGGATGTCGCCGTCCTTTCGGGACGGCCTGGCGGCCTTGGGGATGCGGTACGTGCTGGACGTTCCGGCGGGCGCCACGGTGTGGCCTCCGGAGCCGGCTTGGACCAGTCCGGACTACCAAAGATCCGGGCGTCCCCGTAAGCCAAAGCTGGTGGACGGGCAGCGCCGCACCATAGTGGAGCGCAGCGATGCATTACCTGATGGAGCCTGGCGGGAGATAAAAGTGGCTGAGGGTTCCCAGGGACCCCGCACCTACAGATTCAGTGCGCAGCGGGTGCGGGTAACCCGCAGGCGGAAGCCCGGCGAGGAGCTCTGGGCCGTCTGCCGCCGGAACTTGGACGGCAGCGAACCCCGCTACTACCTGTCCAACGCCCCTGAGGACACTCCCTTGGAGACTCTGGCTCATGTGGGAGGATCCCGTTGGCGTATCGAAACCGAATTCGAGACGGAGAAGAGCGACGTGGGACTGGACGAGTACGAGACCCGCACTTGGTCCGGCTGGCATCGCCACATGGTTATGTGCCTACTGGGCGGAGCCTTTCTGTTGAGTCTGCAACAGGACTGGGGGGGAAAAGATGCCCCTGCTCACTCGGCCCCAAGTGTACCGGGTGGTGCGTGAGATGCTGCCCCGGGAGAAGTTCGGGCCGAATGAGTTGCTGCGGTGGCTGGAGGAAACGCAGCAACGTAACCAACAGGCGAGACTCTCCCACCAAAGACGCCGCTACAGACTTCTCCGGCAGACCTCAGGCACCCCTCCTTGAATCCGACGCTGTAATACTAGGCGCACGGTCTCCATTCGACATCCAATGGCCATGGTATGAACTCGACAATTCGGCCGCTTTCGGCCGTGAATACTGCCAAATCATCTCTGACCAGTTCCATGGTGCCCCGGCTATCCTCAGCAGTCCAGTCCGGTGGTGGATTACCGCTACCGTCGCTCAGCATGGGATCGGCCATCCAGAGTCGCCCATCAAAGCGAGCGTCGCGGATACCGCAGTGGACGTATAACGTGTATGGGTAGCCTGTCCCAATTTCTACGCCCGGTCCTTGTGGTGGCCCCTCAAGGCGATCTCGCTCCACCGTGGGCATCGGCGTCGGAGTTGGCGCGGGAGGTGGATTGAGCTGGGTTATCGTCGACAGCGGTTTGGGCCCAGGGTCGACATATTCGGCTTTGAGCGGAAAACACGTCCGGCCGGTACCGTGGTCCCAGGCACTGTCCGAAAATGCCCGTCTTGCGTCCCCGGATTTGTCGTTATCGGTGGAGAACACCGCGCACAGCTCATAATCCGCGTCACCCAACGCATTGTATTCGTATCGATCGTTCGACTCCGGATCGTTTATCGACCTGATGGAGAATCTGGACCCTGACATGTCCTCGAAGCTCCCGGGCAATGTCCCGTTGAGACTCCAATAGGTGTTTATGTTTCTGGCAATGTTAGACAGATCGGAAACTCGCTGTCGATCAAGCCTAAGGTCCCGTTGCTCCCCCGGCGTGCCCAATAGGAACATCGAATATCCCAGGGCAGCCACGACCACTACTACTACTGCGCCCAAGAGTGCTCGTAGGGCTGATTTCGCGTTGGCGTCCGCAACCGCGGTCTCGGTACGTTTCATATCCCACATGTAGAACCCGAATATGCAGGTGGTTATCAGGAGGATGACGCCGCCTTTCAAAAAGAATCGGAGCGTCGGGTCGCCCATTAGCAGATTGGCCAGCAGCGCAATGATGTCTCCAAGGATGATGCCCGCCCCAATTACAAGCGTGAGGTAGGTCAGCCACCGCCGCACCAGGGACAGCCGCTTGTCAGGGTCCACCGCCACCTCTGTGCTCAGCCTTTTCATCAGGAACAGGTAAAGGGGGAAGGCTACGATGACCGAGGCTATGGAGGTTGCCTCTCCCCCTGAGGGATACCGGTCACGAAAATCGAGGGCATCGGGGAATGCGTGGTCGATGAGACCAAAGACCAGGTGGCCGAAGCTGAAGGCAGAGACATATAGGGCAATAAACGAGATCAGGTAGAGAAACGCTTCGCGAGCATGAATGTATGGAGTTGGCCGAGGCACTGCCGAGGGGTAGTCTACGTCGGCGAAGGCCGATAGCCCCTTTCTTACCTCCTCGTCCTGCCACCCCGCTTGAGCCAAGACCTCTCGTATAGCGTCCTTAGACTGTCCCCGTTCCAGCGATTCTTTGATGAATGAGCGAAGTTCGTTATTCATTTCCCCAACCCCGGTGACCGGATGGCCCCGCATTCGCAGAATATTGCCTCACAAGTCCACATTCCTCCTTCAGGGCTATCGCCGTGATCCGAGCCACTGTGTGGGGCACGTCGGACTTCCGTCAATTACGGTGCCCATCTCCTCACGTGCCCCGCGCCCCGTGGGTACATGCCGATTTCAATGCGGTTTGTTCTTTCGTCAAGTCAGTCCACGCGATGCCTGGGGCCTTGAGAGACGACACCCCTCAAAGTCTTATACCGTGCGTCCAGATGGGCCATGCTGTATTCGCTCTGTAGCACCCGGACCTCCCTGCCCGCAAGGAAATCGGGGCCGAATACCTCCGTCAAGACGCTCTCTGCTTCTTCTTGCATCGAGTGTCAAGGGCGGCGACAAGGTGTACCACCGCGGTGTCGCTGTTCAGGATAAATGTCCGGCTAAGTGTTCAGCATAAATGTCACTCGGTTAGGCTGGCATGGTATCAGATGATGACGTAGTGGGACCGGCCCGGGATTGCCGCGTCTGAGGCCCCTCGGCGTCCAGGTATTTCTTGGTAGTGGCTCTGTGGATTCCCAATTCCCGCTCAATTGCTCGAAGCGACATCCCCTTGGCCTTGGCTTTCTGAATCGCTTTCCATCTCTCCCTCTGAAGGAACGCCGGCTTGGGCGCGGAGGCGGCTTTGGGCTTGCCGGCCGGGGCCACGCGCCCAGTGACGGCCCCTTGCTCATTCTCGTCCCCGGCCCTTGAGTCCAGTGGTTGAAGAGTCGCGGTCCAACGTTCGCCCAGGCCGTTGGCGCCGGAGGCTGGGGCAGGAACAGTTGGGGAACGCCCGTGGCCGTTCCGGAGAAATACCGGACTGGGCGGCGCCTCCTGGGCGGCAATGATGTGCCTGTCATGCCTCACAGACAGCCGGCCGTCCAGACCTTCCAAGACCTCCACAGCCGCCCCGCCGTAGCTGGGGCGTTCCCGGCCCGGCAGCAACTGGAGGGTGCGCAGCTGGAACCTCACCGTGTTGTCTTTGGCCACCCTTCTGCTGTGCTTGAAGCACAGGACCTGTTCCAGGCACAGGTCCGGGTCCAGAGGCCGGAATGCAGGGTCAGGGTGTTGGGGCGGAACCCGGAAGCGCCGGTTGAATCGGGGCAGGAACTCCTCCAGCACCCTGTTGGCTTCCCCGATGCTGCCCGCCCCTGCCAGCCGGAGTTCAGTTACCAGCCGGTCCTGGAACGTTCCCGCCGTTCGCTCCACGCAACCCTTGGCCTGGGGCGACAGGGCGAATATCATCTGAATCCCCAGTTCCCCCATAGCCCGGCTGAACTGGGTTGACGTACCGGCCAGCCCGGAGCCTGGTGTATGCCTGAAGACCCCGTGGCGGCCGGTGTAGAGGGCGACGGGTAGGCTGAGATGGCGCACCAGGTCTTGTATCAGCAGGAAGTAGCTGTGGGCGTCCTCCTTCTCGCAGAAGAGGGCGTCGCCCACCGTACCGGTGGCATCGTCCACCGCGATCAGGAGGGTGAACTGAGGCCCGGCATCGCCCGGCCACCGGTGGTAACTGCCATCCATCTGGACCAGCATGCCCTCCCGGGGCATGCGCTGGCGGCGCACACGGTGCTTGGGCGGACGCCTTCGCCGCGGACTGCTGAGCCCGGCGTTCACCAGGATACGCCGAAGTGTAATCCTGCCGATGTCGAGACCCTCGCGTTCACTTAGCAACTCTGAGAGATGGGTGTGGTTGGCCCCTGCGTACCTGGTGCGAGCCAGGTGAACCACCCTGCTCCTGGCCGCCTCGGGAATAGCGTTGGCCGGCTTGCGGCCCCGGTGACCATTGGCAAGGGATGCAGCGCCGTTCTTCCGGTAATCCGCCAGAATGCGCCGGGTGTGCCGGGGGCCGGCACCCATCAGGGTGGCCGCCTGATCCAGTGTCATGTGCTCCGCGAGCAAGCTGTTGAGAACCTGAAGCCTCGTCTGTTCTTTGGGATTCAATGTCACATTCTCCATGAGGTGAGTGTGACATTTATGCTGGCCAGTTAGTGAGGACGCTTACGCTGGACGTCAACAACCGCGGCGGAGGAATCGTGTACCACCGGCACGATGAGGAAGAACTGAATTGGGGGCCGGGCGGGGTCAGGTCAGGAGCAGGGGTCCGCAGTTCCGGAGTTCTTGATTGAGTCAGGAGTCGTCCGGATCATCCGAGACCTGGGAGACAGCGCTCTCTCTGCTACACTTCAGATGGTAGCTCTCGCCGTTCGTTTCCAGGATGTTGTGGTGGGTGAGGCGGTCCAGCAGGGCCCCGGTGAGCCTCTCCGACCCGAAGACCTCGGTCCACTCGTCGAAGGGAAGGTTGGTGGTCACCAGGGTTGAGCCCCGCTCGTAGCGCTGGCTGAAGACCTCGAAGAGCAGTTCCGCCCCGGTGGGGCACGAAGTCCAGCTCATCGACCATCTGATCAACGACAGCCCCGGCGGTACGTTTTGCAGCCGCCTTTGACGCAGTGCCTAATTTTCTGGAATCGGACCCCCATGAAGCCGCGAGTAGAGTGCGCGAAATTCATCCCGCTTTTCCACTGGAGCGTTGTTAAGAAACGTCTCGTAAATGGCCTCCTCAAAATCAATGCGAAAATCGCCTCTGAGCCTCACAAGATCAAGCAGAGAGGTCACCACCGTGTCCTGCCCCAGGGAATCGTACATTCCCCAAAGGAAGGCTTCACCAAGTGCATAGTCGCACCAGTTTAGATCCCTGTGAAGCGTTACACCTTCGGAACGGGCATTCCTTTTGATCTGATTCCATTTGTGAATATTGGTCGCTCCGTGAGCAGCACAGTTCCTCACGGATCTGTTCATATTTGCCTTGGACTCGCTAATGCTAAAACGCAGAGGTTCTTCGCTGACACTCAGAGCGTAGGACTCAAAAAATTCCGCCGCTCCCTCGTCCATCCAGGCGCCCATCCCCGAAAAAAGGTAATGTCCCAGCTCGTGGTAATACAGGCCACCACCGAAGGACTTAATGTGAATGTGAGTTGAGGCATGAAACCCCAGTGGAAATGTCCCAGAGTTTGGGTTTACGGACTCAGGATCCCCGACCTCCGGTTCCACGAGCACGACCACGTTGGAGACTGGCCACGGCTCGCCAAAGAGTTCCTCCATTACCTCCACTCCCTTGCGCATGTCCCTCAGCACCTCATTCTCTCGGTCGAACCGCTTTCGACTAATCGCGAATACACTGGTCTCGCCGGCCAATGGCAACGAGAAGGTATCAGAAATCACGTGTGGGTTGTCGATATATTCCTGAAAAATTTTGGGTGACCCTGCCAATCTCCGGACAACCAATATCAATGCTGCTTCGTTATCAGACAGACCATCCTGAAGCCAAGGTTGGTTAAGGAGTAGCTCAAGTCGGTTTCTATTGTTGTAGCCATCGAAGCGGTGGATATCGTATAGACCTAATCCAGCCGCCTTGGTGATTTCTCGATTCTCGCTAATGTAACCCCACGCGGTTTCAGCCCACTCATTTTCGATCTCTGGAAGGGCTTGGGCAAAGGCGATAGTGAATCTTTCGTGGTTTGTGATCCCGTCCGCGAGCCACGGCAGACTGACCAATTGCACAGCTCGGGATAGATCCTTCTCGGCAAGGTTTCTAATATGTTTCAGGGCTCGTTGCTCGTTGCTCGCCTGGCTGAGATCATCAGCAGCCCACGAAAATCTCAGTACCCCCTCAGTTAGCGGTGGATAGTCAAGTGCAAGCTTCCCCAAAATCTGCACCGCTCTCCCCTCCCGTTCTGTGACTCCATCTGCTACCCACGGCTGTTCTAAGAAATGCTCAACCATCCAGGTATATTGCCGGTCAGGCATCAATACATTCCCTGCAGCCAACCTTGTGAGATAGATGATGGCCTGCATTTCGCTTGCCTTGACGCCGTCTTCAAGCCACGGAGCGCTTAAAAAACGTTCAAACAAGGAAAAGTCCTTTTGGGCGATTTTCCACAAGAGCGAGAGCACTATCCCCTCATTTTCTGTGAGGCCGTCGGACAACCATTTCGGTTCAGACATGCGCTCAAACTCGGAAAACCAAGGCAATTCGGATATGCGCTCGACTACGGAGCGCCCGTCAAGCACAGCACCTGAGCGGGGAGTGAACAGAACTACGGTGTGGGGAACCTCCACACTATCGACGATGCCGGAATACAGGTATACGATTCCACCTGTTGGAATCGCTTCAGGCGCGATCCTGCGGAAACTTCCCCCCACCGCCTCTTTAAGAACGAGACCAGGGCCGACTTTCGCCTCGACGTACGTGCTTGCCACAACGTCATCGCCCCTCAGGAAAAACAACACGTTATTTTCCAGGTACAGGAATTCGGCTCGAGGCCTTATTACACCTTGCTCGTTTGTCGATATGACGCCTGTCTCAGGTTTAAGTGGGGGGCAGCCGTAGCCGTTGGCCTCGCAGAATCGGTGGGCCCGAATGTGGGAGAAGGGGGTGGCGTAGCCGTGACTCTCGGCGCAGGCGCTATCGCCACGACGGAGGCTGACCCTTGGGACGCTTCGCAGAACGGCAGGCCGGCTATATCCGTGGATCCGATATCGAATCGCAATCGGCCTTCAAGTTCTGCGGGCACACATCCTGTGATCGAATTCCCATTGATCCTCCAGGCGATCAGCCTGCTCATATTCCCCCATTCCTGGGGGATTTCTCCGGACAACTGATTGTTGCTAATGTAAAAGGACTGCACTTTTGCGAGATTGCCCAGATCCTTCGGCAAGCTGCCGCTCAGGCGGTTTCTTCTCAGGTTTATGTGGGTCAGCTCGGAGAAACCGCCCAACCAGGATGGCAAGCTTCCGGTAAATTGATTGTCTCCCAAGGCGAACCCGGTCAGATTGGTCAGATTGGCCATTGACGCTGGAATCTCTCCGCTCAAACGGTTTCCGGCAAGTTCAAGATGTTTCAGATTGTAGAGCTGTCCGAGCTCAGGAGGGATCGGCCCGCTAAGATCGTTTCGGTCCATCCAGAGCGATTCCAAACTGGCCAGACTGCCCAAATCCGGTGGGATTTGGCCACTCAACTGGTTGATCGCCAGGAGCAGAGAGGTCAGTTGGGACAGGTTGCCCAGCGATGAGGGGATTTCACCAGTCAGCTGGTTGCCGGACAGGATGCGCGAGGTCAGTTGGGAGAGGTTCCCCAGTTCCGGCGGAATCTCGCCCTGCAGCTCGTTGGAGGAGAGGTTCAGTACCGTCAGCATCGCGAGGTTGCCCAGCTCTGCCGGGATCTGTCCCTTCAGACCATTTCCCTTACGATTGGTGCGGTCGAAGAAATTAAGCTCTGTCACCCGCCCCACAGCGTCGGTTGTAACGCCGTACCATTCGCCGATCGGCCTGTCGGTAAGCCAGTTATCGTGGTTGGCCCAGTTGGGCCCGCCAGTCGCGTGGTAGAACACCTCCAAAATATCCCCTGTCCGTGAGGACCGGCGCTACGGTGGGAGCGATGGTCGGAGTAGGAGTCGGTTCGGGGGTCGGTGGAGCCATCGGCTCACGGATGGCCGTGGGTTCGGGAGTAGTTGTCGGTTCCGGTATGTTGCTCGGTTCGGGCGTGGGACCGGTCGCTGCAGTGGCGGGTGGCGGTTCAGTGGGCTCGGGCTCCTCCGTAGCAGTTTGCCCTCCACAGGCGGAGATGAGTGTCATCAGGAACAACAGGATCGTCACGCCAAGCAGTGGGTAGGCCATTCGCCGAGAAAGCAGCCCGGTCATATTGCACTCCTCATGATTCAATGATAAACAGGGCGAAAGGTGTGATTTCTCCGCCGCAAACATCTGCCCTTAAGTCCAAACCCCAAGAACGCTGGATGATACCACTGAGGTGAACCAGGTTCTTTGGCTCTTCCACACTTTTGGTGATATTTCGGAACAGGTTTAAAATACGAGCGTAAGTCGGTGGTCAAGACCCTTTTTACAATCGGTTCAAAGGCGAGTCCTCTGACTCTCTCGTCAGGGTGGCGTTCGCATAATCTCTGGTATACGTCTGCGAAGCCGCTCATTCGGCTGTCTCCTACTATTTGTGGGCGGCCAGGTCATGGCCGCTTCCTCTTGCGTAGCTTCAGGGTGTGCAGTTTATTCGGTTTGTCCTCGTCGCGCATAGTGGTCTTTCCTTCTTGCCGTTTTCTGAGGATCTGACCACTGCTTACGATAAGAGTTTTTCTGGCATACCAGGTGGTCCAGACTAGGGTCTCCGACTTCAGCAGGTTGAACGAGGGCCGGCCGCTGACGGTCTGACGCTGGGGCACGATGCCGGAGGCGACGCCCCGGATGACCGCGGCTTGGACCATGGTGGTCTGTACCCCGTTCCGGTTCAGTTGCTGCGGGGTGAGGCCGAAGCTGAGTCTTCCACCCTCACTCGACAGCGTAGTTCCCTGGTGCCCCCACCTGGTGGAATATCGAGTACTCTGAAATCACCTCGTGTTCGCCCTTTCCCACACCATCGAGCTCTGCCAGCAGGGCCACCGTGTAGACTCCCGGGCCGTGCTCGTCTAGGAGGTCCTGCAAGTCCGCCGTGAGCCAGAACTCCCTGCCCTCTACCTCTAGGTCACGGGCCTTCATGACCTGGACCGAAAACTCGGTCTCTACTATCCTCTCCGACTTCTCCTTGTTCTCACTCCACGCCCTGTCCATTTCCAGTCGGGTTTCGGGCCTGTCTGTACCGTTGCCGGTCCTGTACGGGTCGGTGCACTGTCGGGTTTCCATGGTCTCTGTGTACTCGTAGCCGGCTGTCAGGAAGGGAGACGGTGGAATAACCGTAGCGATCACCGCTCCGTGGGAGTAGCAACTTGTCTGCGCCAGTTGCCCTTGGGTCAGGGTCCTTGGCCTTGGGTCGTAGATGATGAACGCCATGAGGGGGTTTATCCCGTCGAATTCGTATTCCTCTTCGAGCCGCCTTTCAAGGGCCAGCGCACCTTCCTGAATGGCCGGCAGCAGGGTGAGTTCCACGTAGTCGCCCTCGAAGTGCTGGACGGCTTTGAAGGTGTTGCGGTCCCAAGCTAGGCGATGTTCACTTGGCTGTACCTAGGATCCAGCATCGTCTCCCTGTGGTCGGGGCTTTCCAGCAAGCCGTCTACGGCGTCACTCACCATCTTCATGGGTTTCTCGTTCCGCTGGAGGGAGGTGTCCGTTAGTCCGCACTCGTTGGAGGTGAGGACGTTCTCCCCGTTGGTCTGGTACCCTCCGGCCAGTGAGTACCTCATGTAGGGCTTCAGCCCGTCAGTCCCCCAATGGGACAGCACGCAGTCCTTGAGGAGATTGTCGGCCGGTTCCGTTTGCTTTCAGTGTCTGGCCCTTCTGCCCGTAGGCACACCAAACTCTAAAAGCAAACGGAACCATGAGATACCCTACGGGATAGCCTTTGTATAGCGAATCGATGAAATCACGCACCTTTGCCGCGTTCCAGACGAAGGGGCGCTGTATCTCAGGGATAGCGATTTCATCAGATTTGATCCAGGTGATCAAGGTCTCTACAGGATACTGATTGACCGAGTACTGTTGAATCGGCATCTCGCTCCTCTGCTATTCTTCAGTAGCTTGCTGGATTCTACCGCTTTCAGTTTGGCCCTTCTCCCGTCTTTTGAAGTACCTGTCCAGATGTCGCAAGTAGTGTCATGAGCCTGTCGCAAGTTTTGGCACAAGTTTGTCGCAAGATCAGACGGTTCCATCTGCGAGGAGGTATTCGAGCCGGTTCGTGCTGCCCCGGCGGAGAAGCAATCCTTTCTCCATCAGCCCCCTGAGGTCACGTTGGAGCGTGCGCCGCTGAATTCCTGGGCACAGATGCTCGAACTCGCCGATCGTAACTCTCCCGGACTCCAGCACATGACGAAGGGCGAGCACCTGTCGATCCGTCAGGTCGTGCCGGCGAGCGAGGATGTCCTGCTGAATCGCCAACTCTCCTCGCCGCTTGACCTCGGTGAGCTGGGTAGCAAGGCCGATAGTGAAGAATTCGATCCAACGCGTCATGTCCATATCCGTCTGTCGTACACTCTGGAGAGCACGGTAGAAGGCCATCCGGTCCCGGTCGTAGTACTCGCTGATGGTGAACAGCCGCTTGAAGTCGTAGCCCGCCCGGTAGAGACACAGGGTCGAGAGCAGCCTGGACGTGCGGCCGTTGCCGTCCAAAAACGGATGAATGTGAACCAGCTGGAACTGGGCGATCCCACTTGCAATGACCGGATGTATGTCGCTTGGCAGGTTCAACCAACTGACGAGCTCGCGCATGAGAATAGGCACGTCGCGGACCGGAGGCGGCGTGTAGATCGTCTCGCCGGTCGCCGAGTTGACGACATAGTTTTGGACACGCCGGTATTGCCCCGGCGCGGCGGACCCGCCACGGACGCCGGAAACCAGATGCCTGTGGATTTCAAGGATAATCCTCTCGGTGATTGGACCGCCATCGTTCAGGTACGTGCTGACGAACTCGAAAGCGTCGCGGTAGTTGAGCAGTTCGCGCGTGTCGTCCGGGTCCGCCCCAGGAACGTCGTCGCCCGCCAGAAGGTCTGCGGCCTCCTCAATCGTAAGGCGAGTCCCCTCGATATGGGTCGTATGGTGCGCTTCGAGAAGGAACGCCCGCGAACGCATGGAGTCGATCCACTCATCCGACAGGCTCGCAGCATCGAGGAACCCGCGGGCGCGCTCAATCTCGGTGAGGGCCGCTGCGATTGCGTTCGTAATGGAGAAGCGCGGAATGAACCTCATGCTGCCCACATCCCTCCGTCCTAGACCGACACTACTGTGTCCGCATCCCCGGCGGCGAGGGCGTTCATGTAGGCAAGGATGAGATCGCGGGTGCGGTAGGAGCCGAACTCGGCTTCGTCCTGGCGTCGAACTATGGGGAAGGTGTCGAGCACGTAGCCCGCGTCCTCTCTGGATAGCCCGTAGAGGTGGAAATAGAGGGCGTCGAGCCGCGCCCGCAGGTGGCGGCGTTCCTCCTCGTCCCAGATGAACGGCGGGCCGTCATAGCCGAGGTCACGGGCGAATGGGGCCATATCGTTGGCCGCGTAGGTGAGCCGGAGCACGTGGTCACGCACGATGTCCCGAGCCGTCTTGTCACCGAAGTGCTGATCGTAGTCGTCGGGCGCGACAACGGGGAGTTGTTCGAGGATGAACAAATTCAAGGTCTGGCCTTGTACCTTCTGCCGCGTCGCGAAGTCGAAAACCATGGCATTGAGATTTGCAGCCAGCAACCATTCCTTGCCGTCTTCTGTTTCCGGCTTGAGAATTGGCACCTTGTTTCCGAATCCGACAGCAGGAAAAAGCGCGGCGATAAACGTCCTCACGTTTGTAGGCGCAGTAATCTCCTTGAATCCGAGAACCCAATTCATTCCTGGAGCCCAGCCGCATTCGGATTCCGGCACCCAGTATTGAGGATCAGGCAGCCAATCCGGGTTGGCGTGCTCTTCAGCAGTGGCCTCTCGTGGCTGAGCTGGCCTATTCAGGTTCTCAGGGTTGACGACCACGCTGGCGGCGCGGTGATCGAACGCCTGCACCATCTTGCCCTCGTACAGGGGCAGGTACAGATCGTCGCCCCGCTTCCAGCGATTGCTCTGCACCGGATAGAAGCCCTCCGAATCGAGTTGGGCTGCCGTCCGAAACAGATGTGAATCGTTGGTCATGTCAAACATCCGCACGTACCGGACGGGCCACGCCTTGCGCTCCCCTCCCTGTGACCGGTCGACGAGCACGGGATGCCGCTCGTAGATGCGCCGGGTGATCTCGGCGTCCCGCCGGGTGCGGAATATGGGCGCGGTACCGGTGTTGGGGTTGACGCGGGCGAAGTCCGACGGGGCCAGAGGGAAGCAGCGGTCAGGGTTGCTGATGGTCTCGGTATCGTGCAGGAAGAAGGCGCACTCGGTCTCGTCGAACCGGCGCTCCGCGCCCCCGAATATCAGGGCGCAGAACTTGAACCGCGAGTCCACGTCGGGGAAGAAGGGCGGCAGCCCCGTCCCAAGGCGGCGGTTCTCGAAGTCGAACAGGCCACCCATTCGCCCGGTAGTAGAAAGGGATTTGAAGAAGGCGGCAGCGGTCTTGTCGGCGTAGATGCCGGAGGGGGTGAGTAAGCCCACAAAACCGTCAGGCTTGACAAGCCCCATGGCGCGTTCCACGAACAACGAATAGAGGTTGATGTCGCCGCCGCCCAGCAGGGGATAGTTCCCGGAGGCGCGAATCAACTCGCCCAGCTTATCCGCTCGCTCCTTCGCGGCGTCGAATTCGTCCGCCGGAGGCGCTCCCTTGTCACGCAGTTGCTGAATGCCTGTTTTCCGTGCGGCCGCTGTCGGGGCCAGGGCCAGCTCCGGTGAGCGCGTGGAGAACCACTCCACCTCTTGGAGTTTGATGCGGTCCCACGGCGGGTTGCCGATGACGGCGTCGAAGCCGCCAACCGGCTGTTCTTCCTGCCACCGCTGCCAGACGCCTGGGAAGGCCGCCTCCCAATGCAAGAAGCCTTCGCGGTCCGCGATGTGCCGGGCATCGCTCCACAACTCTTTGAACCCTGACCAGGAAGTGTCATCGCCGCCGGTCTCTCCGTCCCCAACGCTGTCAGGACCTCGCGCCAGGAGACTGTACGCCTCGTTAGGCCGACTGCCCAGGGTTTCAACCAGAGGAGTCTCGAGCGCGGTACGCGCTTTCCCCCTCATGCCCGAGGTCAGCCAGCGCAGGCCAGACAGGAAATCAAGCAAGCCTCGAAGGTCGGCCGTCGTATCCTCCACTCCACGGAACAACTCGGCCGACTCCCGCACCTCGGCAACGTCCGCGTCTGACATCTCCTCTATGCGATGCATCCCACTGGTGGCGGCCTCCGCGCCAGCTATGGCGGAGCTTGCGAACAGCCCCCCAAGCCGGTTCAACTCCGCCGTGGCCCCCGGCACACGGAGCCCGACCAGGGAGTCGCCGCAGCGCAGATGGTGGTCTAGGAACGACAGCGGGGCCCCGACGGTGAAGCTGTGCAACCACAGAGACACCTTCGCCAGTTCGACGGTCAAGGGGTTCTTGTCCACGCCATAGATGCAGCGTTTCAGCACCATCCGCCGTATGATGGTCTGGTCGGTCAACTGGGTCTTGTCCATGACCCAATCCGACGCCTGGGCTCGCTGGAGGATGTCGCGCCGAATGGCCGCCACCCGCTCCACAAGAGGGGATGAGTACTCGCCGTCCAGCCAATCCGGCACCGCTGGCGCATACTCCGCTATCTCCGCAATATAGTCCGATAGGAAGTCGACGGCGGTGACCAGAAAGTGACCGCTTCCCATGGCCGGGTCCAGCACCTTCAGGTTGAGCACGGCTTCGGCCGGGTCCAGCGCAAGCAACTCGGCGTGTCGCTCGGCGATGGGACGATGGTCACTCCGCAACTCCTTCGACCTGTCCTCGAACGCCTTCAGTCGCTCTTCGGCCAGCGGCTTCAGGGTCCGGTCGACGATCAGGTCGACGAGCTCTTGAGGCGTGAAGAAGCTGCCGCTGTCCTTGCGGGCGTAGCTGTTGGGGCGCACTACGATCCCGCCATTGTCGTCCCGGACAGGCTCACGTTCCAGGAGCCTCTCGTAGATGGAGCCAAGCTGCTGCACGGACATGTCCCGGTAGTTGACGAAGTGGCGTGCGCCTTCCGTCTCCGTGTGGCTCAGGTCGTAGATGATGTCGCCGACAATCTTGTCCGTAAGGCGGGCCGTCCTGAGCAATGGAGCGGCTTCGGATGCAAACAGGCCGCCGTTGTAGGGCGGCAGGCCGATGGACTCGTCGCCCTCGTCGATTTGGCGGAACAGCGTCATCAGGTGGTCGTAGTAGCTGGAGGCGCTGGCGGAGAAGACGCCTCCGTCTTGCATCCTGTGCGCCACGTGGTCGCGGACCGGCTTCCGCAAGCCGTAGTCCTCATATCGCAGGTCGTTCACCGGGAGCAGCCCCCGGTCCTCGGCGTAGAGCACGAAGAGCAGCCGGTAGAGAAGGATGAGGGCTGCGTGACGGACCCGTGACAGGTCTTCGCCGGTGGCGTCGGCCAGGGCTTGCGCCAGCTTGGGAAAGACTCTCTCGAATACGACGCTGGACAGGTCCTGGGCCACCTTCTCCTCGTACCGCCTCCCCTGAGCTAGCGCCGCTTCCAGGAAGCTGGTCGTGGCCCCCTGCTGCGGGGTGAAGGAATCGCGACGGAACAGCAGGTAGAGGAGGCGGAGCCCGTCCTCGCCGCCGGACCCCAGCATCTCTCCGATGTCGGCCTCGAAGTAGCCGGTGGCGCGGGGGCGGGCGCGGTAGTCATAGAGACGCCACAAGCCGCCGTTGGTCAGGAACCCCCACCGGATTCGGCTCTCCGACTCGATGTCAGCCGTCGAGAGGTATCGCAGAATCTGGCCGTGGGGCGTCCTGGATTGGCGTCCGGTGTCCCTGTCGCGGGCATCGAGGGAGAGACCGAACCGCTTGCTCTCCTCCACCACGATGGCATCCCGGAATCGTTCCTCAGGGTTGGCTCTCCCGGCGGCGCGCTCCTTGGATGCGGCATCGGTGAAGAGGAGATAGTCGGGGACGTCCTCGTTGCGGGTTGTCCCCTGCTGGGGAAGGTAGTCGGCCCAGCCCAAGAGCTCCAGGACCGGGCGAATCAACTCCTGCTCGGTGACGGCCTCGTTGGGGCCTTCAGAACTGCTCAGCACACCGTAGCGTTGACGAACGCCATCCCGAAACACGGCAAATGCCGTCGAGTCCGAGGTGGACGTGCGCCACTCGGCGGTCGCCCTTATGCCTTCGGTCAGGAAGTAGTTCGTGAACAGATTGCCGGGCATGTCAGGTCCTAAGCTCCGGTTTCATGCCATTACTCCAAGGCTAAGTAATCAACGATATTGGTCATAGTTGCCTTATGCACTGAACTCTCCTATCCAGCGCACGCAGTCAATCCCGGCGCTTACCGCCCGGTAGAATCTCTGGTCGGCGGTCCACAATTCGCAGCCGAACTCCTCCGCAAGGGCCAAGTAGTGGGCGTCGTAGGCCGCTCCCTGCTGAAGTTCGCTTGCCAGCTCCAACGCTCGTGCAGGCAGTCCTGCCGTCTGATGCAACTCAAGCCTGGAGCTAAGCAATTGTGCGATCATGCGGGTGCTGTCTCCGACGCTCAACTGGCCGCGAACCACTATTCGATGGAGAGCGTTGGCGACCTCGAAGGGCAGCAGGTGGGGAGCGTCAGGCACGATCTCTTCCTCATGCCAAGCACCGAGAATCGCTAGAGCCTTGTCGGTGTGCTCCTCCCTCACCAACCACTTGACCGCCACGCTCGCATCGACGACGACACGCCCGCTCACGCCCATCGCTCCATCTCTGCATCTCTAATCTCGCGGGCCTCTCGGATCAGGTCGGCGGAGTTTCCTGGTAGTGTCTTGTCTCCGAATATCTCCTTCTGGAGCTCTGCGAACATTACGTGGTCCGGCTTGTCAGACAGCAGTCCGCCCAAGCCATTGGCTTCGTCCATTGTCAACTCCCGATCAATGGCGGCTTGGCAGTACCCGCGCATGCTGACGCCCTTGAGCGCGGAGATGGCTTTCAGCCGCCTCTGAAAGGCGGGGTCCAAGTCCAGTGTGAGCCTCTTCTTCTTAGTTTCCATCGCTTGCCTTCTCCTGGATGATTGCCTGGCTCAATTGTATGAAAAACACAGAAACACCGTCAATGCACTGCCGCAATTTGGGTAACAAAAAAAGCCGCCCCATTCGCCAGCGAAGATGTTATCCCCCGAAAATGCAAAAAGGGGCGGCTTACATGGACAGTCGGGGGGATGACACGCTCCATTAGCAATGTCATCCTCCCCGTTGCGTCGTGTACCGGCATTCCGCGCCGTCCAGCTAGACCTTCCGATCCTGTAGAAGAAGGATGAAGAACCTACGATAAGGAGGACTAAGCGGCCACCGGTTCCGGCTGCCTCAGCATGGCGGAGTATCTCCGCTCGATCACGTGGGTGACGGACACCTGCCCCATGCCGTCGTACCCAGCGCGGAAGGCGTACTCCGCCTTAGCCCGAATCCACCGAAGAAGTGGGGATAAAAGGTGTGCTGGAAGGGTAAGAGGGTGCTCCTCTGAATCTGGGATAATGGTTTTTGATCAGAAAACCGACCCCGGAAAAGGAGCACCCGTTAGATGCTACCACTCGAACACCTCGACCGCATCCACTTCGCCTTCGACGACCATCGCCTGGTGGCCAATGCCGGGCTGCTGCTGCCCGCCAGCCTGGCCCTGCGCCTGGGGTTTGGTGAACTGGTGGGCCGAAGCAGACCGTATTGCGAACGTTTCAATACGCCGTCCCGATGCAGGGTGTCCGCCGGGCTGGCATGGATAGCCTGCAGAGAGCCACCGGCCCACTGGAGCCGCCTCACGCTGCTTACAAATTGCCGATACGGTGTTCAAGGCGGCCGTCCTTACTTGTTGACCATCTTCGCTGGCCTAGGCTACCCTCTGCGAAAGCTGAGCGGTGCGGTTTGCTCCTCGTGGATTGGAAGATCACCACCCGCCCGGCAGCGTGCAGCCCGGCTCTCTCCACCCCTTTCGAATTGGAAGAGGCCGAACCGGAGCCCGTAGAGGGCCCTTTTTGACGGCGTCCAATATTGAGGAGGAAGGAACATGCGAACCCACTCCCAACTCATTCTGCTTATCGGGTTATTGGCCCTGTGCCTTCCGGCGCTGATTCTAGCCTGCGGAGGAGAGGAACCGGCCGGTTCCACCCCCGCCGTAGAGTCACGGCCGACGGAGGCGACGGGGGCTAGCGACGGCAGAGGAGGGGGTTCGGGAGGGGCCACACCGACGGAAGCGTCAGGCGCCACTGGCGAGGCCAGCGCCACGCCTAGTGTTGGCGTGGTTGGAACGGAGGCCGCCGGGAGCAGCAACGGTGGTGGAGGGGATTCGGGAGGAGCAACGCCGACGGAGGCGCCAAAGGCCACTGGCGAGACCAGCGCCACGGCCAGCGTTGGCGTGGTTGGAACGGAGGCCGCCGGGAGCAGCAACGGTGGTGGAGGGGATTCGGGAGGAGCAACGCCGACGGAGGCGCCAAAGGCCACTGGCGAGACCAGCGCCACGGCCAGCGTTGGCGTGGTTGGAGATGTGGGCAGACAGGTAAGGAAGACGGAGTTCGCCTCGGTCAGCGCGGGGTGGCGGCACACCTGCGGGGTGAGGGCGGACGGCACCGTCGCCTGCTGGGGCTTCAATAGGCTCGGCCAAGCCACGCCGCCGGAGGGGGAGTTCGCCTCCGTCAGCACGAGGATTTGGCACACCTGCGGGGTAAGGGTGGACGGCTCCGTCGCCTGCTGGGGCGACAATGAATATGGTCGGGCTACGCCACTGGAGGGGGAGTTCGCCTCCGTCAGCAACACCTGTGGTTTGAGGGTGGACGGCTCTGTCGACTGCTGGGGGCTCGATAACTATGGCCAGGCAACGCCGCCGGAGGGGGAGTTCGCCTCTGTCAGCGCCGGGAGTGAGCACGCCTGTGGTTTGAGGGTGGACGGCTCCGTCGCCTGCTGGGGCCGTGATGACTATGGCCAAGCCACGCCGCCGGTGGGGGAGTTCGCCTCCGTCAGCGCGGGGCGTTGGCACGCCTGTGGTTTGAGGGTGGACGGATCCGTCGCCTGCTGGGGGGGAGGTGAATCTGGCCAAGCCACGACGCCGGAGGGAGAGTTCGCCTCCGTCAGCGAGGGGTGGTCGCACACATGCGGGGTGAGGGTGGACGGCTCCGTCGCCTGCTGGGGCTGGAATGAACACGGGCAAGCCACGCCGCCGGAGGGGGAGTTCGCCTCCGTCAGCGGCGGGTTTGGGCACACATGCGGGGTGAGGGTGGACGGCTCCGTCGCTTGCTGGGGCTGGAATGACTATGGCCAAGCCACGCCGCCGGTGGGGGGTTCGCCTCCGTCAGCGCCATGGGTGGCCACGCTTGTGGTTTGAGGGTGGACGGCTCCGTGGCCTGCTGGGGGTCCACCGAGGATCGGAATGGGAATTTACTTGGCCTGGCCACGCCGCCGGAGGGGGCGTTCGCCTCCGTCAGCGCGGGGGGTGGCCACGCCTGTGGTTTGAGGGTGGACGGCTCCGTGGCCTGTTGGGGGTCCACCGAGGGTTGGAATGGAAATTTACTTGGGAGTTTACTCCAGCTCCCGCCGCCGGAGGGAGAGTTCGCCTCCGTCAGCACCGGGGGATGGCACACCTGCGGGGTAAGGGCGGACGGCTCCGTCACCTGCGGGGGCCGTGATGAATATGGCCAGGCCGCGCCGCCGGAGGGGGAGTTCGCCTCCGTCAGCGCAGGGTGGTGGCACAGCTGCGGGGTGAGCGTGGACGGCTCCGTCGCTTGCTGGGGGGAAGATGAATATGGCCAGGCCACGCCCTCGGAGGGGGAGTTCGCCTCCGTCAGCGCGGGGGGTGGCCACGCCTGTGGTCTGAGGCTGGACGGCGCCGTCGCCTGCTGGGGCCGTAATGAATATGGCCAGTCCACGCCGACGGAGGGGGAGTTCGCTTCCGTCAGCGCGGGGGGTGGCCACACCTGCGGGGTGAGGGCGGACGGCTCTGTCGCCTGCTGGGGGGACAACGAGGATCGGCATGGGAGTTTACTTGGCCAGTCCACGCCGCCGGAGGGGGAGTTCGCCTCCGTCAGCACCGGGGGATGGCACACCTGCGGGGTAAGGGCGGACGGCTCCGTCGTCTGCTGGGGCGCTCTCAATAATGTCATACTCGCGAGGTAGGGGAGCGCTGGCAGTCCGAGATGGGTGGAGGTGGGTTGAAATGGAGTGTGGGCCGTGGGTTTCCCGCCTGCGGAGACCTTATGGATAAAGGCATTTGAGTGGAGGGAGCTGCAATAGTATTACAACGACGGTTGCCATGAAAGGGCTCTTGGGAATTCCTTCCTGGCTATACGCCAACTTGCACGACAGGTTCACTCCCGATCGTTACCCAATACATTTTCCGCTCACAAGCCGCCCTATTTGATGCACCGTCGTTGTAATACTAAACCAAAGCCAAGGTGAAATGCGCAGAAGAGTTTGTCTCATAGACCGGTGGGCGAGTTGACTAACACAGGTGTGGGAGCGATGGGCCTCAAGAGAGGTCGGCCCGTCCAGTTCCACCGGCCGCTTGTCGAGCCCCAGAAAGGTCGTCTGCCTCTCTTAGTTCCATGGGGCCTACCCCAAGCCCCTTGGGGCTTGGCCACTGCGCCATAGCTTGAGCAAGTTATGGGTCATCCCTGCCAGCGACCACTCACTCTGTGCAGCGCCCAACCCCCGTCTCATAAACCGCCGGAACCCCTGTCCTTCCTTGACCTGTCCGAACACCGGCTCCACCAGTACACCCCGCTTCTTGTACAGAGCTCGGCCTCGCTTTGTCAGCAGCTTGCGCTCCATCCTGTCCCTCGGGCTCAGTCCTTTTGGTATACGCCCTCGGGGACACCCCTTCTCCCGTAGCATCTTCCGCTGTTTCCAATCCTTGGTGGTGGCAATAAGAAGCTCAGGCATCTCTGGCCAGGAGCAAGCCCTGATGTTGGCCTCACTCCAGTACCCGGCATCGGCCAGGCCCGCTTTGGGCCGGTCCTCTATGCCGGCTGCCTCCAGAGTATGCGCCATGGTTTGGAGCATCGGCTCCAGTTGCTGCACATCGTTGGCCTCTTGGGTCACTCCAACGGCTACTATGATCTGCTCCTCACTCACCACCGCCTGGGCATTGTAGCCTGTAAATGATCACGAACTATAGACCGGTAAATTGAGAAATCGCCAAGGTCTTTAGGCCACTTCGCCAGGGTCTTCAGTCCACCCTGGGCACCAAATAGAAGACCATCTCCGCACTTCAAAGTGAGGAGGGGAGATGGCCTATAAGGAGGTGTCCCGAGTGGACATAGTAGAGGTGATCCGGCGCTGGCAAAAGGGAAACAGTCAGCGACACATAGCGTCGGGGACCGGACTATCGAGAGATACTGTCCGGAAATACTTGGCAGAGGCGGAAGAGGTTGGGGTAAGCCGGGAGGGGCCGGACCCCAGTGAGGAACAACTGAGCCGGCTGGTAGCCCTGAGCCGGAGCGGACCACGGAAGAAAGTGACGCCCGCCGAGGACCTGCTGGAGCCCTGGGGCGATCAAATCTACCGATGGGTCACCGTTGACCGGCTGCAGGTGACCCGGATTGGCGAATTGCTGGCCCAGCGGGGCTGTCAGGTGTCCTACACGTCGCTGCGGCGTTTCCTGCAACGGCGCAACTGGCGACGTCGCAGCGCCAGAACGGTGCGGATGGAGCAGAGCGGGCCTGGAGAGGTGGCGGAACTGGACTTCGGTCGCCTGGGCTTCATCCAGGACCAGGAGGCGGGCCGCCGCTGCACGGTGGGGGCCCTGATAGTGGTGCTGGCCCACTCCAGGCACAGCTTCCTGTGGCCCACCTACAGCCAGAAGCTGGAGGAGGTGATCGCCGGCCTGGAAGCGGCCTGGGCCTTCTTCGGCGGCATCCCCAAGTATTTGGTCATTGACAACTTCCCCGCCGCGGTGGCAGGCGCTGACGCACTGCACCCCCGCCTGACCCGTGGCTTTCTGGAATACTCCCAGCACCGTGGCTTCATCACCGACCCGGCCCGGGTGCGCCACCCCAAGGACAAGCCCAAGGTGGAGCGGGGCGTCCAGTACGTACGTGAGCGCTTCTTCAAGGGCGGTGAGTTCAAGGATCTGGGACACCTCAGGTATGAGGCGGCACGCTGGTGTCGAGATGTCGCGGGAAGGCGCATCCACGGCACCACCCGGAGTCAACCCCTGCAGGTCTTCCTGGATGAGGAACGACAGGCCCTGCATCCCTGGGACGGCGAGCCCTACGAAGTCACCCACTGGCGCAACGCCAAGGTGCATCCCGACCACCACGTGGCCTGCCAGTACGCCCTCTACTCGGTGCCTTCGGCCCTGTGCCCGCCGGGACAGCAGGTGGAGATCGGGCTGGGCCTCAAGCTGGTGCGCATCTACCACCGGGGACGCCTGATCAAGGTCCACCCTCGTCAGCCTCGCGGTGGCCGAGCCACTGACACCCAGGACTATCCTGCCGAGCTGAGTGCCTACACTCTCAGGGCGCCTGAGGGGATCAAGCGCAGCGCGGCGGAGTTGGGCCCGGCGGTGGCCACCTTCGCCGAGCGCCTCTTCGACGGTCCCCTCCCCTGGGCCAGGATCAGGCAGGGCCACAAACTCCTTCGCCTGGGTCAGCGCTACACCTCCGAACGCCTCGATTCGGCGTGCCGCAGGGCTTTGGAGGTGGACCTGATTGACGTGCGTCGCGTGGAGCGCATCTTGATCCAGGCCCTGGAGCAACAGGAGGCCCCGGAACATCCATCACCGCTGCCCGCGGGACGCTTCGCCCGCCCAGGCGACGTCTTCTCCTTGAGAAAAGGTTACGGCCAACAGCCAACAGAGGGAGGTCAATCATGACCCGTGTCACCGAACTCACGCCCCTGCTCAAGCGGCTCCAGCTGGGGCCCATGGCCGCCACCCTGCCCGAACGCATTGCCCTGGCCCGCAGGGACCAGTTGGACTACGCTTCCTTCCTGGAAATCATCCTCAGCGACGAGGTCAATCGCCGCGCGGACCGCCGCCTGGAACTGCGACTGCTGGGCGCCGGCTTCGAGGAGACCTGCCGCCTGGAGGACTTCGACTGGTCGGCCGCCGTCACCATCGACCGCAGGCTCCTGGATGCCGCCTTCTCGCTGGAGTTCCTGTCCAGACACGAGCACGTGCTGCTGGTGGGACCGGCTGGCGTGGGCAAGACCTTCCTGGCCCAGGCCCTCGGCTACACTGCCATCAGGGCCGGCCACACCGTACGCTTCTGCCATGCCGACGACTTCTTCAGGAGCAT
Source organism: Dehalococcoidia bacterium (assembly GCA_965224325.1). Lineage (GTDB taxonomy): Bacteria > Chloroflexota > Dehalococcoidia > Lucifugimonadales > UBA3495 > CBDCMJ01. Next base: position 59,013 of record CBDCYT010000017.1, read on the forward strand.
GACCCAGGCCAGGGTGGACAACTCGGCGGATCGCGCCTTCCGGTCCTTCCTCAGCCCGGACTTGCTGATTCTGGACGATCTGGGTCTCCACCGCCTCACCCCCCAGCAATCCGCAGACCTCTACGAGCTGATCATCAGCCGGCACCGGGTCTCCAGCCTCGTCATCACCAGCAACCGGTCCGTGGAGGAATGGCTCAGCCTCTTTGATGATCCAATCCTGGGCAACAGTGCCCTGGACCGCCTGGCCAACGCCAGCTACCAGATCGTCATCGAGGGAAACAGCTACAGGGAAAAACTCTCGCCCCACCGGAAGCTGCTGGGTGAAAGGAAGGTGATTGACCCGCCAAAGGCAACCTGATACAAATCCTAATCAGTCCCGCCCAGGGTGGACTAATGACTGTGGCGATCACTGGCCTAAAGACCGTGGCGTTTCACATTCTTCTGCCCGCCGTTGCTCCACGTGCTCTTGGACAGCCTCGGCTGCTGCTTCAGCCTCCCGCTGCAGACGTTCCTTGGCTTCCTTCAGGCGCTTGAGCCGCTCCCTCCGTCCCCCTAGCCCTTCCGGTAGCTCATCCCCTCGCCGGCCGGGACCGTAATGGGCATCCTCTTCAGCATCCGCTGCCTTGGCCTCTGCCAACATGCGCTGCACTTCTTCCTCAATGGCTTGGTGGCTCCGGTTGGTGGCCAGCGCCGCATTGGCTGCCACCTTCGTCCCATCAAGAGCCACTACCCCCAGCTTCACCAGACCCGCTTCATGGCATAACCTCAGCACCTCTACAAAGAGCTCCTCGAGCGCCTCCTCCTGCTCCGCCCTAAAGCGACAGATGGTACGGAAGTCTGGCTCCTGGTTCGCCGCCACCACCCGGAAACCTGCATCTTCCTCGAGAGCACGGGCTATGCGCCTGGAACTGCGTAGACCCAGGCAGTAGGCGTACAACAGGATGGCCACCATCATTTCCGGATCGTAGGCCGCTGCACCCCAGCCATCACTTCGGTAGGCTGCATAGAACTCCCTCAGATCCATCTGGCCTACTGCATCCACAATGAACCAGGCCAGGTGACCCTCCCTCAACCAATCCCTCATGGACGGCGGCATCAAGTAGCTCTGGTCTCGCTCACAGCGCAGAAGGTTATAAGCCATAGTATCGTACCTGCCAGTTGTTTCTATCAGCTTACTGCTTCACCAACCCCCCGGAAAGAGAGTTTATGGGACACGCTCATAGATGGGTATTTTGCTGTCCACGGTGCGTGCTTTTCCTGGACAACTGCACCCTATCTACCACTTTGAGCCTATCTGATGAAAGTGGTCTATACACCTTTTGGAACACCTGAGCACCACGGTGCGCAGCGGGCTCCCTCTCAGATACGATTTGTCCGAATCCAGTCTAGACCGATTCGGGCGCGGCAGGTGGACCGCCCTCCTGGGATGGCGGCACCGCCCCGGTGCATGAGGGCCTGGCCTGGGGCGAATACGGGGCCCGGCTCCCGGCCGTCGCCGACGCGTGTCACCAGCAACTCTAAACTGTGCAGAAGTAGCACGTTGGAATTGACTGCCAATGGCAACACTGGCTTACCCGGTGTTAACATATTTTTACCACCAACAACGCCCTATTGCAGCTACGAAACGCGGATGACGTGCCAGCCAACGTGCATCGTGGCATCACGCCAAGCCTCCTGGGAACCGTCCGCACCTTCCTGCGCCAGTGCCTCAAACTCCCGTCCGTCAGGTACTGGTGGGCGCGGTGGAAGTTGTCTAGATCCATGAGGGAGATGTCGGAAACGGCCGGGTGGCCCTCGCCCCAAGCCGCGAGATTTCCTCCCGGCCATCGGCGGGTTGGCCTTTACGATGGCCCGCTCCGCCCGCTGCACCAGCACCGAGTACCGGCGCGCCAGCTTCCGCCGATCCGCAGCCTGGACCTGGAGCCGGACGCGGTCCCTGTGGGGTTCGTGTTGCCGGCCAACATGGCCTGGCGGAACCTGAACGAGAGCCAGCGGGACATCGTGACGGTGGCGCTGCCCAAGCTGGAAATTGGTAGGCCGTCAGCGGAATTATGAACAACTTCATAATTTCTTTGTCCCAGGTTGAGCGAGCGGAGCGGGCCGCCGTGAGCGTCAAGTTCCAATCGTAGGCAGACGCCGTCTTTGCGTCAGGTGACGAGGTGGTGAGCGAGCGGGTGGAGCTGGGGCGGATGGCGGTGACGGACGCCTACAAAGCGCTGCAGGTGGCCAGGAAGGTGGCAGCGAAAGCCGAGAAAGAGCGAATGAACGGGCCGGGGAAACCCGGGCCTGCCCGGTGGTAATAAACCGCAGTTACCACCGAAAAAGTCTTATTGTAGCTAGGAACCGGGAGTCACCCGAGATGATTTTGTAGTCCGGCATAAGATGTTCCTCTATCCTAATATCCCTAATCTCTTAAGTCTGGACCCATTCGACTCGCTGGACCGGTGAGGTAATAGCAAATCCCGCTTCCCCGCGAGTTGCTGAGCTTGCACTGACCCGGATACGGGCGTTGCGGAGAAATACATATCAGTCTCCGGCAACTTCTCGCGTTAAGGGGCTATGGAATTGTATTATCCACCATATTTACTGTCAACTTTTCGTAAACCGTAACCAAGGCCTTTTCATTCTTCCGGCATTCCCGCCCTCCGGCATTCCCGCCCTCCGGCATTCCCGCCCTCCGTCAATCCCGCCTTCCGTCACTGCCGCCCTCCGTCACTGCCGCCCTCCGTCACTGCCGCCCTCCGTCATTCCCGCCTTCCGTCATTCCCGCCCTCCGGCGTTCCCGCCCCTCCGGCATTCTCGCCTTCCGTCATTCCCGCGAAAGCGGGAATCCACTACCCCCTGCCATATGACCAACTCCCGGCGACAAGGCTATATGGATTCCCGCTCCCCAATCGGGGTCGGGGACAAGCTTCGCGGGAATGACGGGAACCATGCGCCCCAACCCAGAAAATGAAAAGGCCCCGAAGCCGTAATTACTTAAAGGACATAGCCATATTCGCGTTGCCTGCTGGCCGCATATTACGCTTGAACGTACACGATATCGCCTTCCACCCTAAGCTCATACGAGGGAACGTCCTGGGACAGGGGTCCACTGATCAGCTTCCCCGTGCGTACATCGAATTTGGCGTAGTGGCGCGGACATTCAACCTCTTGGCCGTCCAACCTGCCTTGGGACAAAGACGCTCTCTCGTGGCCGCACTGGTCGCTTATGGCGTAGAAGGTCCCTCCCACGTTGGCCAGGAGCAACCTCTGCCGGTTTGCCACCACCCATTTCATTTCCCCTGGAGCTAGCTCGGACACCTGGGCGACCCGAACAAATCCGGCCATGTGCTGCGTCATTTCAAGCCTTTTTGTAAAGCCTTTTCCCCCGAAGAAATCCGTCGCGACGAAATCCGTTCCCTCGTTTCCTCGTTCCCCCGTTCCCCCGTTCCAAGGTAGGCACGGGGCATTATATACACGCGGCTTCCTCGTGCCAACGCCGTTGTTTGAAGTTCGCCGGGCCTAATTGGGTTTCAATAATCCTGGCCCTCCGGGCGCTCTGTTTGCTTCGGGTTCCCAGTTTCGTCTTGGATACTGGCTTCGTCTACTGAACCCGGCTCCCCGGCCGCGCGGTTTGTTCTTCCTGGCTAGTTCTTCCCAACGAACGGACCTTTCAGAACGAGGGAACCCCAGGCTCCCAAGCGCACGGTTTGCTCCATCAGTTTCCCACAGGGCCTTTTCATTTTCTGGGTTGGCTGGCATGGTTCCCGTTTCTGGATTGGCTGGCATGGCTCCCGTCATTCCCGCTCCCCGATCGGGGTCGGGGAGCGGGAATCCACTACGCCCTAGCATATGACAAACTCCCGGCGGTAAGGCTGTATGGATTCCCGCTTCCGCGGGAATGACGGAAGGCGGGAATGATGAGACGCGGGATCGCCCGCGGGCGGGATTGACGGAAGAATGAAAAGCCCCTGCAGTTTCCTAACTGCCCCATTGCAGCCGTCCCACCGGCAAGCTAAACTCGAACAGTGGCTAACCGCGCCCACGTCAGAATGACCGGCTCTAAGAACTAGAACCGAATTTATGGAGGGCCTGCTATGGCGACTGAGAACAATGGCGGAGCAGCTGAATGGGCTAGCAATCGACCCAAGCCGTTGGCGGTGAAGATTAATGACGATGACGACCGTTTGGTATTCGACGTCCTGTTTTCGCCTACGATGCAGATGGAGGGGCTCATCACGCCCACCGATTTACACTACGTAGTCCAGCATTTTGGGATGCCGGACCCAGTCCGCCCGGAGGACTGGAGCCTCACCCTCGACGGAGAGGTGAAGAGTCCGCTAAAACTTAGCTATGAAGAATTGAGGCGGTTCCCCGCCCGCACTGTACGGACCGTAATGGAGTGCTCCGGCAGTGACGCGGGGTTCTTCAACTACTCGCAAGGTCAGGGACCCAGGCCGTCAAGAACCAACGAAGGTATGCTCCTCAGCGCCAGCGAGTGGACCGGCGCATCTCTAGCCGCAGTGTTGAACGAGGCAGGGCTCACCGGCAATTCGGTCGCGGTGCGGGCCGAGGGATGGGATAGAGGGGTTCCCGCCGACGTCACCGGCGAAGGGAGAGTCGTATATTACGACTCCGACCCGTTCTACTACGACAAAGGCTTGCCCATAGAAAAGGCCCTGCATCCCGACACCATCTTGGCTTGGGCCCAGAATGGAGACCTGCTTCAGCATGCCCACGGTGCGCCGGTGCGCCTGTTGGTCCCGGGTTGGTCGGGGAATTGGTCGGTAAAGTGGCTCCGGGAGCTGGAGGTCACGGACCGCATGCCCGACTGCTGGTACCACTACAGCTTCTATTACTACGGTGACTCTGCCGATGACCCCAACAAGGAGTTGATTACTACGATAGGAGTCAAGTCCATAGTAACTTACCCGCAAGATGACGGTGTTCCCACGCTGCCTCGAGGCACGCACGTGCTCAGGGGATATGCTTGGAGCGGCGCCGGAGCAGTGAGCCAGGTGGACGTCAGCGTAGATGGCGGTGAGACGTGGCAATCCGCCCGCCTGGAGGAGCCGCGGGACCGGTTCATGTGGGTGCGCTGGTCCTATGTTTGGGACGTGCAGACCCCGGGCGCGTACAGCGTCATGTCCAGGGCGACGGATGAGGTCGGGCGGATCCAATCGGGAACACCCAGGTACAATAATATGCAAAAAAACTTCAGCGCCATCGTTGCCAACGCGGTCAATATCGAGTGAAGCCCCACTAAAATCCCGGCCACGGTCGCCTTTGCGACAGTTGCAGGGACGCGCCGCTCTGGCAGCCATGGGTTTTGGTCCCTGCGATTGGCGTTCCCGGTCTTTGCCGGAGACTCGACGACCGAGACAACTCCGGCGGGTGGCGTTGGCCGGCAGGCCTAAAAACATATTTTGGGAAGGCGCAAGGGGTATCTCCACGAAATCAGGCCCGCAGCCCAACGGGGAATTGCCTCGGAATAACCTGATAGACAGAGTCCGTGTTGAAAGGGGATGGACCAATGACCACGCCAACGGCTCGCCTGGGAATCTTGGTGGGAGGGGGCCCGGCTCCCGGTATCAACAGCGCCATCAGTTCGTCTGCCATCGAGGCAATAAACTCGGGGTTGGAAGTCGTTGGCATCTACGATGGCTTCGAACACTTGGCGGCTGGACGAGCTGACATGGTGGTCCCCCTCACCATCTCCGACGTGTCGCGTATTCATTTCCAGGGCGGCTCCATTCTGCGCACTTCCCGGACCAATCCGACCCGTAAGCCGGAGGACTTTCAACGAACTCTCAAGGCTTTGGGGGAGCTGGGAATCGAATACCTGGTAACCATCGGAGGAGACGACACCGCGTTCGCTGCTTCCGAAGTTGCCAAGGGCGCCCAGGGTACTCTTCGGGTGGCCCACGTACCTAAAACTATCGACAATGACCTGCCCCTCCCTGGGGGTATGCCTACCTTCGGGTACGAAACGGCCCGTCACGTGGGCACAGAGGTCGTGTTGAGCTTGATGGAGGACTCTCGGACCACCAATCGCTGGTATTTCGTCGTGGTGATGGGAAGAGCGGCCGGGCATTTGGCGTTGGGCATCGGAAAAGCCGCGGGAGCTTCCCTATCGGTGATCCCGGAAGAGTTTCCCGAAGAGCGCGTCAGTCCCAACTCTGTCTGCCGCGTGCTGGAAGGCGCGATTCTGAAGCGCAGGGTAATGGGGCAAAAACATGGCGTGGCGGTCATTGCCGAAGGCATCGCCGAGAAATTGGACCCCGAAGAGGTGGCTCAAATTCCCGGCGTGGAGGTAGAGCAGGATTCCTACGGGCACCTCGGTCTCAACGAGATCCCACTGGCGACCATATTACGGCGAGGAGTGAAGCAGAGCTTTGCGGCCCGCGGCCAGCCCCTCACAGTGGTCGACGTAACCCTGGGGTACAGCCTCCGCTGCGCCCCTCCCATACCCTTCGATATCGACTACACTCGCACTCTCGGACACGGGGCCGTCAGGTTCCTGCTGGAAAACCGCAATGAGGAGAGGTTCCGCTTCGGAGGTCTAGTCTGCCTGCGGGAAGGCCACCGGGAGGTGATTCCGTTTGAGGACTTGCGGGACCCCGCGACGGGACGCACCCGGGTCCGCAAAGTGGACTGTGCCTCCGAGCACTATGCCGTCGCCCGAAAATATATGATCCGTCTGGAACAGCAGGACCTCGCAAGCCCGGGCATGAGAAGCCGATTGGCCGAGGCCGGCAATATGTCGCCGGAAGAGTTCGGGCGGGAGTTTGCTCTAGCGGCTGGCCGCGGTGCTGGGCAAGAGGCGGCCTAGCGGCAGCGTAAATTTCACCCGCCGATGCTCGATGCTCGATGCTCGATGCTCGATGCTCGATGCTCGATGCTCGATGCTCAAATCATCCGTACCCCTTGGCGTCCAGCTTGCGCAGTAGCTGCTTCTGGCACGGTCTCCGGGCAAGGGAATAGGCATGGCTCTGTCTAGCGCATCCTTATCCGGCAAGATAGCCATCGTCACCGGCTCCAGCCGGGGCATTGGCAAGGCCATGGCCATTGGCCTGGCCCGCGAGGGCGCCAGTGTGGTCGTAGCTGCCCGGTCCGAATCGGAACGTCCAGGCTCGCCGGGGACCATCCAGGAAACTGCTGCTGAGATCCAGCGTCAAGGCGGCTCTGCCTTGCCCGTCCGCTGCAACTTGCGTGAGGAAGAGGACATCCACGCAATGGTCAGGCGCACCATCGATGCTTACGGGCGGGTCGACGTTCTGATTAACAACGCGGGCATTGGCAGTTACCGGTCCTTTCTGGAAACCTCTGTCAAACAATGGGACTTGGTAATGGACATCGACCTGCGGGCGCCTTTCATTTGCTGCAAGGCAGTGGCGCCTATTATGGTGGAGCAGCGCGGAGGCAGCATCATCAACGTGTCTTCGCACGCAGCGGGCAACATCTTTACCTCAACGCTGTCGGCGGACCCGGCGGCTGGGGTCACTCTAATGGGCCAGGAATATGGGGCGGCTAAGGCGGGACTGGAACGTTTCACCTGGGGATTGGCCGCCGAGCTAGGTCCCCACAACATCGCGGTAAACGTGTTGAAACCCCTTCGACCGGTCCTTACGGAAGGCTTCAGCGCGCAGCGGCCCGACGCGGATTTCTCGACCTGGGCGACGCCGGACGCTATGGTTAAAGCAGCGGTCTTCCTGGCCGCCCAGGACGCGAAAGGTCTCACCGGGGTTACGGTGACCGACGAGGAGCTGACCAGGAGGCTGGGGCTTTAACGAGGAGGAGGACCTTGGACTTCAGTTTGACTCCGGAAGAGCGGGAACTGCAACGGAAGACTCGTCAACTGGCTGAGGAGCGCATCGCGCCCATAGCCGAGGAGGCCGACGAGTCGAGCCGGGTCCACAGTGGGCTGATGGCTATCCTGGCTGATTCGGGCCTCCTCCGCTACTGCCTTCCCGAGGAATACGGCGGGTATGGGATCAAGGTCATGCGTCTTTGCATAGTTCGCGAGGAGTTGGCGCGGGTTTCAGCACAGGCGGACACCAACTTCATTATGCAGGGGCTGGGAAGCTACCCCATTACCCTGGGGGGCACACCTGAGCAGAAGGCCCGATACCTGCCGCCCATGGCCAGTGGCGAGGCGATTGCCGCATTTGCTCTTACGGAACCCGGCGGCGGCTCCGACGTGCTGGGCATGAACACTTCGGCCTCGCTGGAAGACGAAGAGTGGGTGCTGGACGGCGAGAAAAAGTTCATCAGCCAGGCAGGCGACGCCAACACCTACGTGGTCTTCGCCAAGACCGACCCCGACCTGGGCAGCAAGAGCATCTCGGCTTTCATCGTGGAGAGGGGCACTCCCGGCTTCGACGACACCCGCCGCATGGACCTCATGGCGCCCCATCCCATCGGAGAGCCGAGGTTCGAAAATTGCCGCATCCCCTTTACCAACCTGATCGGGCAACGTGGAGACGGCCTGCGCTTGGCCCTTGGCACCCTGGACACCTTCCGCACCACGGTGGCGGCCGCGGCCGTCGGCATGGCGCAGGCCGGTTATGACGCGGCGTTGGACTACTCCAAGAACCGCACCATGTTTGGCCAAACCCTCAGCGACTTCCAAGTTACCCAATTCAAGCTGGCGGATATGGCGGTGTCGCTGGAGGCGGCCCGGCTGCTCTGCCACCGCGCCGCCTGGTTAAAGGATTCGGGTCAGGACCCGGTGATCAAAGAAGCGTCTTTCGCCAAACTATTCGCCACCGAAGCCGCCTCCCGGATCATCAACGAGTCGCTCCAGATTCACGGTGGCGTTGGGCTTCAGAAGGGTGAAAGGATCGAACGCCTCTACCGGGAGGTAAGGGCTCTGACTATCTATGAAGGCGCTTCTGAAATTCAACGCCAGACCATCGCCAGTTATTTGCTACGAGAACCACGCAGCTAGTTCAAGGCGTGAAACCCCCGGCGCCAGGACTTCCCGCACGCCGCTTGCCCAGGGCCTATTAAACAGGCTTGCATTGCCAGGGGCGCGCCGCAACAGGGGCTAGGATGAACTGAGAGAGAGCCAAGTCCCTTTCATCCTAGCCCTTGTCATTTCGGACCCCTGGAAAAGTTTGGGGGGGATCAGGACTCGTTGGTCAAACCACATTTTGACCTAACGTCCGGTTACGCCACCAAGGGTGTATCTTCCCGGTTAGCCCACTCGCCCATAGAGGCGTCGTAGTTTTTCGCTTCGCCGTAACCGAGCAAATTCAGGACAAACACGCCGTGCGCCGCACGGATGCCGGCCTGTCAATACGTGTAAACCTTCTTGTCGGGCGTAATACCCGCCTCCGCCAAAGCGCGGCGGATTTCCCCCGCCGGCTTGAACCGGTGGGTGTCCCGGTCCATCAGGTTAAACCATTCCAGGTGGATTGCCCCAGGAACGTGACCCGCGCGCTTGTTGCCCCGGTCGGCGGAACCGTCCCATTCGCCGTCGCTGCGAACGTCCCATATGACGGCGTCGTCCAGGTTGCACGCTGCTTTCAACTCGTCCACCTTGGCCAGGAAGCTATCTCCGGCCTTGGGGGTGAACGTTGCGCCGGACGGACTGGGCCGTTCGAAGCTGGCCGGCCTGCCTTCGGTCATCCAGCGTCTCCACCCGCCGTCCATCACCTTTACGTTGGAATGTCCGTAGTGGTTGAGCACCCACCAGAGACGGGCCGCGGTCAGACTCTGAGCATTATCGTAAGTAATCACCAAGGTATCGTCGCCGATGCCCAGGCCCTGGCACATAGCGGCGAACTGCTCAGGGTCCATGAGGTGTACGCGGTTGGTGCTGGGGTCTTTCTCGAAGTTGTCTGGGACCAAAACGGCGCCGGGCACGTGTCCCCGGTTGTAGCCGGCCTCCACGTCGCAATCCACCACCACAACGTTGGGATCGGCGTGATGGGCTTCAACCCATGCGGCGTCGACTAGGTACTCTTGATGGGCAAATTCCTCTTGGGTCATACCTCCTCCTTCTTGACCTGAGCCACGGTGAACATTCTTGTGAAACACCAAAAACGTTCACGGGCATGGAGTTGCGGGTTGGCGATGCCATTCCGCCACACGTGGGCAGCAGCGAGGCAGCCCAATTGTAGGGCTCGTGTACCGGCGGGGTCAATCATACCCGCAGCCTTGCCCCTGCCTGACCCAGAAGCTAGAATAGGGCCACTTACGGAAGCCAAAATCGAAGCTGAAAGCCCCTTCACTTGAGCGGTAAGCCGGCTTCGGACAGCGCCTGCCACCACCTCACCTCAACCGGAGTACAAGCCTGAAGCACACACGTCAACCCCCTATGGACCGGACATCGAGGTGGGGTTCTCACTGACTCCTGATGGTCCACAGCCCATGAAAACTGGGAGGAAACCGTATGGTAGAGCAAAGTCAAATCGACCACTTGTTGCAAGAGACTGGAGAGATTCCCGCGCCTCCTCACGTGGCCCAGCAAGCTACCCTTCAGGATTACGAGGCCGCCTACGCCCGCTCGGTGGCCGACCCTGAAGGGTTTTGGGCCGACGTGGCGGCGGAGTTGGAGTGGTTCCAGCCCTGGGACCGGGTGTTTCAGTGGGACTACCCAACCTTCCAGTGGTTCCTGGGAGGCAAGTGCAACATCACCTACAACTGCCTGGACCGGCACCTTGGCACCGAGAAGAAGAACAAGGCCGCCTTCATCTGGTTGGGAGAAGACGGCTCTGAACGAGTGCTCACCTACGGCCGGTTGGCCCAATTGGTGAACCGCTTCGCCAACGGCCTAAAGTCGTTGGGAGTAGGTAAGGGCGACCGGGTGGTCATCTACATGCCTCTGACCCCCGAGGGAGCCATCGCCATGTTGGCCTGCGCCCGCATAGGTGCAGTCCATAGCGTGGTCTACGGCGGATTCAGCGTGGGCTCGCTGCGGGACCGCATCGTCGACGCTCAGGCCAAGGTTTTGATCACTGGGGATGCCGGCTACCGGCGGGGCAACCGGGTGGACCTGAAGGGCATCAGCGACGAGGCGGCGCACGGTCTGGATTTCCTGAAGCACGTAGTGGTCTGGCGCCGGGAAGCCAGTCAGCCTCCGCAGGGGCCATCTTCGCAAGACTCTCCCACGGGAGATTCCCGCCCGCAAGATTCCGGCCCGCAAGATTCCCGGCCGCAAAGTTCCAAAGAAGTGGACTTTGACGAGCTGATATCCCGTGGCGGTATCGAGTGCCCCGCCGAGGTTATGGACTCGGAAGACCCCCTGTACATCCTGTACACCAGCGGCACCACCGGCAAGCCAAAAGGGGTGCAGCACGTTCACGGCGGTTACATGGTGGGCACCTATTACCACTTCAAGACCTTCTGGGACGTGAAGGACGACGACGTCTTCTGGTGCACCTCCGACATCGGCTGGGTGGTGGGCCACAGCTACATCGTCTACGCCCCTTTGATTGCCGGGGCAACCACCGTGTTTAGAGAAGGCGCTCCCGACTACCCCGGCCCCCACGTGTTCTATGAAATCATTGAAAAGTATGGCGTCAACGTCATCTTCACCGCCCCCACCCTGGTGCGGATGCTGATGCGTTACGGCGAAGAGTACCCCCAACAGTACGATCTGCGCTCTCTGAGGTTGCTGACCTGCGCCGGAGAGCCGCTCAATCCGGAGGCCCAGCGTTGGGCCTATGAGCACATCTGCGGCAATGGCCGGTGGGCTTACATGATGGACAATTGGTGGCAGACCGAGACCGGTGGACCCTGTCTGGGCACCTTGGCCACCATGACGTCCAAGCCGGGACGGGTGGGCAAGCCATTGCCGGGGGCGGAGCTGGACATTGTCGACCGGGAAGGGCAACCCATCGAGGAGCCCAACAAGGGTGGCATCCTAGTCATCAAGCGGCCCTTCCCCCACTTCTTTCGCACCGTCTACGGCGACCCGGACCGCTACGCCGAAAATTGGAATACAATCCCCGGCGTCTACTTGACCGGCGACGTGGCGCTGCGGGACGCTGATGGTTACTACATGGTGGTGGGCCGGGCCGACGACGTATTAAATGTGGCGGGCCACCGCATCGGTTCCGCGGAGGTAGAAAGCGCCCTGGTGTCCCACCCAGCAGTGGCCGAGGCGGCGGTTATCGGCAAGCCGGACGAGCTGCGAGGCGAGTCCATCAAGGGTTTTGTCACCCTGCGCGTGGGCAACGAACCCTCGGACCGCATGGCCAGCGAGCTGAAACAGCACGTACGCCGGGAACTGGGCCCCATCGCCGTGCCCTCGGAGATCGACTTCACTCCAACCCTCCCCAAGACCCGCTCCGGCAAGATCATGCGCCGCCTTTTAAAAGCCCAAGAGTTGGGGTTGGACCCCGGGGACATCACGACGTTGGAAGAGTAGGGGAAGCGGTCCGGTCATAACGGCCGCAATGAGGAGTTGTTAGAGTGCTGGACGATTTGGTCGGCGTGATAGAGACGTTGAAGACTCGAATCCAAGACCACCGCGCGGATTTGCAGGCGAGCGAAACCCGCACCCGGATGGCGCTGATTGACCCGCTGCTGACCGCTTTGGGGTGGGACACCTCAAACCCCCGGTTGGTGACGCCGGAGTATGCCTCCAACGGGCGAGCCGACTATGCCCTTTTGAGCCCTGACGGCCCACCGGCTGCATTGGTTGAAGCTAAGAAGTTGGGGGAGGCCTTGGAGCCTCACCGGATGCAGATGCTGAATTACTCCAACGCTTCAGGGGTCGCATTTGCTGGGTTAACAGACGGCAGCCATTGGGAATTGTATGACGTATTCAGGAAGGATACGTTGGACAAGCGTCGAGTTTTGGAATTGTCAATCTCAGATACCCCAGCCCACAAGTGCGCGCTGGAACTGCTGTTGCTTTGGCGGCCCAATTTGGCATCAGGAGAGCCCATCGAGGCCAACAAGCCGGTTATAACTGTATCACCTCCGGTAGAGCAGACTAATCCGATAGAGCAGACTAACGAAAACCAACAACCTCCTACACCCACGAACAATGAGGGATGGACATCGCTCTCCGGTTTTCAGCCTGGAACGAACGGGGAGTCTCCGTCGAGAGTCCGCCTTCCCGACGATGAGGAACGGCCTATTCAAGGGTGGCGATATATACTTATGGAAGTGGCCGAATGGCTAATACGAACTGAGAAGCTCACCAGCGATAAAGTCCCATTGGCGAGCGGAAGAACGCGCTATCTAATTCACAACGAAACCAAGCACTCAAATGGAACTGATTTCAAATCGCCTATGCAGCTTTCCAGGGGACTTTTCTTGGAGGGGAATGTCTCTGCGAAGAAGGCTGTAAAAACCACCCGGTTCTTGCTTGAGCATTTCGGCGAGGATGCGGCGACAGTTTCGCTTAAGTTCAACTGATAGCAGGTTTATGCCTCGACAATCTCAAGCCGGATCGGAGAGGGAAATGGCGGACTGCTTTACCGTGCACCCCCACACCGCAGAGGAGTGGCGGGGGTCTTAAACGCCCGCTACCAGCCGACGGCGCAACCGTCTTTGCGAGGTTCTGAAGCGCCCCGGAGCACACCGGTGTCGCGGTCCCGCTGAATTAGCTGCGCTCCGCCGAAGCCCCCGGTAATGGCCCGCCGGTAACCGCTGACAACACTGGTTCTGTGGCCAAGCCCTTCAAGCTCAGCTACTACCTGGGAAGATATGCCCTCTTCCAGGGCCACTGAGTTGCCGTCAACCTTAAACCGCAAAGCGTTGAGGGCCGCTTGGGGGTCCATGTCGAAGTCCACCATGTTGCTGATGACCTGCAGGTGCCCCTGGGGCTGCATAAAGGCCCCCATCACGCCGTAACACAAGTAGAGCTCTCCATCCACCGTAGCCATGGCCGGAATGATGGTGTGGTAAGGCCGTTTGCCGGGAGCCAAAGCGTTGGGGTGGTCCGGGTCCAGCGAGAAGAGGGCGCCCCGGTTGTGCAGGGCGATGCCGGTCCCGGGCGCCACCAGACCAGTCCCGAAGTCCATGTAAATGCTGTATATGAACGAGCAAGCATTGCCCTCCCCGTCTACAACGCTGATGTAGACGGTGTCGCCTCCTCCAAGGGTCTGGCCAAAGGGGACCTCCGCCATAGCCCGGCCGGGGTCGATCAAGCTACGCCGAGTGCTGGCGTACTCCTTGGAGAGTAGTGTGGCGACGGGAACTTCTTCCGCAGCCGGGTCCGCCACGTAGCGAAACGCGTCGGCGAAAGCCAATCTCATGGATTCCAGCAGGTGGTGGTACGCTTGGGTGCTTTGGGCTCCCATAGACCGGATATCGAACCCCTCAGCGATGTTTAGCGCTTCCAAGGCGGCTATGCCGTGCCCGCTGGGTGGAGACTCCCAGCAGGTTATCCCCCGGTAATCGGTGCTGATGGGCTCCTCCCAGTTGGAGGTATGGCTGGCCAGGTCTTCTGAAGTGAGCAAGCCTCCCTGCTCTTGCACGAAGGCCGCCACCTTGCGTCCGATTTCACCCTGGTAAAAGGCCGCGGCTCCGCCCTCGGCGATGGCTCGAAGGGTGCGGGCTAAGGTGGGTATGCGCATTAGCTCGCCGTGTCCAGGGGGTCTGCCGTCGAGCAGGAACTCCTGGCCTGAGGGAAGCTGGCTGAGCTTCTCCAGTTGAGTGGCCCACTGATGGGCGATGATGTCGGAGACCGGAAAGCCCTGTTCCGCGTACTGAATGGCCGGTTTGAGCAATTCCGACAGCGGCATGGTTCCACAGGCGTTGACCAGTGTTTCCCAGCCGTGCACTGCTCCGGGAACGGTGATGGTGTGCACCCCTGTCTGCGGCATACTGGCGTGCCCTTGGGCTTTCAACTCTTCCAGAGAGGCTGCCGCCGGCGCCCGGCCGCTGCCGTTCAGAGCCAGCACCCTTTTCTCGCTGTTGTTCCACACCAGGGCGAACATGTCGCCGCCCACCCCGGTGGAACCCGGTTCGACCACGTTGAGCACTGCCGCGCTGGCTACGGCGGCGTCCACGGCGTTGCCGCCATCCATAAGCACCCGCAAGCCGGCCATGGCCGCCAGAGGCTGGCTGGTGGCGACCATGCCGTTTTTCGCCAGGACTGTGGAGCGTCGTGAGTCAAAAAACATCGCCCGATTGCTTCTCCAACTGGTTCTGAGCCTAACTTCGCCTCTTTCGCTTCGGCGGCGGCTTGCCTCCTCCGCCGGAGCGGCGGCTCGCCTCTTCCGCCAGGGCGGCGGCCTGATATAAGGCTGGGCCATTTTATCATGAAGGAGCCGGTGCGGCGGCAGCCGGTGTTGCGGACGCCCAAGCCTCGCTGGCTATGATAAGATAACCGGAGTGTAGATTCACGTGTCTAACGCGCCACTCCAGCGGTCGGCCCCGCGCTGACGGCTGTAAAGTATTGAGAGGATTTATTATGGCGGTTGAAGTTGGCCAGACGGCGCCCGAGTTCTCTTTGTTCGACTCCGAGCGCAACAAGCGTTCCCTTAGCGAATTCAAAGGCAAAAACGTGGTCCTCGCCTTCGTTCCCGGGGCCTTCACGGGGGTATGCACCACCGAGGTGTGCGCCCTGAGGGACCAACTGGAACAATTCAACTCGTTGAACGCGCAGGTCCTGGGGATCAGCGTTGACCCTCCTTTCTCCCAAAAGGCCTGGGCTGACGCCAATAACCTAAACTTCCCGATGTTAAGCGATTACAACAGGCAGGCGGTGAACCTGTATAACGTGGCTTGGAATGATATGGCCGGATTGGAGGGCTATACTGCCGCTAACCGGGCCGTGTTTGTGTTGGACAAAGAGGGTGTGGTCCGCTATGCGTGGGTTGCGCCGGCCCCGACAAATGAGCCCGATTACGATGAGATCCGGCAGCAATTGGGCCAGCTTCCCCTGTAGCTCCCGAAAGAACGGCTCGCGGTCGTTCCCGCGCTGGTAAGGAGGCAGACCTTGGCGGCCTTTGTGTTGGTCCACGGCGCCTGGCACGGCGGTTGGTGTTGGAAGAAAGTAGCGCCCTTGCTCCGCCGGGGAGGCGCCGACGTCTACTCGCCGACCCTTACCGGTATGGGTGAACGGGCTCACTTGGCGGCCATCCTATCTCCGGAGGCCATAGACCTCGATCTTCACCAGCAAGACGTCGTCCAGTTGTTGGAGTACGAGGACCTGTCGGAGGTGGTCCTGGTAGGCCATGCCTACGCCGGTATGGTTATAACCGGGGTGGCTGAGTTGTGTCCCCAGCGCTTGAAACACCTGGTGTACATCAACGCGGTCGTGCCTGGGGACGGGGAATCCATGGTGGACCAGGTGGGAGCGGTGCGCGGCCCCGAGTTCGTCGCCTGGGTGCGAGGCCATATAGACGGGAAAGACGGGTTTCTGCCGCCTCCGGCGTCACCCGGCGAAGTGGGGCGGCGCTGGGGCATAACGGATGACGCCGATCTGGCTTGGGTAAGCTCCAAGGTCACGCCCCAGCCGGCGGCCTCCTTCGCCCAGCCGGTCCGCCTGGGTGACCCGAGGGCCAAACTACTGCCCAGAAGTTTTGTGATCGGCAGCGAAGCCGGGTTTGAACCGATGGAGGGACGGGCCAAGGCCGCCGGTTGGGGAATCTATCACATAGACTCCGGCCACGACTCCATGATTACCAATCCCGAAGAACTGGCTGATATTCTGCTGCGAATCACCGGTAATTCCTGACTACCGAAAAGTCAGGCCTCTGTCGCGAGGGCCGAAAATATGGACACAGCCCCGGTAAAAGCGCTGGTTTTCGACGTATATGGCACTGTGGTTGACTGGCGCAGCAGCGTCATCGAGCAGGTCCGGAGTCTGGGCGCAGCCAAGGGCATCGGCGTGGACTGGGACGCCTTCGTGGACGGCTGGCAAAGTACGTACCGGCCATTGATGCAAATGGTGCACCAGGAAGTACTGGCATGGACCAACTTGGACCAACTGCGCCGCATCGGATTGGACCAAATGCTGGCCGAGTACGAAGTCTCCGGGCTGACCGAGGAGGACAAGGACGATTTCAACCGGGCCTGGCATCGCCTGGAACCCTGGCCCGACTCGGTCCCAGGTTTGTACCGCCTCAAGGCCAAGTTCATACTGGGCGCCATGTCCAACGGGACCGTTGCCTCCATGGTCAATGTAGCCAAATTTGCCGGATTGCCCTGGGACTGTATTCTGGGGGCTGAACTGGCAAAGGCTTACAAGCCGGACCCGCGGACATACCGGACCGGCGCCGCGTTGTTGGGATTACCTGTTGGACAGGTGATGATGGTGGCGACCCATCAATACGACTTGCTGGCAGCCAGGGACGTGGGAATGAAGACTGCTTTTGTGCCTCGTCCCTTGCGGGAGGGACCCGGCAAGACCCTGGACTTGACCCCCGATCCCTCGTTCGACTTAGTAGCCGACGACTTCCTCGACCTGGCTTCCAAGCTTGGCGCGTGACCGGTTTAGACGGATTAGCCCCGGATAGGCCAGTGGTATTTCGGCGCAGGGGTGGAAACCCCGTTAGCCCATCAAGACGAGTCCCCCATTCGGCCTTCCCCCGCCCTACAAGCCCTCAGGCGTTAAATCCGCAAGCTCCCGCTACCAGCTCATAGGACCGCACCCGCTCCTCAAAGCCATAGCAAATGGTAACCACGCTTAGGTCCGGTGTCTGGTAGGCTTCCGCGATGGTCTCCAGCTTCTCCTTGACTTGTTGCGGGTTGCCGTCGGCGCAAAGACTCTGGTACTGCCGGACAAAGGCCCATTCGTTGGCACGGTAGGGGTAAGTCAGGGCTTCCTCCGGAGGCGGTATGCCGCCCGCCCGCCCTGTCATTGAGAATAGCCGCCCCAGGTCACGGCTGGAAGCCAAGCGCAAGGCCTCGTCCTCCGTGTCGGCGCAAAGGACCTGCACGCCCACGTTTATCTTAGGTTCCGAAAGGTACTCCGACGGCCTGAAGTTTTTTCGGTAACTTTCCGCTATGGCGGGACCGTCTTCAACCCCAAGGCCGAAGAAGTGGGCATAGGCAAAGGGCAGGCCCATCTGGGCCGCCATGATGCAGCTATCGAATCTCGACCCAAGCAGCCACACCTCGGGCATTTCGGGGGTAGTGGGGCCGGCCTGAATTCCGGCGAACACATGTCCCTCGTCCAGGTTTCCCGAGAGGTGGCCCAACAAGTCCAGCACCTGCTGTGGGTAATGGCTTACGTCGCGGGGACGGCCCGGGTAGCTTAGCGCAGCGGCCGTCACCTGATCGCTGCCGGGAGCGCGGCCCACTCCCACGTCGATCCGGCCAGGGTAGAGCGCCGACAACATACGAAAATTTTCCGCGACCTTGAAGGAGCTGTAATGAGAGAGCATCACCCCGCCGGACCCAACGCGAATGGAGCTGGTCCGGGAAGCCACCAGGGCGGCCAGGACCTCTGGACTGGTGCCAGCGAAGTTGGGGATGCTGTGGTGCTCCGCCAGCCAATAGCGTTTGTAACCCAAGGCCTCAGTGGCCACGGCAAGCTCAATGGTGTCTCTCAGGGCGTCGGCCGCAGTGCCGCCCTGCCGCACCGGCGACTGGTCCAGAACGCTCAGCACTAGATTTTGGTCCAAGGCTCCCCCAAGGTTAATTGCGAGACATACTCTGCCGGCTCTTAAGTAATATCCAGCGCTCCGCAACGGAGATTCAACCGGCTTGCAGCGCGCTGGCGCAATACGTTGAATCTCAGTTTGTGAGGCTGAATTTGGCTTCCGGTCCGGCTTAGATGGGTCCGATTAGCGGTGGATTCACCGGCGGGATAAGGTCAAAAATGCGCCGGCGGACCGTCCCCATGGCCCGCGGGGTTAGTAGGCTGCCTCTTAGAAGGCGTAAAATTAACACAGCGATTCTAAACAATGTTGTCCTAGAGTCGAAAATCCGTGGACGTTGTTGGGTAGGCCCCGAGTACATTATACAATCTGCGCCTCGCGAAAGACACGCAAGCCCCTCGGTTTCCAGGGTAGTTTAGGGGATGTTGGCGGGCTGCCGGTAAACGAATAGTCGCTTGGGCTCATTGCCGCCAAGATGATTTTCAAGGAGCTGGTGCTGCCGGTATAATCACGTTGCCGATGGTATGGTTGAGTGGGAAGGCACTGGAGACGGTCCTGATCAACGGGCTTGAAAACCGAGTTTGAAGGTGATACTTGCGGCAAGATGACCTGATTATCCAGACCAAAAACCTGAGCGTCTACTATGGCGATACCCGGGTGGTCACCGAAGTTACCCTCGACTTTCTCCGGAACAAGATCACGGCCATCATTGGGCCCTCAGGCACGGGTAAAAGCACCTTGCTCCGCTGTTTCAACCGCATGAACGACCTTATTCCCAGCTTTTCACTGTCCGGTGAAGTGTTGTTCCAAGGACGAAGCTTGTATGACCCAGCGATAGACCCCACCGAGATACGCTACCAGATCGGCATGGTGTTCCAACGTCCCAACCCTTTTCCCAAGTCCATCTTCGACAACGTGGCCTTTGGCCCAAGGATCAACGGATTCAATGGCGACTTGGCGGAACTGGTTGAAGGAACCCTGCGCCGGGCAGCCCTCTGGGACGAAGTGAAGGACCGGCTTAAGGCCAGCGCCCTCTCCCTATCCGGCGGACAACAGCAACGCCTCTGCATCGCCAGGGCCCTGGCGGTCCAGCCGACGGTCATCTTGATGGATGAGCCTTGCTCCTCTCTGGACCCTGTTGCCACGTTGGCTATCGAGGAGTTGATGCGGGAGCTATCTGAGGAGTATTCGATTATCATCGTCACTCACAACATGCAGCAAGCGGCCCGGGTATCCAACTACACAGCCTTCCTCATGGCTGAACAAGGCAGGATGGGCGAGCTCATCGAGTACGGGGAAAGCCGGCAAATATTTACCAACCCCCATGACGAACGGACTGAGGCCTATATAACCGGCCGCTTCGGCTAACCCTCCGGCACATCCCAAGGCCTTTTCATTCTTCGGCCATTCCCGCCTTCCGTCATTCCCGCCGTTCACCGTCATTCCCGCCGCTCACCCGTCTTTCCCGCGAAAGCGGGAATCCATACGTTCTTGATGCTGCACTGCCATTGGACAACCCCAAAGTGCATGGGGAAATAGGAGTTGTCGCGAAAACTAAAAGACCCTCCTGCACATCCCATTACGATTGCGTTTTTGGAGAATTCCTGATTGAATTAACGCTGCGGGACTGATCCTGGGGCTGGGTCGCCCAATAGTCCAGGTTGGAGTGCTCCCCTATTCATAGTGAGCGGCGGACGAAGGGCCGGTGCGCGATCAGACAGGCCGGTCTTGAGCGGACCTAAGAAAGCGTTCTAATCAGCCAAACGGCGCAACTCTACCGCGCTCAATGCGGGTGCTGTATAATTCAACTTCGGATTCAACTGGCGTGGACTTTAGCCATGGACCGCCTGGGCGCGCAACAATTATCCGGAGTCGCTCTTCCGTCACTTCCTAGAGAGCAGTTCATTTTCTGCCGGGACGGGAACACGAGGGCCCATGCCTGAGAAGTACCAAGATGAGATCGAAGAGATACTGCGCAAGGCTGGCGAGGTAGCTCCCACCCCATCGGCTCAGGCACCGGAGCGCCACCCCGAGGACCGCCCGCGAGAATCCCGTGAGGTCAGGGATTCTACAACGCGCCCGCGGGCTCCCGTTCCCGATTACCGGCCCAGTCCCAGACGCTGGGCCATTACGCCGGGCAAGTTGATGCTGGCCGGTCTGATTACTCTGTTGATAGGTATCAAGCTAACGCCGCTAATCTGGATTGGCCTTGCCATGTTGGCAGGGGCTTATCTGATGTATTTTGTCTCTCCTAGGTCTATTTCATACGAGAAGAGGTGGCGAGGCCGCCCCGTCGACGACGTGCCTGAGTCCGCTTGGGACGTGTTTAGGCGCCGGCGGAAAAAGTAGTCAGCCGGTTTCCCCGGTTCCCCTCAGTTTCCCGCAGTTTCCGAAAAACGGATGTCTAAGACCAGAAAGGGGCCGCCATTTGGCGGCCCCTTTCTGGTTGAACTCGCATCTAGAGTATGGCCTGGCTAGAGTTGGACAGGCTCCAGGTATTCGGCGATAGCCAAGACCAAGTTCCCCATGTGGGGATGGTCCGGTTCCACGTCCACCTTTATCCCAACCTTCTCCAACCCGCGGGTGCAAACCGGCCCCACGGACGCTACGGCCACTGATGGACCGCTGAGGCTCTGACGGAGGACGTCTTCCTTGCCCGTTTGCGCGGCGATGGACACCAAGTTGGCCGCTTGTGGTTGACTGGTGAAAGCCACGGCGTCGATCTTGTTGTGGGTCAAGTCGTCGATAAGCTGGCGCACGGGAGCATGGTCTTGCGGCAACCCCCAGCGGTATAGAGTAACCTCCTCAACTTCGGCGCCTAGGCCAGCAAGGCTCTCGGTCAAAAAACCGTTGGGAGACCCATAGGCCTGGACGGCGACTCTCTTTCCAGCCAGGTCGATATCCCGGATAGCCTCAATTAGGTCTTGGGAGGTATATGGTTCAGGCGGCATGACGTCGATGTGCACTTGATGGCTTCGAAGCACCCGGGCTGGTTTGGGACTGCGGGCGATGATGGTCCGCTGGTCCAGAGCACGGATGAACTCTTCCTGCCGGCCCATGGCGTCGGCTGTTTCCACCAAGGCCCGTGTGCCGACGCCAGTCAGCAAGACCACCGCCTCAACGGCGCCATCGCAGATGTCCCGGACCAGCTGCTGCACCTTGGGGCTGTCTTTCAGGTATATCTCCTGGAGGACAGGGGCTGAGTAGGGAACACCGCCATGACGTTGGATGAGTGATCCCATCTCCGAGCGCATCCGGGCTTCTACGTAGGCTATTACCCTGCCGTTAAGCGAAGCCGCCACCTTTGCTCCTTATATCGCGCACTCGCCCTCGCCGCGCTCCACCTTGTAGAGGTTGGTCCGCTCCCAGTCGAAGTACAGGTCGGCGCCGGGTTCGGCCCTTTCAGCGGCCTGCTGGGCTTCGGAGGCCACGGCGGTTAATTCCTCAAGGCCAACCCGGTCAAGGAACACGTTAAAGGATTCCCCTTCCTGGCGATTGTCTTTGTAGTAGGTGGCAATTTCACGGACCACGTGGGGCGCGGCTTTGGCGGGCACCTTCACCCTGGGAATCCGGGCGCCTATCCGAGAATCTTCCACGCGGTTGTCACCATAGTTTCCCCCCAGGAATAGCTCGTAGGCGGGTATTTGCTGCCCATCGGGGCCCTTTACTGCCGCGCCGTGGAAACCGATGTTGGCGATATGATGCAGACCGCACCCGTTGGGGCAGCCGCTGATTTTTATGCGCAATTTCTGGACACCCTCGTCCTCCAACAGTCCGTTCCAAGTGCTAATCTCTTCCGAAACCGCCTTGGATAACCCCATGGAGGAGGTGATGCCCAGCTTACAGCTATCCGTGCCGGGACAGGAAACCACGTTGGCAATGGTATGGGCGCCCGGCTCAGCCAGGCCGATTTCGTCCAAAGCTTGCCAGACATCCCACAAGTGGGCTTCCGGGATCCAGCGCAAAGCCAGATTTTGCTCCTGTGTGGTGCGCAGCCTGCCGCCCGTGTGACGCCGGACTATGTCAGCCAAGGCATGGAGTTGGCTGTCGCTCAGGTCGCCCTGGGCCGGCTTGACGTAGGCTAGGAAGTAACCCTCCTGCCTCTGGACCGCTACGTTGGTTTCATACCACCGGTGGTACCGTCCCCCGCCGTTCGTTTCCGAAGGAGGGGGCGTGACGGGATTTGTTGGCGGGGGCGTCTCCCTCTGGACCTCTTCGGCCACCATCAAGGGACTGGGGTCAATGGGGCCTATGTTTTCCAACTCAGCATCCACCAGTTCCCGGAAAGCCTCAAGGCCGATTCGGTCGATCAGCACCTTTATCCGAGCCATCATGCGGTTCTTGCGCAGCATGTCGGAGTTGTTGAACACCGTCCATATGGCTAGAGCGACGCGAAGGTAGTCCTGTTCCCCTACGAAATCGTAAAGAGGCTTGGCCAGTTTGGGCATTATGGATGTGCCCCCGCCCACGTACACTTTGAAGCCCGCCTTCCGGACTCCGCCTTCTTCCCGGACTTGGGACACGTAGGTCAAGTCTTGAATAGCGGCTGCCACGTTGTCGTGGCTGTCACAGCCGGTGAAGGCTGTCTTAAATTTACGTGGGAAATTCTGGGTGATGGGATGGCGGACCCCGAAACGTACATAGGCCGTCAGATAGGGAGTTGGGTCGAACACCTCGTCCGGGCACACCCCGGCGGTGGGGGAGCTGACCACGTTGCGCACTGTATTGCCGCAGGCTTCGCGAGTGCTCAATCCAGCCGAGCCCAACAACCGCAACACGTCAGGGCACTCAGGTAGAGGGATGTGATGAAATTGGACGTTTTCCCGTGTGGTTAGGTGGCCCTTACCCAGGGGGGCGTACTCCTTGGCAACCCGGCCCAGAGCGTCCAGGGCCTCGGGAGTCAAAATGCCGCCGGGGATTTTGACCCGCACCATCTGCACGTCTGCCTGACGCTGCCCGTAGACACCCTGCCGGAGCCGGAAGGGCGTAAACTCGGTGACCTCCCTCTGCCCGGCTTGGAACGCGGCCGATTCTTCCTCTAGGCGTTGTATTTCGTATTCCACGTGGGGAATTATCCCAGGGGACGTCGCGGATAACCCCAAGCTTTCCTGGTATGTTTCCTCTTGTGCTCTATTGGTCCTAGTGCTCAAACCGGCCTCCTGGGACGGGGCAAAATAAAAAACCCGCCAGATTATTCTTGGCGGGCGCAGGGCTGTCTAAACCGTTTCTACTGTAAGCTAGCTGTCTGCTCCCTCATTTAGGGGTACAGGTACATGTGCAGTTGGATTCGCCAGTGAGTAGCATTTCAGGTGAGTCTACTATCCCGGCTGTACCGTGTCAACCGTGTGTTCCGGCTCACAAGGCTTTCCCGTTTCCCCGCGTCGCATCAGCCAGCCGGTCATGGCGAGTGTGTAAAACCGTGTCTCGGGCCTTGGTTCCGCCTTTGGTGGTTCATGATGTGCGGGGGCGTACTCCGTGACCGGCCATCAATAGACCCGGCAGGAGACCCTGCAAGCGGTACACCGTCATCAAAGCCGTGGACGTCATTCTCAACACCCCTGGAGCCCTGAAGGCGGCAGCGGCCCGGAGGCGCATGGGAACGGTCATAGGCCCGAGCCGCATTATGACGTCTTGTTGTGCTGGTTGGCGCTTTGCCACGGAATGACTTCGGCGGAGTTCTTGAACTCCCGTGTTTCTCCGCACCGTTGGCAAACGCCTCCGCTGGATGGACCATTCGCGCTTTCAATGACCCAGTGATGGGTGCACGCCAACCCGATGAATTCAACGAGTCGTTCCTTGTTTTTGGCAGACGGCGCTGCCCCTCGATAAACCCAATCTTCCACTGTCTTGAGAGGCGCCTCCAATTGGAGGGCAAGCTCTCTGACGCTCAATCCTTGCTCAGTCAACCAGAATTTCAAGTCCATAGCTTGGTACATTCTACTACAAGTAAGCGGAAGGCTGCGTAGTTACTCAAGAAACCACTAAACGAATAATCAGCACGGCCAATTTCCCTATGTTACTACGCCACAATTTACGGACTTATTCAGAGCGTTCCCAATTTGTTTGCAGCTATCCCCGGAACCAACGGGGGCATTTGTTTAGCGCCTCCGGCGATGACAGGAGGTAAGCGCGAAACTTCCGAAGCACCTTTGTCTTGCTAACCGTGGGATCAAACGAAACAGAGAGGAGGGAGTAAGGTCCTCCTCTTGTTGATCTCTATGAAAATCGGCGGGGCGGACGTTGTCCAGTTCGAGGACTGAGCCTCCCCGATGGTGGGACGCAACTGAGCCTGTCCCGAAAGTCTCCACTCACGATTTTGGGCGGACGCAACCTGACGGGTTACTTATTATTAATCGCCTAATCCAGTACTGAATCCAGACTCAATAACCCGTCATTCCCGCGAAGCTTGGCTCCGACCTCAATAGAGGAGCAGGAATCCAGACTCAATAACCCGTCGTTCCCGCGAAGCTTGTCCCGTGCCCCAATCAGGGAGCGGGAATCCAGACTCAATAACCCGTCATTCCCGCGAAGCTTGGCTCCGACCTCAATAGAGGAGCAGGAATCCAGACTCAATAACCCGTCATTCCCGCGAAAGCGGGAATCCAGAAAGGTAGGATGCTGGAGCACGCAGCTTTATGAGACAAGCTCACCTAGAAGAACGTGGGCAAGTCCCAAGACCTGGAGAGCGAATCTAGTATGACTCTGGAATTTGGACCAATTTCAGACCTGTGAAGCGCCGTGGAGACTGATCATAGGCGGCGGTTGGCCGGACCCATGGGGCGTCTTTTGGAAAGCCCAGCTACGATGTGACGAGTGCGGTGACGGGTTTGGAATCTAACCGATTTCGCCGGTTGGCAACCCGGTGGCCTCTAGGCGTACAGGACTAGCGGAAAATGTCCGTCCGCTTGTTTATGCTGACCCGTTCCGCACGCTCAGGACAGGTTTGTGGGACCATAATCTGAGACGACTTGAGAGCTACTGCGTACCCTTTATTCTCTAATTGTCGCTGCCTAGAAAATTCTGGACCAGTTGACAGACCGTGTCAAGCTGCTCCAAGTGTGGCAGGTGGGAAGCCTGGTCGACCAGCTCGGCTCGTGCGCCCGTAATCCGGTCGGTGAACTCCTTGGCATAGATGGAGGACACTAGACCGTCTTGGCGGCCCCAGATGATCAACGTAGGCGCTTGAATCCGGCGCATCCGTTTCTTGAGACCTTTGTCCGGGATGGGCCACACGAACTTGCCCGTGCAACCCAGGGTCCAAATTGTATGAATTTGAGCGTCAACCCGCTCCTCGGGATCTTCCGGCAAGGCTAGTACTCGCTTGGCAATGGGTCCTTCAGGGTCATAGAAAACCGCTCTAGCCAATGGCTCCGGCGCCATAGACATCCAATTCTTGACCGGGGCATCGTCAAGCCACAAGCCGATGGGACTCACCAAGACCATTCGGCTGACCCGCCGGGGGTCGGTGGCCGCGACCTCGGCGGCCACCATACCCCCGAAGGAATGTCCCACAACAACCGGCGATTCCAGTTCCAGTTGGTCGAAGACCTCATAGTAATACAACACCAGGTCCCACAGATCATCGAGAGCTTTGATTGCGTCCGGGTCACCCGGCGTGGTTCCGGGGTGTTCCGGGGCATAGACGGTGTGAGTCTGGGACAGAGCTTCTAGGAAAGGGTCCCAGGTAAGGCCATTTGCGCCGTGAAAAAATACCAGGGGAGGGCCCGATCCGCTAATCTTGACCCTAGGCTGTATTTGACCGCCCCATACGCTTAAGGTCCGCTCTTGCGCCGCTACCATGCTGCTTCTCCTTCAGACTAGAGCCGATTGCAAACCTAAGCGCTGACGGCGGCGGCTTGCTGGCGTTTTCCCCTTAAGCTTTCCGGCCACCAGTGGTTCTCCCACCCTTCATCATCCCAGGTGTCACGCAGGTGAGGCAACACTTCCCTGGCGAAAAGGTCTATGTTCTTTAGCGTAAGCTCGTGAGGCATAGAGCCTATGTGCAACAGCACCATTAGATTACCAACGTGCAACTTTTTTATCGCGTCCTTCAACTGATCGACCACGGACGCCGGACTGCCGCCAATCACCAACTGGTTATCGATGAAATCCTGGTAGTTCCACTCCTTCATGTCCTGGGTGACTGAAGTTATTTGGTCCATGTACCCCTTCTTCATGGTGTTCTCCAGGCTGCGATAGTCCATGTATCCTGGAGCGGCGAAGAACTCCGGCGCTATGTGCAGGGACTTGTCGTAGAAATAGCGTATGTGAGGGTAGTACTCTTCCTCAGCTTTTGCGTCAGTCTCGGAAACCACCACCAGCTGGAGGAAGCCGGCCCGGTAAGGGTTAGCTTCCAGCCCCTTGGAGTCGACGAACTCCCAGAACCCGTCCATCACCTTCTTGCCCAGGTTGTTGCCCCAGTAGCTCAAGAAGCAGTAACAGTGGTCCTGGGTGGTGGCGAAATCCCAGGTGCTAAGGCTGCCAGTACCCGGCACCCACACCGGGGGGTGGGGTTGCTGGATGGGACGTGGCCATAGATTGACCATTGGCAATTGGTAGTACTTGCCGTTCCAGGCGAAGATCTCGTTGGTTTGCCAGGCCTTCATGATCAGGTCATGGGCTTCATAATAGCGGTCCCGGTGTTCGATGGGCGGTATGCCGTAGCAGAGGTTGGCGTCCATCGAGGAACCCAAGGGCATCCCGGCGACCAAACGCCCGCCGCTGATACAGTCCAGCATGGCGTATTCCTCGGCGACCCGGGTCGGCGGGTTCGTCGTGGGCAGGGTGGCCCCCATCTGAATGATAGCCAGGTCCAGGCCGTTGGTTGCCCGAGCCAATGCCGAGCCCATCAAGTTCGGACCAGGCATGAACCCGTAAGCGTTCTGATGGTGTTCGTTGACGCAAACCCCGTCAAGGCCAGCCTTGCCGGCATAGGTTAGCTCGTCCAGCGTCCAGTTGTAGTATTGGCCAACCCTGGACGCGTCAGCCAACTCCCACCAGGGGGGGTCTACCCATACTGAATGGTACTTTTGCTCGAAATCCGCTGGCAGTTCTCGATGGGGCATCAAGTGAAACATAGATGTCTTCATAGTCTTGCTCCTTCCAACCCTGAGATCGTATCTGCCGCTGATTCCCTACTGCCGAGCGGGCAACGACGGTCTACCTATATTAGCCCTGACGAACCGTCAAGTCTAGGTAGCTCATCGGGCATTTCAGGGCCTTTTCATATTCTGGGTTGGCTCGCAGGGTTCCCGTTTCTCGGTTGGCTCGCAGGGTTCCCGCCATTCCCACGAAGGCCGTCATTCCCGCGAAGCTTGTCCCAGACCCCGATCGGGGAGCGGGACTCCGGAAACCCGTCATTCCCGCGAACGCGGGAATCTATACAGCCTTGCCGCCGGGAGTTTGTCATATGGCAGGGCGTAGTGGATTCCCGCTTTCGCGGGAATGACGGATCGCGGGAGTGACGGATCGCGGGAGTGACGGACGGCGGGAATGACAGAAGGCGGGAATCCCGGAAGCGTGGGAATGACAGATGGTGGGATTGACGGAAGGTGGGATTGACGGAAGGTGGGATTGACGGAAGGTGGGATTGACGGAAGGTGGGATTGACGGACGGCGGGAGTGGCCTAACGCGGGAATGACGGACGGCGGGAATCACTTCCGTAGGGGCCTAAGTGCCGTAACCAAGAGGAGTGTACCAAGGGCTGCCGGCGCTCCCTCAACCTACTTCAGCCTTCGAGCTACCTCAACTGCCGCTGGCACTCGTCCCGATAAACGCTATGGCAACCCCACAGCGACGTTCGCCGTGCCTGCACTGGAGTGCAGCCTAACTCCGGCTGGGATACTGCCAAAACCCCACCGCCGTGCTGACAAGGGGATGCTTCCCGGCGTTAGAGGGGTTGCCCGGTCTGGCAACCCCTCTAATTGGCTGCCGAACGCCCAGCTTGATCGGACCGGGCGCGGTCAGTCCTTAAACGCGGGCATGACCTTCTCGGCGAATATCTCCATTTGCCGCTGGAGGTCGTCAAACGGCATCAGGCCTTGCGGAGTCAACCAGCTGAACCATGCAAGCTCTCCCTCGCCGTGGCATCGGGCAAGGGACTCCATCTGCCGCTTTATGTCGTCGGGCGTTCCGCACAAAGCGAACTGGTGGTCGACCATTCGTTGGTAAACGGCCTCCACGTCGGGCAACATTAGCGGTACGGGGCTCTCCTCGCCCGGAGTCCGGAAAGCTTCCAAGAAGCCAAATTGGGCAAAGTAGTTGTAGAAAGCAAAGCCGGTCGACTTTACCCCCTGGGCAAAGGCTTCCTCGTAGGTATTGGCGATGGATATGTCCCTGACTGCTCCCACGCCCTGGCCCAGTCCGATGTTCCGCCCTGCCGCGATGGCCTCTTGTTGATAGATCTCACAGAATCGCTTGAAAGTCTCCGGGTAAGAGGTGAGTATCCAAGGAAGAATGTCTTCGTTGGCGCACCAGCGAATCGTCGACTCGCTTACGGAGAAAGGCTGCCAAAGCGGGGGATGCGGCTGCTGGTACGGCTTCGGGATGACGCTCACCCTTCTTATGACGCCGTTCTCGTCGACCTCACCCGGAGCACCGTACTCCCGGGTCCATTCGTGGACCGGCCAGCGGGTTATGCCCTCCTCGTAGGGCTGCGGAATGGAATAATATTCGCTGTTAAACTCGATGGAGTCTTGGGTCCAAGCCATCTTGATAATCTTGAACACGTCCTCGAACACCCGGCGATTGTGCTGGTCCACGGCCGAGCCGTCCATCGGGGCTCCCGTGACGTGATAGTGCTGCCCCAGGATGTTGGTCCAACGGTCTTGGTAGCCACGGGCAAACCCCGCGATTACCCGGCCCTTGGTCAAATGGTCCAGCATGGCCAGCTCTTCGGCGCATCGGATGGGGTCCCAGGAGGGCAAAACCAGCCCCAAGGGAGCGAACTTGATCCGCTTGGTCCTGGCCGCCAGGTCCGCGTAGAGGAGGAGGGGAGCCACCGACGCTTCAAATCCCTCCGAGTGGAAGTGATGCTCAGTGGTGGAAAAGGCTTCAAAGCCCATATCGTCGGCCATCACGGCTAACTTTCGGACTTCATCAAGCATCAGCTGAAACCGATCATTGTTACGCCCAATGGGCCGGAGTTCTCTCCGTTCGTCCAAAGTGCCCGGTACTGTGGGTAAGGTAAGTAGGTCAAATTTCATGGCGCCGCTCCTTTACAATGATTGTACAATGATTGCCTAGATTTCTTTGATTCCCCGCACCAACAGAGTTGAAAAGACGCTGGGATTACCTCTAACCTGGGCTATTGGTGCTGTGCTGCTGCTTAGTTCGCTGAGGGGGCACACGTGACTTGCTCTGCGACAATAGGCGGTGGATGTCATTATAGACAATGTTAGATGGGGGACAGCCAGTAACCGGACGTCATGCCTTTCCCCTAGGAACGCGTTCGGTTTGTACCATAATCACCGTCAGGTTGCAACCGGAGCCTCCGAAGAGCCAGGGGCTTTTCATTTTCCGGGTTGGCTAGCCAGCCTTCCTGTCGCAAAGGTCTCTGGATTCCCGTTTTCACGGGAATGACGAA
Source organism: Dehalococcoidia bacterium (assembly GCA_965224325.1). Taxonomy (GTDB): domain Bacteria; phylum Chloroflexota; class Dehalococcoidia; order Lucifugimonadales; family UBA3495; genus CBDCMJ01. Next base: position 89,095 of record CBDCYT010000017.1, read on the forward strand.
AGAATGAAAAGGCCCTATCAGAAGAGCAGAGGCAGGTCCGTCCTAATAGTCTACGCACCTCCCAAGTACTTTAAGGGGAGTCCCCTTCGTCGCATCTTGATCGCCTGCACTCTGGGCCGACATGCCTACCCCCCATTAGCTCCATTGAGTTCCCCATCATGAACCATATATCGTACAGCAGTGAAATGGCGCCCCTCCCCCAACAATCTCTGCAACTCCCGCCACGCTATCGTAACCGTCACATTTGCCCGATTCTGCCGTAATCTCTCCATTCAGCGGTTGTAGTCAGTCGGGTCGACGACAGCATCATAGGCATCCTGGTACAGCCAATGACACCAAATGTTCGAACCGGGGATGGAGAGGCGCCGGTTGCTGCCCGAACTGCGCCAAGCCGCGACTGCCGCATGGCGAATACCCGAATATCGGTTATGCGTGAACTCAATCGCTGGGAGCAAATGGGTGTCCGTGGACATTATTACACCGATGTCATAGGCGCCATCGACCGCCATTGCAACGAAGTCGACGGCCAAAGCAGTGTCGATGCCTTTTTCTTCCGCCCGTTGATTGGGCCAACCGTACGGATACCTGAGCTGGCGGTGGACCACAGTCACGCCGTCCCTTTGCCACTTGGCACATTGCTTCATGTGGGCAGCGTATGTCTGAGGCTGCTTTTCCGGATCCGGGCGGCCTGTGTATGCCCGGACACCCGTTAGAGTGCACGTATTCCCTCTTGGTCCACCGCGCGACTCTATGAGCCCGCCTAGTTTCAAGGGGTCGAATTGACCGTCGACTGAGGGGGCGTCGTTACGGAAGAAGCTTTCGCGTGCGCCCCTGTAAGCGTTCTGTGCGTCGATGAACAGCACGAGTCTTAAAGGATTGGTCATAAACATCCTTCAGAATCGGCATTCAAAAATAAACCCCGCCAATCAACCTGCCATTTAGACAAGTGGACGGCGGGGAACATTACAAGAGATTGTAGCAGCGGTACTGCGGGTTATCAAGCCTTTCCCCATGCGGGCTGTGTCATTACTCTAACAACGGCTGGCCCGCAACTTTACGCTGGCAAATTAGAGCGGGGACTTTCCGGTCTGTTAGAGCTTCTCAATGTCACCCCTCCCCCAGCAACCGCCCCACCACCCTCTCCACCGCCTTCCCCTCCGGCGACTCCCGCAGCCACCTCCGCAACTCCCGCCTCGCCACCGTCACCGTAACCTTCTCCCGTTGCTCCCGTAGCTGCGCCAGTTGTTGCGCCGCGCCTCGCCCTGCTGCCTCCCCCGCCTTGGCAATGTCGGTGTGCTGCCCGTTGCCGGGGTCGAACTCCGGTATGGGCAGCTTCCACAAGTGCTTTTGTAGGTGGCGGGCGCCGAATTGGCCCTTGGGCATCAATGGGATTACCGCATCGTAGAGAGCCTGACTGTTAATGATGGCCAGCAGGTAGTTGGCTTCTTGGATATCTTTGCAAGTAATCCAAAACAGCGTGTGGTCAAGTAATGTTTCGTCGTCGTGAAGTAAAGCCGCTGTTGGCTCCCCAGACTTGCTATACACCACTCGAATTGGTCGTCCTTCCGAACCTGTGTGCCATTCCAACTGTGAAGATAGTTCGTGATGATAGTCCAGCCGACCTAACAGGTCCAATTCATTTACCGGTTGTTTGTAAATGTCCCACAAGTTGCTGATGGTTTGCCACCGGTCTCTCATCCGACGCGCCAAACCGTTAAGGCTAATACCGCCCACGCCATCGGGGCTGGTTGGTATCTGAGTATCGTCTCGTCTAAATGGCAATATGGCCTTGAGAGGATCAAGGATTGCATACGGGACTATAGTTTCTCCAAGATGTGTGTCGAAAACGTGTAGAGATTCGATGGTCTGGCCAGTGATAGCGGTAAGGTCCAGACTACGCCAAGGGGCTTTGTCTTGTGAACCGCGCCTGGGATTCACGGTTATGGTTTGCGCAGCTTGGATGATAGCGGTGTTTTCAGTCTCGTTCACGAAAAACAAACAGCGAGGAACTATAGACGCACCTTGACGTGAGTAATTGGCGTAAACGGACACTCCCCCAACCGACGTATCCGTTATGCCGGCGCTCTCCCGCCGCACATCATCCGCGCCCGCCTTGCCACGCCAGCGTTCCACGCTTCCGGCCAACGCGCGAGGCGGGCTGCCAACCTCTAATCGCTTCGCGAATGCCACCGACGCCGGGACCGGGAAGAAGGTGTTGGGCTCCAGCCTCTCCAGGTCCCACGCGGCCTTCCAAGTGAAGTCCGCCGCCAGTGCAATGCCGCTCCGGCGGGCCTGCCAGTCGCCAGTGCGCCACTTGGCGTACTGGCCGGTCTGCAACGCGCTGTGGGGCATCACCATGCCAATGACGCCGCCGTCTTTCAGGTACAGGTCCATGCTGCGGGTGAAGAACAGCCCGGCCACGTCCTGATGGGTGGCGTACCGGCCCCCCTGCCAAATGCCGTACCGCTCCTTGCTCTGCCGCTCCAGCTCAGCCCGCAGGATGCTGGCGGTCTGGTTGTAGTTCAACCAAGGCGGGTTGCCGATGATAACGTCCACCTTGCGGCGGGTCAGAGCCACCGGCCGCACCAGGTTGCGGGTGTAGTAGGCCCAGATATGGTCCCGTCCCTCGGAGTGCAGCATTTGCAGCGTCGCAATCGTGGCCGCCAGGGTCGCCCGCTCCGCCGGGTCGTTGATATGGTTGTCGTCCAGGGCCAGGTTGGGGTCCTCCCCGTTTTCGACGTACGAGGCGATGTCGCTCATCAGCGAGTCGAAGTCGTTGGCCCGCTCGATCAGGCTCACCGGAAAGACCAATTCGGTGTTCTGCTCATCGGCCACTTGGATTGTCACGTTATGCTCGGCGAACATGTCGCCAGCTTGGAAGCGTAGTTGCAGCGCATCGCCCAAGTAGATGGGGACCGAGACCTGGGTGTCGAACCCCGCCTCCATCACCGCGTCTATAGCCGGGCGCGCCGCCAGCACCCACGCGGCCCGGGCCAAGTGCACCGCCACCGGGTGGACGTCGATGCCGGTTACCGACTCCCGCAGCCGGTCCAATGTCTGCTTGGGATGTTGGCCGCTCTCCCTGGCGGCCTCCATGTAGTGGGTCACCGCCTCGGCTATAAAAGTGCCGGAGCCGCAGGCCGGGTCCAGCACCCGCTGGTTCAGCGGGTCGGTAACCAGTTCCCGCACCATCACCCGCGCCAGCCAGTCCGGCGTGTAGTACTCGCCCAAGGTCCGCCGCTCCTCGGGCGGAATGACCGTCTCGTAGAGCGCGGCGGCTATGTCCGCCGGAGGGTCGCGCCAGTCGAACTTGGCGATGCGCCGCGCCAACGCCCGGATGGATGGCAGCCCGCCGACTTCCGTGGGCCACGCGAAGAAGTCCGACTCCACGATTCCCTGAAGGCCGGTGGCGTTCCAGAAGGCGCGGCCATGCAGCAGGTCGGCCGGGTCGCTGGCCGCTACCTGCCGGATATCGATTCCGAAGGACGCCTGCACCACCATGCCGATGACCATGCTCAGGTAGGTGTGCCGGACGAACAGGTCGTCCAGTTGCTCCGGCGAACTGGCTGCCTCGCCCAAGGCCGCCCGCAGCAAGTCGAACCACAGTTGCCGCTTTACCTTGATGGTCTCGTGGTGGCGCGTCTGGTCGAAAAGCCCCTGCAGCGCTGCGATGTCCCGCTCGTACTGGGGGCTGTTGGGGCCAAGGTGCTTTTCGATGTTGGCCCGGTCCGGGGAAATGCCCTCCAACGAGACCAACGCCTCGTCGCGCAGCCACTCGAAAAGCGGCAGCCAGCCTTGGGCGTCCTGTAGAGTGAATGCGTAGGGCCTGACGGTCTTGACCGTCCCCGCGCCCGGCCACCGCAGCAGCCAGAGTTTGCCGTCGGTAAGTATGCCGGTGCGCAGGCCCTTGCCGGCTATGGCCGAGGCTGCCAGGTAATCGTCCAGTTGTTGAACGTAGACCGGGTTAGGGTCCAGCCCGCCGGTAGTGCCGATCCTTCGCTTCATTTCAACGAAGGTGTCCAGTGCCGTCAGGTCAACGGCTTGCCGGGACCCTTCTCCCGGGGCGTTCTCCTCGCTGATCTCGTCAGCATCGGCCAGACCCGTAAGGATAAGAAAGTCGCGCACCGCGCTGGTGATGTTGGCCTCGGCGTCGGCGCTGTCATACCGGCGGAGGATTTCCGCCGCGCTCGCAGAGTACTTGGGGTCCTCATAATCTAGTTGTTGAGCCATAGGGATTCGACGCCACAGTCCCGATTTCCCGGCCAGCGATGCCACTTGACCACACGAAAGAGTCAAGGAAATTGTATCACCGCGCCCGCCCGCTCCCGTCGGGCCCTCTGCTCAGATTTCAATGCCCCCAAGCGCCTCCGGCTAAGCCCCTCCGGTCAAGCCCTTTTTAGATGGAAGCTGGACGGGGCTCCGGCGCCACGGCGTGTCCGGAGTCGCTGAAATCAACGGCGTCCCGGGCCACAATTGCTCGGTGAGTAACATTTCCGGTATTTCCTCTGTGGAACAACAACCCTATCGGCCCTTGATCTCACCTAAAGGGCACGATGGTAATTCCACCAATACGAAATATATTGACCTTTGAAACTATGATATCGTATTGGTTGTTGACGCCTCCCGTTTGCCCGGCCCGGCAGGATGGCGGTCGTGGGCTTCGGGGGCTCCCGAGCAGGAGCTTACCTTTGGTCCATAGACCAGTCCTCCGCTCACCGGCATTTCGGGGACATTAGAGGCGACGGGTGACATGATGCGCATCGGCATATTCTTGGGCCTCCGAGATATACTGCCCAGCCTCGGCGAGCACCTGCGCCGGGTGGAGGTGGCGGAGGAGGACGGCTTCGATAGCTTTTGGTTTCCCCAGCTTTTCGGGGTTGACGTACTGACCGTTATCGCCATGGCGGGGGCCAGGACCCAACGCATCGAGATAGGCACGGCGGTGGTCCCAACCTTCCCCCGGCACCCCGTGGCGCTGGCCCAGCAAGCCCTCACCGCCCAGGCGGCCACGGGGGGTAGGCTCACTCTTGGCATCGGCGTGTCCCACAAGTCCACCATCGAGGACTGGCTGGGGCTATCCTACGATAAGCCGGCCAGCCACATGCGGGAGTATCTTCAGGTGCTGCGGCCTCTGTTGAACGAGGAAGGCGTTGACTTCTCCGGAGAGCTGTTCCGGGTCAACGCCGCCATCCAGGTGCCCGACGCCTTCCCCTGCCCGGTGCTGGTGTCGGCCCTGGGCCCGCGGATGTTGGACATCGCCGGGGAACTGGGAGACGGCGCCATCGTATGGCTGACTGGGCCCAAAACTATTGAGACGCACGTGGCGCCCCGCATCACCGCCGCTGCTTCCGAGGCGGGCCGGCCCGGTCCGCGAGTCTGCGTCGGTGTTGCCGTAGCAGTGACCGACGATCCGGCCGGGGCCCGGGAGCGGGCTAGGCGCCTGTTCCGTAGCTATGATATCTTGCCCAGCTACCGGCACATGTTGGAGATCGAAGGGGTCGAAGATGCGGCCGACTTGGCCATTATTGGCAACGAAGCCGCGGTGGAAACGCAACTCCGGGCACTAGCCAGCGCCGGCGCCACTGACCTGCTGGCCACCGTTTTCCCCGTTGACGAGGGGCACGTGTCTACCGGCCGCACCCGGGCGTTGCTGAAGAGCCTCATCGGGCGCCTGTAGGTCCAAGGCCTTTTGGTCGTCCCCCAATTGCCCGTCCAGACCCCGCTCCGAGGGAGCGGACCCCAGGCCCCCCGGTATCCTGTTGACATCCCTCTAGAGTCATCCTCAGCGTTGGCGGCAGGACCTCTTCAAACTTTTTGATGGCGGTCTCGACTCCAGTTATCCTCAGAATTGATAGGAGGGTCATCATGGCTGAAGAACGAGCTCCGGAGCAGATAGTCCCGCGTACTTTGGGAGACTACCTGGAGGTGATGAGCAAAGCCGTTTTCCAGAGCGGTATGTCGTGGCGGGTCGTCGAGTCTAAATGGCCTGGCATCCGGGACGCCTTTCTGGGGTTTGAAGCCGGTGCTATAGCCAATTTGACCGAGCCGAGCCTGGAAGAGCTGGCCAAGGATACAAGAGTGATTCGGAACCGCCGCAAGATCGAGGCTGTGGTGGGGAACGCCCGTCGAATGCTTGAGCTTGAAGACAGCCATGGAAGCTTCAAAAATTACCTGCAGTCCCACGGAGGCTTCGATGAAACCGTGAAGTCGCTGCGCAAGCAGTTCAAGTTTCTTGGCGACACGGGTTGCTACTATTTCCTGTACGTAGTGGGAGAAGAGGTGCCTTCCCATCAACAGTGGCTTGAGTCCCGATCCGGTACGTAGTGGGAGAAGAGGTGCCTTCTCATCAACAGTGGCTTGAGTCCCGATCCGGGGCTGGCCGCTAGCTTCGGGCGTAAATCTCCGTTACCTGCCGCTAACGTCGCCGCCAAGGCCTAGCTGGTCTCGCAGCCAAGCAACCCTCACCAAGCTGTGCTCATGGCCGCCCCCTTCACTGGCCCCATCGTAGGTCCGCAGGTCGCAGTGAGGCAGGCGCTGCGCAAGTTCTTCTCCGACGGCCAGTGGGCATTGGCCGCGGTCCCTGCGCCCCAGGCTCAGCAGCACCGGTTGGCCAACCGCCGGCGCGGTTTTCACCGGGTCCAAGGGCGAGGTGCTCGCCTGGACTGCCGTCAGGTCGCCGGGGTTCAGGCGCAGATAGTCTTCAAACTCCGCCAAAGGGTAAGCCGGGCTTCCCTCGAGAGCCAACGAGTTCCCCAAAGCCAATGGAGTGTCGGCTGTGACCGCGTTGATTACCGGACGCCGCGCGGCTGCCGCCAGCGCTAGGCTGCCTCCCAGGCCGGAGCCAGTCACCGCCAAAGGCCCCAAGTTCGCCTCGTGCGACTCCATCGCAGGCAAACCAAGCACAGCCTCGACGGCCCGCAACGCGTCGCCAAACACCAGGCGCATCAAATAGCTGTCGGGGAGACCGATATTCTCCGTCAGCAGTCCAGGATACTGCGCTCGGATGAACTCATCGCTATTTCTCTGTCCGCGGTGGGTTGCGTTCATCACTATAGCCTGGCGCCGCAGCGGGGTATAGATGATGTCGTGCACGCTGGCATAGTCGGGCATTCGCACCAAGGCGGGCGCCGGAGATTCCCGGGCCTGTTTAGGGACTGACAGCCACGCGAATAGCCTGTAACCCCCCAAACTGTTATAGCCCATACGATAGACAGTCCATTCGGGCTGGGAGTAGTAAGCGTCTTGGTCTAGGGACAATTCCAACGGCACAGACGCCAGGCGTCGGTCCAGGTCTTCCCAAAATACGTCAATATCAGGTTGATTCAGGGTCATTCGGGGACCTCCTAGGCCGGGGACTTCCCGATTTGGCACTCCAGCCGCTGGGTTTTGTTTTGACTCGACATCATCCGAGCCTGTCTCAGAAGTCTCCATTCACGATTTTGGGCGGACTCAGTCTGATGGGTTACTATTATTAACCGCCTAAACCTTTATTGAATGCGGCTCAATAACCCGTCATTCCCGCGAAAGCGGGAATCCAGAAACGTAGGATGCTGGACGACTCAGCTTTATGAGACAGGCTCATCCGGAGACCTTCTCAGGGTGTTTTAATTGTCTGCCGCCCGTCATACCCGCCGCTCACCCGTCTTTCCCGGTAAGTTTGTCCCCGACCCCGATCGGGGAGCGGGAATCCATCCCGCCGCTCACCCGTCATTCCCGCGAAAGCGGGAATCCATGCGTTCTTGGTGTTGGACTGTCATTGGACAAGCCCAAAGTGCATAGGAAAACAGGAGTTGTCGCCAAAACTAAAAGACCCTGGACACCTTCTAACTAACCCTGAGACGTCCGGATTTGTTCCTCCAGCCACTGAGTTTTGTTTGATTCGACATCATCCGGAGACCTTCTAACCCTGAGACGTCCGAATTTGACCCTCAAGCCACTGGGTTTCCTTGGCCGGGTATTCGTGGGCGTTGCCGTGTCCGGAGTTGGGAAACAGCCAGAGGTCCTTGGGGCCTGCCAGACCCCGGTAAGCGGCGAAGCTGGTTTCCGGCGGGCATACCTCATCATCTAAAGCAATTCCAACCGCCATCGGGCATTTTATCCAGCCAACGAAATTTACGGCGTCATAATAGCGCAGTGTTTCCAGCATTTGAGCCCGGCGCTCAGGATAAGCCCTGGCGTAGCAGGTCAGCTCGTTATAGGGATAGGACCGCAGCATGTTCATGGACTCGGGAAAGCAGCAGAGGAAAGGGTAGCCGGAGACGCCGCCCTGAATGTCCGGCCGCAGCGCGGTGGTAATTAACGCCAAGCCGCCGCCTTGGCTGACTCCGCTCGCGTAAATTTGGTCAGGATTCACCTCCGGCCGGGAGAGAAGAAAGTCCACGCCTCGAACGCAGTCGGCAATTACCCCCTTATAACTGTAGGTCCCGCGCTCCTCGACGCCATGGGTCAATAGACCCGGATAGCCGGGGTTAAACTCCGAGTTGCTCTTGAGTTTGCCCCGCACCGCCACCGACAAGGTTATCACGCCCTTGACTCCCCACTCCCGCCGCAAAGTGGGTTCACCTTTATACCCCGGCAGATACATAATTGCTGGGAAGGGGCCTTGCCCTCCGGTGGGGACACAGTACCAAGCCGAGATTTCCAGTCCGCCCAGGCTGCGGTAGGTGGCTTGATACACAGTCACGTCTTGGTTCGACCGCAGCCGGTCAACCGAAGTCGCGGGGTCCAGAGGGATTTCGGCCACTTCCGCCATTACTTCCTTCCAGAACTCCTCGAAGTCGCCGGGCCGGGTTACCTGGGTTACAAATCTATCCAGGTCTTCTTTGGTTGCCATGGGTTATCCCCTCTCGCGTCGTTGGGCTGGCTCTTAGGGTCGTGGCCGGCGTAGTGGGGTAGGCGCCCCCAGTAACACACCACTCCTAGATTGCGGGCAACATACCTAGCTGCGCCCCCCCTGTCAAGACCCCCATCCTTGTTTCCGCGACCGCGCCCTTCGTGCGTCTCAGGCAAACGGGGCAGTCTCTCAGACCCGCACATGGCAAACCTGCCGGACCAGGGACCAGCCCCTCCTGCCCCCCTTCAGGGGATCAAGGGCGCAGAGGCCACCCCCAATCCAAAACCAACTCCTAACACACAGGTCGGGATTGGCCCTTGGGTGCGTTGTAGCCACCGGCGGTGTAAAATTAGGCGCGCCAATGGCGCCGTGACCTGGAAACAGGGCCGGAAATCGAGAAGGTTTGGGGAAAGCTGTCATATCCACGCAAGGCGGAGATGATAGCTCCCCTCCATTCGTTCCAGCGGCTCGTTCCAGCGGCCGCGGAGAGCGCCGTTGCAAGTCAACTCGTTGCAAGGTGCGAAGGGGCGCCGAAGCCACAGGGCGTCTCGGCCGTGGGCCGCCGGGAGCAAATGACCCCACACGACGCAAGGAGAGTATCGCCATGAAAGCTGCTCAACTTTACCGGTACGACGCAGGAATGAATGTCGAGCTTGTAATTGAATCCATCCCCGACCCAACCATCAATTCCCCCGAAGAGGTAATTGTCCGAGTGGGCGCGGCCGGTTTGTGCCGCAACTGATTTGCATATCATCGAAGGTGTGTGGCGAGACGTGATGGACCCGGAAAGCACGCTGCTTCCCTATGTAATGGGCCATGAAAACGCCGGTTGGGTGGAGGCCGTTGGAAGCGGCGTCACCTCCGTAAAGCCTGGCGACGCCGTTATCTGCCATCCTCTGCGGTCGTGCGGCGTTTGCTCCGGCTGCCGGCGGGGTGAAGACATGTATTGCGAGAATGGGCTATTTCCCGGCCTCGCCTTGGATGGCGGGTTCGCCGAGTACCTGCTCACCAACGAACGGGCGCTGATCAAACTGCAGGAAAACGTTTCTCCTCTGGATGTTGCTCCCATGGCCGATGCCGGCATCACCGCCTATAGGGTGGCCAAGCGGGCTGCCAATATGCTGGGGCCGGGCAGTTACTGCGCTGTTTTGGGTGTTGGCGGGCTGGGGCACATCGCTTTGCAGTGTTTACATGAGCTGTGCAGCACCACCACCATCGCCATAGACAGGAGCGAAGCCGCCCGCGATTTAGCCCGGGAATTGGGAGCTCATCACGTGCTCGACGGTGGCGAGGAGGTGATCGAGGAGTTGAAGGAGCTAACCGGGGGCGGCGCCCATGCCGTGATCGACTTCGTGGGAGAACTGGGGGCCGAGCAACTTTGCTGGCAGATGCTGCGCAGAGGTGGGACCCACTTTATGGTCGGTTACGGAGGCAAAGTCGAAGTGCCCACCGTCAACTTCGTCCTCAATGAGATGACTATCGCCGGGAGCCTGGTGGGCAACTACATGGAACTGGTCGAGTTGATGGAGCTGAACGCCCAAGGCAGGGTCGTTATGACCGCCCGGGAATACTCGCTGGACGACATAAACACCGCGGTAACCGACTTTAAAAACCGTCAGATCATCGGCCGGGGCGTGATTGTGCCATAGGGTCTGGGTAGCATCCCGCCTGACCGCACAGCGCAATCGTTGCTCACCCAACGGCACTTCATGTTCCGCGGCCTGGCGTCGTGTCTTTGCCCATGCCTTTGGAAGCGGCCCGAAGCATACGATTGGCCTGAATGATGGGCTTGGAGGCAACGCCCTGTATTTTGATGTATCTCGTTGATGGTGTGCCCGCGAGAGTCGAAGCCAACGATAAAGGCGTCGGGCAGGCCCTTGACGGCCGGGCTGGACGGCTGCCTGCCGCCCCACGGCCAACTCGTCGACTTGCTACCAGGAATCCAAGCCGGCTGCGACCGGGGATAGGGCAGGAATCTGCCTACCCAATGGCTGGACGGCTTTGTGTTAGGATTAAGGCGAAGCCTTAAGTACGGAGTGTTGCCATGAAGCTTCTGAGATTTGAACTGCCCGCCTCCCCGGGAGAGGTTAAGGTCGGCTTCGTTGACATAGCTGGCGACAGCGCCGTAGACGCTGCTACTGTTTTAGGCCAAATGGGCATCCGGGAGCCGTTGGACCGGGTGGTGGATATTATCGCCTACAACCTGGAGAAATCAGGCGCTCTTTCCCAAGAGTTAAAAGACCTGTCCAAATTTGACGCGCCTCGCTGGGGATTGACCCAAGTCCGCTTTCTGCCCTCCATCGAGGCCGGTTCGCTGCGGGACTTCATCGCTTTTGAGCAGCACATCAAGGCTGCCCGCAGCCTGCGCGGCGGCGACGTGCCCGAAGCTTGGTACCGGATGCCCGTCTACTACAAAGGCAACTACCGGTCGCTGCTGGCCCACGATCAGCAGCTAACTTGGCCCCGGTACTCCGAAACGATGGACTATGAGCTGGAACTGGCGTGCATTATCGCCAGAGAAGGTAGGGACGTCACTGAAGATGAGGCCGAGGGCTACATTGGCGGCTACGCAGTCATGAACGACTGGAGCGCCCGGGATATTCAGTTCGAAGAGATGTCAGTGGGCCTCGGCCCGGCCAAGGGGAAAGATTTTGCTACGTCCATCGGTCCATGGGTAGTCACGCCTGACGAGTTCAATCCCAGCAACGCCCGGATGACCGCCCGGGTCAACGATGAGCTCTGGTCCGACGGCAACATCGGCCAGATCCACTGGAGCTTCCCCAGGATGATTGCCCAAGTTGCTATGGACGAAACCATTTACCCCGGGGATATCCTGGGCTCGGGTACGGTGGGAGGCGGCTGCGGGTTGGAGTTGGAGCGGTGGTTACAATCGGGGGACGTGGTGGAGTTAGAGGTCGAAGGTATCGGCGTCCTTCGTAACAGGGTAGTGCGCCGGGAGTGAACCTAGACCCGCGCTAGAGGACCCCTGTCCCCTTGCCCCGATGGCCCAGTAGAAAGACGGCGGCCCCCGCCACTGCAACAATCGCTCCCAGCCGGAACACGTCCTGATGGGCTAGGGTGAATGCCTCGATTTTAATTAACTCGGGCAACTGGGGCGCCAACCCGGAACTCACCAACCGGGACACGTGGTGGTCGTTGCTCAGCGCTAGGATTCCCCCAATCACTGCCACCGACAACACTGTCCCAAAGGCTTGGGCCAGCGACAACACCGCGGACGCCGTCCCAAACCTGTCGGAGGGGACACTACTTAACATCAGCGCATAGGCCGCCGATTGAAATAGCCCCAGGCCAACGCCAACCACGAAAATGCGGAGGCCAACTTGGAACAGCCCCGACCCATTGTCCAGGAAGCCCATGTACAGCAGCCCCCCGCTCATCACCACAAGGCCCGCGGTTCCTACGGGCCGAGTTCCCACGCGATCGCATAGCCACCCACCCGCGCCGGCAAAACCGGCGTTGGAGACTGCCATGGCGGCCAGCATCACCCCCAAGATGAACGGTCCCCTTCCCAGCGCATCCGCAATGTAAAACGGGAATGCAAACCAAATAACAAAAACGCCCACGTGGGCGAGAAACATGCTCAACCCGGCGATAACGAAGCCATTGACCCGTAGCAGTTCCAAGGGCAACACCGGCCATTCAGCGCGCCCTTCAGTCCTCCAGAACGTGGCCAGCAGCAGCGGCGCCAGGGGCAGCAGCACCAACACCGCGGGTGAAGTCCAACCGTGGGTGCCCCCCAAGCGCAGACCTACAACCAGGCACAGCAAAGCGCATATTAAGGTCAAAGCGCCAGTGGCGTCGAAGGATGACGCCGATTCTGAGCGGTCGTTCCGGCTCAGGAACCCCACGGCCAGCACCAAAGCCAACGCCGCGAAGGGCGCCCGCCCCAGGAAGACCGCTTCCCAGCCAAACCAGCGCACCAACAACCCGGCGCCAAGAGTGCCCGCCAGCATTCCCAGCGCCTGACTGGCAGTGGTGAACCCCATGCCCAGTCCCCGGCGATGGCTGGGGAACACCTGCGCGGCGATGGCCGGTGAGACGGCGTACAAACACCCCGTGCCCAAGGCTTGAATTACTCGAAATCCCACCATGCTTTCCAGGTTGGGGGAGAGAGAAATGAGGACCATGGCCCCCAAGTAAGTGGAAACGCCGAACAGGTACACCGGCCGCAGTCCAAAGCGGTCGCCAAAGCTCCCCGCACCCAAAACCAATCCGGCCCTGGTGGCAACGAAAGCTATAATCACCCATTGGACAGTTTGCAGGTCCGTGTCAAAGGCCCGCGTGATAGACGGCAAGGCCACGTTCAACGCAATGTCCATGGCAGCGAGGAACATGCCTAGACCGGCCACCGCGGCCACCATACGCCGGACCCAGAGACTTTGCGTGGTGTAAGAGAAGGTGTCTAGAGGCTTTTCTTCCGGAGCCGCCATGGCAACCGATTGTACGCCATCCCGGCGAAGGACGAATATGTAGGGAATATTGCTGAGGATTGGCGCGGCGGCAGCGGCGTTTACAACACAGTCCCCTTATGATACAAATGGCCGTGACCCCTCGCCAATGGGATCGAGCGAGCCGCACGGGGAGAGTTCGCTGGCCGGCGCACCGCCGAGACGCTGGAGGTATGGCAATGGTTGAGGACGGGGGCCGAATCGAGGCGCTTCTTCACGAGGAGCGGACTTTTGCTCCCAGTGAGGAGTTTCGCCGGCAAGCCAACATCGCCGATCCCGCGGTTTACGAGGAGGCCCTGCGCGACCCCGAAGGATTTTGGGCTAAATTCGCTGAACAGCTCGACTGGTTCAGGAAATGGGACAAAGTCCTCGATTGGGACCCGCCCCACGCCAAGTGGTTCGTCGGTGGCAAGATCAACGTAGCCTACAACTGCATCGACCGGCACTTGACGGGTCCGAGGCGTAATAAAGCGGCCATCGTATGGGAAGGTGAGCCCGGTGACTGGAAGGTCTATACCTACCGGGACCTGTACCGGGAAGTGTGCAAGTTCGCCAATGGGCTAAAGAGCCTGGGGGTCCAAAAGGGCGACCGGGTGACTATCTACCTGCCCATGGTGCCGGAGCTCCCCATAGCTATGCTGGCCTGCGCCCGAATCGGCGCCCCCCACAGCGTGGTGTTCGGCGGATTCAGCGCCGAATCTTTGCGGGACCGCATTAACGACTCCCAATCGAAGATACTGATAACTGCCGACGGCGGCTTCCGCCGAGGCAACATTGTGCCTCTTAAAGCAACCTCAGACGAAGCCTTGCAAGACTCTCCGTCTATAGAGAAGGTCGTGGTGGTGCGGCGCACCGAGCAGGCCGACAACAGAATGGTTGAAAGCAGGGACGTTTGGTGGCACGACTTGGTGGCCCACCAGTCCATGGTCTGCGAGCCCGAGCCCATGGACAGTGAGGACATGCTGTACCTGCTCTACACTAGCGGGACTACCGGCAAGCCCAAGGGCATAGTCCACACCACAGCCGGCTATTTGCTGGGGACCTATGCCACCGCAAAGTGGGTCTTCGACCTAAAGGAGGAAGACGTTTACTGGTGCACCGCCGACATCGGTTGGGTTACCGGACATAGCTATATCGTCTACGGGCCGCTGGCAAACGGGGCGACGTCGGTGATGTACGAGGGCTCGCCGGACCACCCGGACCTTGACCGGTTTTGGTCCATTGTGGCCAAGTACGCCGTCTCCGTTTTCTATACGGCGCCCACGGCCATCAGGACGTTCATGCGCTGGGGCGAGGCTTATCCGCAGCGCCACGATTTGTCCTCCATCCGCTTGCTGGGTTCCGTGGGAGAGCCAATCAACCCGGAAGCCTGGATGTGGTACTGGGAACATATTGGCCAAGGCCGGTGTCCCGTGGTGGACACTTGGTGGCAGACCGAAACGGGGATGATACTTATCGCCCCGCTGCCGGGGATTACGACCCTCAAGCCCGGCTCCGCCACCCATCCTTTCCCCGGGATCGTGGCTGAGGTGCTGGACGAAGCTGGAAACCCCATAGGGCGCGGCGGCGGCTACCTGACAATCAAACACCCGTGGCCAGCCATGCTTCGCACTATATACGGAGACCCTGACCGTTATGTCGAGCAATACTGGTCCCGCTACGCGGACACCTATTTCACCGCAGACGGCGCGAAACTCGATGAGGACGGTTATTTCTGGCTTCTGGGCCGGGTGGACGACGTGATTAACGTGTCGGCCCACCGTATCAGCACCATGGAAGTGGAAAGCGCCCTCGTGGACAACTCCAAAGTGGCCGAAGCGGCCTGCATCGGCAAGTCCGACGAGATTAAAGGGCAAGCCATTGTGGGGTTCGTGACACTGAAGGACCAGGTGCAGGCCTCCGACGCGGTGATCGCTGAGCTTAAACAGCACGTGGCCGCCAAGATAGGGCCCATGGCCCGTCCGGAGGAGATCTATATCACGTCTGAGCTACCCAAGACTCGCAGCGGCAAGATCATGCGCCGGCTTCTCCGCGACGTCGCGGAGGGAAGGGCTCTAGGCGACACCACCACACTGGCGGACCCTGCCGTGGTGGAGGCCCTGAAGGACCAGTACGGCGAGGAAGAGTAGGGGCGCCGTGGAAGCCAAGAACACCACGTTTCAAGGGATCATAAACGGGGTCAAGCAGTTCCTGATTCCCGTCTTCCAGCGAGACTACAAGTGGAGCGAGGGAAACTGGCAGCAGTTGTGGGATAACATTTCCGGCGCCGCTGCAGCGGGGCATTTCGTGGGGTCAATTGTTCATGTGCAGGGCAGCACTATGGCTTCGCTACCCACCTACTTGGTAATCGACGGCCAGCAGAGGCTCGCCACCTTAATCGTCCTCTGTGCCGCTTTGCGTGACCACATCAAAGACACTGGCTGGAGTGGCGATGGGAATGGCCCGACCGCCGATCAGATAGACGCCTATTACATCAAAAACACACTCGAAACCGGGGACCGCCAACACAAATTGGTTCTCCGGCGCATGGACAATGAGACGCTCCGGGCTGTGGTTGACGGAAAGCTGCGAGACGAATCGAACGGCGAATGGCCGGGTTTAATCGACGACGCTTACCAATTCTTCCGCGGAAAGCTGAAAGACTCGAATAAAGACCCGGGGGAGATATACCGGGGGATCATTAGCTTGCGCCTGGTGGAAATTACGCTCGACCGCAACGTCGACAACCCACAGAGCGTGTTCGAGAGCATGAACTCCACGGGAGTCGATCTGAGCCAGAGCGACTTGGTCCGCAATTACCTGCTCATGGGACTTGAGGAACCGGAACAGACTCGGCTCTACAACGAATACTGGCGAAGGATCGAAACCCTTTTCCGTGGGCATGACAGCGCCCTGGACTCCTTCATCCGAGATTACATAGCCCTCAAGCAGAGCGCCAGGAGACAAGCCCGACAAGACCGCATCTACGAAGAATTCAAGGGATTCCGGCTTTCTGCGTCAGAGGACAATCTAGAAGAACTCCTGCGTGAAATGGTCCGGTTCGCCGGATACTACGCTAGGTTCAGGGGAGTTGAGAACGAACCGTCTGAACAGGTCTCGCGATCCCTGGGCAACGTGCGTTACCACGGAGACACGACCGCGACTCTCATAATGAGGCTCTACGATTGCCGCGAGCAAGATAACCTGACGGAAAGGGACTTTGCAGCCACGCTGGATGTTATCGAGAGCTACTTAATGCGGCGGGCGGTGGAAGGCTACCAGAATCGAAACTATTGGGACGTATTCGCCGGATTCGCCCGCCGGATAGACGATCAACGTCCCCTGGATTCTTTGTTGCTTGCCATGGAGCGTCAACAGTGGACCTCCAGCTTCCCAAAGGACGACTCTTTCCGCCAGTCTCTACAGGAGAATAACCTGTACCGGCTTCGGGTCTGCAAGCAACTCCTTTCCAGGCTGGAGAATGCTGGAAGCAAGGAGCCGAGTCCTACGGGGACCTACTCCATCGAGCATATCATGCCGCAAAACGAGGACTTGCGCCCCGAATGGCAGCGTATGTTGGGCGAGAACTGGCGGGAAATACAAGAGCGCTAGCTTCACCGCTTGGGAAATCTTACCCTAACCGCGTACAATTCCCCATATTCCGATAGACCGTTCGAGGAAAAGAAGACGATTCCCGGCGGGTTCAACCAAAGCGCGGTGCGGTTGAACCAATTCTTCAAAGAGCAAGCTGTCTGGACAGAGGCCGAAATGAGGGAACGCGGCCGCATTCTAGCCGACCGCTCTTTGGAGATTTGGCGGTTCCCGCAGCCTGACCCGGAGTATGTAGAAGAGGTTAGAATACGCGAGTTGCGTGCCCGGGAAGCAAGGACTAACGTGCTGAACATACCGACGAGCGACCGGGTCCATCCCGTTTTCAACTCCTTGCATCAAGAGATAAACAATATGGAAGACGGAATCATCGCAGTGCAAGAACGGAACTCGGCCTGTTACTATAGCCGTGATCACGAGTTTTTCCTTGAGGTATTGCCACAACAATACGGACTCAAGCTGCTCCTAGACCTTGACGTCTCCGAAGTGGATGACCCACAAGGAATGGCCAGGGATGCAAATGACTGGAAATTTATTCCCTTGTCCACCTTCCACCATCGTTATGGCGTCGTCTTGGATCTATGGTGGGATTATTCGGTCTCATCCGTAATGCCGATAGTCCGCCAAGCGCACGACCAAACCCGCGATTAATACTCAAAGCGGCCAGAAATGGGGACTGAAGTGCCCTGGGCTTGCCCAGCAAGGCAAACTCAACAGAGGTTTCACCAATGCCATCCCCCACCCCGGAAGCCGCCCGGAATCACCTTTTGCACTGCCGCCAGTACATGGACAATGCGCTGGACGCCTTGGGAAAGGACGAGCCGGGCAAGGCCGGGGAAATGCTGTGGGGCAGCGTCACCCAGGCCTTGCACGCAGTGGATACCTGGCGCGGGCCAGTGATTGTTTCGCACCGCGACTTAATGAACTTCTCTGTCCGGATAAGCAGGGAAATCGACGACCCGGCTTACCCTAACAACGTCGCCTCCGCACGGAGGCTCCACGATAACTTCTATGTGCCCGACGTAGCTCTGGAGGAAATCGAACTGCTACTCCCTGGAATCCGGCGGGCGGTTTCCCAATTGCTGGCCCTGTTGCCGGACGAGGTCCGAAATGGGGCAGGCTCTGAGTAGTCCGCTATGCCCTCAAGCGAGCCAATGACAAAAACGGGAGTATGCCCTTACAGCGAGGCGGAGCAGTGCGACTACCATGCCTGTTGCGGCGAATGCCCCGGCGATTCTCAAATCTGGTGCGGTGAATGTTGGAAAGTTGATCGTAAGGTGCACAGTTGGCCGGAGCGGGATGTTATCCTTAGGAAGTACGGTCGAAGCGAGTCTAGCAACTTACCCTGATGGAGTTTGCAGGATATGGCTACCTATAGCAAGCATGAAGCCCAAGAATGGGCGCGGGAGACGCTGAAGGGTCAATGGACTACGCTCATGACCCCTTTTACGCCGGAGAATACCGTCGATGAGGCGGGTCTCAGGAATAACATCCGCCACATACGGCGTCTGGGCACTAGAGGCGCCGGGTGCACCTGGGGGATGGGGGAGTTTTGGAGCCTTACCCATGACGAGCGAGTCCAGGTGATGGACACCTTGGCCGACGAAGCCCAAGGTCAGTGGCTCATCGGGGCGCACGTGACCCATTCCTCCGGGCCCGAGATGCTGTCCTTGGCCCGGCATGCTGAAGCTACCGGTTTCGACTTGCTCATCGTGGCGCCGCCTTACATTGTCACCAAGACTGAAGAGCAGGTCATCGAGTACGTCAGGCTGTTGGCCGACAACACGTCGCTGGCAATCATGTTCTACAATTCCCCACAGTTCGGCATCGTCATGAGCCCCCTGGGCCTCAAGCGCCTCTGTAAGATTCCCAACGTAGTGGGAGTAAAAGAAGCCAGCTTCAACCAGCAGCTTTCCATAGAGGCCCACCTATCCCTGGGCCAAGACTACGTCATTAGTACACCTGACGAGTGGATATTCTGGAAGGGCAAGGAACTGGGATTCGAGCAACAAGTCATGTTCTCCAACACCTCAGATTGGCGTTTCGACACCCCGGAGTGCAACTATTACGTCCAGTTCATCGAAGCCGCCACCCAGGGGCGCCTGGACGAGCAAATGTACGAAACCCATCTGCGGCGGCTCAATGAGCTCTCGGACACCTGGTGGACCAGGATCGTCACCAAGTTCAACGGAGCTTTGCCGGTGCCCATGGTCAAGTACTGGGGCGAACTTATGGGAATGGCCGGGGGGCACGTTAGGCCGCCGCTAGTGGACCTTGATCCGGAGGAGAAGCAGGCCCTGAGCCGGGAACTCGAACCGCTCAAGCCCAAACCGCCGGCGGCCGTCCCCGCGGCCAATTCCCGGGTCGCCTGGTTGACCGGCAACAACAGCTTCTTTTCCGGGATGTTGCTGATGGTCAGCGTTCAGAATGCCCAGGAAGCCCTGGAAGCCGAGCAAGGCGGCGCCGACGTAGTAGACGTCAAAAACCTGCAAGAGGCCCTCGTCGGCTCAGGCCATCCTTCCATAGTGCGAGAGGTAAGGGGCCTGATTCCGGTGGAGAAGCACGTGAGCGTGACCCTGGGTGTCGTGCCCAGCCAGCCCGGCACCGTGGCCATGGCGGCATACGCCGCGGCAGCGCTGGACGCCACCTCGGTAAAGGTCGGTTTCTGCAACACCGATTACGCCACCGCCGCCGAAATTCTGCGGCAGTCCCGGAGAGCCATGGACGGCTTCAACACCAAGCTCATCGGTTCCCTTTTCGCGGATAATCTCCTCTACGACGGCCTCGACCCCCACGTCATGATTGACCTTGCCAAAGAGGGAGAGTGCGACGGTTTCCTCATCGACACGTTGACGAAGGATGGAAGGAACCTTTTCGACTTCATCCCGGAGTCTAAGCTGAAAGAGATGGTCCTCCACGGTAAGGAACTGGGGCTAAGCACCTCCCTGTCCGGCCACCTCCGAATCGAGAATTTGGACGAGTTGGCCCGAATCAATCCGGACATCGTCGGGGTCCGCGGGGCCGTGTGCAGCAGCGGCGAGCGGGACCGGACCGTGGCCTGGGAGGCGGTAGCCGAATTCAAGCGGGAGCTGGACCTACGCAAGACTGGGGAAGTAAACGTCCACGGGGGGGTGACTCCCATTGCGGGCAACGGTTCCGGCAACGGCGCTGCTGGGGGTTGGGTCATCATAGACGGCCGCGGCAAAAGCTGCGCCGGGGTGATCGCCGCCCTGAGCTATCAATTGGAGGCCGACCGCCACTCATTTGTGGAAGCCATCCTGGCCGACGCCCTGAACATCTACGACGTTATCCTATGGACGGAAAATTCCGGACATCATCTACTGACGCAGCGGAAGGACGCGGACGGGACCGTTCGGGTGTTGATACAGCCCAAAGCCGGGTAGTGGTGGCTGGGCCGGGAATTGTACAGGGGTTCAGCGGGGCGGTTAAGTCTTCAGCGGGGCGGTGCTGAACCTGGCCGGTGGACCGGACCTATGCAGAGAATGGACGCCTCAGAGCATGAACACAGGGGAGGCGTCGCGGTTGATCCGTTGTTCTTCTTGGATACCTTGACGTAGGAACTTGGGCAACGCGAACATACTTCGATGGCTTTCGCCGTCGTAATACCTCAGGGGTTTCTCAACCCGCTCCTCTAGTAGTTGGTTCACCCGCTCCTCCCATCTCTCATCAACCGCCAAGGGAAGCGGTTGTTCCGAGGCCAAAGTAAACGACCACAGGGTCTGGAACGCGGGAACGTGCGCTTGGGCCGCCGCAGTGTAATCGAATACGTTGCCTAGAGTGTTGAAAATGGTTGTGAAGCACTCTTGGTAGCTGAGCAGCCCCGCGGGCCCCGATTGAGTCACCAGAATTCCCCCAGGGTTCAGACGGGACTTGGCTAGCCGGTAAAACTCCTCGGTGTAGAGCAAGTAGGCTGTCCCGGCCTCCAGAGGGTCCACCAGGTCCATCACCATAACGTCGAAGGTTTCGTCGCTGCTGGATAGGTATTCCCTGGCGTCCCGGTGCAACAGCTTCAGCCTTGGGTCTTCGAAGCTTCCCCGGTGGTGCTGGGGCAAGAACCGGCGGCAAAGCTCCACCACTTCGCCGTCCAAATCCAGCATCGTGACCCGGTCTACCGGCTTGTGCGCCAGCACCTCTCTCACCGTAGCCCCCTCGCCGCCGCCGCCAATAAACACGGCTCGAGGGTTGGGATGGCACAGCATGGCCGGATGAACCAATGCCTCGTGATAGATGTGCTCGTCGCGTTCGGTCGACTGGGTTTTGCCATCAAGAACCAGACTTCGGCCAAACGAGTTGGATTCCAGAACTTCTACTTTCTGATAGGCGGTATCGCCGGAGTAGATGACCTTCTCCACCTGGAGCATGACTGTCATGTCCGGGAAGATTGTCTCCAGATACCATTTACCGGATGCGTACATACCCCTGCCCGCCGGTCAGCTAGCGGTAGCCTTCAGGCTTATCCCTCGTTGGACCTCGGTGACCTCCGGGTCCCGAGATTCCAGCTTTTCCACCAGAATCCCTGCGGCCTCTATGGGCCGGAACGTCGAACCGCACGCGAAGATATCGGCCGCCGCATACTCCAACTCCGGCCAGGTATGAATTGAGATGTGTGATTCGGCGATGGCCAGAATGCCTGTCACGCCCTGAGGGCTGAACCTGTGGAACGACTCACCGACCACGGTGGCCCCCACCTCTTGGGCCGTGTCTTTCAACGCCTGCCGGATAAACTCGAGATCGTTGAGGAGTGCGGGGTTACATGCTCGAAGTTCCAGCAACAGATGAATACCTAGTCCATTCAATCACCTGTCCTCCTGCCTTTGAAATTGCCGTCTGAGCAGCAATCACTCATTCTAATTGCATAAGGTTGGGTAAGCAATACCCAAATTTGCCGGGAATGGCAGTTTGGTTGCCAGCTGAACGTTCGTTGGCCCGCCGGTAGGGTCGTTATTCAACGCCGCGGGCTACTTTCTCGATACGCATCTCGGGCTCGCCCCCGGATGAAGCCGAGACCAGAGCGCGGAAGCCCCTATGGTCCCGCCTATTCGGTCCTATATGGAGCAGCTATGGCCAGGCGCGACCAAAGATATAAATGTTCAGAATTGGTGAGTCCAATTCTCCGAAAGCCGTTTGACAATCCCCGGCCTGCGCGTCCACAGCAGAGATTAGACCTCATAATTGACAGCCGTCATACGCTCGGATCCCCTCAAGTCTGGACCGTTACCCCGTTACCAAAAGATGCGCGGTTTGAGAGGGTGGCACGACAGAGAACACGGGTTCGAATGTTGGCGGAGGAATGGCATCCGGGGGGGTGGAGTGGGCGAAGGCAGCTTATTCGCCGTCGTTCCATTCAGTTTCCATCTCTTCTTCGTCTATGATGTTTTCTTCCTCGTCCTCTTCGTCCAAGCCATCGTCCCGGATGTAGTGGGCAATACTCTCGCGCCAGTAGACCCGGTGCTCCTCTTTGGTTTTGCTGGGAAAGGAGCATACGTCTTGCAGACTGTGATGGCGGAAGGTTTCCCGTATTATGATGGAGATCCCTTGTTCGCTGATAGTTATCACGGCGGCGTCATACTCGTTCCCGCCGCACGTCAGGCGGACCAGTCGTTGGCCCAACTTGGGCTCGACTTGCCCCAAGTACTCCCCTTCCCGGGAATATACGGACATGGCGTTGTTTTCGATCACCAAGTTAACCCGATCGCTGGGAGCGGCCCGGGCGATGGTCTCCCTCAAGCCGGTCTTGCGCAGGACAGTAGTGCCTGATTTTCCGCTTTCTTCGATGAAGAGCTGGGGAACAACTCCGGTTCTGCGCCCCTGCTTGGTCGAGATGGGGCTGCCATTCAAGCTATCCAGTCGAGCGAGGTTCTTCTTGGCTATGGTGTTGTAAGGAGCGATGTTCGCCACCTCACGCAGCACGTCTTTGGCTTCATCCAGCCGGCCCGTCTCCATCAGCGCTTTACTCAGCCGGTTCATGGCCCCCACGTCCTGGCCAAACAGCTCTAAAATAGCCCGGTTTACCCCGACGGCGCGTTCCCACTCGCCCGCCAGGGCCAGAGAAATAGCATCCCGGCTTAAATCTCGTTTCAGCCTGGTGCTATTGACCGGCTGCGCTAGGTCCTTATCCATCCCATCTCCAGTGTGAAGCCGGTATTACCAGATTGCAGGCCTCGGCTGACACACCTCTGTAATCTTAATTGCGTGGTGAAAGGCCGCCCCAAGACGCTTGAAGACCGCCGGCGAATCCCGGTTTACCCCTCCGTCTCCGGTCCCAACATTTGGGCGTGGAGCGAATAGCCTTCCAGTGCCCTTCCAGTGAAAGAATCGCCAACTGAGGTCTCTTTATTAACCTCCCTTGGAAGCTGGCGGGCAGCCCATGAAAGATTATTAGTAGTAGTTACAACAAAACCACGCTGGCGGTCAAGCCATATATTACCGACTTCTTGAGGAATTTTCAGGAGGCGTGGGGGCCTTATTTACCGATCAGGTAACGCCAGCGGATTTTCAAGAGGTCCAGTGTCATGGACATGGAATCCCGAAAGGGGCGCACTTTGCTACGCTCCCGGTAGTACCAGTCCACCGCAACTTCCCGCACCGTCAACCCGCTCTTGCGGGCCAGGAAAAGCACCTGCACGTCGAAGGCAAACCCGTCCATAGTTTGACGCTGAAACAGGTGTGGGACCACCGCTTGTCTAAAGCACTTGAAACCGCATTGGGTATCGTGGAGGCCTCGCGTCGCCATCAAACGGGCCAGGGTGTTATAGACCCGTCCCATGAGGCGCCGGCTCCGCGGCTCCCCGATACGCCGCGCGCCCGGCGCGTCCCTGGAACCCAGGGCAATGTCCACTCCTTCTAACTGAGGGGGAAGCAGCCGCTCCACCTGTTCAATGGGCACGGACAGGTCAGCATCGCACAACAGGCGGTATTCTCCGTGGGACGCCAGCATGGCGTTTTTCACTGCCCACCCTTTGCCCCGATGGCCCAGGGTGAGAAGACGGAGATTGGGGTGCGCCTTGGCCAGTTCGTCGACTAACCGGGCGGTGGCGTCGGTGCTGCCGTCGTCGGCAACCACGATTTCCCAAGAATAGGGACGGGCGCCCAAGAACTCAATCACCTGCCGGAGAGTGCCGCTGATTCGCGTCTCTTCGTTGTAGGCTGGAATTACTACGGAAAGAAAGACCTGGTCCAACGGCGATTCCCCTGGTCAAACCAGTTAGCTGGAAATATTAGGAGGGAGGTCAATGCGCTGCGGGTGCGCCGGGACTACTAGGGATACTCTGAACAAGGCCGTCATAGTCTGGATTGTCATAGCCGAGGCAACGATGGGGGTGAGAACCGCCTCACGAGGCTTGTTGGGCCGGGCTTGGTCCCGCTGATCGCACCCTGCGGTGGCCGATGCGGGCTTGATACTGCCGGAAAGGCCGGTCCGGAGCTGTTGGCTCGCGCACTACGCCGCCAGATGGCGCTGGGCCGTCAGCAGGTTGCCCAGTCCCAGTAGCATCGCCAGCCGCTCCGTGTTCTTGACCAGTCCGCGGTAGCGAACCCTGGCGTATCCGAACTGCCGCTTCACCCTCAGGAAAGGGTGCTCCACCATTGCCCTCACCTGCGCTTTGAGCCTCTCCAGCACGGCCTCCTCACTCCCAGGCTCCAAGCCCCTGCGTTTCCCGGGTCGCATCGCCACCTGCCAGTCCACCTCCCGCTCCCGGTTCTCCTCCCGCTTCCCAACCCCCTGATACCCGGCATCGCCCCACACCACCGTCTCCCCGCCGTGCAACAGATTGTGCGCCTCCGTAACGTCGTGCGCGTTGGCCGCCGTCGTGCTCATGCTGTGCACCAGCCCCGTTTCCGAGTCCACCCCGATGTGCACCTTCATCCCAAAATGCCACTGGTTCCCCTTCTTGGTCTGGTGCATCTCAGGGTCCCGCTCCCCAGACCGGTTCTTGGTCGACGACGGCGCCTCTATGATGCTGGCGTCCACGATGGTCCCCTCCCGTAACCGCAGCCCCTGCGACTCCAGGTGGGCGTTGATCTCCTCGAACAGTACTTTGCCCAACTCGTTCCGCTCCAGGAGATGGCGGAAGTTGAGGATGGTGGTCTCGTCGGGCAGGGCGTCCGACATCCTGAGCCCAGCGAACCGCCGGACCGATTCGGCCTCGTAGAGCAGATCTTCCATGCCAGGATCGCTGAGGTTGTAGCAGAGTTGCACACAGTGTACCCGCAGCATCACCGCCAGAGGGTAGGGTCGGCGGCCCTTGCCTGCCTTGGGGTAGAAGGGCTGGATGCGTTCCTCCAGATGCTGCCAGGGAACCAGGAAGTCCATACGTTCCAGAAACAGTTCCCGACGAGTCTTGCGCTTCTTGCCCTGGAATTCCAGGTCCGCAAAGGTCGGTTGGTCCATCTCTGCTCTCACCCACGTCCGGATTCGGGTCTGCCAGCCTTACTATGCCATATCACCCAGAACTTGTTCAGAGTATCCCTAGGTCTGCCGGCGTGACCCAGCAGGTAGGAAGCCGCGCAACACCGGCTCCGCCGCCTACCTATCCGCGGCTGCTTCCCTATCGTCAGCTTCCTCGTCTTCCGTTCCTTCGTCCAATCGAAAGTCCCGGTGCAGCAGCCGCACGGCCTCACGGGCCTGATCTTCTCTGATTATGCAGGAGATGCGGATTTCAGAGGTCGTGATCATATCTATGTTTATCTGGCCATCGGCCAGCACTCGGAACATTCTCGACGCGTAACCTGGCGTGTTCTGCATCCCTGAACCTACGATGCTGACCGCGGCCAACGTGGAGTCGGTCACCAGCGCCGCAGCTCCCAAGGTGTCCAGAACGGCATTAACCTGGGATTCAGCCTGAGGCAGGTCGTTGCGGCTTACTGTAAAACTGATGTCGGTGGTGCGGTCAACACTGGTGTTCTGCACAATCGTGTCCACGCTGATACCCACGCTAGCCAGGGGTTCGAAGAGGGCGGCGGCAATCCCCGGACGGTCGGGCACTGAGCGGATGGTGATTTTGGCCACGTTGGAGTTTAAGGCTATCCCGGTCACCTTGATCCTATTCTCCATACCAACCTTGTCCCGTTTCAGTTGAATGAGCGTACCGGTGGCGTCGCTAAAGCTGGAGGCGACGTAAATAGGCACATTGTAAAATGCGCCCAACTCAATCGACCGGGGGCTCATCTTGGCCCCGTAGCTGGCCAGCTCCAACATCTCTTCATAGCCTATCTCATCCAGCTTACGGGCTTTAGGCGCCACCCTGGGGTCTGCGGTATAGATGCCGTCCACGTCGGTGTATATCTCACAGCGGGCGGCTCCCAAGGCGGCGGCTAGAGCCACCGCCGTGGTGTCTGACCCGCCCCGGCCCAGGGTAGTTACGTCCTGATTGTCGGTGATTCCCTGGAATCCTGCCACAACCACCAACCGGCCGTGCTGGAGTTCGACTTTCACCCTTGCGGTATCGATGCTATGGATACGCGCTTTGCCATACACGGTGTCGGTATGAATTCCCGCCTGTGACCCGCTTAAGCTGACGGCATCGCATCCCAACGTGCGCAACGCCATGGTCAGAAGCGTGCTCGACACCAACTCTCCGGTCGAAAGAAGCAGGTCCAGCTCCCGGGGGTCTGGCTCAGAGGACACCGTATGCGCCAACCCGATGAGCTCGTCGGTAGTTTGGCCCATGGCAGACACGACAGCCACGACATTCACGCCCTGGCTTTTGGTCCGGGCGATGCGCTGGGCGACGTTCATGATTTTATCGGCGTCCTCCACCGACGTGCCGCCGTATTTCTGTACGATCAACTGCAATCGCAAGCTCCCCAAGAGTCAACCTGCGCCTAGAATGGCCGGTATGGGCCCCGCTCGGCCGGAGATTATTAGCTCGTTGTGGGCTAGGCTGCCGGTATGTGTTTATTCTTCCAGCAGGTGGGCCCCTAGCGCTGTGGGCCGGGTTATGTGAACCCGGCCGGCAATGTCCGCCTGCTTGGCCGCCTCGGCCATCTCATAGGCCACAGTCATCTCCCGGCCTTGCGCCAGCGCCAGCACCGTGGAACCGCTTCCCGATAGAAACACCCCCAGCGCGCCCGCTTCGAGAGCGGCATTGAACAACAGTTTCATCCCCGGAAACAGTGGTCGCCGGTATGGTTGATGGAGACGGTCCTCAGTGGCCACTCCCAGATAAGCCAGCCTGTTGGTAGCCATGCCTGCCACCAATAAGGCGGTGCGACTTATATTGTGGACGGCATCCGCGATCGAAACCATGCTGGGCAGCACGTCCCTGGCGGCGGAGGTGGCTATTCTGAGTTCCGGGATGAATAACACGGCGCTCAGGTCAGGGGGTGTGGCAATGCTAGCGGTGTAAAGGCGGTTTTGGTCCTTAACCACCAGTTGCAGCCCCCCGTGAACCGCGGCCGCGACGTTATCTGGATGACCCTCTATCGTAGCAGCCATCTCCAATAGGTCGTTGCCGCCGAAAGGCTCCTCCGATAATACGTTGGCGGCAAACAACCCACAGGCAATGGCTGCGGCGCTGCTCCCCAGCCCCCGCTCCAGCGGTATTTCGTTGTGGCAGTGCAACTGTACCGGCGGCAAGGCCCGGCCGGCTTCCCGAAACAGGAAGCTCATGGCCCGGCACACCAGGTTGTCCTCGCCGGTGGGCAACTCCTCGGCTCCTTCTCCGGACACTTCCACGTGGGGGGCCGTACCGGAGCCGGCAGGCATATTCAACACTTCGAGGCGATTCCACAAGTCCAAAGCCAGACCGAGGCAATCATAGCCGGGACCCAGATTGGCCGTGGTGGCGGGAGCGGTTACCCGAATCAGGGCTTTCGTCATCTAGGAGTCACGGGTTGAAGGTATTGTGAGGCGGCCATGGGCACACACTAAGATCATTCAGGTCAACACCCGCTGGAACATGCGCCGGCCCAAGTCTCTATTTTCCTGAAATCCGAATCTTCCAAAGTCGCTGATAGGCGACCGTTCTTCACGTGAGCCGGGACCGGCCGGTCCCTTGGAGTAGACACCATGTCCAACCATCGGATGGATAAATTAGACTCTACTCTATCTGCGGCGCAGCGGCAAGGCAGGGAGTTTGGCCGGAGATTCCATGAGAAAGATCCCGTGCCGGAAAACTAGGAAAATGAGATCAGGGCGTATTGTCCCACTCCCACGACCGGAGATTCGGTGGGATAGCGGGTAATCCATCCGAGCCCATTCCAAGTCTGAGCTTAGACCCAGGCGGCAATCGCTGCCGGCACAACTGCCCGTTAATTTAACCCAGGAACGCGATCAGCCGCGGTGCGCTTACGCCCTAGCAACTCTCTTGGTTAGCACCTTGGCGCCCACGGTGTCCGCCGAGACCTCTCGCGTGGACAAGTTGGCTTTCACCAATTGCAGATATTTGAGAACTAGGCCAGGCATGAGGAAGCGCGTTCGGACCGACTCCCGGGCAGCGTCTCCCATGCGGACGCGCAACTGGGGATCTCTTATCAGCTGGACAATACGGATGGCGCACTCCTCAAACGAGTCCACCAGGAAACCGTTTACCCCGTCGTCGATTTGAACGCGGATGCCTCCAACGTTTCCACCAATAACCGGCTGCCTCTTCCACATAGCCTCGGTAACGCTCAGTCCGAATCCTTCCTGGACCGACTTCTGGACAACCACCTTGGAGGCGACCTGGAAAGCATTTACCAGTTCGTCAATGGACGCCGTCAAGTCTGAGGTGTGGAAGTAGAGGTGAATGTCAGGATCGCCGGCGGCGAGGTCCTTTACACTGGCCAAAGTATCCAACGCCTCAGGGTCATCGTCGGCTTGGCTCAGTCCCAACATAGCTAACTGAAGCCCCGGGACCTCTTCACGGGCAAGGCGGAAGGCCTTGATGACTCCCCAGGGGTCCTTCCAAATGTCGAACCTGGATATCTGGGACACCAGGGGCCGCGCTGGGTCGACACCCATGGCCGCCACAAGGTCCAGCGCCCTTTTGGGTTCAAAGGGAATATTTTTTACTGTCAACGGGTCGATGGCTGGCGGCGCGATGGAAACCGGGGAGTCCCAGTCCAATCCTTGAGGCACGTAAGAGTCCAGAGAGAAGACCAGCCTGTCATAATGCCGGGTCAGCGGCAGCAGGGCTTCCAGCACGTTGCTGTTTGGGTTAGTAAGGTCCAAGTGGCATACCCAAATCCAGGTATCCCTGATTTCCCTGGGTAGGAGACTGGCTAAGGGCAACAGCTGGGGATCGTGGAGAAACCAAACGTCGGCGCTTAAGCGCTGCCGACGCATCTCCTCAGCGACATTCTCGACGCTCTCGAAGTAAATCTTTAGTTCGGCGGGGGAAAGTCCGCCATCGGCTCCTTGGAGCAGGTTGTGGATCCGCTTGGTTACCTGGAAAAACCCAGGAGGAGGGTTTATCACTACCCGTTCCGTGTTAATTCCCAGTCCTTTGGTTAGGGGGACCAGCGACTGCAGCACTTCGGCGACGCCGCCTCCGGTGGCGGTGCTGTTTAAGTGGATGATTCGCAAGTCCTTAAGGTCTTGGGCCGTGGCCAGCAGTTCTTCCCTGGATTCCTGGGGCATTAGCGCAAGATACTGGTCACATGCCGCTGGCGGACTGGTTAATATCGAGAACATTATGGCGGTCACTCCTCCGGCGCCGCATAGGGATGCCTAGCCCTCGCGGCGATATGCGTTATGATATGGTTCCAGTTAACGGGTCAAACTTCAAGCATATTTCGGCGCACTTGCGGGCGAGTTCAGTCGCCTCTCTGCTAAGAGCCGGAAGGCTTTGGCGGGCCGCAGGAGGCTTGTCCCTGGGCAGTCTGCCTTATTCAACCGTTACGGACTTGGCCAGATTGCGGGGCTGGTCTACGTCGCAGCCTCGCATCTCAGCCATGTGGTAAGCGAGCAGTTGCAAGGGCACCGTAGCAAGAATTGGCGTCAGATTTTCCGGCGCCTCCGGAATGTAAAGGATGTGGTCTACCTGGGATGCCAAGTCCAGGTCTCCCTTGGTTGCGACGGCCACGACGACCCCGTCGCGGGCCTTCACTTCTTTGACGTTGTTCACTACCTTGTCGTACATCCGGTCCCGGGGCGCCAAAGCCACGGTTGCCATACCACGGTCGATGAGTGCTATGGGACCATGCTTCATCTCCCCGGCCGGGAACCCTTCGGCGTGGACGTAGCTGATTTCTTTCATCTTCAAGGCCCCCTCCAAGGCAATAGGGGCGTTTACGCCGCGTCCCAGGAATAAGAAGTTATTAAACGTATATAGCTTGCGGGCCAATTGACGGTAGATTTCCGTATCGGCTAACATCTCACCCACCAGGCGGGGGCAGTGGGCCAAATCGTCCACCAGTTGTCTTGCACTCTCGCTGTCAAGGACTCCCCGGGTCTGTCCCAGAAATGCCGCCAGAAGGTTAAGCGTGGTAAGCGAGGCGAGGAAAGTTTTGGTGCTGGCGACGCCGATTTCGATACCCGCCCGTAAGTGCAGCGTGTATTCCGCCAAGCGGGTGGCCTGGCTGTTTTCCACGTTGCACAGGGTAATGAGCCGGCCGCCCTTCTCCTGGACCAGATGCATGGCCGCCACGGTGTCCGCCGTTTCACCGGACTGGCCAATGGACACTACCAGTGTGTCTTTGTCGATATAGGGGTCTCGATATCGGAACTCAGAAGCGCTCTCCGCTTCTGCGGGAAGACCTGCCAACTGCTCGATCAAGTGCCTTCCAACCTGGGCCGCGTGGAGGCTGGTCCCGCAGCCGATGAGGAACACTCGTTTCAGCCCCCGTATCTCCTCGAGGGATAGGGGCACGCCGGGCAACTGGACTCTGCCCTCTTGAAAGTCAACCCGTTCCCGCAACGCGCTGGCCACCGCCTGAGGCTGCTCCATGATCTCTTTGAGCATGAAGTGGCGGTAACCGCCCTTGTCTATCATGATGTCCTCTGGCGAAACAGTCCTGGTCTGCTTGTCGATGGGATGGCCGTCCAGAGCGCAGTAGCGAGCTCCTTCCGGGGTCACCACCGCCATTTCTCCGGAATCCAGGAAACCCACCCCGTCGATCACGGATTCATGCCGGAACAACGGGAGCAGGGCGGGCAAGTCGCTGGCCACAATGCCTTGGCCGTCCCGGTGGGCGACTACGATGCCGCCGGCGTGTCCCAACCGCATCGCCAATATGCTGGCAGTTTGCCCTTGGAGAGTGGCGGTGATCGCTTGAGAGCCCTTAATCATCCGTCCCATCCGCCGGAAGGCGTCTTCGAAGCTGAGCTCTTGGTCCAACCCTTCTTCTATCAGGTGAGTGATTACCTCTGTATCCGTATCCGAAGTAAACTCATGCCCGGCCGCTTGAAGACTCACTTTGAGCTCTAGGAAATTTTCCACGATCCCATTGTGTACGACGGCCACCCGTCGGTGGCAATCGGTGTGGGGATGGGCGTTGGCGTCGGAAGGTCTGCCGTGAGTCGCCCAACGGGTGTGGCCCAGGCCTACCGAACCTTGGAGCAACTGTTGCTGGCCGGCTTGCGTCAACCCGCCCACTTTGCCTTCGGTCTTCCGGAACTGTAGCTCCCCAGAGGAGTCTATGACGGCGATGCCGGAGCTGTCATACCCGCGGTATTCCAGCCTCTGCAGCCCTTCCAAAATTATGGGCCAAGCTTCCCTATGGCCTACGTATCCAACTATTCCGCACACAAGTCCCCCTTGCGAAATCGCCGGATTGCCTGCCGGATTATATTCAAGGCGCGCACCTCGTGTCAACGCGATTTCGTAAATCGTCTTCGGTTTTCATCAACCGATTCCCTTAACCTCTATCTCCAGGTAATAGTATCACGCAGGTCCGTTCGCCAAGCTGGAGCTGCGCCGGTCGGATTGCACCATTCCCCTATGTTTCCGGCTTGCGCAGGAATACAACTCCCGATTGAACCCTCCCCGTTACCAAAGCAACCGGATAGGCATATCTGAACCCCGGCGTTCGGCGGAGTGGCGTCGGCTGTATTTTTATGCGATTGCCCTGTGGAGCTAATTAGCGCGGCTTTTCGATGTTTCTTCCGCTTAAGCGAAAAAACCCGCTACTCGCAGGTTGGGCGCTCCATCTCCCACGATGCTGGAAACCGGCCCTGCCTATCCCTCCTCATTACGAGGCAAAAATATCTTCACCGGTGAACAACCTAAAGCCCATCTAGAGGCGGGCTCGACCGATCACCTCAGCAATGTTTTTCACCTCTTCCAACCGCCAGAGACGGTCCAGTAGAGCTTCGACGCGGTCGTGGCGGATCACACCGTCGGTCAAGGAGCGGAACTTGGCCTCCACCTCCGAATCTGAAAGAGGGTCCTTGTAGTGCCCCTTATGGTAAGCCACTTGGGCCTGGTACCGGCGCCCGGAGTTGGCGACTACTTCCAAGTCGCACAGCATGGCTTCCGGCGCCCTACGATTGGCTTCCTCCGAGACGTTGACTTTGACCTTGCCCACCAGGGCCAACAGCTTGGCGTCGTCCAGAAATTGGGCGTCGAAGTGGTGCGGACCGACCGAGCCGTAGAGCAGCGCCACAGCTGCAGTATAGGGCA
Organism: Dehalococcoidia bacterium; assembly: GCA_965224325.1. Lineage (GTDB taxonomy): Bacteria > Chloroflexota > Dehalococcoidia > Lucifugimonadales > UBA3495 > CBDCMJ01. Next base: position 121,548 of record CBDCYT010000017.1, read on the forward strand.
TGCTATGATCAGCGGTCTCCCGGTTGACCGGAGCCCATTTCTCCGAATCGCCGGCCATGATGCTCACCGCAGTCTGTAGGGTGCTGATGTTCACCTCGGCAATATCCTCCAAGTCCGGCAACTGCTCACGGACCTCCAAGGCCGCTTGCACCACTGTCTGTGAATATTGACCCAGGGGATAACGTTTGATGCTGCACTCCATGATCTTGAAAGATTGTTCTCGTCCCCCAAAGCTGTCCAATTGGAAGGGACTGCGGCTCACAGCCGTGAAATATCCTCCGGGACCCTCGAATACGGGGGAAGGGCCGGTGAGGCCGCGGCGGGCCAGCATTGCGGCAAAAACCGCGTTCCGGCTGGCGTTGGCAAAGGCGCAGCCTTTCCACATGGACACCTCACCGATGCGCGTTTGATATAGCGCCAAGTTGGGGGCGACGCCTAGGTTAATGGCTTGATTAGTTTGGGCCTCGGATAACCCTAGCCCGCGCGCCGACCCCAGCGTACTGGCGATACAGCCCACAGTGACGTGGTCGAAACCGTTGGGCTTCAGGTCTACCGCGTCGCAGATTCTACAAAAGACTTCGTAGGCGAGCACCGTAGAGGTAATGAGACGCTTCCCACCGCTGCCGGACACCTCGGTGGCGGCCAAGGTGGCGGCGATGGTGTCGCTGGGATGGCCCGATTCCCTACTGGTATACCCGTCATTGAAGTCGAGATATCGAATCATCACTCCATTGGCGAATGCGGCCAAGTCCGGACTGGTGGTTCGGTTGCTAACCAAGATGGTGGCCGGCTCGCCGCTTGTTACGGAACTCGCAATGTCGAGGGCTATCCTGCTGGGCTCGCTATCGTAACCGCCTGCAGCGCATCCGATAGTGTCGATGATCAGGCGCTTGGCTTGATGGACGGTCTCGGACGGCAGATCTTCGTAGCGCAGGTTTGTGGCGTACGAACTGAGTTGTTCGGCTATGCTGGGCATTGGGACTCCTTTAGGTAGTCGAGCAGGGCCGCTAGGTCCGGCGTAAAGCCCAGTCCAGCCAAACCCAACATAAACGTTGCTAGAATCTCCGCCGCCCACTCTGAGAGGACCGGATATGAACTCGGCCAGGAGACTCGTGCTATTATTCCACACAAGCTGCCTATCGGCTAGCTAGTCCGGAGGTTGCAGGGTATAACAGGCGGTGACCTAGCCCGCCACTGGGTTTTGCACCTTGATTTGTCCGGACAAGCCGCGGTTAGGGGCAAAGCCTGGACGCGATGCTATAATCTTGGGCGAAGCCGGCCGGGGCGAAACCGAACAGCCGGGGCGAAACCGAACAGCCGGGGCGAAACCGAACGGCCGGGGCGAAACCGAAGAATCGCTATCAGGCTAACCTTCGAGACGACATATCCGGAGTCAGCACTTGCCTAGCCATCTTATATATGGAGACAGCTTCTTGGTGCTCGAGGCGCTGCGCCGCCTCACGGTGGAGGCCGGCGCGGCGGAACTGCTGGACGCCAACCACCACCAAATCCAGGGTAGCCGGGCCAAACCGGCTGAGCTGTTGGCAATGTGCGGCGCATTACCCTTCATGGATAGTCATAGGGTAATAATCGTGGAAGGCCTGCTTGCCGGATTCGAAGAGCGGGGCGGAGAACGGGGCGCCGGCCGCACGCAGGGACGCAGGAGAGGGAAAGGCCAGACTGCTTCTTCCTTGGGCGGATGGGAAGAATTGAAACAGGCCGTGCCCGATATGCCGGAATCGACTTTACTGGTGTTCACCGACGGTCCAATTTCCGAGAGCAATCCGTTGCTTAGCTTGCTGCGCCCGGTATGCCAGGTCCAGTCCTTGAAGGCCCTCTCCGGGGAACCTTTGGCCCGATGGGTCAAGGACTCGGCTAATAAGCGGGCAGCCCAAGTTAGCCCCACCGCTATCAAGCTCCTGACCGACCTAGTGGGGAATGACCTATGGACCTTGGACCGGGAGCTGGAGAAGCTGTCCCTGTACGCCTACGGACGCATCATCGAGGAAGCAGACGTTGCCAATCTGGTTTCCCAGGTTCGCGAGGCTAACATCTTCGAGGCAGTTGACGCGATGGTCGATGGCAGAGCGGAGACGGCCCTTCGGTTGTTTAAGCAACTGCTCCAGGACGACAGAAACGTCTCTAACATCTTCTTCATGATCGAACGCCAGTTGCGCCTGCTGGCCCTGGCGCGAGACTCCATGGATAGAGGACTGCCGCAATCTAACCTGGGCGAACACCTAGGGGTGTCCTCCACGTTTGTGCTGCGGAAGATAGTCCAACAAGTCCGCAGGCATTCCCAGCAGGACATCACAGTCCGCTATCGCCAGTTGCTGGACGCAGACCTAGCAGTGAAGCGTGGGGTCATGGAGCCGGACTTGGCCCTGGAGCTGCTGGTGACCGGGCTGGCCCCTGCCGGCCAGTAGCGCTGCCAGGCCCCCTGGAACGGCGCGCTTATCTGAGCCATACAGCCGCCCACCCAGTCGCCTGCCCGTCGTCCGCCCGTCCGTCCGCCCGTCCGCCCGTCCGCAACGGAACTTTAGCCGGCGTCCCGTAAGTCCACCGCTTCGAACCGGCCGCCCCGTATCTCCCGAATCAGGTCGTCCAATCCCGTAATCGGGCTATGCAGCTTGGTCGCGGCGGTACCGAGTTGGGAAACCCGATGGGCATCGCTGCCCCCGGTGGTCCTCGCTTGCACCAGCTCGCTTAGGTCATGGGAAAAACTGTTGTCCACGGGGGCGCCTCGGCCGTTTACCGATTCCATGGCGTGGCATAACTGAAACAATCCATCAGCGGCTGCCCTTTGCAGCATCTCCCGTCTAATTCCAGGGTCCTGGCCTGGCCCCGCCAAAAAGCGCCGGCGATAGGGGTGGGCGGCGATTAACACTGCTCCGTTCTCCTGGGCTGCCGCCGCCAATTGGGCCGGTTTGTGGAGCCCAAAGACGTACCTCTCCAAACCGAATACCAGGACATGGCCCGCGTCTGTATTTATTTCCGACCCGGGCAGCACCAGAAAATCGTGTTTACGGGACAGGGTTCTTACTTCTTCCGGGTCCCAAAACGCGTCGTGCTCGGTAAGACAAATCCCGTCCAGACCGAGAGCCTTGGCCCCCTCAATCAAATCATCGACATCCGTGAAGGCGTCGTCGGATTTGGGGTAGGTGTGGGTGTGAAGGTCGATCAACAAATCCCGGTCTCCGCTACTCCAAGGCCTAGCCCCGCCATGGTTGCCGGTTCAGCCTCCCTGGGAAGTCATAGACAAGGGCATGATAGCAAAGCGATAAATTGCATGGGAAGGCGCCCAATGGAAGTTCCTCCGCTGTCCACCGGACCGGGAAGCGGCCGACGCAACGGACTGTGGCCCCCGGTTGCCTTGATACGGTGGACACGGTCACCGCGGAGAGAGGACTCCCTCCTCTTCGAGCAATTTCATGATCTGGGTTGAGCGTCCGCCTCCGACCTTCAGCTGGCGCTCCAGGAATGACTGGCTCACGTGGGGATTTCTGAGAGCCATCTCACGCGCTTGGTCCAGCAACGGATCATCCGAGTCATCTCCATTACTATCGTCAGCAGCCTCATCCGCCATGTGGATTACCGGCAAAGGCGGCCCCGATTCGTTGACCCAGTGTTTCACCAAACTATCTATTTCTTCGTCGTAAACTAACGTTCCCTGGACTCGTTGGGGCTTGGGAGATTCCTTGTGCAGTAACAGCATGTCTCCCTGGCCCAGGAGTTTTTCAGCTCCCACGGCGTCTAGTATGACTCTGGAATCTACCTGGGATGCCACCGCAAAAGCGCACCGGGCCGGGACGTTGGCCTTGAGCAATCCGGTGACCACGTTGACCGACGGGCGCTGGGTCGCCAGGACCAAGTGGATACCCGTTGCCCGGCCCAGCTGGGCCAGGCGGACCAGGTTCTGCTCTATCTCGAAACCTCCGGTCATCATCAGGTCGGCCAACTCGTCCACGATGAGCAACAAGTATGGCATCGGCTCCTCGGCCTTCTTGTTATAGCTGGTGATATTGCGAGTTCCCAGCACCTCCATCTGCTTGTACCGGCGCAACATCTCCCGCATCAGGCCCCGCAACGCGGGATTGACCTCATCTACTTCGACAATCACCGGCATGATGAGGTGCGGTATGCCAGCGAACGGAGTGAGTTCAACCCGCTTGGGATCAACCATCAGCATTCTTAGCTCGTCCGGCCGCTTGGTTAGCAGCAAGCTAGCGACAATGGAATTGATGCACACGCTTTTGCCGCTACCGGTCGCTCCGGCGATGAGCATGTGAGGCAACGTAGTGAGGTCCGTGACCACGGGAGTGCCGCCGGTATCCTGTCCCAACGCAACGGGAAGACCTCTCTTGGCGGCCACAGTGTCGAAGGTCGGCGTTTCTATCACACCACGAATATGGACTTTGGTGGGCGACGGGGTGGGGACTTCCAAACCTACCAGGGCTTCTCCAGGCACCGGCGCCTCTATTCGCAGGAACGGTGTCTGTAGCGCCAGGGCCAGGTCTTTTTCCCGCATTAAAATGCTCTGCACCTTGACCCGGCTTCGCTCACCCTTGCCTTCACCGTCCTCCGTTTTGGTTACATCGGTTTTTTTGGCGTTCCAACCGGGCACCAGCCCAAAACGGACGATCCTGGGTCCGGCTTTGATGTCTTTCACTTCGACAGAAACTCCATGATCGGAAAGGGACTGTTCCACGTGCCGGGCCATCTGCTCCAGCGCCTTGTTGGCGCCGGCGGAGGGCTCCGCCGGAGAGAGAGCCTTGGTCGATGGCAGCCGCCACCCGGAGGCCTTGCCGTTGTGCGCCGCCGCGCCTGCCACGTCCGGCCGGAAGGTCTCCGACGGGACGGCTTCATCAGACAACACGTTAGGTGATAGCTCATTAAGCAACAACCCATTGGGCTGCAACCCGTGGAAGAGAGCTTCCGAGCCGGTATCCGGGAGAGTGAAGATTGGAGCGCTAGGGTCTCCATCGTGAGCGGAGCGGTCTTGCAGTTCGGATGGCCTTTTGGCTGGTCTAGGGATGCTCCGAAACAGCTTAGCTGTCTGCTGCCCCTGCCAGCGCAGATAGGAACCAATCGACGGCAGGACCTTTTGGTCCATGAAACGATAGCCGCGGTACATTCCGCCGTAAACATGGACCAAGACAACGCGTAGTCCCGATGCGGTGTACCGTGTTACCAGCAGGTAGGCGGTCCCCACCGAGCGGGGATACAGCAGCAATGGAGTAATGAGGACAATGGCGGCCAGCTTGCCCAGAGCCACCGCCAAGGGTGTGCCTCCTATCACCTCACCCCATCGCCCGCTCATGCCGGTTTCAGAAAACACTCCGTCGCTGACACGCAGCAGGGAAAGCGCTCCAACGGCGATGGCAGTTGCGGCGGCTGTCAAGATCCACCAACGCCAGTAGGTCCCCAAGAAGGCCTGGCGATATCGTAGGACAACCAGGGCCGCGACCGCCCATCCGGCTACCGGGACCCACCCGTATCTCAGGGCTTCGTAGGTCCACGTCCGGAGCTCCGAAGACATGGCGAACACCAGTCCGGCGGTTAGGGCAAGGAGAATGAGGGCGGTGGCTTGCAGGACGAAACTGGGACTGGGACCAACGCCATATTGTAAGGACCGCGGCGCAGACCCTTGGCTCGAGCGCTGTGCAGACCGGGCCATTGACACCTCCAAGGGTGGAGGAGAGAAGCAATCAAGCGGGGAGGACCTAAATTACGTCTCCAACACCACTGGAATAATCATAGGCCGTTGACCGGTTGCTTTGATTATAAAATCGCGGGCAGTTTCCCGCACTTTTGACCTGACCAGGTCCGGTTCCCCATAAAGGCTGAGGTCGTCCTCTAAAACTTTCCCTATCTGGGCGCTCAGGTCCTGGAACAGTAGGTTGGTTTCCGAGTCGTTCATGAACCCGCTGCTGACCACTTGGGGAGGAGGCAGCTGGCCAACTCCGTTGCCGCAGGACGTGACCACCACCACCACTCCATCCTTGGAAAGCGCCAAGCGATGGCGGAGCACCTGGCTGCTATTGTCGTGGGTAATCAGGCCATCGATGAATATGGGGCCGGCCTGGACCCGTTCCACTACCTGGGCGGAATCTTCTGATATTTCGAGTACGTCCCCGTCTTCCATAACGAATATGCCATCTTGGGCGATGCCTAAATCCCACGCCAGTTGAGCATGGGCTATGAGGTGTCGATATTCACCATGGACCGGGACGAAATAGCGGGGACGGACCAGGTTAAGCACCATTTTCAGCTCCTCTTGACTGCCATGCCCATGGACGTGGACCTTGGCCACGCGATCGGAGAGGACCTTAGCTCCTTGGCGGAGCAGGTTGTCAATAGTGCGGCTGACCGCCAGCTCGTTGCCGGGTATGGGTGTAGCTGAAATGATAACCGTGTCCCCGGAGGTTATCCGGACCTCCCGGTGGTCCCGGTTGGCGATGCGCACCAACGCGGATGAGGGCTCACCCTGGCTTCCGGTGGTCATCAACACCACCTTCTCCGGGGGCAGCCGGTTGCTCTCGTTCAGCGGAATCAGCAAGTTGGGCGGCACACTCAAGTACCCCAACTCCACGGCAACGTTCACGCTGTCCACCATGCTGCGCCCCACGATGCTCACTTTGCGGCCGTGCTGCTCCGCGGCATCCACCACTTGCTGCACCCTGGAAATCAATGAGGCGAAGGTGGCGACCATCACCCGGCCTGAAGCGTCCCCAATTGCCCGATGCAGGGTCTCACCGACCACTTGCTCCGATGGAGTGTAGCCCGGCACTTCCGCGTAAGTGGAGTCGGACAACAGCAATAGCACTCCCTGGGAACCGTGCCGGGCCAGGGTCGCCAGGTCTATGGTGCGGCCGTCAACCGGGGTGTGGTCTATCTTGAAATCGCCGGTATGGATCACCGTGCCCAAGGGAGTCTCGATGACCACGCCCATGGCGTCGGGAATGCTGTGGCAAACACGAAACCACGTAACCCGAAAGGAATCGCCGAATTGATGACTGACCCCGGGCTGAATTGCCTCCACTGTGATGTCCCTGGTGGACTTCCGCTCCCGAAGTTTCATGGAAATGAACCCATGGGCCAGCGCCGGCGCATACACGGGCGTGTTGAGTTGGGGGAGTATAAAGGGCAGCGCCCCGATATGGTCTTCATGCCCATGGGTAATCACGATGCCCCGGACCCGGTCTGCCCGCTCGAGCAGATAGGCAACGTCGGGAATGATAAGGTCCACGCCCGGCATTCCTTCTTCGGGAAACTGGACCCCGCAGTCAACGACGATGATGTCGTCGTTGACCTCCAGGGCCAACATATTTTTACCAATCTCCCCCAGACCACCCAGGGGGATAACGCGTAACTGGGGTTTCATATTTTTGGCAATCCCTAAAGGAGACTCAATTGCTGTGGTTCGGATGTCTGCTGTTTCTCGGACCCCGGGCTCATCCCATCGGCGGCCTCGGGCGGGGAGTGGATGCGGTTGGCCACAATGCTCGGGATATCTTTAAAGTCTTGAGCTATCACTGCCCTGAGTTCGTGGCGGTGCAGAGCTGCCGCCGGGTGCATTATGGGGTAAATCCAGCGCCCGTCTTTTTCCCGTGGCTTCCCATGGGCCTGACTGATACTTTCTCCGGGGAAAAACCGGCCCAAGGAGAACCGGCCGAGTGTGACGATTAGCTTTGGGTCTAACAACTGGATCTGGCGTTCCAGGTATTTACTGCATGAGGACATTTCCGCAGGCGATGGGTCCCGGTTCTGAGGCGGACGGCATTTGATCATATTGGCGATGAACACGTCTCGCCGGGTCATCCCGATGGAGGCCAGCAACTCTTCAAGAAATTGACCTGCGGCTCCCACGAAGGGCCGCCCTTGCCGGTCCTCGTGGAAGCCCGGCCCCTCTCCGATAAACATCAGTTCGGCGTCGGCAGGGCCTTCTCCGGGGACCGCGTTCGTCCGGCCGCTGTGCAAGGGGCAATCAGTGCAGTTTTTTACGAGGAGAGCGATCTCTTCCAGGCTGTTCATAGCTTCCCAACCCCCAATAACCCTGCAATAACTGATTCCCTGGTCAAAAAGCGTGAGCTGCGGCACGGTGAAGCTCTGACAACTAAGCCTCGGGTTGCCCTATTAGGCAGGAGGGCGCCGGCTTGCCGGCAATCCGCAGAGTGCGCTGTAACGCAACAGGGCAACAGGGCAACACCACAGGTGTTTGGGAGGCTTTGCGCCAGTCTTCCACTACACGCAACGACTTCCCGCCGGGAGTCTGCAGCCATCCATCACTAGGAGAGCAAACGGAACGGGTTAGGTGTCTTCTACGCCGCTCCGTTTGATATAGTCGACAGCGTCTTGGATGGTGCCGATGGCTCCGGCGTCATCGTCAGAGATCTCCAATGGGTTGTCCTCAGTGGAGAACTCCATTTCAAACGCCATGATCAACTCAACCAAGTCTAGGGAGTCGGCATCGAGGTTTTCCACGAAGGAAGACTGGTCGTTCACTTCGACTTCGGCCTCGTCGACCCCCAATTTGTCCACGACAATTGTTTTTACACGTTCATAGACTGTCGGCAAACTGTCATCTCCCTTCCGCCGTGGCCTTATGGGCAACAATCTCCCCGATTTCGAGCCCTGCCATGACTGAGCCTAGAACGCCGTTGATGAACGGGGCAGAGCTGTCGCCTCCAAATTGCTTGGCCAACTCGACAGCCTCGTTGATCGCGGTCTTAGGAGGAACTCTAGGGGTATGGAGCAATTCGTATAGCGCGATACGCAACACGTTTCGGTCGATTAATGGCAACTGGTTCACTGGCCAAGCCGGAGCGTACTTACCAATAATGTCGTCAAGCTCAGCCAAAGTATCTGTCACACCACACGCCAGCGACTGCGCGAAGTTTATCGATGCCGCCTTCAGAGAGTTTTCGACGCCGAGCCACTCCAGAGATACGTCACCACGGTCGCCCCTAATGTCGGCAGCGAAAAGTGACTGGAGCGCCGCCATCCTAGCTCTCCGCCTTGGGTCCGGCGACTTTACGTTGGGCATGTGGGCACCTAAGGTTCTAGGCCGCTCCCGTATCCAGTTTCTCTACGGATGCCAGGTCTGACACGGTCACGACTTGCACCTGTCTGTCTATGCGCTTGATCAGGCTCGACAACACGCTAACTGGACCGAATTCGACGAATTGAGACACCCCAGAGTCGATCATGAACCTGACGCACCTCTTCCACTGCACACACCGGCACAACCCTTGGACCAATTCCCTCTTGATCGCTTCGGCGGTCCAAAGCGGGGCATTATCTGAGTTGGCGATGATCGGCAGCTTGGGGTCACGAAAATCCAACGCCTCAATGGCATTGGCCAGCCCATCCTGGGCTCCTCTCATCCAAGCCGAATGGAACGCTCCGCTAACCGGCAGTGGCACTGTTTTTCTGGCGCCGCGGGCAGAACACAAGTCCATCGTCCGAGCCACTGCTATCTTGTCGCCGCTAACGACGATTTGATCATCGGAGTTAACGTTGGCCAACTCCACGCCCGTCTCGGCGCAGATGTGTTCCAAGGTAACCTCGTCAAGACCAATTATCGCCGCCATTCCGCCGGGACGGTCAATTGCGGCCTCCTGCATGAGGCGCCCTCGCTCGCGGACGAGTTTCACCGCCTCGTGGAAGCTGATGACGTCGGCAGCCACCAAGGAGGTGTATTCTCCCAAGCTGTGACCGGCCACTACACCGGGGCCGGTTCTGTCGGCGCCGTGCATCTCTTCCCAGGCCTTCAGGCACGCGATGCCTACCGTCATGATGGCTGGCTGCGAGTTGATGGTGTACTGGAGTTCAGGGGCAGGCCCGTGGAACACCAGATCGGACAACGGGAAACCTAGAGCCTCGTCCGCTTCATCAAAAATGTCCCTGGCAGCCCGCGACTCGGCGTAAAGCTTCGCACCCATCCCCACGAACTGGGACCCTTGCCCAGGAAAAACGAAGGCGAGCTTGCTGTTCACGTGATTGGCTTCAGAAATTTCCATCTAAATGACCCCTAACTGCGTTCCGGCGGTCTCACCAAGAGAGCACACTTGGGCGACTCGATTAAGATCGTTCGGTGCTCCCGTTTTTCCAGCGGCGCTAGACTCGTCTATTGGCCGGATTGCTGGTGTCATCCTCCAACTCCACTTGGTGGAATATATTATCGAGCGGCAGCCTCGACGACTTGGCGTCCCCTATAGTAACCACATTGACGACAAACTGTGTGGGCCCTTTTGGCGCTGTTGCAGCGCGGGCAAACGGCAGGGTGAACGGGGCTTAACTTATAAGAGTTGAGCCGCCGTCCCTTCCTGGCCCTGGTTATCTTCTTATTCGGTACCGCACCCATTAGTTAGTCTTCCTATTCCGGCGTAAAACCCATAAGAGCTCGCCAACGCGTGTCTGGAGCTTGTGTTGGGCAGTCGCAATTCTGTTTATTTTGATTGGTCCCGCAAATTTGGCATAGACCTTTACAGTCGTGATAGCACAAGGGCTTCATTGGCATCGCCGTGAAAATGTATCCGTTGATAACGCCCGTGAGGTCCAGTGTGTGGTTGGCATCGATGAGCGAGTCTTCTTCCACCTCCTCGGGAGCCGGTCGATCGCGGCCGGTGTTCGGATCGACTGTGGGAAAGAATTCCTCTTCGATCGGAAGGTTGAGCGCACCGCTGAATTCAACAAGGCAACGCACACAAGTGAAGGTCGACTCGACATCTACCGGGGCCCTGACTAGGATTCCATGATGAGTGCGCAGCATGTGTATGGGGCCGCTGGCCCGGTCGGCCAAGCGTTGCGGCCCAATGAAATCTACTTCCAATTGGTAGATACGTGTGGAACCAATCGGCTCTTTTAGCAGTTGGGCGACATTGTACTGCATTCAGTTTCTGCGTTCTGCCATTTTAAGCCGCTGGTAATTATACGAGCATACATATCTGCAATGTCAAGGGTATGAGAATATTCGTGGTTCGAATTTTGTCGCCGGGAAATGGCAGGGGCAATTGACGGACGCCGTAGTATTTTAAGCCGTAGTATTTTAAACGGAAGGTTGCTGCTAAAGATGACATATACCGTCTGTCTGCAGCCCGTCCCAGCCTCACAATATATCGTGGGGGCACTGGGGGCATCCGGGTGACCGGCGGCGGGCGGCGGGGCTTGAAGGCCAGCCGAGCAGAACGGTCCACCAGCACTATACCCGATCTGCCACGGCCTTTTGGATAAACTCCACGATGGCGCTTGAGGAGGTGCCAGGACCGAAGACGGCGGAGACTCCAAGGTCTGATAAAGTTTGCCGGTCGGTTTCCGGTATGATGCCACCCACCACCGTCACTACGTTGTCCATTCCCTGCTCTGCCAGCAGGCGAATGATCTCGGGCAGGATTTCCATGTGGGCGCCGGATAGGATGCTTATGCCCACCACGTCCACGTCTTCCTGGGCAGCGGCCTGGACAATCATCTGAGAGGTTTGGCGGATGCCGGTGTAGATAACCTCCATGCCGGCGTCCCGGAGGGTTCTAGCCACCACTTTCGCTCCACGGTCGTGGCCGTCCAATCCCGGCTTGGCCACCAGTACTCGGATGCGTCGGTCCTGTTCGGTCATATTCCCACCCCGGCTTGCCTCTATTCTTAGTCCAGTCCTGCCGAAAGCCTGCTGTATGAGCTTGTCTCATAAAGCTGAGTCCTCCAGCATCCTACTTTTCTGGATTCCCGCTTTCGCGGGAATGACGGGTTATTGAGTCTGGATTCCCGCTCTCCGATCGGGGTCGGGGACAACCTTCGCGGGAATGACGGGTTATTGAGCCGCATTCAATACTGGTTTAGGCGGTCAATAATAGTAACCTGTCAGGTTGCTTACGCCCAAAATCGTGAGTGGAGACTTCTGAGACGGGCTCGCATCAGAGCCTAATTATAGCTCTGATACATGTTAATCGATTAAGGGCATTGCCCGGGCTTTGCCTCTCCCTCCCCAATCTAGACACCTCGTGGACCCGGAGGGTCTCGTTTTCAACACCATAGCGTCCAACATTACCGCGCGCAATCTCCGGGCCAGTTACCCTCAATAGCGTGTGATGAGGAGCCGGATCATTTTTTCCCATGGAGCGAGTCCGGGCCGCAGCTAGCCGCGGTTGCTATCCGGCGGCAAGGGATCTGCCAATAGCCCCAAGGAGCGGGCCGGGCCGCTAATTTTCCACGAGCTCGGTGAGGACGCCAAACACGGAGCTTGGATGGATGAAAGCGATGGCGCCGGACAATCCTTCCCTGGGTTCCTTATCGATAAGCTGGACTTCCTGGAGTTCCAGGGCCCGGAGCTTTCCCTCCACGTCTGACACGTTGAAAGCCAGATGGTGCAGCCCTTCGCCGCGCCGCTCGATGAAACGCCCCACCGGCGAATCTTGGGTCAAGGGCTCCAGTAACTCTAACCGTGTCTGCCCAACCTGGATAAGCGTCGCCCGGACTCCCTGGTCCAACAATTCCACCACCTGCGCAGGGGGAGCTCCGAAGACCCCTTGGAACAGGCTAAGAGCCGCCTGAATATTTTTGACGGCTACACCCACGTGGTCAATGTAGTTGACGGCGCAAGTGGGGGCGTCATTCATCGCTTAAGCACCTCTTTTGGGGCCAGGCGGAGCGCATGGCCGCCGGCTGGCCTCTCCCTTACGGCCTCTCCAGCGAGACTCCGGTTGAATCGTACAATGCTGTTCAAGGGTATAACGCCTTAGCGGTGCGGGGCAGCCCGGCTAAGGCGATCTGAATTGCGCGACATTATCGGCCTAAATCCGGTATTGCGACAGCAACTGCCGGGCGATAACCATTCGTTGTACCTCGGAGGTGCCTTCATAGATGGTAGTAACCCGCGAGTCCCGGAACATACGCTCTACCGGCGAATCTTTGAAATACCCGGCGCCGCCGTGGACCTGAATCGCCTGTGAAGCCACCTGCTGGCACATTTCCGAAGCCATGAGTTTGGCCATAGAAGCTTGATCTTTAAATGGGAGACCGTTGTCCTTGAGTGTGGCCGCGTTCATGGTTGCGGTGCGGGAGGCATAAACCTGAGTGGCCATGTCCGCCAGCATGAATTGGATGCCTTGATGTTGCGCGAGGGGCTTGCCGAAAGTCTCCCGCTGCTGAGCATATCGCACCGCTGCTTCCAAGGCCCCTTGACCGATGCCCACGCATTGGGCAGCAATGATTATGCGGCTGGTGTCGAGGATATCCATAGCGTAACGGAACCCTTGTCCTTCCTCCCCAAGCCGGTTCTCGGCCGGCGCCGGAGTATCCTGGAACACCAGCTCACAGGTGCTGGAGCCCCGCATCCCCATCTTCCCATGCATGGGATTGACCTGGAGGCCGGGGGAGTTCTTCGGGACCACAAAGGCGCTAATGCCTCTGTGGCCTTGGGAGGCGTCCTGGGTCGCAAAGACCACAATCGTGTCAGCTTGGTCTGCGTTGGTGATGAACGTCTTAGAGCCGTTGAGAAAGTAGGTGCCGTCCCGCTCCACGGCCGTGGTTTTCAGGGCAGCGGCGTCTGAGCCGCCGCTCGGTTCGGTGAGCGCCCAGGCGGCGATGTTCTTTCCCGCTGCCAGAGGCGGAATAAATCGCTTGAGCTGTTCTTCGTTGCCGAACCTTTGGATGGTGGCAGTACCCAGACAAACGTGGGTGAGGAGGCAAACACTGGCTGAGGCGTCTCCTCTGGCCACTTCGGAGATAAGAATAGCCGTCTGCCGGTAGCCGCCGCCACCGCCGCCGTACTGGGGATCGACGCTTATGCCGGTCAACCCCAAGCCGGACATCCCCTTCCAGTTCTCCCAAGAGAATTCCTCTCTTTCGTCAATCTCTTTGGCCCGGGGCGCCAGCTCACGGTCGGCGAAGTCCCGCACTAGGTTCTGGAGCATCTGTTCCTCTTCGGTGAGGATCATGTCGGTCATGTTTTCTGTCTCCCAATGATGTTTCGTCCGTGCTGATCGTGTATTAAAGTTCGCTCAAGACAAAAGCGGGGTCTGCACGGTCCTACTATAATGACGCGAGTCCCTGCTGCTCGCCGAATATATCTCGGAACACCTGGCAAATCTCACCCAAGGTGCAATAGCTCTCCACACACTCCAGTATGGCCGGCACGGTGTTATCGGTCCCCCGGGCTACTTCAGCCAACCGGCCTAGGGCGGCTTTTACCTGGGTCCCGTCTCGCTCCTCCCGCAACCGCTTCAAGCGTTTCATCTGATTCTCGGCTGCCTGCGCGTCCACCTGCAACAAGGCGTCGACGGGCGGCTCATTGGTGGCGAACCGGTTAACCCCTACGACGGTGCGGTCCCCGCTCTCCACCTCCCGGCGGTGCTTATAAGCGGCATCGCCAATCTCCCTAACCTGGAACCCTTGCTCTATGGCCGTCACGGCTCCTCCCAACCGGTCTATCTGCTGGATGTACTGAAGCGCTTGATTCTCCAGCTCATCCGTTAGACTTTCCACGTAGTAGGAGCCTCCCAATGGGTCCACCACGTCGGCGGCCCCGCTTTCGTAGGCCAGTATTTGCTGGGTGCGGAGAGAGAGTTGCGCCGACTCCTCAGTGGGCAATGATAGGGCCTCGTCACGAGAATTCACGTGCAGCGACTGGGACCCGCCCAAGATAGCCGCCAAGGCTTGAATGGCGGACCGGACCACGTTGTTATCGGGCTGCTGAGCAGTCAACGTCACGCCCGCGGTTTGGGTGTGGAAGCGAAGCATCATGGAGCGGGGGTCTTTGGCGGCGAACCGCTCACTCATTATCCTGGCCCACATCCGCCGTGCGGCACGAAACTTGGCCACTTCCTCAAATAGGTTGTTTTGGGCCACGAAGAAGAAGGAAACTCGGGGGGCGAAATCGTCCACTTTCAGTCCTGCGTCTACCGCTGCCTGCAAGTAGGAAATGGCGTTGGCGAAGGTGAACGCCAGCTCCTGCACCGCCGTGGCGCCAGCCTCCCGCATGTGATAGCCGCTGACGCTAATGGTGTTCCAGCGGGGCGTCGCTTTTTCGCAGAACTTAAACACGTCCACCACCAGCCTCATGGAAGGCCGAGGCGGGTAAGCGTAGGTGCCCCGGGCGATATACTCCTTTAGTATGTCGTTCTGGATGGTGCCGTTGAGCTGGTCCGGGGCAACCCCTTGCCGCTTGGCCGTTGCCATGTAAAGGCAGAGAAGAATGGAGGCTGTGGCATTAATGGTCATGGAAGTGCTAACCCGGTCCAATGGAATGCCCTCGAACAGCACCTCCATGTCCTCGAGGCTGCAGATAGGGACTCCCACCTTACCCACCTCTCCCAGAGCCGCGGCGTGGTCGGAGTCGTAGCCAATCTGAGTGGGCAGGTCAAACGCGACGGATAGCCCGGTCTGGCCCTGCTCCAGCAAATAGTGGTACCGCCGGTTGGTGTCTGCGGCAGTGGCGTAGCCGGAGTACTGGCGCATGGTCCAGACACGGCCCCGATAGGTGTTGGGCTGGACTCCGCGGGTATAGGGGTATTCTCCGGGGAAACCTAGGTTGTCGAGATAGTCTGCGTCGTGGGCAGCCGGGTCTTCCGGCCCGTACAGCGGCTCGATCTCGATACCACTGTCGGTTAGGAAATCTTGCCGGCGTTCGGGAAATTTCTCAATGGCCGGCCTCAAGGTGTCCTCTAGCCACTGTTTTTTACTGTCGCTGGGCATTCGAGCCTCCTGGGCCGGGCCCCTCGCTCCGGCAACCATTGCGAGATTAGGTTGGAGCTTGCCCAATTGTACCGCCCTCACGGGACGCGGCTCAACCTGGAAGCGGTTATAAGAATCGCCCGCACGGGATGCCGCAGGCTTGATGTAACTGTTGAGCTACTCTACGAGTGCGACACGGCGGCCGCCGTGATGTGCGGGGGGAGAAGCGGCGTAGCGCCGCTATTCCCGGCGGGTTATAATCGAAGCGTCGCTATTGTCATGGGCGGGCGTAGCTTAGTGGTAGAGCTCTAGCCTTCCAAGCTAGCTATGTGGGTTCGATTCCCATCGCCCGCTCCACGCCTAAAAAGTAGGTGCGAGTACGCCACGGCATGGGCTTGCGTACGCACTCCCCGCTGGGGACCCACCGGGACTATCTCCGAATGCGGCACACAGACCACCGAATCGCAACGGGACATTAGGCAAAGAGCGCCGATATGCTTAACGCCCGATAACAAGTCGCCGCGGCGCTAGGATTCGCCAGTAATTCGGCGGGCCGCTTCCACGACTGTATTTTGGTCCAAGACAATAAAGAGCTCTCCATTCTCGTTAGTCTGAAATGACGAGTCCGGGTGGAACTCTTGGACCAAACCCGCTAGGACTTCGCTGCGGGACTCTTCCTCCAGGGGGAGTGAGTTGTCCCCGGCGGCCTTTAAGCAGCGCTCTACTTCCTCCGCGAGTATCTCCTCTTCCACCGTATGCCGCTGTATCTCACCGATGCGGTGCAGATGCCTACCCAGGTAGCATCCACCGAAAAACATTACGTCGGACTGTCGCCCCTCGTACTCGCCCTGGCCCTGGTGCTTGGGTTCCAACTCGTGCTCCACCAGGTAGTCCCTTACCCGCTGGTCTTCCCCGTCGGGTTTTTCCAGGTCGTAAATCAGGTGGACGCTGTACATGGAGATGCCCGATGGCTCCACTTTGATAAACACCATGACTTCTTCCTCTGCCGTGTCCCTAATTAGCGCCCTGGCCGAGCCGGAACTCAGCCGGCGCCCACGGCCTTTAGAATCCGCTCCACGACGGACTCGCTGGGCAGCAGGGAGCCGTCGTCAATGCCGTGCATAGCGTCCACAATGGCGTCATTGAAAGGCGTAGGCACTGCCACCTCACGCCCTTTCGATGAGACCAGCCCGTTCATAAAGTCAATTTCCGAGCGGCGTCCTTTCTTTACATCTTGGGCCATGGAGGCCAACCAGTTCACCCGGCCACCCCGGCTGCTCAAGTAATCGTCCAATTCCTCGAACACATCCCCCCGGTCGGCGCCGGCCCAGGCAGCGGCCGGCTTGCCGTTCACGTCTACGACGTCCAGGCCCAGGGCCAGGCCCACCTTTGCGCCTTCTTTGGCCAGGTGAATCCGAATCATCCGGCAGCGAGGATCTTGGGCCAGGTCCTGCGACCCTAAACCCGTCATTGCGGATATGGCGTTGCCCATGGAATTCTGGCAGAGCTTGGACCACCGCTCCCCCCAAAGGTTTCCGGTCGCGTAGGCCCCGTCGATGCAGTCCAATAATCCGGCAATCTTTTCCACCCGTGGGCTAATTCTCCCGTCTTGCTCACCTACGCGAAACACATGGTGTCCGCCGTCGCGGCCCACTGCGCCGCCTCTCATTACGTGCCCCGGCTCCCAGAGAGCCACCTCAATATGAGAGGCGATGCATCCGATTTGGCGTTCGTTGCCGACGATGGCGCCAATTATCGGGTCGTTCCAACAATTTTGCAAAGATACGAAGAACCCTTCCGGCTTCACGTAACGCTTCACGAAATGGGTGGCCCACTCCGTATCGTAAGACTTGACCGAAATTATGGCGTAGTCGAAGGGCTCCTTGATGCCCTGGGCGTCTGTGAGGTGCAGCGCTTTAACGGGGACGGTGAAATCTCCCTGGCTGCCGCTGGCCCTCAAGCCCTCCTTGCGTATGGTTTCCACGTGCTCGGGCCACATGTCGATAAAGGTTACGTCCTCGCCTTCCCTGGCCAAGAAGGCTCCCACGTAACATCCCAAAGCTCCTGCTCCCATAATGCCGATTCTATCGCCCACTCGCTGGTCCTCCTGCCTAGCTGAGGCCGCCGGCCTCTGCATCATAGCGGGCCGCTCCCCGCTGCACCGCCCATGCCGAATATGCGGGCGATTCTGCAATCATCTCAGGTTCCCTGCCATCTGACACATCCAACAGTCAGCTGTGTAGCGTCGCCTTTTTCGCCGAGGGTGACGAAGCCCGCGTTAATAGCCAACTTCAGCGCCACGATCCACGCCAAATCCTTATGTCAACATACTAAACCAAAGCCAAGGTGGGATGTGCATTTACAATACATCGGTGATTGGGCTGGGATTCTCGCAGAAATCCTTCGGCCTTTGATTGTAGGACGGTGCGGCAGCGGCCCTTGACCTCGTCTTTCCGGATGGACAGCCCGCAGAGGAAATTCCCGACCCTCTCCTTTACCAGGGCCTTGGTTCCCAAGCACAGGTTTCCGGTGGCTTCCTCTCTCGCCCAGCCCCAGATGGCCTCATCGGCGTTGAAGTCCGGGCTGTAGCCCGGCAGGTTCATCAGCCGCAGCCCCAAGCCCGGCGTCCGCAGATACTCACGCACCGCCTCGCCGCGGTGCGCCGGCGCGTTGTCCCAAATCACGTTGAGCGGCCCGGAGTGCCTCTGCCGCAACCGCTCCAGGAAGGCAGCCGAGGTTCCGGAGTTGCTGTTCCCCTCCAGGTCCATCCACTCCACCTCACCGGTCTCCAGGCACACTGCCGAGTAGTAGCTGGCCTTTTCGCCATAGCTCGGGCTGGTCGAGTCCACCAAGGCCGGCTCTCCCTTTAGCACCCATTTGCCTCTCAGTTCGGCATCGGCCCGGAAATGGGCCTCGTCGGCGAAGAATATCTTCGCTCCCGTACGCCACGCCTCGTCCGACAGGGTGGCGTACTCCGCCACGAAGGCCTCCCGCTTCTGCTCATCTGCCTTGACCAGACGCTTCTTGGGACGCTTCAGGACAAACCCCAAGCGGTGCAGATAGTTCAGGCAAGTGCTGCGGCTCAGGCCAATGCCGAAACGCTTCGAGACAAACTGCCGCACCACTTTCCAGTTCCAGTTGGCCATTTCTATGCCCGACATCTCGGGCAACTCCTGCACTGCCCCCGTCAACTCCGCCTGTTGCGTCTCGCCAAGTGCGGGGGGGAACCCCCGGTCTGCTCGAATATCAAGGCTGCAGGCCCTCCCTCGCCGAAGGCGGCGGCCCATCTGCCGATGGTGTGAGCATCCCGGCCCAGTGCCTGGGCGGTGCCCGAGGCGGTCAGGCCCCGGCACAGGAGCCACAGTGCGTGCCACCGTTCTCTCTCCCGGGGTGTCGGCGCTAGGTACATCCTGCTGCGCACACTAGCCAAGTCCAACTGCCACCCCTCCAAGTCCGGCCTTATCCCCCTCATACCCATCACCATCCCCACTCAGTCTGCTCCCAGTCCTGACGCTATGCCTCCCTGATTCTAGCCGACCCAAATGCGGGTTTCACCTTGGCTTTGGTTTAGTTGAGCTAGGGCCTAGTATCAAGAGGGGTTGATTGCCCCATCGCCGGGGGCGCACACGTAAGGCGACTAGCCCCGGAGGCTACGCCCGGCTGGGTTCTCTGCAAAACCACGGCCCTGAGGCTAAAGGCTGACCAATTGCGCGTTGTAGATTTGGGGCAATGCCTTAATCTCCTCCAACACCGAAGGAGGCACCGGATCATCCAGACCCAAAATCATCATTGCCCGGCCACGGAGGTTGAGGCGGCCTACCTCCATAAAGGAGATGTTGATGTTGTGCCGGCCTGCCACTGTGCCCACCGCGCCAATGGAGCCCGGCTGGTCCTGATTATCTATGAAGAGCAGGTAAGGAGTCGATGGCGCAATGTCCAGCCAGTAGTCGTTGACCCTCACAAGGTGCGCCTCGTTGCGCATCGACGTGCCGGACAGCGTGATATTGCCCTCGGTAGTGTCCACTGTGGCGCTAATCAGGCTGCTGTACTCCCGGGCCACCAAGTTCTGCTGTTCTGTCACGTTCAGGCCGCGCTCCTGGGCCAGCCGTGAAGCGTTAATCAAGTTGACCTGGCCTGTCGTGACCGGGCCCAGCAACCCGGCCAGCAAGGCGGCCTTGAGCGTGGCTGTTTGGTGCTGGGTGATTTCACCCTCGTACCGGATCGTGACGCCCACGAACTGGCCCTGGGCCAGGTGGGTCAGCAGCCTCCCCAGCAGGGACGCCACCGCCATGTAAGGCGCCAGCACGGCCTGGGCTTCAGGAGGCACAAAGGGGGAATTGACGGTGTTGCGGGCCGGGTCACCGTTTAGGACCGATATAACCTGTTCTGCGGCCTCTATGGCCACCTCTCGTTGCGCTTCCTCGGTAGATGCCCCCAGATGGGGTGTCACCACGACTTTGGGGTGCTCCAGAAGTGGGCTCTGGTGCGGCGGTTCGGTGGCGAAAACGTCTAAAGCCACCCCTGCCAGGCCATCCGATTCCAACGCCTCCAGCAGCGCCTGTTCGTCGACTAGCTCCCCTCTGGCCACGTTTATCAGGCGGGAGCCCGGTTTCATCCGGGATAGCTCGGCGGCGCCTATCATGTTCCGGTTGCTGTCGGTCAGCGGCGTGTGCAAAGTAACGAAGTCGGATTCGGCTAACAGGTCTTGCAGCGATCGCAACTCCGTTCCCAGCCGATGGGCATAATCGGGCGCAACGAACGGGTCGTAGGCCACCAACCGCATGCCAAAGCTCCGGGCTCTCAGGGCTACTTCAGACCCGACCCGGCCCAACCCTATGATGCCCAGGGTTTTGTTCCGCACCTCGATCCCCACGAAGGCGCTACGACGCCACTGGCCGTCCTTCATCGACTGATGGGCGCGGGGTATGTTCCGGGATAGGGCCAGCATGAGCGCCATTGTGTGCTCGGCCGCGGCCACGATGTTTCCAGTGGGAGAGTTGACCACCGCGATGCCGGCGCTAGTGGCGGCGTCCACGTCGATGTTGTCAACGCCTATTCCCGCCCGAGCGATTACACGGAGACGTTTGCCCGCCTCCACCACCTCCGCGGAAACCTTGGTCTCGCTGCGCACCACCAGGGCATCATATTCCCCGATCAGCCCCACCAACTCCGCTGGAGCAAGGCCTGTTCTTACGTCCACTTCGGCTTGGGACCTCAGCACGTCCACGCCTTCTGCGGCGATGGCGTCGGCAATCAATACTCTGGCCATATGTCCGGTCCTGCCAATGAGGCGCCATTGGGTCTAAATCTAGTTTCGGGACGGCTCCGTGCCGTATTAAAATATAGCACACGGAGCGGCAAAGCATGGCGTCATCGTAAATGCGCCCCAGGGCCTTTTCATTCTTCCGTCATTCCCGCGAAAGCGGGAATCCACTACTCCCTGCCATATGACAAATTCCCAGCGGCAAGGCTGCATGGATTCCCGCTCCCCGATCGGAGTCGAGGACAAGCTTCGCAGGAATGACGGGAACCATGCGAGCCAACCCAGAAAATGAACAGGCCCTGAAATGCGCCCGACGTCGTGAAGCTAAAACTACCGGTTGGTGCAAGCCTTGCCGCCCTCCCCCAAAACACGAAAAGGGCGAGGCCGCGTAAACTGCTACTCTTTGGCGCAACCAGTTGCGGGAGACGGTGCATTCACCGGGAAGAGATGCCGCGACCTCGAGGAGGGCTGGCAGGAGTAAGGCCCCACGTTCCTTAGCCGGGACCGGAGCCGGGACCGGGCTGCTATATTTGGCAAGGGACGGAGAGCTCAGCACAAATATCCCGTATCGACTGCGCCACGTCGGGGTGCAGGGGAATCCCCTCGACGCGCCGCACTGCCTCTACTTCCGCTTCCGGCTGTCCGGCGACCATTACCCTTTCATGGCCCGGCGCTGGCTTGGTAGCTTTCATCATCTGCGCCCACTCGTCCATCATCTCTTTGAAGCTGTCCACGTCGGTGAAGGCGTCTATGCTGTAGGCGGCCACGTAGTGTCCGAAGTTGGGCCTGCCGGGGACAGCGCCATAGCCGACCCCAGTGAGCACCCCTGCCATGATGTCCACAATGCAGGAGAACCCGTATCCCTTGTGAGATCCCATCTCCCTGGTTGCGCCCAAAGGCAAGAGGTAATAATCATCAGGTGCATCGGACTCGACCATGACGGGGTTGCCATCCTGGTCGGCAAGCCACCCCGGCTCCATTTTTGCGCCCAGACGGCGGGCGATGCGAATCTTGTTTACGGCTACCGAGCTGGTGGCGGCGTCGAAAACGAATGGGGGCTCGTTCTTAGCGGGCGCAGCCACCGCGATAGGGTTGGTTCCCAGGCGTGGTTCAGCACCGAATGTAGGCACCATTACGGGGGGGCAGCTGGTCATGCAGACGCCGATCATGTCGTGTTCCAAGGCCATCATGGCGTGGTAAGACGCCATGCCCAAATGACGGGCGTTGCCCAGGGTGACCATGCCCACCCCCACAGCCTTCGCCTTCTGGATGGCTATGTCCATCGCCTTGGGGGTAATAATGATGCCCAACCCTCGATCAGAGTCTATATTGGCCGTGCTGGGTGTCTCCCGGATAATTTTCCAGTTGGGTCTGGGGTTAATCTGGCCGTTTTGATAACCCGTGACGTAGGCGCTAAGCATGTTGGAAACGCCGTGAGAATCGACACCTCTTAGATCGGCCAGCACCAACACGTCGGCGCCCAATTGAGCGTCGTCAGGCCCTACCCCCATCTTCTCGAATACGCCGGCCACGGTTGACTTAAGGTCATCCGACTGCACAAAAACCGCGTCTTCAAGGTTGACCCGGAACTGTTCCAACACAATAATCCTCCCCCGGTTAACCTGGGACCTCTTAAGGTCCGGGGCCTCTCGATGGCACAAGCCCCGCCCTGGCGCTCAACTCATCCCTGGAAACCGAGTATAGCACCGCCTATTGCCTGTAGCCACCGGGGGACGGGCGAAGCGCACGCCGTCAAGCTAGATACGCCGCGTGATATCCCCACAGCAGCCCTCCGGCGCCTCTGTCGCCGACGGCCTGACCGTAGTGAAAAGGATCACACGGGGAATTGCGCGGAAATGTCCGCTCCCCGGAACTGCCACTCCCGTCAGGGAGAGGGATCGCGGTTACGGGGCCAACGACGTCCGGGATTTCGCAGGCCGGCAGATACCGGCGGCTCACACCCAAACCGATCGAAGCACTAACCTCGGCAATCTATAATAGGCGCTGCCTGTGTGATGGGCGCAACGTCCCGGGGGGAAGCCGCCCCTTGGAGAGTTAGATGGCCGAGCTGGCGATTGTATTGCCCACGTACAATGAAGTGGGCAACCTGGAGTTATTGGTACGGGACTTGGAGGCGCTCGCCCTAGACCTGCAACTTTTTATCGTTGACGACAACAGCCGGGACGGCACCCCACAAGTGGCCTGGGAGCTATCCCGGACCTTCGGAAACGTCACTACCATTGGGCGACCCCACAAAATGGGACTGGGCTCCGCTTTGCGCGCCGGGTTAACCCAAGCCCTGGCCACCGACGCCCGTTACCTAATCACCATGGATGCCGACTGCTCTCACGATCCCCGGGACGTGCCCCGCCTGCTGGAGGCAATAACCGGTACTGGCGCTGACTTGGTCCAAGGCAGCCGTTACGTCGAGGGAGGCGGGGTCCAAGGAATGGCGTTAATACGGCGATTGTCCAGCCGCATCGCTAACCTCTTCTATCATTGGTGCGCCGGAGCTCCCCACGAATCGACCACTAACTTCCGAGTGTTCTCCCGGAGGGCTGCGTCCCTGGTAGTGACCCGGGCCACAGGCCGCCACTTTGAGTTTGTGCCGGAAGCGCTGCTCTTAGTGCGAGCTGCCGGCATGAGGGTCGACGAGCTTCCCATCGTCTTCAAAGTCCGGGCCCGGGGAAGCAGCAAGGTCGGGATACAGCAAATCGTGAGGGGGATCGTCTCGGTATTCAGCGTGTCGCTGCAGTGCCGCATGCGCTTGGGGCGCTTCTCCCGCCG
Source organism: Dehalococcoidia bacterium (assembly GCA_965224325.1). Taxonomy (GTDB): domain Bacteria; phylum Chloroflexota; class Dehalococcoidia; order Lucifugimonadales; family UBA3495; genus CBDCMJ01. The sequence goes on from CBDCYT010000017.1 coordinate 145,264, forward strand.
TCCCTTCCCTTCGTCCCTCCATTGATGGTGAAGCTGGGATGGTGAAGCTGGGATGGTGAAGCTGGGATGCCGGCGCTGATCTTTGAGTCAGTCGCCGCTGGCAGAATTTATTCGTCATTTGCTCCATGGAGCCGCCGTATCCGGTTAACCGGCTTAAGCCGGGTCACTACCCCCGATGCGCCAGCGGCGCCTCGCAACCGCGAAGGGTCTCCAAGTCATCAATACCCAGCCCCCATTCGCGGTCTCGCCGTTCGCCCAGCGGGGCATGGATTTCATGACTCACCACCTTGGCCGCTGCTATAATCTCCGCAAATAATGCTGGAGGTCTGATCCATCGTGGACGATAAGCTGGGAGCACTGGATATACTTTCGCGGTTAGCCGCTCAACCGGCAGTGGCTTTCTGGGAAAGTGGTGTTGCTTCGGTCGTTACATCCACGCTGGACGAATTGAGACTGGATTACCGGCTCGACGTCTACGGCAACATTATCGCCAAGCTGCCGGGCCAAGACCCCACTGCCCCACCCTTAGCGCTGGTGGCCCACATGGACCACCCGGGGTTTGAGGCGGTAGAAACTCAGGATGATTATCTGATCGCCCGGAGCCTAGGCGGGGTGCCGGCCGCAAGCTTCCAACCAGGAACGCCTCTGCAGATAATCCTTCACGACGGAGGGCGTGTGAACGCCGTCTCCGGCGGTCAACACGGCGACGAAAGCGACAGGCAGATTCGAATTCGGTTCGCCGAACCTACCCAGGTCGAGTTGCCCTGCGCGGTCGTCTTCGACATGCCCGACTTTCAAGTAGATGGAGACTTGATACGTATGCGCGCCGCCGATGACCTCGCGGGATGTGCCTCTATCCTCGCCTCGTTGTCCGGCTTGTCCGGCTCCCGGCCGCCCGGAGACGTGTACGGCGTATTTACCCGGGCCGAGGAAGTGGGGCTGATTGGAGCCCGCCTCCTGGCGGAGGCAAAGACACTGCCCCCGGAAACCCTGGTGCTTTCCATAGAATCTAGCAAGACTCTTCCCGGAGCGGAACAGGGCGGGGGGCCGGTCATCCGGGTGGGAGACGCCGGGCTGACTTTCAGCGCCGATGCGGAAGCGGTGTTGACCCGGGCCAGAGAGACGCTACAGGCACAGCCTGAGGGCTTCCGGGCCCAACGGCAGTTGATGAGCGGCGGGGTGTGCGAGGCCAGCGCATTCGCCCTTTACGGCTACAGCGCCACCGGTATAGCGTTCCCCCTTGGCAACTACCACAACAGTTCACCCGATGGCGGCATCGAGGCAGAATACATTCAAGTCGAGGACTTTCAAGGGGGAATCCAACTCATTGCCCAAGCGGCATTAGAGGTCCCCTTCCGGCAGAACACCGGATTCCGGCAGCGTCTTCAGCAAGTCCCCGACGATGCGCGGGAACGGCTCAAGGGCATTCCGCCAAGCGCTCCAACTTGAGGGCAAGCGCGCTACCTGGCCCCCACCGATGCGCAGTCTCGGCGGCTTCCGCGGCCCTTGAGATCCGACGGCCACGGCCGTCGTCCCACCGGGGTGAGCACTTCGCCTACCGAGGGCTGTTGGCCCGTTGCTTGGCCCGTTGCGTAGAAAGTGCGCCTGGAAGGCCAACGCGGCGGCTCTCATATCGACCGCATGAACACGGTCTGAAGGCGCTCCGGAAACCTACGCACAAGGTTGGCGTGATAATTAGGCGTTAATCACCCGCGGTGGCTGAGTTGTACCAATCCAAGATTTCGCTGCCAGTCATGAAGACCACTCCCTCAAACTGGCGAACGTAATCAAAGATCATGTTGTAGTACTTGATGCGGTGGGGCACCCCGGTAATGTAGGGGTGTGTGGAAATGCACATTACGCGAGCGCTATCGGCACCCTCACGATACAAAGCGTCGAACTGATCGCGGGCCCGTTCAAAAATCTCCGGCGACTTGTGGTGCTGTATCAAGTAGATGGGGATATCGTTAAGCTCCACCGTGTAAGGAAGAGCCACCAGCCGCCCGCTCTTGACCTTCATTTCGTAAGGCTGATCGTCGTTACACCAGTCAGCCACGTACTCGATGCCCTCGTCGGCCAAGATATCGGGGGTGTCGAAGGTTTCGGCGAGGCCCGGTCCCATCCAGCCCCGGGGAGCCGTGCCGGTATATTCCTCGATAGTGCTGATAGTCTTGCGAATCACGGCCCGTTCATCGGGCTCGTTGTTGATGACTCGTTGGATAAAGCCATGGCCCAACATCTCCCAGCCCGCTTCTATGCTCTCCCGGACCAGCTGAGGGTAGCTGAGGCACACCGACGCGTTCAGGCTCACCGTGGCTCGAATACCGTGACGGTCCAGAACTTGCTTGAAGCGCCAAAATCCCACTCGCATACCGTAGTCAAACCAACCAAAGTTGGCGACGTCGGGGATGAGGCTTACCCCTTGGGGGCTGGGCAGGACGGTGCGGGCCATGGTCGCGTTGATGTCCCACTCTTCCACGTTGATGACCGGCCAAACCGCTACCCTGGCGCCGCCGGGCAGCCGGAGTGGCTTGCGGTGGAAAATCGGTGAATAGTCGGCGCGAGGATTGGCCATCGTGACTCCTTTCGCGGTCTACTGCCGGGATGCTGACCTTCCTTCCGCGTCAGTAATAAGCGGGTCAGGAGGGCTCACGGTAGGCTGAAGCTTGACAGGGTGCTGCTCGCGATTACAGTCCCAGCGCTTTTAGTCCCATATTGGCTATATCCTCGTCTTCCTGGGCCGCCAGTCCGCTGACGCCAATCCCGCCGAGGATGGCGCCGGTGTTGGGGTGCAGCACCACGACACCTCCTTGGACCGCGGCCAGCATGGGATCGCCCATCTCTGCCACCGACCGGCCCTGCTCCTTCAGCCAAGAAGCGTAATCATTGGAGTCCCGTCCGGAGATGGCGCAGGTATAGGCTTTCCGTAAGGCCATCCGCTGGGGATTCTTTCGGCACCGGTCCATACGAGTGTAGTTAAGCAGGTCTCCGGCGTCATCCACTATCGCGATGGCCAAGGGCCGGTCCGGTTCCTCGTTGGCTTTGGCCATCATAGTCGCCATGGCCCGTTGCACCTGGTCCAGGCTGAGCATCGCCTTTTCGTACATGGTTCATCCCCCATAGGTAAGTTTGGCTAATTCTACCGTCACGGGTGAGGACTCGCAAGGGAAACGGAACGGCTGTGAGTGTTCAGACTTCGTGAAGAACTCGCGATGCGCACAGGCACCGTCATACCCGCTTTCGCGGGTATCCACAGGGTTGGGGGCGTTTCCTCTCACCAAAACTGAACAGTTACGAACGGCCAACCGGCCGCTGCGTCCATAGGTCCATAGATGGGGCACAGCGCATCCCGGACCGGGTTAATTACGCGGCCATTGGCGAGAATGAATAGGCGATCTGAGGCGAAGTTGGCCTCGCATAAACACGTGATTCTAGCGATGTCTAAAGCAGGCTGCGGCCGAGAGTTAGCCAGTAGAAGATGATGTAGGCCCCGGCAACCACCATGAATCCTGCCGCTATATATTGGATGTAGGGCAGCGCCTTGCGCATCAGGGTAACCATTGCGCCTTTAAATATCGCCATGCCCAGCGTCATTCCCATTATGACCAGCCCCATGCCCAGGGCATAGAGGAAAAAGTTGCCCACCACCGTTGTGATGCTGAACCCGGCGACGCCGATGCCCACCACCGAGATGAAGATGGGCAGGGTGCAACCCAAGGAAGCGGTGCCATAGCTCAGGCCGAACATGAAATAGCCTTTGGCGCCGACCTCGTTGGGGTTGCCCATACGGTCGGCGGCGCGAGCGGCCAGTCCGATGTACAATTTACCGCCGCCTGCCATCCAGGCTCCTATGATGACGAGCCCAACGCCTATAACCAACCCAAGCCAGGGGAGGACCTGGCCGACAAAGGACGCCGACACCCCCACGATAGCGCCGGCTATCCCAAACAGAATGACGAACCCGGCAGAAACTGCTCCGCCAATCAACAGCGCCCGGCCCAACGTCCGAAAGGGGTTATTCTTCTGTTCCTCATTCAGATTGGCCCCCAAGTACATCCCCAGATAGGCGGGCAGCATGGCAAAGCCGCAAGGATTGACCGCAGAGGCCATCCCGCCGGCCAGGGCAAACAATGCCGAAGCGCCGATCAGTCCTCCCAAAAACCGCTGAGAATTCCCGGATAGGGTGCTGTCCACGAACAGGTTCAACCCGTCGGTGCCATCTCCGCTGCCGACCACGACAGCACCGATGACGGCCGCCGCCAGGGCAGCCCCGGCCACTAGAAGAGGCAAGGCCAGATTCCGCCAGGGATTTATCTGTCCCAAGGAAACTCGGAAGGGATTTCGCCTCAGTAACGTGGACAGGCCTCGATAATTAGCTAATCTGGAGGTAAACATGTTACGGCGCCTTCAACCACAAACAATGTCGGTCTTGCTTTTCCCGGGCAATCCCGGCCGCCGGGGACATCGCGCTTCCAGCCGTTGAGAATCTGCGTTTGGTGCTGAACACTCTAACACCCAACTGGACCCTCCCGGTCCGGCTTTTTGCAGCAAGCTCTCGGCGAGGAGTTCTGGAACGAACCTGGATCCCCTTCCCACCACTATCTTACGTTTGCCGGCGCCCAAGGGATTCACGGGCTTGTGACGCCTTCGGCGGCGGATAGTCGAAACCTCACCGGGACGCCATTGTAATACTGTAAGTACAGTCCGGGTTGCGCGGCTAGCTGCGCGGTTAGCATGGAACACCGGCCCTCCAAGGTAGGCTGGGGAGTTCTTCGTTGGCTTAGGCCTCGGCGCATGGGCTCACCCCTCTGGCGGCATAAGCGGCTATCCCGGCAGGTCCAGCCGCGGCATGAGAGGCGGCCAATACAAGCCGCCGGCGTTGCGGAAGCGTGAGCGGTCCGGAGCCTAGGCCCGAGCGGCTAGGGCAGGGAAAATCTCGTCTTGGAAGGCGCGGAGCTCTCGATGAGGAAACTCGTAGGTTTCTCCTGTCATCAGGTATAGATGGTCGATGCCGGCCGCCTCGGCCTGCGCTATACGCTGGGCACAATGTTCCGGGGTGCCGATGAGCCCGATGGTGTCACAAATGTGAGCCAGGATGTCGTCCGGCAAGAAAGCGCACAGCTTTTTAGCTCTCTCCCAATCTTCGGCGTGAGGCACGTCCGGGTACAGCTCCCACAACTCCTTGGGTATGTCCAGCTCACCGGGCTCCACTCCGGAAGCCCGGAGCCAACGGGCTTGGTAATCCTCCATCAGACGTTGAACGCACAACGGCCGGGCTATCTCCCGCGCCTCTTGTTGGTCGTCTTGGATGATGGTGGTGGCGGTCAGGATAAGCTTCACGTCGTCAGGGTTGCGTCCGGCCCGTTGAGCCCCTACGGCTAGGTGGTGGCGAGCCAGCTCGACTGCCTTGGGATGAAGTCCGATCATCAGCAAAGCGCCGTCAGCGACCTCTCCAGCCACCTCGATGGCCTTGGGCCCGGTGGCGGATATGTAAATTGGAGGCAGGTCGTCGTCGCCGTGACGCATCCGGCTGAACGCGCGGTTGAAGGACACCTGTTCACCCGCTAGAAGGCTTTTGAGGGTCAGGACCGACTGCCGCAATTGGTCCACCGAGGCCGGTCTCACGCCGATGGTCTGCACCGAGCTATAGCCGCGGCCCAGCCAAAACTCAACCCGCCCCGGAGCCAACTCAGCCACCGTCTTGGCGGCGGATGCCAAGACCGATACGTGCCGGGTCACCGGATTAATCACCGCGGAAGCCACACGGATGCTTAAAGTTGCTTGCACTGCCAGGGCCATGCTTACAAACACGTCCCGTTCCAGCAACTGGGAATCCAACAGGCCTACTCCGTCAAAACCGGCCTCTTCGCAGCGGCGAACGAAGTTTGCTACTTCCGTCACCGGGGCACAAGGGGGGACTCTGAGGTCAAATTTTATCGACATGTGTCTTCTTCGTCCGGAATTTCAGATTCTTGTGGTCCGGTGAGCGCACCGTCCTCCATGACCGCGGGACCGCGGACAATTCCCCGTGGGAGAAACGGCCATGGCGCTGTACCCATCGCCCGTTGCCGCGGGCGCCTGTTCCACTTGGAGCCGCAAGCGGCCCAACCGGTCATCCAGGTGCGTAGCCAAGTCGTCCATTTCGTTGGAAGGGCTGTCAATGCGCGCAAAATTGCGGAATAGGTTAGCCAATCGCTCTTGGTCTACCATGCTCCCCTTCCGAGATTTTCCTGACCTTGCAGGCCCGCTCAAGAGACCAGGCCGGGTGAACGCTCCGTAAGGCAGCCCAAGCCCGAGCCCGCCGCGAGACGCGCCCACACCCAGTGATGGAAGTCCTGCGCATTATACATTAAGCCGGTTCAGCGTCGGGTCTCAGCTTTAGCCGCCGAGGTGACCGTGCCAAGCACCGCCGCCAACCTGTGAGAACAGCTAGCCGAATTGCCTTTTACGGGGAGACTGCGATCAGGACCAGGCCAGTCACTATAAAGCTGGAGCCCAACAGCCTTCCTCCGCCGAAAGGTTCTTTCAGCAAGAAAACACCCATCAGGACGCCGATAACGATGCCGATCTCCCGGGCGGGGGCAACGTAGCTAACCTTGGATAAGGACAAGGCAGTAAGCACCAGGCCGTACGCCAAAAATAAAAGGACCCCGGCCACCATTATGGAGTGTTTTTGGGCCCGCCACTCTGACACCACCGCGCCCTTGCCCCACTTCCGCAGAATATACGGGGTCATTCCCAACGCAGAGCCCAAGGTCATAAGGTACATGTAAAGGAACGGCTGTACATGGTCAACGCCCTTTTTATCGACGATCGTGTAGACGGTGACGATCGCGCCGGTCAGCACCGCATAACCGAGGCCCGGGTCCGCCAACAACCCCAGAGGACGCCTCACCAGAGTATGAAAGTTCCCCCAAAAACAAATCGTGAATATCCCTGATACTATGGCTACGACGCCTCCGATAGCCAGTCCGGCGATGGTCTCTCCCAACACAACCACGCCAAACACCGGCGCCAGCATCGGTCCGATTCCTCTGGCCACGGGGTAGAACAGGGACAGGTCGGCGAGGGCGTAACCCCGGCCAAGCGACAGAAAATACAGGATGTGCAGGGCAACGGTAACAAGGACAAAAACCCAGCCGGGATAGCCGAATGGATTGAACCAGAATAGCGAGACCCCAAGGGGAAGCAGGAAGATGCTGATCGTGACCAGCAGAAGCCAGATAAACACTTCTTGACTGTGGGAGCGTTTGAGGAGGAGGTTCCAGCTAGCATGGGCCAAGGCGGAGAGGAGGACCAGCCCCAAGGAAAACCCGGTCATGCCGGGAACTGTATCACACTTCCGTCGCCTGCCACTCCAAGGTGCCGGAGTAGGGACGACCCGTTATTCATGGAGGCGGGGGCGCTAAGGCTATTCCCAACAGGGCCGGCGGTCTCAGCTCCGCGCCCATCACCCGTTAACGTGGTGGTGGATGTTTTATCGGCCGCGAGACCAACGAAGGAGGGTTTCCGCTCGGCCCGTCAAATCACCACCGGAAGTCCGTTGTCCCGGCGCACGTCATTGATAATCTCCAAAACTCTAGCTGCAAGCGGCGGATATTCCAACTCGAACTCACCCAGCAAACGGCTATTGTCCACGAGGAAATTACCCGAGTCCTCCCGGCCTCCATCGCTCTCGAAGGAAATTTGCGCGTCGGGAAGGTATCCCCGGACGATGTCGGCCAGGCTGCCCAGGCTGATGGGCGTGCCGCCGGTATTGTAGAGCGGGTAGTAGCTAGAATCGGCCAGCGTTACCCGCACGAAAGCCTCGGCTACGTCCTCCACGTGGACTGGGAGCCGCATGATGTCCCTCTTCGGGAAACTGACGGGTTCGCCCGCCGCCGGCAAAGTAATGCACCGCACGTGGTCCGTGGAGCCCCGGACTTTGTCGGGACCGGTGACGTTGGCGGGGCGGATCCCGGTAATGGACATACCGTAATTCTGGATGAATTGAGCCGCCTGGAACTCGTTGAATATCTTATGAACAGCATACTGGCTGACGCCGTGCTTGGGACCGTCTTCGTCCACCAGCTGCTCGCCGAAATGCTTCTGCTGGCCGCTCACCGCCACCGAACTAGCGTACACCACTCGAGAGACTCCGCAAACGCGGGCGGCTTCAAAGCAGTTGTCCATGCCCAACACGTTAAGCCGCATGGTGAAATGGGGAGTGTCATCGCCGCTTCCCAACAGATAAGCCAGGTTCATGATGCGGTCCGGTTGGCTGGAGAGGACCGCCTTGACCACGTCCTCGAACTGTGTGATGTCTCCGTAGATGACTTTGACCCGCCCCTCCAACCCAGAGAACGAAGCGGCATTGGGGTTGATGTCCATGCAGACCACACTTTCGCCGCGGTCCACCAACTTGCGAATTGCCCTTTTCCCAATGAATCCGGCGCCTCCCAATACCAAAACGGTCATTTCCGGCTCCTCCCGCCCTTCGGGCCGATCAAATTCGCCACCCTTCCGTGATCATTCCTGGTAGTCCCATCCACGGGGTTACGGTAAAACCCCCGCCAAGCTCCACTCTTTTCGGTCCGGCAGTGCACAGGTGCTCCTGGTTTACCGCCAAATGCACCGCTCCGCCGAATCTGACCGATTACCGGGTCCCCGCCCGTTCCTTCTCCGCGAAGGCTGCTTGCAACGCCGACGAGGCTTCGGAGATCGCTTGTTTGCCTTTATCCACAACTGCTGACATGCCGAAGAATCCGTGAATCATGCCGTCGTATCGTGTTGAAGCAGTCGGTACGCCCGCTTCCTGAAGCCGTTGGGCGTAGGCCTCTCCCTCATCGCGAAGAGGGTCGAATTCAGCGGTGATTACCAGGGCCGGGGCCAAGCCGCTAAGGTCTTTGGCCGCCAATGGCGCGGCATACGGGTTGGACGCGTCCTTGTCGTCGCTCAGGTAATGGTTCCAATACCACTTCATCGAGTCCATAGTAAGCAGGTAACCCTCGGCGTTCTGCGAGTACGAGGCGGTCCCGAAATTCACAGCCGTCACCGGGTACACCAGCAATTGCAGGGCCAAGGCGGGCCCTCCCTGGTCCCTGGCTTTGAGAGCCACCGCAGCGGCCAAGTTGCCCCCGGCGCTATCGCCCCCGACGGCTATCCTGTCAGGGTCGGCGTTGATATTGGCGGCGTTCTGGGCAATCCACTCGGTAACGGCGAAGCAATCATCGAAGGGGACCGGGAATTTGTATTCAGGAGCCAAGCGATAGTCCACGGACACTACGATGCAGCCGGCCCCCACCGACAGATGCCGGGCGGTGCCATCGGAGCCGTCCAAGCTTCCGACTACCCAGCCGCCGCCGTGAAACCAAGCCAATACCGGGAACGGGCCACTGCCTTCCGGGGTATAGATGCGCACCGGAACCTGGGCAGAGGAATTGGGGATGGCGCGGTCCTCCACTTTGGCCACTTCCGGACCTGGAGCCATGGGCCGGGACGAGAAATTGACCCTCGCCTCCTGGGGCGACACGGTGTGGTTGGGAGGCAACCCCAACGCCTCCAACTGGTCCATGACATTTCGGGCTTGCGGATCGAGGGGCATTTGTCTTCCTCCTTAGTCTAGTCACCCGGCTCTAGCCACCGGGTCCTCTTTTGCGCTTACCTGCTAGCCGCAGCGATGCGAAGCGGTATCCTGAATATCGGCTTCCTATGCGTGGCAACCGCTCCGGGCCCACGGTGCGGGTAGTCGAAGCGTCGGTGAATCTCGCCGTATTTTCGGCTGTACCCGGCGAAACCGCCACAGTGGCCGGGCGACCAGCTTCATAATGGCTTCCACCCCGGCCGTCATCGTGGATGGGAGTGTAGTCTGGGGATAGCATGCTGTCAATCTTGGACGCCCTGGCCAAGCTTCCTCGCCTACGGTGTCAATTAGAGCTAAAGCTGGCGCAGACAGGGCAGGCATCGGAAGGCAATCATCAAGGTTTTGTGGGCAGATAGCCGGACAACTGTGATTCCTCCATGCCGCTGGAAATCGACGCCAGAGATGACGAAACTCCTCATCCAAAAGCCGTTGCCAGCCCTGTTGGTAGCCTTGAAACCCACGAGTTCTAATTCCACCTCCGCTTCCGGGGCATAGTCCAGCTTTTCAAGGAGCCGTGAAGTGGCAGATGGCCGCACGGAACCAGGACGCCACCCGGTCCTACGGTTTACCGTAGCGCCACAAGCCCCATAAGGCTAAAATCGTCGAGTTATGAGGCTGTGAAGGATGAGAGTACAAGTGACTGTCTATATACGGGTAAAGCTGCGCGAAGACCGGCTACACTGTATTCCGTAAGATATCAAGCTTATTTAGCCGTTATGAGTATGCTAACAGGACTTTCAGGTCGCAGTACCGCTTGACAAACAGCCATTAGTTAATGCAATAATCAGTATTACTATCGCCGGTTAGCCGGCCACTCGGTGGAACAGTAGGCTTGAGCCAGGACAAGGAGGCCCATCGTGAATAAGAAGGAAAAGAGAGCCTTTTCTTTACAGGTACTAACCGAGCAGGCTCAACACAAGTTCATAGACCGTCGTGACTTTATGAGAGCAACCATGGCCCTGGGGTTGTCGGCCACTACGGCCGTACTGCTCTTCCAGGCCTGCGGCGGGGACGAGGCGACGCCGGTCCCGCCAACCGCGGCTCCGGGGGCAACCGCGGCTCCAGGGGCAACCGCGGCTCCGGCGGCAACCGCGGCTCCAGGGGCAACCGCGGCTCCAGGGGCAACCGCGGCTCCGGCGGCAACCGTAGTACCACCCACGAGTTCCCCTACCGAGGAGGTCGCTGAAAACCTCAATTATCTTGTGCACAGGTTTCCCGAGATCTCAGTGATGCCGTCGGGTAAAGACCTACTCAAGCTGTGGGAGCCCTTGGAAGGCAAGTCATACTTCTACGACGCGATTTTCTTGGCCAATGCCTTCATTCAAATGGCCTCCGACACTTGGCAGGCGGAGTGTGAGAAATGGGGCATGGAATACGCGGTGGTGGACGCGGCTTTCGACCCGGCTAAGGAGGTTGAAGTTGCGGACCTGGCCATCTCCCGGGGGTTCGACGTGATTACCATGCACCCCACCAACCCGGCTGGGCTGTCCCCCAATGTCAAGCGAGCCCGGGAGGACGGCCGAATCGTTTCTCATTACGATACCGATACCTTTGAGCGCCCCACCATTAAATGGGGCAGGGGCTTTTTCGAAGACGGGTATATAGCGGGCCAATGGCTGGCCGAGCGGCTACCCCCCGGCGCGAAGGTGGTCTCCGGGGTGGGCGAGAGGCTTACCACGGCCGGGAACGGCCGGCCACCGGGGTTAAGAGCCGCGTTGGAGGCCGCGGGCAAGGGCATAGAGCTGATAGCCGATGACGACGGGCATGGCTGGAACCACGAGGGTGGCTACAACATGGCCCTGACCTGGATGCAGCGGTTCCCTCAGATAGACGCCATGTTTGGCGGGGATGACAGTGCGGCGGTGGGGATGGCCACTGCGGCCATAGACCGGGGGCGACGGGAGGAAATGCTCATCGCCGGAGTCGATGGTCTGAAGATCGGACAAGAGGCGATTAAGGATGGCCGCCTGGACGTGTCGACCATGTTCAGGCGCGGGACCGGGCCGGAGCTAGTCGCCAACTTTAACTTCAACGCGGCCCTGCTCAGAGGAAAGGTGCACGGCGACCTCATGGAAGCGTGCCACATTATCAAGCGGCTGGCCGTGGACAAGACTAACATTGCTGAGCAGTGGGTATCTCCCGTCTAGTGTGGCTCCAGCCAAGATGGTGAGGGTTTAGATATGAATAGCAAAGAGAAGAAAGTCCTGAATCTAAGAATGCTCACCAAGCGGGTGCAGCGCGATCTCATAGACAGGCGGAGCTTCATAAAAGGGGCTGTAGCCCTGGGAGTGACGGCGTCCACCGCCATGTTCCTCTATCAGGCCTATGAAGACGGCCCCAATGGGCTGGGAGCAGCCCTTGCCCAGGAGCCTAATTTGGTCAGAAAGCTGTGGCCCTTGGAAGAGATGGCGCTAGACACGTATTCAATGTGGGAGAGAACGGAAGGTAAGTCCTTGGTCAATCTCTCCAGATTGGCGGCCCACCCCTATCATGTGCACCAAGACATCGTCTGGAAAGCGGAGTGTGAGGAAGCGGGGGTATCGTACACGGTGGTGGACTCGGCTCTCGATCCGGCCAAAGAGATTGAAAACATGGACCTGGCCATCGCCCGCAAGTTCGACGTGGTAATGGGCGGCCCCCTGGACCCGGCGGCGGCGTCGCCCGCCATCAAGCGCATGCGGCAGGCAGGCCAAATCTATATCAATTTCGATACCGATAGCCTCCAGCGCCCTACCCTGAAGCACGGCAGGGCCATATACTTCGACGGGTGGGAGGCGGCCAAGTGGTTGAGGGAGAACCTGCCCCAGGGCTCGAAGGTGGTGGGCGGTGTGGGTGAGCTGGGCACCACGGCGGGGAACGACCGGAAGACCGGGTTCCTGGACGGGGTAGCTGAGTTCGGCCTTGACCTGATTTACTTTGAGGACAACAACGGCTGGGTGGAAGAGAGTGGGTACACTACGGGCCGGCCGATACTGCAGAGACTGCCCGATATACAGGGCGTCTTCTACGGGAATGACACTGCGTCAATGGGATTCTCTAAGGCCGCGAGAGACCTGGGGAGGCGGGAAGAGATGCTCATCGTGGGAGCCGATGGCCTACGGGAGGGACAGGAGGCGGTCGCCGACGGCCGGCTGGACGCGTCGGTCATGATGCAGATTGGTCATGGGCCGGAGTCGATTCTCGTGGCAGATTATGCCTTCGCCCTGGTCCGGGCAAATCTGCATGGCGACGCCATGGAATCGGCTCACCTCATTGAGGTCATCACCGCGGACAAGGGGAACATCGCCGACCAATGGCAGGCTCCCGTCTAAGGCTAGAGTTGGTTGGCAGGGAAGCAAGCCGATCAGGGAAATTAGCCCAGGCGTCTCGGGGTCGGCCGATTGCAGACGCGCCCGCGCTGGTTCGTTGCGTCAAGGGACGCCTAGGCGCTAAGGCCGCTGGGCGGCAGGGTGAAGGCGCCTGTTTTCCTCCTGAGCCACGGGAAGGCCTCGACCACGGAGGCGGGAGTCCTATTCATGGATTTCCTCGCTAAATGTGCCGCGTTTCGCTCCTCCGCCAATCTCCAAGCACCAATCTCCAGGAACAACCATATCCATCACCACCCTGGGCCTTGCGTGTACTATTGCGGCTTTGGAGCTTGCTTATTTACGGCGCAGTCGGCGATCTCCGTCGCCTGCTGGGGCGACACGGTGTGGTTCGGAGGCAACCCCAACGCCTCCAACTGGTCCATGACATTTCGGGCTTGCGGATCGAGGGGCATTTGTCTTCCTCCTTAGTCTAGTCACCCGGCTCTAGCCACCGGGTCCTCTTTTGCGCTTACCTGCTAGCCGCAGCGATGCGAAGCGGTATCCTGAATATCGGCTTCCTATGCGTGGCAACCGCTCCGGGCCCACGGTGCGGGTAGTCGAAGCGTCGGTGAATCTCGCCGTATTTTCGGCTGTACCCGGCGAAACCGCCACAGTGGCCGGGCGACCAGCTTCATAATGGCTTCCACCCCGGCCGTCATCGTGGATGGGAGTGTAGTCTGGGGATAGCATGCTGTCAATCTTGGACGCCCTGGCCAAGCTTCCTCGCCTACGGTGTCAATTAGAGCTAAAGCTGGCGCAGACAGGGCAGGCATCGGAAGGCAATCATCAAGGTTTTGTGGGCAGATAGCCGGACAACTGTGATTCCTCCATGCCGCTGGAAATCGACGCCAGAGATGACGAAACTCCTCATCCAAAAGCCGTTGCCAGCCCTGTTGGTAGCCTTGAAACCCACGAGTTCTAATTCCACCTCCGCTTCCGGGGCATAGTCCAGCTTTTCAAGGAGCCGTGAAGTGGCAGATGGCCGCACGGAACCAGGACGCCACCCGGTCCTACGGTTTACCGTAGCGCCACAAGCCCCATAAGGCTAAAATCGTCGAGTTATGAGGCTGTGAAGGATGAGAGTACAAGTGACTGTCTATATACGGGTAAAGCTGCGCGAAGACCGGCTACACTGTATTCCGTAAGATATCAAGCTTATTTAGCCGTTATGAGTATGCTAACAGGACTTTCAGGTCGCAGTACCGCTTGACAAACAGCCATTAGTTAATGCAATAATCAGTATTACTATCGCCGGTTAGCCGGCCACTCGGTGGAACAGTAGGCTTGAGCCAGGACAAGGAGGCCCATCGTGAATAAGAAGGAAAAGAGAGCCTTTTCTTTACAGGTACTAACCGAGCAGGCTCAACACAAGTTCATAGACCGTCGTGACTTTATGAGAGCAACCATGGCCCTGGGGTTGTCGGCCACTACGGCCGTACTGCTCTTCCAGGCCTGCGGCGGGGACGAGGCGACGCCGGTCCCGCCAACCGCGGCTCCGGGGGCAACCGCGGCTCCAGGGGCAACCGCGGCTCCGGCGGCAACCGCGGCTCCAGGGGCAACCGCGGCTCCAGGGGCAACCGCGGCTCCGGCGGCAACCGCGGCTCCGGCGGCAACCGCGGCCCCGGAGGACGTGGAAAACCTCAACCATCTAGTGCATAGGTTTCCCGAGGTCTCAGTGATGCCGGCGGACAGGGACCTGGAGGGGATGTGGGCATCCCTAGAAGGAAGGTCCGTCTTTTTCGACGCGATTTTTTTGGCCCATCCCTTCGTGCAGCATAACAGCGTCAACTTCGAGAGGGAGAGTCTAAAGCTGGGCATGGCGTATCAGGTGGTGGACTCAGCTTTCGACCCGGCCAAGGAGATTGAAATCGCGGACCTAGCCATCGCCCGCGGGTTCGACGTGATCATCTTCCAGCCCACCAATCCGGCTGGGCTGTCACCCAATGTCAAGCGAGCCCGGGAGGATGGCCGAATAGTCATGACTTTCAACGTCGGCACCCTGACTCGCCCCACCATAAAGTGGGGCGCGGGCTTTTACTTGGAGGGGTATCGTACGGGCAAATGGCTGGCCGATCGCCTGTCCCCCGGGGCGAAGGTGACCTCTGGAGTGGGTGAGAGGATTACCACGGCCGGGAACGACCGGCCGAAGGGGTTAAAACAGGCCTTTGATGACTCCGGCAAGGGCATCGAGTTGATAGCCGATGAGGAAGGGACTGGCTGGACCCAGGAGGGTGGCTACGACATGGCCCGGGCGATGTTGCAGAGATTTCCGCAGATAGACGCTATGTTTGGCGGAGATGACCAAGGGGCTTTGGGGTTTCATAAAGCGGCGGTAGACCTGGGCCGGCGCGGAGAGATGCTCATCGCCGGAGTTGATGGTCTCAGGGAGGGGCAAGAGGGGGTTAGGGACGGCCGTCTGGACGTGTCGACCATGTTTCGGCGCGGGCATGGGCCAGAGTCCGCTCACGTAGTGCATGCTGCCGCAGCCTACCTCCGGGGAAATGTGCACGGCGACCTCACGCAAGCGTGCCACGTAATCAAAACAGTGGCCATAGACAAGACAACCATTGCCGATCAGTGGCAGTCTCCCATTTAGCGCGGCTTCACCCAACACAGTGAGGTTTTAGACATGAACAGCAAAGAGAAGAAAGCCCTGAATCTAAAAATGCTCACCAAGCGGGTGGAGCGCAATCTCATAGACCGGCGGAGCTTCATAAAAGGAGCTGTAGCCCTGGGAGTAACGGCGTCTACAGCCGTGCTCCTCTACCAAGCCTATGATCATAGTCCGAATGGGCCAGGAACAGCCTTTGCCCAGGAGCCGAATTTAGTCAGAAGGCTGTGGCCCCTCGAAGAGATGGCGTTAGACACGTACTCAATGTGGGAGAGAACGGAAGGCAAGTCCTTGATCAACATCTCGAGATTGGCGGCCCATCCCTACCATGTGCACCAAGACATCGTCTGGAAAGCGGAATGTGAAGAAGCGGGCGTGTCGTACACGGTGGTGGACTCTGCCCTCGACCCGGCCAGGGAGATTGAGCACATGGACCTGGCCATCGCCCGCGGGTTCGACGTAGTAATGGGCGGCCCACTGGACCCGGCGGCGGCGTCGCCCGCCATCAAGCGCATGCGGCAGGCAGGCCAAATCTATCTCAATTTCGATACCGATAGCCTCCAGCGCCCTACCCTGAAGCACGGCAGGATCTGGTGGGACGACGGATGGCAGGCCGCCAAATGGTTGGGGGAGAACCTGCCCCAGGGCTCGAAGGTAGTGGGCGGCGTGGGTGAGTTGGGCACCACGGCGGGGAACGGCCGGAAGAATGGTTTCGTGGACGGTGCAGCCGAGTTCGGCCTCGACCTGATTTATTTTGAGGACAACAACGGCTGGGTCGAGGAGAGTGGGTACACTACGGGCCGGCCGATTCTGCAGAGACTGTCTGATATACAGGGCGTATTCTACGGGAATGACACTGCGTCAATGGGGTTCTCCAAGGCTGCGAGAGACCTGGGGCGGCGGGAGGAGATGCTCATCGTGGGAGTCGATGGCCTTAGGGAGGGGCAACAGGCGGTTGCTGATGGCCGTCTGGACTCGTCCGTGATGATGCTTTGGGGTCATGGGCCAGAGTCTGTTCTCGCCGCCGATTATGCCTTCTCCCTGGTCCGGGCAAATCTACACGGCGACGCCATGGAATCGGCCCACATAATTGAGAGTATTACCGCGGACAAGGGGAACATTGCCGACCAATGGCAGGCTCCCGTCTAAGACTAGAGTTGGTTGGCAGGGAAGCAAGCCGCCCAGGGAAATTAGCCCAGCCGCCTCGGGAATCGACCGATTGCAAACACGCCCGCGCGGGTTCGTCGCGTCAAAGGACGCTTAGGCGCTAAAGCCGCTGGGCGGCAGGGTGAAGGCGCCTGTTTTCCTCCTGAGCCACGAGAAGGCCTCGACCACGTAGGCGGGAGTCCTATTCATGGATTTCCTCGCTAAATGTGCCGTGTTTCGCTCCTCCGCCAATCTCCAAGCGCCAATCTCCAGGAACGACCATATCGATCACCACCCTGGGCCTTGTGTGTACTATTGCGGCTTTGGAGCTAGCTTATTTACGGCGCAGTCGGCGATCTCCGTGCGGCGCAGGGTGACCTGGGTGTTGTCGAGTTGCCGGGTCAATGAAGGGTAGGCTTATGGGCCCCGTCGAGGGTGGAGCACACAAGCCGATACTACACATTCCTCTATGCGCCGAGGATTTGCCTGGGGAGCCATTACGAGAGCGCCGATCGGGGGCGCCGGGCGCCTCGACACCGCACCATCTAGACCTAGACGGTTGACCGCAGGCAGCCGCGTTGAGAGGGTTTGCCGGCGATGCTAGAATTGGGGCGGAACCCTGCGAAACAAGCAATTTTCTCTCCATGGGGCCAGCCTACCTCATCTGCCGGGCCCTGCCCCATGGAGTTTTGAGGCCGGCAATTGACATGGTGAAGATTCTGGACGGCGCGGCGTTGGCCAAAGGAGTGCGGGGGGAAGTGGCGGCCGGCGTCCTGGAAATGCGGCGTAACCACGGGATAACTCCGGGGCTGGCCGTGGTCCTGGTGGGAGGCGATCCGGCGTCGGCCATTTACGTGCGCAACAAAGGCAATGCTTGCACCGAAGTAGGTATGCTCAGCGAGACATTTCTTTTACCGGCCGCAACGCTCCAGCAAGATCTCCTGCAGCTGGTGGAACGGTTGAATAGAGACCCCAGGTTCCACGGTTTGCTATTGCAGCTGCCTCTGCCCGATGGAATCGACCAGCAGACTGTGACCGAAGCCATCAGCCCAGCCAAGGACGTGGATGGCATCCACCCTTACAACATGGGCTTGCTGGTCCAGGGCCGGCCCGATTTCGTGCCGGGCACGCCGGCAGGAATACAGCAGATACTGTTGCGTAGCGGGTATGATCCCGACGGGCTCAACGTGGTAATCTGCGGCCGGAGCGAGATCGTGGGCAAGCCCTTGGCCAGCTTATTGATGCAACGGCAGCAGGGCGGCAATGCAACGGTCACGGTATGTCACACCCGGACCAGAGACCTGGCCGCCATCACGCGGCAGGCCGACATTCTGGTGGCGGCAATGGGCCAGCCCAGGATTATTACCGCAGACATGGTGCGAGATGGAGCAGTGGTCATCGACGTGGGCATCAATCAAGTGGCAGATTCCACTCGGCAGAGAGGTTACCGGCTGGTAGGCGACGTGGATTTCGATGCGGTGTCGAAGAAGGCTGAAGCCATCACACCGGTGCCTGGCGGCGTCGGACCCATGACTATCGCCATGTTGTTGGTCAATACCCTGACCGCTGCCCGCATAAGCATCCACGGACGTTGAAGCTACCAGAACTCGGTCCTCAAACCTCCCTTCGTCCCCCCTACGCAACGGCGGTAAATCAGGGGATTTGTTGAGCGAATCCTAGACATGCGCACCGGTGATTTCGACTACCATCTACCCCCTGAACTTATAGCTCAGACTCCTTTGAAGCTCCGGGACTCTTCCCGGCTGCTGGTCTTGGACCGGACCACCGGCGCCCTCGAACACCGCCACTTCACCAGCATTCCGGAGTACTTGCGTCCTGGCGACGTCATGGTGTTCAACCGTAGCCGAGTAATACCCGCGCGCCTGCGGGGATACGGAATCGAGACTGGCGGCAAGGTGGAGTTGCTATTGTTGCAGCGGGAAGGCCCGGGAATCTGGCGGGCTCTGGCCAAGCCGGCACGGCGGCTTAGACCGGGAGCGAAGGTGGTGGTGGAGCGGCGCGCCGCAGAAGCGGCTGGGCCGGCCGCTAGGGATGGTCCACCCCTGGGCGGCTCTCTCTCTACCTCGCTCTCTGCCTCGCTTTCTGAACAAAGGGCAAGGCGGGAATTTATCGTTGAAATCCTGGCTTCCCACGCCGACGGAATAAAAACCCTGAGTCTTGGGCCCGAGGAAGAAATGGACCTGCTGGGAGAGATGCCCCTGCCTCCCTACATCCGCGAACCCTTGGAGGACCCCGAACGGTATCAGACTGTCTTTGCCACAGTCCCCGGCAGCGCGGCGGCGCCCACAGCAGGGCTTCACTTCACGGAAGGGCTGATGGCAAAGCTGCGGAGGGCTGGAGTGCAGCCGGTTTTCCTGACCCTTCACGTCGGCCTGGACACCTTCCGTCCAGTACGCGAAGAGGACCCAACCCGGCACAAGATACATACTGAGTATTTCGAGCTTGGCGACGATGCGGCCAAGGTGCTGAACCGGGCCCAAAGCAGCGGAAGCCGTATAATTGCCGTGGGCACAACTGTCGTCAGGACCCTGGAACAAGCCGCCAAGCTTGCGTCAGGAAATGGGGTATCCCGCCTGGAGGGGGTCTCCGGCCAGGCGGACCTGTTCATACTCCCTGGACACAAGTTCCGGGTGGTGGACGCTCTCATCACCAACTTCCACCTGCCCAGGTCTACCTTACTGATGCTGGTGTCGGCCTTCGCCGGACGAGAACGGGTGCTGGAGGCGTATAGGGAAGCAATCGAGCGGAAGTACCGGTTTTACAGCTTTGGCGACGCGATGTTGGTCCTCTGAGACCACGCGGGGACTAAGCCAACTGCAACAACTGCACTATGTTACCGTCGGGGTCCTTGAGGGTGGCGACCCAGCCGCCCCAGTGCTCCTGCTCCGGCGGCCTTATGAACTCCACTCCCTGCTCCTCTAACCTTCGGCACTCCAGGTGGATGTCGTCCACCCCAAGATGCGGCATAAACCGGTAGGGGTCCGGGTTGGTTCCCTGTACGCGGTCATGGACTCCGATGTTGAAGCGCACCTCGCCAAGTTGGAAGGCCAGCCAGCCGTCGTGCCGGGAGTGCAGGGGCAACCGCAACACGTTGTGGTAGAAAAGGAACATGGGGTCTAGATTGTCGGTCCAGATGGTCACACCCACGACGCCGGTGATCAACGCTGGCCACCTCCTGGAAGCAGCAACGACCAAGAAACGGTCCCCTAATCAATGAAAGCCCTCGGCCCCTTTTTTGCCGGGAAGAGGGTTGAACGATGGTCAGTTGGTTTAGCGCCTGGAGGGTGAGCGGCGGTTAGCCGATGCCGGTTGAAGAGGGTTATCGGACCGGGGACGACTCTTCCTGGCGCTTTTCAGAGTTGCAGTTGGGGCACCAACCGTAAAAGTCCACCCGCTGCCAGGCGATCTGAAAATCAGACTCATCCAGGATGCGGTTCCTCAACCGCACCACCGCCTCCTGGTTCGGGTCGGCGTCCGTCACGTTCTCGCAGCCGATACACACCAGGTTGACGTGCGGGTCCATGTTGGGCTCGTAACGGGACATCCGGTTGAAGGGCAACTCCTGGATCAACCCGCTCCTTTGGAGCACGCTCAAGGTGGAGTAAATGGTGGCTAGAGTCATCGAGGGGAAATGGTCTCGCACCCTCTCGTTTATTTGTTGCACAGATGGGTGATCAGTTGAATTGAGCACCGCCTCGGCTATAGCGAGCCGTTGCGGAGTCACTCGAACCGACGACTTCCGCAGCCTGTCCACCAGTTCTTGCTGAGTCAACATAGAGTCTCCAGGTTGCCGACGAAATCGGCCTCGCAGGAAACTGGTCCGATTCCGCGCATGATTCCGTTGTTTCTAGTCTCACTATAACCAGGTTCTGCCAAACTATCAACCCTGCCCGTAACTGTCCAGAGTTGGCGAACCCAATTCGCCGAAAGCCGCCTAAAAGCAGTTTGACAATCGCCGGCCTGAGCGTCAACAGCAGAGATAAAACCTCATAAAGCCAGCCGTCAGCCACTCGGGGCCCCTCAAGTCTGACCCGTTGCCCCTGCCCTTCCATCTAGCCACACCGGCCAGCCACACCGGAACTACTGTGTTCTGCGCATGTAATTATCACTTGGAGAGGTTTGCCAAATCAACTCATAGAGTCAGCCGGCTGTGAACGGATTCGCAATAATACTGCCGGGCACTTTCAAACGTGCTAGAATTGCCAGCCCGTCATCACATCCAACGGTGGAGGCTAAGCTAAAATGGCCGAATCTGGATTTGAAAAAGTAGCTGAGATAGGCGACCTCTCCCCTGGGCAAATGAAATTGGTGACACTGGGTGAGGATGAAGTGCTGTTGGCTAACGTCGAGGGTAACTATTATGCCATCGGCGACACCTGCCCCCATGCCAGGGGCGCATTGTCTTATGGGCGATTGGACGGTGACCAAGTGGAGTGCCCCCGCCACGGTTCGAGGTTCAGCGTGGTAACCGGGGTGCCGTTGAGCCCGCCGGCGAGCGACAACGTTCAAGTATACGAGGTGCGAATTTCAGGCCAGGAAATCTTCCTGGGACCTGGTGCGAGCTAGGAACGCAACTTCCGTGGCTAATGGGTAGGAGCACCGGTCCCGCACCCCTTCTCCAGGCCCACCGGATAGAGCCTTGGCTTGGGACCACAATCAGTAGATGATGCCAGTAGTGGAGTCCATCGCCCCTGCATCCCGGGCGAAAAGGCCTTCCCGCCAAAAGCCCTTCCCGCCAAAGGCCCTTCCCGAAATACGCCCTATGGACGGCGCGGCGGAATTGCGGGCGCTCAGATCAGGCAGCATAACCTAGTCCGCTGCTTGCGGGTTCGGCTGGACTTCAGAAGCGGCTGATGCTGGCTCTCCCAGCAGCAAGAACAGACACGAGCCGATGAGGCATATCACAGCGATGGTAAGAAATGGCACGTCGTACACTCCAGTGCGGTCCCGTATGTAGCCCGCAAATAGAGGCGCGGAGAACAGGAGTACGTTCATGGGCATCATGGATATGCCGGTGATGGCGGCGAAGGCCCTGCGGCCGAAATAGACTCCCCTGATGGCGGTCGTCACCGGGGTGCGGCCCCCGAACCCGATGCCCAATATCGCCGCAAAGAGAAACAACATCGTCTTGTCGTGGGCCAGGACCAGAACGACTACGGCCACCGACTGAATCGCGGAAAATCCGAAGGCTGAATACCTTATGGGCATCCGGTCTCCCAGGTATCCGCCCACCAGGATGAAGACCGCATTGATCGCCGTATAGGTAGCCACCACAGCGCTGATGGTTTGCAGCGAGAACCCCCGGTCGTCCAACATCAAGCCCAGGTGAACCATTACGGTTACGATTACGACGGACGATGTTGCATGACCGAAACTGATTAACCAGAACGCTTTGGTCCTGATTGCCTGCTGCCAGGTAAATCCTGGCTCAACGACACGTTGGGGCTCAGGAGCTGGCTGGCCTTTGAGTTGTCCCGGTTCTTCCGGGAGTTCTTCCGGGGCGTCGCCGTCGGGAAGCAATCCCACGTCTTCGGGGCGGTTGCGCACCAGCCGGGATAGCGGTATGGCCAGAACGATGATTGAAACACCCACGACGAAAGCGGCAAGCCTCCAACCAAAGCGTTCGCTTACCGCTGGGTCCGTGCCTCCGATAGCCCAAGCCAGCAGCAAGGGGATGATCACCCCTCCTACGGCAAAGCCCTCCATCACCATTGACATGGCGCGGGTCCTCTTGCGCACGAACCAGTGGTTCATCACGGTCATGACGGGCAGCCAGGTTCCAAGACCTGCGCCCATGCTCATCACGAAGAAGGCCGCGTAGAGATGCCACAGTTCCCGAATCTGGCTCAGCAATACGAAGCCTGCGCCCAGGATGGTCATCCCGATGAAGATCATGCGTCTGGGCCCAAGTTTTTCGACAAGCATGCCCTCAATCGGTCCCATCAGGCCGCCCTCTATGCGGCTGACTGAAAATGCCCAGGACATCTGACCCGCGGTCCACCCGAAGGCGTTTCTCAGCACCGGGTTCCATACCGGCAGCCCTTGAAACAGAGGCACGGTCCCCAAAGCCATGATCAGAGCGCCGACACCGGCGAGCCACCAGCCGTACAGCCTGTCCCGCATAATGCGCCGAGAGTGATCGATGTTTAAGACGTTATTCATTTGGCATAAATGGCAAAGCAGGCGCAGCGTTCATCCGGTAACGTCGGCCGCAACGTGATCACCACAAGTTTAGGGTTCCCGAAACACTGGGATTGGCGTACTTGGATTGATTCTTTCGCTAAACCGGAGGCATTAGCCCGTTCTCTGCCGCCGTTAGATAGCTGTGCGCCGGTTTTGATTTATCCACTCCTGAAGGCTCCGGTGACGAAGCCCACAACTTTTCCACGTCGGGAGTCCCTTGCGTGCGATACCAGAGCGGCGGACGCCTCCCGACCCTCGGGCGTTGCCGCATCCGGCAGACCGGCGAACGGCCCAAACCGGCGCAGCTACTTGCAAGGCGGTGGGAATTCGGCTGGTGACGCCGGGCGCCCAAAAAAGTCCGCGGGCGTTAACCCACGGATTAACGGTCAGCGGCCACCTTGGCAGGCAGCCACATGAGATTCTACACTCTTCGTTGTCGCAACCTGTACCGGATTGTTGACTATGACCGGATTGGAAACATCATGTGGGAGTTTCGAAACCCGATCATGCCACTATGATCATGCCTCTATGCGGTACACGCGGGCCGCGGTGTCGTGGAACATAGCCTGACGCTCGGCAGCGGTGTATCCCTTGGACAGCCGTTTGAAGGCGTTATACATCACGTGATAGGAGACTGACACTTTATCCACTGGGAAGTTACTTTCGAACATACAACGGTCCGGACCGAACTGCTCTATGCAATAGTCCATATAGGGACTCATTGATTCAGCCAGCTCTTCCGACCCGATGGGTGTGGCCCGCGTATGCCAATCGAAACCGGTGCGGGGCATGCCGATGCCGCCTAGTTTCATGTTTATGTTGGGGCAAGCTGCCACCGCTGCGATGCCATTCCGCCAAGTGGACATCACTTCTTCATCCCGGTTGGCGTATGGGCCGTCCTTCAACAGGCCACCGATATGGTTGAGTATGATGGTCAAGTCCGGAACTTCCCTGGCGAAGTCCGCCAACTCGGGTAGTTGCGTGAAAAACATCCAGCCCTCAAGGGACAGTCCCATTCCCGCCAGCACTTGCGCGCCGGCACGGAAATTGCTGCTGGCCAACTGGCCTTCCATTTTATGCGCGGCAGTGTTCTCCACCGCAGGGTTGGGGTCCCAGGTAACGGAATGACGGATGCCGCGAAACCGGTTGGGGCTGGCCGCTTGCAGAGCTTCCAGCACCGGCGCCACCCGCTCGCCGAGGTTGAGGTTGGCATGACCGACAATGGCCGCCGCGGCTTGTCCGGGGCCGTAGAGGCCGCTAGCGCTGGCAGCCGCCAGCCCCTGGACGAATTCGACTTCCCCCACGGGGCGCATCTCTTCCGGTCCGCCACTGCGGTACATGGACCTTGCCTCGACAAACACAGTGGAGCGCACGTTGTGGCCGCTGTTGATGTCGGCGGCCAGTTCGTGGAGCAAATATCGTTGGTAGGGGATACGCTCGGTCCGAAAGTCCCAGAAGTGGTGATGGGGATCGCAGATAGGGATGTCCGGTTCCAGTCTCGGTTCCTGGGTTAAAGCGTGCCAGTCATTGTCTCCAAAAGGCATGGTGTGGCCTCCTGGTCATTGTGTGCTTAAGTTCAGTAGCCTCATGATATCACACCGTCGGGAAGGCAACAGGTTGTGCCAGGGTGTTTTAATTGTGTGCCGCCCGTCATACCCGCCGCTCACCCGTCTTTCCCGCGAAGCTTGTCCCCGGCCCCGACCGGGGAGCGGGAATCCATCCCGCCACTCACCCGTCTTTCCCGCGAAGTTTGTCCCCGGCCCCGGCCGGGGAGCGGGAGTCCATCCCGCCGCTCACCCGTCTTTCCCGCGAAAGCGGGAATCCATACGGTCTTGATGTTGGACTGCCATTGGACAAGCCCGAAGTGCATGGGAAAACAGGAGTTGTCGCGAAAACTAAAAGGCCCCTCGTCCTAAACTCCCGACACTTCGCCCTTGCCCCCCCGTGCGACCACTCCCTACGCTGTTGATAGGCAGCTATTAGCACCTTGCCAAATCTATCAAACGGCCACTGAGGCCATGGCTCACAATGGCTCACAACGGCCCTGAAATAAAAAACTCCGGCCTCTCTCCACGCCAGCAATCGGCGCTCCCCATTCTCGTCGCCGCCCATTGCCCAGGCCTCCCGCTTCTCCAGAGTGGGCCGCCGCACTTTGCACCGTTGACTCCAGGACCCCGAATTCCGCGACCAACTTGCCCAACTGCAGCGCCAGTCCGCCGACCTCGCCAAAGGCTGCCTCCAAAGCCTCACCTCGGCAACCTCCCCGAGAATCAAAACCCGAGGATCAAAACCCGGAGAATCAAGACCCGGAAATCCGCCTCCGCGCCATTCGCGCCGTCCTCAATTACTCCGCCAAATTTGGCGAAATCCCGAAATCCAAGACCTGCATGACCAAGTCCAGACCCTGGAGGCCGCCCTGCCCCTTTGGATCGCCCGGGAGAAACCCGTATGAACATCGCTCACGCGGGGCGCCCTTCGCCGTTCGTGGTGAGGCTCTCGAATCACGAGGAGAAATCTGTATGAACATTAGCTCTTTGCGGGCCCGCATCCGCTCCCTTCGCCGGAGATTGGCTCTGCCCTACGCCCAGCTCATGGTCCAACGCGCGGCCGGCGACCTCTGCACCGAATGGGCTTGCGCCCGGGCGGATAAGCGGCCCACACCTTCTCCCCAGGCCTTCGTTCGCCGGATCGCCGCCGCGGGTTTCCTTCTCCCGACCTTCTCCGTTGCGGCCCGCTACCTTGAACGCTGCGCCTCTCTCTGCCAGGAACCCAGCCCGGCACGCCTCCTTCGCGCCCTCCTCCCCTGGGCCGCCTATCACCCCGGGGTGTGTTAATTGTGTGCCGCCGGTCATACCCGCCGCTCACCCGTCTTTCCCGCGGAAGCGGGAATCCACGGGCCCGACCGGGGAGCAGGAACCCGGAAATGCCACACATGAAAACGCCATGCGTCTACATTCTTGCGAGCAAGCCTAAGGGCACTCTCTGCATCGGCGTTACGTCGGACTTGGCGCAGAGGGTCTGGCAACACAAGAATGACTTCATGGAAGGATTTACGAAGCGATATCGTCTTCACAGGCTCGTTTGGTACGAGGCGCATGAGGCCATGTACGGAGCGGTCACTAGGGAGAGGGCTCTCAAGAAATGGGACCGGGCATGGAAAATTGAGTTGATTGAAAAGGTCAATCCGGGATGGACAGACCTGTACAACGAGGTCGGGTGAAAGATTCCCGCGGAAGCGGGAATGACGGGGTGTGGCAGGAACGACGGGGTGCTGCGGAAATGACGAGCCGTGGCGGGAATGGCGGGGGTGTGGCAGGGAATGGCTGGGTGCGGCGAGAATGGCGGGGGCAAACGCGTGGATTCCCGCGAAAGCGGGAATGACAGGGGGAAATGACGAGTGTGGAGGGAATGACGGGTCGTGGCGGGAACTACGGGGTGCGACGGGAATCCACGTCATACCCCCGTAATGGCCGCGTATCATCCCCCCATCATTCCCGCGTATCATGTCCCCGTCATTCCCGTGAAAACGGGAATCCACGCGTCCGGCCCGACCGGGGAGCAGGAATGCCCGTCAACCCCCCGTCATTCCCGTGAAAACGGGAATCCACGCGTCCGCCCCGACCGGGGAGCAGGAATGCCCGTCATCCCCCCGTCATTCCCGTGAAAACGGGAATCCACGCGTCCGCCCCGACCGGGGAGCAAGAATGCCCGTCATCCCCCCGTCATTCCCGTGAAAACGGGAATCCACGCGTCCGCCCCGACCGGGGAGCAAGAATGCCCGTCATCCCCCCGTCATTCCCGTGAAAACGGGAATCCATGCGTCCGCCCCGACCGGGGAGCAGGAATGCCCGTCATCCCCCCGTCATTCCCGTGAAAACGGGAATCCACGCGTCCGCCCCGACCGGGGAGCAAGAATGCCCGTCATCCCCCCGTCATTCCCGTGAAAACGGGAATCCATGCGTCCGCCCCGACCGGGGAGCAGGAATGCCCGTCATCCCCCCCGTCATTCCCGTGAAAACGGGAATCCATGCGTTCTTGATGTTGAACTGCCATTGGACAAGCCCAAAGTGCATGGGACAACAGGAGTTGTCGCGATAACTAAATGACCTTCAGGTTGTGGACGGTCCTCGTGCGCAGTTGATATATGGGGTGTAGAATTATGCGCACCGGCATGACCTCCCCGAGCGGACACTCGTTCCCGGATCTCTTCTCGGGTCCATCAATGTCCATGCCGGTCCACGGCGGCCAACCGCAGGCTGGAGGGTGTTCAAACTCCCCCAAGACGCAATGGGGGAGGTAACTTGAAAACCGTATGGGGAAGGCAATATGAAGGTAGAATGGATGAATCACACCGGGTTTGTGGTCAGCGACATGAATCGCTCCCTGGCTTTTTATCGTGACCTGCTGGGGTTGGAAAAGGAACGCGACCAGATACTCGAGGGTGAATTTGTTTCCGGTCTGGTGGGCTATCCCGACGCCAGGCTGCACATTGTGTACCTGGGTCTCGGGGACATGAAACACTCCGTGGAACTGGTCCAATACCTTAATCCCCCCGGCGTGAGCGTTCCACTGCTCGACCGGCACAACGTGGGGGATACCCACTTGGGGATCATAGTGGACGACCTGGACTCATTTTACGATGAACTCTCCGGCAAGGGAGTCCGGTTCGTCAGCCCGCCGGCCGTGCGTCATGACGCCCCCTATCCGCTGGCCCGGAAGGGTTGTTATATGCAAGACCCTGATGGCAATTGGCTCGAGCTTTTGGAACGCGCCCCGGCGCCGGAGACCGCAACTCAGACTTAAGCCCTGGCGATTACCGGTGACGAGGTGGCAGAATATTCAAGATGGAAAAACCCGGTTTGAAGCTGAGCATCCTGGACCAAAGCCCGGCGAACGGGGCTGAAACCGCGACCATAGCCTTTGAACACACCATTGAGTTGGCCAAAAAGGCGGAACAATGGGGGTATCACCGGTTTTGGGTGGCGGAGCACCACGGGTCCGACCGAGTCATGGGGTCGTCTCCCGAAGTACTGGTATCCCACCTTCTGGCGAAAACGGCGCGTATTCGCGTGGGCGCCGGCGGGGTAATGTTGCAACACTACAGCCCCTACAAAGTGGCGGAAAACTTCAACGTACTGGCTTCGCTTGCGCCGGGAAGGGTGGACCTGGGAATCGGTGGAGGGCCGGGCGGCATGCCTCAGTCGACAATGGCGTTGCAACAGCACACAGACCTGGGAGCCAAACCCATCCCTGGCGACAAGTTCGAAGAAAAACTGCGCGACTTGGCCCAAATCCTTGGGAACCAACTGGAGGAGACCCATCCCCTCCACGGACTACGGGCAAGTCCAACGCCACCTCAGCCGGCCGACCTGTATTTGTTAGGCACTACGCCTTCCAGCGCCCAGTTGGCTGCGAAACTTGGGATGCCCTACATATTTGCCCTGTTCCTGAATGGCGACGATTCCGTGATGCAGCAGGCGATTCAGACCTACTGCAGCCGCTTCGACGCAGAGAAGCATGGACCTCCTCAGGTGATGCTGGCCCTTCCGGTAATTGTGGCTGACACAGATGGTGAGGCCCAGCGCTACGCTTCTGAAGTCAAGGTAATCAGGGTCCGATTGGAAAGCGGCCGGACCTTCACTGTGGTTTCGGAAGAAGCGGCTCAAGAGTTCGGCAGGCAGTCTCAGGAAGATTTCCACTATGAAATTCAAGAATCCAGCGTCATCAACGGTTCCAGCGAAACGGTGCGTAGGAAGCTGTGCGAGATTCAGAGCCTATATCGGCCCGACGAACTTTTCGTGGTAACGTCCATGGGCGATTTCCAAAAAAGGCTCCATTCCTATGAGCTGCTAAGCACTTTGTTCTAAGCATTTTGTTCAATGAATAGCTTGGGAGCGGTCTGAAACCGAAGCCAATTCAACCAATTGAACGCTGAATTTCAGGCAATCTCTAAACAAACAAGGGCCTAAGCCACCCATTGACCCGGGTGAACGCTTGAGAATGTCTTTATTGCCAAGTAAGGGGCGGGACCAAGAATGACGGCGACACGCAAGCTACGTTTAGGCGCTTTTTTCTCCGGGACCGGCAGTAACATGGCTTCTTGGAGGCACCCAAACGCCGTAGCCGACGGCGCTATTAACCTGGACTATTACCGAAAGCTGACTCGAAAAGCCGAGGCGGCCAAACTAGACTTTGTTTTTTTTGGCGACGGCCTATACATAAGCGAAAAGTCACATCCGATCTTTCTCAATCGCTTCGAACCGTTGACGCTGCTGGCGGCGCTGGCCATGGACACCACCCACATTGGCTTGGCCGCCACGCTCTCGACCACATACAGCGATCCCTTCACTATCGCCAGACAGTTCGCGTCCATCGATCAAATTAGCAACGGACGCGCCGGCTGGAACATAGTCACCTCACCGCTGGAAGGGTCCGCGCTCAATTACAGCAAGCCAGCACATCCGGAACACGACCTCCGGTACCGCATGGCATATGAATTTATGCAAGTGACCATGGGCTTATGGGATTCATGGGAAGACGATGCTTTCATACGAAACAAGGAAACCGGCGTGTTTTTCGATCCGGCGAAGATGCATACCCTGAACCATCAAGGTGAATTTTTTTCAGTCAAAGGCCCTTTAAACATATCCCGGTCGAAGCAGGGAAGGCCGCTGCTCATCCAGGCAGGGTCATCGGAAGCCGGCGTGGACTTTGCCTCCAAGGTGGCGGATGCAGTGTTTACCGGGCAGGCTTCCCAGGCTGACGCGGCGGACTTCTACCGGGAAGTCAAAGAGAGGGCCGCCAAACACGGCAGGTCCCCGGAGGAGATTTTGATCCTCCCGGGGTGTAATCCCATTGTCGGAGAAACCGCGGCGGAAGCACAGCGCAAGCACCAAGAGATAGCCAACTTGGTAGCCATCGACGACGCGCTGAATTACCTGGGCCGTTACTTTAACGACATAGACTTTACCCAATTTGAGTTGGATGGGCAGTTTCCCGATTTAGGCGACTTCGGCCGCAACGGTTGGGAGAGCGCCACCGACCGGATAAAACAGCTGGCAAAAGAGGAGGAATTGACCCTGCGTCAAATGGCCCTTCGAGAGACCACACCCAAGGGGCCATTTATTGGGACGCCAGCCCAGGTAGCGGACACCATGCAATCGTGGGTTGAGGCAGGAGCGGCGGATGGCTTCATGATAAACAACGCCGTATTGCCCGATGGGTTCAATGACTTTGTAGACCACGTCGTACCCATACTAAAGGACCGCGGATTATTTAGGACCGAGTACGAAGCCGAGACACTTCATGGGCACCTGGGGCTGCCGGCGCCGGTTAATCGCTACACCGGCGCATCCGGACCGGAGCCGTCAAACATCGACGCCGCGGAGCTCGCGCCCAATCTGTGACCCTCTTTATAACTGTCGGGGTAATCGTCGGGTCTGTGACCTTCAGGCCGGCGCGTTCACCGGAGTGCACTCCCCCTCGTTCGCCTTGAAGCCGCTTAGGAAGATTGTCAGCCTTTGGAGGCGCCTCGTTGCCTACCTTACTTGGAATCCACGGGACGGTTACCCAGCCGGGGAGGCTGTACCGGGCTCTTCAGTTGGCGCTGGAGCAAGCTGGCGGCCAGGATAAATCCATTGCGACCGGCCTGCTGCACCTGGGAGACCACCAAATATCCTTTGCGGACGGACGCCCGTTATCCGATTATCCGGACGATACAGGCGCCGTAGTGCAGCGGGTTATGGCGGCGGACATGTACCTGATAGCCACCCCCATTTTTCGGGCGTCCTTCACCGCTTCGCTAAAGAATTTACTCGACCTGGTGCCGGTGGAAGGCCTGATGGGGAAGGTGTGCGGTTTGGTCGCCATGGGCGGTTCCGACCATCACTACCTAGCCATTGACGGGCAGTTGCGGCCGGTGCTCGGTTGGTTTGGAGCTCACCTAGTGCCCGGCGCGGTATATCTGCAATCTCGCCAGTTCGAAGAAGGCCAACTGGCCGATCAAGGGGCCATCGCTGACCTTCACAGCCTGGTAAATGCGGTTATCGCCACCCAGCAAGCGACGGGGGGGGATCTTGGCATGATGGGACCCCCGCCCATCGCGGCTCGCTGAACCGCTTTGGCGATAGAGGCCCCTATCGAGTTGCCCCAAAATAACTGCTGTCTATGCCTGTGGCCCTTTTGCCGGCGGTTATTGGTTGCGGAGAGCGGATGTACGTGCAGCCGGCGCGGGATGCTCGGTATCACTAGAGACGGCCCTAGTGGAAGTGGGGTTCGATGATCCGTGCCGCCATTCTGGACTTGGACGGGACTTTAATCGGCAGAAACGAAATGGTCTCCGCCAGAGTGGCCCAAGCCGTCTCCCTGGTCAGAGAGAAAGTCCCCGTGGTCATCGCCAGCGGTAGGGAGTCCGCCGACGTTTTGCGGTTCGCCCGCGAACTGGGGCTGTCCTCGCCCCAAATCAGCGACGGTGGGTCGATAATTTTGGACCCCGGCAGCGGCCGCTTTCTGTGGACTGCTCCGTTGCCGTCCGGGCCGGCCCAAGAGATTGTAAAGAGCCTCGACGCCTCGGGGACTCCTTTCATAGCCACCCACCCTGAAGGCTCGGTCTATGGCCTTGCGGCCGTCGCCCATCGGCAAATCATACGAGTATCCGCCTTGGACTTGGACGAATCCGGCGCGAACCGCCTGTTGGAGCAATTTCAATCCAGTCCGGACCTGAACACGGTGAAGGTTTTCCTGCCATACAACGGCCTTTGGGCTGTGGACATCACCAGTTCCGGCGTGGACAAAGCTGCCGCGGTCATAAATCTTGCTGGAATGACCGGCCTCGACCCCTCCCACACGGTGGCCGCAGGAGACAGTTTCAACGACCTCACTCTGCTGCAATTGTGCGGGTATTCCATCGCTATGGGAAATGCGCCCCAAGAGTTGAAGGACGTCGCTGACTATGTGGCTCCGGTGGTGGAGGAGGATGGCCTAGCAGTTGCCATGGAAGAATTCGTTTTGCCTAGGTTGCCTGGGTCGCCTGGGTCGCCTGGGTCGCCTAAGTCGTAGATTGGTGTATCAAGATGCCCCACTATTACCAGAGAACGCCTACCGTTTATGACCAAGCTTCGGACCGGCGGATGAATGTCCCATCGGAACGCTGGTCCAAGAACCTTCGGATCCCAAGTCCCAGCTGGCAGCAGCGGCGCGGCGTTGGCCCGGGAGGGTAGTCGGGGAAGGTAGTCGGGGCCCGCCTCCTCACCGTAGCAATTAACAAACAACGGCAACAGCGGAAACCGGGCTTCAGGGTCTCGGAAGCCTCTGAAGAACTGTCATGCCGGCACAGGCCGGAATCCAGGCCATCAGCCTTGACGGGGTATTCCAGTGCTCCTCGGGCCGCCGGAGATTTGTTCAGAATATACCCAAGAGCTTCCACCGCAATGTCCTCGGTACGCTCAGTGATCCTCGAAATCAGATGGGATAGCAGCGTATCATTGTCGACCATGAACAATATCCTCCCATAGGGTGTCGGCTTATCTCGTCAACTCAAGCGTAGGCCGGTCGAAACACCCTGTTTTAATTGCCCGTTTTAATTGAATGAACCCCTATTCGGCGGACCTGGGTAATCCTCGCGCTTGCCCGTATCACCCTGTTGGATGATAAAGTCTCGCCGGTCTTGGTACAGTAACGCCCGGTTCAGCACGTATTCGTTCTCACTACCGTCTAGGTCAATCTGGTCACAGGGAGTCATGAACCAATACTTGTAGTCCCCGATGAACAGGTAAGGCTTGGTGGTATGGAAAAAGCGGCCGGTAACGCCTTCCCCGGCACACATTCGGGCGCACACCGCAGCCAGCAACTGACGCTGCCCATCCTTACGGAACAGGACATACCCATGGGGCCAGGTATTCCGGTACGTTACCGCCTCCCGCCACGGGGCACTGGCAATGAGTTCAATCAATTCCATACCGTTCACCTCTTACGTCAAAGGCTTTGTTCCCATAGGCCGCAGCTTCCGATGCCTTGGCGCTGGGCATAAGTGAGGGTTTCTTGGACAGGCGCTAGGACCAACAGGGAAATAGCCTCTTGGGCGAAGAGGCACTAACCCTCTGCTCCCAAGGGGCAGTAGAGACCGTTGTCATTGACGCCTAATTGTTGAACGCGGCTACCAATGCCGGGTCGCCGGCGGCGGAAACCCGGCCGGCGGTGATCATTTCTGCCAGGCCGAGACGGCCGTAGGCCACAAGTGCGAAGGTCTCGGCGTCACAGCCCAGGGTCACAGCGGCCGTGTCGGAGGCCGCCGGGGCCATCTGGACTTCGCCGCCGCCGACGGTCATGTCGTAGCTTCTATTGAATGGGCCGGTCAGGTTGAATCGGAAGGTCGTGGGGCTGGCTATACCCGAGCCCGGCCGGTAAAAACGACCTACGACGAACGCAGGTAGCAGGTCGAAGACCGGCGGGAGCACCTGGGCCGGCAGGTGGGCGACCGGCTCGATCCGGGAACGTATGTCCCACTCGTGCACGGCCATCTCGGTAATCCGCAGGTCGACAAAGCCGCTGACCGGGATGACCATGGCCGGATGGAAGCAGGGTTTCCCCCAGTCCTCCGGGCTTAAACCACGCAGCTGTTCATCGAAGCGTTGGCATTGGACGGCAAAGTGGGGGAGCAGCCCGTCGGCCAGGCTTTCCCGCGTTGCCACTGCTCGCTGGGCGTTGGCCGCCATCCGGGCCGCCAGCGCTTCGAGGCTCGGGGCGGGCGCTCCTTCCGGCGGCGATGAGTCGCCAGCGACTCCCCGTCCCACGTTTACGACGAACATGTCTACGGCCATACAGAGGTGGGCCACCACATCGTGGTTTTCCCAGGCGTCGCAGGCGCTTTGGGTACTCCACTGCTCGGCTGTCAGGGTCTGGAAATACTGGCCCAGACGCTCCGATTCGGTCCGCGCCAAAGAAATCCGCTCTTCC
Source organism: Dehalococcoidia bacterium (assembly GCA_965224325.1). Classification (GTDB taxonomy): domain Bacteria; phylum Chloroflexota; class Dehalococcoidia; order Lucifugimonadales; family UBA3495; genus CBDCMJ01. The sequence goes on from CBDCYT010000017.1 coordinate 179,147, forward strand.
ATGTTGCTCATAACAATATCCCGTCAATTCTCTTCGTTCGATTCAGGACCAGGTATCCCGTTGCTAACTGATACTAACTGAGGAACGCCATCAACTCCCGGTTCACGTCGTCGGGACACTCCCACTGCAGGAAGTGGCCGTAATCTTCCAGGTCCTTGGACTTTATGCCGGGAATGACGCCCCCTGCGTCCTCCAGCGAGCCCAGGGTCATGGCCTCGGCGGTGCGCACTCGGCAGGGGCCATAGAGGAACAGAGCCGGAGTGGACAGCGACCGGATGGTTTTCACCTGTCGCGATGCCGGCGAGAGATTCCTGCATACCCTCCACCGGGGCCAGGGGAGTTGCTCCCCTGGTATGCGTCTAACGAGAGTATGAACCCCAAGGAAGCGCCAACTCGAGAGCGTCGTCCGGGGAGACGGCGCAAGGTGAGACGGAGCGCAGACTCTCCACTGAGGGAAGGCTTCGGACCCTGGGATTGTATTTCTGAGCCCGAAAGGTGTCAACTTCAGGTAACCTGCGCCGTCTTCTCAGGATCAGGCTCAGGTTAGCCAGAGACACGACGTCGAGGGCCGCACCGGGTGGGCAAACCGCTCGGTCTCAAACGCGCCGTCACGGAAGTCCGCCACGGAAGTCCAAGGAAGTACATGGTACTATTAGGCGTAGAGTCTTCCAGTTCAGCGCATTCCGTGCTTCGGTTCCAGGTGCAAGCGGTGGTGAACGCGGGAAGTTGAGCGGTCCGCACGGACATTTACTAATTGCTTTAGACCGCGGATATTGGCGACCCTCAATTGTGGTCAGGCGCTAGACGAGCCTAACTACCATGAGGCGTCAGCAGAAGACGACGCCGGGGTCGATCTGCATTCGCCAGCTGCTAGAGAGCCCACTGCCAATCTTTTGGGTCAGCCTGGGTTCTCACCGATGATTTAGAAATTGGTGGAATATAATGTCAGGGTTTAGACTATTGGCCTGCTTCGCTCATCCCGACGACGAAGCTTTTCCTGTGGGCGGGGCGCTGGTTGCCCACGTGACGCGGGGAGTTGAGGTCCGCCTCATTACCACCACGCTGGGAGAGGAAGGCGAGATCCGCCAGCTGGGGGCGGCAACTCGGGAATCGTTGCCCTCGGTGCGGCGCGTCGAACTGGCCTGCGCCGTACGGGCATTGGGCTTGGCCGGCCACCAAGTCCTGGACTACCGCGATTCGGGCATGGCGGGCTGGCCCTCCAATAACCATCCCCAAGCCTACGTTAACGCTCCGGCCTACCAGGTGGTTGAACGCCTGGTTGCGGCAATTCGCCACTACCGGCCTCAGGTGATACTTACCTTCGACCCTGGCGGCCTTTACGGCCATCCCGACCACATCGCGATTTCGCAGCACAGCACTGAAGCTTTTCACCTGGCCGGGGACCCGGAGGCCTTTCCTCAACAGCTGGTCGGCGACACGGTCCCTTACCGTCCCCAACGTCTGTTCTACAGCGCCCGACCCAAAGGATTCAGAACTATGTGGGCCACCAAGCTGCGAGACGCCGGTATCGAGTTCCCCATGCCCTCGCCGGAGCAAGAAGCGCAGGGGGCCCCGCCGGAGGAAATCCACCTGGACCTGGACGTAGAGGAGCACCTGGAGGCCAAAATGGCTTGCATCCTCTGCCACCGGACTCAAGTGGCCCCGGATTGGCCCTACCACCGGGTCCCTCGGGAGGTAACCGCCAGTATCCTGGGACGGGAATATTACATCAGGGCGTTCCCACCAGTGCTCCCCGGGGAACAGGTGGCTGAGGATTTCTTCCTGGGATTGGCGCAGGAGGCTTAGGGGCCTCTGGTTGGCCCGGGGCTGCGGCCGGTGGAACTAACCCGGACAGCAATAGGCTGCGCGGGTCTTGTAATTCTGTGGGGAAACAACAAGTAACGCCTGTCTCAGAAGTCTCCACTCAGGATTTTGGGCGGACGCAACCTGACGGGTTGATATGATTAGCCGCCTAAATCAGTTATTGCCGCCTAGACCAGTCTTGAATGCGGCTCAACAACCCGTCCTTCCCGCGAAGCTTATCCCCGACCCCGGTCGGGGAGCGGGAATCCAAACTCAATAACCCGTCATTCCCGCTCTCGCGGGAATCCACAAAGGTAGGATGTTGTAGAATTCAGCTTTATGAGACAAGCCAAAATAACGCCGCGCCGCCCACCCCAAGTTGGCGGCACGGCGTTAGTTCGCTTCTGCTTGCGGTCCAGCGGCGTAGCGAGCTTGCCGCAGTTGGGGATCAATTCACCGGCCTATCGCCGGGTGCTTCAGGCCGGCGCACTGCAGTCCCGCCAACCCGATTGTAAACACCGTTAACTCTTGGGCCTCTGGATAAGCTCGACGCTGACTTCGTCGGGCGCCACGATGAAAGCCACTGTGGAGCCGGAGGGCATGGTCCACGGTTCGCAGCCGAACTTGACTCCGTTGGATTTCATAAGCGCGGTTGCTTCTTCCATGTCGTCCACTTCGAAGCCGAAATGGTCCAAACCGTAGCGGGGGTCGGTAGAGCCGGCGATGGGGTCCTCTCCCTCGGCCCGGCCGGAGATGGTCATCAGGTGTTCGCCGTTCAAGGATAACTGAATGGACTTGGTGGTGGACAGAGGGCGCTCCGAGGTAATGACCGCACCGAAGTTGTCGCAGTAGAACTTGGCGGCCTGATCCGGGTCTCCGCTCCGGAAATGGAGGTGATTGTAGGTAAAATTCATTGGGACCTCTCCTTGCTAAATAATACACTTGGGGATAAGCGATACCCTATTGGAGGCTTATTCCTCGCGGCCCTGGGACAGTTATTTGGCGCCGCCTGGCCTCGGCCACAATGGGCCTATTACGCAAGACCCGAACCGTATTATACACCCGCGAAATGCTCTAGACGAAGATGACGCCTCGGCCCCGGGGTCTTTTCTTACGGCTAATTTAGCAAATTTCTCGCTTATCATGGGCATTGCTCTGGGCGTGATGAAGAAGAGAATGGATGCTTCGATAAGCTCACCACGAGCGGCTGTCTAATGCAATGGCCGTATATTGAACCCCTCCCCGGTCTGCGAGCAGCGACGGCTACTCTTGACAGGTCCGGGGCCCGTTAATACTATAGGCGTATCTAGCCCTTTCCTCTCCGGTTATCGTCTTGACTTGGCCCTCCGTTCGTCAACGGCCTCACTCAATGGGGATTAGTCCAGTGGTAGGACGCCTGACTCTGGCTCAGGAAGCCGAGGTTCGAATCCTCGATCCCCAGCCACCTCTCAATCCGCCTCTTGACCTCGCGGTGGTTGGCCAGCTTGCGGTACTGCCTTTCAGCGAGCGGTGTTCGCGGGTTGATGCGCCTGAAGGAAATCGCGCACCTGGTTTATCGTCTTGTCCTTTATGTCCTTCGACTCCTTCCAAGGATACTCCGTGACCTGGGCTTTGGGCGCCAACTCCACCAGTTCCATGGCGGCCTCGTACGAGTGCGATGGTGTGTCGTCGGGCATGACCAACATCGGCGTCTGGCACGAGCGCGCGAAGTCCCGCGACACGCAGTACACGAAGTCCGGCTGGAGGCGGTAAAGATTGTGCAGGTACTGTTCCACGGTCTCCATCGTCACGTCGTCCCGCCCGGAGCATAGCTCGGGGCCCCAGACATCGCGGCCGGAGTCATACATGGCGTCCGGTGTTTTGCTTGCGTGCCCAACCGGCTGGCAGAGCACGGCGGCTAAGACGCGCTCGGGAGCCCGTTCAATGAGCTTGAGCGCAAAAGGGCCACCGATGCAGTAGCCGATGAAGAAAAACTCCTGTATACCGAGATGGTCCATCAACCCCAATTGGTCGTCGGCGAAGGCTCCCCACGGATCATTGACCTGGACCGGCCCGCTGGACTCTCCGCCATTCGCGTTGCGCTGGTCCATCGTGATGCAACGAAAGTCGTTCTTGAACTCCTCCATCGCGTTGAACACCTGTCCAGGCCAATTGCTGATCAAGGAGTTCAATCCACCGCCGGGGGTTGCCAGAAGCGGGAAACCGGACCCGACCTCCTCGTAGTGGATGCGGACATCGCCTTTCGTATAAAACGGCATTGCAGTTTCTCCTTCTTGACCCCAGGACCGGCTCTTTGAGGCAATTGTAACTTGGGAAACCATGGCGTCAAGGCAGTAGCCACCTCCCAACAATAAGCCGATAAGCCCGCCAGCTAACTCTATCCCTATACTGTTCGGGTCCGATGGTCCGGCTGCACCTGTGGGAGACTCATAGCTCCACCAAAAGCTCAAAAGTTCTGTGCGCATCTCGCTTTGGGCAGCTATTTTTGGAACGCTTATAGCCATTTTGGGGCCTGGGTAACCGTCACACGTTCGTCGGGCTCCCCTAGCAGTCAGCACTGGGGAAAGCCCGGTACACAGCGAGGGAGGAGCGCTCGAAGGAGGGTGAGAGTCCACCGATTGGACAAGTATGCTTGGCCCACTTTTAAGGATTGCAGGCCCGCCGGATGGACCAACTTGGTGGTTGGTTCATGGCTGGCCGGAACACCCTCAAGGCCGGTCACTTGATGCGCTGGCAACGCTGTCTACGGTAGACGGCGGGCCGGTGACCCGGCGGGGTCTGTTAATTGTCTGCCGCCCGTCATACCCTCCGCTCACCCGTCTTTCCCGCGAAAGCGGGAATCCATACGCTCTTGATGTTGGACTGCCACTGGACAAGACCAAAGTGCATGGGAAAATAGGAGTTGTCGCGAAAACTAAAACACCATGGGTGACCCGGCGGTGTTGGTTGACGCGTGGGTGAGCTTTCCATAGAATCATGGACGTCAAGCCATCGAAGCCGGTCTGGTGGAAGGGTAGATGCGGGGGCACTCGCTGCAGGCTGCGCGCGGTGGTACGGGCAGCGCAGCCTCCTCCAATGCCACCTCACCCATGTATTGGGAGTCCCCGTCCCTTTCTCGACCGTTTTCCCCTAACGGTCCGCAGGCCGCGTCGCAATGCAAGGGTCTTGGGATAAATGATGGGATTCATAGATTACGACGCCATTTTCCCGAACGGGTTAGATCTAAATGAAGCTCTTCAATTGCTGTGGCCTGCGGCGGCCTATGTTCTCGGCATGGCCGTGTACGGCCTCTTTGTTTTCAAGTTCTACCGGTTCGTTGCCTCCCGGGACATGTTTGCGCTGGACCTGTCCAAGTATGAACAGTCCCGCCATCGGTGGGTTCGGGGCTTCCTCCACATCGTTTTGTACGGCGCGAAGTACGTTATCCTGTTTCCGGGGTTCGCCTTCTTCTGGTTTGCAGTTCTCACGTTAATTCTGGCCTTCCTCTCGAAAGACCGGCCGTTTTCGGACATCCTGCTGATAGCCCTCGCCACCGTCAGCGCCATACGCGTAACCGCGTACTACAACGAAGACCTGTCCCGGGACCTAGCCAAGATCCTACCTTTCGCGGTCCTGGCGATCTTCCTAATTGATGCGTCCTTCTTCAAGATTAGCCAGTCCCTAGACATACTGAGAGAGGCGAATGGCCACCGCGAGCACATCTTCTACTACCTGCTACTTCTGATAGCGGGTGAGTTTGCGTTACGATTGATCCTGGCTTTCGTTTCGTTGGCCGTTTCGGTGAGAGACCGCATGCTGGAGAAGCGTTCAGCCGGCGGCGATGGTGTGCCGGCGCCCCCGCCTGAGGGAGGGCCATCTCCAGAAGAAGGAGATCGGGCCGATGGCACCGATGATGCGCCGATGCCCCCGCCAGAAGGAGATCGGGGCGCCGCTGTTCTACCAACTATCCAGAAGCCATAGTGCGGCCACCCGCCAGGTTGCGTCCGCCCAAAATCGTGAGTGGAGACTTCTGAGACAACCTCTGTAGCAGCTCCCACCAGCACTTCAACGCCGTCGGAGACATGGAGACCCTGAAGCCTACTCCGTCTCCCACACTCCTGCCCTTGCCGGCTCCTACACCCACACTGCCATGTTCCGCCGGCGTCGCGGTACCGGAGTCAGGCGCCAACTCTGGCTTGGTGACCGACTGCGCCGTCCTGCTGAAAGCCATGGACACCCTGGCCAGCGACAACTGGCTGAACTGGAACGCCGGAGCCCCCATCGTCGAATGGGAGGGCATCGAAGCCGGTGGCGAGCCCGCCCGCGTCCGCGAGGTGTTCCTGGAGGGCCGTGGACTTAACGGTCTATGGGAGTTGTGGCTGGGCGGCAACGAACTGACCGGCTACGCACCACCTGAACTGTGGGATGTTCTCGACATAACCTGCACGGCTGAGAATACTCTGAATAAGTCCGTGAATTGCGACCTGGCAACATAGGAAAGTTGGCCGTGTTGATGATTTGTGCAGGGGTTTACTGAGTCGGTCCGGGTCCGCAGCTAATCAGCGGGAGTTCCACCGGGGGATGGGTTGAAGCGCATCATCCCCGCCAGCTGGGGGGCAGAGCGACTTTATCGCGCTTGGACCGGAAAGTATCGGCTCTATGATGGGTGGCAACGCAGAGGACTCAACCAGAATCGCGGCCCCGCGGTTGGCTCAGGGTCCCACTACTCCTCAGTAATATAGACGTACCTAAACCGGGAGACCGCCATTGGAAAGTTATAATAGTCCTTAACGTTGGGCTTTAGTAACAAATAACCACCCGTCTCGTGCCAGAGCGGGACCCAAGCGGCATCGTCCAGTATCTGCTGCTCGACTTGGTGGTAAATCTCGAACCTGGCCGCTTCGTTCAATTCTCCCCGGGCCTGTTCAAGAAGGCGGTCCACTTGTGGATTGGAGTATTTGCTGTAATTATTCTCGCTTTCTGAGTGGAACAAGACGTCCAGGAAGTTCTCCGGGTCCAAATAATCTGCGATCCAGGCTAGGCCTCCGAACATCTGTAAGCGTTTTTGTTTCAGGTCTTCCAGGAATACTGGCCAGGCCGTCTGCGAAATGCCTATCTCAATCCCCAGGTTATCCTGCCACATCTGGACCATGGCTTGAATTATGGGGCTCACCGGAGCGCCAAAGGAACCGGGAAGCGTGAGGGTTATCAGGGGGAAATCGTCCAGATCGTCACCGTATTTGGATTCCCGTAGGAGCTGTTTGGCTTTTTCGGGCTCAAATGAGTAACCTCGAAGGTCGGTGGTATAGGCGGGGAACCCGGGAGGAAGGATGCCATTGGCAGGTGTGACCAGACCTTGAAGCAATACAGTGGAGAGCCTTTCCTTATCCACCGAGTGGTTCAAGGCTTGCCTCACTTTGAGGTCGTCAAAGGGGGGCTGGTCCACATTCATCCCAAAGTAGGCGATGTCAAATAGAGGAGGAGCCTGGTATACCTCTTGCTTCAACGGGCTTGACGGGTCCAGAATAATTTCCAGTCCTGTGAGGCCCACTCCAGTAACGTGGATTTCGTCGTTCTGGTACATGAGCAATGAGTCGCCACCGCTCAAGAGGAACCTTACGCCTCCCAGCTTAGGTGGTCCGAGGTGATACAGCTCGTTGCGGGTCAGCCGTAAGACCTCGCCGATTATGTACTCACGAAGCTTGAAGGGACCGGTTCCGTTGGGGTTATCGATCCAATCCGGGTTACCCTCAACGTTGTCGCTGTCTAGCACAAATGCCGCCGGATGGGTGAGCTTGGCTAGAAAGTAGGCCCTGGGCGCATTGATGGTGATGGATAACGTGTGATCATCCAATACCTGGACCCCTTCCACTTGGGTTGAGAGGCCATTCAGCTTGTCATTGAATCCAGCAATGTCTCCCAGCATGGTTGCGGCCAACAAAGACCCGGTTGCCGGGTCGGCAATGCGCTCTAGAGACCACTTGAAGTCTTGCGCCGTAACCGGTTTGCCGTCATGGAATTTAGCGTTCTTCCTCAGGCGGAATGTGTAGGTCCGGCCTTCATTACTGATATCCCAGTCCTCGGCCAGATCCCCAGCTATTTCCAGGTCCCGATTTATGGTTACCAGGCCGCCGAACATCTCAAGTATGTAAATCGCGGATTCGGCATCTGCAGTGAGGTGTGGGTCCAGAGTAGTAGGTTCAGGTCCCAGCCTCAGAAGAGTCGCATCATCGACAATCTTCTCTTCAAGTTCGCCTGCAGCCAACGGAGTACTCGTGGATGCTGGGGTGACAGTCGCCGGCGATTCCAAGGTTGCCACCGCGCGTTCCAATTCGGCGGAAACCGTTGGTGTTGGGACGCCCGTGGCGGTGGCAGGAGTCAGGGTGGGCTCGATGACGGGGGGCTCCGGGTCGGCCTTCGACCCGCAGGCCATAATCACCATTAGCAGGACGACCGCCACCAACGAAGTGAGTCTAATGTTTCTCAATGGTTGGTCCAATCCGCCGAAGTATATTATTTTTGCGGCGCCACGCGGGCCCAGCCGGTTAAAGCGGCGCCACGCGGGCCCAGCCGGTTAAAGCGGCGCCACGCCGGCCCGGCCGGTTAAACCCGGCTCCGAGGCCGAGGCCGAGGCCGAGGCCAGGCGGCGCACCCTGCGATCAAAGGCATTAACGAGTTTAATCAGCGTCAGTCTCGCTCCGTAGGACCGGCGCATTAGCACACCGTCCTCGGGCTCGGAGGCTTGGAGCGCGCTGCCAGACGTTCATCGCCCGCCGGCGCACTCCTCACTCTATCCCCGAGTGTATGGCTCTTTCCCCTGTCCACTCCTATGCCCTTACCCGTTGGAGCGGCGAGGTTGAGTTCGTGGCCTAGAACTCATTGCACTGTTTGCCTTTGCTCCGGCGGGCAATCCACAGAAGGATGGCGCCTACCTGGCCGCTGCCGAGACTTCTACGTTGCTGAAGGCTGGAATCACTTCTCTACCGAATAGCTCGATGGACTCCATTACCCGATGGTGAGGTACAGTTTCAGTCTGCATTATCATTATGACCTGGTCCACGCCAATGTCCTCGTACATCTTCACAGTCTCGATGCAGCTCTCCGGGTTTCCGGCGATGATGACCCCCCGCTGCGAGAGGACGTTTGCATCCAATTGGGCCACAGCGGCCCGGGCCGCGCCAGGCCCGGAGTCCAGAGATATACCGGCCTGAGCCGCCTGCTCCTTGTGAGCGTCGTCGGACTGTCGAAGCCAGCGCCCAAAGTCGGCGGTCAAGTGGTCTGGTACGCCACCCCACGCCTCCAGCAGCTCTTCGTAGGCATTGATCCGGCCTTGGATATACGGCTTATCCGGCCCAAAGAACGTTTTCATCGATTGAGCGCACAGCTCTTTGGCCTCTTGATCATCGGTACCGCAAATGGCGTGGACGTTGTTACCCCAGAATTCGTTGACGAACGCTCCTACCGGACTAGCGTGTTTGACCGCCTCCCGGTAGGTTTTCACGTGTTCGGCCAGAATGTCCACGGCGTAGGAGGACGAGGACAACACACCTATACCCTTTTCCGCCGCCAACCGAAAGCTGTCCGTTTGAGTGCAAGCCAAATACATCCGAGGGTGGGGTTTTTGGAACACCCTGGGCAGGACCCGCCGCGCTGGGACGTTCCAGAAATTCCCGTCCCAGGAAAATTCGTCTGATTGCCAGATTTGGGGGAGCATCCTCAGGGCTTCTTCCCAGCGGTCGCGGGTTTCCCGGGGGTCAATACCCTGCCCTATTTGCTCGTATGCGTTGGACCTTCCCGTCCCGAACTCCACCCGGCCATCTGTAAGCTGGTCCACCATGGCGACCCGCTCGGCAATCCTTATCGGGTGGTGGTTGGGCAATATCGAGACGCCAAATCCGATTCTGATGTTCTTAGTCCGCTGACTAAGGGCGCCCAATAGCACCTCCGGGCAGGGAGAGCCCGAGAAACCCATCAAGAAGTGGTGCTCCACGAACCACAAGTTGTCAAATCCCATTCGATCAGCCAACTCGCACTGGTCCAGAGTCTCTTTGTACAGGCTGTTCCAGTCTACGTCGTTACCTTGGAAGGCGCGCTGCGCCTCGTAAAGTAGGCCAAATTTCATGATCTTCCTCCTTTAAGGCCGCCGCTTTTCCAATGCTCTGGCGTTGAACGAAAGGGCGCCAACGGGAATACCGCGGCATCCTCTGTTCATGGCGTTTGATAGTATACTCCGGCCACTATACCCCCGTCCTTACCAAAGCCGGGACCGGAGGCGGTGAAACAGCGTCTCTGGACGCAATTACCGCCAACGGAACGGCAGTATTACACGAAGATATCCAGCGGCAGGAAGGCAGAGACGACAAAATTAGGCACGTCCACGATCTCGCTGAGCTTCAAGTCCACCGCTACACTGCAAATGCAGTACGCCTGTTCCCTGGACCAACCCCTTTCCATGAGGAGCTGGACCATAGTCAACAATGCGTTGCGTGCCGCCAGGGTGGCATTCTCGGACTCGTTCACCCCGCTTTCTGAGATACACATGCCGGTGGACGCCAGGAAACACTTGGGCGCCGCCATCTCCGGGCTGGCGAAGTAATCGTCCCGCTCGAAGATGGGAAATCTTAAGTTGCGCTGTTGGGCAGCACCCTTCAACACCCGGAAGCTGGCATGCAGAGTGCTGTCCATCTCTATGGCAGTGCCACAGCACTCCGAGTCCCCCTGGGCGTAGTGGGCGTCCCCCGCGGAAAATAGCGCACCCTCGGTAAATACGGGCAATAGCAGCCTGGTGCCGGCGGTTAGCTGCTTGATGTCCATGTTGCCGCCGTTCTCGCGAGGCGGGACAGTGCGCAGACCTTCCGACGCCAGAGGTTCATTGGCGGGCACCGCCCCCTGAGGATCGGGGCCCAGGACTGCGCCGCCGCGGCGGCGTAGCTCATCTTCCCGCAATAGAATCTCTTGGCGCAACTGTCTGGATGGGGCCACGCCTATGGTCCCCAAAAAAGGGGCGCCCGGCACCCGGACTCCCGGCAGTTGCGGGGACTCCGCATATCCGTCTTGGATATTCCAGTGCACAACATAGGGGTCCAAGAAGACGTCCCTAAGGAATCCGAAGCCTGGAATGACAGTGGTGAATCCCCAACTTGCCGGCTCTATATTCAGGATGCTGACCTCCAGCAAGTCGCCGGGTTCGGCTCCCTGAACGTAAACCGGGCCAGTCAACGGGTGCACCAATCCCAAGTTTATGTTCCGCAGGTCCTCGGGCGTTGACGTGGGGACAACCCCTCCGTCAAGGGCGTTCCTGGTTTGCAGCACCACCTCCTCGCCGGGAGCCACTTCCAACGCCGGAGGGATGTCGGGATGCCACCGGTTGTGCCCCTTGGTAGGTTCATCGGCGCACTGTTTGCTGTAATCCAACTCTATGCTTTTCATAGTGCCCTCCCAGCCACCTTACGATGAAACAAGCAGCATTATAGCCGATTTCAGAGTCATTCCCAGAGTCATTCTCGAAAACGAGGCGGCGATGGACTTCCTGCTGGGTTTTCTGCCGAAGTTCTCGACAACCGCCGCTTGCCTGCACCGAGGGGTCTTCGCAACCAAACCGGGGTTATGTGCTTGTGTCTGCTGAGGCTCACCCAGGGGAAGATACTTCGATCTCCAGGCCGCAGTAACCGCTGGGCCTCATTGCTCCGTTCCGTTATGGGCTCCGTTACGAGTGCACACTTGCACCGAATAGGACATTCCCGAAGATGCGAATACGAAGTCCAGATGAAACGATCTAAAGCCGATCTAAAGACTTTAGGGGCCAGACTCCGCGTTGTTGACGATTTCGGCTAAACACCAGATACTGAGCGTGGTTTTAGCGACGGGGCGGCGGGGCCGGGGCGGCGGTCCCGAGACCGCGCTGGGGCTAAGTGTGCCGTGAAAACCGGGCCTACAGGCCTACGGATACAAAGAAGATATCGGACTGCCTATTCATCCCCCTATGCCTAAGGAGGTCATCATGCGACTTGGAGCGATTTTCCCTCAGACCGAGATTGGGGCAGACCCTGCCGGAGTGCGAGATTTCGCCCAGGCGGCCGAGGCGCTGGGCTACGAGCACCTGCTGGTGTTCGACCACGTCCTGGGAGCCGACCCCAGCAAGCGTGAAAGCTGGGACCGTCCCTATAGCATTACCGACATGTTCCACGAGCCCTTCGTGCTGTTCGGATACTTGGCGGGTATCACCGAGAAAATCGAAATGACCACGGGTGTCTTGATTCTGGGACAGCGCCAAACGGCCCTTGTCGCCAAGCAAGCAGCCGAGGTGGATGTTTTGACCGGAGGCCGCCTGCGTTTAGGGATTGGCATCGGGTGGAACGACGTAGAGTACGAGGCTCTGGGTGAAGAGTTTTCCAACCGGGGCCGCCGGAGCGTGGAGCAAATCAGGCTAATGCGGGCTTTGTGGACCGAGGAAGTGGTCTCGTTCCAGGGCCGTTACCACCAGGTTACTCATGCCGGCATCAATCCTTTGCCGGTGCAACGTCCAATACCCATCTGGATCGGAGGCAACGCCGAGCAGGTGGTCCGCCGCGTGGGGCGCATCAGCGACGGATGGTTCCCTCAGTTCGCACCCGACGGCGCGGGCCGGGAGCGTATCGCCCAAATGCACGATTATGCTAAGCAGGCAGGACGAGAGCCCACCGATATCGGGATCGAGGGCCGCGTTGGTCTTAGCGACGGCGGCGGTCCCGACGATTGGAGGAAATTGGCCGAAGCCTGGGCTGAGGTCGGAGCTACCCACCTATCGGTTAACACCATGAAGGCAGGGTTGAAGGGGCCGGACCAGCATATCGAGGCTATCCGGCGGTTTAAGGAGGCGGTGTCAGGTTAATCCATCCGGATTAATTCACCGGAAGAGAATACGGAGACTCCGAAGAAAACTATTCGTTACTCTGGGGTCTCCCTCACTAATCCTCTTTCCAGGAAGTGTGTTCCTCCTGATCAGCTAAGAAAGGGGCAGAATGCTTCTGGTGTTCCTCCCGCCTACGGCTATGACTCCCATCGAGTACACGCCGCCGATAGCAACGATACCTATCGCGTTTACCCCTCCAATCGCAACCAGCCCCGTCGCGTTTACACCGCCGATGGCGACCAAACCGACCGCGTTGGCAGCGCCAAACGCAACCATGCCCATGGCGTTCAGAAGGCCCAGTGCAACGAGGGCAATGGCGTTTACGAAGCCTAAGGCAACAACACCAATGGCGGTAAAATTTCCCATGGCCACAAGACCAACCGCATTGTTGCCTTTACTGACTGACTCTATCATCGTCTCCTCATCGACATGACGCCAAATCTGAACACTAGCCGGGGAACAACCGCACCACCCGGTCCAGTATCTGTTGGCTCACTTCGTACTTGGTCAGTAGCGGTAGTTGCTCCACCCGCAGATCCCGGTCGATCAACGCGACTTTGTTCGTGTCCACCCCAAAGCCGCTGTCAGGGTCGGTAATATCGTTGGCCACCATCAAGTCCAAGTCTTTTCTCTGAAGCTTGGCCTTGGCGTTGGGCAACAAGTCCTGGCTTTCGGCGGAGAACCCGACCCTGACGAAGTCTCCCCGGGCCGCCTCTAGAATGTCGGTGGTCTTGGATAGGACGATGGTGAAATCGTCATTGGACTTCTTGATCTTGTGGCCGGCCTGCACCGAAGGGCGGTAATCGGCCACCGCGGCAGCCATGATCAGAGCATCGGCGGTTTGAACGTGCTCCAGCACGGCGTCGCACATCTCCTGGGCAGACTTGACCCGCACCACGTGGACCTGGGCCGGGTCCGGCAAGCCGGCAGCCGCGGTGACCAGCACCACCTTTGCGCCCCGGTCGCGGGCAGCCTCTGCCAGCGTGTGGCCCATCTTGCCCGACGAATGGTTGGTGATAACCCGCACCGGGTCTATGGCCTCCATGGTGCCGCCGGCGCTGACCACAATGGTGCGTCCGGCGAGAGGCCCGCCTCTACCTAGGGTGGCTGCTATGTATCCCAGCAGCTCCGGGGTTTCCAGCAACCGGCCCATTCCCATATGTCCAGACGCCAAGCGGCCGGAGGCCGGGCCGGCGATGACCACGCCTCGCTCCCGGAGCTTGGCCAGGTTATCCTGGGTGGCAGGATGATCGTACATGTTGGCGTCCATGGCGGGCGCGACCAGAAGGGGCGCGGTGGTGGCAATCACGGTGGTCATTAAGGGATCGCCGGCCAGCCCGGCTGCCAGGTTGGCGATGCAATGGACCGTGGCCGGGGCGATTACCACGACGTCGGCCCGCTGGGCTAGGGCTACGTGATTGACGGCCAATTCTGAGCCAGAGTCGAATGTATCGGTAACCACGTCCCGGTGGGTGATGCTGCGGAAAGCCAAAGGGGACACGAACTGGGTGGCGCCGTAGCTCATCACCGTGTCGACCATGGCCCCTGCTTGCACCAGCTTACTGGCCAAGTCCAAGGCTTTATAACAAGCGATGCTGCCCGTTACCCCAAGGACGACGTGCTTATTCTCTAGCGGTCCGGTCATGAGTTTTTTGTCATTCTCTTTGGGCGGCCGGAGGCGTAGAAGATGCTGAGGGGCTTGAGCGAGACTGATTCATCTCGAACACGAGCCTCAAACCTATCAAAGTCAGGTCGGGGTTGATGGCGTCAAAAATTTTCGTCTCTTGCGCTATTATTCCGGCCAACCCCCCGGTACCGATCACCTTAGAGTTGGGACCCAATTCTTGCTTAAATCTATCCACCATCCCGTCTACCAACCCGGTGTACCCGAACACCAACCCCGATCGAAGGGCGGAGGAAGTGTTCTGGCCGATGGCCGTATTGGGCGCCACCAACTCAACGCGGCGCAACTGGGAAGTGTTGAGGAACAGCGCTTCCGCCGCTACGTTGATACCTGGGGCTATAGCGCCTCCCAGGTACACACCGTCTTCGGAGACGGCGTCGAACACTGTCGCGGTCCCAAAGTCCACCACTATGACCGGGGACCCGTAAAGCGCGATGGCCGCGACCGCGTCCACGATGCGATCGGAACCCACGTCCCTCGGGTTGTCGTAAAGGATGCGGAGACCAGTGCGTACGCCGGCGGTTACCACTAGCGCCCGCTGCCCAAAATAGGTCTGGCAGACCTCTTCGAACACCGCGGTGAGAGGCGGCACCACGCTGCACATGCTGACGCTATCGATCCCGGAGTGCTCCACTCCCTTTAGTTTCAACAGGCTGGTAATCAACAAGCCGTATTCGTCGGCGAGCCTCCGGGTATCGGTGGTGACACGCACAGTGGTGTCCAACCGCTCCCCGTCAAATACGCCCAGCGTAACCATACTGTTGCCGATGTCGATTGCAAGCAACATTGCGTCTCGCGGCCAATTATACGGCAGGGCTTTTTTAGTGGCAACGCAGGCCTACGCCGCCGATAACCGGCAAGAGGGGACCGGCGCCCGAAACAAACAACACCGGCGTCCCGAAGCATCGGAGCGCCGGTGCGATGCGTTAGACCGGTCCGAGCTAGACAGGCCTAAAGGTTGGCTTGAGGATCCACGTAATTGGACTCTTTCTCATAGATTTGCAGCCGCCCTCGCTGGCTATCGCAAACTATGAGACGGTTGGCCTCCCGGTCGAAGGCGCAGGCCACCGGCATGCGGAAGGCTCGCTGTTGCTGCTCCAGGTCGTACACCTGACGACGGCGTCTCCGCATGTCCGGATTAGCTTCGATGGAGAGCTGCCCCCATTTTGATATCTCAACCGCGTCGCCGTGAAGATAGGCCAGAGGCTTGGCCTCGCCGTTGTAAATTGCCACCCTCTGGTTCATCCAGTCCACCACGTACACATCCCCATCACCGTCCACCGCCACTCCGCTGGGGTGTCTCAGACTGCCGGGACCGGACCCGCCTTGTCCGAAAGACATCACATGAGCGCCATCGGAACCGAACTTCTGCACCCGGTGATTGTTCCAGTCCGCCACGTAAATGTCGCCCTTACTGTCGATGGTAATGCCCCAGGGCATGTCGAGTTCGTCCTCAGCGCTGCCCTTCCTGCCGAAGCCGCCGACATACGTCCCGTCCTTGCTGAACTTTTGTATCCGGCTGTTGAGGCTGTTAACCACCACGACGTTCTCATCCAGGTCAAAGGCCAGCCCAGATGGACCGTTGATCTGCCCCTCTGCTTCCCCGGCCTCGCCCCAGGTGCGCAAGAACCCCCCGTCCTTGTCAAACACGCTTACCCGGTTCAGCCACTCGTCGGTGGTGTAAACGTTCTCTTCCCGGTCCAACGCCACGCCGGTGAGAAATACGTGGGACCCTTGCGCGGCGTCCACCCGGCCAAACTCGGTGATGAATTCCTGGTCCAGGGTTAGCTTGCTAATTCGCTGATTGGGGTTGGTGTCGCTGCCCCTGTTGGCCACGAAGAGCACGCCGTCCCGGGCAGGCGCAACCCCTATGGGCATGCTGAACCCCATGCCCGCCGCGCCGTTTCTACCGATGTTGTGGCTATATATCCAAGCGCGGCCGCCCGCCATCGTCTCGATAGCCATTAGTCCGGCCTCCTTTGTGGGTTCGTTACAGGTAGCCCATTTTCTCGAAGACGCCGTTTACAATGGGTTTGGCGTCCATACCGAACCAGTTCTCTACGATGGTCGAATAAGCGCCGCGGAAGTCATAAGTCGGCGCCAGATCGCCCTGCTCCAGGTCCGCAGGCTTCCGGGACGGATACTCGCCGTACATGCCGCCCTTGATTTGGTCTCCAATAACAAAGGCCACGCCGGCGGCGCCGTGATCGGTGCCGGAGCCATTGTCGCGTACGCGGCGGCCGAATTCAGAGAATAAGTACATGATCACGTTGTCTCCGCGGCCATGCTCGTGCAGGTCATCAAAAAAGGTCTCGATTCCTTCGGAAACATCCTGCCACAGCTTGGGATGGACGGCCAACTCGCCGGCATGGGTGTCGAAGCCGGCGTGCTGGGTATAAAAAATCCTAGTCCCGAGGTCGGCCAAGTACACCTGGGCTATGTCTCTAAGGTGCGCCGAGATGGCAGACGGGGGATATTCGACGTTTGAGGAGTACGTTTCGGGGGCCATCTTAACGATGTCGGCGCCTTTTAGAGCGTCCATGCCGGTGCTGCGAAGGTAGCCGGTTACGGCTCCCGCGCCGACCGCGGGAGAGTACATACGGGCGAACAGGTCGAGCGCCTTGGCCCGCTGGGACTCATTGGTGAGTCCCGAAAGCACGCCGTAGGTGGACAAGTCGGCGATGGCCGCCACCGGAACTCCTGGCGCCACCAGCGCCCGGGGCAGGCCGTGGCCAAAGTTGATGGCGGTCAGCACATTCTCTCTATTGGGGTCCAACTCCCTGGCCACTCGGCCGGCCCAACCCTCCGTCCCTACCTTGTCCGGCTCACAGGTGTGCCAGATGTCCATGGAGCGGAAGTGGGACCTGGGCGAGTCGGCGTAGCCAACGCCATTTATCACCGCAACCTTGCCTTGGTCGTAAAGCTTTTTTATCGGACCCATGGTAGGTGAGAACGCCACCTCGTCGTCTACCCTGATGAGCTCTTCCAGGGGGTAATTTACATAGGGGCGGTTATCGGTATACAGCGGATCGTTATATGGAATGACGGTATTGAAGTAGTCATTTCCACCGGTAAGCTGCAGCACCACGATAACCGGGTCGTTATGAGTGGAAGTCATTCTTTTCTCCTCCCTACTAGGCTGCGGGCGGCGTTTAGCCGAACTGGAATTCGGTGGTGGCCCCCACCAGGGCCAATACTTCGCCGATCCGAGCGCCGGCGCCGGCCTCGTCGCTCCAATCGATGTCTCCGTCATTCTGGGCGTGCTCAAGTAGCTGTTTCCTGGTCTCCGGGCTGAGCTCCACAAATCCCATGTGGTCCAGCGAAGAGTCCACCAGTTGCTCCGGCGTGGTGACACCCTCATCCTTCATGTGGGCGATGATGTTTTTCACACCGGGCAGAGTGGCGTCCGCCACCCGGTCAGCCACGAAATTGATACGGGCCAGCAGAGAACCGCTGTTTATCCATTCCGGTCCGGTGTACCAGCCTTCGACGCTGGGCGGGTCCAGGATGGACTGGCCCATATAGCCGGGCTGCAGGCCGATCTCCCGGATACCGGGCCGGGGCATTTTCCAATCGCCCACCAGCCGCAGGGTGCCGGCGACTACCTCCGCGGGACTCTTGATTTTGGAAAAACGGGCATTCTTGAAAAATTCCGACCGGAACATGATCCTCAGCACGGCCTTCATCTCATATCCCGATTCCTCGAAGGCAGTGACCATCGTTTCCAGGGCTTCCTCGTCTCGCGCCGGCTCGATGGTCCAAGCTGGCACCTGCACCTCGTCGGCGACGAAGAAGTTATACAGGTGGCGGCAAATAAAACGGGAGGTGGCAGGCTCCTTGACTATGATGTCAATGATGTCCTCGCCGTCGAAATTACCGGTGTGCCCCAAGAAGCTCTTTTCGCCGTGGTCGTGGTCTTCCTCGCGGTATTCAAACCTCCAGGGAAACCGGCCGTAGGGCAGACGGGGAATTTTCGGAGCTATGGTCCAGCCGGTGAAGGCCCGCGAAGCTTCCCGCACGTCTACCTCGGTGTAGTTGCTGACACCCATGGAGAACAACTCCAACAACTCCCGGCCCCAGTTTTCATTGACTGCGTCCCGGTGGTTTTCGTTATTGTCCAGCCAGAATATCATCGCCGGGTTCTTGGCCAATTCCACCATGATCTGCCGGTAATTGCCGAGGCCGCAACGGCGAAACATGTTCAGTTGTTCCAGCAATTGATCGCAGTTGTCCACCTTCGAATTGCCGGTGGCGAAGATGTGGTGCCAGAAGAGCGCCATCTTCTCCACGAACGGGGTTTGGGCGTTGACCATGTGGTACATCCAGCTAGCCTGTCCCGGGGTGGGCACTCCGCCCGGGAGTAGGGTGTTTGGATGATAACGGGTCAAAAGCGCAAAGGGAGAGGCTTTTCCGGCAGGGTCTTCTTCTGCGGGGTTCAGCAGGCCGTCGACGGTAGCGTCGTAACCCACTGCAACACGCTCTTCCAGTTCTTCGCGGGTTGCGCCGAATCCAGCGCGCCGCATCAGGTGAGCCATCAGCGCTAAATCGTCTTTATGGGTCATCGAATTCCTCCCCGGAAGTTTAACCCAGCAGTTTAAAACAGCTTTGAAACAAGTCAGTAAATTGTTCCCCGGGCATCAAGTTAGATATTATTGGACACGGTTAAGCGTGTCAACCGATTTGGGGCTTGTTGGCAGTGTGAATTCTATATAATAATCGATATGAATTCATCCGGTCCCGCTGTTTCCGTTGCTCTCGTTCCCATGGGCCGGTTAATCGGACCCGGCGGCCAATGCGAAGAGCGCAGCATAAAGAACTTAACTTCTTCACGGGTCTAAATGCCGGCAACTCCCAGACTCATTCCTCGGCTACGTACGTTTCGGCAACCCACAAACCGTGCCCCATGGTTTATAATCAGCCGGGTAGAAATTTAGCCCCCCGACAACCTATCGGCAGCCGGTCCGCGGGCGATGGACCGGTTGCCCCGTGGCAGGCCAAGGAACACGTTTAGGCGGATTGTCCTGTCCGGGTTGTGCCGTTGTGGAGCTTAACCTGACTAAGTATGGGAAGGATTTGATGAGCAATTTTCTGGACCGGCTGGAGAAGATCAAGGTAGGCGTTCCGGCCCCGTTGGGGTTCGGAGCGCCCCGGGCAGAGAAGATGCCCGGCATGGCCCTGGTGGGCTTGGTTTCTCAAGACCATGCCAAGGACATCGAGGCCCTGGCAGACTTGAAGCCGGATGCCGTTTTGATTTCCGGCGTAGACGATCCTTCGTCCTTAAAGGAATTTACCCGCCCCTTAGAGGGGAATGTGCCTTGGGGAGCTAACAAGGTCTCCCTTACCGAAGAAGACGCGAAGGAGTTGGAAGCGGCAGGCTGCGGCCTTCTGGCCTTCTCCTTATCGGGCGCCACGGTTGCAGCCCTGGAGTCCGAGGAGATCGCCCGAATCTTGCACGTCGAAGCTGACGTGGACCAGGACCAGCTCCGGGCCATAGATGCTTTACCCGTGGACGTGCTGTTGGTGTCCGTCCCGGCGCCTTCCACACCCTGGACACTCCAGGACCTGGCCAACGTTGCTCGAGTGGGCCGGCGGGTGGACAAGTACGTTTTGGTGGAAATCACCGAGGTCCCCGGCTCCAAAGAGCTGGAGGCCATTCGCAACGCAGGGGTGAACGGCTTGGTCCTAAACGTGGGAAAGGTGGATGCCCAAAGTCTGTCGGAGCTCAAGACAGCGTTGTTGGACATGCCGCGCCAGCGCCCTCGAATCAAGGAGAGAGCGATGGCCCTGTTATCCAATCCTGCATCCTCTTCCCCCGCTTCTGTTGAGCCGGAACACGACGAGCCGGACGAAGATGAATAGAGAGGCAGCGGGGATGGACCGGTAATGACCGACGACGAGGCTGGCCTCGGAGAACTCGAACTTCAGGGTGTGGTGCTTCCCGACGAGGGCATAGTAGAGTTAGCCGACAAGCTCACGGGGTACATGACCGAGATACAGTTGGCCGGAATGCCGGACGTCATCGGCCAAGTGCTGGACGATTTTCTGGAACAGTGCGGCGGCATGCCCGATGACTTGACCGATCCGGAAGCTTTTGACCATATCACCCGGAACCAGCTGGCGGTCACCCTAGCCTATCAATTGGGCAGGCTGGAGGGGCGGTCTCCGCAAGTGGTGTCGCTGCTGGTCCGGCAGTCGATAAAGAAGTGGGGCTCCCGCCCCGTGGACCAATCCCCTGAAATCTCGGACAAGGACCTGGAAAGTCCCAAAGAGTTGGTATACCCGCGCTTGCGCCGGTTGGGGTACGTTGACCCCGAAACAGACCCTTCTTAGCGCCGTTCTGCGGCAGCAGCGGGGTCCGTTACGTTGGAAAACGGGGTCTGCCGGAAACCCCTCAGGTCCTCCGCAGCCCGAATCCCCCCGGGGAGCATCTAGGCGGAGTTCATAGGAGGAAGACAATGACCAGCCCATCGACTACGTATGACTTGGTGCTGAAGGGGGGGACACTCCTCGACCCTGCTCAGGGAATAAATGACCGGCGGGACGTGGCTTTCAAAGACGGGTTGGTGGCTCACGTAGCGGAACACATCGATCCGGCGGCGGCGGCAACATCTGTAGATGTCTCCGGCAAGCTGGTGACGCCCGGTCTCATCGACCTGCACGGCCACTTCAACGACGGGGGGGACGGCATCTCGGTGCACCCGGACCAGATTTGCCTCTCCTCGGGAACGACCACCGGAGTCGATACGGGCAGCACCGGGTTCCTAAATTTCCGGGCTATGCGAGATTACGTGTTTGCCGCCCAGAAGACCCGTCTTTTAGCGTTCCTCCATATCGGCGCCGTGGGCCTTGCGGCCCACCGCCTTTTGGGCGGCGCCTTGCATGACATGCGAATCATCGACGTCGACCAGACCGCCGACGCCATTAAGAATAACCCGGGCTTCTGTTTCGGAGTCAAGGTGCGAATGCAGGTCAACGCCGTAGCTTATTGGAACGCACACACCGCCATGCAAGCAGCCCGCGCCGCCGCCGACCAGTCGGGGACGAAGTTGATGGTCCACGTGAGCGGCACGCCCCTCCCGCTCCCCCAAGTGCTGGAATACCTGAACCCAGGGGATATCGTCACCCATGCTTTCAACGGCAACCCTGAGAGCATCCTGGACGGCCGCGGCCAACTGCGGCCGGAGGTGCGGGAGGCCGCCGGCCGAGGCGTGGTGATGGACTTGGCCCACGCCGGCGTACACTGTGACGTGGAGGTGTTGAAGGCAGCTATGGAGCAAGGCTTGCCCCCCGACACCATCAGCACTGACATCCACCTGGCTCCGCCGGAGCGGACCGTCTACTTGATGAATGACCTGGTCAGTAAGGTCCACGCGATGGGGCTCCCCTTAAGAGAGTCGGTGGCCGCCGCCACCAGCCGTCCCGCCCAAGTGTTGGGCCTGCAAGACTCCCTGGGCTCGCTGGGGTCAGGAATGTCCGGCGACGCCGCCGTGTTCGACCTGAGAGAAGGCAGGTTCGTGTGGCAAGATATGGCCGGACATACAGTACAGGGCCAGCTGCGGCTGGACACCTACCTCACGGTGCGTAACGGAGCGGTGGCGTGGCGAGAGGGGCGATTGACGTCAATGGGGGAATGTTAGACTCCGGCATCTGACCAATACAACCCACAGCGGCGGACGCCGGTATTTCCTCCGCTCTAGCCCGTTATTGGGCGCCCTCGAACATGGCCGGGACTGTTGCCATCGGGTCTCCATTCAAGTGGAACACAAAATCAGTGGGTTCTCCCATGGGGAAGCGGGACCGGTCAACGGCAACCATGGTCATTGGGGCCAGTAGATAGGGATACTCCTTTCCTTGGGCTGACTCTTCGAGTTCTAAGTGGACGTCGGCCCGGCCGGCGTTCAACGAAACCCCGACCACGGAGAGCGGGTCTCCCTGCAACGGGCGCCACAAATAGTAAGCAACCAGTAGGATGGACTCGGGGAATTGAATTCGACCCAGGCTGGTCCCGGTCCCCCGAGAGACTCTGATAATCACACTCTGCTCGAAGGCGTCCAGTTCCTCCTGGTTGGTGATCACGAAGGACCGCAACTCCTCAGAAAAGACTCCCGGTCGATCGTACCGTGGCCAGACCCATCCGCTATTAACGTACTGCCAAATGGGAGGGGGGGGTATTCTCAACTACGGCTGGAGGGCGCGTGGGGGTGGAGATAGGGGTGGCTTCAGCAGTCGCCGGAGTATTAGCAGAGGTGGAAATGGGAGTGACCCCAGCGGTCGCCGGAGTGCTGGCAAGAGTAGAGGCGGGGGTAATCTCAGGGATGGCCGGAGCGGCGGCAAGGGTGGAGACCGGAGTAACTCCGGCAGTCGCCTGACTGCTAGCAGGAGTGGGGACCGGGGTGCCGGCGACGGCACCCTGAGTGCTGGGTGGGGGGGAAGTCGCAACGCCACTCCCGCAGGCTGTAAGCAGTAGGACCGCCTGCAAACCTAGAAAGAGGCAGATAAGCGCCGTAGCGGTCTTACTGTTCTTCCGCCTAAATACTCTGGACCTCCGACTCCAATACCGGATTGGGACTTGTTTGCGAGGCCGCATCCTGAGCGTCGGCAAGGGCGGATCAACGGCCGGTGCTACAATGCCGCCATCGCTGAAAGAGTGAAGCAGCCGCCAATGCCCGAGAGATGGGCGCCCCCGTGACTGCGGTTATCATATCAAATCATCGCCTGGCGTTGCACTAACCGACAACTCAATCCGGCGGACTTGGCCGCGGCAAAATCAGGTTTCTCCACGTCCGATATGGGTTGTAAATGCAGAGTTGGGCTGTCACACTACGTGCATGCGATTGGGTGAATTCGAAATCGCGGAAACTGTCCCCAAGCTCAAAGATCCCCACGTCCTCGCCGTTCTCAGACCTTGGATCGACGTTGGAAGCGTCGGAACTCTAAGTTTGAACCGGCTTGAACGGCACTTGCACGCCAAAGATTTTGGCCGTTTGGTACGGCCGGGGCGTTTCTACGACTTCACCCGCTACCGGCCCCGCTCTTACCTCAATCACGGCGTCAGGGAATATTCCATACCTAACACCGTGATGCGCTACGCAACGACGGAAGAAGGGCCCGACCTCATCTTTCTTCACTTGCTCGAGCCCCACTCCTACGGAGAGGACTACACCGAATCTGTTATCGAACTCCTGAAGTTTTTCGAGGTGAAGCGCTACTCCCTTATCGGCGCAATGTACGACATGGTGCCCCACACCAGGCCGCTTCTGGTCTCTGGCGGCGTGGGGGAGCCCGAAAATGCGGAAGAGTACCGCATGCTGAATGCCCGCCCCAGCAATTATGAAGGGCCTACCACAATAACCTATTTGATTTCCCTGGAAGCGGGCCGGTTAGGAATGGAAACCCGCACCTTCGTAGTCCACCTGCCTCAGTATTTTCAGGTGGACGAGGACTTTACCGGGACCGCCAGGCTTATGGAAATCCTTTGCACCGTGTACCAATTGCCCAAGCGATTGATGGACCCACAGAGAGGCCGGGACCAGTATGACACCCTCCAGAATATTGTAAGCGACGCTTCCGAAGTTGGATCACTGCTAACCCGGCTGGAAGAACGCTACGATAAAGAGCAGCGAGAGCAGACCCCTCCACCACCACTCTCATCAAATATTGAACAGTTCCTGAGCGAGCTAAACGAGGATTTCGACTCACCTCCGTAGCCCCCGCACAAAGACTTCGAGCATTCCCCCCGCTGCACCAACCTACCTCACTGGCCGACGTTCGGCGCCCCAGACAAACATAACTCCCGATAAACATTCAGGGTCTGAGTCTCGATTGGCCGCGGCGGCTTTTCCGCTTTCCTGATCGTTCTTCCCGTTACGAAGCCGTTTGCCGGGCGGTCCTGAGAGGGCCTGCCAACCTGTCCCCGGTAGAATTTTGGGGGCCGGAAAAAAGCCGCCAACCAGGCGTCAAATCTGCTTCGGCCTGCTTCAGTTAGATTGACGCACCCCTGGCCGTGTGATAGAGTGGGGCCACTCTTATGAGGTGATTTTCAAGAGGAATCTGTCGGAGGTCAAAGAGTATAGCTAGGCAATATCGGGTAAATGAGCGAATTACGAGTCCTCAGGTTCGGGTGATTGCGGAAGACGGCGAGCAGTTTGGCGTCATGGAAATCAGACAAGCCTTACAGCTCGCGCGTGACGCCGACGTGGACTTAGTGGAAGTAGCTCCCAACTCCGACCCTCCAGTGTGTCGCCTGCTAGACTACGGTAAACTCCGGTACCTTTCCTCAAAAAAAGAAAGGGAGTCGAAAAAAGGCCAGAAAAGCTCGGACCTGCGGGAAGTGCGGTTCCGTCCCAACATTGGGACCCACGACTTGGAGTCCAAAACCCGTAAGGTCAAAGAACTGATCCTAGACGGCTCCAAGGTCAAACTTACCGTTCGCTTCCGGGGACGCGAGGCTGCCCATCAACAGTTGGGGTTGGCGGTGCTGAAACGAGTGGCCGACGATTTGAAAGACCACGTCCGGTTGGAGAAGGCGCCGGCGATGGAAGGAAGAAACTTGTCGATGATCCTGCTTCCATCCATCCAGAAAGCCGAACGAACCGTGAAGGCTGGGCAGAAGGTCGAAGATTTAGCCGATGCCAAAACTTAAGACCCACAAAGGCGCCAAAGCCCGCATCCACGTGACGGGTGCAGGTAAGCTCATGCGCCGTAAGCGGATGAGCAGCCACCTCAGGCGCAAGAAGCCGAATAAAATTACCCGGAAATACGCTCAGAAGCTCTTAGTGGACCGCAGCGACGCCACCCGGATACACCGGCTGTTGCCCTACGGATAACCTGCGGGCTTCTCGCTGGGAGACCTAATTTGCCTAGAGTTAAACGAGGAGTAACCAAACACGCCCGGCACAAAAAGGTGCTGCTGGCGGCTCGTGGGTTCCACGGCTCATCCCATCGGAATTATAAGTGGGCTAAAGAGGCCCTAATTCACGCGTGGGACCACGCCTATCGCAACCGGAGGCAACGGAAAGGCGACTTCAGACGGTTGTGGATCATACGCATCGGGGCTGCGTGCCGTCACTCGGGCATGAGCTACAGCCAGTTTGTATACGGGCTAAAAAAGGCCGGTATTGAGCTAGACCGCAAGATTCTGGCGGACTTGGCAGTTCGAGACCAAGAGGCCTTCGAAAAGTTGGTGGGGATCGCGTCCGAAGCAATTGGAGCTGAACCCGTAGAGGTTTAAAGGCGCTTCGGGCCGAAGATATGCGGAAGACAAAGGGAGGCGGCGTGGCCGCCTCCTTTTTTATTTGTAACAGTTCAGAATTGAGGGGAGCCGAATGCCTGACGCAACCAATTAGAGACTTTATCTCTGCCGCTAACGCTCAGACCAGTGGTTGTGAAGCGGCTTTCGGCGAATTGGACTCACCGACTCTGAACGGTTACTTTGATTTTTGGTTACACGTTGATCCCGGTCCGCCTCGATTGTCGGGTAGACTCCTGGGGGTTCAACCGTTGGAATCTACTCTCACGAACCCGTAGTAGGTGTCGGCGTCCAATATTCTGGCCAGCCCATACTCGGTGAGGTTAATAGGTCTCACTGGGGTCGACCACCGTTCGGTCAACTCATAATGCAGGTCTCGTAAAAGGGTCGGTTCATTGTGCCGGGTCAGCAAGGCCCGGAACACGATTTCCTGCACCGGCATTTCGGTCCGGATATACCCATCTTCCTCGGCGCAGTGGTCCGCGATTTCGTCCACCAACATCTGTGGGTCCGTCAACTGGTGGTCCGGGACCTGCCAGGAAGGGCAGGAGGATGGGCGGCGGGGCGCCATGATAGCCACCGGCGATCGTCTTAGCTCGGCTAACCGCACAAAGCTTACCCGATAGGACAGCGGCTGCGCGGGCGTCTCCAACTCAGGAGTGGTCATACATCAACCTCTTCATTCCAGTCCAGCATGATAATACGGACCCTATCCCCAGCCCGTTTGGTGGATATGTTTTCCGGGCAGATAGCGAGCCCGTTGGCCCGCGACATGGACGTCAGGATGTTGGACCCCTGCGGCCCGCAAGGCGTGGCATAATAGGCGTTGTTCTGCCGTTCCACTTCCACCCGGGCGTAAACCCGCCGCCCATCGGCGTTGTGAATTGGCGCAGTGAGCACCCCCTCCACCATGGGGCGCGGCAGCCGTGTCCGTCCCAACATGGTCAGGATAGCAGGCCGGGCAAACATCTCGAAGGCGACCATGGCGCTGACCGGGTTGCCCGGCAATCCTAGCAGCGGCACGGGTTCACCGCCGGTGTTCTCAACGTGACCGAAGGCCAGAGGCTTAGCCGGCCGCATGCGGACCGACCAAAAGTTCATGTCCCCCCGCTGGGTGAGCGCCTCTTTTACGATGTCGTAGTCGCCTTTGGACACGCCCGCCGAGGTGATGATCAGGTCCGCTTCTGCCGCCGCTTCCAGCTTGGCGTGCAAGTCCGCCATATCGTCTTGAGCGATGCCCAGCACCTTGGGTATGCCGCCACAGCGGATGACCGAAGCGGCCACGCTGAAACTGTTACTGTCGTAAATTTTGCCGGCTGTCAGGGGCAGGCCCGGTGCCGTCAATTCGTCTCCGGTGGCCAATATGGCCACCACCGGCCTCCGGGTTACCGGCACTGTCTCCAGTCCCAAGGAGGCCAGGACTCCCACTTCCGCTGCTCGTATCACCGCGCCGGACTCCAAAACCAGCTGACCCCGATGCACGTCTTCACCTTCCGGGCGCACATTGCAACCCAGAGGTAGAGCGGCCATGATTGCAACCTCTACCAGGGGTTCGCCAGCCTCCTTGCGCTGTACCTCATCGGTCTCCTCGAACGACACCACTGTGTCGGCGCCATCCGGTATGCTTGCCCCGGTCATAATTCGAATAGCGGTTCCGGACGCCACGGTCTGAGACGGGACTTGTCCCGCAGCCACTACACCGATGACATTTAGGATGTGAGGAACGTCACCTGAAGCGTCCTGAATGTCTTCGCAGCGCACTGCGTATCCGTCCATGCCGGAGTTGGCCGTTGGGGGAAGGTCCAGAGGAGACCTGATGTCGGCGGCCAGCACCCGCCCCAAGGCGTCTAATAGGGGCGTTTCCACAGACTGCAAACGGGTGAAGCTGGCCATAACCCGTTGGTAAGCTTCTTCCACGCTGAGCATGTCCGCTTCCACGTGCCGGTGGCCGTGCTCATGGGTGGCCGCATGATGAGATACATTACTCGCCATAAACTTTCTCCGCCTGATTCCGGCCCGCCGGCGCCATCGGCCCCGTGATGCCGGTTCTCTCCCTCAGCTTCGCAACGACGCCTGGGCCTCTCGTTCCAGGGCGGCCAGGAGCCCCTGGAGGGAACGGTCGACCTCTTCGTTGGTTAAGGTGCGGTCTGAGGCCTGGAAATACACCCTGAATGCTAAAGACTTGGCGCCAGGAGGTACGTTGTCTCCGGTGTAGAGATCAAAGAGCTCCACCCTCTCCACCAAGCGGTGGCGGGCGATGATAGATTGGACCGTGGCCGCCGGGACGGTAACCGGCAGCACCAGAGCCAGGTCGCGTGTCGCCACAGGATAGCGTGATATGTGGGAAAACCGGCGCTCCGATTGGGACAACGCGGGCAGCAGCGTGTTCAGGTCCAGCTCGAAATAAGCAACCGGTTCGCCCACAAGGTCGAACTTTGCCAGTACGGAGTCGTGGACCTCTCCCACAGTGCCTATAACTTGGTCGCCGAGCTTGATGACAGCTTGCCGGCCGGCACGGAAATAGGGGTGACCCCCAGGTTCGTAACCGGCGGTGGTTCCCAGCTGTTCCAAAAGGCTCTCCACCACTCCCTTGGCATCGTAGAAGTCCAAAGCGCCACCGCCCTGACGTTCAGCTTCGAGCCAGGAGGGCAGCCACCGTTGCCCTGACAGGATTCCGGCCGCCATCTCCCGCTCTTCGGGAAGGTCATCAAGCCGGGGCATGAAAACGCGCCCAATCTCGAAAAGACGAAAGGAGGCCGCTCCCTGTCCCTGGTTAGCGGCCAGCGTGGCCAATAAGCTCGGCTTCAGCGTGGGCCGCAGGCACTCTTCGGCGGCGTTCATAGGGTTGGCTACTCTAACGGGGCCGGTAGGTTCGTCCCATTGGACCCTCATTAGGTCTTCTTGGCTAATCAGGGGGTAGTTTATGACCTCTTGCATGCCGAGGGAGGACAAGGCGTCCTTCACCTTGTCCACCAATCGCCGGTTCTCGCCCCGTTGCTGGGTTGGGATAGGCGTGGCGAGCATGGTGACGGGAATGGAATCGTACCCTATGATCCTTATCACCTCTTCCACAAGGTCATCTTCGATGGTGATATCGTTTCTCCAATAGGGCACCGCCGCCTCCACCCGATCAGAGCCCTGCATTCGGGTCTGAAATCCCAGCGACCTCAGCACCCGCTCCACTGTTTCCAGGTCCACTTCCATGCCCAGGACCTTCTTCAGCCGACCGGCCGTTAAAGCCACACTCTGCGGGAGGGATTGCTGATTGGGAAATACGTCGCATATTCCCGGCGACACCCGGCCCCCAGCCGTTTCCTGAACGAGCTGGGTTGCTCTTCGCAGCGCTATGGGAGCGAGCTCGGCCCTTAGGCCCTTTTCAAAACGCAGAGTGGCTTCTGTACGCAGACCGAACTTCTGAGCAGTCTGCCGGTTGTTGTAGCCGTCAAAAGTTGCCGACTCCAGGAGCACGTTGGTGGTGACGGGTCCAATCTCGCTGTTCGCTCCGCCTATGACCCCGCCCATGCCGATGGGATCGTTACTATCCGCAATTACAAGCACGTCGCTGTCGAGCCGCCGCTCGACTCCGTCCAAGGTCGTAAGGGTTTCTCCGGCTTTGGCCCGCCGAACGATGATGGTCTGGCCCTGAAGCCGGTCGTAGTCGAAAGCGTGCAGCGGCTGATTATATTCCAGCATGACGTAGTTGGTGACGTCTACGACGTTGTTAATCGGCCTCAGCCCAGCCTTGGTCAACCGGTCCTGCAGCCACTGCGGAGAGGGCCCTATCGCTACATCGCTGATCAGGCTTGCGGTGTAGCGGCGGCACAGGTCCGGGTCCTCGATACCGATGGATATGCGCTGGGCCAATGGCGGCCCTTCTTCCGCGTAGCTGGCGTCCGGCTCCTTCACCGTGTTTCCTGTAAGGGCCGCGACTTCGTGAGCTACTCCCAGGATAGATAGACAATCCAACCTGTTGGGAGTGAGTTCTAGGTCCAATATGGTGTCACCCATGTAGTCGTCCAGAGTCGTCCCCACGGGGGCGTCGTCCGGAAGCACGATAATGCCCGTGTGGTCTTCCCCCAAGCCCAGCTCCAACTGAGAGCAGATCATCCCCTCAGACACCACGCCGCGGATGCGGGCCGGTTTCAAAGTCTCATGCTTTCCCGTTTGAGGGTTAATCAGTTTGGCCCCCACGCGGGCAAAACACACCTTTTGACTGGCCTCGACGTTGGGCGCTCCGCAGACCACCTCCACCTCTTCACTCCCGGTGTAGACCCGGCACAAGGACAGGCGGTCCGCTTGGGGATGGGGGCCTACAGCCATTACCTGGGCCACCAAGCATTGACTCCAGTTCCCCACCTCTGCCACGTCTCCGACCTCAACCCCGGCCATGGTTAACCGGTGGGCCAGCTCTTGAGCCGGGAGACCTACGTCAACGTAATCTCGCAACCAACTGAGAGGTACTTTCATCGGCGCCTAAAGGCAGGCGGTCTCCTTATCGGAACAGGTGGTTAGGGCTATTCGACGACGACTTATGCCGGGTTTGCCGCAAAAGCTAGAATTGGCGCAAAAATCTCAGGTCATTGGCATAGAACAACCTGATGTCGTCAATCCCGTACTTCAGCATCGCTATCCGCTCCGGCCCGAGGCCGAACGCAAACCCAGTGTACTTTTCAGGATCGTATCCAACCCCCGCCAATACTCGAGGGTGCACCATGCCGGCTCCCATGATCTCGATCCAGCCGCTGTCGCGGCAGATGCGGCATCCACCACCACGGCCTGCGCAAGCGAAGCAGTCGATAGACATGTCGACTCCAGGCTCGACGAACGGGAAATAATCGCAGCGAAAGCGCACTTTGCGCTCTGCGCCGAACAACCGGCGGGCGAACTCGTACAGGGTCCCCTTTAGATCGGAGAAGGTAATACCCTCATCCACCGCCAATCCCTCTACCTGGTAGAAATGCCATTCGTGGGTTGCATCGGTGGCCTCGTACCGGTAGCACTTTCCGGGCACCACTACCCGGACCGGAGGAACGGTGCTTTCCATCACCCTGGCTTGCATTGGAGAGGTGTGGGTGCGCAGCAACATCGGCTGCCCACCGGCTTCATCGCGGTAGTCGATCCAGAGCGTGTTCCACATGTCCCGGGCCGGGTGGCCTGGTGGGATATTCAGCATTTCGAAGTTGTACCGGTCCCACTCCACCTCGGGGCCTTCCACGACGCTAAATCCCATGGCCGCAAATGAGTCGCAAATTTCCCGCACGATCTGCGTGGTGGGATGCAGGCGGCCCATGGCAACTTGCCGTCCCGGCAGAGTAACGTCCAACTCGCCCTGAGCCGCAGCGAAGGCCAATTTAGCCGCGTCAATCTCCTCGGCCCTTCGCTCCAGCTGCTGTTCCAGGGTCTGCTTGGCCTCATTGGCCAGGGCTCCAATAGTGCGCCGCTCCTGAAGCGCCAAGGCGGACAGGCTGCGGAGCAGCAGAGTTACACGGCCCCGGCGGCCTAGATAATCCACCCGCCAGGCTTCCAGCAGGTCTGGGCCATCGGCTTTTGCCAGCTCGTCAATCGCCGCCCGGGTCAAATCCTCTATAGATTGAGCAGTAGGAGTTTGGGTCATAGGCTCGGTCAAGTAGGTCCGCTCTCGTCGCGTTGGGTAGGTTAGGCAGCAGGTGCTTAGTTTGCAGGCGAAGTCCGGTTTGGTGGCTTTCGCCCACCGTGAGGCTAATTCGTAAAACAGCGCTTCGCCATTATAGGAAGCGTAGTACTGGGGGTCAAGGCGGCCGGGCTCAGCCGCAGGGCCTTTTAGTTCTCGCGACAACTCCTATTTTCCCATGCACTTTGAGCTTGTCCAATGACAGTCCAACATCGAGAACGGATGGATTCCCGCTTTCGCGGGAATGCCGGCTTTCGGGGGAATGGCGGGAACTATGCGAGCCAACCCAGAACATGAATAGGCCCGCCCAAGCCGATGGACTCTCTCCCGCATGGGTGTTCTTAATTTCGGCGTTAGCGGGGTCCCGCAAAGTGACAGAATGCAATTGTAGTAGAACATACGTTCTGATATTATTTTCTCTGTGCCTTACTCAGCGATCTTAGACGGGTAAGGCCGCATCACTTTCGAAGGGGGAAATCGTGCAGTTGTTCCGTCTCAAAGCCTGTCCAAAATGCCGCGGCGACCTGGCATTTGACCAGGGCGATTGGATTTGCTTGCAGTGCGGCACTTATTACTACACCGGGCTTTATGGTGAAAACCACCGGAGTGAAACCGGATGCATCTCAAATAGTCCGGCCCGTTGGTTTTCACCGTACTCTACGCCGCCCCATCTTGAAAAGGCCGCGAGGCTCGAGTCGCTTCCTTTGGAGTCACTCATGGCGGCGCGATTGGCAACTGTCTTGTCAACTCCGCCCAACGTAGGGGCCAGCGCCGTTTCGGCCCCTTCGGGTGCGGGAACGCCTTTACAGTGACCCATCCCCGATTTTCAGATTGTCTATTGGCTCTGGACGCAGGGGTTAGACAGACCGGTTGGGCCGTCTTCTCAGCCGGCAGCGAAGGGTCCGGCCAAGACGTGACAACCGGCGTCATAGGCATAACCAAACGCCACCAGATTACCGTTCAGGGCGCTTGTCCTACTTGGTGGACGGCTTGGATGCCTTGGTGGAGCGGTGGCGTCCTACCATAGTGGTCCAAAGCCAACCCTCGGGCATCCACTGGCCGATGCCTTCGCTGCTATTATTAGACGCCACATTAAGCGAATGGGCGGACCGGCGCTGCATCCCTTTGCATTCCTACTCCGCTCAGAGTCTTCGGAGTACCATCGCCGGATATCCCAACGTCTCGAAGGAAGAACTGGCATACACAGTAATGGCGGGACTAGGGCTGATTGGAGCGGTAAAGAGTACCCACGAGTGGGAGGCGATAGCGGTGGGCCATTACCATTTTTCCCGGCATAGCGCGTAAAATGACGGACTCGTGAGGCGTCACGGAGCCCTGCCTCATTGTCATCTCAGGCTACGGCGCCTATTCGAAGACTGAAATGAGGTACTCGGTCGAATGCCGGGCCGCCTACTTCGGTCCTAGGTAAATCTTCGAATCCGGCTTGAATGCGCCTATGGCGAACCAGAAGGAATTGGTGTGCGCGATGGGTTCCAGTTTACGGCCGATCAATGGGCCCGAGACTGCCTGGCCCAGGATGTTCCACGAACTTCCGGTCTGGGCGTCTACGATTTCGCCGCCATCAAACTCGAAGGTGAGCACCCGGCCGTCCAGCCGAGCGTCGTACAGGCCTGCGGCGCCAATGTCATCGGAGTCCCGGATGAGGCGGCCGTCCAACGCGGACACGGTCCCGGGTTTGAAGAACACTGCTAGGTTCCGGTCGCCCACCTTATGGTTGACTGCTCGCTCTTTTTCCAACACTGAGAAAGGGAAAGCCGCATCCACCTCTCCGACAGTCACACTTACCACCCGTTCTTTGGGCGGAAGCCGTCCGTCCAAATCGCCAAAGAACAGAAACGGCGGGTTGTCTACACGGTCGTACCCGACGTAAGGATTCTCTCCATAGTTGCTGGAGAATCCCGTATCTCTGGACAACACTTGTCCATCCGGATTGGCGTTTTTGAAAGCTTCCCACGAAATAATGGTGGCTGGCAGGAAAGTCAGCTTCTTACCTGTAAGCTCTCCCACGATCCCCTCACCGGTAAACTGCTGCCACCAGGACTCGGTCTCACGGTCCCACGTGATCAAATCGCTGTTGCGAAGATTGCCTGTGGTGCCGAAGCGGTGGGTAACGCCGTCCAGCCTTCTATCAAACACTATCGCAGAATTGCATAGCGGACAGAAAGTGACCGCCACGGGCGTCCCGCCTACCACGTCGTTGACAATCTCATGCCAAATGAGGATTTGAAGCGGATACGCCTTGGCCTCTCCGTTCAGTTCAAAGGAGATGGCCGGTTCCAATGGACCTAAAAACTCGTCTCCCTCCTCAAGAGTGGCAAACTTGGGGTTATCAATGGGTGGTATGCCATCTCGAGGTGGGCCGCCGGAGAATATCTCCTGGAAGGGTGCGCTGTGGCGGCTGAAGTCAGTGAGCCAACCGCGGGTATCGAAGCTGGCGCCCCGTAGCGCCTCCCGAAAGTCGGGATCGGGCTCCCACTGTTGACGAGGGCCGGGGTTCCGTACTTCTTTAGATACGGCAAGGGGAACAGCCGGCGTCCCACCTTGGGGTTGAGCAGGGAGGAGAGTAGCCCCCGCCTCAGCCACATCGGGGGGAACAGCCGGCGTGCCGCCTTCAGGTTGGGCAGGGAGAAGAGTAGCGCGCGCCTCAGCTACAACGGTGAGAACGGCCGGCGCGCCGTCTTCGGGTTGGCTGGGAAGGGGACTAGCGAGCGAGCCGGGCGGAGTAGGATTAGCAGCCTCTTGGAGAGGCGCCGTGGAAGGGGAATCCTCCGGACCGGACGCGCACGACGCCCCGAGCCCAGCGGTTACGGCCATGGCTGCCACTATACCCAGCCCGGCAAGTGACATACACACCCTCTTCATTGCGTTCACCGCAAGTTCTCTTTGCTCTTACTCAAGGTGCGATAGGCCAGGGCGTAATAAACGTGATGTAACTTCTGACGTATCTTCGGGCAACCGGAATTGGTTGTCGGGTTATAATAACAGCTCGGCTCCTTGCGGCACCGTCCCATGCGTACTCCGTTCCATTCTTGGCGGTTACTGAAGCTATTGGTTGCTGGCAGCGAGGTCATTGCCGGGATAGAGATTATCCGACGGGGAACGAGTCCGATAAATGGACTTGAATTGCCGCGTTATGTTAGATTTGGGTCATGAAGATCTGGCAAAAGCTTTGCCCCGCGGAGGCAGCGCCCAAGGTCTTCGCCGGGTCAGGGACTGGTTGCCCACTTGGGCCCGGCCGCCGTGGACGCGATGGTGGTCCGGTCCCCTTTCTATAGCTCTTGCCGGGGAATTTTGGCTTGTGCTGAGATCTCCCAGGCCAGTTCAACCCAAAGGGGCACATCACCGGTGGCCCCTCTAACTTTGCCCAGGGAAGGCAGCAACAAATCGCCTGAGCACGTTCCTTAAGAGGAGATATCCTATGCCCATCACTCAGAGACCCTATGTTCCGCCGGAAGACCAGACGCCTCAAGAAGACAATTACCTGAACCCTGGCGATACCCAGTCGTCAGGGGAACATTCGGGAGACCCCATTACTTTCTACTCCGATTCAATGCATATTTTCAGCAGCTTGTACTCGGCCGTTCTATTCTTTGGCGAGCAGATGGAGGAACGAGAGCCGATTCTTCGGGCGCGGATCAAGGTGAGTCCTCAAATGTTGAAGGCCATCGCTCTGCTGACCACCAAACATGTCCGGGAATACGAAGACGCCGTTGGTCCCATTACCCTGCCGGAGCAGGTTTACGCGGCATGGGAGCTGGGTACGGAGCAAGAGTGATGGAGGCAGAGGACCGAACTTTGGCGGAGGACTTTGCTTGTCCGGTGGACGTGCAGCCGGGGCTGGACTATGCCGCCCCTGAAGACTGGGGTTGGCGGCGCATTAGTAGCAGCCAGCCGAGCAAGGCGATCTTTCACGTCAACCATCACGATGCTACCCGGGTGCTTGTGGACGTGCTCCATCCTGGGAATTCGCCCTCGGATGCCTCTTTTGTGTTGACCCAGCCGCTTCCCATAGTCATCATCGATAGCCTGGACAAGTATTGGGCCGGGGAGTCCCGGTCCAAGTTGCCGCTGCACGGCCTTCGGGTGCCAGTGGAGGCGGACACTCTAGAGGAAGCCAAACGCGCCTTGGAGGCGGACTTGGCCGCCCAGTTCCGCCTGCTGTTACTGCTATCGTCGTCAAGCGGAGGCAAGCTGGCGCCTCAGTTGAGAGAAAATCTGGCTTGCCTGTCCCAATACTTTGCTCCCCGCCGGGTCTCGCCGGAGAGTGAAGCCTAGGGCGGGGAATAACCGGTCAGAATCTCGGGGGGCCGCGCTGCGCTGTTCAGCAAGCGCCTAGAAGTTGCTGCAAGCTTTCCACCACCTGATCCGTGGGCAGCATGCTCACCTGAGTGTCCCGGCGTCCTTTCAACTCCACCATGCCCTCCCGGAGATTACGGGGACTCACGACCAATCGAACGGGCAGCCCCAAAAGATCGGCGTCGTTCAGCTTAACTCCGGCAGCCTGGTCTAGTCGGTCGTCATACAGGGTCTCCAACCCCCGGTCCCATAGGCGGCTATACAGCTGGTCCGCGGCGGTGGCTACCTCTTGGTCAGCCAGGTTTAGGCCCACCAGGTGGACCTGATACGGAGCAAGCGGAGTGGGAAACACAATACCCCGCTCGTCGTGGTTCTGCTGAATGGCCGCCGCCAGCAATCGCCCTACCCCGATGCCGTAGCATCCCATGGTTATGGGGTGTTGCCGGCCTTCTTGGTCCAAGTAGACCGCACCCAAGGCCTCACTGAAAAAGGTGCCCAGCTTGAAGATGTGGCCCACCTCGATCCCTCTAACCGCTTCAAGCTCTTTCCCGCACTGCGGACAATGTTGCCCAGGTTGGGCCAAGGCAATGTCGGAAAGCAGGTCCACCTCGAAGTCCCTGGGATAGTTAGCGCCTCGTAGGTGAGTATCCGGCTTGTTGGCGCCTACTACGAAGTTGTTTCCCTCCCCGATCGACGGGTCGCCAACGCGTTTTATGTGGGCCAAGCCGACGGCCGACGCGGAGCCGGCCACTAGGCCCGCGGCGCGCACCTCCTCATCGTCGGCCAACCGCAACTCATTGACGTGAAGGGCGTTCTTCAGCTTGACCTCGTTGACCTCGAGGTCTCCCCGCACTGACACCAGCACCACCTCGCCTTCGGCGGCGTAGAATACTGCCTTTATGGTCTTCTCCACCGGGACGCCCAGGAATTCCGCCAACTCGGCGATGGTCTTTACTCCGGGAGTACTTACCTCTTCCAGGGGCTGTTCGGGTTCCGGAGGAAGGGCCTCGCGGCTGGCAATCGCCTTCTCGGCGTTGGCGGTGTATTCGCACGACGGGCAGGTAATCACCGTGTCCTCGCCCGTGGGCGTCGCTAAGATGAATTCATGGGAGTCCTTGCCGCCGATGGCCCCACTGTCCGCCTCAGCCATCAGCACCGGCAAGTCACAACGCCGGTAAATATTCCGGTAGGCCTGGGCCATGGCTTGGTAACTTTGGTCCAGGCTGTCGTCGCCGGCATTGAAGCTGTAGGCGTCCTTCATGTCGAATTCGCGGACCCGTACCAAGCCTGCCCTGGGGCGTTGTTCATCCCGAAACTTGGTTTGTATTTGATAGAGGATTATTGGAAGGTCCCGGTAGCTCTGGACGTTGGCCCGTACGATGGAGGTGACCACCTCCTCATGGGTCGGCGCCAAGACCATGGGGCGGCCCCTCCGGTCTTCCAAGGAAAACAAGTTGGCCCCAAAGGCGTCGCCGCGGCCGGTTTGCTCCCACAGTTCCATGGGTTGCAGGGCGGGCATCATCAACTCTTGGCCGCCAGCCGCGTCCATCTCCTCCCGGATGATATTCTCAATCTTGCGCAGCGAGCGCCAGGCTAGGGGGAGATAAGAGTAAATGCCGGCGGCTACCTGCTGGATCATCCCAGCTTTCAGCATCAACTGGTGGCTGGATGTTTCCGCTTCGGGGGGGTCGAAGCGAAGGGTCTTGCTGACAAGCCGAGTGAATCTCATGCCGATGCCGGAGTTTTTTCCACTTCTTCCATCAGAGCCGTCAACATCTGGTCCTCGGGCACCACGCGAACCTTCTCGCCCTTTCGAAAGATAATAGCCCGGCCCGCTCCGGCGGCAATGCCAACGTCGGCGTCCTTAGCCTCGCCAGGGCCGTTGACTTCACAGCCCATCACCGCAACCTTGATGTTTTTGTCGCTCAGCTTGAGCATAGCGTCAACTTCATTGGAAAGCTTGATCACATCCACGTCGGCCCGGCCGCAGCTAGGGCACGCCACCAGCACTGCGCCCTTTTGCCGCAGATTGAGGGACTTGAGAATTTCGTAGCCGGCTGCCACTTCGTCCACCGAGTCTCCGGCCAGGGACACTCGGATGGTGTCTCCGATCCCTTCGTACAAGAGAATGCCCAGTCCCACCGCCGTGCGTATCGACCCTGCCTGCGCTGTGCCTGCTTCGGTGATCCCCAGGTGGAGTGGATAGGGGACCATTCCGGCTAATCTACGGTAGGCTTCCACGGTGGTAGGCACGTCGAACGCCTTCATCGAAATCTTGATATTGTCGAAGTCCTGTTCCTCAAGCAAGCTGATTTCCCACAACGCCGTGGCCACCATGTGGTCTACAACGCTGTATTCTCCTTGCTTTACCTCTCCCTCCTTAGGAAGCTTGTTTACCAAGTCCATGTGGCGGGAGAAGCCCCTGGTGCGTCCGATACCACCCACCGGGGGGAGACTGCCAAAGTTGACGCCGATGCGGATGGGGATTCTCCGGTCCTTGGCTGCGCTCACCACCTGGCGCACCTGGTCCTCGTCCCGAAGGTTGCCGGGGTTCAGCCGCAGACAATCGACGCCGCCTTCCGCGCATTCCAGAGCCAGCCGGTAATGAAAGTGGATGTCCGCGATCAAGGGAATGTGGATTTGCTTTTTGATCTCGCGCATGGCCTCGGCCGCTTCCATGTCCGGGACGGCGCTGCGGATGATCTCGCATCCCGCTTCTTCCAACTGATGGATCTGCCGAACGGTGGCGGCGACGTCCCGGGTGTCCGTCTTGGTCATGGACTGGACCGTTATATCGGCTCCACCGCCGACTTTTACCCCCCCAACGTATACCGGTGTGCTAGGACGGCGCTTTCCGCTCATTTTGTACACGTCCTCAATAGGCCCCGGCGACTCCTGGGGCGTCCTGGCCCCGGGGCGGCTAAGATTTGGTCCTGGACAACGCCGCGGGTAGAAGGCAGGGCCGGTCAGTCGCCCCGACGCCTCAACCCGGAATGATGGTCATGGTAATGTTACACGAAGTGCCCTCGGATAGGCCACAACAGAGCCAAACACCAGCCCTACCGTCAGCTACTCGCATCCGCTCAAATCTGAACAGTTGCCCAAACGCGGTTTGGAGGCCCGGATCGGTCCCCAACGCCAATCGCCCATACGGGCATTGTGAAGGCCATTTTAGCACGAGGCGGTTCGGGGACTACCCTTTCGAGATCGACGAAACTATCGTCAATCTCCCCAGCTGCTGATTGGACCGAAACGATCAGTACGCCCAGTCCTGCGTCGTCTCCCGCATATGAGAGCAGAAATGGGAAAGCGTCAGCGTTTCAGGATAGTTCGTGACTGATGGTTTCGGCTGCATATCGTTTACGGCTGGACCTGACCATTATGCCCGTCGAGGCCGGTAACAGTCCTCTAGCCTCCCAACAACGTCCCGCCGGAAATGACCCGGTTGATGTCGCTGGCCATGATGACCAGAATAGCGGTAATCAGGAAACCGAATCCAGCCAGGTGGACCAGTCCCTCCTTCTCCGGGGGCACCTTCTTGCCCCGCCGCAACCATTCCAGAATAACGAACACAAGACGGCCGCCGTCGAGCGCAGGAATGGGCAGGATGTTCAGAATGGCCAGGTTTAGACTCAACAGAACGGCGATCGCCAGCCAGCCGGTAAAGCCCGCCTCAACGGTAACCTCGCCGGTCAATTGGGCGATGCCTACGGGGCCGGACAACTCGGGCGCGGAGCCAGCAGAGATAGCCCCCGATATTGCCTGCTTCATAAGCACCAGGGACTCCCAAGTGCCTATGAATCCCTGAGGTATCGCTTCCCAGGGCGTGTCGGAGCGGCTGACGGTCCGGGGATCCTCCAAAGTGGTGGAGACGCCGGTCCGCCACTGAGCCTCACCAGGCGGCTCGAATCTGGGAGTTATCGAAACGACTTGTTCCTGCCCTTCCCGTATGATTCGCCACTCCATCGGTGAGCCCTGATTCGCCTGGATAGAGGCAGGGAGGGCGGAGGGTTGATCGATCAAATCGGAAGCTGCGCTTAAGACAACGTCGCCCCCTTGTAATCCCGCGGCTTTCGCCGCGGAACCATCCAGGACTTTCAGGACGACAACCTGGTCTGTGTCCAAGCCAACGACTATTCCGGCTAGCCACTTGCCGGGCTCGCTCTCGAATCTAGGCTTAACCCGGATTACTTCTTGATTCCCACCCCGTTCGATCAACCACTCCATGACACGGCCGCCGTTCAGGTTGACGGCCCGGGCAAGATCGGATTGGGTTTCGATGTTATGTCCACCGGCCTCGACTATGATGTCGGCTGTTCGGAGACCTGCCTCAGCTGCCGGAGAATCCGCCGGAACATCGATCGCGGCAACCCGCCCCACGGTCACGTCTTGGGGAATCATGAACAGAATAGCGAGGACCACAACCGGCAGGACCGCGTTCATCAGTGGCCCCGCGACCAACACCAGGAAACGGCTGCCAACCCCCTTGCTGGCCAAACTCCTGGGCACGTTGGGGTTGGATTCCCCCGCCATGCGGACAAACCCGCCTATTGGGGTCCAATTCAACGAATACATCATGTCCGCCAAGACGAACGAACCACCATCCGGTTCCACGGCCCGGACTTTGCCCTCGTGCCTTAGCAAATCACTGGGCGGCGGCTCTGCCTTAGAGCCGTCTGGCTTGGACCCGGGCTCCGTTGATTGGTCTCCGCGACGCCGCTTGGGCAGGGGCGCCTCAATTATGCGGGCCACCAGATTGCCGTGGAGGTCCTCGGTAGAGTGGACTTTGATAACTTGGCCCAGCTGTAAATCGGCTAAGCCTTGGACGTTAACAAACTGGGTGAGGGGGTCGATGAGGACTCTGGTCTTACCGGTGTAAATACTGAAGGCCCGGGGAGGAAAACCTACGGCAAACTCAAGAACCTTGACTCCCAGGATGCGGGCCGTGGCGTAATGACCGAGTTCGTGGATGACCACCAGAATCAGCAGCATAGGAATCAGTGTTCCGATGGCAATGAGGACGGTTTCCATAAAGGTTTCTATCTACCGGTTATGTCTTTTACCCTCGCCACTGCCCACCGGTCCGCTTCCATCAGCTCTTCCGCATCCCGGCCCGGTGTCGATTGATGCTCGGAGAGCACCTGCTCCACAATCCGGTAGATATCGGTAAATCCGATCTTGCGTTCGAGAAAAGCCCCAACCGCCGCCTCGTCTGAGGCACTGAGAACTGCCGGGAAGGTGCCGCCCTGCTTTCCCGCGGCTACTGCGAGGTTGAAACAGGGATAGCGGCCGGGCTCCATGGGTGAAAAATGCAGCGCGTGAGGAATGCCGATATCCAATTTGGGGATCATTTCATTGTGATAGCGTTTGGGATAAAACAGAGCGTATTGGATGGGCAACCGCATATCCGGTGGGCCCAGCTGGGCTTTGACCGATCCATCTTCGAATTCGACCATTGAGTGGATGGTGCTTTGAGGGTGGATGACCACTTCTATGTTGTCCCAGGGAACGTTAAACAACCAGTGGGACTCTATCACCTCGAATGCCTTGTTCATCAAGGTTGCCGAATCGATCGTGATCTTTTTCCCCATGGTCCAGGTGGGGTGTTGCAACGCCCGTTCCAGGGTGACCTCGGGCATTTGCTCCAAGGGCGTTTCCCTGAAAGGCCCTCCGGAAGCCGTAATCATTAACCGGCTGATACGGTTGTCTTCGCCCCGCAGGCACTGCCATATGGCGCTGGGCTCGCTGTCCACCGGCAGCACGGCCCCGCCGTACTTAGCCTCGTAGGCTTTAATGAGCTCACCGGCCATAACTATGGGCTCTTTGTTGGAAAGCGCCACCACTTTGCCTTGCTTCAACGCATTGAGCGTGGGCATCAGCCCAACACTGCCTATGGTTGCCATCATAACCAGGTCGACGTCTTCCAGGCAGACCATGTCTTCCATGGGCGTGAACCACGTACCTTCCGGCAGCGTCTGCGGGCGATCAATGCAGTAAATATGGCTGGGCTTAAACTCCTGCACTTGCTGCAGCAGCAAGCTCTGATTAGTCCCGCCTGCGAGCCCCACTACATCGAACTCTTCGGGGAAAGCCCTCACCACGTCCAGCGTCTGGCGGCCTATGGAGCCTGTGGATCCCAGAACAACTATCTTTTTCATGGTTCAAATACCGTCACAAGAAGATAGTAGACCACGGGTATGGATACTACAACGGAATCGAGCCGGTCCAAGACGCCGCCGTGTCCAGGGATTATACTACCTGCGTCTTTGACATTGGAAATTCTTTTCAGCTTGGATTCGAGCAAATCTCCCCATTGAGCGATCACGCCAACCGTAACTCCTATAATCACCAGTTGCCAGCGGGGCGTGTCCAGGTCAAATGCCAACCCCAGAACTACCACCGCCGCCACCGCGGCCCCCAACCCTCCGGCGGCGCCCTCCCAGGTCTTGCCGGGGCTAATGCTCGGCGCCATGGGATGGCGTCCAAAAGAACGGCCGGTCAAGTATGCCCCGGTGTCCGTGGCGAAGACCGTCAATAGGGTCAGTAGAAGCCAGTTTCGGCCCACCTCATTCGTGTCCCCTATGTCGCGCAACGCCAAGCTATGGACCAGCAAGAACCCGACGTAGACCAGGCCGCCCAACAAGTAGAGGGCTCCCACGAGGGGCCGGTCCCCGGAATAGTAGGCAAGAAGCCACAGAACGCCCGCGAAGCCTCCAGCAGCGAGTATACCACCGGATATGATCAGGAAGCTCTCAGAACCGGAGGCGAATTGGACGCCCAAAACCAGGCAGATGGTCCAGATGACGCCCAAGGCGACGGGAAGGGGTTGAATGTCCGGGGGTGGCAACCGGTAGAATTCGCGGATTCCCAGGGAGGCAATAACCACCACTAGAATGGCCAGCCACGGAGTCGACCACCACACGGCGACAGCCAAGATTGGCAGGCCCACCGCCGCCGTGAGCGTACGTTGGAGCAATTATCAGCCCTCGGGGCTCACCTTGCCAAAGCGCCGCTGCCGGTTCTTGAATTCCTCCAAGACCAGCTCCAACTCAGTCGGTTCCAGGTCGGGCCATAGTGTGGAGGTGTGGTGGTACTCGCTGTAGGCCGACTGCCAAAGCAGAAAGTTGCTGATGCGCAGTTCGCCCCCGGTCCGGATAATTAGATCGGGATCTGGGCAATGAGAGGTGAACAGGTACTTGCTGAACAACGCTTCATCGACGTCTTCAGCGGGCACACCGTCCCAAATCATCTGTTTCACTGCCTTCAATATCTCGTCCCGGCCCCCATAGTCGAAAGCCACGTTGAGAGTGACGCCGGTGTTGTCGCGGGTCAACTCCTGCGCCTGCGCCACAGCATCGTGCAGGGCCGGGGTAAGCCGGTCCATCCTGCCTATGTGGAGTATCCGCACGTTGTTTTCGTGAATGGACTGGGTTTGCCTGCGGAGGGCGTCGACCATAATGTCCAGGATACCCTCCACTTCCTCGGCAGGCCGGTTCCAGTTTTCGGTGGAAAAGGCGTACAGGGTCACGTACTTCACACCCTTGTCACTAAGGGTTTGTAATACGCGGTGGATGGATTCCACGCCCTTACGATGGCCGGCCAACCGGGGTAGATTTCTTTGTTTGGCCCAGCGGCCATTGCCGTCCATGATTATGGCGACGTGGACCGGAGCGCTTGAGACTGCCTCGGCCGGCTCCTCAGACGATGCGGTCCTGAGCTGCATTGCTAAACCTGCAATATCTCTTTTTCTTTGGCGGCGCCCACTTGGTCTATCTCTTGAGTATGTTCATCGGTAGTTTTCTGCAATTGCTCCTGGGCACGCCGGTTCTGGTCCTGCGAAATGTTCTTGTTCCGCTCCAACTCCCGCAGGCTCTCGAGACCCTTCCGCCGTACGTTGCGAACGGAAACTTTCCCTTCCTCAAGTTTCTGTTTCAGCAAACGCACCATGTCTTGCCGCCGTTGCTGGTTGAG
This sequence comes from Dehalococcoidia bacterium, assembly GCA_965224325.1. Taxonomy (GTDB): domain Bacteria; phylum Chloroflexota; class Dehalococcoidia; order Lucifugimonadales; family UBA3495; genus CBDCMJ01. The sequence continues at coordinate 222,690 of CBDCYT010000017.1, forward strand.
CGCGGGTATGGGAATCGTAATAATGTTGCCGTCATTGGAAGGATTGAATCCCAGGTCCGATTTCATCAGGCTTCTTTCGATCTCTCGCAGCGACGTCTTATCCCATGGCTGAATCATTAACACCCGGGCTTCCGGCGCTGAGATAGAAGCAACCTGTTTCAATGGCGTAGGGGACCCGTAGTAGTCTACCGGAATGTTTTCGACCAAAGCCGGAGTCGCTCGACCGGTGCGAAGCGTATTAAGGTCTCTTTTCAATGCGTTGATGGACCCGGCCATTTGTTGAACTACTGAATCCAGGACCATTTGCGGGGTAATCTCGGTTGTGTCTTCGTTTTTCGTAGACATGATTAATCCCGACCATCTATCAGAGTTCCCACAGGTTCACCGGCCAGAATGCAGGACATATTGCCGGACTCGAAAATGTCGAAGACTATCACGGGCATGTTATTGTCCATACACAAGGATATCGCGGTGGAGTCCATGACTTCCAGTCGCCGGTTCAGCGCGTCCATGTAGTCAAGGCGGCTAAACCGCACTGCATTAGGGTTTTCGTGGGGATTTGAGTCGTAGACGCCGTCCACGTTGTTTTTCGCCATCAGCAGCACGTCGGCGCCGATCTCCAGGGCTCGAAGGGCAGACGCGGTGTCGGTAGTCATGAAGGGATTTCCGGTGCCGGCGGCAAACAGGACCACTCTTCCCTTTTCCAGGTGCCGGATGGCGCGCCGCCTAATATACGGTTCAGCCACCGCTTGCATCTGCAAGGCGCTCTGGGTCCGGGTAGTCAGGCCGCGCTTTTCAAGTCCGTCCTGCAGGGCGAGGGCGTTGATCACGGTGGCCAACATACCGGAGTAGTCTGCGGTGGCGCGGTCCATCCCCTGGGACTCCGCCGCTCCGCCCCGCCAGATGTTGCCGCCGCCGATCACCACGGCCAGTTCAACACCCATGTCGTGGACTTCGCTGATTTGTTGGGCCAGATAGCTCACGGCCTCCGGCTCGATTCCAGATGAAGCAGAGCCTTTCAGAGACTCGCCGCTGAGCTTCAGCAGAACGCGCCCGTAACGACTCTCACGCATAGGGCCTGATGCCAGCTACTCCCCCAAGGCCAGACGGCTGAATCTGAGCACCCGCACGTTTTCGCCCAACTTGGCCGCCACTTCCCGCAGGACCTCTCCCACCGAGGACGAATTATCTTTGATAAACGGTTGTTGCAGCAGACTCACCTGGGCAACGGGGCGGCTGTCTCCTTCTTCGACGTCGCTCTCGTCCACGTAGACCGGGCCCATGGCTGCCACCTGCATAGCCAGATCATGGGCCAGGCTCTTGAACTCATCAGTCCGAGCCACAAAATCGGACTCACAGGCCAATTCTACCATTGCGCCAACCCGCCCCCCAGTGTGGACGTAAGCTTCCACCACGCCTTGGTTGGTGGCGCGGTCTGCCCGTTTGGCTACTTCAGCGAATCCCTGGAGTCTCAAGGCCTCTGTAGCTTTCTCTACATCACCTTCGTTAGCTTCCAGAGCTTGTTTACACTCCATGATTCCGGCGCCTGTCCGTTCCCGCAGGCTCCGGATGAGCTCCACCGTGACCTCCAAATGGCGACCTCCTAGGCAGACGAATCCAACTTGAGGGTGTCGTAGCGTGGGAGCGGCGACCTAATATCCTTCCTCATCCTCGGCGCTTCCAGGCTGGGGTTGGGCTTCGGGTGCGGTGGCTTGTCTTGGAACGGTGTTCTCCGCGACCGGTTCAACACCAGCGCCGGAGCTCTCCCTCATCCCCTGTCCTAGCTCCTCAGCGTCTGCAATCCGGTCCGCTTCAGTTGCGACGCCCGGGCTGCTGCTTGCGTCCTCAGCAGCAGCCAGAAATTCTTGTTCGAGTTCCTCGATGCTAACCGTCGTCGGCTCTTCGTCCAAGTCCGGGTCGTCCAACGCGACAGCTCCGGCTAGGCTCAATTCTTCCCGCTGCGACTCCAGCATCGCCTCCCGTTCCGCCTGCCCCTCTAGGATTGCTGTCGCCATTCGGGCTGTAATCAAGCGAATGGAACGCACTGCGTCGTCGTTGCCCGGGATAGCGTGACTGACCTTTTCCGGATCGCAATCGGTGTCCACGATGGCGAAAATTTGCACTCCCATGCGCTGGGCTTCGGCGATGCAAATGTCCTCTTTGCCTATATCGATAACGAACAACGCGGCGGGAACTTCGTTCATGGCCCGCAAGCCGTGGAAGTATTTTTCCAGCTTGCTTAGTTTGTCCCTGAGTCTAACCGCTTCTTTCTTGGGTAATTGCCGGAAGTACCCCTGATCTCGCTTTTGTTGCAGCTCGATCATGTGGTTGATGCGGCTGTGGATAGTCTGGAAGTTGGTCAGGGTCCCCCCCAACCAACGTTGGTTCACATACCACATGCCGCAGCGCTCGGCTTCGCTGGCAATCACTTCTTGGGCCTGTCTCTTGGTGCCGACGAACAGTACTTTACCGCCTCCGGCCGCCACCTGGGTCATTGCTCGATAGGCATCGTTAATCATACCCAACGTCTGTTGCAGGTCAATGATGTGGATGCCATTGCGCTGAGTGAAGATGTACCGCTTCATCCGAGGATTCCAGCGGCGGGTCTGATGCCCAAAGTGGACCCCTGCCTCTAGAAGAGACTTCATGGCGAGGGGTTCTCTAACTGGAGCAGGTCGAGGCTCCACCGGCCGTTCAACGGACTGTACCATTCACACCTACCTTCTTAACGTTTACTTGATAATGCTTAACTTGTCTGATTCAAACGCCGTAGTCCGGCGCAACTAAGAGTGTTGACAGTGGCCTGGGCCCACAAAAGCAACACCACCCCGGGGTACGCCGATAGCTACCGCAGTGTTTGGCGGCGCCGTTCGTCCTGCGCCAAGCCAAATAGTCACATGCACCCGCCTCGGGCACTTGTAGCGAGTATATCACAGCGTCCCATAGTGGGCAACGTAGGGAATCCGCTCCAAAATCCACCAACTTAACCGGTGCGGGAGAGTTTCGGAGGTTGGAGCGCAAATAGCGCGCATGGAGGGCTGCGGGTGGATAGGCAAGGGCGCCCAACCGGCCTGAGACGCCCTCCTAACGTCGGTCAATCGAAAAAAGCCAAGCGGACGCCGTTGAGCAAGGCCGCTCCATAGAACCCCGCCAGTAGGTCGTCTGACATAATACCCCATCCACCAGGCAACTTTTCCAGCCGCCGGATGGGCCAGGGTTTGACGATGTCTAGAATCCTGAAACAAATAAAGGCCGCCGCCATCCAGGACACCGTCTTGGGCAGAAGCAAGCAGGTCGCCCACATACCAATAAACTCGTCCCAGACACCTCTTTTGGGATCGGGATCGGTAGCAGTGACCAGGCTTCCGGTAGCCCACACACCCACAATAAACCCGGCGCCAATCAGCGAGTAAAGTGCCACCGAGTCCTGGGAAATGGGGGCAAAATAGTAAATTACCAAGGCCAGCAGGCTGGCCACCGTGGCCGGCGCCACCGGCGCCAGGCCAGTACCCGCGCCGGCTCCCAGAACCCACGCCACCCGTCTTGTGGCCGCCGTCCATAGCTTCTCTGCCATAGGGGGGATTGCGGAGATCATGCCTGCGGCAGGGAGGGGTTGATCGCTGGTCTCTCAGCCATACCCCAAACGGTCCAGGTCTTCCTCTCCCATCCCCAGGAAGTGCCCCACCTCGTGCCACAAAGTGACCCGTATCTCTCGAACGGCGTCCTCACGGGTAGCGCAACTGCGCAGGATGGGTTGGCGAAAAATGATTATCCGGTCCGGTAGCTCAGGTTCGCCCCCTTGCCGCTCCGGCAATGGCACCCCGCGATACATTCCGAAAAGGGTGTCTGCGCCTTCGGAGAAGTCCAAGTCCTCCGGGTCCGGCCACTCCTCTACCGCTATGTCCACGTTGCTCAGGGCCTGGCGCATCGGTGAGGGAATCTTCCGGTAGGCCTCCCCGACCAATCTGACGAACTCACGACGGGACAAGTGAATCAATGGTTCGGACATACCCTTCCACGGATGTTTTTCAACATATCTATATTGTGGAGGTCGGGGCCTTTCCCCTCAAGGCCGGGCACCTCCAGCAAGAAGGGGACATCTTTGAAGACCGGGTTTTTCATGATCGCGGCGAAGCCGTCCTCCCCGATGAAACCTTCTCCAATGTTATCGTGGCGGTCCACGCCGGAACCGCAAGGCCGCTTGGAATCGTTGGCGTGCACGGCAAGCAAATTGGCCGCCCCCACCTCACGGTCAAATTCGCCTATCATTTCCTCGATTCCTGCCTCGGTAGTCAAGTCGTAACCTGCGGCAAAGCAATGTTGCGTGTCCAGGCACACCCGAAGCCGCGGACTGTCCACGAGTTCTAAGATGCGCCCCAAGTCTTCGAACTTGGCGCCGATATGTTGGCCCATTCCCGCCATGTTCTCCAACACCAGGCAAGGGCCATCCGAGGAGTGCTCCAGGACCCTCTGGATGGCGGACACCGTTTGAGGAAGAATCGCCTCGTAGCCCGCTCCGCCGTGGCTGCCGGGATGAAATATCACGCCGCTGGCGCCAATGCTGGAGGCCAAGTCCATGTAATGGACAAGAGATTGGATGCCCTTCTCCAACTGTTCCTCTTTGCCGGTCCCCAAATTTATTAGGTAAATGGCGTGTAGAAACACCGGTCCAATATTCGCCTCTGCCAAACCCACGCGGAACGCCTCTATCTCTTCTCCGGGGACCGGCTTAAACGCCCAACCCTGGGGAGACGAACCGAATATTTGAATGGCCTCGCAGCCTATGTCCACTCCTCGGCCAACGGCTTTACTGATGCCGCCCGCAGTGGACACGTGAGCGCCTATCTTCATAGCATCTCCCCTGGCATCTCCCCTGCGTCTCCCCTCGTATCGACTGTTGGTGAAGCCTTGAGAACCCTTGTCTACAAGCAAGGGCTCCCGTGGAGACTTCGCTTCGAGAGATTATAAGCTAAATACCGGTTGGCGGGGCGGAGGTGGAGGGCTATAATCCGCCAATCATGTTCGCCGTGACGTTAAAAGACCCGGGCGGCGCGGAACCTTTCGCCCTTACCGAGGCGCCGGACCCGATCCCCGGGGCCGGGGAAGTGCTCGTCCGAGTTGCTGCCTGCGGATTTTGCCACCACGATATGCTGATCATGACTGGCCAGCTGCGGCGGGGTGTCAAACCCGGGCTCATCCCAGGCCACGAGATTTCCGGAGTGGTTCACCGGGTGGGCGACGGGGTGACCGGTCTGCAGCCGGGAGACCGGGTTGTGAGTCTCCTAGTTAGCGCCTGCGGCAGCTGCGATCGTTGTCTCCGAGGCCAGGAGCACCGCTGCCGTCAAGGCTTGGGCATCGGTCATCGTCGCAATGGCGGCTTTGCCCAGTACGTCGTAGTCTCCGAATTTAGCCTGGTCAAAGCGCCCGCCGGCCTGGACCTGGCCGCCGCCGCTCTCTTGGCTTGCCCCATGGGTGTCGCCCTGGGAGGGATTCAACAGGCCGCTCAAGTCCAACCGGGCCAAACTATGGTGGTGACCGGAGCCGGCGGAGGCTTGGGTTCACATGCCGTGCAAATTGGAGCCGCCCTGGGCTGCCGGGTGTTAGCCGTTACTTCCTCGGCTCAAAAGGCGGGCCCCCTGGCCAAACTGGGAGCCTCCGAAGTGCTGGAAACCGGGCCCTTGGATTTCAGCGAGGTGGTGATGGCGTTAACCGAAGACCAGGGCGCCGACGTGGTCATCGATACAGTGGGCTCTGCTCTTTTCCCATCCACTTGGAGGTGCCTGGCCCAGTACGGCTGCTGGGTTATGTTGGGAGAGGTGGCCGGCCAACCTGTAGACCTGAATCCGGCGGAGGTGATTTTCCGCGACGCTCGGATAGTGGGCTACTCCGGGGTTTCCCAGGCTCAGGTCCAAGCTATGGCCGGTATGGTCTCCCAGGACCTGGTCAAACCCCTGGTGGACCGCACTTTGCCCATGGAGGAAGTGGCCATGGCGGCGGAGTTGATTGCCAGCCGGCAGGTCTTGGGAAGGGTGTTGTTGACGCCACCGGACGCCCCCACCGATCGCCAGTCCTGACGATACGGCCATTGCTCGCGCTTGGGGAATGGCTGGGGATTAGGACTGGGGATTGGGACTAAAGAGCCCTTGCCCCTGGGCAGGATAAGACCTTCGCTGGGTCAACCGGCGAATTATCCGTTGCTACCGTCCAATTAGGTGGAGCAACCCGGTGCCTGCAGCAACGGCGCCCCGGCGCCAACGGCGGAAGAATCTCCCGATCTCGCCCCGGTCCCACATGACGATAAACTGGCTGGCGATGAAGATGGAACTGTAGGTCCCGATCACAGCCCCGATGGCCACCACCAACAAGAGACCCCTGATGGAAGGGCCGCCGATTAATAGCATTGCCACCAGCACGAACAACGTGGTAAGGCTGGTGTTCAAGGACCTGCCGACGGTGTCCAGGATGCTCATGTTCACTACCGCGTCCAGCGCCCTGTCCGGATGCCGCACCACATTTTCCCGTATTCTGTCGAACACCACGATGGTGTCGTTAACGCTGTAACCGGCCACTATCAGGACCCCGACTATGAACATGGAATTGACTTCCAGGTCTATTACCTTGCCCAGAATGGAGAACACGCCTAGGACGAACAGGACGTCGTGGACCAGCGCCAAGATGGCGCTGATTCCATACCGGTAGGACTTGGGCACCCGCCGGAAGGCGTACCAAATGTACAACAGGATAAATACCGAAGCCGCGGCGATAGCCCAGAATGCATTTCGCACCGTCTCACTCGCCACTATGGGCGAAACGGATGCGAACTCCACTTTGGACCTGTCAAGGCCAAGAAAATCCTCCAGGTCGGCCTCGATCATCTCCCTCTCGGAGGGATTATCCCCCACGGCGTCTTTGAGCTGCGTGGTCCGGATCAAAAACCGGCGGGCTCCCGATTTTTGGATAAGGGCGTCATCATGGCCCAGCAGGTCCATTCGCTCCTTGATTTGGTCCTCAGTAACCGGCCTGTCGAAGGCGACATTCAGCAAAGAACCGCTGTTGAAATCGATGCCGGGGTTAAGCCCTGAGTCTCCCGATGACCAGCCGGAAGGAATGATCATAGAGACTAATCCAGGCAGGATGATCAACGCGGAGAAGATGAAATACCAGGCTCGTTTGCCGACGATATCCAGCATGGCTAGCCGCTTTCTCTCGCCGTGGAGCCGGTCCGTTGGGACCCTTCAGGGGTGAAGAGGCTCACTCGGTGGGCTAGGCCGACCCAGGCCATTAGCTGAAGAAGATTGCGGCTCACAATCACCGCGGTAAACATGCTGGCCAACACTCCTATCCCTAGACTTATGGCGAATCCGGTAACCAGTCCACCCCCCAGGCGGTCGCCGAACCAAAGGAGCACACCGCAGGTGATCAGGGTGGAGAAGTTCCCGTCGCGTATCGCCGGCCAAGCGCGGCTGAATCCCACCTCCATGGAGGATGCCAGGGTGCGGCCAACGCGCAATTCTTCCTTCATACGCTCAAATATCAGCACGTTAGCATCTACAGCCATGCCGATGGACAGTATGAATCCTCCAATATGGGAAAGGGTCAGCGTAATGGGGATTAGCTTGAACGTTGACAGCATGACGATGGCGTAGAACACGAGAGCCAACGAAGCGACCACTCCGGCCATGCGGTAGTAGCAAACCATGAAACCCATTACAAGGCCCAAGCCGACCAGGCCCGCGATCAAGCTGTTGCGCAGCGATTCGGACCCCAACAAGGCGTCTACGTCGTTCTCTTGTATTAGCTTCAGCGGCACGGGCAACCGGCCGGATTCTAGTTGGATTGCCAGGGTCCGGGCTTCTTCCCTGGAGAACTGGCCCGTGATTTGGCTTTGTCCATTGCGAATCCAGGCCCTCGCCACCACGTCAATAACCAAATCGTCGTCAAGGAAGATGCCGATTCGGCGGTTCTCCTGGCCCACGATCCGGCGGGTCAGGTCGGAGAATATGTCGGAGCCTCTGCCGTCAAAACCGACGGATACTGCCCAGGCGCCGGTCGACGGGTCTGTGGTCACGAAGGCTCTGGATAAATCGTCGCCGGTGAGCCCGATATCGGCGTCAGTGGGGTCCAGACAACCTGAATTTATTGGATTTACCAACCCGCAGGTCCTGTCTGTGAATACCAACTGTGCGGTCTGCCCAATCAGGTTCTTAGCGTCGTCGATGGCGCTGGCCACTTGGAACTGATCAATAACTCCCAGCGTCTCTGTCAAAATTGCTGGCGCGCTATCCCGGCTTTCCCGGCTAACGGTGGCCGATTGGACTCTAAAGGTCCCGTCCGCCTCTCTCTCCACCGTTACGTCCTCATACCCTGCACGTATCAAGCCCGCGCGAACAGCATCAACGGTAACAATTTCCGGATCAGGTTCCAGGAAGCGCAACAGGGTGACTGAGCCGCTGGCCCCGGGGAGCTGGATGATAACGCGGTTGTCGCCGAACCGCTGTATGATTGGCTCCTCGGTGCCGAAGAGGTTGACGCGCCGGTTAATGATGTCCAGTACGCCGTCCATTTGCTCTTCGGTGGGCTCCTGGACGGAGTTGACTTGTACCGAGGCGATGGTTTCCAGCTTTGTTGCCGTGGTCTCCTCGAAGTTAGTTAGTCTGGGATCATTATCGTCCAGCAATGGAGCCTTGATCCGGACCCTCAGCGGGTCTCGGAACTCAATCGTATAGTTCTCGAACGCAAGCTCCTCTTCACCGTAGCGCAACTCCTGCAGCGCCTCGGCTACGACGACCGGGCTCGTGGGTTCCTCAAAGGTGACGTCGATGCGGGTGCCTGTATCCGCTTGGTAAATCAGGGAGCCGCCTCCCCTCAGGTCCAGACCAAGCTTAAGCCCCAAGGGTCCCGCTCCGTCCCGCCTTAAATCCAGACCCCCCGGCAGGTCTATGTTGATATTCTTAAAGCTCAAAGCGGCTAGGGCTAGGCCCAGCACGAGGATGATGAGTAGGGTTAGGCGGAAGCTTCGCCAGCGCACGGTTGGCGACCACAGCAAAGATAGGCCCGTCCCAATGAAGCCTATTAGTGACCTCATGGGCCGTCCCGTTCCTGGTGGGGGCTGAAGTCCCGTTGGTGTCCCAGCGAGTCGGCGGCTAGAGCCAGGGCTTCTTCCCTGGTGGAGATCTCTCCTGCTCCTTGGGCCTCTTCTATGCGCTCCAGCAACCTGCCGATGACAGGGCCTGGGTTTAGGTGAAATTGCTCGATGAGTTCGTTCCCATTGACCAAGCGGAGGTTGGCCATGGCGTCCTCCGCTTGAAAACCGGCGTGTATCATGTGCCCCGTCATTCTAGCACGGATAGCCCAATCGTCAGGGTGGAGCTCCGGACCTTTTGCCGCCAAATAGTCCGCTAAGCTCAGGTACAGGGTGTCTACAGCCACGTCTCCAAGGTCCCGGAAATAGCGGTGGATGGCCCGGGCGGTGGGCACTTCGGCGACACTCTGCATCATGTGGGAGGGCCGCAGATGATGCTTTACCATGTTAGACACTATGCCAATGCCCTTGGAACCACATCGAAGATGGGCCAATCGCTCCTCGGCCATCTTAGCTCCGTCCTCGGAATGGCCCGGAAAACGAGTGCGGCCGTCTTCTTCTACGTGCTTGGTCCTGGGTTTGGCGATATCGTGGAGCAGAGCGGCCAGCTTGAGCATGGTCCGGCGGGAGTGGAGATCGCCGGCTTCCCTGTTGAAGTAGGCGGCCGTTTCTGCAGTCCAATAAATCAACGTGAATACCGGTGAGTGTTGATGGCCTTTGGTGATCCGCTCCGCATTCTCCACCGCGTGCAGCAAGTGGCCCCAGACATCCCAGTAGTGCATCTTCGGTTGGTCGACGCCCTTTGCTTCCGCCAACTCCGGGATGATCCGGCATAACAGGTCCAGGCGGTCGAGGGCTTCCAAACTCCCTTTGGCCCCATCAAGCGCCAGGATACTGAGGAATTCGTCCCTCACCCGTTCGACGGCCACCGCGCCCAAGTGGGAGGCGTCGGCGAGGACTTGGCGAGCCGTTTCGGGCTCAAGCCGAAATCCCAGGGCGGACGCCAACCTTACAGACCTCAACAGGCGGCAGGGATCATCCTGAAACGCGTGGCGGCTAACGGCGCGGATGCACTTTTCCGCCAAGTCTTTCCGTCCCTGAAACGGGTCGATCAGCTCTTCGCCCAACGCCCCGGAGCCCCAGTGCGCCAAAGGCAAGGCCAGCGCGTTTATGGTGAAGTCTCTGCGGGCCAAGTCCTCTTCAATACTGCCTGCGAAAGCGGACAGGTCCACGGTCCAGGTCCCGCCCTCGGGATCCGGCGCCACCACCCGGGCTGTCCCAAAGGTTGGGCTTAGAGGAACAAACTTCCCTCCCAACATTTTGGACAACTGCCGGCCCAAAGCCTGGGAATCGCCTGCCACCGCGACGTCTATGTCCCGGCCGGGGGGCTGCGACAGCAACGAGTCCCGCAGGTAACCGCCCACCAAATATGCGGGGGTTTCGCAACCGGCAAAGTATTCCTGGAGCTTAGCTAGCATGATCCACGGTCCAGCCTGGAATTATCCGGCCGAATCTTCTTCCTCCTCCTGGGGCATGGACGTGTCGTGAGCCTCCCTTTCACCTTCTTCTTCTTGCTCGTCATCATCTTCGTCTTCAGACGACGAGGTTATCTTCCACAGGCTGTCCGGCGACACCAACCGGTCGATGTACAAGATGCCGTGGAGATGATCGGTCTCATGCTCTAAAGCTTGGGCCAGCAGGTCATCGGCCTTGATGCGAATAACCTTGCCGTCCAATCCCAAGGCCTTGGCCCGCACACTGACCGAACGCTTCACCGTTCCCCGGTATCCCGGAATGCTCAGGCAACCTTCTTCCACTTCCCTTTCACCCTCCTGCTTCACAATCTCGGGGTTGATCAGCACCAGGGCTTCTTCCATCTCCGGTGTTTGAATGACCGCCACTTTCTGCAAGGAGCCTATCTGGTTGGCGGCCAAGCCAACCCCCTGCTCGTCGTGCATGGTCTCCACCATGTCTACAACGAGCTTCTTCATACCCGCCGGAACCTTTCCCACCTTTTTTGCCTGTTGCCGCAGGATCGGCTCAGGCAGAAATCGCATACGCAATACTGTCACGCTCGTTTACCTCCCCGTAAACAAATGCGAAGTCGGACCGCAGAATCAAGTTTAGCCGGGAAACTCACACATTCACCCTTGGGTTTGGCGGCCACCCTTGGGTTCGGCGGCCACCCTTGGGTTCCGGGGCCAATCGAATGACCAAGGGACTTCGTGTGCCGACATTCCGGGAGCAGCGAGGAATCTGAAGAGATGGAAGGCGCCCCGCTCCGGATTCTTGGCCCGCCCTATACGGATTCAGAATCCCGCCACGCCGCCTGCCATGCTGAATTCGCACCCAGGCAATCTTTTCGTGGGATATTATATTCAAGCCGGTCTGAGAGTGCAAAGCCAACCTAAAGGACGTGGACCGGGTCCACGTCCACGGTGCAGCTTCTCGGAAAGACATTCTTGTCCACGAAATCCTGCAGATTGCGTCCCCGCAGGACTAAATGCCAGCGATAGCGGCCTCTCAAGCGGAATGGCATACCCCGGGCCGGGCCAATAATGTCCACATCGGTCAACCCCTGCGCTTCGACTTGCCGCCGCAGCTCCCGCGCGGTGGCTGTGATCTCACGCTGGCATAGGGCGTCGTTCACGTCCTGGTAAACCAGGTGCACCAAACGGTTGAAGGGAGGATTTCCCACCCGGCGCCGGGCTTGAATCTCGCGGTGGTACATGGCGATGTAGTCATGCTGGGAGGCGGCGGCGATGGCGTAGTGCTCCGGGGTATAAGTCTGAACGATTACCTTCCCCCGGACCTGGCCCCTGCCGGCCCGGCCCGCCACCTGGCACAGGAGGCTGAAGGTGCGTTCCCCGGAACGGAAGTCCGGTAAATGCAGGCCGACGTCGGCCAAGACTACACCCACCAACGTCACGTTGGGCACGTCCAGTCCTTTGGCTACCAGCTGGGTGCCCACCAACACTTGAGTTTCCCCGCTTTTCAGCCGCTCCATGATATCTTCGGGGTTGAGCCCCGTGCGAGTGGCGTCCGCATCCCAGCGTTCCACTCGCACCCCTGGAAGCAAGGCGGTCACCCCCTCTACGACCGTTTGCGTGCCGATTCCCAGCCTGCGGACTCGCTTCCCGCGGCATTGCCGGCAGCTGTCTGGCATGCGGGTGCGCCGGTTGCAACGGTGACACATCAAGCGGCCGTCGGTGGAGTGATAAACAAGGGCTACGGAGCAACTGGCGCAAGTGACTACGTGGCCGCAGTCCCGGCACTGAACGATGGGGGAGCTGCCTCGCCGGTTGAGGAGTAGGATGGCCTGTTGGCCGAGGCCAACCCGGTCTTGCAACTCCTGGGCCAGGGCCCGGCTGAAAATGTCGCGGTTCCCCTCCTTGAGCTCGCGCCGCATGTCGCTGACCTCAACCGGGGAAAGCTCCGCGCCGCGGCTTGGGTCAAGCGCAATTCGGCGAGGCAGGTCCAGCAACCGGTACCGGCCCCGCTCAGCTTGGTAGTAGGTTTCCACGTCCGGGGTGGCGCTGCCCAGAATCACCACGGACCCGGTGAGGCGCGCCAGCTCATTAGCCACGGTCCGGGCATGGTACAACGGATGGGCCTCTTCCTGTTTATAGGTCCACTCGTGCTCTTCATCGATAACAATTAGGCCCAGCCGCGGCAAAGGGGCGAAAAGGGAACTCCTGGGGCCCACCACCACGTCGTAATGCCCGTCGTGTATTTTCCACCACTGGTCGAATTGCTGGCGCTGGGTCAATCCGCTGTGCAGGATAGCAACCCGTCCGGGGAAGCGGGCGTTGACCCGCTGCATGGTTTGGGGGGTAAGAGAGATCTCCGGCACTAGAAAGGCGGCTTGCCCGCCTTTGGACACGACTCGCTGGATTGCCCGGAGATACACCTCGGTCTTGCCGCTGCCCGTGACGCCGTGCAATAAGAAGACACGGGGTGATTGGCCCGAATTATCAAGCGCTTCAACAATTTGGTCTAGGGCTTCTCCTTGCTCTGGAGTCAACGCAAGTCCGTCTTCTGCGACATCGTCGCGTGTGGTTGCGGGGGAGGGAGGTTCCAGCCTGGTCCACTCCTGACCAAGAAGACCCTTTCGGACCAACGCGTCCGCTGCTCCGTGGCCATACTCTTTATTGGCCAGTGTTGCCGGATAACCCGCCGCCTGCTCTCTGACCGCTCTCAATAGGTCTCCCTGGCGTGGGGAAAGCCGGACGTCTACCGTTAGCTCCGGCTGCTCCGGGTCTACGGAGTTAACAGGAAACAAGAAGCTCTCGTAGCGCGGGGTAATTCTAGGACGGGGCAACTCGGTGTGCCGGTGGACAAGCCCTCTTCGGAGCAATCCGGCCAGAGTTCGCTCTCCGTTCCGGCCCAGCAATTTTATGAATGCCGGCTCTTCATAGCCGGTTGTCGAGTCCAAGGCGCGCAGGATATCCGCGGTTTCGAGCCGGAGGAACGAAAGATCCGCCCCTTCCATTGGTCTCCGGTCCGGAGATTTGCTATCCGGTGACCTCGGACCCGGCAGAGCCGGGGTCTGGGGGACCAGCGTAATCCGAGAACGCACCTGCGCCTCAAAACCTGGAGGCAGCATCAGTGAAATCGCGGCGAATAGGGAACACAGGTAGTAATTGCTCAACCATCGAGCCAAATCGAGACGTAGCTGGCTAACTAAGGGAGCCGGTTCGATGGGCTGAAGGATGTCCCGGGTGACCTCAACTTGGGGTGTGGCCGCCAACTCCACCACAATCCCTTGGACTACGCGTCGGCCGAAGGGAACCCAAACTAATTGGCCGGGTTCAACGTAGAAACGGCTGGGGATGCTGTAGGAGAACGTGCGGGAGTGAGCAACTGGCGCATCCACTGCCACTTCGGCGTACCCCATGTCGTCTCCCGGCTTGCCGGAACTCACAGGAGCCACCGACGGTCACGTGCACCGTACGATGTATGGCGCGCCGGCGGCGCACATTTGAGGGCAAGACCCTTACTTGGGGCTTCAGGCCTAGCTGTTGGTCTGATTGCGCGGCTGGCGAGGCGGAGTCTTTTCTTTAATTCGCGCTGCCCGGCCCTGCAGGCCCCGCAGATAATACAGCTTGGACCGGCGTACGGACCCCCTGCGAAGGACTTCTAGGGAATCGATTAGGGGAGAGTGCATTGGGAAGATCCGCTCAATGCCTATGCCCGCGGAAATCCTACGGACGGTGAAGTTAGAGGCCGGTCCAACCCCGTTTTGCAGCCGGATCACCACTCCCTGAAACGCCTGGACTCGCTCCCTTTCGCCCTCGCGGATTCGGAAGTTCACCCTGACTGTGTCGCCGGGGCCAAAGGAGCTAATTTTTGGATTGGACTCTACGCGGAACAGCATTGCGGCGTCCATAAGTTGTTACCTGTCCTGAGCTAACGTTTTTGGGCCGGTATCGTGGCCACAGTTCCCGGCGAATCACGGAGGGTGCTTACATCCACCCACCGTTGAGTTCGGACCATCGGCGGCCACCTACAGCCTCAGATCGTACGGAGGGGCGCCGGCACATTCATTCGTGGTGAACCTAGGGGTACCGTACACGGCGCCGCTCTTAAATTGATGGCAGCCTATGGTTCCCCAAGCTCGCAACTGTGTTATTGAGCGTAGCCATTATAGATGGCCACAATGAGCTAAGCAACACTCTTGCGCGCCTGCGCTGCTCACGTTACTTGATAAGTCCTGGTACACTTCCCCATGGCTGACCGTCCATCTCTTCTTCTTTTCCCGGGAAACCTAAGCGTCATAGCGGCGATGACGCACTCCGCTCTCTTGGCCTTCGCTGGCCCTCGCATTCCTTCTGGCGTTTCTCGCCAAGGCGCTTTTCGTGACGGTTACGCTACCCCAGACCACGCCCCAAGGCGATGAACCGGTCTCCAGCTCTGAGGAATCCGGCCCCTCCAAGCAGATTTGCCCGCCCGTCTGTCAAGGGGGGCGGGAAGGGCTTGTTGAAAAAGTCGGCGCGACAGATGATTTGGTCGGATGCTGGGCTACAATGGCGGTGCATTCAGTAATTGGAGGGGCAAGAGGATGCTCGAACCTCTGGATCGCTACCGAAGAGACTCCACCCTTTTCCGGTTCACCAGCAAACGGCTACGGGATTTCATTGATCCAGATCACCTGCTGATTCAGATTGACGAGCGACTTGATTTCGCCAAGCTGGTTGCTCCCTTGGAAGAGCGGTATTGCCCGGACTTCGGCCGACCGGCCATTCATCCTGAAGTGATGGTTCGGGCTCTACTTGTCTGTTCTCTTTACAACATCGCCTCTTTCCGGAGATTGTGCTCGGCCATCTCGGAGAATATTGCTTACCGCTGGTTTTGCTTTCTGACCATTGACGACCCAGTCTTCGATCATTCAACCATCACTTACTTTGTAAATCGCATTGGACGGGAGGGTTTCTCGGAAGTCTTTGCCCGACTGAATGAAGAGTTGTTGCGGATGGGACTGCTGTCGCCGGAGTTGTACACGGACTCCAGCATGGTCAAGGCCAACGTCAACAACTTCGGGCTGTCCCGCAGCGGCATGACCGTCGAGGAATTCAAGGAACAGGCCATAGAGATGAACGGGCTCTTTATGCTGCCTGGCACAACTGTCGATGAGGACGGTGCAGAGCATGATGAGGTCCGGTATTTCCAGGATTCCCAAGGCCGTCTGCCCCTGAGCCCGGTTGATACCGGCGCCAGGTGGCGCAGCAGACCCGGCAAGCTCACTGGTCTGCACTACCAGGAGAATGTGGTTGTCGACCGGGGCGGTTTCATTTTGGCCAGAGGGGTTACCCACGCCTCTGAAGGAGAATGGAAAGCGTTGCCAGCACTGCTGGAGAGACTGCCGATCAAGCCATTGTCACTGGCAGCGGACACCGCCTACAGCGTCGGCCAGCTAAGAGAACTCCTTGAGGAAAAGGACATTACGGCTTATATCCCCATTCATCCGATACAAGAGACCAACATGGTTTCCAAAGCGGATTTCATCTACCACGGAGACCACCTGATCTGTCCGCGAGGCAAGTTGCTACGCCGTAGCGCGTTCATGCGACGGGACCGAGCCTACCAGTACGTGGCTCATCAGGAAGACTGCCAAGCCTGTCCCGTCAAAGCGCAATGCCTGCCACCCAACCGGAAACGAAGGTATGTGGCCCTCAGCATGCACCATCCATTGCTGCTCCGGGCGAGAGAGCGCAATAAGACCGAGGCATACCGTCGGGAGAGAAGACGGCGGCAAACCATCGCTGAAGGGACATTCGCCTCGTTGGGCCGCTTGAGTTGGGCCAGATCCCGGCTGAGGGGTCTGTGGAAGGTGGACTGTGAGGGGTACATGGCCGGCTTGGCTCACAACGTGTTAAAGGCAGTGCGCCGGTTACGCCAAGGCATGGGGCCTCCGGGCCCATTGAAACCCAGCTCAGTAGACCCTGTTCCGCCGGTAGGTCCGAAGGAATCTGGGATACCAGCTTACCCGGTGCAGCCGAATGGCATCTCGACAACCGCCGGATCACTACTGAAAGTGGCCGCCGCCCTCTGACCCACCGACCACCACCGTCCACGAGATCCTCGTCCGCATCGACTTTTTCAACAAGCCCGGGATGTCGGGCCATCGGGGCGGAGCAAAACTGTACCACTTGGCGCCGTTGGCCGGCATAAATGTCCGCCCCGGTTGGCCAGGTGAAATGTCACATAGCCGAATGTGCCAGTGGGTAAAGTGGAGCGTTTCGAGTGGGATCTATGCGTCGCCGGCTTGTTCTTGAGCTTGTGGTGAGTCGGCGTTCTCTCGGCTGTGCCGGAGGCGGAGCGAGGCGCCGTTTCGCATGGAGCGAGCGCGCCGGGAGGATTGAGCGGGAGACCCACACGATTTGTGCCGACGCCTACCCTCGTCAGGGCTGACCGTCAGCCGCGCCGGAGTTGCCGTAGGCCTCCAACGGGAGAAGGGTCAACTTCCGTCGAGGAAAGGCCCGCCGTGGATCCGCTTGTACACGTCGCGGAACTCCTGTTCGAGGCCGGGCGGGGCGTGCTTGAGGAATATCCCGTATATCTCTTCCTCGGTCGGCCCATGTGCCTCAAGAGACGGCAGGTGCAACTCCTGCAGGGCCAGCGAGAACGCCTCTTCCCCAAACAAGAGGAGCAGTCTCCCGAGCAAGTACCGGCCTCAGGCGTAGGTGCATAGGAATACATTCGCCCCAGGAGGAGGGTCGGGGTTGCTCAACGCATGAACGTTCTCCAGCCCCACGGTCACGCAGCCGTTTGGAGCGTGAAGGAATTCGCCCATCTCGCGGACCTGATACTCCAGAGTCCCATAGTCTTTTGGATATGGGAAGGGGGGTAAGAAGCTAAAGTGACTGTCTGGCAGCGGGGCGCCCGACGGCAGTTGCGCGATAGATTCGCGGTATCTGTGGATTAGCCGGGCCTTCACATACGCTCCTACAAGCTCAGCTCCCCCCTCTACGAGCCATCGAGGTCCTTTGTTGAAGTAGTAATGGCCTATCTCATGGAAGACATTGCTGTCGAACACTCTGCCGCGTTGATGGTGCGCGATTAGGATGTGGTCTGTTAAGAATTGTCCGGGATATTGAAGGCTTGCCGGATCAAGGATCACCAGGATGACGTCGGTCATGGGGAACGGGACTCCCGTCAACCGCTCGGCTCCCCGCACCGCCTCTTCCATCATCGCCAGCACGTTGCTGCCGGGCAGATTGTCGGGAAGGAAAGGGTCGGGCCGGAACGCCCAGAGGTTGACCTCGCCAGCGATGGGCAGCGTGATGACCGCCGAGCGCGAGAACGGGGAGTTCATCAGGTCGTCAGCCTGCTGGGCGGCAAAGGTTAGACCGGTGATAAGCGCGCGTTCCTCCGCGTCCAACCCATCGGCGAACCAGGGTTGGGCGACGAGGCGCTCCAGAGGCGCTATGTCCAAGTCGCGCGAACTCATGATGCTCAGGGCGCTTAGCACGGAGAAGTTGCGACTTCGGAACGGCTCTTCCGAAACGTAGACGAGCATCCGACGCGCGAGCTTCGGATTCCAGTCGGCCAATACATGCAGATGCTCAATCGCACTCCTCTCGTATCCTCCGCTGCTGGCTGCCAACCAAGGAGCCCCCGCCGTCTCGGCCGCCAAGTCCGGGTGCTTCTCGGCAAAGCGAGCGAGGGAACCGAGCAGCCACCCTTCGTCTACGGTCGGAGTATCGGCGAACCAGCCATTCCCTTGGAGCGTCCCTGCCAACCCGGGGCTCGCCTCAGCTATCATGGCCAGAAACTCAATCGCCAGGAGCTCTGTGGGCGAGGGGCCCCGCTCGTCCGGTAACCCGTCGGCGAACCAGGCGAAGCCGGTCATAGCCAGCGCCAGGTCTCGGTCGGCCTCGGCGATGACGTCGAGGACGGCCAGGGCATGATAATCGTTATAGGTGACGCTGCCGGCGTAGAAGGGCATCTGCGCAACCGCCACACCGAGTTCGGGATCCCGTACCCATATCTTCGTGAGTGTTTCCATAATGTGCCGATACGGGTTGCTCGGCGGCGAGCCGAACCATGGGAGGTATGGAGAGAGGGCGGCGGTGGCGAGTTGTCTAGGCGTCGGCGTTGGTGTGGGGGTGGATGTTGGCGTTGGGGTAGCGGTTGGCTTAGGGGTGGATGTTGGCGTTGGGGTAGCGGTTGGCTTGGGGGTGGATGTTGGCGTTGGGGTAGCGGTTGGCTTGGGGGTGGATGTTGGCGTTGGGGTAGCGGTTGGCTTGGGGGTGGATGTTGGCGTTGGGGTAGCGGTTGGCGTTGCGGTCGATGTTGAGATAGCGGTTGCTGTCGCCGTAGGTATTGGGGTGGGAAGCGGGGTGGGAGTGAGCGGCGCGTTGGGGGTAGGCGCTGGGGTGACCGCAAGGGTGGGCGTAGGACGTGCGCCGGAGTCCACGGGTGGGACGGTGGGCGGCGCCGACTGGCATGCCGCGAGCGCAAGGAGCGTCACCGCGAGCAGGGTGAGCGTTCGCAAAGGGGGCCTCCGATGATAGGAACCAGTGTAAGCGTAGCATACGCGGGGTTCTCTCGCCCCAAGAGCAGCGTGAGCTGCAGTAACCCCATACGGCCCACGCCAGGCCAGGTGCCCCACGGCTACAGGAAGCTGAAGGTGCAGGACGGGGCCAATAAGCGCTCCACCCTGGAACCCGACTCGTCGACCTCCTCCGTGGTGCACGCATCTTCGACATGGTGTCAATGGCGGAGGCATTGTGTGCCAGGGGGGCGGCGGAAAAGTGTACCACCTGGGGTCATTGGCCGGGGTAAATATTCGCACCAGTTGTTGAGTGGGAACGTCACAACGACGGTCGTGGCAGCGGACGGGACGGGGGAAGGAGGACAGTTTCCGGTGAGACCTATTCTCCGTCTGGATCGTGCGGAGCTTGGGACACAGCCTTCTCTCTACTGCGCTTGAGGGGGAAGCGGGCTTCGTGAACAACGTCGGCAATGCGCTTCAAACGATCGACCACACCGTCGAGCATTTCCGGATACTCAACATCTTTCGTCAGAGTGACCGGGGCCCAATCAGTGTCGTGCATTCCCAATTTGTTACGCAATTGAGGCTGTCTCATAAAGCTGAGCTATCCAGCATCCTACCTTTCTGGATTCCCGCTTTCGCGGGAATGACGGGTTAATGAGTCTGAATTCCCGCTCCCCGATCGGAGTCGGGGACAAGCTTCGCGGGAATCACGGGTCTGGATTCCCGCTCCCCGATCGGGGTCGGGGATAAGCTTCGCGGGAATGACGGGTCTGGATTCCCGCTCCCCTATCAGGGTCAGGGACAAGCTTCGCGGGAATGACGGGTTAGTGAGCCGCATTCAATACCGGTTTTGCTTGGACTGGTGGGGCAATTGCACAGAGCGGAATAGCCTGAATTTCATTGAATACCACCCTCGTTTTAGTTGCGAATCCGGGACTAAGAATTACGAATGACTAGTCCCGGAGACCAATTCGTAACCGCTATTCCTACTTATCAATTCACAGCGCCTGCCAGTAGCGGCGGCCCTCAACACGCACCACTTTGCCATAGCCTGGGTAGGGAAAGTGGCCGATTATACCCAGGATGCCCTCGTTCTCTAGCTGATCCATCAGACCAAGACGGGTAATCCGGGTCTGCTGCGGGTCCATATCGGCCATGGATTCCCAATGCGTCTCATTGACCTGGGCCTGGTTGTGGATGGCGTCGCCGAGGATGATGGCCCGCTCTCCCTGGGAGTTCACCATGATGCTCATGTGGCCCGGGGTGTGCCCCGGCGTGGGGAAGGCAGTCACCTCGCTGGTCAAGGTGCATTCGCTGTCCATGAACTCGACCAGCCCCAGCTCCTGCAGCGGCCAAACAGTGGTAGCAGCATAGGAGAAGCGGGTGGGCATAACCTCCGGGTCGTGGCAGGCTGCCCAGTCTTTGGAACTCAGCCAGTAGCGAGCGCGGGGGAAGGTAGGAACGTAATTGCCGCCGTCTGCCTGCGGAGGCGCCAGATTCCAGCCCACGTGGTCCCGATGCAGGTGGGTCATGACCACCATGTCCACCTCGTCGGTGCGGAGGCCATGGGTCCGGAAGTCGTTCATCAGCTCCCCCCAGGGAGTTTCTGGAGCGTCGGCAGGCCGGGCCCCCATACCGGTATCCACCAGAAGGGTGCGGCCCTCGGAACGAATCAGGTAGGAGGCCAGGTTGAAGCGGACCTTGTGTCCTTCAACCAGATGCTGCCGGTAAGACCGCCACTCCTCGTCGGACTTGTGGTTGGGGAAGAAGTTACACAGGTCGAATTCCAGAATCCCGTCGGACAGGGAAGTAATCTCCACATTGCCAACCCTAACCTGATTACCGGCCATAATCATCCTCCCGGGGCGCCGAATTGTAACCGGGGCAAATCCGGTGGCATTCTAGCATATTGGCGATAAGAGGATTAGAGGATTAGCGGAGATAGGAGCCAGGGTGCGCCCTAAGTTGTTGCAGGGGGTATGGTGCGCCCTCGATGTAGGAAGAGTTTACGCCAGGGGTGAGCGGCGGCGGGACACCCGCCGACCATCTTGGGTGGCCGGACCGGGACAGGCCGGGGTTCCGGTCTGTCTGTGGCAGAATCCGGGCCCGGGCGGTCACTCGTGCCGTGCTTTTCCCAACCTGGATCA
>CBDCYT010000018.1:0-80306 GCA_965224325.1 Dehalococcoidia bacterium
TAGTAGCGGCGGGTGGGCGGCAGCAGGGACGTAGCGTGGGGAATGGCCGACGCCATCCCCCGTTCCGTGAGCCGGTTCATACCGGCGTACACCGCGCCCTTAGACCAGCCGGAGAGGGCCGCCAGGTCCAGCCGGTCGGCGAAGGGCAACTCCGCCAACCGGCGCAGCAGGCCGGTCTCGCACTCGGTAAACATCATTCCGCCACCTCCCCGGCGGCGGCGGGCTCTTCGCCGTCTTCACCCGCTGGGTTGCGCCTGCTGCGCTGCCGGTTGCGGCCCGGTCCGGGGTCCTGTTCCGGCGGTTGCGGCGCGGGGCTGGCGCCGTTCTGCCTTTCCGCCAGCAGCCGGCGGTAGTCGCTGATCTTCTGCTCTCCCTCGGCGTTGCCCAGGTCGATCTCCCCGGCCCTGGTGGTGTAGTCCCTGGCCTCGGCCCGGATGCGGTCGGCCAGGTGGGCGTCGCCCGGCTCCGGCTTCCGGACCATCATGGAGTAGGCGGGCAGGCGGTCGGCGCCCACGGTGGCCCGCACGTAGCAGTGATGCACCGGCAACGACGTGATGTCGTCCTCGGACACCCGGTCCTTGCCCAGCTCCCACACCAACCGGCGGGCGTCGCTGCCCGACACCTGAAACACGGCCAGGCAGCCCACGTTGGCCAGGATGGTGTCCTGCATCGTGCGGGAGAGGTCGTCCAGCTTGGCCAGGCTCTGGGTGGCGAGAATGAAGGACGCCCCGTACTTGCCCAGCTCAGAGAGCATGGACTCGTAATCGACGCCGGGCATGGACTGCATCTCATCGACGACGACCAGCGCGCCCCGCCGCCGGTCCAGGGGCAGGTTCTCCTGCTCCCTAATCACCGAGTCCACCAGGTTGAGCAGCGACGCCCCCACCAGGGCGGCCACATCCCGGCCGGCGGTGCCCTGGGCGGTGGACACGAAAAGAACGCCGCCCTCCAGGATGGTCTCCCGCAGGTCGATGGTGGAGCGAGACTGGCCCAGGATGGACCGCGCCTTCTTGGAGGAGGCGTAGTAGGCCAGGCGGGTCTGCACCGGAGCGATGGCCTCGGAGCGGTACTGGCGGTGCCAGCCGTCGAAGTCCCGCACCCACCAGTCCAGCAGGTAGGGGTCGGTGACCTGGCCCAGCACGTCGGCGCGGAACTTGCCGTCGGAGAGCAGCTTCAGCCCGTCCAGGATGGTGTACTGCTCGCCGTCGTCCCTCTGCTCGTTGGCCTCGTGGAGGGTCTTGACGGTGTGCTCCAGGATGGACTGCATCCGGGGACCCCACTGCTCCCAAAGTCCTTTCGCCACCCTGACGACGGAATCGGCGGTGCGGTCGCGGTCGGCGAAGATGCGGGTGTCCAGCAGGTTGACGCCGGGCGCTCCCCTTTCGTCGGCCAGGTCGATGAGCCGTACTTTATCAACCAGGGACTCGGGCACCTGCTCCAGCAGCCCGGCCACCAGGTCGGCGTGGGGGTCCACCACGATGATGGCGTCGCCGTCCCTACCCGCCGCCTTCTCCCTGAGCTTGTGGGTGACGACGTGGTGCATCAGGGTGGACTTGCCCATACGGGTGCGGGCCACGTAGAGGTGGTGGCGCTTGAGCAGGTCGGCGGTGAAGTTGACCTCGCGGGGCGCGCCGCCGGTGGCGTCGCCCACCGGCGCGCCGGTGCGGACGCTGCGGGCCTGGGGCGCCAGCGCCCTTGACCCGGACCGCTCCACCAGGGGCGTCTCGTCTCCCTCGCCCGGCGGGTGCCACAGGGCGGCCGCCTCCCTGACACCCAGGACGCTGCGCTTGCCGAACAGCCCCGACCCGGCGGGGTGCAGGGTCGCCGTGGGAAACAGGGGCCGCACCTTACCGGCCTGGAACCGCGCCCCGGCGGGGTGGTCGTAGTGGCGGTAGGCGGCGGCCACGCTTTCCAGCAGGTCGTGTGCCCGCTCCGTCCCGGCCGCGGCGGGCAGGAAGGCGGTGATCTGGAGCTCGGCGTCGAAGGCGATGCGGGAGACCTTCTCCCGGATCAGGAGCGGGTCATAGACCCGATTGCGGGCCTTCTTCCAGCGCCACCAGCCCCAGCCCGCCACCACCAGGCCGGAGACGGTGCCCAGGCCCAGGAGCGACGCCTTGAGGAACTCGCCGTCCTGGACCCACAGGTAGCCCCGCAGGGCGGCCAGCGCCCCCACGCCCAGCACGGCCATGGTCACCCCGTCCACCTGGAGGGGCCTGGTCTGGTAGGTGTAGGAGGGGTCGCGGGGTTCGGGGACGGGCCTGCTTGTGGGCCTTGGCCTGGTGGGCCTGGGACCACTCGGGACCCAGGGAGCGCAGCAGCAGGCGGGCCACCAGCCGCTCGCCGGGGCGCAGGGCGGACAGGGCGCCGATGACCGCCAGCAGGGGGTCGGAGCCGGGGTCCAGCAGGTCGTCGTCCCGGGAAGGTGCGCAGGGGCACGTACTCCGGC
Organism: Dehalococcoidia bacterium; assembly: GCA_965224325.1. Taxonomy (GTDB): domain Bacteria; phylum Chloroflexota; class Dehalococcoidia; order Lucifugimonadales; family UBA3495; genus CBDCMJ01. The sequence goes on from CBDCYT010000018.1 coordinate 2,447, forward strand.
CCGTCAACCCGCAGGGTCAGGCCCCAGGCCAGTTCCCCCTGCCGGCGGCGCATGGGGTCGTCCTCGGGCATTATCTCGCGGACGCGGGCCTGGGGGTAGTGGGCGGCGATCTGGCCCTTGACCACTTCCTGGTCCATGCAGCGGGCCAGCAGGGTGACGCCGTCGGCGTCGCCGGCCAGTTCCAGGGAGAAGGGTTCGGGGACGGCGACGGACTGGAGCAGGTTCTCCACGCCCAGCAGGGTGCGCTCCCCGGTGCGGTGGGGCGTCACCGCCAGCAGCGCCGGGGGTTTCTTGGCCTGCTTATCGCCGAAGAGGATGTGCTTCACATTGATACTCATACTCGTTGCCTCTCTATCTTGATTTCGGTGTTTCGTTTCAGTGCCTGGGGCCGGGCCGCCACTCGATTACCTCGGTCTCCTCCGGGGTGGCCTCGATGCGGACCGGGAAGCGGTTGCCCCGGGCCAGCAGCAACCCATCACCGCGCGGGCAGGACAAGAGCCAGCGTTGCAGTTCCACCGGCAGGTCGAAGGCTTCGCCCACGGTGCTGATGGCGGCGGCGTCCTGCTGGAGCAACAGCTTGAAGGCGGCGTTCTGGAGCAAGGCCCTGCCACTGTGGCCGGTGATGGCGCGGGAGGAGTCCTCGGAGAGCAGGTCCTGCACGTCCTGGGTGATGAACTGCAACCCCAGCCGGTGCTTGCGGGCGCGCTTGGCCATGCTGACCATGAAGGCCGCGCCCTCGGGGTGCTGCATGATCGACCACACCTCGTCCACCACCAGCAGCCGGGGCCTCGGGTCCTGGGCGGCGGCGGCCCACACCGTCTCGGTGCAGACCATCGCGGCGGCGGGGCGCAACTCCGGCTCCAAGAGGTGCAGGTCGAAGACAGTGACCAACGCCTCGTGGGTCAGCAGGTCGTCGCCCTCGTCGGAGAGGAGGTGCCGCAGGCTGCCGGTGGCGAAGGGCCGCAGCAGGTGGGCGATGTCGCCGTCTCCCTCGTCCTGGAGGTACTGGTAGAAATCGCGGAAGCCGGTGCGCTCCCGGCGCTCGGAGTAGTAGCCCGCCAGGGCGTGGTCCAGGGACGACCGGCGCTCGGCGCTGAGCCGCTCCCCCACCATCACCTCAATCAGGCGGCGCAGGCTGCCGATGCGTTGCAAGAGCTCCTCGCTGTCGCCGCGGTCGATGACGAAGGGGTTCATGCCCTGGCCCTCAATTCCCGGGGAGAGCACCCGCCCACCGGCGGCGCGGGCCATGTCGGCGTACTCGCCCTCCGGGTCAATCACGTAGGCTCGCACGCCCCGGCAGACGCCGCGCAGCACCCCCAGCTTGGTGGCGAAGGACTTTCCGGAACCGGACCGGGCCAGGACGGCGGTGTTGGCGTTCAGGTGGGTCCCGTCGAAGGGGTCGTAGACGATGGGGGCGCAGGCCCGCAGGTCGATGCCGTAGAGGGTGCCGCTCCTGGTGTCCAGGTCCGGCGGCGAGAATGGGAACAATCGCGCCAGGCTGGATGTGTCCAGGGTGCGCCACACCGCCACCGCGTTCAGGCCTAGGGGCAGAGTGGACAAGAGGCCCTCCCTCTGGCGGAAGGCCAGGTTGTCCAGCTTGCCCAGGGTGGCGGCGAAGTGCGCCCGGGCCTTCTGGGTCAGGTCCTTGAGGGTTTCCTGGTCTTTGGCGTGGAGCGTCACCGACAAAGAGGCGTGGAACAGCCTTTCCCTACCCCGCTGCACTTCATCGCGCAAACGGCTCACGTCCTCCAGGGCGATCTCCGCCTCCGGCGACAGGCTGCGGCCCCGGTTGAGGGACAGGGACTGGGCCGACTCGAAGCGGACCTTCTGCCACTCCAGGGTGCGGGCGGCCTGCTCGGCGGGGATGGCCCCCAGGTGGACCGACAGGTCCATCGGCGCTCCGGCGGCCATCAGCCCCTGGAGGAAGCCGGGGGCCAGCAAGCGGGGCCACTTGCCCAGGTGCAACGAGCGGACCAGGTGATCGCCCACGCGGATGTCCCGCCGGTTGACCTCGATGGTTAATTCAGCGTCCTCGTCCTTCTCGTTGGGCGAGCCGCCCAGGGCGGAGGCCAGGAGCAGCAGCTTCAGCGGCTGGCCCTTCAGGGGGAACACGCCCAAACCGGCGCGGGACAGCAGGCCCCGCAGCTCGTCGGCGCGGGTGTGTTCGCAGATTGCGTAGAAGCGCCGGTCCAGGATGCCCTCGCGGGATTCCAACGTGGTCAGCAGACGGCCCAGGGATTCGGCGGCGTCGCGGGTCTGCTGGGGCAGGTCATCGGGCTGGGCCTCGGTAAGGGATTTCCGCAGGGTTTGCAGCACCGGCGGGTGCTGGCGGACCAGCAGCTGCACCGGGAAGTCCAGGGCGTTCAGGGAACCGGCGAAGGCCCCCAGCTTGGGTTCGTCCAGCTCCAGCCCCATCACCTCCAGCACCACCAGCTTCACCCCGTCCAGCCGCACCGGCCCGTCGTCTTCCAGGTGGGACAGCATGAAGAAAAGGGACAAGGGGGGCGGCGGCTTGGGCGGTTCGGCCACGGCTTGCTCCTTGATTTTCTCGGTGCCGATTACCTCGGAGTCCTCGGTCCTGTCCTTCCTGGCACGGGAAGCCAGGTTCTTGATGTTGGGTAGTCTCGGTTTCATTTCCGCTACCTCCTTTCTCGTTCTATGGGCCGGGCAGGACCTCTATGATCCGGCTGTTGAGCGCGGCGGCGATGCCCTTGGCCAGCAGCACCACCACCAGGCCGACGATGGCCATGATCACGGCGTTCCTGGCCTTCCCCCGGCCCGGCCCCTGACCCTCCGCGCCTTCGGCCATCAGCACGAAGCCCGCCCAGACGATGGCGAAGAAGCAGAGGCCCACCCCGGCGTAGGCCATGCCGGTCAGCACCGCGTCGAAGGCGGCCAGCATGGCCCGCTCCTCGACGGGCGCGGCGCCCATCGTCGCCAGGGCCGCGACGATGGGCAGCAGGATGGTTGCGATGCGCCCTACCACGGCCAGCTCCACCAACTGGAACCGCCCACCGGGGTCTGCTCCGCCTTGGGCGGCGGGGGCTGGGGCGGGGGAACGTGCAGGGCCTGGTAGGGGTCGTCGGCCCCGGCGTTCAGGGCCAACGGAATGGCCTCGATGCGGGTGTGAGTGGCCGGGGCGCGCTGCGCCTCCACGGCCCGCACGTGCTCCGGGTGGTAGACGTAGATCCGCACCGTCCTGGTCGTCGAGCTCTCGCCGCAGCGGCAGGTCACCCTGCGGGTGTACACGTCGGTCCGGGCCGGGTGGTGGGTGGTCTGCAACATCGGCGGCAACGGCACGTTCAGCGTCGCCGCCAGGTCCGCCGTGATTTCCAACTTGTGGACCGCCTTCCTGTTGGCGACGGGCAGGGTAAAACGGGTTTGACCGTCCGCAACAAAGGACGCGCTGGTACGGTGCGTTCCGGCGGCGACGTTGACCGTTCCCGTGATGCGGTCAACCGAGGCGTCCAGCAGGGCGGGGACGTTCCGGCTGAAGTGGCCGCCGTAGACCGGAAGGTCCACCTCCTGCCGGGTCTCCGCGATGCACTCCGAGGCGATGACGCCGGTGATTTGCCCCGGCGTCCACTCCAGGGAGGCGACCTCCAGGCCGCACAGCCCGCCGCCGGCCTGGGGCAGGGGGTAGGGAATCTGGTGGCTCTTCAGAGACACCGCTCCCGAGCGGCCCAATGCGTCGGTCCAGGAGAAGGTGAAGGAGGGGGACGGGCCGTTCAGGGTCAGGTTGTAGCTCCTGGCCTCGCCGGACCGGAGGCTGGTGTTGGCTCCCATCTTCAGGGTCCTGCCCTCCCTGCCGCCGAACACCCGCACCTTCAGGTCCAGGTCGTGGGCCGCCCGCAGGGTAATGGCGGCGGTGTCGCCGGAGACGGCCAGGCGTTCCACGTAGATGCGCCGTCCCGGCACCGGGTCCGGCGGCACGAAGTAGATTTCGTCCAGCCGCCAGCCCGGGTCGTCGTCGGGGTCGTCGGCCAGCGCCGTGGCCGGAATGACGGCCACCGCGACCGCCAGCACTGCGGCCACGGCCAGGAGCTTGTACCAGGGTTTCTTTTCCCTGGCATCGTTGACGGCGGGCCGGTTGGCCTTGGCTCCCTGGCTGCCCCCGGGTCTCCGCTTGCCGAACCAGCCGTGGGGCCGGAAGGGAGCGCGCCCCTTGCGCCGCCCCGCCCCCACCCCTTTGCCGAAGGCGCCCGCCGCTTTCTTGGCCAGCAGCCGCAGCGGGTCGGGCTTGGACTCCACCGGCATCGGCGGCTCGCTCAGCGCCAGCTGGGCCGGGGACCCGGCGTAGCGCCTGGCCCCCAGGTTGAACTTCAGCAGGTCGGCGGCCACCAGCGGCAGCCCCCGGCCTCCGATCTTCCCCACGGTCAGGGCGATTCCCAGGACGCCCAGCAGGATGGCGATGCCCAGCCGCACCGCCATCGGCCCGAAGGGAAGGTAGTTGTAAGCGCCGTAGCTGACGGCGCACACCGCCACCACCGCCACAATCTGGGGGAAGGTGAACCACAGCAGCACCTTGTCCTCGGCCTGCACGTGGGTGGGGACTTCATGCTCTCTCATTCCATCCCTCCTAACCGCCGTCGCCATCGCCAACGGAGGGGGCGCCGGAGTTGGTGGGGTCGGGCACGGTGGGGTCCACCGGGTTGCCGACGACGGCGTTCATCACCAGTTCCACCACGCCGTAGGCCACCAGGGCCAGCACGATCCCGGCCAGAGCGGTCATCATGGCCGCCTTGCCCCGCTCCATCTGGTTGGGGGCGCCGGAGGCGGTGAGGTACATGTAGGCCCCGTGTAGGGTAGGCCGCCGGCGAGTTACCCCGCATTGGCGGAGCACTTTTCCGTCGGCCCCCCTCCGAACCGGACGTGCGGCTTTCACCGCATCCGGCTCTCCAGTGGTTTATGTCTGCGATTGCGGATTGCCTCGCCCGTGGTGGATGTTCATGTGACACGTCCGGCAGACCACGAGGGTCTTGCGTTGCCGCGCCGCCATAAGTTGTACCCACTGGGGCTTTTCCCGTTGGCCTTTCACGTTCAGGTCGCGCAGGGCGCGGATGTGGTGGACTTCTACGTCCACCGTTGAGCCGCACATCTCGCATTCGTCCGCCAGGAGCCGTTTGATAAGCTCGGTGCGGTCAGTCCTGTACCGTTGAGGCTGTTGGTCTACGAGGACAGCCTGCCGTTGCCGTTTCAGGGGTATGCCACCGAAGTACGCCACTAGAGGGCGTTTGCCGTTGTCCCGCTGCTTTACAACCTTGAGGCAGACACGCGGCCCGTGCTCGGTTTCAACGATGCCCTTGTAGAGACGGCGCATCTTCCGTGCGGTGGACTTGTGCTTTGCTGCCAGGCTTCTTGCCAGCGACATCTCCATGACCGTTCGCAGTCGCCCGAAATGAGAGACGTTGGAGGCCAAGAGGTAGTACTGGACGACGCCCCGGAACTCCGCTTGATACCGGCTGACGATGGTGTAATCATCATCGGCCAGCAGTTCGTTGCGGTGCGCCGGTTTGCCGTTGCGCATGTAGGCTCGGCAATGTTGGTCGATGACTTCGGCGGGAACCCGCAACCCGATTCGACCATTGACCTTGCGTTGACCACGGTGGTCGTGCTGATCATTGGCCTGCTGGTTCACAAGTTCGTAGCCGAGAAACCGCGCCGCCTGGCTGGTGGCGTGGGTTATCAGGGTCTTTTCCTGGGATAGCTCCAGCTTGAGCGAGTCGCGCAGGAACGTCTCCAGGGACTCTTTCACCTGTTGGGCTTCGGCTCTTGGCCCGATAAAGCCCAGCACGAAGTCGTCCGCGTAGCGCACGTATCGAAGCCGCCGGTAGTCTGGGTCGTGGGGGTCGCCCGACGGCAGTTGTTGCATCTGCTTCCGCAGTTCCACCGCCAAGCTGTGGTGCCCCACGTTCCGGTGATAGACCATACGGCTCCTCAAGCGTATGTACTCGCGGTTGTCTCTCCGGTCTGTGCCTCGGGTGTTTGCTGGTATCAGCACGTTCTCGACGTACTTGTCCAACCGGTCTAGGTAGATGTTGGAGAGGATGGGGCTGACCACACCCCCTTGCGGCGTACCGCTCAGGGTGCGGCCGTATTTCCAATCCTCCACGTAGCCCGCTTTCAGTAGGTACTTGAGCAGGCGCAGGAATCGGTTGTCGTGGAGCTTCTCGCCGAGCACTGACAGCAAGACCTCGTGGTCGATGTTGTCGAAGCACCCTTTGATGTCGCCCTCGACGAACCATCGGACACCGGTCCAGTGGTCAACCACGTTGCTCAAGGCAGTATGGCAACCCCGTCCGGGCCGGAAGCCGTGGGAGCGGTCGGAAAACTGCGGCTCGTAGTAGGCTTCCAGAATCATCCGGATGACCTCTTGCAGCAGCTTGTCCGTCCACGTTGGTATGCCCAGAGGACGGGTTCCCCCCTTTGGCTTGGGAAGGTTGACCCGTCGCACTGGCGTCCATCGGAACCTTTCGTAACGCAGTGCGTCAATCAGGTCGTCGATTTTCGCCAGGGACATTCCATCCACGGTGTCTGCGGTGGTTCCCCTGGTCATCGCCCCCTGGTTTGAGTAGAGACGACCGTAGGCCCGCAGGTACAGGTTCCGGTTGTAAAGCAGCCGATAGATGTTCTCCAGCGGCAATCCTCGTTCTCCGCGTTCACGTAAGACGTTCAGTACAGTTTCGGCCTCTTGCATTGTGCAAACCTCCCTGTCGTATTCCGTCAGAACCACCTGTCCTCCTTCGCCATGTGCCGGGCTTTCCCCGGCTCGAACTACTACGAGGACTCCGTTGCCATAGGGGTCGCCCCCCGTAGGCAATCCCGCGTTCCGTTGACATAGGACGTGATAGCGCGACTTAGGTGCCCCGTTCGTTCCCTTGAATGACCGCATCGGTCATCGTTCACCCATCGGAGGTGCACTGGTCTCACCTACGGGCCAGTGCAATGGGTAGCGCCGGGTTGCAGGCGTTCTACCGGCGGGTGGCTACCAACACCAACTGGGAACTGGGGTTCAGGCAATCCAGCTTTCACCGTATCGCGCGGGCCTTGCGGAACCGGCCTTGTAACGCCTTCAGACCGTAGCCGCTTTGCCAACATGCTATTTTTCCCCTTCGGCTTTCGCCTCAAGGTGGGTCGGTTGGCCCAGGAACTCCCTCCGAGTTCCTCCCGATTGAGCCGGGTAACCTATGCCACGTGACGCGGCGCACAGATGAAGTAGCCCACGCCCACGACGCCCACCAAACCCAGCAGGATGCCCACCAGGTTCGATATGGTCTGTGTCAGGTCGTCCATAGAGTCTTTCTCCTTGCGAATTGATTTCTCGGTGGCTCGCCTTTGTGGGACCAGTTCCCGTTTGCTACTGGCACATGGCTCCACCTCCTGGGCGGTTCCGGCGCGAAAACCTGTCCGCGCCGGTGGTTGTCGCGGTGTTCACTACGGCCCCTGGCTCCGGGGGGTGGGGCCGCTCTGGCCCGGGGAAGTGGAGTTCTGGGCCGCCGAGTTCACCGCTCCGGCGGCGGTGGTGGCGGCGGCGCTTGCCACGCTAGTCGCCGCGCTCGCGGCCGCAACTCCCGCCGGTCCTCCGGCGGCTCCACCTGCCAACAGCCCCAGGGCCCGGCCCGAACGCACCATCGAACCGGGCAGGGACATCCCGAAGTAGAGGGTGTGCAGCCAGGCGTCGAAGGTCCCGTGATGTCCCAGCATCGACGGCACCCGCCCCGCCAGGTACATGAAGGAGATGGCCATCAGCAGCTTCCACACCAGGTCCTCCGAGGGCTCGAAGGCGGCGATGGCCGCGAAGTCCTCCAGAAAGGCGAAGGCCAGGGCCACCGCGATGAGCTGGATTGCCTGCTGGAACACCGCCGTCATGAACAGCCGCAGCCAGTGCTTCCCCCAACCTGCCGTGTGGGGCAGAATCCACAGCCCCAGGGCGATGGGCGCCAGGCAGAGCAGGATGTCGATCAGCGCCAGGCGCAGGATCATCTGCACCAGCAGGTAGAGAACGAAGAAGCCGAAGACCAGGTAGAGCAGGGCGATGAACACCGCCAAGCCGGTGTTGGCGGTCTCGACGGCGGTCAGCAGCGGCTCCAGGGGAGCCCGCAGCAGGGCGCCGGGGGTGACGTCCAGCTCGGCGGCGATGAACTGGGACACGGCGTGGGCCACGTCGATGACCAGGGCGCACCACCACAAAGACGATGCGGCGGCGGTCAGGCCCAGCACCAGCCGGGGCACCATCTCCCGCCAGCCCGACTGGTGATGGCCCAGGTGCTCCTGGACGATGAAGCTGAGGCCCATCCAGCCCAGGATCACCACCAATGCGCCCGACGCGATGGCCCAGACGGTCATCCAGGCCTGCTGGATGAAGGGATGCAGGTAGGTGAGTTCGGGGGGAGTTCCGGTGAGGATGTCCGTCATACGTCCCTACCCTCCCCGGCACTCGTCGAGGTCGCTGGCGGCAATCTTCTGCACCACGCCGCACAGGGTCCCGTGGACTCCCTGGATCACCCATTTGGCGGCGGCCCGGGCCCAGCGGTCCGGGTCCAATGCGCCCAGCACCCGGTCCCACAACCCCCTGGGCTGGTGGACGGGAATCAGGGCGTGGAAGACGTGGTGGTCGCCGCCGCCAATTCGCGGGACGGCCAGCACCAGCAGGAAGGGCTGTTCGGGGTGAAGCTCGGGCTGCTCGTCCAGGGCCGGGTACTCGAAGGTGTACTCCCAGCCCTCGGAGAGGTGCTTCCCGCCGCCCTGGACCCGGTAGGTGTTGGTGATCCAGTCGCCGGTGTCCGGGTGGCGGATGGAGTAGAAGAGGACGCCGGTCTGGCGGCTGAAGATGGGGCGGGCCACGAAGTCGCCCTCCTTCTTGCGCTCCACCATCTGCCGGTCGCGGTTGACCAGCGTGACGTGGTCGGTGTCGGGGGGCGGGGACTGGGCCAGGGCGATGCCGCTCATGGGGATGGCCGTAAGCGCCGCCGTCAGCAGCGCACCGGCCAGGAGCGTCAGCCGCCTGGCCCGGCCGGACCTGGGGATGAAACGTCGGAACATGGTGGCCTCCTCTCGTTCGTTTGCGAACTTATGTTCGCGGAACAAGTGTGGAGACCCTTTTGGCTTCCTCCAACCCCTTATAGGGTGGTTCACCCGTGAACCATGGTTCATCCATGAACCACCCTATAAGACCTGCCGCCCGGCGGCCCCTTTGTGATGTCATAGACGTGTACAGGGATTTGAGTTTGGGGGCAGGGAGCCGAGGCCGTCGTGTTCGTAGCTGGAATGGGGGAAATCAGGGGGTTGGCGGGCGGTTTTGGGCAACACATTTCGGGAAGGGCCGGTTCCAGGGCCATGGGGCAGGGCCAGCTACGAAATGTTCCAGGTGGAACATGGCGGTTTCGGCGGCGATGTTCCACGCCCCTACAGGAAATGTTCCTTGTGGAACACGAGCGAGGAGGTGACACGGATGATGCGACCGGGATGGCCGGGGGATGGCACCCCCAGCATCGAGAGCCTGCATGAGCTGCGGCTCCGGGCGTTGCTGAATGATCTGGTCAACGACCTGGGGCCGGTGAAGGCGGCGGCGGAGCTGGGCATTGACCGCAAGACCCTGTGGCGCAGCGAGGGGGCCGGGCAGATGTCGGCGAGACTGGTGGAAGCCCTGGAGCGGATGCTCTTGCAGCGGGCGGTGGCGGCGATGGAGGAGGACCGGGAGACGGTCAGGGCGCTGGCAGAGCGCGTGGGGGAATTGGAGCGGCAGGTGGCGGCGGCGCCGGACACGGCGGGCAGCGGCGGCAGCGGCAGCGGCGGGGACGTGGACGGCGCGGTGGTCGAGGCCCTGCGGGGGGAGTGGGCCGAGGACCTGCGCCGGTTGGAGCGGCGGCTGGAACGGCTGGAGTCAGTGCGGGGCAGCGGCAACCCGCCCGGCGGGTCCCGGGCGGGACGGGCCGGGTCCCAGCGGCGTTACCCCGAGGTGGTGACGCGGGAGCCTGCCGGTGACGATGCGGAAGTGTACGCCGCTGCCTGGCCCTTGGTGGACGAATGGCGCCGGCTGTGGGACTCGCATACACCCTTGGGCAAGGGGCTGGCCTGGGTCTCAAGGCGGGAGCGGATCCTGGAGCTGGAGGTGGCGATGCTGGAGGAGCACGGGTTGACCCTGCCCCAGGAGACCACGCCCCTGCGGGGACTGGACCGCAACGCCCAACTGTCCTGGCGGGAGCGGGAGCTGGCGGGGGTCCGGCAGCGGCGGGCCAGGCTGGAACTGCTGCGCTGGGCGCGGCGGGTGCTGACCCTGGGCCTGTGGCGGTAGCGGGCGGCAACGGTGCGGGCGCGGGTGTCGGCGGTTGGCGAAGGCCGGTGCAGGGCCTGCACTTAGATTTCAGGTCAAAAAAAGGCAACACTTTGAGCGCCGGGGCGGCGAAAGTATTGCCAGGGCCGGTGCCGGGGCCGGATACTTTATTGCGTTGTCAGGCTTTTTCCAGCGTTTCCCGCCCTAGAAACCTGGAGGGTCCCGTCCCTGGACCCGGGAATGGCCGCATAGGATCGAGCCCTGCTCTCCGAACGGCCCGCCCCAGCCGGATCGACTCAAAAGGATTGAGCCTTGCTCTCCCGATGGGCATCCGCGAGGGACATTGCTGAGGCATTGGAGTGTTTAGCTCCTTCGCACCAGCCGGTTACTCCTAACCCATCGAGGCGCACGGTGCGCTTCACCTGGTATCCAACCCACGGCGCGGCAGCCCTATCCCATCGAAGTGCAAGGTGGCGCTTCACCCGGCAACCCTACCCACGGCTCGGCATCCCTACCACAAGGACCAGAATCTCGGAGGTGGCAACCGGACCCAGGACGGCAATCCAGGAATCCCTTTTCACCGCAGACCCTGAACTCACGGCAGTCCCACTGACAGGAGGTGACCCCAGACTCTGACTGGCGACCCAGGACCCTCGACCCTTACTTTTCGGTAACACGGGCGGAGCGGCGGAACCTGCTTCGCACTCTCTACACTCTGCGGTTGGAGCGGACAACACGCTCTGGCTGCTTCCCCATGACTGCGGCGTAGCTGCTGGGCAAAGGTAGCCGCACCGCAGCTTTGACATGCTCCGGTCTCACTGCAACAGCAGGCCGGACGCTTACCGTTGCAGCGCAGTTTCCTCGGCGCGGTGGCTGATGATGTAGCCACCGGCCGGACTGCGTTCCCCTCCCTTTTCCCCAACTATTCCCCCACGTAGCAGTTTCCTGGGAATAATGCACTGGGCGAACTGCGTCTTGCTCCAGCCCCCCAATCGGCGTTCCATGCCCAATGCCAGACCCAGGGCGGAGTGCGTCCGGCGCCCGGGGCCAAACCACATTCCGGGCTACGTTTCCCTTCAATTCTCCCCTCATTGCAGCCTCCAGGGTTCGCGTTTCCGCTGAATAACACCCTGGGCGAGCTGCGCCTGGCTCCAGCCCCCTCCCTGCGCTCCTGCTTTCTCCGTCGCGCGTCTCACCGTGGGCGGAGTGTGTGCAGCGCCGGGCGTCAACCTGTTTCCCAACGTCATTCACAAAACCAAGGAGGTAATCCATCACGACGATTGACTCGGAATTTCCATCCACTCACGGGAGGTCGGAACAACTGAATAACCGGCAGAACCTTTAGGCCCGTCGCCCCGTGGGTGGTGGGCCGGAAACCAGGGCGGCCGCGTGAGCCGCCACTGACAACAAAAAACTAATTGCTTACAGACGAGCGGGGTCGGTCCCTTTGGGCCGGCCCCGCTTTCTGCGTTTTGGAGGAAGCGACATGAAGGCGAACACCAACATCCACCAGGCGGAGACCATCACCAGCACGGCCACTCGGTTCGACGACCAGGACCAAGCCAACACCGCACAGGCCCCGGAAATGCAGGCCGGGGCGGCGGCCCAGGGACAGAGCAAGGGCAAGCCTGAGAGCGAGCTTCGGGCCGCAGCCCGGCGGCACGGCCTCAACCTGAAGGAACTGGCGGCGAAGATGGGCGTGAACTACGGCTACCTGTCCTCGGTGGCCAGCGGGCGCCGGCCCTGGACTCCCCTGCTGCGGGAGAGGGCCATGGCGGTCCTGGGCGAGGTCCCCGGCCAGGGCGTCGTCTACCGGCAGGGCGGCTTGATCCAGGGTGAGAGCACCTGCATCCGGGAGCGCGCCCGCGCCCTGGGCATGAGCCAGAAGGACCTGGCCAAGCGGGTGGGGGTGTCCGTCGGCTACATGTCGGAAGTGGCGCGGGGCCGGAAGAACATGAGCCCGGAGGTCCAGACGCGGGTCGAATCGGTTCTGGGTAGTCCGGTGGAGATCGCGCCCGCCGAGTGCGCCAACCGCCAGGGCGGAGTGGTGAAAGGGAGGGGGGAGAGCAGCTACATCCGGGAGCGGGCCCGGGAGCTGGGCTTTAGCCTGAAGGGCCTGGCGGAACACGTGGGGGTGTCTCGCGGCTACATGACCCAGGTGTCCCGGGGCGAAAGGAACATGAGCCCGGCGGTCCAGGCGCGGGTGGAGGAGGCGCTGGACGGCCCAGCAAAGGTCGAGCCCGCCCAGCCTCCCACCGTCGATCCGCGCGCCCTGTGGGAGCGCATGGATGCTCACGAAATAAGCCAGAACGAGACCGCCCGGCTGGCCGGCATCAGCTCCGGTCATCTCTCCCAGATCATGAACGGCCAGAGAAACGCGTCGGGGGAGGTGCTGAGGAAGCTGCACGGCGTCCTGTTCCGGCCCTCTGCGGCGGAGCTGGTCGTCCCCGCCGAGGTCAAGGTGATGGCCTGGAAGAAGGGCGGGCGGAACGGCGTGGTGGTGCGCGGCGCTGGTGGGCCGGGGAGCGGCAGCACGCCCGGGGGTGGCACCGTTCGCATCGGCGGGCGGGTGCCCTGGGGCGCCGAAGTGGAGTATGCCTACCGCGCCGGGTACGACAGCCGGGGCCAGGTGTCTGTGACCCACCTGGTGGACGAGCGGGGCTACTCCGTCATGCTGACCAAGCCGGAGCCGGACGGCGCCGGTCCCGGGGAGGACCGGACCGGGGTCTGAGCGAGGCCAGGGGGCAGCGGGCTCGGGCGCAGCGCCAACGGCCTGCCCCTCTATCGGATACGAGACACCGCACCGACGGTCTTGATGGATCTCGCTGGGGAGTCGGCGCAGCCCCAGGGACGCAACGGCAGGCCAAACTCCATCGTCCCTGTCGCTCTTCCAGTGGGCATTGGGCAACGAGCAGGAACGGGACAAGGAACTGGTGGGCTTGGGGGGCTAGACCGCTACATCGAAGGGGGAGTGGGTCGCATAATTAGAGACTCACTCCCCCTTGCAACCTATGTGTTAGAGCCTTTTTTGTTGTCTGCTATTACCTTTTTGAATTGTCGACTCAGCATTCAACGGCATCTCTTGACGTTACTCTTTCCATTCCCTCGACCAATACCTTGTGCTCAGAGACTGTTTTGACTGTGCCTTCAAGAATGGATACAAACTTGTGGCTTGTGTCCGACGGTAGTTCAACCGAGATTTCATCCCCTGGACTTATATCATGCCCAACGTCCCAAAATTCCAACTCGTAAGTCGTCGTGTAGGGAAGAACATCTGTCGTACTCTCAATTTCCATGTAATTTACGGCTAGCGGAAAGAAGTCCCTTTCCGTGACAACACGCAGTTGCTGTGACTCCCCACGGACGGTAACGGTGACTTGCCGTGTGAGGCGATTGACCAAGTAAGCCTTAGCATCTGCCAAAGTTGCAGCGATGTCTGATACCTGTACTAACCCTTCTTCCTGTGGCTCGATTCCCCAAGTGCCATCCGCGTACTTTTCTATGAATCCCAAGCAAGTGCCGGTTGGCGTCTTCACCATCCCGCTGGTCTGGTCCCGGTTAAGCCACTCGACATCAGGAACAGCATCGGCGTTTCGTATTTGGGATCCTTGCGGCAAATACGTGAGTGTGCGGATAAGGTAAAGGACCGCCGGGTCCTTCGATTGGCAGAGGTCGGTATAGGCGTCGCGCAGGGTTTGGTTGACGAACTTATCATCTTCTCTAATACCAAAGTCCTGGCGCACTGCCTCTTCAAGAGCGCTGCGGCAAGTCGTATGCTCTTTTAGAAGCCAGTTCATGTACCAGTGGACTGAACGCTCTTTGCTCGTGTCTTCGGCGCCCCAATGGATATGCCTTCGACTGAACATAGCCTCTCGGACTTCGCGCTCAACGCGCCCTGATACAGTCTCACGGCGACTGGCGAGGAATAGGCACCAAAGAGCACAAAGGATCTCCCTGTGTATTAGAGGCGAAATATACGGCATTGGGCTTTCCCCTTTGCCGGTTTCCCCTATCGCCCAATATCGCAGCGACTCGAAGGCTTTTTCAGTACCTACCCTGGACAGGTAATCGTCAAGCGACCGGAATTGCCCGAACCCTTTAGCGTTGACGTTGTACCCGTAGAAACCGACGGAGTCCTGGAATGCCATCGCCAAGTAGTCGCCCGACTCCTGATCGCGTCCTTTCAAATCACGATAGAGCCTGTGGAGACCATGAGTTTCTTCTACGGACCCGCCAGCCTCGTTGATAAGAGCCTTCAATCCTCTCTCAATCGCAAGGTGGGCTATGGGCACGCGGTTGGTCAACTGGACAAGGTTTGCCTCGGGAATCAAGTCCCGGTGAATCGGCGCGGAGTCCAGAATGGCAATTACATCCTTTATTGATGCCCGAATCTTGTATCTCTCCATTGTGTCCATGCTGTCCACACATTACACGACTCGACGAGCCATGGCGAATCAAGAATTTTTATGCCGACCAGAGGTTAATGAAGTGGGGTTGATCTTATGACCGCTGCAAATGCTTCCTATATTCCCCTTGTGTGATTGGTCGCTGTCGCACTTCCACCTTCAGGCATGATAGCCTCTGGTTTTTGTTTGCGACCGTTCGACCCTCAGGGACCCGGCTCGCGTCTTAGCCCGACCATTGACCGTTAGTTTGCCGGTTGGGCGCACTCGCCGATGCTGCCGCTGTCTTCGCTTCGGATTGTTGGTGATGCCACGATGAGAGACTTTCCGCCCGACGCGGAAAGTATAGTTGTAAGTGTTTCTCCTTGCCATTGGAATCTTCTCTCCCAAAAGTAATCTAAGTGTCTCCCTTGTCATCTGAGGTTACTGGATTCGTTGGAACGGTTTAGTCAAGTCAGGATTACGTTCGGAAATCGTCCAGAAACTCCGAAGCAGGTTCAACGCCGGTGACCAGCAGGTGGTCCCGGGCACGGGTGCAGGCCACGTAGAGCAGGTTCCGCTCCGTGTTGTAAACCTCTTCCAGGTCAGCCTCATCAGCAATCGACTCGGGATTGGAGAGGAATTACTTCCGAGTCACAGGCCATTATCACAACGGCGCGGAACTCCAGGCCCTTGGCCAGGTGCATGGTGCCAATTGCCAAACGGTCCTCAGTGGCTTCCATCTCATCGTCGAGCACCGCACACGGTATGGCCGAGAGTTTGACTGCCTGCACTGCCCGGCCAATCTGGTCCAACGAGCGGACAAACACGCCAATCTCGCCGGGTTGCAGGCCCTCGGAGATTCTGGCAGTCAAACACTCCTTCACGGCAGCGCACTCGGCATCCTCGTCACCAAACACTTTGATAGTAGGCGTTGGACCGTTGAAGACGGAGACCGTGCCATTCCGTTCCTCATGGTGGCCGTCAACGTCGGAAATCTCCTGGTCCAACAGGCGGTCGGCATGAGTCCTGATTTGGTGGGAAGTGCGGTAGTTTATGCGCAGCGTCTGGGAGCGTCCACGAATATCAACGCCAAGTTCCTTCCAAGAGAAGGGCTGCTGGAAGATACGCTGGCCGAGGTCACCCGCGAAGAAGAGCCCGTTGGGTCGGCTTCCGGCCAAAGCGGCAAGAAACCTCAATTGAGCGACACTCACATCTTGGGCTTCGTCGACAACAATGTAGTCAAAGGGCGGTCGTTCCTGTCGTATAAGTTCCCGGGTCAACTGGCCAAACATCTCGGCCCTAAACTAAAGCCAAGGTGAAATGCGCAGATGGTGGGAGTCAAACGACCGAGCCGGGTCATTCTCAAAGTACGGATGAGAGGGATTTACTGTGGCAACCCAGCTGATCATCATCCCCGCTTAAATGTACATCCCACCTTGGCTTTAGTTTAGTTGTCAGTCCCTGTTCTCTTAAGCCTGACCTGACGTGATCGAAGGTCGGCCAAAGGGACTTCCGTTGCGTCTCTGATAACCGGCGGTAGCGGCCGATACGGGTTATGTCCCGATAGGCTTCCCAGGAGTTCAACTGCCAGGCGTCCACCACCCTATCCCATTCCGTCAATAAAAAGTTCGGGGAGAAGTTGGTTCCTTTCGCTGCGGCGGCCTCGTTCACAAGGGCCCCGATGGTCTCCTGTGGGGCCAATTGCACGGGACCCAACTCGGTTTCATACAGGCGGAGGGCTACGGTATCCAGAGAATCAACTGAGATACTGCCCTCGGGCTGCGGGGCCTGGTGGACCAGCAGTTGCAGCTTGGTCCTCAACAGGTTCGCCAGCGCATCGGAGAAGGTAGTGAGCAAGACCCGCGAACCGGGGGTGGACTTGGCGAGAAACGCCGCCCGGTGAAGGGCCACGACGGTCTTTCCGGTGCCGGCGGAACCGGATACCCTGGCCGGTCCGTTGTAGCTTCGCTCGACGAGGCCCACCTGGGCCGGATGGAGAAAGATTGTCCACTTCTCCCAGGGATACTCCAGAGCTTCCTGAAGTTCCTCGACGTTGCGCATGACACGGAAGCGGCGCAGCGCGTCGGGGTGGGCGAAGGGGTCGGCGCCGGAAGGCGCGGGCAGGGACGGTTGCGGCGTCTTGCCAACGGCGAGTTCCAGCAGGGCCTCCGCTGCCTCCGCCGGCAGGTGGTCGGCGAGGTCCAGCACGCTGTCCTCATTGGCGGCCTTGACATCCTCTAGCCACTCTACCGGTACTCCGTAACCCAGTAGTTCGTCGTCCGGGACGTGGAAAAAAAGCTGCGCCTTTGGCGGGGCTTGGGTCTCCTCCTCCACGTACACGGGAACCGCAATCTCCTGGACGATTTCCCGCAGCTCCACCAGTTGGGCGGCACCGGTGGCAGGATGGGCCTCCAGCTTCCGGCGCTCGGCCCAACGGTAGGCATCGTCGTGGCGGGCGCACGTAGCAGAGGACGACATTCTCCCCGGCCCGGTGCAGGATGATGCGCAGGTCCAAGTTTACCCGGGCCGACCAGAAATTCGGATCGCTCGCGCCGGTTAGACGGTGCAAGCCGAGGCCAGGGTGCGCGAGGTTAGTCTGCAAGTCAAAGGCGGCGGTCTTGGCCGCCTTTTGATGTTCGTTAGTGAGCCTCGCCAAGCTGGAAGTGAAGGTGTCGGCTATGCGGAATTGCATTTGTGACTCTTGTCGAGTTCCGCTACTTCTAATCCATCATCTGCCAATCTTGACGGGCAGATTCGACCCTCAATAATCTTTCTTGCACGCTCTCTAATCGCTGGTGTAGTGGTTCCGCATCAGGCAGGTCAAAGTACTTGTCCAAGTAGGCCCGAGCTGCTTCGACGACGAAGATGCCAACCGGGCTGAGAAGTTCACCATCAGTAGTGAGTCGGTCGTAATTGGGTTCAAACCCATCGCCCTTGGGCAGGAGATGGTTTTTGACCAGATCGACCCAGTCCCCATGAATCGCGTGTGAAGGTATTCTTTCTAATACTGTGCATGCTGGCCAGTCATACCCGAGGGCCGTAAGTTTATCCCGGAAACTACCGCCCCACCTTCCGGCTTTCGGGTTAATTTCCTCGACTGTTAGACCCGACTGATCGCACGTGTCCTTTATCGAATTGAGCATACCCTGTTCGATTGTCAGTTGTTCTCCGCCCCTGGCCATTACATTTTCCTGAATCGTGTCGTAGAGCTCGCGTTCTGCTACAAGACCGTTCTTAACGAATTTGTCGTAGACTTCATTATCGTCTTTGAGCAACAAGTACCGCAGATTGACCGCGGATTCGATGATGCACCTGTTCAATGCTTGAACTGTTTCACCGTGCTCAGTGTCCGCTGACAACTTGACCGCCGAAACCATGTACTTGGTTATACGAACCAACAATCCGGCACAAATGGCCTGATTCCGATTTAATTTGATTGCATCCGCAGTATCACCGAAATGTACGGCACTACTAATACACACCAAGCCTCCGGCTTCTTTGTAAAGCTCGTACACCAAAGATCCGAATTGGTCGTCTGTTCCGCAGGCCTCAAGCATTTCCTCGGTTACTTCTACCGGAGGTCCCACCAGGCCTCCCACTTCATCATGGAATTCCATCACAATACCTAAAATTCCTCGTCTCAGTAATAACGTCTCCCTTCACCAACCCTGAGTGAACCTGTACGGGCAAGCCTATTATCACCCCACCCTAAACACCTTCATCACCTCGTCGCCCAGGTGGTTGATTACCTTGACCGCTATCCGCCCCGACTCCGGGCGGGGGAACGGCCGCGACGTGGCGCTGTGCAGAGTGGCCCAGGCGTCCTCGTCGATCTCGGCACGCAGGGTGGTCTTCAGGGACTTGTAGGGGTCGCTGGCGCCCAAGAAATAGGCATGGCGGACGAAGAAACTCTCCTGGTTGTAGTCGGTGTCGATGAACCAGCAGGCGATGCCGTCCGGCCCGTCGCTGCGCACCTCGCCGGTGTTGGGGTGGAACACGTCCACGCCGTTCACCCGTACCTGTAGCTGTCCGTCCTCGGCGTCCAGCACGTCGATGTCCGGCTCGCCGAAGATGACAAACAGGTTGCCGTTGCCGGTGTTCTTCAGCTCACCGGCCATGTGCAGGTCGGCGTTCATGCGGGCCTTCAGCACCGGGATGCGGCCCAGGCTCTCGAACTCGGTCGTGTGGGCGTCGTAGTTGAAGGCACAGGCGACCAGTACGTCGAACCCGCACTCGGCGGCCTCCCGCGCTGCCTCCACCAGGTCAGGGCGGGAGACGGTGCCGAACTCCGGGCCGATGAAGATGCCCGCCCGCTTCTCCGGGCCGGACGCCACAGTGTCATCTTCCTCGCCAACGCTGCCCCACTCTACGTATCGCCCTTCAGCACAGACAAATCGGCCAGGCTGGGCATTGAGGGAGGTGAAGGTTATCCGGTCTTCCTTGTGGGCCTGCTGGACACCGGAGCGTTTCAGGTTTTCCAGGATGACCTGGCCGAAGTCGTAGCCAGTGCCATAGCCGTTTTTCGGTTCGGCCACGCCGTCGATAACGTCGCCGTTCTCGTTCACTCCCAGCACCCGGTGGGGTGAGATGCTCTCCACGGTGAAGGGGCCGGCGACGCGCACCTTGCTGTTGTCGGTATAGGGCTTGTCATACAAATACTCGTAGTCGGCGCGGGCGGCAATGGATGTGTCGATTTCCTTCTGGCGTTCGATGCGCAGCTTCCACCATTCTTCGTGCAGTTGGGTTGCAGCCGGTTCCCATGGGTCACGCGGCTGGCTGGGCACGTCGGCTTTGGACCTGTAGTCCCGTTCCAGGGCGCGGTTAATGTTGGACAACAACTTCAATATGTCCATCGCGTCGTCGATATGCTGCAGCAGATGCCATGACTCGGAGGCAATACCAGTCCACGGGTCTCCAGCATCCCGGGAAATCTCCCACTCTTCCCACTGCTGACCAAGGGCTCGGTTAAGCTGTTCCCGCAACGGTTCCAGCTTTTCCTGGTATTCCTCGTAAATGACGTCGATTTCGGCATTGTTGGCGATGTCCCGCAGGGTGATGTGAGGCACCCGCTCGCAGACGAACCCCAGCCGGACGTTGCCGTATATGGGCATCTCTGATGGGGCGCGCCGCGAGATTTCGGCCTCCTTCAACTGGCCGTCGCGGCTGTCGGCTAGAATGTAGTAGGGATAGCGAGCGCCCATAATGCGGGCGCGGGCCAGGGCCAGGGCGACGCGGGAAGTGTCGATGGTGATCCACCGCCGACCCCAATGCTCGGCTACATATGCGGTGGTGCCGGAGCCGCAGGTGGGGTCCAGTACCAGGTCGCCGGGGTCGGTGGTCATCAGGATACAGCGTTTAATCGCTTCCGTGGAAGTTTGAACTACATAGACTTTGGGATCTGTCCTGCTCTGAACCCCTCCAATATCCATCCATGCCGCATTAGCTGGATAAGTCGAGAAGTCATCGATAAAACGAATGAACCTGAGAGATCCTTGCGCCATGTAAATGCGTGAGGCCTTCGACAGTCGCGTCAAGCCAGTTGGTGTTGTCTTGTAGGTCCCACTAAATTCACGACCATTGCACGAAAACGCAAACAGCGGGTTGCCCTGACTGGTCAAGTTGTCGTCGACCCATATCTTGGCACCGGCTGGAATAGTAGATGGGTCGGAACGTTCATCGGCGGTCATTGGCCTGATTCTATAGTCGGCGAGCTGAATCCTATTGTATTTAGTAGCTCCGCTCTCACCCGCCTCTTTCTTGTTCAGCGGCTGCCGGAATTTCGTAACTTGCCGGTCTTTCCCATACCACAATATGTAGTCGCAGATTCCAGTTAGATAGTTGGTCGCATATCCGCTTGTCTTAGCAAACGATATCTGACTGATGAAATTATTCTCGCCGAATACTTCATCCATAAGCGTCCGCACACGGTGGACGTTTTCGTCGCCGATCTGCACGAAGATGGAGCCAGACCCGGTCAGCAGGTCGCGGGCTACGGTGAGGCGGTCGCGCAGGTAGGTCAGGTAGGAGTGGATGCCGTCGCGCCAGGTGTCGCGGAAGGCCTTGACCTGCTCCGGCTCGCGGGTGATGTGGTCGCGGTTGCCGTCGCGGACGTCGTGGCTGGTGGTGGACCACTGGAAGTTGGAGTTGAACCGGATGCCGTAGGGTGGGTCGATGTAGATGCACTGCACCTTGCCCTGCAACCCCTCCCGCTCGGACAGCGAGGCCATCACCTGAAGGCTGTCGCCAAGAATCATTCGGTTGGTCCAGTTGGCATCGTGCTGGTAGAACTCGGTGCGGTCGGCGCCTTCGGGCAGCCCGTTGAAGTCGGCGAACATATCAATCTGGTGCTCGTCCGCTTCCCGGTTCTCCCGGGACTGGCGCAGCAGGTCGGCGATGAGAGCCTTGGGGTGAACCTTCTCCTGGATGTACAGGGGCGGCACGTTCACCACCAGGTCGTCCAGGTCCTGCTCGTCCTTACCCCGCCAGACCAGTTGGGGGTCCAGGTCGCGGTTGCGCCGCTGGTAGGCCACCCGCAGGGGCGAGTCCTGCCCCTCCCTCACCGGCGACTGGTACTCGGCGGTGGGAATGTTGGTGCGGGTGTCCTCCTCGTGGCGCAGCGCTTCCACAGACTTGCCGGCGGCGCTCCGAGTTCCTCTGGGCCTGGGCATATTGGTTTCCTCCTATAGGGCTCAGCGTCAACGCAATGGTACAACTTCCAGCGCAGTCCCATCGGCCAGGCGGTAGATGTAAAATTCTTCATCGAGAGTGAACACGCGGCGAATAGAACGACTCTCCGCTACTGCGATCAATGACGAGTCGGCCAAGTCCATCGGCGTGTCTTGGTACCCCAGCATCAATTCGGCCATCCGGTCGGCTTCTGAATCAGTCGTTGAATGAATTTCCAGCCTTCCATCCCGGCGCATATCCCAAAGATTATCCTGTAGCCGATGCCCGCCGCCACGTCCCAGGAAGTGCATGGCCTCGGTGAAACACGGCCAAGTAGTGAGCATCTCTTCCGTCCCCAGGAACCGCATCGCTTCAAGACAAACTGCTCGGTAGGAATCATTGGAGTTTATCAGGGCAACCAAAGGCCCGGTATCAGTCAGTATCATTGGTGTCGGGTTGAGGATCAGGACCGCTGGAAGTCGAAGAGCCGGGGTTATGCCGCTCCATGTGCTGGCGTTCATGCTCCAGAACACGGAGGTAGCGTTCTCGTCCTTCTTCACTGACGTGACTCTCGTGTTCCAGGAACAAAAGATAACGTTCCTGTTGGCTCAAGTTCCGTTGGCTTTCGCACAGTCCACGCTCGAATTCCAGGAATTTCATCATGCGCTCGCCTTGGCTCCGATGCTGCTCTACAAGAAAATCCGCATATTCCTCACTTCTGCGACGTGAGATGTCCTCGACCTGGGGTTCACCGCCACCAGCGTCGGACAGCCAACCGGCAGCTTTATACGATGCGACGCTTTCCTGTTGGTCCGTTATACCGGCAACCAGGGAGTTGAAGCCGGATTCGATGTCGTATACGTCGGTGAACTCGGCGAAGGCCCACCGGCCATACTCGCCCAGGGCGTTGACGCCGGGCAGCCAGTAGGCTTCCATCGTGTTCTTCTTTTCCCTGGCGTCCTCGCCACGGTAGCCCTTGATTTCCACGATAAGGTTCAGCGGGTCGTCCTGCCCGTCGTCCACTTGCACGATGAAGTCGGGGATATAAGTGCGCGGAGTTGACCCATACAGGTAAGGGACCTCCAGTCCCAGGTTGTGGTTCTTCATGTATGCTTTCACCAGAGGGTGAGCCTCTACTGCTCGGCAGAACTCAGCTTCCCAATCGCTGTCCAGCACGGCCAGGTTTACGTGGCACTTCCGGGAGTCGGTGGTCCAGAGGCCGGTCCTGGAAGTGGTGAAGTTTACGTGCCGCGTTGAGCCAGTGGAGTTGTAGGAGTCCAGCAGCGCCTTGATGGACCGCTCCCCCTGGCTGCTGGTAATGGCGGCGGTGATCCGGTTGCAGGCCATGTCCGCCAATGACTGGTACATTAGCTGGGCCGGAAAAGTCCCGCCTCGGCAGACCAGGCAGGTGTCCAGCCACTGTTTGACCACGTTTCTCAGCTTGCCGAACAGGTGCATCTTGATGTCCTGGTTGGGGTCTCGCCACTTGGTTTCCAGTAGCCGCTTGGTCAGGTGCAGCACCAGGCTGGAAGTGCGAAGGTCGCCGGTGTGGACCAGGTTCAGGTCAACGCCTTCGCCAATGATTCCCTCGTTCCTAGTCTGCGTCGGTCCGACAAGGTCCGGCGTCAAGTCCAGCCTGGAGTCGCCAGTGAAGTTGGCGATCAGGTCTTCCTTGGGTGGGTCTTCCCGGTAGCCGGAGACACGGGGGAAGGTTATCTCCAGGTGGTCCCGCTCGGGACGCATGGCTCTAACGTGCACCGTCTGGCGCGGCTTGCCCGGGCCGACCACCACCGGCCGAGCGGTGAAATCAAAGGGTATGCCCAGCACGTCGGCGTATTCTACGTTGAACCTGTTCTCTTCGTTCAGGTCGTAGGACTGGCGCCGCAGCGCCCGCCCGACTACCTGCTCGCACAGGAGTTGGGTGCCGAAGGCCCGCACCCCCAGGACGTGAGTCACAGTGTTGGCGTCCCAGCCCTCGGTGAGCATGGACACCGACACGACGCACCTGATGGACTCGCCCAGCCGTTCCTCTTTGCCGACGGTGTTCATCACTTCCCGCAATAACTCCTGTTCCGTGATGTTGTCCGCCTCTTCCCGGTTGCCGGAACGTTCCTGCCGTTCCCACCGGAACCTTTCGATTTGAGCAGCTGCGGCGCGGCGAAAGTCATCGCTGAGCTTGTCGCCGGACTCCAGTTGTTGGCTGTCGATCAGCAAAGTACGGGGAATTGGGTAACGGTTATCGTATTCGTCGAAGTTGCGGAATAGCGGCAGCCGCCCGTTTTGCACAGAGGTAGAACCATCGTCGTTTTCCCGTTCAAATCCTGAAACGTAGTCATAGACCAGCTTGGAAGTTGAAGTGTTGTTGCAGACCACAATGAAGCAGGGCGGCACCGTCGCTCCGCTCCCCTTCCACTGGTCATACGTAGTCTTGTAGTGCCCGTATAGGGCTTCCAGGGCCGTCAGCAAAGGTGTGGGCAAATCGAGGGGGTCCAGGTTCACGGCCCGGTTCCGGCCAGCTCGGGGCATGGCTTCCCGGATATGCTCCCACAAGTTGCGGAAGACCGGGACCTGCTCACCGGGGATGTTGTCGGCCACCGGGACCCGGGGCAGCTTAACAATGCCGCATTCGATGGCGTCCATCAGCGAGAAGTCGCTCACGGTCCAGGGGAAAAGAGTTCCCTCGGCGTAACCAGAGCCGCGGAGGAAGAAAGGAGTCGCCGACAGGTCCACCACCTGCCGGAGACCCAGCTTGCGCTTGACAATCTCCAAGCCGGAAATCCACACCCGGGCCTCTTCGCTGTTCTTGGCAGCCTCCTGCTTTTCTTCCGCGGTCAAGGGCCTTTCGTCGTCTTCACCCGGCTTAAGTCGGTAGCAATGGTGTCCTTCGTCGTTCAGGGCCATTACGTTCTTTATGCCCATCAGTTCGGGCATCACCCGCTGGACCATCTGCCCTTCGGTTTCAAGCGTTTCCAGGGGCTGTCCCGGTCCTTGCAGCAGCGCGCGCCCCCCGCTGGAAACTTCAAGACGCTCCCGCAACCGCAAGGCATGGTAGTTAGTGATGACAATCTTGGCCCGCTGGAGGTCCTCCAACATTTCGCCCGGCACCAGTTCACGGCTGGCGTAATAGCTGTCCGGGTCATTGGGCTGGAGGACTCGAAGGCGGTCCTTGATGGTCAAGCCAGGGGCCACCACCAGGAACCCGCGAGTAAATCTCCGACTATTGGGATGGCGAACGGCATTGATGGTCTGCCAGGCGATAATCATGGCCATGACGGTGGTCTTGCCAGCGCCGGTCGCCAGTTTCAAGGCAATCCGAAGCAATTCCGGGTTGGCTTCGTTATTGACGTCGGCCAACCGGTTCAGGACCCT
Source organism: Dehalococcoidia bacterium (assembly GCA_965224325.1). Taxonomy (GTDB): domain Bacteria; phylum Chloroflexota; class Dehalococcoidia; order Lucifugimonadales; family UBA3495; genus CBDCMJ01. Next base: position 27,140 of record CBDCYT010000018.1, read on the forward strand.
CCTGTCTGCCGCACTCAGCTTTGGGGCAACCTCCGTAAGCCAGATGAGAGTTTCCACAGCCTCGACTTGGCAGAAGAACGGACGATAATTGTTGAAGTTGTGCTGTCGCCAATGCAGGAGCAGCCGGGCCGTCTCCGGCGTAACGCCCCAGTTGTTGGGACCGGGAATAGTCCTCCACTGGTCAACATGCCGCCGAATCTCGTTCACCGCCGCAGTAACGTCGTACTGCTGTTCCTGGGTGGACAGGCCCAATCCTTCGTCAATAACAAACTGCTGCTGTCCGCCCCTGGCCCTTCCCCTCTGCCTGGGTTTGGGGATTGGCGTTACGAATTCGGCCCCTCTCCGGCTTTCTATGATTCGTTGAGTTGGTTGGCCTTCTTCGTCCAACTCCCAGTGTTGAGATGGATATTCGTATGGCGAGTTGATTATGGGCCGGTCAAAGAACGGGTTCTCCATGATTCGCCTCTCTTAGGGTAGTCATAAGACTACCATTTGAAGGGCCAGATTCTTAAAGCGCCAGTCGCGTCTGGCCGTGGTATTCCTGCAAGGACGGGTAAAGCTGCCCGTCGGTAGCGACGTAAAGGATCCCTAGCCGTTCGAGCCTTATTGTCAGAGCCGAAATAGTAACCTGAAAGAGGTCTCGCAACCTGTACAGGTTCGTCCAATTGGTAATGTCGACGTCGCTTACGGCTTCCCACAGCAGGCTGGACGGCATCAAGAGAAAAGCCATGAATCTATGGGCCTGAGTTTCCTTGGGCCCTTGAGTACAGGTGGATTCTTGGTAGAGGCACTCGTAAACTTGGTCGAGGTTAGGCAGTTGCTGTTGGGCGGCCAGGTTATGGTCAACGTGCATCTCCCAGTGGCCGACTTCGTGGCCCAATACGGTGTTGTATAAGCCCGGGGTCTCCTCGAAGACCTGACGACGGGATTCGTTGAACTTAATCATGCGTTCATCTGGGTCCAGCCCGGCCAAGGTGGATGTGCCAGCCGCCTCAGGGAGAGCGTCCCACAAGATACGCAAGTCCAGCGGGCCATCGGCGATGTCCTCAACCGGCACCGGTGGCTCTATTACAGCCTCGAGCTCACGCTCATACCGATTCAACAACCGGGTGGCCTGCCTTTCTATATGGACATCAGGCAAGTACCTTGTAGTCATCCTTCCTCCGGTTGTTCTTCCGGCGACCGACCCGAAAAGAGCTTTCGCCAATCGGCTCCTGAACGGACATCACTCCCCACGGACCGCAGTAGCCGCACAACCTCAGGGTTACGGGAAAGGGTTTCCGCCAAGTCCGAAGGAATTTTGCCCGCCAGGGTGATCAATTCATCCGCCAACGCGGTCTCGTCCTTCCCCAATTTGCCTGCTAGTTCCTTGGCAATCCGTAGGAGGACGCCTTCGCTGGGAGGTTCGACCCGACCGTTTTCGATCTTGCTCAAATAGGTGAAATCTACCCCGACCCGCTCCGCCAGCGCCCGCTGACTCATCCGGGCAGCTTTCCGCAACTCGCGCAACCGGTCAGGAAAAGGCATCGGAACCTCCGTGTTCAGTCTCCCAAAGTTTGTGTTGAAAGTCAACAACATAGACTGTTACAATTTTGATTGAGAGGACGTGCCATTCCGGTACAGTTGATGCCATTTGGTTTCCGTCTGGCTACAAGCAGAGGATAGAAGGTGCGTTAGGCGCTGTTTGAGAGAGGTACCCCTTGTTGACAAGTTACAAACATTGCGTGGTCTTGATGAGCGGGGGCATTGACTCCTCCGCAACTCTGGCTACCGACCAAGCGCCTGGTACGTCCCTGAGTGGAATGTTCGTGGACTACGGGCAACCGGCGGCGCGGAGTGAATGGGAAGCAGCCCAGCGGATTGCAAGCCATTACCAAATCGAGATTGACAAGGTAGATTTGGGTATCAGCTTGGTATCGGATCGGGGAGAATTCTTCGGCAGAAACGCCTTGTTCATTTTGACCGCTGCCGGAACCATCCCACAGAGGCCACTGGCCGTAGCTTTGGGGGTCCATGCGCTCACCGATTACTATGACGCGACGCCTCTTTTCGTCAAGCACGTGGAAAGACTCTTGAACGGATATTCCGGAGGGTCGGTTACTTTGTCCGTCCCTTTCCTAGCTGACACCAAGGCCGAAGTTATTCGATACGCGATGGAGAAGTCGGTGCCGCTCCATTTGACCTACAGCTGTGAATGGCAGAACGCGCCCGCCTGTGGAGAGTGCCCGTCTTGCCGTGACAGGATTGAACTCAATGCAGACTGAACGCACGCACGCCGAGGTCCGCAGAGTCCACAAGCTGGAGGTCAGCACACCGCTCATCTCGCCGTCCTTTTCCAGCCGAGGGTTTCCCTACGTATCGGACATCTGGGAAGAGTTCCGGCATAAGCTGTATGGTATTTGCCTTGTGAGCGCCTTCGACGTAGCCATGGGACGTATCCCCCCTGTCGTGGCCGAAATGGTCAATGTCGTCATTATTGACAGTGGCTTGTATGAGACCAAGAACGGATCTGTGGAATCCAGTTACCTGCATACACCTTCATCGACAGTCAACTGGACAAGAAAGCAGTACCATGAGGCCGTGAAGAGCATGGGCGAGAGGAATAACGTATTACTGGTCAACTTCGACCATGTTGGCTGCTTGGAATCCCAAATCGTCAGAGCATCGGAAGACTTCTCCCTTGCCCCCTATGCGGCATGGGACTTCCTGGTTAAGCCTGCGGATGAGACAGAATGGGTCAACGTACCGAAGTTAAGCCGTCACTTGGAGGAACTGAAGCAATTTAGCGTCATTGGGATCACCGCCCGCGAAGCAGGCGATTCGTTCTTGAAACGGTGCAGTTCCATTGTGATGCTGCGCGATTTGCTAAATGACGCCGGCCTGGACACCCCAATTCATGTGTTTGGGGCGATTAACCCCTACGAAATACTGGCTTACTTCTTCTGTGGCGCTGACATCTTTGATGGCCTCAATTGGCTCCGCTTGGCTTTCCGCGAGGATGGTTCCGCTCCGATTGACGAATCAGCAATAGAGAATATGAAATGGAACCTATCTGACCTAGACCTTCTGTCCGGGGAATGGACAAATAACCTGAGATTCCTGTACAGATTGCAGGAAGCAATGCAAGAGTACACTGACAATGGGTACCTTGAATCCCTTGTAGAAGAGTTTCCGATAGCCCGACGAGCGGCGAATATCGCCGAAATCGCCGGGGCAGAAATCCGAAAATAGAGGAGCAGGACAATGGGTGGCAGTTCAGGCCGGTTTGTCTGGCAGCCCACACGACCAACAAGCGATGACCAGATAAACGGGTGGCTGCGCGACAAGCTGCGGGACTACAATGACACGGACACAGAAGCGATCAATCGGCACATCCGGGGTTTGCGAGATGCTTTAGAGCAGACCGGGAACGATGTGTTGCCCGTTAGGTTCGGTGGTTCAGTGAGTCGCCACACCTACGTGGACGGTCTGAGCGATGTGGACGGGCTAATCAGGGTAAACGACTCGTCATTTTCAGGCCAATCCCCCAAGGCTGTGATCCAGGCAATGGCGGAGCTAATCCGGCAGCGAATGCCCAGAACGACGGTGGAGACAGGCAATTTGGCGATTACCGTCAAGTATGCCGACGGCCACGAAATCCAGTTGCTCCCCGCCATACGGACAAGAACCGGCTATAGGATTGCAAACCCGACTCGAAATGAGTGGAGCGGGGTGATACACCCTGAGAGGTTCGCCCAAAAGCTCACCCAAGTGAATCAAGCGAACCGAGGTCAGGTCATACCGGCTGTCAAGTTGACTAAAGCCCTTTCCCATCGTCTCATACGAAGCGACCGGGACAAAATTACGGGTTATCACATCGAATCTCTGGCCGTAGAGGCATTCAAGAACTACCGGGGACCTACCGATCTGAAGAGCATGGTAAGCCACCTGACGGACTACTCTTCGACGGCGGTACAGCAGCCCATCAAGGACTCCACTGACCAATCAAGATACGTTGACGATTACATGGGCGGCCAGGGAAGCGCCGCTCGTCAGAGGGCAGCGGCCAGCTTCAAGCGGATGCGGGACAGTATCAACAACTGCAAGTCCCAGGCGGACATTGATAACCTGTTCGACTTGTAGGTGGAGTCAACTACCCCAATGAAAGGGAAGTACATACTGATTTGCGGGAGCGCAAGCAATTCGTGCTCTGAAGCGAAGTTAGACCGGGCCATCGAATTCGTCGAGCGTCTCGTTGGCGAAGTTCTGAGACGCGGGGGAGGGTTGGTGATATTGGCATCCGACGACTCAGCAACCCTAGACTCCAGGGGCGTCCCCCGAATTTTCGACTGGGTAGCGCTGCGGGAAGTGGAGCGGTACGTGGAGAGCACTACCGAAGGCCCCAGGAAGTGCGCGCGGATAGTGATGCCTGACCATGTTGTGGAAAGCAGGGTAAGCGACGGTAATTTGCGGACGTTGACCAGTTTGCAGCAACGGGGCGTCGTAGAGGTTGAACGGATCAGGAGAGAGGAGTATACTGGTGGAGCAGGCGGGCGGCTAAAGACTTTTCGTATCCCCGACCGGGGCATAGCTCTTTCCCTGCCCAGCTCCAGGGACAGGATTTCTGTGACCCTTTGTGCGACAACTGAAGGCCCGTCAATCTCACGCTCTAACGTCAAAGTGTCCAGCCGGTCAATGACCCTTTCGTGAATGCCTGAGAAGAAGCGGTCCGGGGCGGTACGGATATGCTGGCCGCGGGGAAGCCGGTATTGCCTCTGGATCTGAAAACAGGGGGCTGCTACGGCCCGGACGAAGAGCTGATCCCATGACAGTGCCGGAAGTGCGCCGACTGCTCACCCGCCTTGTATGGACGGACAACCAACCGCCTGATTTCATCCTGTACTGGTCATGGTGGAGACGGCGCCACCAAGCCAGAGCCCAGAAATGCCACTACCAACGGCGCCTGTATGATCTGCGACTGTAGTACTAAATTGAGGACAAGTCGTTCCGGCAACAAGAGCCATCGCCAGAATGTAGTATATTGGGCATATACGAGTAGGCTCCGGTGTGCGGCGCCAACCACCGAGGAGGGATACGATGGGCACAGTCGGCAACTCACTGATCATCGGGATCACGCCTGAGGATATCTGCGAGGCGCTCTTGGGTTTCTATGCGTACGAACAGATCACGGGCCAGATTATGCGGGCGTCGTCCCTGCGTCTTGCGGGACCGTCCGAGATCATGCTGCGAGATGCGATCGGCCGCCTCGTGGACGGCGCGGACCGGCACGCCGGCGTGCTCGCCGGACGGATTGCGCGTCTGGGCGGGGACATCCCCGGCGATCCGTCGCGGTTCTCGGCGCTCGCGCCTTCGGGTTCGTGCGACGCCCCTGACCCGAACGACATGACGGCTTTCGCCGGGTTCACGCTGGAGCGGGAGCGCGGGGCGATCCGTTTCTACGCCGCCTTCCTCGACGGCATCCGCGACAAGGACAGCATTACCTGGTTCGAGCTGTTCGGCATCCTGAAATACCACGTCGAACTGGAGGATGAGATCGAGACCTTCATCAAGGGCTCGATCCCGTAGTAGGGAAGCGCAGGCGGACGCACTGGCGCGTCTCCGGAGCGCCCGGGCCGGAGTTTGGCGTGCCGGGCCACAGTGCGTACAACCCCCCGTCTCATTGCTGCTCTATAGATTGGCACATAGGAAGGAGTTGCAAGATGTACGGACTGAAGAATGCTCTCGGATTTTCAGGAACCATTAGGATGCTCATCATTGCGCTTGTCTGCGCCGCCGCCGTGTGATACGACGCCAGCGGAGAGGCTAGTACTACAGGCGCAGATTAATAGCGGGTAGAATTAGACGCAGTCAGGCAGTGTTGAGGTGAGGTGGTGGTTGCCGTGATGGATGATGTGGTGGAAGTGGCCAGGTGGTCTGAGGGGATTGAACGGATCCATGAGTGCATCGCCGGCCGGTTCCGGCGTCCGGAGCCCCGCCGGCGGGCGCTGGAGTACCTGCGGGGGCTGCTGAGTCCGGTGGAACGCAAGAATGGCTGGCAGTTGGCGGAGCAGGCGGGAGATGCCACTCCCGACGGGGTGCAGCGCCTGCTGTCCACCTACAGGTGGGACGCGGACCAAGTTCGCGATGACCTCAGGGACTATGTGGTCGAGCATCTGGGCGACGCCGACGGGGTGCTGGTGGTGGACGAGACCGGCTTCCTCAAGAAAGGCGACAAGTCCGTTGGGGTGCAGCGGCAGTACAGCGGCACTGCGGGGCGGATCGAGAACTCCCAAGTGGGAGTATTCCTGGCCTACGCCGGTGTGAAGGGCAGGACGCTGCTGGACCGGGAGTTGTATCTGCCCCAGGTGTGGGCGGAGGACCGGGAGAGACGCCGGGAGGCCGGGGTGCCGGAGTATGTCGGATTCCGCACCAAGCCTCAGTTGGCCCAGATGATGCTGGAGCGAGCGGTGGAATCGGGAATCCCCTTCGGCTGGGTTACTGGAGACGAGGTCTACGGCAGCGACCGCAACCTGCGCCTGTGGCTGGAGCGGGAGGGCATCCCCCACGTGCTGGCCATCAAACGCAGCGAAAAGCTGTGGGCTTTGACGGACAAGGGACCTCATCAGGTGAGGGCTGACCGCCTGGCGCTTGGGGTCGAGGAATCCGGCTGGCAGCGGCTGAGCGCAGGCGACGGAGCCAAGGGACCTCGGGTCTACGACTGGACCACCGTGGCGATACGGCCCCTGCGGGAGCCGGGCAAAGAGTATTGGCTGCTGGCCCGGCGCAGCATTGCCAAGCCTGACGAGCTGGCCTACTACGTCTGTCATGGCCCGGCGGGGACAACCCAAGAGGAACTGGCGAGGGTCGCCGGGACCCGCTGGGCTATAGAGGAACGCTTCGAGGAAGCCAAGGGACAGGTGGGACTGGACCAGTACGAGGTACGCAGATGGGATGGCTGGTATCGCCACATCACCCTGGCGATGTTGGCTCACGCCTACCTGGCGGTGATCAGGTATTATGCGAGGACACTGGGATGCCTGGCGGAAAGGGGGGCGGTCCCAGCAGGGACCGGAGCCTGATTCCGTTAACAGTCCCCGAGGTGCGCCGGCTGCTTACCCGCCTTATATGGACTCCAAACCGCTCTGCCGATTTCGTGCTGTCCTGGTCCCACTGGAGACGAAGACATCAGGCCAGAGCGCAACAAAGCCACTACCAACGTCGATTATCGCAACTGACAACAGTAGTGCGGCTGTAGTACTAATACTACAGTTGCAGAAATGTGGTGAGGAGTTTCAGGCGGCGTCGGTAATGGCAGCGCCGGGCTGTTGCCTGGTGCCGCCGCCTCCACCGGGACCACCGCAGCACTGATTCGTCCGTAGGTTGATGTCTCCATATCAGCCGGTAGAGCAACCGCCGGACCTCGGGCACCGTCAGGGGTATCAGCTTTTCGTCCAAGCTGGGACAGCCCCCTTTTCCCCCGGACCTCCTTGTTCCAACGCTTGGCGCCTGACCACCGCCAGGCAGGCGTGGGCCAGCATCGCCAGGGTGATGTGCCGGTACCAGCCATCCCATTTCCGGACTTCATACTGGTCCAGACCCACCTCTCCCTTGGCCTCCTCAAAGCATTCTTCGATGGTCCAACGAGTTCCGGCCACCCGCACCAGTTCCTCCAGAGTCGTACTCTCTGGGCCGAAGCAGACGTAATAGGCCAACTCCCCGGGCTTGGCGATGCTGCGCCGGACCAGCAGCCAGTACCCCTTGCCCGGCTCCTTCAGGGGCCGGATCTCCACCCGCGCCCAATCGTATACCCGGGGTCCCTTGGCGCCGTCGCCCGCGCTGCGCCGCACCCAGCCGGGTTCCTCCACCCCAGGCGCCAGCCGGTCCGCCCGCACCTGTCGCCATCCCCGGTCCGTCTCTGCCCACAGCTTCTCGTTGCTCCTGACGGCCAGCACGTGGGGAACGTCTCGCCGCTCCAGCCACAGCCGCAGGCGGCGGTCGTTGCCGTAGACCTCGTCCCTGGTGACCCAGCCGAAGGGCACTCCCGATTCCAGCGCCCGCTCCAGCATCCGCCGGGCCAGTTGCGGCTTGGTGCGGAATGCCACTTTCTCAGGCACCCCAGCCTCTCGCCTCCGTTCCAGGTCATCAGCCCACACTCGAGGCAGGTAGAGTTCCCGGTCCAGCAGGGTCCTCCCCTGGGCAGAGGCGTAGGTCAAAAATACCCCGATCTGGCAGTTCTCGATCCGCCCCGCTGTGCCGCTATACTGCCGCTGCACCCCAACGGACTTGTTCCCCTTCTTCAGAAATCCCGTCTCGTCCACTACCAGAACTCCATGGACGTCGCCCAGATGCTCCACCACGTAGTCCCTGAGATCGTCGCGAACCAGGTCAGCGTCCCAGACGTAGGTGGACAGCAGGTGCTGCACCCCATAGGGGGTGGCGTCCCCCGCCTGCTCCGCCAGTTGCCAGCCGTTCTTGCGTTCCACGGGACTGAGCAGCCCCCGCAGGTAGTCCAGCGCCCGCCTACGCGGCTCGGGACGCCGGAATCGTCCCGCAATGCACTCGTGTACCCCTTCGATTCCCTTGGCCCAACGGGCCACCTCCGCCACATCTTCTATCACACCTGCCACCGCTTCACCTCTCCAGCCCTTGACTGCCTTGATTCTACCCGCCTTTGTTCTGCAACTGTAGTACTAAGGGGCTATAACTCTACTCTGCACACACCGAATGGCACCCCAAGTCTCAAAATGCAGGCAGTTGGAGGCTACATTAGGGATACTCTGAACAAGTTCGTGGATTGCGCCTAGCCAGATAGGGAATACAGTCGTGTTGACGACTTATTCAGTCTTGCGAATCCTACGACCTTTCAGGTCCCGAATCGTTCAATTCGACCGCCCACGAGTACCGGAGTTTTTGGTGTTGATTGGATAACTGATAAGCTTGCTCAAGAGGTTCTCCGGGGGATGCGGGAGGCCGCCACTCGCGGCTTCTGGATGACCACCTACGCCCCCTACGGCTACAAGCGGGTCTACGTCCAGGACGGAATCAAGAAGCGCCCCAAGCTGGAGCTCAACCCGCCCGCCGACGCCGTGGTCAAGCGCGTCTTCGACATGGTGCTACAGGGCAAGAGCATCCTCGACGTGACCAAGACCCTCAACGCCGAGGGCATCCCCACCACCAACGGCAAGAAGTGGCTCAAGACCACCATTCACACCATGCTCGACCACGAAGCCTACACCGGCACCCTGGTCTGGGGAGCAAAAGCCAAGGACGGCGCGCCGCCGGTGCGTGTTGAGAACGCCCATCCCGCCATCGTCTCCAAGCGGGATTTCCAACGGGCCAGGAAGTTGCTGGCGTCCCGCGCCCCCAAGAAGATGAACCCCCGCCGGGCCTCCAGCCCCTACCTGCTCAGCGGCCTGGTCAAGTGCGAGACCTGTGGCAAGGCCATGACCGCTGCCGAGGCCAAGAGCGGCAGGTACACCTACTACATCTGCCACTCCCTGCTCAAGCGGGGCAAGGGAACCTGCGAGACCCCCAGGCTCAACGCCAAGAACTTCGAGAAGCTCATCGTCAACGAGATCAGGGAGAACGTCCTCACCGAGTCCAACATCCGCGACCTGGTGAAGCTGCTGGACGAGGAGATGGACGGGGTGGCCCGCGAACAGCGGGAGCGGTTGGAGACCATCGAGGAGGAGCTTGAGGACGTAAAGAAGCGGCTGGGCCGCATCTGGCAGGTAATCGAGACCACCGACATCGAGATGGCCGACGCCTCGGAGCGCATCAGGGAGCACCGGGAGCGCAAGGAGAAGCTGGAGATCGCCGCCGAGGAGGCGCGGGCGCTTTTGTCGGACCGGCGTCAGTTCTTGGACAGCGCCGACACCATCGCCGCCTTCGCCGCCGAGATGAGCGAGTTCCTCAAGACCAGCGAACTGACCGAGACCAAGGCTTTCGTGAGGTCTTTCGTCAAGGAGATCGTGGTCAAGCCCGGCAGGGCCGCCATTGTTTACTCGATACCCACGCCGGATGACTCTCCGGCAGGTGGTGCGGACGCTGCGGAGATCGCCCTAAACGGGGGTGTTATGAATTCGGTACGTCATGGTGGGCCGGACTGGACGAAATCAAGAACCGAGGCCGATTCCGACGTCACCCCGTCCCTCGGCATGGGGATGGTGTACGTCAAAACTGCCTCGTCCTCAACGATCTCGATGCCCTGCACGAAGTTGCGAATCAGGGCCTTCCGCTCGGGGAAGGTCCCTTCCTGGAGGAACTCCCGGAAGTCCGCCACGTACCCCTTGATCTCCTTGCTGGTGGGCAGTTCCGCCCTCCGCTGCTCCAACTGGGCCTCGGCCTCCTCCCGCGCCGCCGTGAGCTGGTCCTGGCGGGCCTTCAGGGACAGGATGCGGGGCGACAGCACCTCGATGGGCAACTGCTTGGTCTCCAGGGCCTGGTAGAGGTTCTCCAACCGGGTGTCAACGTCGGAAAGCTCGGCGCTGATGGCCGACAGCCTGCCGTTGACCTCACCGGCGATGTTGTCGATCTCCTCGGCAACCATAGTCACCAGTTCGGTGATGGTCTCCTCGGTGAGTATCCGCTCCCTCACCTTCTCGATCACCAGGTTCTCGACCTTCGTGGCGTTCAGGTAGCGGGCGGTGCAGGCCCCGGCTCCCTCGCGGAACAGGCTGGCGCAGACGTAGTAAGCGAACTGGCCGCTCTTGGCTCCCTGAGCCGAGTAGGGCTTGCCGCAAACACCGCAGCGGAGCAAGCCGCTCAGTAGATACTGGCTGCCCACCCTGGCGGGCCGCTGCAACGTGGGCGCCCGCTCGTGGAGTCCCTGCTGCACGAGGTCGAAGGTTTCACGGGACACCAGGGCGGGCCAGGCGTTCTCCACCCTCACCGGCTCCTGGGCCTTCTCGTCCTTGCTCTTGACGCCCCAGACGGCAGTTCCCGTATAGGCTTCATTGGTCAAGAGGTAGTGGACGATGTTCTTCTGCCAGCGCCTTCCCCGGTTGGTGATGCCCCTACCGTTCAGCTCCTTGCAGATTTCCTTCAGCCCGTTGCCCCGGCGGGAACTCTCGAATATCTCCTTCACTATGGGCGCGGCCACCGGGTCAACCTCCAGGGTGGGGCGGTCCTTCACCCCGTCGCTGACCTTGATGCGGTTGTAGCCGAAGGGCGCCCTTGAGGCCAGGAAGTAACCCCTTGAGGCCGATTCCCGCATACCCCGGACAACCTCTTGAGCAAGATTTTCCGAGTAAAATTCGTCCACGCTCTCGATGATGGCCTCCATCAGCTTGCCGGTGGGGGAGTCGTCGGCGTGCTCGGTGATGGAGACTACTCTAATGCCCTTCCGCCGCAGCATGGACTTGAAGGCCACGGCGTGCTCCCGCTTGCGGGTGAACCTTGAGAACTTCCAGACCAAGATGACCTGGAAAGGGGCCGTAGCCTTGCCGCCCTCGTCGATCATCAGGCGGAACTGGGGCCGGTCGGCGATGCGGCCGCTCTCGGCCTCGTCCACGTACTCGCGGGCCACGGTGTACCCATTGGCTTTGGCGAAGTCCCGCAGCGCCCGAAGCTGGGCGGCCACCGACAAATCCACGTCCTGTCGGTCGCTGGAGACCCGGGCGTAGAGGGCCGCCGGGGTAAGGGGTTGCACCTGTTTCATCATGCTGTCCTCTCTTTTTTGACGTTGTGGACACTTACTGAGTCTTACCCAGTATCATGAAACATGCGGCCAGCCGTTGTCAAGGATCAACTGTCAGTGGTCGACGGGGGGCGATCTGTCTACTTTCCATCTTGGACCCGGTTCACAGTGCCAAGGTGGTTCCAGCCGTCCATTAACCGCCCAGGTCGTAACGGCATTGTACGTAGCCTAGCCAGTTATCAAATCGATTCTCGGTGTCGTGATTCTTCACCCATGCAACCCATTCCTGGTGCGTAAACACGGCAAATCTGGCCCGACCGTTGAACATCCCTCCCCATTCCCTCAGACCGCCCATTTTCCTCCTCCGTAGGCCAGCATCCAGCGTGTCGTTTCGGGCGTCCACCGCGACCACGGACACCACCAAGTTGTACTTCCCAGATCGTGCGATTCCCTCGGCCAGAGCTTGCTGGCGGAACAGTTGGGAACCGCCCCTGGCCGCAGGGCAGTGGGGAAGATTGCCTAAAGCTTTCTCATCAACGATGGGCGCCAGGTGTTCCCAGTAACTCCTGCCCCAGGCCGGATGGTGCTGGTGGCATTGATTGGCGTAGTCATTCAGGATATTTAGCGGATGGTTGCAACGGTCCGGGTCGGGATTGTCTGGTAGTCGGCTTCTATTCCGGTGCCTACGGCCAGAGCAGTCGTAGAAGCTATCCTCCGCGAGTTTGCTCTCTACCAAGACCAGCCCTGTACACCCGTTTGCCACTATCCCAAGGTCCGGCGAGGTCTGCCCGGAGCCTCTTCTTCCTCCCGATTCCCCCAACAAGGACGACGGATGCAGGGCGCCATTCTCAGCGTACTCCAGGTCGATTGCTTCCACCGAATCGATCTCGGATGCAACGTAGTTTTTCAGAAAGGCGGCGAACAATCCCCGGCTGTAGGCGGAAGTCCTGAATGGGAAATACAGGTTGGCGCATAGAATCCAGGAGCTGTTGAGGTGGTGCGCAAACCGATTTTTTTGAACGCGGGTCTTCTTTAAGGTACTCTGGCAGCGAGTTACCGTTCCCTCGACCTATGCCAGGCCAAAGACCTTCTTCCCAAAGACGACTTGGTAGAGTCCAAGGACGTGAACCGCCCCCCCACAGTCCACTCACCTGAGATTCAATATGGGTTTTGCGCCACTCGATTTGGTAGTCCTTCATCCACTGGTCGAATGACTCCATCCCCTTTTACCTCCCCAGCGCCGACAGGAACCGGGGCGCATTGACAATCCTCGCGCCCTGTTGTTCCCCGATGGGCAGAAGATGCCTTCGGTCGCCGGTCACCAGATAGTCGGCGGACGCTGCTACTGCGCACTCCAACACCCGGTTGTCGGCGTGGCCGCCTTCGATCACTTCCGCAAGCCGTGGGGGTTCGATGACGGTGGCGGCGTTCTCAATGACTCGGATCGCCTGGGCTGTACGTTCCTCCTCCCAACCGAACTTGCGCTTCAGCACCCCGGCGATCTCCTCCAGGATGAATAGCGACAGATAGAACTCGAATCGTCCCCGCAGGGCCAGTTCCAACACCAATCGCTCGTTGCCGGGGAAGTTCAGGGCGGAGATTATCACGTTGGTATCCAGGACCACCCTCATGGTCAGGACCGGCCCACCTCGGCCCGGTATTCTTCAACCAGACCGGCCACGTTCTCGGGGCCGATACCCTGCGCCCTAGCCCGTTCCTCGCCGTATTGGAGCAGTTGACGCCACTCGCACTCCTCAATGTAGCGGATCACCGCCTCCCGCAGGAACTTGCTCCTGGACCGGCCCTGCTGCTGCATCACTTCGTCCAACCGCTCCGCCATTTCCGGAGGCAATGAGAAGGTGATGGTCTTGGTTGATCTTGGCATCGTTGCACCTTGTTAACGAGTCTTACTGAGATATTGGGCTACCGGCGCAAGCCTGTCAACCGCCTTCCGGCCCCAGAACTAGCTCGTGACTGTCACTCAGAGCCGCCGCCTTCGGGAATTGCTCGCTCACCGTGATTGCGTACCGGCGGCGGGCCGGGAGCGGCGGCACTGCACCGTTCCGCCTGCCGCCGCAGGTGGGCGCGGGCGATGATCCTGGCCAGGATGCGCAGCCCCTGCCGCATCGTTGCCCGCCGCTCCGCCGTGTAAACCGGCGAATCAGCAAGGGCGTTGTCGGCTCCCCTTTCGGTCCGGTTCCTGTGGGGCTTGTCTTTGTTGTTTCGCATCTATTCCCTCCCCCGGTTGCCGGCGTCAATTGCCCGCCGGAACCGGCCTTTGCCTTCCAGTCTGACGGGCGGCTGTTCCGGCACAAACCCCTTGAAAGGTGGTTCATCCATGAACCGCCCTATAGGGTTTCAGGTGCCACGCCCCGATTGTGATGTCATAGACGTGTACAGGGATTCGGATTTGGGGCGGGACAGGGCAGGGGGCCGGTTTCGTAGCTGAAAACGGGGGAAATCAGGGGGTTTTGGGGCCAATTCAGGCAACACTATTTGGGAAGGGCTGGTTCCAGGGCCATGGGGCAGGGCCAGATACGAAATGTTCCACGTGGAACATGGGGATTCCGGGGGTGATGGGGCACGGCCCTATTGGAGATGGGGCATTTGGAACATGGGGGAGGGCCGGGCCGGATGATCCGTCCGGGAGGGCCGGGAGATGGTTTCCACGGCCCGGCCGGCCTGCGGGCGGCCCGTATGCCACATAAGGGGTGACGCGCGCGTCACCCCTTATGTGGCGCGGGGTTTTCGGCGGCGGCAAGTATGTCATACCCGTGTACAGGGATTGGCATTTGGTGGACAGTTGTCCAAAGTGTCCGTTTCAAACGTGAAATCGGGGGGAATAGGCCCCTACAGGACGTATTCAGCGAGCACTTTGGTTCCAGAGCAACCTCCAGCCCCGTTGGACAGTGCCAGGAACGAAATCGGACAGTTGTCCAGCGGACGGGGGCCGGGCGGAATGGTTGGCCGAGGCCGGGAGTGCTGCCCGGCGGGTCTGGGCAGGCAGCGGGGGCGGTTGCGGCGGGAATGGTCAGGGTGCGGGGGAGTCCGGCGCTGTCGTTCTCAGCGGCGGGACCTCCGGCAGGCAGGCGAACCGGCGCAATTCCTCGGCGGTCGGCGGGGATGTGCAGGACCAAGGCGGCAGAGACGGGCTGGCAGACGCAGGCGAGGACGTGGCGAGGCTCCAGGAGCGGCGCAGTCCTACGTCATTACGTGTCAGACCTGACGCGTCAAACACGTCAGCAGGCTGCACGGGGTGAACGGAGTGCGGGTCGGGCGTCCGGCGCGGGGGCCGGCCGGGGCGAGGGTTCTGCAACAAAATGCACCCAGTTTCGTCTTTTGTGGTCTGACAGGGTTGGAGCACCGGCAATCACGTTGGGTTGAAGGCCCTCTACAGGAAGTCCTGGGGACGGAGTTTTGGACAAAGTGCAATTCTGTCCAGGCAGTGTAATGGCAGCCGGGCGGCGGGGTAAGGCGGCGTCAGGCGGCATACGTCACGCGACACTTCACGCCCGTCAGGCAGGTGCGGGCCGAAACCGGGACCGGCGCGGTGGGAGAGGGCGGGAATATGGCCCATGCCCACGGCGGGACCGGCGTGATTACCAGCGGGGACCGGAGCGGGAGTGGGCCGCCGGTGCGTTGGCTGCGGGGTAAAGCCTCCTTCCCGCCTGGCGCGCCGTGGCGGGGTAGAACAGGAAAAGACAAACGGCTAAGCGTGCGGCGCGGGGATGATCCGGGTTGTCGCCAAGCTGAATCACGTTGGCGAAGGCCCTCTACCGGACTCTGGCGGCAACGGCTATGGTTTAGCCCCTGTCCCGCAGGGGATTGGCAGGCCCGGCTGGTGGCATTCGCAATGTTGCCAGTGGTTTGGGCGGGCAGCATGTCCCGTTGGTTGACGCCGGGGGTGGGCTAGCGGCGGCGGCGGTGCGCCGGGGCTGTGCTGTGCGTCGGAGCTGCTCCGGGCTGGGTTGCCGGAGCGATGGCAGGAGGCGGTCTCCGGGATGCTTGATAGTTGGCAAGCCTCAGCAGCAATCCGGCGGGCAATTGTGGGCGTCGCTGGCGTTGACGGCGTAGTGGCAGGGGGACGGGCCGACGAAGCGGTCAAGCACGGCAAGGGCAAACTACAACCGCTCCGGCGCGGTTTTCACAGTGGCAGCCCTGTAAGGGAAAATGAAAGACGTTGCAGAATGCAATCGTGGCGGTTTCCAACGGGAATCGGGCGGGATTGGGAGTCCGGGACGGCGATTTAGCCAAGGACTTTTTCGCGGCTCGGTGTCAACCTGATTGCGGTGATTGTATTGCAGGAATTGCACTCTTGGGGCGCGGGTGACGTGTGCTGGAGTTGCGGCGCCGGACGCGGCTGCTGCCAGTCCCGGTCGGTGGCAGGTTGACGCGGCGGGAAACATCGTGCCGCACGAAAGGCTCCACGTCCTTGTTGAGAGTCCAGGCCGGCGCTGGCGGCGCAGCGGCCCCTGACGAGCGTGAATATCCCCGGCCTGATGACCCTGAATATCGCCAGGCGGGGGTGAGCGCACCCCCCCTTTGAGGGCGCGGGATTTGCGGGGTCCGGCTCGACGTTATGGACGTGTACAGGAATTTGGACTTGGACTGCATCGGTAGACAGGGGAGGATTCGTAGCTAAAATGGGGGGAATTCGCCCATTTGAGCCCTATTCCTGCAAACACTTTGAGTCCAGAGCGTATTCCGGGGCGGGGGTGCATCGGCCCCGTTTGAGCGGTACATTTTGCACCCCGGCGAAATCGGGAGAGGGGTGCAAGGCCCCTATTGGAAAAGTACATTTTGCACCCCCAGGGGTGAGCAGAGGCCGGCAGTATGTGGCTCGGGCCGGGCAGGGGGCGGCGTCGGCCCCGGCCAGGCGGTGGCGGCGGAGACGGGTCCGTGTTGGCGGGCGAGGGTAACGGCGCTGCAAGCCGGATGGCTGACGCTGGCACGTCCGGCGGCGATGGCGGCGATGGCGGCGTGGAGAAGGTGTACGGGCTGAGTCATGGCCCTGGTGAACCGGACGGCGCACCAGCGGGAGGCGCTAGGGCGCGGCCCGGCTGCTGATGCTCAATCACCGGACCTTGGCGGCCAGTGCCGGTGACAGCGGGAACGTAGTGATGGGCGTCGTGGTGGGCGACAACGTGGGGGACGATAAGGGCAGCAAAGTCCTGGGCGATGTCGTCCTGGGCGCCGGTGGACCGGTCCGCTGGCAATCAGGTCAATTCTTGTTCCATTCCTGTTGGATTCTTGGCTGATTCTTGGCTGACTGTTGGAAACACTTCGTGCGGGACCGCCCCAAAACCCTTGCGCGGGCGTTGGCAGGGGCCGGATACTGAATGCGTTGTCTGGCTTTTCCAGCGTTTCCACTGCCCAGAAACCTGGGGGCGTGATCCCTGCTCGCCCGGGCCTGCTCCGAAGGATTGAAGCTCTTCTCCCCGGAGCGCCCAAGAGGGAATAGCTGCCACGGCGGAGTGACGTTTCCTTCGTCCGCAGCCGGTAATCCTTACCTACGGAAGCGCACCGTGCGCTTCACACGGAACCCCATCCCAGGTGGAACCACTGCCCCACGGACTGAATCGAGGAGGTGGACGACCCCGGCGCCGGAACTACGCTTAGAGTTTTGGTCAAAAAAAGGCAACACTTGGCGAGCACTTTGGGAATGCTGTCGGCAAGACCCTTGCGCCAGCGTCCCCGGTACCGGATACTGGATTGCGTAGTCAGGCTTTTTCCAGGGTTTCTAGCCGAGAAAACTGGAGGGTCCCGTCCCAGGACCCGGGACCGGCCGCATAGGATCGAGCCCTGCTCTCCGAATGGCCGCCCATGCCGGATTGACTCAGGAGGATCGAGCCTTGCTCTCCCGATGGGCGTCTGCGAGGGACGTTCCCGAGGCGCACGGTGCGCTTCACCAGGTATCCCACCCCAGGCGGTACTCCTACCCCACGGACTGAAACGAGGAGGTGACAAGCAGACCCAAGCACGGCGTCTCCGGCGTCCCTTTCCCTATCGGTTTCATTGGCGAGGCGGTTGACCTGCTTAGCTAACTTTCACACTGCGGTTGAAGCGGATAACAAGCTCTGGCTGTTCTACCACGACTGCGGCGTAGCTACGGAACAAGGGTAGCCCGTCCGCCGATTCAACATGCTCCGGTTGTCCAGCAGGGACAGACCGGACGTTTACGGTTGCAACGCAGTTGCCATCTGGCTGATCGCTGACAGCGTAGCCTCTGGCCGGACTGCGTTCCTCTCTTGTTCCCTCTCACAGCGGTTTCCGGGGAACCTACACCCTGGGGAACTGCGTCCTTCTCCAACCCCGAACCGGCGTTCTCCGTTGCGGCGCCCGACCTTGGGCGTAGTGCGTCCAGCGCCGGGTGGCTGGTTGGACGTGCTGAACACCACCCTGGGAGAACTGCGCCTTCCACCAACCCCAACCGGCGTTCTCCCTTGCGACCCCTCACCGTGGCCGGAGTGTGTCCAGCGCCGGAGCAGACAGGTTTGAGCCGCTGAACCATACCTTGGGCGCATTGCGTCTTTCGACAACCCTCAAACGGCGTTCTCCGTTGCGACGCCTCACCCTGGCCGTCGTGCGTCCGGCGTCGGGGGCTTGTCCGTCGTGCTGAACGCTACCCTGGGCGAACTGCGTCTTTCGACAACCCTCAACCCGGCTTTCTCCACTGCGGCGCCAGACCCGGGGCGGAGTGCGTCCGGCGCCGGGTGGCAGACTCGTTTCCCAACGTCTTTCACAAAGCTGAGGAGGTGCATATACACATTAGTGGCAGACTTACCCAACTCAAAGCCGTCGCGGTCGGCAGCTTCGTCAATAGGCACAAGCAGGCTT
Source organism: Dehalococcoidia bacterium (assembly GCA_965224325.1). Classification (GTDB taxonomy): domain Bacteria; phylum Chloroflexota; class Dehalococcoidia; order Lucifugimonadales; family UBA3495; genus CBDCMJ01. Next base: position 45,594 of record CBDCYT010000018.1, read on the forward strand.
CCATTGCGGTGGCCGTGGCCCTGTTCATCCCCGGTGGGCTGCTCGCCGGGACCGTCGGCAAACCTTCTTCCTCAACCTCGTATCCAGTACGGGGCACGCTCCGGCGGGCCTCGGCGTCATGGCGCTGTCGTGCATCGGATTATGCGGGCCGGGGACAGGTGGCGGACGCGGCAAGCGGCGGTTTCAACTCAACAACAGGGAGGCACTCCGTGACCGCGATTAACTTGGAGTCCCCTTCCACTATGGGACGGTTGGAGGAACTGATGGAATAGCAGGAACCCCAAGTCCGTGGCCCTCCTGGGTGACGCGGCAGAACCCAAGGCGGCCTCCTGAGCCGCCTCTGACGGTCGAGAACTTGCAATTGAGCGGGGCCGGTCCCTTCGCGGGGGACCGGCCCCGCTTTTTGCGTTTCGGAACCTGGTGGAAAAGAAAGCGGCCGCATAAGCCGCCACTGAAAGTCTACAGCTTGAAATCGAGCGGGGTTGTCCTCAACGAGGGCGGCCCCGCTTTCTGTGTTTTGGAGGAAGCGACATGAAGGCGATTACCAACATCGACAAGGCGGAGGCCCTCTCCTTGCCCGCGACCAACGTCGGCGGCGACGGCAACCCCGTACCCGGCACCGGCAAGCCCGAGAGCGAGCTTCGGGCTGCCGCCAGGCGGCACGGCCTCACCCTAAAGGAACTGGCGGTGAAGATGGGGGTGAGCTATGGCTACCTGTCCTCGGTTTCCGCCGGGCGTAGGCCCTGGTCTCCGATGCTGCTGGAAAGGGTTGAGGCGGTGCTGGGCGAGGTCCCCGGGCCGGGCGTCGTCTACCGGCAGGGCGGCCTGGTGAAGGGGGAGAGCAGCTACATCCGGGAGCGCGCCCGCGAGATGGGCATGAGCATGGGGGAGTTAGCGGAACAGGTGGGGGTCTCTGCCGGATTCATGTCGGACGTCTCCCGGGGCCGCCGGGACATGGCTCCCAGGGTCCAGGCGCGGGTGGAGGCGGTGTTGAATGCTCCGGCCAGGGTCGAGTCTGCCCGTATCCCCAGCGTTGATTGCAGGGCACTGTGGGACCGCATGGACGAGCACGGCTACAGCCCAGAACGAGGTGGCCCGGCTGGCAGGCATCAGCTCCGGTCATCTCTCCCAGATCATGAACGGCCAGCGAACCCCGTCGGGGCGCGTTCTGGAGAGACTGCACGGGGTGCTGTTCCAGCCGACGGCGGCGGAGCTGGTGGTGCCCGCCGATGTGAAGGTGCTGGCCTGGAAGAAGGATGAGCGGCGCGGCGTGGTAGTGCGCGGCGCCGGTGGGCCGGGGGCTGGGAGCCAGGTTGGCGGAGGCACCGTTCGGATCGGCGGTCGCGTTCCCTGGGGTGCCGAGGTGGAGTACGTCTACCGCTCCGGGTACGACAGCCGGGGCCGGGTGTCGGTTACTCACGTTGTGGATGAGAGGGGCTACTCCGTCATGCTGACCCAACCGCAGCCGGATAGTGCTTAGGTTCTGTTGACATTTCGCTGTTGCGGGTCATTCCGGGGAAATAGCGACGAAGAATCCTGGACTTATCACTCCGATCCAAGGCCATTAGTGCTTTCCTGCACTTGGAATGACATGAAATGGGCCTGCACATCGGTTACAAATGCAAATGTCAACAGAACCTAGTAGTCCAACATCTTTGAAATGAGTACTGACCAAGTGTATTGTACCAAGCATAGGGCGAAGAGGATTGGGACGTGTGAGGAGGGGATGGCGATGAAGAGATACCGGGTCAAGCTGAGTGCGGAGGAGCGGCAGGAACTGAAGACATTGGTGTCCCGTGGCCGGGGGGCGGCTTACAAGCAGACCCACGGGCGCGTCCTGCTGCTGAGTGATGAGGCCCATGTGGACGGGGCCATGAAGGATGAAGACATTGCCCGGGTTCTCCAGATTGGCCGTGCGACGGTGGAACGGGTGCGCCGGCGCTGCGTAGAGGAAGGGATTGAGGCGGCGCTGGGACGAAAGCGGCAGGTTAACCGGCGTCCGAAGCGGTTGGACGGTCAAGGGGAAGCCCACCTGATTGCCTTGGCCTGCGGAGAACCGCCGGAGGGCCGGGCGAGTTGGACACTGAAACTATTGGCCGACCGGCTGGTCGAATGCGAGGTAGTGGAGAGCATCAGCACTGAAACGGTGCGCCAGACGCTCAAAAAAACGAACTCAAGCCTTGGCTGAAAGAGTGCTGGTGCATCCCGCCGCAAGGCAACGCCGAGTTCGTCTGTGCGATGGAAGACGTGCTGGAAGTCTATCAGCGCCAGTATGGGGACAACGAAGTTCTGGTCTGTCTGGACGAGACCAGCAAGCAACAGGTGAAAGAGACGCGCCGGCCGCGTCCGGCCCGGCCTGGGGCGGCGGGCTCCTACGATTATGAATACGAGCGCAACGGGGTGAGCAACCTCTTCATGTTGTTCGCTCCGCTGGAAGGGTGGCGCCGGGTGGAAGTGACGGACCGGCGCACGAAAGCCGATTGGGCCCGGGTGGTCAAGCAACTGGTGGACGAGGACTACCCGCACAAGGACCGTATTGTGCTGGTGATGGACAACTTGAACACCCACCACCCAGCCTCATTGTATGAAGCCTTTGAGCCTGCCGAAGCGCGGCGCATCGCCGAACGGTTGGAGGTCCATTACACTCCCAAGCATGGCAGTTGGCTGGATATGGCGGAGATCGAAATCGGGGTGATGGCCCGGCAATGCCTGAACCGCCGTATTCCCGACCAAAACGCTCTGCGGCGGGAGGTGGGAGCGTGGCAGCAACAGCGCAACCGGGACGCAATACGGGTGGACTGGCGCTTCACCACCGAGGATGCCCGCATCAAGCTCAAGTCCCTCTACCCACCAATACAACACTGATGGACTACTAGTCCGGTGTTACAAAAATGCGGCAACCGGCGCCGGTTTTCGTGGGATGATGGTGTTCCGGGGCCTAGTACTACAGTTGCAGATTAACGATGTAGAATAGGCCATCACTTGATGAAGAGGTGTGGCGGTGGCGGCGCATGAGGATGAAGTGGCGGAGGTGGCCCGGTGGCCCGAGGGTAAAGAACAGGTATACCGATGTGTTGCGGGACGGTTCCGGCGTCCTGAGCCGCGCCGGCGGGCATTGGATTATCTGAAAGGGCTGCTCAGCCCAATCGAGCGCAAGAACGGCTGGCAACTGGCCGAGAGGGCGGGTGACGCCACTCCCTACGGGGTGCAGCGCCTTTTGTCCACCTACCGTTGGGACGCCGACCTGGTTCGCGACGATCTGGCTGGTTACGTTGTGGAGCACCTGGGCGACGCTGACGGCGTACTGGTGGTGGACGAGACCGGGTTCCTCAAGAAAGGGAACAAGTCCGCAGGGGTGTAGCGTCAGTACAGCGGCACTGCGGGCCGGATTGAAAACTGTCAGATTGGAGTGTTCCTGGCCTACGCCTCGGCCAAGGAGAGAACCCTGCTGGACCGTGAACTGTACCTGCCCCAGGTCTGGGCCGGAGATGCGGAGCGGCGCCGGGAGGCCGGAGTGCCGGAGGATGCTGGTTTTCAGACCAAGCCCCGGCTGGCCCAGCGTATGCTGGAGCGGGCGCTGGAATCGGGAGTCCCCTTCGGCTGGGTTGCCGGGGACGAGGTCTACGGCAACGACCGCAACCTGAGGTTGTGGCTGGAACGGGAAGGTATTGCGCACGTTCTGGCCATCAAGAGCAATGAGAAGCTGTGGGCTTGGACGGATAAAGGCCCCGGTCAGGTGAGGGCGGACCGGCTGGCGTCGCAGGTTGAAGAAGTCGGCTGGATCCGGTGCAGCGCGGGAGACGGCGCCAAGGGTCCCCGGGTCTACGACTGGGCCTTGGTGGAGATCCGGCCCCTGAGGGAGCCGGGCAAGGGGTACTGGCTGCTGGCCCGGCGCAGCGTGGCCAAGCCCGAGGAACTGGCCTACTACGTGTGCTACGGCCCGGCGGGAACAACCCTGGAGGAACTGTCAAGGGTGGCCGGGACCCGGTGGGCCATAGAGGAGTGCTTTGAGGAAGCCAAGGGACAGGTGGGACTGGACCAATACGAGGTGCGTAAGTGGGATGGCTGGTACCGGCACATCACCTTGGCGATGCTGGCCCACGCCTATCTTGCGGTGATCAAATATCAGTCAATCTCGCAGGACGGGTCAGAAGAAAAGGGGGACTGTCCCGGCTTGGATGAAAGGTTGATTCCCATGACAGTCCCCGAGGTGCGCCGGCTGCTCACCCGCCTTGTAGGGACGGCCAATCACCCCGCTGAACTTGTTCTGTCCTGGTCTCTGGGGAGACGACACCATCAGGCCCAAGCCCAGCGATGTCACTACCAACGACGGCTGTCACTACTGGCATCAGTAGTGCAACTGTAGTACTAAACTAAAGCCAAGGTGAAATGCGCAGATGGTGGGAGTCAAACGACCGAGCCGGGTCATTCTCAAAGTACGGATGAGAGGGATTTACTGTGGCAACCCAGCTGATCATCATCCCCGCTTAAATGTACATCCCACCTTGGCTTTAGTTTAGTACTACAGTTGCAGAACAAAGGCGGGTAGAATCAAGGCAGTCAAGGGCTGGAGAGGTGAGGCGGTGGTAGGTGTGATAAAAGATGTGGCGGAGGTGGCCCGTTGGGCCAAGGGGATCGAAGGGGTACACGGGTGCATTGCGGGACGATTCCGGCGTCCCGAGCCGCGTAGGCGGGCGCTGGACTACCTGCGGGGGCTGCTCAGTCCCGTGGAACGCAAGAACGGCTGGCAACTGGCGGAGCAGGCGGGGGACGCCACCCCCTATGGGGTGCAGCACCTGCTGTCCACCTACGTCTGGGACGCTGACCTGGTTCGCGACGATCTCAGGGACTACGTGGTGGAGCATCTGGGCGACGTCCATGGAGTTCTGGTAGTGGACGAGACGGGATTTCTGAAGAAGGGGAACAAGTCCGTTGGGGTGCAGCGGCAGTATAGCGGCACAGCGGGGCGGATCGAGAACTGCCAGATCGGGGTATTTTTGACCTACGCCTCTGCCCAGGGGAGGACCCTGCTGGACCGGGAACTCTACCTGCCTCGAGTGTGGGCTGATGACCTGGAACGGAGGCGAGAGGCTGGGGTGCCTGAGAAAGTGGCATTCCGCACCAAGCCGCAACTGGCCCGGCGGATGCTGGAGCGGGCGCTGGAATCGGGAGTGCCCTTCGGCTGGGTCACCAGGGACGAGGTCTACGGCAACGACCGCCGCCTGCGGCTGTGGCTGGAGTGGCGAGACGTTCCCCACGTACTGGCCGTCAGGAGCAACGAGAAGCTGTGGGCAGAGACGGACAGGGGATGGCGACAGGTGCGGGCGGACCGGCTGGCGCCTGGGGTGGAGGAACCCGGCTGGGTGCGGCGCAGCGCGGGCGACGGCGCCAAGGGACCCCGGGTATACGATTGGGCGCGGGTGGAGATCCGGCCCCTGAAGGAGCCGGGCAAGGGGTACTGGCTGCTGGTCCGGCGCAGCATCGCCAAGCCCGGGGAGTTGGCCTATTACGTCTGCTTCGGCCCAGAGAGTACGACTCTGGAGGAACTGGTGCGGGTGGCCGGAACTCGTTGGACCATCGAAGAATGCTTTGAGGAGGCCAAGGGAGAGGTGGGTCTGGACCAGTATGAAGTCCGGAAATGGGATGGCTGGTACCGGCACATCACCCTGGCGATGCTGGCCCACGCCTGCCTGGCGGTGGTCAGGCGCCAAGCGTTGGAACAAGGAGGTCCGGGGGAAAAGGGGGCTGTCCCAGCTTGGACGAAAAGCTGATACCCCTGACGGTGCCCGAGGTCCGGCGGTTGCTCTACCGGCTGATATGGAGACATCAACCTACGGACGAATCAGTGCTGCGGTGGTCCCGGTGGAGACGGCGGCACCAGGCAACGGCCCGGCGCTGCCATTACCGACGCCGCCTGAAACTCCTCACCACATTTCTGCGACTGTAGTACTAAACCAAAGCCAAGGTGGGATGTGCATTTGCCGGAGGCTGAGAATCGGTCCGGGAGACTCGCAGGAGCGCGTCACCCCGTGACTGCAAGACTGTCCGGCACCGCCGTCTCACCTCGTCTTTGCGGCTGGCCAGTCCGGCAAGGAATTTACCGACCTTCTCCTGCACCGCCTCCCTGCTTCCCAAGCACAGATTGCCGGTGGCCTCCTCTCTCGCCCAGCCCCAGATGGCCTCATCGGCATTGAAGTCCGGGCTGTACCCCGGCAGGTTCACCAACCCCAACTCCAGCCCAGGCGTCCTGAGGTACTCCCGCATCGCCTCTCCACGGTGAGCCGGGGCATTGTCCCAGATGACCCGCATCGGCTCAGGGTGTTTTCCTCTCAGTTGCGTCAGGAAGTCAACCGAGGTCCCGGCGTTGCTGTTCCCCTGCAACTCCATCCACTCCACCTCACCCGCCTCCAGGCACACCGCGGAATAATAGCTGGCCTTCTCCCCATACCGCGGACTGGTCGAGTCCACCAGAGCAGCCTCCCCTCTCAGTACCCACTTGCCCCGCAACTCTGCATCGGCCCGGAAGTGGGCCTCATCGGCGAAGAATATCCTGGCTCCGGTCCGTTGGGCCTCCTCCCTCAGGGCGGCATACTCCGCCACGAAGGCCTCCCGCTTGCCCTCATCCGCCTTGAGCAGACGCTTCTTGGGACGCTTGAAGGCAAATCCCAACCGGTGCAGCCAGTTCAGGCAACTGCTGCGGCTCAAACTGACCCCGAACCGTTCCAAGACAAACTGCCGGACTCCTTTCCAATACCAGTTGGCCAGTTCGATGCCCGCCTCAGCGGGCGGTTGCCCTACCGCCCCTTTCAACTCCTCCTGCTGCGTCTCGTCAAGGACGGGGGGGAACCACCGGTCTGCTCAAATATCAAGGCCGCTGGCCCTCCCTCACCGAAAACCGAAGCCCACCGTCCTATGGTGTGGGGGTCCCGCTCCAGCGCCTCCGCCGTGGCCGTTGCTGTCCAGCCCTGCGCCAAGAGCCAGATGGCGTACCACCGCTCCCGCTCCCTGGGTGTGGGCGCCAGAATCATCCGCCGACCCAAATCCTTGACCCCCATCTGCCATTGATCCAGAGACCGGTCTATCTCCCTCACACCCATCATCAACCCCCCGCTACTCCTGAGACCGGCTAACCCAGTTCCCTCACAAATTTACCCTATGCGTCTGCGTATTTCACCTTGGCTTTGGTTTAGTACTACAGTCGCAGATGGGAAACGAATAGAATTGGGGCAATCAACGGGTGGTGAGGTGAGGCTGTGGCAGGGCACGGGGATGAGGTGGCTGAGGTCACACGGTGGGCCGAGGGCATCGAAAAGGTGCATGAGTGCATCGCGGGACGGTTCCGGCGTCCGGAGCCGCGGCGGCGGGCGCTGGACTATCTGAAGGGGTTGCTCAGCCCGGTGGACCGCAAGAACGGCTGGCAATTGGCGGAGCGGGCAGGCGACGCCACTCCCGATGGGGTGCAGCGCCTGTTGTACAACTACCGGTGGGACTCTGACCTGGTTCGCGATGACTTGAAGAGCTACGTGATCGAGTACCTGGCCGACGCTGACGCAGTTCTGGCGGTGGACGAGACTGGATTCCTCAAGAAAGGGGACAAGTCGGTTGGGGTGCAGCGTCAGTACAGCGGCACGGCAGGGCGGATCGAGAACAGTCAGATTGGCGTATTCCTGGCCTATGCCAGTGCCAGGGGGAGGACTCTGCTGGACCGGGAGTTGTACCTGCCCCAAGTGTGGGCGGAGGACTTGGAGCGCCGGCGGGAGGCCGGTGTGCCGGAGAGTGTCGGCTTTCGGACCAAGCCGCAACTGGCCCGGCAGATGCTGGAGCGGGCGATGGAGTCGGGAGTGCCCTTCGGCTGGGTGGCCGGGGACGAGGTCTACGGCAACGACCGCAACCTGCGGCTGTGGCTGGAGCGAGAGGGCGTTCCCCACGTACTGGCCATCAAACGCAGCGAGAAGCTATGGGCTTTGACGGACAGGGGACCGCGACAAGTGAGGGCCGACCGTCTGACCTCAGGGGTTGAGGAATGCGCTTGGGTGAGGTGCAGCGCCGGGGACGGAGCCAAGGGACCACGGGTATACGACTGGGCCACTGTGGATATACGTCCCCTGAGGGAGACTGGCAAGGGCTATTGGCTGCTGGTCCGGCGCAGTCTGGCCAACCCAGGGGAGCTGGCCTACTACGTCTGTTACGGCCCGGCGGGAACGACCCTGGAGGAACTGGCGAGGGTGGCCGGGACCCGGTGGGCCATAGAGGAATGCTTTGAGGAGGCCAAGGGACAGGTGGGGCTGGACCAGTATGAAGTGCGGAGGTGGGATGGCTGGTACCGGCACATCACGCTGGCAATGCTGGCCCACGCGTATCTGTCCGTGATCAAGCATCAGGCCATGGAACAGGGAGAAAAGGGGGCTGCTACGGCCCGGATGAAGAGCTGATTCCCATGACAGTGCCGGAGGTGCGCCGACTGCTCACCCGCCTTGTATGGACGGACAACCAACCGCCTGATTTCATCCTGTACTGGTCGTGGTGGAGACGGCGCCACCAAGCCAGAGCCCGACGTTGCCACTACCAACGGCGCCTAACTAATCTGCGACTGTAGTACTAGTACTACAACGACGGGTTGTTTGGTAGGATAGTTGTCAAGATGATAGTGGGTGGTTTGGGTGATGGATGGGGCGAGTTTCGAGCGGGTTTACGACAACTTTCAGGACTTTCACGCCTTCTTCGCGGCCTCCTTCGGCCGCAAGCAGTGGCGGGAGCACAGCCGGAACTATCTTCAGGGGCTGCTGGTGCAGGCTGGGGAGCGGCGCAACGCCGAGAACCTGTCGGAATCGGTGGGCATCTCGGCCCGGGCGATGCAGCGTTTTCTGACCGAGGCCCGGTGGGACGATGCCGCGGTCATCGGTCGGCTGCAGGAATACCTGGCCCCCAGGCTGGCTCACCCCGAGGCGGTGTGGGTGTTGGACGGCAGCGACTTTCCCAAGCAGGGACGGAAGTCGGTGGGGGTAGCCCGGCAGTACTGCGGCAGGCTGGGGAAGGTGGCCAACTGCCAGGCGGGGATGTTCCTGGCCTACGTCAGCCCGCTGGGACAGGCATTGGTGGACAAGGGGCTGTATCTGCCCGAGAGTTGGATCTCCGACCAGGACCGGTGTGCGGCGGCGGGTGTGCCCGAGGAGCGGCTGAGCTACCGGTCGAAGACGGAGTTGGCCTTGGAGCTGCTGGAGCGGGCCCTGGGGTTGGGCCACCTCAAGGCCGGATGGGTTGCCGGGGACGACGCCTTCGGGATGTCGCCGTCCTTTCGGGAGTCCCTGGCGGGCCTGGGGATGCGCTACGTGCTGGACGTTCCGGGCAGCACTCCGGTCTGGCCCCTGGAGTTGGCTTGGACCAGTCCGGGGTCTCAGGGGTCCGGGCGCCCCCGCAAGCCCAGGCTCAGGGACGGGCAGCGTCGTACCATGGAGCAGCGCAGTGGCGAGTTGCCGGATAAGGCTTGGCGGGAGATAACGGTGGCCCAGGGAAGCCAGGGACCGCGGAGCTATATGTTCTGCGTCCAGCGGGTGCGGGTAACCCGGAAGGGCAAGCCGGGCCAGGAGGCATGGGCCGTCTACCGCCGAAACCTGGACGGCAGCGAGCCCCGCTACTACCTGTCCAACGCTGCCGAGGATACTCCCCTGGAGACCCTGGCCTATGTGGGCGGTTCCAGGTGGCCCATTGAAACGGAGTTCGAGACGGAAAAGGGCGACGTGGGCCTGGACGAATACGAGACCCGTAGCTGGTCCGGCTGGCATCACCACATAGCCATGTGCCTGCTGGGTGGAGCGTTCCTGCTGGGCCTGCAGCAGGACTGGGGGGGAAAAGATGCCCCGGATCACCCGTCCCCAGGTGTACCGGGTGGTGCGGGAAATGCTGCCCCGGGAACGGTTCGGACCGGAGGAGTTGCTGCTGTGGCTGGAGGATACGCAGCTACGCAACGAGCGGGCGCGCCGCTCCCACCAGAGACGCCGCTCCGCCCGCCGTGAAGGCAGGAAGGAGCCACCACCTTAAACGCGTCGTTGTAGTACTAGGGGGTGTCGTCAAAGTGAGAATGTGATGATAAGCTGACATACAATCAATGTAGCAGGATTGGGCCATGCCAGCAGCAGCCGCAGCGCCGGCGCACCAGCGCCACGATATTTCAGACCGGGTATGGGAAATCCTGGAACCCCTGCTCCCCGGCGGCAAGGGCAAGACGGGCTGTCCCGCCCAGGATAACCGCCGTTTCATCAACGCCGTGTTCTGGATTTTGCGCACGGGCGCCCCTTGGCGGGACCTGCCCCCGGACTACGGGGACTGGAAGAACACCCACCGCCGCTTCTGCCGCTGGCGGGACCGGAAGGTCTGGGGCCAACTGCTGGAGACCCTGATTGACGATCCTGATTATGAATGGCTGATGATTGACGCCAGTTACATCAAGGCCCATCCCCACAGCGCCGGCGCCCGGGGCGGCAACCAGGACATTGGCCGCACCAAAGGGGGCTGAACAGCAAGCTGTACCTGGCGGTGGACGCCCACGGAATGCCGGTAAGGCTGGCGGTGACCGCAGGCACGGTGGCTGATTGCTCCCAGGCGCTGCCCCTGATGGAGGGCATTGCGGCGGAGTGCCTGCTGGCGGACAAAGCCTATGACACCAATGAAATCATAACTGCGGCCTCGGAACGGGGCATGAACCTGGTGATACCGCCCAAGAGCAACCGGCGGGAAAAGCGGGAGTATGACCGGGCGTTGTACAAGCTGCGGTATCTGGTGGAAAACGGCTTCCTGGACTTCAAGCAGTGGCGGGGAGTGGCGACCCGGTATGCCAAAACTCCCTTTCCTACCTGGCCATATGCCAGATTCGGGCCATGGTGATGTGGACTAAATTGCTTTGACGACACCCCTTAGCGCTCAGGCCCCGGAACCGAGATAAGGAGGCGGATGCAGATGATAAATCAGGCAGAGTACCGCTCACGGGACACGGAAATCCGGAAGGCCGAGTTGGTTTTGCTCCCCACGCCCAGCGAGCAGGCTCATTTCGGAGAGGGTGGAGAGGTCTTTGCCAGTGCTATGGCATGGTCAGGGCGTGGGGCCTGGTGGACTTCCCGGTGGATGGGGTTCCGCGTTGGGTCTGCGTGTTGTTGACGTTGTGGGGACGCCGTGACCGAGGCTGGGGCTGACCTTGAGCTTGGCCTGTGGGTGGTCCGTGCTGCGGTCTGGGGGCGGATACACGACCGGTTGGGCGAACCGGCATTCCTCGTGCTGGATGCTGGGTAATGGCCGTCACGACGGATCCCCGCAATTACAGCGGTGGCTGTTTTCGAGAGCACAGTTCATAGCCGAGGTGCAAGTGAAGCTGAAGCTGGACTTTGCGCATTTCAAGCGGCGTAAGCAAGGGAATCTATCAGTCGGTGGTACAGAGCGGCCGGGACTTTCCGTATATCAGGGTCGGCGGCGGACAGTGAAAAACCCTCGGACGCCAGCCACAGGTGCCGGCGCACCAGGGCGATGGCATCCACGAAGGTCGGCGACGGCTTGGCGTACCAAGCCGCTGTGCGATGGGCCGAGGGTCGTTGTTGCCGCAGCAGATGGGCCGCCAGGGTGGTCCAGGAGAAGAGCCCCATCAGGATCGGCGTGGTGCGAGCGATGGCCTGATCCGACCACTGGCGTTGGGTCTCCACGCCCAGATGCGCCCGCACCTCCTGGAAGGTGACCTCCAGTTGCCAGCGCAGCACAAACCATTCCAGTATCTGCGTCGGATCCGCCGACGGATCGGTGCAGAGCAAGGCCTGGGGAGTGAATTCGCCTTGGGGGTCCCGAACCAAGACCCAACGCAGGGGTACCGGCGGCTTGCCCGAGCGGTACCAGACCGCCGTTTGCGAGGTGAGTCCCAACGTGCGGGTAGTGCCGTCGTACCAGGCTGCCGACACGGTGGCCCAGGACACGGTGGGCAAGTCCAGGAGTGTCTTCAGCGCTGGCAGCCGTCGGCCTTTCAGCGGAGGCCGACCGTTCTGACCGGGCTGACGGGGTGGGGCCGGTTCATAAAGGGCGGCGTCCAGGCGCAAGCGGGCGATGAGGGTAACGGGTTGAGCCAACGATTGGCAGCAGTGGAGCAGGTCCAAGACGGCGTAGCTGCTGTCGCCCACCAGCACCAGGGGGCGGTGGGGCAGCCAGCGGCGCAGTTGCAGGATCATCTGCCGAGCCCAGTCGGTGAGCTTCTTGTGGCGGCGTCCGCGCTGCCGGTGGTAGCGTTCCGAGGGCGCCAGCACGGTAAGAAAGGGCAAGGCCCAATAGCGTCCCGCCCAGGGGACATGGCCCAGCCACATCAGGGAAATCCAGCGCAGGCCGCTGGCCTTGACCAGTTGCTGGCGACTGGAACGCACCGCGTCGCGGTAGACGCCCCGAGCCTTGATCTTAGGGCCGCGGCGCCGTTCCAGAGTTTCGTCGATGCCGAACACCAACGGACCATCTCCCTGGTCCAGGTGCTGGAGCAGCAGCATGAGCAGGATGCGAGCCGCTTGGCGGGGCGACCACACCGCCCGATTGAGCACCTCATGATAGCGGGCGTAGTCGAGGTGGTCGCTGCGGCCCATGACGCGCAGCGCCGCGGCCACGGTGCGTTGGCCCGGGGCCAGTATCGCGCCGACCAGCAGGATTTGGGCTTTCAGCCAAGTCGGGTTGCGAAACAGCGTGGCGAAGGGATGGAGTACGGGTAAAATGGCATCGGGCAGGGTGAGCATGGCTGGACCTTCCGTGAGAAGTGGGTTTAGGCCAGCTTACCCTGTCTTTATATTTCTCCTAACTTTTGCGTAAAGTCCAGTGAAGGGCTGTAGTGGAAACCTCAGCTCGCCGCCTCTCTCTTTAGTTTGGCAGACGCTCATATTGGAGCAGGAGCGCGAGGCTGGTTGGTCAGTGCAGGACGCCAGGCTACACGAAAACGGGGAGGCCGCCGCTACGTCAGCGATGGTTTCTCCATGCTCGCCTATGTAAACGGCCTTTTTACGTTTCCGGTTGTTGCCGCACGTTTGCCAGCCTATGTAAGCGCGCTGTTGTTGCCGGGAACCCCATCCGGCGACGGGCAACAACAGCCGGTTGGACAGCTTTCTGCCGTCCCCTGTGCAGGTGGCTCCCTCAGTGTCGCAGCCAGCGGTCTCCGGTAGGGTGATGTTGCCTGGCCATCGCCACCCGGCCTCGTCGTGAAGGCGTGGCCCCGCAGGGTCTTGTAGCTCAGGCTGGACTTCTCGCTGAAGTGTGGCTCGAAGTTTAACGCATTCTGCCCGTTATAGGACTCCGGGGTGTTCTCCAGGCTGGCCTCCGGCGGTGAGGGAGCCGCCGCAATCGCAGCCGTCGTCACGCCGGTCAGGGATTCGTCGTTCGCTCTTCGTCGGTGAAGGAAACTCGCACCAGGATAGTTTTGCCTCGTCGCTGTCGGGCGAAGTGTAAGTAGACCCGGTGGCTCCCTCAATGGCGGTGTCGTCGACCAGCCACTGGTAGCCGAACTCGGCGTTATGCAACCTGTCCTCGTCGGTGATGCTGGTGGTATCTGCCGTCAGCGCTGGCCCACCGGGCCGTCCCGCTGATGGCGGGCGCGTCGGTCGCAGGGATGGAGATGTGGTTCAAGGTGATGGCTTACGACCTGCGACGGGCTGAGCGCATCGCCTTGGACTTGAGATGAAGGCCCCTTGAGGCGATGGTGAAACAGGGAGAGCCAGACCGAGGCGGAAAGAGGGAACTCGGATTCTTACTGTCAAACCAACTCACTAACCAGGGAAAACCACCGTGAGGTCAAACATTCTCTCCCCGCAGCTCAGTTCCGCAGGGGTCTCCGAAAGCGGGAATGTCGGATTTGCTCGGCATTGCCAGCGCGTGTTGAGAGCACCAGGCTGTTAAATCCGACCCGGTGGCAGGTGGGTGGTGTGGTAAGATGGATTAGTGATGCTGGCTCATTGGTAAGCCGTGTGGGTGCGTGAGATCAACTCGACGTCCCAAGCGGCTTCTCATGTGGGCGTGAGCGATGAAGCGTCGGCACAACGTTCATTCTGACTGTCCAAAGGCGATTCGCAGGGATTCCTATGGCTTCGCTTAATTTGCGGTAACCAGTTGCTTTGTGGTTTCTTAATGACCTAGCAACGACAGGGTCAGGCCGAGCTACTCATAGGCAACCTGTTAAACCTTCAACAAGAAGCGAGTTACCAATATGCCCGGTTTTGTTGCCGACATATTCCTCCAGTGCGATCAAGCGGTCCGCCGGGGTCAACTTATTCATCGCACTAACCGGGCTGACAAGGAGTTCCACTTCCAGAACTGGTTTCAAACGAGGCTGGGCGAAGTTCAGGTGACATACGACCCCCCTGCCCGCAACTCCTACCCAGACTTCCGGCTAGTGCATAGTCCCGTGGGGTATGAGGTAAAGGCGTTAGCTTATCCCGGGCGGGAAGCCACCTATGACGCCAATAGCCAGATGCCCACGGGCGTACATAATGGCAGAACCGTGTACTACGTTTTTGGGCGATACCCCAGGGACCCGGACGGGGACGACTATCCGGTGATCGACCTGGTGCTCTTCCACGGCGATTTCCTGAATGCCAACCACGAGTACGTCCACGAGAACAAGCACATCACCGGCTTCGGGAGCTATGGTGACGTCATGATCCGAGATCGGAAAATGTACGTTGCTCCCACGCCTTTCGCGTTGACAGATGGGACTGCTGGCCAACGCACCCTCATCTTGCCCAGCGACGCCGAGGAAGATGTAGATGAGAGGCTGGAATCTTTTGGAGAGTTGGTACGGGTAGAAACCGACCGGCTTCTGGTCGGATACAACGCGAACTTGAGGGAGAATACTCTTACCCCTCAATATATCGACAACCCGTCGGCTGGTTTAGAACACCGCTTCACAGCGTATCGCGCCGCCGGTACAAACGGCCCAATGGTAACGATGAAAGCCACACCGTAAGCCATCGCGCTCAGCGGCAACCTGATAAATCCCAAAAGACGGTTCACCAAATGCAGCTTCGCTTGGAGCCATTACCAAAAATCGAAGGCCCTGAAGAAGCGGGTCCGGTGGTCCCACGAGCTATCGAAAGCGACGGCTTTCCTTTCGAGCAACTCAGCCGCATCGCTGAGCGCGAGAGTTGGCGGAAAGAAATCTACCGGCCCATTTACCACGTTCACAAGTGGTGGGCCCAGCGCTTGGGTTCCGTTTTCAGGGGAATTCTTTTGGGCTCACTGATGCCAAAGGGTACAGACGTGCTCGACCTATTTTACTCGTCGGCACGATTCCCCGATGCCGTGGTCTTTGACCCTTTCATGGGGAGCGGGACTACACTGGGCGAAACCCTGAAGCTCGGAGGCCGCGCCATTGGCCGCGACATTAACCCGGTGGCCTACTTCCAGGTCCGTACTGCCCTTACGTTGAAAGACTCGAAGGAGTTGGAAAGAATCTTCAAGGAAATTGAGGGAGACGTCGCGGCCAAGATTTCCAGCTACTACACCACCTACCTGCCGGACGGCACACTGTGCCGGGTCCTGTACTATTTCTGGGTGATGCAAGCTCCCTGCCCGGTTTGTTCTGTGCCAGTTGATCTGTTCTCAAGTTACATATTTGCCAGGCACGCCTATTCCAGGCGGAATCCCACGGTGCGAGTCGTATGCCCGAAATGTGGTGCTTTGTCTCCGGAGGACTACCAAGTCAAGCAGATGGAGTGTTCCCAATGCGGTCACCGATTCGATGCGACTGCGGGTCCTGTGAGGGGCAAGGCGGCCAAGTGTCCCCACTGCCTCTGCGAGTTCACAATTGGCCGCACCATACGAGAGGCTGGCGCGCCTCCAACATACCGTATGTACGCCAAACTCGTTCTCACCCCTGACGGCAACAAGGAGTACCAGCCGATCACAGACCACGACGAATCACTTTACAGGAAGGCGGTCGCCGATTTAGGGGGATCTTCACTTCGGATTCCGCAGGAAACGATAGAACCAGGGTACAACACTAATCAGGTACTGAATTACGGCTTCCGGTCCTGGCACCACATGTTCAATGCCCGCCAACTCCTGTGTATCTCGACGCTGGCCGAACGAATCAGGGAGATTGAAGACGCGCCGCTCCGGGACGCTTTCACCTGCCTTTTGTCCGGTGTGCTTGAATTTAACAATATGTTCGCCTCCTACAAGGGCGAAGGGACCGGGGCTGTAAGGCACATGTTCTACCACCACATCCTGAAACCCGAACGCACCCCCCTGGAGGCAAACATCTGGGGTACACCGAAGAGTTCGGGCGCTTTTTCCACGTTGTTCCGCAGTCGGCTACTGCGGGCGGCCCGATATGCTCAGAAGCCCTTCGAGTTGGCGTTGTCTGCCGAGGAGCCAGCCAAGCGGTCCGTGAAGGTGGACAGCGTTAATGAATCCTTGGTCGGAATCACCAACAGCGAGTCCTATGAACAGTTCGGCGAGAAATCCAGGCTGTATGTCTCCTGCGGAGACTCGGCAGTCACCGACTTACCGGACCAGAGTGTTGATGTAGTGGTCACCGACCCGCCGTTCTTTGACAACGTACATTACTCGCAATTGGCCGACTTCTTTTACGCTTGGCAGAGGCTGATTCTGGACGATTACCCCACCCATCAGGCGGACACAACCCGCTCGAAGTCGGAGGTCCAGAATTCGGATGCCAAGATGTTCACCGAGAGACTGACCATTGTGTTTCAGGAAGCAGCACGGGTTCTCAAGGACAATGGTCTCCTCGTCTTCACCTACCATCATTCCCGGTGGGAAGGTTGGCGAAGCGTCCTGAACGCAGTGGAAGGGGCTCGGTTCTGCATCGAGGCCTGTCATCCGGTTAAGGCCGAGATGTCCGTTGCTGCGCCCAAGCATCAGGCCAAATCTCCAATCAACTTCGACATTATCATGGTGTGTCGCAAGAAATCGTCTGGAACAACTGGAGCGCCGATTCTGGGAGCTTGGACGCTTGAGAATGCCCTGGAACGCGCAAAGGCTCAGATAGAACGATTGCAGAAGTCTGGCTGGAAGCTGAGCCGAAATGACATCGGTACAGTGGTC
The DNA here is from genome assembly GCA_965224325.1 of Dehalococcoidia bacterium. Classification (GTDB taxonomy): domain Bacteria; phylum Chloroflexota; class Dehalococcoidia; order Lucifugimonadales; family UBA3495; genus CBDCMJ01. The sequence goes on from CBDCYT010000018.1 coordinate 62,658, forward strand.
ATGGCACAAGCAGTGGCTGATATTTCTAGGCAACCCGAGATGCACGCGACAGATCGACTCTTTAAAGATATTGAATATCCCTTGACTCAAGCTATCGACCTTTTCCACAGTTGGAACGCTCCGACTGAGCAGACAGAGCCGTGAACCCCAAGGACCGGCCCCTCTAGTCTGGTTAAACAGGTTGAGGTATTCGTTCCGCAAATTCCCCTCCGTTGCGCACTATCAGGGCTTCAATGGGGCCATCGCCTTTCGGCGATGGAAACCTCAGGCCGGACAGCTCCCCGCGCACCTTCGTCAGATAGCTTCAATGGGGCCACCGCCTTTCGGCGATGGAAACTTGCTGCAGGAATGCTGGAGGAGAGCGAAATGATGGCTTCAATGGGGCCACCGCCTTTCGGCGATGGAAACGCGACAAGGCGTTTTACTTGACGTTTGCTGCCGATCCGCTTCAATGGGGCCACCGCCTTTCGGCGATGGAAACAAGGGTCCTGGTCCCATTCAACTACCGGAGGGACAATGCTTCAATGGGGCCACCGCCTTTCGGCGATGGAAACGACACAGACCAGATAGACAGGAGTGACCATGACTACGGCTTCAATGGGGCCACCGCCTTTCGGCGATGGAAACAGGCCTCCCGTGTGCTGGCCGTGGGCAGAAATTCCCGCTTCAATGGGGCCACCGCCTTTCGGCGATGGAAACCTCGCCCCTCGGTTCTCTCCACACTGCTATTCTACTCGCTTCAATGGGGCCACCGCCTTTCGGCGATGGAAACGGGCGAGGTTGGTTTTCTTCCGGTGTTCTTGACCGTGGCTTCAATGGGGCCACCGCCTTTCGGCGATGGAAACGCTACCTCTCGAATACAGATCTCCTTCAAGCCCAGCAGCTTCAATGGGGCCACCGCCTTTCGGCGATGGAAACCCGCGTGCGGGGCATGACTAATCGCACAGTCGATGGGCTTCAATGGGGCCACCGCCTTTCGGCGATGGAAACCTACAACAAGTGCTTGCAACAGGCGACCTTCACACCCAGCTTCAATGGGGCCACCGCCTTTCGGCGATGGAAACCTCCCAAGCGTAGGACATGGCCATGAACGCCCTGTTGCTTCAATGGGGCCACCGCCTTTCGGCGATGGAAACCCGTCCTTATTCGTCGTCACCCAAACAATCCCCCACAGCTTCAATGGGGCCACCGCCTTTCGGCGATGGAAACGTCCTAATCGGGGTGGCCATCCTGGCCTATCTGCTGGCTTCAATGGGGCCACCGCCTTTCGGCGATGGAAACTTGATTAGGTCTGCGAGAGTCGGCATGTGTACCTCCGCTTCAATGGGGCCACCGCCTTTCGGCGATGGAAACCGCCAGTTGGGCGAGGAGTAGAAGAATGACCCTGCAGGCTTCAATGGGGCCACCGCCTTTCGGCGATGGAAACAGGAACGCTTCACGGTCCCCAGGAGGTAGCAAGGCGAGGCTTCAATGGGGCCACCGCCTTTCGGCGATGGAAACGCGGAGCAGGGAATAGAATCCTTCGGGCTTGCCCGAGCTGCTTCAATGGGGCCACCGCCTTTCGGCGATGGAAACGCGGAGCAGGGAATAGAATCCTTCGGGCTTGCCCGAGCTGCTTCAATGGGGCCACCGCCTTTCGGCGATGGAAACCTTAGTGTCCCCGGAACCTAGGGAGATGGCCACTCCTAGCTTCAATGGGGCCACCGCCTTTCGGCGATGGAAACCCTATCCACGATGCCGGTGACTGCCGATAGGCCCTCGGCTTCAATGGGGCCACCGCCTTTCGGCGATGGAAACCGCCGTCTATCACGAGGTGGAGCGTTCTGTTAACCTGGCTTCAATGGGGCCACCGCCTTTCGGCGATGGAAACGCGTCCGATCAGCGCTGGAGAGTCTCACGCACGGCGCGCTTCAATGGGGCCACCGCCTTTCGGCGATGGAAACCGCTCCCTGCTAGTCCTCGTCCTGGGGGTTCTGCCCGGCTTCAATGGGGCCACCGCCTTTCGGCGATGGAAACGCGGGGTGGCCGACACTGCTTACCTTGTAGGTGCTGAGCTTCAATGGGGCCACCGCCTTTCGGCGATGGAAACCCAGCCGTATCGCGCCCGTGCCTACGGTGCTCACCACGCTTCAATGGGGCCACCGCCTTTCGGCGATGGAAACAGGGAACGGACGGCGCGTGGGACCCCCCGAATGAGCCGCTTCAATGGGGCCACCGCCTTTCGGCGATGGAAACAGCCTAAAGCCCCAGGATGGGACGTCCTACATCCTGCCGCTTCAATGGGGCCACCGCCTTTCGGCGATGGAAACTAGCGTCAAGGAGTTCCCGGGCACTACCCCCGTGATCGCTTCAATGGGGCCACCGCCTTTCGGCGATGGAAACCGGACAACGTCGATGTGCAGATTCACGCTCTACACCCGGCTTCAATGGGGCCACCGCCTTTCGGCGATGGAAACGTTGTAGTGAGGAGCCGGACCACAACAGCCAGTGTCCTGCTTCAATGGGGCCACCGCCTTTCGGCGATGGAAACTAGCGTCAAAGAGTTCCCGGGGCGCGCTACGGTGGTCGCTTCAATGGGGCCACCGCCTTTCGGCGATGGAAACCGGTCCTGAGCGGTCCGCGTACATCGAGGCATCGACGCTTCAATGGGGCCACCGCCTTTCGGCGATGGAAACGTGTGCGCTGGTTGCTGCGGCGGATGTCTGTCATCTGCTTCAATGGGGCCACCGCCTTTCGGCGATGGAAACTGGCGGTGATCATCATTGGCCAGGGTGCCATCGAGATCGCTTCAATGGGGCCACCGCCTTTCGGCGATGGAAACTGCCCTTGCCAATTCTGTGGCGTCAAGGGTTACTCGTCGCTTCAATGGGGCCACCGCCTTTCGGCGATGGAAACACGGTCGTCCAGTGCATAGAGGCGGAGCGATTGGACCGCTTCAATGGGGCCACCGCCTTTCGGCGATGGAAACAGGGCCACAATAAACGCCATTAGGACGGTCTCGGTGCTTCAATGGGGCCACCGCCTTTCGGCGATGGAAACCCTACTGGGCAGCCAAGGGGGATTACGCCAACCTACAGCTTCAATGGGGCCACCGCCTTTCGGCGATGGAAACATGCGCGCCAAGGCGGGCTCATTAGGATTGACCGTGGGGCTTCAATGGGGCCACCGCCTTTCGGCGATGGAAACACGTCCGACACGCGAAAGCTGCCCATCTCGCGTGGATGCTTCAATGGGGCCACCGCCTTTCGGCGATGGAAACCGCGCGCTAGAGGGTCTTCGTCGGTTGGGGGGCACCGCTTCAATGGGGCCACCGCCTTTCGGCGATGGAAACTAGACAGGCTCTGTATCGTCTCAGAGGGCAAGCATTGGCGGCTTCAATGGGGCCACCGCCTTTCGGCGATGGAAACCGCCCTGGGGTCAGAGAAAGCAGCCTCCATCCTGGACGCTTCAATGGGGCCACCGCCTTTCGGCGATGGAAACCTCGCCAGACTCAGCGGCTCCCCCTGGGACGTATTCGGGCTTCAATTGTCATTATTCAGGAACTTTAGGCCAGTGATATTCACAAACATCCGGCCACTCTGATCGCCTGTAATTTGGACTTGTATCAGGTTCCGATTGGTTGGTCAATCACCCCCTTTGCCTTCAGCAGGGCCCGATGTGGGGAGAGCCGTTCCCGGTAGCTGCTGCCCTCGATGACGATCTGGTAGCTGGCGTTGGCCAGCCGGTCCAGGGCGCTGTTGCCCAGGATGGGGTCGTCGAAGAGACCCAGCCATTCGTCCACGGCACGATTGCTGGTGATGACGAAGCTGGACACCCGGTGCCGGTGGAGTATGAGCTCGTAGAGATCGGCGGACTGCTGGGCGGTGAGCCGGTGCAGGCCCAGGTCGTCGAGGATGAGCAGATCGGGTGTCAGAAAGGACCGGAAAGTGCGCTCCAGCGAATTGTCCACTCTGGCTTGGGCCATGGTCCTGAAGTAGTCGTCGGCGTGGCTGAAGCGGACGGTGTGCCCCGCCCTGACGGCGGCGTATCCCAGGGCCTGGGCCAGGAAGCTCTTGCCAACTCCCGCCGGGCCCACCAGCAAGACATGCTCGTGCCTTGCCAGGAATTCCAGGGAGCAGGCGGCGTCCAGCAGCCGCCGGTCCATGGTGATGGACACCGACCAGTCGAAGTCCTCCAATCGGCAGATCTCCTGGAAGCCGGCGCCCTGCAGCCGCATCTCGATGCGGCGGTGAGCGCGGCGGTTGACCTCGTCGCTGAGGATGATCTCCAGGAAGGAGGCGTAGTCCAGCTGCTCCCTGCGCGCCAGGGCGATGCGCTCGGGCAGGGTGGCGGCCATGGGTCCCAGCTGGAGCCGCTTGAGCAAATGTGTGAGATCGTTTGCGCGGGTCATGGCAGTCTCCTTATGCCGTATGGCGGCGATATTTGTCAGAATGGGCGAAGACTGAGCCGGGCCGGGCGAAGCGGCCTGAGGTCAGCGGCATAGGCGGTTCGGGCATTGCCTCCTCCTCCAGGGCCTGGACCAGGATGCGTTCCAGCCGGCGCACGTCTATGAGGTCGACCTCCAGGGATCGGCGGCAGGCGGCATCGAGACGCTTCGCCGTGTAGCGTTCCCCGAGACGGAGCAGCTTGTGTCCCTGCCTGACCTTGGCCCAGGGAAGGGGACCGTCGAAGAGGCGCTCGGCGAAGATGGTCACCGCCGGTCCCAGCTCGGCCGCGCTGCGCTTGATGCGGTCGGGTGCCCTGGTGGTGTAGGCGGAGAGGTGGGCCGGATAGTCCTCGGGGTCGGTGGCCCGGCCGCCTTTGGGCTGACGGAGGTGGGTCTTGATCAGCCTGCCCCGGTGATAGATGTGCACCAGCTTGCTGTCCACTCGGATCTCCACCCGCTGACCGGGAGGACACAGAGCGGACGGTACCGAGTAGAGCGCCTGCAGGCACTGTATGTGGTGATCGGGATGCACCTTGGCGTTGCGCCAGTCTGCGATCTCGTAGGGCTCGCCGTCCCACGGGATCAGTGCTTGACGCTCCTCGTCCTGGAAGACCACCAAGGGCTTCCTGTGGGTGGTGCCGTGAATGCGCTGCCCCGCAACATCGCGGCACCAGCGCTGCGCCTCTGATCGGAGGTGTGGCAGGCCATTGAAACTGCCGCCCTTGAAGAGGCGCTCCCGGACGTACTGGACACCCCGCTCCACCTTGGGCTTGTCCTTGGGATGCCTGACTCTGGCCGCGTCGGCGATGAAACCGCGGCGCTGGGAATATTCCAGGAATCCCCTGGTGAAGGTGGGATGCAGTGCGTCCGCTCCCGCCACCGCCGCCGGGAAATTGTCGATGACCAGGTAGCGGGGGATGCCGCCGAAGAAGGTCCAGGCCGATTCCAGGCCGGCGATGACGTCCTCCAGCGTCTGGCCGAAGGTGGGCCAGACGAAGCAGTGCCTGGAGTATCCCAGCACCACGATCAGGGCCCACACTGCGCGGCGGCGGCCTGTGTCAGGATCGTGGATCAGGCCCAACCGGCCGAAGTCCACCTCCGCCACCTCCCCCGCAGCGGTGTCCTCCATGCGCACCGTGGCCTTGCTGCGCCTTCGCCAGTTGCGTCTGGCCACGAAGCGCTGCAGGGACGCATACGACACTCGGCAGCCCCGCTCCGCCAGCAACTCCCGGATGCGGGTCAGCTGCAGCCGGTCGCCGGTGAGCCACCGGTAGATCTGGTCGGCCCACGGGGACAGCAGGTCCTCGCTGGGCGTCTTCACTTGCCGAGGCCCGGGCTGGCCGATGACCGCCAGCCGGCTCAGCTGCTCATCGCTGGGCTCCGGTCCCTCGCGGGATACGCCCAGTCCCTCTGCCGCAATGATGTATTTGGCGACGGTATCCCGGGAAAGTCCCGTCCCTGAGGCGATATGTCGCTGGCTGTGGTCCGCCCGCCAGCGGCGGATGACTTCCGATATTTCCACTCTCAGCATCTCCTTGTAGGCCATTGCTACACCTCACAATGAAGTGCGGCAATGGTCTCTCATTGGGCGCTCAGAGTGGCCGAATGATCCTGAATATCTGGCCTAATGACCCTGAATATTCCTCATTCCTATGGCCGGAAGTTCCTGATTATTGACATTCAATGGGGCCACCGCCTTTCGGCGATGGAAACATGTCAAGGCGGCGGTAGTGGATGAGGCGTCGCGCCACGCTTCAATGGGGCCACCGCCTTTCGGCGATGGAAACCGCCTCGCTGAGGGACGACGGGTACCTCACGGCAACGGCTTCAATGGGGCCACCGCCTTTCGGCGATGGAAACAAGGTGATAGGCAACTCGGCGGGGGTAGAGGGGCTGGCTTCAATGGGGCCACCGCCTTTCGGCGATGGAAACCTGCGCATCCTCATATCCCGGGCCCTGTGGAGCAACACGCTTCAATGGGGCCACCGCCTTTCGGCGATGGAAACGCCAAAGGCATCCCCGGAGGATACGCCTCCCCCCACGCTTCAATGGGGCCACCGCCTTTCGGCGATGGAAACCTAGCAAGGCTCTGACCTGGGGGCCGGAGTTGGCGTTGCTTCAATGGGGCCACCGCCTTTCGGCGATGGAAACAGTTGGGAGGGAGCTCAATGGTCTCCTCGGTTACTGGCTTCAATGGGGCCACCGCCTTTCGGCGATGGAAACGACAGGTGCTTAGAGACTCAGATTTGCGGACATATGTGCTTCAATGGGGCCACCGCCTTTCGGCGATGGAAACTCGCCGACAGGTTCGACGATGCCATCAAGATGTTCTATGCTTCAATGGGGCCACCGCCTTTCGGCGATGGAAACTTGACCGGATGAGCTGGGTCTAGCATGGCAGTAGTACCCGCTTCAATGGGGCCACCGCCTTTCGGCGATGGAAACCTGAGGAGCTACTGGCCGCGCAGCAGGCCCTGGAAGCTTCAATGGGGCCACCGCCTTTCGGCGATGGAAACTCCCACGTTACGGCGGCGGTTATCGGCAATCTCATCGACGCTTCAATGGGGCCACCGCCTTTCGGCGATGGAAACGCGATGCTGGACGTAGCGTACAGGAATAGCATCGCCGCGCTTCAATGGGGCCACCGCCTTTCGGCGATGGAAACTATCGTGTTGTACGCGTCCTGGATGCTACTGAAAAGCTTCAATGGGGCCACCGCCTTTCGGCGATGGAAACAGCCGACATCGATGCTGATCCATGCCTTGCTCGCCCCGCTTCAATGGGGCCACCGCCTTTCGGCGATGGAAACGTGGTGTGTTGAGTGTAACAACCCGTGACGCAAGGTGTGCTTCAATGGGGCCACCGCCTTTCGGCGATGGAAACCGCACAGACTCCACGATAACTTTTCCTCGGTCGCTTCGCTTCAATGGGGCCACCGCCTTTCGGCGATGGAAACGTGGGTGGGTAACCTCTTTGCGCTGCGGAGCCCTCACCCGCTTCAATGGGGCCACCGCCTTTCGGCGATGGAAACAAGTTGGGAGGCTCAATGGAACCGGCGAAGGCTCTTTGCTTCAATGGGGCCACCGCCTTTCGGCGATGGAAACGGCTCAGGTTTAATGTTGCCTGACAACGCACCTCCATGGCTTCAATGGGGCCACCGCCTTTCGGCGATGGAAACTCTCCAAAGCACAAGGAGGGGATTTTGGAACGGGGTTGCTTCAATGGGGCCACCGCCTTTCGGCGATGGAAACGATTCTCCTCGGTAACTTCGTTGGGATAGCAGACGGCGCTTCAATGGGGCCACCGCCTTTCGGCGATGGAAACCTTGGGTGATCGTACCAACCTGGCTGAGAAGCAGCATGCTTCAATGGGGCCACCGCCTTTCGGCGATGGAAACACGCTATGCCCGACTACATGCGTAACTCGCGCGCCTGGCTTCAATGGGGCCACCGCCTTTCGGCGATGGAAACTGTCAAAGTCAGATGTTGCCTTGCGATTCCTTGGGTTGCTTCAATGGGGCCACCGCCTTTCGGCGATGGAAACCAGAGGGACCCCCCTCACCTACTCGGAAGCCATCACGCTTCAATGGGGCCACCGCCTTTCGGCGATGGAAACGTCATGTGATATATGGCCATGAAGACCAGTACTTTCAGGCTTCAATGGGGCCACCGCCTTTCGGCGATGGAAACCGCTATTGGCTCCTAAACTCGGCTCTCCTTTCATGGAGGTATGTGATTTTCGCCGCATAATCCTTCGCTGCTCGTAACCGCTCCGCGCCGGTCCAGTTCAAACTATCCCGTCCGTAGCGAATCCTTTGCGAGAGCTGCAAGGTGAGGACTTCACTACCGGACCTCTCGCAGGGCGGTTTCAGACCGAGTGGGCATCACACTACCACCACTGCCCGCCGGGGCATTTCGCGAGCGTTCCCCAAGATTGTAACACTCTCGCTTCCCCGTCCTTCCGAAGGGCCCATGTCCACAATCAGCGCCCGGTCCTCTTTCAGGTTCATGACCTCCGTAAGCGCTGCCTCAAGCAGCACCCTCTCCTTGGGCGACAGATCGCAGATGAACACCGAGTATTGGGCAGGTTCGCCAAAGCCGTTCATCTTCTTGAAGGTGCGGGCCAAGCGTTTGGAGTCGGACACATCGTAGCACACCAGGAATCGATTACGCATAGCTACCTCGTTCTGAATACCGGATAGGTTGGCAATTCGCCCAGAAGATGCCGGGTGAGCAGCCGGGCCTGAATTTCCAGGATGCGGCGGTAGCTGACGGCATAGCCAAAAATGGGGTGTGTAACCAGGGTGTCCATCCGGCGTTCCCAAGCTTCTATGACCTTGCGGCGACCGTTCTGGGTCAACGCCGCCGCGTTTCCCCGGACAATGAAGTGCTCCTGCCCCAGCTCTCCGTTGTTGATGAGAGTCAGGCACACCGAGTCAGCAATCAGGGGACGGAATTCCTCTACCAAGTCCAGAGCGAGGGCGGGCTTGCCGTACTTGGGCTGGTGGTAGAACCCCAGGTAAGGGTCAAAGCCCACGGTCAACGCTGTAACCGTCGCCTGCTTGATCAGCATGGCGTAGAGAAAGGAGAGGACCGCGTTCACTGGGTCCCGGGGAGGGCGCCGGTTCCGCCCGTGGAAGTCGAAGTCCAGGCATTCGGCCTTGATCATGCCTTGAAATTCCGAGAAGTAAGTGCGGGCCGCGGCCCCCTCGATACCCAGCAGGGTATCCAGGGACGGGGCTGACTGGGCCCGGTCGGCCAGCCGGTCCAACTCCGCCAGTATGGCGGCAGGCGGCTCCCGGTGATTCCGGCGCATCAGGGTGCGGCAGTTCTTTATCTTCCCGAAGACCATCCGGCGGGCGATGGGCAAGGCGGCTTCGGGTGTCATAGCTGCCACGTATTGCCGGCAGCGCAGTTCCACGTTCTTGTGGCTCATTCCGTTGGTAATGCCGCTGAACCATCCCCCGTAGGTGAAGTGGCAGACGGGGATGTTCCGGTCGCACAGTTCCCGGAGTGCCTGGGCGGTGACCTGGACGTTGCCGAAAAGGGACAGGTGAGAGACTTCCATCAGGCGGACTTTTTGCAGCGTCTGCCCCTTCTGTTTCACTTGCAACTGGTCGCCGGACTTGCCGACAACGGCACCCTGGGCTTGGACGTAGACGGGAATGGAGTCGTCCCGGGCGGGAGCCAGCCGACGGACATCCTCCGGCCTGACGGTCTGTCCTTTGGCCGAGATGAAGTTCACTTCGTCGGGGAGACAAATACCCACCAAGGAGCATCTGGGGCATTTCGGACTGTCAACCAGGGGTTCGGGAATTTGCCCCGATGAGGCCATGCTGCGAATCCCCGCCAAAAGTTCCAACGTGCGCGCGATGAGGGCATCGTCGAATGGGACTTCCGTGCGCTGGCGGGACTCCACGAAATAGAGCATTCCCTTAGTGCAAGTGTATCCGTTGGCCCGGAGCAGTAGGCCCTGGAGGCAGACCTGGACCCGTTCCGGCTCCCACGCTCCTTCCGGTACATCGGGAGCCTTGCCGTGCTTGTAGTCCACCGGGGTCATCACGTTGCCTTGGCCTTCGAGCAGGTCGATGCGGGCAATCGCCCCCAGAGCATTGTCGGAAAGCATCACGGAACGGGCGTGAATGGTCTCGTGCGCATCATTGTCTTCGTCTGGCAGAGCGGCGGAATCTCCGGTAGACCGGACAGGCAACTCTCCCGACGGGCGGTCCACCCGGCGGTGCTGAAAACTGCCCTCTAAGGTATCCACGCTGTCCTCGAATTCCCCCTGCACCCATTCCAGGTAGGCCAGGCGAGGGCAGTAGGCGTACTCGTTGAGCATTCGGGCCGGTACGAGTTCGGGGAGGTTCCTTATGGATGTTTCGGACTCCGGGCTGGCGGCAATTGCCGTGTTTTCCTGGATTTCATTCGTCATCACTCGGTTCACTCTCCCTGATTTTTGGCACAGGTCATACCGGGGTGGACGGGGTAAAATTGCGAAATTGTCCTATGGTGATCCTCTGGGACTTGTACACTTGCCGGATACCCATCGCGGCCAGTCTTTCATGGTTTATATGGTCGCTCTGAAGTTCCCCTAAAGCCAGCAGGGAGCGCACGGAATCCAAGCCGACAGGAACGTCCCAGATGGGCCACGTCCAAAACGTATCACGGCTCCGGTTTCCCGAAAATCCAGTGGTTCGCGCTCCACGGGATACCGGCATTACGGGGAAGAGAGGCAGGGCTTCGAAGGCCAAGCGGTTGGCTCCCCATTCGGTCGGTGCGCCGCTCTTTTCACCTTTGCTGGACACCTTGTCGTCGCTGGGGTTCTTCCACCTAAAAGCGTACCGGCGGTCATCTTCCGGGTCCCAACGCAGGGACAGTTGAGGGTCTTTCCTCTCCCAACTCCCAAATAAACACTGCTGTATCTTGCCCCGGTCGGCTTTCTCCGCAAGGTCGAGCATGGTCTTAAGGAAGTTTTGGTGACCTGTCCCGCTCATTGTGCGCAATGCCGTATCCTCAATCTGGCCCTTCCGTCCGGCAGACTCAACCGAGTCGCAGCCGAAAGCGGCTACGAAGTCTGCTGTTGACCGTCCTTCGAGGGAGGGAGTTGCTGCTAAAGCCGCATTTTGCGCGTGGGTGCGGAAGTCGTCGGTTGGAATTGTAAGATTATCCCCAATTCCCAAAACCTCATGCCCCGGCCGCATTTCCATGAAGCGGTCCAAGCCGTCCAACGCCTCGTCTTCCCTAACTGCGCCTCCGTCCACGTGCAGGCAGGGCCGCCAAGTGTCGCGCAGCGTCCAGGAGAGGCGGACCAGGCGCCCCGGCCAGGCCAGGGTGAGGCCCCGCAGCGTGCCCAGTGCCGCCAAGAACGCCAGCGGGTTGGCTCCGTCCAGGCCAGATAAAAGCAGGCCGATGTTTTCCTGTTTGGTCATTTCGCCGCCTCCTTGGCCTGACTGTCAGCGTCATCGTGAGTTTTCTGTTCGGCGTCGCTACAACGATGGTCGGCCAGGCGCATCAGGGCTTCCAGCCATGCCAGTCCCCACCATCCGTAGCGGCGCACCAGCCGCCAGAATCGGTCCGGCACTCCGCTGTCCAGCCGTTCCAGACCGGTATCGCTGCTTGCCGACATTTGGCAGCCGAGAATCGTGTCTTCCGCTGTAACCGGCTCGCCGTCCCTCACCACCGGGGCAAAGGGGCGACAATAGCCGTGGTGGCTGGCAACCAGATGCAGCACCAGGTCCCGGTCATGGGCAGATTCCAGCAGCTCAGAGTTCTCAATCAGGCGCACCGAGAGCAGTTCATGTCGGCCGCCGCTAGGGTAGCCACTTTGTCGTCGGGCGCGTTCCCGTTCCCGTCTTCCGGTAGGCAGCCCTCCCGACTTGGCGAGCAGCAGGGGGCCAACGGCCCACGGATTGCCGCCATGCAACATCGCCTGAAACCTGGGGTCGGCCTTGCCTACATCATGGAATCGTGCGGCCAGGGCCACATCCTTTACCAGCAGATCCGGCAGGCCAACCCCTTCGCCGAAACGCTTGGCCCACTTTTCTACGCCTAGCAAGTGGTCATCCATCGTGACCCGCACCGTGGCCGAGTAGGAATCATCCTCGCTGGTGAGGGTTGAAGCTGACCCCGTATACTTCCGCACCCGGCGGGAACCTTGAAGCACGAAGCCACCTCCGGGATGCGGCAGTTTCTTCCGGCGGCTGTCTTTGGCAAGCGCGTCGCCGGCGTCTTTTAACCATGCCCATTCGGACATTGTGTCAACCTCCGCCAATGCCGCAAGCGCCTTCTGGAGTTCGTTCTCATCTTCATCGGCGTCCTCTGATTCTTCCGTCCGTCCTGCGATTTTCGCAAAGAGGGAACGGGCCGGCTCAGGCCACGACTCCACCACTTTGGTATGAATGCGGAGAATAGCTTTCGCCCGGGACTGGAGATGCGCCCGGTCTCCCAGGTCTATGACCTGCTTTCCGTCGGAGTCAGCGGGTATGTGGCCGAAAACATCCCATCCTTCCGATTCCGCCGGGATAACCACCGTGTCGCCAGGGCGCAGGTCTTGGATGTCCGAATGGCTGGTGAGCAGGGGGGGGCTTTCCTGCGGGCCACGCCAGCACAGGACGCGGCGCCGGACTTGGCGCCGCTGCTGCTGGGAGTCGTCATCGGGAACAAGCGCCCCTTCCACGTCGGAGTCATCGCTACCAGTACCGCTTCCAGTTCCCTCAAGCCAGCGTCGTAACACGTGGATAGGGACGGAGATACACTCGGACGATGCCGGGGGGCAGAGACTCACGATGTCAACCGCCTGCTCTCCATCCCCGGACAAATCAGCTTCGGACAGGTCAGCGCGCCAGCACACCTGCACCTCGGGCGCGCCCCGGTTCGGGCCATGCAGGAAAATGGCTGGGTCAGGGTCCGGCGCGGGGATCAGAGAGGTCTGCGCCCAAGCATCCACATGAGCGGGCAGCATCACCGGGGCGTCCGCTGCCTGCTGATGCAACTGGTCCAACTGCGGCCCATCGGGGAGGATGGAGTCCATAGCGGCAAAGCCGAAGTCAATCTGATCCTTATTGGCTCTCTCCTTGAGCCATTGCCAGGTCTCTGCCAACGCCGTGCCATAAACCGGGTCGTCCGCCGTTTTAGGATTGATCTGGTCGGCCCTGACGACGATGGCTGCCCGTGCTTCAATGTTGTCCCGTCCTCCCCGGTTCAGGCGTCCGAAGCGCTGCCGCAGGGCATCGAGGCTGGCGCACTCGGTCACCAAACCGTCGAAGTCCAGGTCGGCGCCCACTTCCAGGGTTTGAGTAGCGACAATAAACCGCGTCCGGTCCTCCCGTTGGACGCCGGTCTTCAGCGATTCCAAGTCGCGGACAACATCGTCCCGGTCAATGCCTCTCATTCGTCCGGTAAGCAGGGTGACATCCTTGTCAGCCTTGTGCAAGTGTTCGTAAACCAGCTTCGCCGTGGCGACCCGGTTAACCATTACGCCGATGGCCTTGCGCTCTTCACTGACCAGCTTTTCCGCCTCTCCGACAATCTGTTGGGCCAGGCGTTCCAGAGCGTTGTCCCCCCGCGCGTTCCGGGCAACCTCCAACTTCGCCGGTTTGGATGCATTGATGCGTCGGCCTAACACATGGTGATTCAGGTCCTCATCTCCCGCGGTGAAGCGTTCTTCGTCGGTGATGTCCTGGGGAGGGGTGGCCGAAATCAGGGTCAGGTGGAAGGGGACAGACCCGATGTTGCCGGACTGCGAAGCCCACTCGCGGTAGCGTCGCACCGAAGAAACCGTTTGGCGGAAGGGGTTGGCGCAGTGAGCTTCGTCCAGCAGTATCAGGCAGTCGTTGGCGGCAAGCCCGGCGTGGACGGGGCGCATACCGGCACTGGAACCGTATCCCCGGAACAGGAGCCGTGAGCCGAACTGGTCAACGGTTGTGACGACCACGGTAGGCTGAAGCGGCGACTGGGCCCACGCGTCATCCCGGTACATCCCCCCGCGGAGTTGAAAACAGGCCAACGGGTCGTCTGCATCGTCTTCATCATCGCTCGGGGCGAGGGAACACAACCTGGCCGCCACATCCTTCAGGATGCCTTCAGTATCCTTACGAGCATCGCGCAATCTTTGCGCCAGATTCCGCGCCCGCTCGAAGGTCTCATCCACGATTACCCGCCGGTCCACTACGAAGAATACGTGGCGGGGAGCGGTGCGTTCGGCAGGGGAGCGGTCTGCCTGACAGGCCAGGGCGAAGATTGCCAAATCAATACAGGCGGTTTTGCCGGCCGCAGTCGGCAGGGCCAAGGCTTGCGGCCAGCAGGCACCACCTGGTTGAGCCTCCGCCACCCGGCGCGCCAGTTCAGCCTGCCAGGGGAACGGGCCGTAGCCGTAAAGGGCTTCAAAGAACTCGCTAAATTGGACCGAAGTCACCGCGTTCATTCCGAGTCACCTCCATCCCACTGGACCGGGCGACACAGGCCATAGCCCCGGTAACGGCCAGCGCCCAGAATGACCGGGCCAGCGACGGGTTCGGCAAAGCTCACCACCGCATGAAGGTGCTGCAACCGCCCATTATCGGACTTGCGGCGAATGGCAGGAAATGAACGGCTGTGAGGAACGCCAATGTGCAGGCTCACCGGACTGAGGACTACATCCACGGGACGGGGCAGCCCGATTCGTTCGCAGGCTTCCTCCACCATTCGCTCCGCCTGCTCTTCCTTATCCCGCCCTTTGGGGTGGCGGTCGAATACGATGGGAGTCGCCGTTGACCAGCGCCGGGCCGGGCGGGTCCACACTTCGGACCGCAGAGCGACGGGAGGCGATGCTCGGTCTTCCATTTCCAGCAGCCACTCAAAGTTGGCCCCGTCGTAGAGGCACACCCGGCGCGGGGAGCCGTCCTCGTCGAAACCCAGGACCGGACTGAGACAACGACGCTGTTCAGCTTGGTCAACATGCTTTGGTATAGCCAGGGCGAACCCAAGCAGGTGTCCGTCGGCGTGTTCGCTGCCCACGAAGGCAAGGGGCAGAAAGGCGAGATGAGGCTCCTGCGATGGACGGCCGTCGGCAGTGTGTCCGCTAACCCATTCCGGGACCGGCTGGGGACAGTGCTTGACCACCGCATTGCGAAGTTTATTTGACAGTATGAGAGTGCTCTCCAGCCCCATTCTCCTGCCGTCCACCCGGCGCAGCACCAGCAGCAGGCGATGGAAGACGCTGGTCGGCGCTTCCGGTTGGATATCCGGGCGCAACCGGGCGTAGGCAACCCATCGTGAGCGTTCAGGCCTGCGCTCGCTTTGGTATTGGGCCTTCAAATGCTCCAGCCGGCCATGGCCGGACACCCGCAGCGGATGTTGGGCCACCCCTGCCGTCGGCACCAGGTTCGGCTCTGGCGGGTCGTCCTCAACCCAAGCCTGGACCAGAGAGGCCGAATGTCCGACCCGCACCACTTTGTTGCATAGAGATTCCAACCCTGCCCGCACCTCCGGCGAGGGTGAGTCCGGCCATACCAGATACACCCTGGGGTCGAGGGGAATGGCTACCGGAAACTGGCGGGGTTGACGGGGGCGGTTTTCCGGGAGAAGTTGCAGGCCGACGCGGACTTGCTGTGGGGATAGCCGCCTGCCTGTCCTACGACTGAGGGCAGGCGAGTCATTGACCGGAACGTAGGTGGTCATGGTCTCACGTTGAGTGGCGTCGCTGGCCCACATACTTGGAGCTCCTTGCCGCTCCAGCCAAAGCAATGCCTCCCACTCGCCGTTGTCGCCGTCCGTCTCATAGTGAGCGGCGGCCAGCGCCATAAAAACCCGGTCGGGGTGCGGAGGCCACTCGGGGCTCTCCCGGTCGGCGGAGTTGGTAGCCAATGACCAACCCATGAGATAGCTTATGCCGATGGCGACCATAATTACTCCTCCTCGCCATCCGCCGTTACTTCGGTGACCAACTTCTGGCTTTGACGGACAAGGGCCAAGAGTTGATGCGACGGTTTCAAGACTAACTCTTGCTCCAACCAGGGAAGCCCGGCATCCCTGGCCTCATCCACCGCCTGCTGATACACCGCTAGGGCGTGTTTTCCTGGAAAATCGAACTTGCTGGGTTCCTCGCCGGGGCGAGCCAGCAACTCCCATACCGCCGGGGCGGTGGGATACAGCAGGCAGCGGGAGCGCAGATCGGCCCCCCGCTCACGCACTAATGCGGCTGCGAAGAGGGCAAGGGCCGCCAGAGCGGTTCGGGCTGCCAAATCTACCTGGGGGTCTCGGTAACCTTCGTCAATAGGGAAACGCAACCGGCGCAGCGCGGGCAGGGAAAGCACGGTTGTTTGTAGGGCCTTACTGATGGTGAATCCACCATCGGCAATTGTTGGGGTAACGTTACCGTGATTTGCTTTTGATGGATTTCCTGGCGTACCTTTTCCGCTTCGATTGCGATTGTACCGAACCGGGTTTCCTCTCTCTTTGACCGCCTCATCGGGATCCAAGGTCCAATTATTATCCTGAGTCATATATAGAGGCCCCGCTTTCGAGGAAATTTGCGCCGGGTCAAGACGACTGCTGGTGCGTTTGCCTTGCTGGGCGTGAAACCCCACGATCTCCGAAACCAAGGAGCGTTGGAACTTGACCCCTAGGCCGCCACGGGGCCCGGTGGAATCCCACATTCCGAAGACCAGGGCCGTGGGGCATAGCTCGAACAAAGCGGTGGCGTTGCGGGAATCGAGAGTATCCAGTCGTTTGCCGGTTTCCGACTGGCGAAATATGACTCCGTCCAGTTCGCTGTCGCGCAGGAGGGCGTCGGCGATGCGGTGGGGCGCTTCCAGGCTGGTAACACGAAAGGGGTTGGGCAGGTCTGCGCCGGTAAAGTCTACGGTGATGACGGGCAGCGGCGCTCTCCCGGACTCCCACTCCTCTAGCAGAGCCAACTCCATGCGGTTGGCCTGTGACTGCACCGAGTCCAGAAGTACGCAGTTGGCTTCCTTGCTATTGATATACCTCGTTTCAGTTGCGTAGCTTCCGCCTTCGTAGGTGGGCGGGAAAACCTTGTCTCCGGGCCCCCCGGCCGGCTGGTACTTCGTAATGCAGCGAAAAGCCGCCGCGTTGCCGACCAAGGCTTCCTTGATGTGTTCCAAGTTAAGGATGTCCATGAGATTTGCCCTCCGTAAAATTTTTTCGTCTGGTGCTTCCGGGGTGTCAGTGCCGTCTGCCAGTTTCGCCGCCGGGGATGATATAATCCTCACGCTGGTTATCTTTATCCCGGATTGCACGAATATAGTTGACTAGCATATCCAGGTCAGTAGGGGAAAGTCGTCCTGAGACAGCGGAATCCAAGAATATCTGGTCAATTTGGTCATGGGTCGGGAGAGATCGAGAGTCACTGCCCATTGCTTAACTCCATTAGTTAAGGGTCTTGAATTCTGTGCTATGCAATGCTAATGAAGATTAACTGCCTGCCCCTTCCTTGACAAGACCGTGTGGGCAAAATCTCCCCATAGTTTTGCTATGGCTACATTGAAGCATTAGCACTGCCTAGCATCCGCAGCGTTCTCTGGACTCTTCCACCGCCTTTCGGCGGTGGCCCCATTGCAACCGAAGCAGGTCAATTCGCCAAATTGAAGCCCCTTCTCCAAATCGCAAGAGAAGGGGCTTTGGGGGTCCATTGTGGGCCCAAGTCGCCTACACCAAGGTGAACTTAATCACGAAGGTTCTTGATTTTGTCCAGTTCGGTGGGCCTAACTTGACGGTAGACAGTAC
>CBDCYT010000019.1:0-159488 GCA_965224325.1 Dehalococcoidia bacterium
TGTCCAGCGATCGTCTGCCCAAGTGTCATCCTTTAGCTCCGCCCCTGCACGACCGGCGTCGAGGCGGCCCGGGACTGCGCGGGAGCACCTGCTGGTCCATCATGGAGTCGCCATGTGCGGTAGATACAGCCTGACAGCCAATCTTGGGGAACTGGCACTACGATTCGAGTTTGACGGCGACCGGCTGACCTTCGAACCCGCGTACAACGTTGCTCCTACCCAGGACGTGCTGACCGTTGTGGACGGAGAGACCCGGCACGGCGGGTTCATGCGCTGGGGGCTGATTCCTCCGTGGACGAAGATCGCCTCCATCGGCAGCCGTATGATCAACGCCAGGGCGGAGACGGTGGCGGGGAAGCCGACCTTCCGGGACGCGCTCCGGCGCCGGCGGTGCCTGGTGCTGGCGGACGGCTTCTACGAGTGGCAAAGGATCGGGGTCGCCAAGAGGCCGATGCGCGTCGTCATAAGGTCGGGGGAGACCTTCGCCTTCGCGGGGCTTTGGTCGATGTGGAAGGATCCCGAGGGCCACACCGTCCCGTCCTGCGCCATCATCACGACGGCGGCCAACGACCTGCTCACGCCCATCCACGCCCGGATACCGGTGGTCCTGCCCAGGGAGATCGAAGGGCTCTGGCTGGACCCCGGCGCCGACGATCCCGGCGCGCTTGCCGGCGTCCTAACTCCCTATCCCGCCGGCGCCATGGAAGCCTACCAGGTGTCCACCCTGGTCAACTCCGTGGCCAATGACGGCCCGGAGGTCATAGAGGCGGCAGGGCCCTGACCGGCACCGTCCGCGCAGATCGAACCCCGGGAGATGGGGAGCAATGCCTTCACCCGGGCCGGTATCCACTCCCGGCCGACCACCCCCCACTCCGGCAATACCAGAAGCTCCTCGGGGCGCTGCGGCCAACCCTCTCCAAGACTTGCGGCACCGCGGTGCAGCCTCAGGTCGCAGGTTCGCGCCGCCTCTCCCCCGGCATGGTTGCAAGGGTACCCCTCGGAGTCCCCACACGCGGAAACCCCTTGTCGGCGTCCAGCCACAACCCGGAGCTTTGAATCTCTTCCCGTTCCTCCGGCACTCCCGCCACTGCGACCACGAACGGGCAGCCCGGTGGACCACGCCTGACCCAGGCCCCCCAGCCAGCCTCCGGCCTGGGGTTGAAGATGTCCCACGACCTGCGCTATCGGTCTTTCAGGGGCTTCGACCCCTGCCGGGGTCGCGCACCGGCCCCCGTACGGGCTCCCGCCTTAGACGAGGTGCTCCCCCCGGGCCCGGGCCTCGACGCACTTCACGCAGAAGAACGACGGGTCTAGGCCGGACCGGTCCGACTCCCCGGGGCTGAGCGACGCCCGGGAGGCCGCGATCCGCCCGCAGAGCGCCAGGACGAGGCCGGGGCCGGGGCCGGGGGCCTCCGTGTCCCCGCGCAGGTGAATCCGCCTGGGACGCTTGGCCGCCGTCACGTCTTGCCGCGCCATGATGCCTCCCCAACCGGATTATCAACACCATGATGCCTTAAGCCCTTAAGGTAGTCAAGATGTCCACGGGTCGTCCCACCGGGGACCGGGAGAGGGGCCGGCGCCGGTTTTCCCCGGACACGGGGTAGGGGGTGGGCCCGGGGCGGCGCTATGCCAGGCAAAGACGGCGGGGTTCGGGTGGCGCCGACCCCCAGAGGGGGCGCCCCTCCAAAAAGGGCCCGTGACACCGGCCCTCACCCCTCGGATTTCGAGGCTGACCGTCGCCTCCGGCATCCTGCTGCGGCGGAAGAGACGTGGAGAGCCGCTGTACAGGCCGCTGGCCCGCCGGGAAAACGCGCAAAAAGCGGCTCACGTTTTACTCCCCCGGCGTAAAAAGCAGCCCCCCGGACCGTGCCGGCGCGGATAACATTTTATTCATAGATGGGCTTTTTACGGGGCAACACTTGTGAAAATCCGGCCCAAACCACGCACCCTTAGCACTTTTTTGAAGCTAACTGCCCGGTGTCATGCGCGTTTTCGCGCACCAAATGGGCAGGACTTGTGAGGCAGGTCCTCTCAGATACGAAGACGCCCAAATCGGTCTAGACCGGACTGGGTAGAGGCTCCGGGTTGGCCCGGGGGTGCTGGAGCGGCCCGGGGACCGTCCCCGGACGCTCCGGTCTGCTCCTTGAGCAGCCGCCTCGGACTCAGGGAGGGCATCGTGGGGTCTTCGACCTCGGTCCTCGTGGGCTAGCGCCGCCGCGCCATCCCTGCGATAAGCGGCGAGAAGCCGCCTGGCGCGGCGTTCGCTGACTCCCATGATCTCAGCCGCCTGGGAGATCGGCAACTTCTATTCCATTACCTGGTTAAGCGCTTGAGGTTCCGTTTGCTTTTAGGGGATAGCCTATGGTGCCAGAGGAACGCCATCTCCTAAAAGCAAACGGAACAGGTCCCAGAGCGCCCGGCCTCCTCGCCGGTCATATCGGACGACAGGAAGTCCGGTATCCCTCCCGAATCGTCCAGGAGGGTGATCACGCCGTAGCGGGCTGCCGTCAGGGACCAGGCGGAGTAGAGGCTCTCGTTGATGCGGAGGCTAGCCTCGCTCAACAGGGACAGCCGCTCTCGCAGCGCCTTGTTCCCTCGGTCCCGCTCGTCGGACTGATTCATATCGCCGCCTTGACCGGGCTGCGGGACGGCCGCGGTTTACGCCGTCCTGCACCCGGCTGATTCATGGCCGGATTCGACCTCGCCGGGCCGTCCGCGCCCCATATACCGTCCGGGAGCAAGATTCTACATGTCAAGGGCGGGGGGAAGTCGGGCCGGCTGCTGGAGTTCATCACCTCCGGTCTGCCTCCCGAAGAGCAGCAGCGGATGTTGGACCTGCCGGAGGGTCCGGCGCTCTTCGAGTACTTCAGCTCGATTCAAGGCTCCCTGAGATTCGGGGACGTCGCTAGCCAAATGAGGTCGCTGGGCTTTCCCGACCTGCCGATCAAGACCCTGCTGGGAGCGCCGATGCGTCACCGGGGCGAGCACGTCGGCAATCTCTACGTGGCCGAGAAGGAAGGCGGACGGGAGTTCACCCGGGAAGATGAAGAGACGCTGGTGATGTTCGCGTCCCAGGCGACGATGGTCGTGGTCAACGCCCGCAGGTACCGGGACGAACAGCGGGCCAGGGCCGACCTGGAGGCCCTGATCAACACCTCGCCAGTGGGCGTCCTGGTGTTCGACGCCACCACCGGGGCCTTGGCGTCGCTGAACCGGGAGGCGAGAAGGATCTTCAACGACCTGCATACGCCGGGCCGCCCCCTGGAGCAGCTCCTGGGCGTGCTGACCTTCCGGCGGGCCGACGGGCGGGAGATTTCCCTGGAGGAGTTCCCCCTGGCCCAGGCGCTGAGCACCGGGGAGACGGCGCGCGCCGAGGAGATCGTCATTCAAATCCCCGACGGGCGGAGCGTCACCACCCTGATCAACGCCACGCCCATCCACTCGGAGGAGGGTCAGGTTGATTCGGTGGTCGTGACCCTACAGGACATGACGCCCCTGGAGGACCTGGAGCGGCTGCGGGCCGAGTTCCTGGGCATGGTCAGCCACGAGCTGCAAACGCCGCTGGCCTCCATACGGGGCTCCGCAACCACCCTGCTGGATGACGAGCCCGACCTGGACCCCGCCGAAACTCCCGTCACTGGCTGCCGAGGGGGCCCTAAGCCGCCCGCCGCGCCGCCGAGGGCGCCCTGAGCCGCCCGCCGCACCGCCAGAACGGGCCAAATCGCCGGGGGAATAAGCAATCCGCCGGTCAAAAAACTCCCCCAAGATCCACGCCGGCGCTGAATAATTATCTTCTTTGATGGGGTTTTCCTAGGGCAAATAACCCGCCGCCGCTACACCTGGGCCGCTCAACCTTACACTTGATACTAGCTGAATAAATTGGGCCATACACCTTTCCGGACGCTTGGGAGACAGACAACCCGGAGCCCGCCGCCGCAGGCACAAATCGGGGCTCCGGTCCAGGCCGATTCGGGCCGGCGCGGCGCGGTCCCGGCCCGGGGTACAAGAGCGCCACAATGTCTCGTATCCGATCTGCGGGGAGGGGACCATGACCGCCGGGGAAGAGCAACTATTGACGGCCTACCTGCTGTCCACCGGGGAGATCGAGGAGGCCGGCCATTTCACCGGCTGGTATGCCGCGATCCGGAACGGGAGCGCCGGCGGGGAGGTCGAGTACAAAGAGGTGTTGGCCTTGGCCGGGGCCTGGCGGCGCGGCTTCCACCAGGGTTACGTGGCCGCCCAGGAACCGCCGGAAGCGGAGGGGTTGCCCCGCCCGAGGCGGCATTTTCATGTCCAGGCGTACCGGCTGAAACGGGAGCCCGAGCGCCCAATCAAGAACCTTGCCATCACCACCCTAACCGGCGGCTACTTGCGCCGTAGCGCCGCGAACCGGGCCGCCTGGCGGGACTTTCCCGAGGAGATCGCGTCGGTCCGGGAGTGCCAGGACTTGGACTGTGGCTTAGAGCCTATCCAACAACCCCGCTGGCGCGGAAAGTAATCCAGGCGCAAGCGAAATGAAGCATAGCCACATAGTTCTCCACTTTTTTCTCCCAGCGGATCAGCAGACGCCTGAACCGGTTCAGCCAACTGTGGGTTCGTTCCACGATCCAGCGACGCGCCCGGTAGCCGGGGATGCTTCTCTTCTCTGCCCGTTCTTCTCCACGGCTCTTGATATGGCCGGTGTATCCCCAGGCTGCCACCAGCTTTCGAACTTCGGGATAATCGCACCCTTTGTCCAGGCACATATTCTGGGGCTGGTACGCAGTTGGCTCAGGCCGCTGCACCATGGCAGCTTCCAAAGTACGCTCTACCAGCTTCATATCGTGCCGGTTCGCTCCGTCCACGGCTACTCCAATGGGAAGCCCATGGCCCTCGGTCAGCAAGCTCCTTTTGGCGCCCCCTTTGCCCCGGTCAGTGGGATTAGGTCCTGTAGCCTTTCCCCCCCAAGGGCGCCTTGGTCATGGCTCCGTCCATCGCTTGCCACTCCCAGTCCAGGCCGTGGCGGGCATCATATTCAATCAGCCCTTCTTGCCATAGCCGCTCAAATACGCCAGCGGCCCACCAACGTGCAGATAGACAGAACCATCTTCGAGATGTGGCTGGGGGCACTTTGAAGCTTCCGGCGGACGCCGGCATCGTTGGAGGCGCTCCATCGTGTTGGGCGATCCTGATGTAAGATTCCCCTGTGTGTTCCAATAGTGGATTCAGCCTCTTCGAGGGGATGGCGATGATTGATCTTGGCCCCAGATCCGTCGCAGCGGCTGGTCGTGGGTCACTGCCCCTCCGGCGCTGGTTGGAAGTCAACGGCCCACCACTACGTCGTCCAGCAGGCCATTTCGCACCGCCCAGATCACTAGTTCCCGTTTCGTCGAGATGCCCAGCTTGTCCTGTATGCGGTAGAGGTTGTTCCGGACGGTCACACTGCTGTTACTCCTTGCCTCGGCAATCTGAGCGTACGACTTGCCGCTGGCAAACAGCGTCACCGTCTCCAGCTCCAGCCCCGTCAGCTCATCCACAGCCTGACGTAGGGCGGGAGCGCGAGCGCGTCGGACCATCGCGAAAACCTCCCTCACCGCCTTGTCAAGTATTCGCAACCGGCCTTCAGCCACATCCAGAACGGCTTCCAAGAATTCCTCCGGTGGTGAGTGCTTAAGGAGGTAGCCCGTCGCGCCGGCGGCGACCGCCTCTATCACCGCATCATGCTTAGCCGAAGCCGTCAGCATCAGCACCCGAGTGTCGGGCAGAAGTTCCATGATCTCCCGGCAGGCATCAATGCCATCCTTTCCCGGCATCATCACATCCATGACGATCACCTCCGGTGCCAGCCCCTCGGCAGTCCTCACCGCCTCTTCTCCATCTGAAGCCAGCCCCACCACCTCGAAGCGGCCCGACGCTTCCAGGGCATCCCTTAGGCCGTCCCTCATGATGGGATGGTCGTCCACCACCATCACCTTTATCCGACCTTCTGAAGACATATCAGGCTCCTCGTTCATAGGTTTCACGGGGAACCACGCAGGTAATGGCAGTTCCCACTCCCCCTTCGCTGCTCTCCACTATGAGCGTTCCGCCCATCGTCTCAGCATCCGCCCGCATGCCGATTATGCCGCGGCCGCGTTCGATGAAATCTTCGGGGAGCCCCACACCGTCATCCGAGACAGACAGCCTGACCTGGCCTGATGCAAAATCCAGACTCACCTCGACCCTGCCGGGCCGGGCGTGCCGGAATGCGTTGGTCAGCGCATTGTGCGCTATGGAAAAGAGACGGGCTCGCGTCTCCGCGGCGAGCGTCGGCTCGGAGCCCGACTGCGTCATCCGGGCGGGGACGGATGTGATCTTCTCAAACGTCGCACAATGCAACCAGAGGACTTGTCCCAGTTCCCAGTCCTCGAAGAGGCGGCCCCCGTCTATGGGATGTCGCAGTTCCCACATCGCCTCCCGCGACAGCGCGTAGGTCGCATCAAGGACGGCGACCAGTTCCTTGTTCGACTCGTCAGCCAGCTTCATGGCCCTGTGTATCCCCATGCCGATCATGTATCCCGTCTGTGCAGCCGTGTCGTGAATCATCTGCGAGAGCTCTATGCGTTCCTCCTGCATGCTTCGCTCCCTTTCAATCGCAGTGTGCCTCCTGATGCGTTCGAACCGGGTGATGAGCGAGATGCACAGCACAATGGCATACATAATTGTCAACCTGCTCACCAGTTCCGTCTCATCGCCCGCATTGAGGTCGAGACCGGGGCCCACACCCCAAATTACGATGGAGTAGGCAACTGCCACCATCGTTGTCCAGGCCAGACCGACCCAAAGGGACGTGAAGACCGCGGCAAACACGGCGAGGGCAGCATAGTAGGCGAGGAAGAAAAAGCTGTTGAACCCGCCGCCGATGACAACGCCGGCTGTGATCAGGGCAATGTCCGTGGCGCTGAGGAAGAGCATCCAGCGCCATGTCACCGGCCTTTTCGTCAGGAGCCGGTAGTGGAGAAGGCCATTGAACGTCACCAGGGGTATGTGCAGTAACGCGTACTCGATGTCCTCAGGGTACCAGGCATCTGGTCGATGGGCCAAATTGAACACGGAGACAACCCAAATCAACCAGCGACCCCACACCGATACCCGTGCGGCGTACGGAATGGCCTCCGGGTCGGCCCAGGTGTGTAGTGAAAACCGATTCGTTATGGCGCCTATATCAGCTTTGGGCAAATCCAGGCTCACAGTCCAATGTCACTGACCTGGATGAGCTGAGTCACCCTAAGGTGCATACATTCTTTCATGATGGCTCAATGTTACTAGGCTCTACCACTGACAAGTTACCCTAAAAGTTGAGCGGTTACGAGAGCACTATGTACCAATAAGACTAGGCAAAGTGCTGTCTCATATGCTGAGCCAAAGAAAAAGGAAAGCTGGTACATATTCATCTATCGTAGCGCCTAGGGAGGATGTAAGGTCTAGCGAGTTTGCCAATTGGGGGAGGGCGTATTCGTTTGGCCCACGAAGACATGAACCTCCGTGGCGGGTTGGATAGACGGCAAGAGCCTTAGGCGACCGACTTTCACAGGCAACCGGTCTTTCGCAGAGAGCCGCCAGGGCCGTATAGAAACTCAAAGCTACGAGGGAGGAATCCTGGATGAAAATGTCGATAGCCGGTAACCGGGTTCGCATCGGTTTTGTCTTGACACTGTCCATGGTCGTGCTGCTCATGCTCGTGACGACCATGGACACTCCCGCGTTAGCGCAGGCGACCGGAAGCGTCAGGGTCAGCAACCTGGACCAGCCGTCATCAGCCCGCTATACCGTCATATCGCCCAATCATCACTACGCGCAGTCATTCTGCACCGGCAGCGTCGCTACCACCCTGGACAAGGTGCGTCTGTACACTATATCCAAGTCAACCGACCCGAACGCGCTGTTCTACCACGGCGATCCGGCGCCCGTCGTGACCATACGCTCCGCTGATGCGTGGGGAAAGCCAGGCGCGGTTCTGCATACCCTGACCAACCCGGTCATCGACGGTTCCAAGGACACCGCCGAGGACTTCACGAGCAGTGGTTATGAACTGGCTGCTAACACCACCTACTCCGTGGCGATCTACCAGCCGAGCGACAGCGGCCACTTCGCATTCGTCGACACGGAATCTACCCTTGAGGAAACTGAACCGCAGCTAGGCTGGACAATCGGCGACCAGTATATGTATTTGTGGGACGCGGGCGAGGGTTGGACTGATACCGATCGACAAGGCTTTATCATGAAGATGGCCGTCTACGCCAGCGGCGCTCTCCCGTCCGTATCCACCCCGGCCTTCACCGACTGCGGCGATACCAGAAGCTCCTACCAGTTCTCAGTTGACGAAAATGCCCCCGAGGACACTGTCGTCGGCGTAGCGGCCGCCGGAGATGCCGATGGCGACTCCATGACGTACTCCGTCAGCGGGACCGGCGCCTCAAAGTTCAATAACGTGTTCAACTTGAACGCGAACACCGGCGAGATCACCGTCAAGTCAGGCGCCAATATCGACTACGAGAGCTCAGACAAATCTTACTCGATCACCGTCAGCGTGACCGACGGGGAGGACGCCTCCGGCGAGGCGGAGTCCCCACCAACGACCGACGCTACCACCTCCGTGAGAATCGAAGTCATCAACATCGACGATCCGGGGACAATCACGCTGTCAACGACCGCGCCCAGGGTGGGCAGCGCGCTGACAGCCACCGTATCCGATCAAGACGGCACGCCGTTGCTCACCAAAGCACAGTGGTCCAGGGCCCCACGAGCAGATGCCTTGTTCATCGACATCGACGGCGCCAACCACCACGCGCCGCAGAGGGCTGAATCCAACTACACCCCCACGGCAGCAGACCAAGGCAAGTATCTGAAGGTCACCCTATCCTACGTCGAAGACACTTGCCACGAGGTGTCCAGCTTCGACGACCGGTGCCGCCGTGAGGCGGAGTACACGTTCGACACCCTCGTGGCAAACGAGGAAGGCCTGATCGTCCAAAGCCAGCGGGTGAACAATAACAATCCAGCAACGGGAACGGTTCGTATAACCGGTACCCCGCGGCTCGGCTGGACGCTCGAGACGCATGGGAGGAGCATAGCGGACGCAGAGGGCCGCCGGGGGGCACTTTACTTCCAGTGGATACGCCTCGACCCGGTGACCGAAGTCGAACAGAACGTTTCCAATCCCGAGCGCCCCGGCGTGTGGTGGAGCTACGTGGTCCAGGAGGCCGACGTGGGCAAGGCCATCAAAGTGCGGGTGAGCTTTAGCGATAATGCGGGCAACGCGGAGTCGGTGACCAGTGACGCCGTGGACGGGCCCTACCCGCTGACGGCCACCACGCACGACGCGCCGGCGTCCCACGACGGCAGCGCCGCGTTTAGCTTCGAGCTGTGGTTCAGCGAAGCGCCGGCAGTGGGCTTCGCGACGGTGCGGGACCACGCCTTCACGGTGACCGGGGGCTCGCTCGACAACGTGCGCCGGCTGGTGCCTGGCTACAACGCCCGGTGGGAGATAACTGTCACGCCGTCCTCGGAAGCCGACGTGACCCTGGCGCTCAATGCCACCACCACCAACTGCTCGGCCGAGGGCGCGATCTGCAACGTCGACGGGGTGAAGTTGTCCGGTGCCTTGGAGCTGGTCGTCCCGGGGCCGTCGAGTAACTCGGCGGCCACCGGCGCTCCCACCATCGGCGGCACTGCGCGGGTGGGCGAGAGCCTGACCGCCTCAACGTCGGACATCGCCGATGCCGACGGCCTGGCCAACGCATCCTTTACCTACCAATGGCTCGCCGACGACCTTGACATCAGCGGCGCCACGGGCAGCAGCTATACCGTGGTTACGGCGGACGCGGGGAAGGTCATTAAGGTGACCGTCTCCTTCACGGACGATGCGGGCAACGAGGAGTCGGTGACCAGCGCGGCGACGGCGGTGGTCACGCAGCCGCCTTTGACGGCCAGCACCCACGACGTGCCTGAGTCCCATGACGGCGCCACTGCGTTCACCTTCGAGCTGAGGTTCAGTGAGGAGCCCGGGGGCGGGTTCAGCGCCACCACCCTTCGGGACCAAGCCCTGACGGTGTCGGGAGGTACGATTACCAACGTGCGCCAGCTGGAAACGGGCAAGAAGCTCAAGTGGGAGATAACGCTGCAGCCGTCCGGAAACGAGGAGGTCACCGTGATACTCCTGCCCACCATCGACTGCGCCGACCAGGGCGCCATCTGCACCGGCGACGGCAGGGGACTATCCGTCGGGCAGGCGATCTTAGTGCTGGGCCCACCGAACTCGGCGGCCAGCGGCGCTCCCACCATCAACGGCACGGCGCAGGTGGGCGAGATCCTGACCGCCTCAACGTCGGACATCGCCGATGCCGACGGCCTGGCCAACGCAACGTTCACGTACCAGTGGCTGGCCGACGACGCTGACATCAGCGGCGCCACCGGCTCCAGCTACACCCTGGTTGCCGCAGACGTTGGCAAGGCCATCAAGGTGACCGTCTCCTTCACCGACGATGCGGGCAACGAGGAGTCGGTGACCAGCGCGGCGACGGCGGCGGTCGCGCTCACCGCGGGCTCGACAAACTCATTGGAGCGGTCGGACCAGGAGGACGTGCAGGAAAACTCGGCTGCCACCGGCGCTCCCACCATCAACGGCACGGCGCAGGTGGGCGAGATCCTGACCGCCTCAACCTCGAGCATCGCCGATGCGGACGGCGTGGCCAACGCAACGTTCACGTACCAATGGCTGGCCGGCGACGCTGACATCAGCGGCGCAACGGGGAGCAGCTACACCTTGGTTGCGGCAGACGCGGGCAAGACCATCAAGGTTCAGGTGTCCTTCACCGACGATGACGGCAACGAGGAGTCGGTGACCAGCGCGGCGACGGCGGCGGTCACGCAGCCTCCCATGACTGCCACGATCCACGACGAGCCCTCGTCCCACGACGGCAGCGCCGAGTTCACCTTCGAGCTGCGGTTCAGCGATGCGCCCGCCGACAGCTTCAGCTACACGAGGGTGCGGGACCACGCCTTTACCGTGGCCGAGGGCTCGGTGAGTAACGTGCGGAGGCTGGAGCCGGGCAAGAACGTCAAGTGGGAGATAACCGTCACACCGGACTCCGACGCCGACGTGACCATAGCGGTCAATGCCACCACGGACTGCTCCGCCGAGGACGCCATCTGTACCAGCGACGGCGGGAAGTTGTCCGGCGGCCTGGAGCTGGTCGTTCCGGGGCCGCAGGAAAACTCGGCGGCCACCGGGGCTCCCACCATCAACGGCACGGCGCAGGTGGGCGAGACCCTGACCGCCTCAACGTCGGGCATATCCGATGCCGACGGCCTAGCCAACGCAACCTTTACCTACCAGTGGCTGGCCGACGATACTGAGATCAGCGGGGCAACGGGCAGCAGCTACACCCTGGTTGCCGCAGACGCAGGGAAGGCGATCAAGGTGACCGTGTCCTTTACCGACGATGAAGGCAACGAGGAGTCGGTGACTAGTGCGGCTATAGGAACAGTTGCTGCTGCGCCGTCTCCGCTGACGGCAAGCATCCACAATGCGCCGGTTTCCCACGACGGGAGCGCCGCGCTCACCTTCGAGCTCCGGCTAAGCGAGAACATCGAGAGCTTCAGCTACACGACGTTGCAGCACCACGCTTTGACGGTGACCGGGGGTACGGAGCTCAAGGTGCGGAGGCTGGAGGCGGGCAAGAACGTCCGGTGGGAGATCACCGTCACGCCGTCCTCCAACGCCGACGTGACCATCGCGTTGCCCATCACCACGGACTGCTCCGTCCAGGGTTCCGTTTGCTTTTAGCGGTTGGCCCATATCCCCGCGTGGGCGGGGCAACCGGTTGTTAAAGTGCTGGCGGCTTGCCGGGTGCGGGTCTATCCCCGCGTGGGCGGGGCAACCCGGCCAGCGTTCCCGCCGATGCGCTTTGCCAGCGGTCTATCCCCGCGTGGGCGGGGCAACCTTCACCCATCGGTATCCTACGTTCGCTGGTGGGGGTCTATCCCCGCGTGGGCGGGGCAACCGTCAACTACCTTCTCGACAAGGGCGCTAAACTGGGTCTATCCCCGCGTGGGCGGGGCAACCGTGACCCGCTGGCTAAGCTCATGGAGAGCCTCGGGTCTATCCCCGCGTGGGCGGGGCAACCGTGGGCGCATCCGCATTCGAGAACACCCAAGAGGTCTATCCCCGCGTGGGCGGGGCAACCCTTCGCCAGCGCCAGTCTTGGTTGTTCCTAGGCGGTCTATCCCCGCGTGGGCGTGACCTGCCCCCAGTAGTTGTACCACTTGCTATGTTAGTCCGACCAGCACCGGGACAAGGTTCTCGGGCAGGATGGTCTCCGGCGCCGGTGGCCTGTAGCCCAGGGAACTGTGCGGCCTTATGCGATTGTAAGTCTGGCGGTACTGCTCGGTCAGCACCTGCACCTCCAGCAGCGTGTAAAACACCTCCCGGTCCAGGAGTTCGTCTCTCAGCTTGCCGTTGAAGCTCTCCACGTATCCGTTCTCCCACGGCGACCCAGGCTCGATGTACAAGGTCCTGGCCCCCACACCCCCTAGCCACTCCCGCACCACCCTGGCGGTGAATTCCGGCCCGTTGTCCGAGCGGATGTGCTCCGGCACTCCTCGGGCCATCATCAGCCCGGCGAGGGTCTCGATCACATCCGAGGATCGGATGCTGCGGCCAGCCCGGATGGCCAGGCACTCCCTGGTGTACTCGTCAATGATGGTCAGCAGCCGCACCGCCCGGCCGTCCCAGGTCCTGATGTGGACGAAGTCATAGGCCCACACGTGGTTCTCACTCTCCGGTTTCAGCCTGACGCACGACCCGTCGTTCAGCCACAGCCGGCCTCTCCTGGGCTGCCTGGCCGGTACCTTGAGCCCCTCCCGCCGCCAGATACGCTCCACCCGTTTGTGGTTCACCACCCAGCCGCTACGCTGGAGCATCGCGGTGATCCGCCGATAACCGTAACGGCCGAACCGGGTGGCCAACCCCACAATGTCGTTGGTGAGGGCCTGCTCGTCATCCCGGACCAACGGCTCACGGCGATGGGTCGAGCGGGACTGCCCCAGCACCTTGCAGGCCCTCCGCTCTGATACCTTCAGAACCGACCTGACGTGTTCGACACAAAGGCGGCGACGGGCGGGGCTCAGAAGTTTCCCTCAGCCGCCTCCTTGAGTATCTGGTTGTCCAGGGTCAGTTCGGCCACCGCCCTCTTGAGCCGGCCGTTCTCCGTCTCCAGCTGCTTCAGGCGCCGCGCCTGATCGACCCGGAGACCACCGTACTCGGCCCTCCAGCGGTAGAAGGTCTGCTCCGAGACGCCGATGCGCCGGGCTGCTTCTGCAACCGTACTTCCCGCGGCGATGACCACCTCCGCCTCCCTGAGCTTGTTGATGATTTCTTCGGACGTGTGCTTCCTTTTGGCCATGTCTCAACCCCCTTTTGTCCAAAATCCTAACATTGATTCTGGATCGACTTTCGGGGGTCAGGTCAGAAGGGTTAATTCTAAACCAAAGCCAAGGTGAAACCCGCATTTGGGTCGGCTAGAATCAGGGAGGCATAGCGTCAGGACTGGGAGCAGACTGAGTGGGGATGGTGATGGGTATGAGGGGGATAAGGCCGGACTTGGAGGGGTGGCAGTTGGACTTGGCTAGTGTGCGCAGCAGGATGTACCTAGCGCCGACACCCCGGGAGAGAGAACGGTGGCACGCACTGTGGCTCCTGTGCCGGGGCCTGACCGCCTCGGGCACCGCCCAGGCACTGGGCCGGGATGCTCACACCATCGGCAGATGGGCCGCCGCCTTCGGCGAGGGAGGGCCTGCAGCCTTGATATTCGAGCAGACCGGGGGTTCCCCCCCGCACTTGGCGAGACGCAACAGGCGGAGTTGACGGGGGCAGTGCAGGAGTTGCCCGAGATGTCGGGCATAGAAATGGCCAACTGGAACTGGAAAGTGGTGCGGCAGTTTGTCTCGAAGCGTTTCGGCATTGGCCTGAGCCGCAGCACTTGCCTGAACTATCTGCACCGCTTGGGGTTTGTCCTGAAGCGTCCCAAGAAGCGTCTGGTCAAGGCAGATGAGCAGAAGCGGGAGGCCTTCGTGGCGGAGTACGCCACCCTGTCGGACGAGGCGTGGCGTACGGGAGCGAAGATATTCTTCGCCGACGAGGCCCATTTCCGGGCCGATGCCGAACTGAGAGGCAAATGGGTGCTAAAGGGAGAGCCGGCCTTGGTGGACTCGACCAGCCCGAGCTATGGCGAAAAGGCCAGCTACTACTCGGCAGTGTGCCTGGAGACCGGTGAGGTGGAGTGGATGGACCTGGAGGGGAACAGCAACTCCGGAACCTCGGCTGCCTTCCTGGAGCGGTTGCGGCAGAGGCACTCCGGGCCGCTCAACGTGATTTGGGACAACGCGCCGGCGCACCGCGGCGAGGCGGTGCGTGAGTATCTGCGGACGCCGGGCTTGGGGCTGCGGCTGATGAACCTGCCGGGCTACAGCCCGGACTTCAACGCCGATGAGGCCATCTGGGGCTGGGCGAGAGAGGAAGCCACCGGAAACCTGTGCTTGGGAACCAAGGCCCTGGTAAAGGAGAGGGTCGGGAATTTCCTCTGCGGGCTGTCCATCCGGAAAGACGAGGTCAAGGGCCGCTGCCGCACCGTCCTACAATCAAAGGCCGAAGGATTTCTGCGAGAATCCCAGCCCAATCACCGATGTATTGTAAATGCACATCCCACCTTGGCTTTGGTTTAAGTGCTACAAGGTGTAACCAAGGTGATAACTAGCAACGAAGTTGGGGCATTCTGTAGCTAATAATCAGGATGTTTGGTGGGCAGTGCAGGACTCGAACCTGCGGCCTCCTGCGTGTAAAGCAGGAGCTCTAACCATCTGAGCTAACCGCCCCATTTGACCTATACGCTACCCTATAGACCCCATTGAATCATCCACCGCTCCAGGCGTCAACTTCGTAGGTACGCTCCTCCGGCGCCGGCCGATATGGCGTTCACCCGGATAATCAGGTTAGCTAGGGTCAGAAATGGCGCCATTGGGCCGCCGTTAACTCTGGCCGTTAACTCGGATGGTAATCAGACGCCGGGCCGATAGGTAAATCCCCGAGGCCAGGGCGCCCATTTGCCGCGCTGGTACGCAGCCCGGCAGCCGGTGGAATAGAGTTGAATGACAGGCTGCACTTCGGGTATAAGGCCAATCTCTCGCTCTGCTGGGGCATTTCGATTATTGCCAACCAGGACGAATCGACCAATACTAATGCCAGATGAATGAGGCGGCCAGATGGAGCGCCGAGAGGAAGTAAACGCTCCTTTGGTCGTACCGGGCGGCGATTCCGCGCCAGTGCTTCAATTTCTAGAGGTTCAATTTGTTGAAGGCCCGTTCAATCAGGTTGCACTCCCGGTAGAGTTCCCGGCCATATTCCCATGGGTCCCTTCGGTTTGACTTGGACGGTATGACCGCTGTGGCGCCTGTTGACTGGATAAATGCCAGCATCTTATTGCTTTCGTACCCCTTGCCGGCTATCACGTATGCGGTTTCAATGCCGGTTAAAACGGGTATGGCCTGGGGTGCATCCGCCGCCTGACCTCCGGTGAGGGCAAAGCGCATGGGCCGGCCCCGAGGAACATGGGGTAATACATGCTCAACATCACGTAACGCCGTTGTTCTTTGGGTAGAGGACACTCGGGGCGGGAGACACTCGGCTTTCACCGGGCACGCCTGGCGGTCTTTCTGAAGCGCTGGGTGCTTGCAGCTTTGGGACCGGCTGCGGGACGTCCCCGGGCGCAGAATCTTCCCCTGAGAACAGAGCAAGTGATCTCCGCGGTAAACAAACTCTCCCCGGGCGGCCTTGCTCGAGCTCTCGTTGGGATGAAGGGGGATGTAGGCCGTAATTCCTAGCTCCTCCAGGCTTTGCCTCAATTGACTCGCGCTGGACCCGTTGTCCGCCGCCAGCGATACTGGTTCGATGGGAACTTCCTCCAGCATAGGCGGCAGTGCTTTCCATTCCCCCTCGGATGAGTACGCAATCGTTCTTGCCATGATGAAGCCGCCCGGGTCGACGGCGATGTTCTCCCGGTAGCTCAGATACCCCGATTTCTCCGGCTTGGTGGTCCGCCACCGGGCGACGGCGCCTACCGGGGTCAGCGGCAGCGCGCCCTTGGGGTCTTGAAAGAGCCGCACTTCCCCTTCTTCGGTCCCATACTCCTCAAGGCCGGCTTCGCCTAACACGAACAGGCGGTTCCCCTTCACGGCCCGTTCTTGGAAATTGGCAACCGGCAAACCGCTGGATGAAAGGCGATAGCTGCTCACGTCGGCTTTGACCAGACTGGAGTTGGGGTACACTTCCTGCGAGAGCAGGCCCAACCCGAGTAAGTCCTGATTCAAGCCGTGAGGGACTGGGATTGGGGGTTAGGGCGCTCATCTGAGCTTGTCTAATAAAGCTGAGTCCTCCAGCATCCTACCTTTCTGGATTCCCGCTTTCGCGGGAATGACGGAAGCGTGGGAATGACGGGTTATTGAGCCGCATTCAATACTGGTTTAGGCGGTCAATTTGGTTTAGGAGGTTAATAATAGTAACCCGCCAGGTTGCGTCCGCCCAAAATCGTGAGTGGAGACTTCTGGGGTCGGCTCATTGTGCGCCTCTACTGGTTTACGCAGGAATGTACGGTTGAAAGGCCTCCAAATTTCAAGACGTGATGGCCTTGGGGGATTTATGATTTTCGCCAGAGTGACTTTCTTGCATCAGGCACGTGCCGCTTCGCCAGGTGGTAGAATCGCGCCAGCTTCCTTGCGCCTGGCCACTCGGCGTCTCAGGGCACAGGAAGACTCGCACAAGAATGAATGTAGAGAGGAATCATGGCCAGAGTACCCATAGTCACAAGGGACATGGCGCCAGTGGAATTCAGGGAAGCGTTCGACGAGCTAACCAGAGATACCGGAGGAACCATCACCGGAGGGCCCAACTCCATAACCATCAACAGCCCGGAGATGGCGCGCCGCCGTACTCGCCTCACTTCGTACCTGCGCGTTGAAAGCACTTTCCCGAAACGAATACAAGAGTTAGCGATCCTGGCGACGGCCCGGGCTTTCGATTGTCCCTATATCTGGAACGCCCACGCGCCCGCGGCCCGCAAGGAAGGCGTCAGCGATGCTCTGGCGGACGCCATCCGGGACCGCCAGCCATTGCCGCCAATGGCGGATGACGAGAGGGCCATTGTCAATTTCTGCAACGAGTTCTACACGAACCACAAGATATCGGCGTCGACCTTCCAGACCGCCCTCGAGCAGTTTGGAGTCCAGCACCTTGTCGAGTTGACCGCGCTGATGGGACACTATGCGCAAACGGCCTTCTTCCTGAACGCCTTCGAGGTGGACCTTCCTGAGGACCGGACTGAGCCTGTCCTGCCGCTTGGGTAGTTTGACAACGGCTGGTTTAAGTAAGCAGCCTTAACGCTGCTACCGGCGGTATTCGTCTCCGCAGTCGCCGATCAGGCGGTAGAGATCGCTCGACTGCGCTAGAACGGCCTCGATGGCTTCCATGTCTTCGGCTCCGAGTTGGATGCGGAAGACCCTGGCGTTGTCGCTAGTGTGCTCCGCCACGCCCAGGCGCGCGCCAACGATCGCGCCGGCGACTGCCGGGCGGTCCAGAACGTACCGCACCGCGACGTTGGCGATGCTGGCGTCGTGCCTGTCGGCGACCGTGCGGAGCGTGGCTAGGAGCCGCTGAAACAGGCCCCAGCCGCCCCAGGCGTCGATCATCTGCTTGTACTTGCGGAGGCTGGCGGTGTTCAGCGTGGCGGGTCCAGGCTCCGGGCTCCTGAGGTATCGGTCGGACAATAGACCTCCGCAGACTGTCCCGTAGGCCAGCAGCGAGACCTCATTTTCCTGGCAGAATCCGGCCATGGCGACTTCAGGACGGCGGTCGACCAGGGAATATTGGACTTGGTTGGACACTACTCGAACTCCGTGGTTGGCGATGTCCTGCATCCGCTGCGTGTCGAAGTTGGTCAGGGCTACCTCCCCGATATTGCCTTCGTCCCGTAGGTCGGCCAAGTGGTGCAGTGCATCAAGGTAGCGGCTGTCCTGGTAGTCCCACCAGTGGAACTGCAATAGGTCCAGCCGTTCCATGCCCATGCGCCTGCGGGAGATGTCGATGTTGTTCTCGACGACCTCGCGGCTCATCGGCCCGGGGCGTGGTACCCACTTGGTGAACGCCTGGATTCCAGTCAGGGCCTCCCGTCCCCGGGCAGACTCCAGCTGGCGCCGGAACTCGCCCATAAAGTCCTCGGCGGGGCCGTAATGGTCGGCCAAGTCCCAAGTGGTAAATCCGGCGTCGACGTAGTCGAACATGCCCCGTATCGCCGCCTCGGGGTCGATGGCGCCGTGAGCGCCGGATACCTGCCACATCCCGTTCAGGATGCGGCAAATCTGCAGTCCGTCAGTAAGGTTGTAGCGGGTCGCTTCGGGTGGAGTCATCGTCGCCTCATAGAATCAAACCTGGAACCAAACCGGGGATCAAACCGGCGCGTTGGATGCCGGGCGTACGGTTACCGGCCCTCGCGGATGAAGTCTGCTACGCGTTCTGCGATCATGATGATGGTGGCGTTGGTGTTAGCCCGGACTATGTCGGGCATGACCGAGGCGTCGACCACCCTCAGCCCGTCCAGGCCGTGGACCTTGCAGTATTGGTCGACCACCGCCGCCGGGTCGGAGTCGGGCCCCATCTTGCAGGTGACGGAGGTATGTCCCGCAATGCTGGCGTTTTGCTGAATCCAGGCGTCCAGCGAATCGTCATTGGACAGGTCCGCGTCGGTGGGAGTCAAGCGCTCGGCCAGCAATCCCGCAAAGGCAGGGTGT
The DNA here is from genome assembly GCA_965224325.1 of Dehalococcoidia bacterium. Lineage (GTDB taxonomy): Bacteria > Chloroflexota > Dehalococcoidia > Lucifugimonadales > UBA3495 > CBDCMJ01. The sequence continues at coordinate 18,856 of CBDCYT010000019.1, forward strand.
TCGAAAACCTTGACAGTGCGGCGCACTGCATCGCGATACCTGGCAGTGTCCCTGGGGTCGGTGAGGAATCGGAAATCCAGGTGCGGCTGGACCGATACGTCGGCGGAGGTCAGGGTTAGGAGTCCTTCGCTATATGGGTATTCCAGCCGGCAGCCGACGCGAATGTCGGGGGCCGTGCGGCTCTCCGGGTAGGACGTGGTCGGCTGTACCTGTATGTCGTTGCGCTGGGAGGAACCCTCGGCGGTGAACCGCAGGCCCACCTGGTTCCTGGGGGCGTCGGGCGCCAGGTGGTGCTTCGGGTGCGGGCGGAACACGATGGAGACCGACGGGTGATTCTTCATGCTGCGGCCCACCCCGGGCAGATCATGAAGCGAGTTGATGCCGAGCGGCCGCAGTTCCTCGGCGGGTCCGACGCCCGACAGCAGCAGCAATTGCGGGGAAGCGATGGCCCCGGCGCTCAGGATAATTTCCGCGCCCTCGACGACGAACGATTCACCGCCGCTCTCAACCTCCACCCCAACCGCTCGCGGTGAGCCTGCCGAAGCGTGGTCGAACAGGATGCTCTGGGCCGTAGCGTTGGGCCGAATGGTCAAGTTCAGGCGGTGGCGGCAGGTATCCAGGTAGGTGATTGCAGTGCTCATCCGCACCCCGCCGGGGTTGTTCAGCGGCACGGCGCCGACGCCGGTGGTGTCTGGATGGTTCGCATCCGGGTCGTCTGGGAACCCGGCGTCCCGGCAGGCTTGGTAGAACGCCTCATGCAAAGGGAGCCAGTTTTCTCTCTGGTGCCGCCACACGGGAACTGGGCCGTCGGAGGCGTGAAAGTCGTCCCTGATGTCAGCGTCGCTTTCCAGCTTGCGAAAGAAGGGCAGCGTCTTTTGGTAGCTCCATTGGTCGTTGCCCGCTGCGGCCCAGGCGTCGAAATCTTCCGGGACACCGCGCAACATGATCTGGTGGTTGATGGCGCTGCTGCCGCCCGTCACGCGCCCCCGGGCCACGTGGAGCGGCTGCGGCTGTTGGGGAGTGGACTGGCCTACGAATGACCAATTGTGGGCCGCGCCCTGTTCGGAGGCGGCCTGGTTCATGTTGTATTTCAACTCGGCCGGCAACTGATCAGGAGAGGGGTAGTCCGGCCCCGCCTCCAGTAACAGCACAGAGCGGCCTGAATCCTCTGATAGCCGGTTGGCCAGCACGCAGCCTGCGGATCCGGCTCCCACGATGATGACGTCGTACTTCATTCGGCTATACCCTCCGCGTTACGTTTCAATTCGGTAAGCTCGGACCGCCGCGTCGTGGAAGAGGTTGGCCCGCTCGGTCGGGCTGTAGTCCTTCGAGAGGCGCTTGAAGGCGTTGTACATCACGTTGTAGGAAAACGAGACCTTATCCGGCGGGAAGTTGCTTTCGAACATGCAGCGCTCGGGCTCGAATTGCTCGATGCAGTAGCTCTTCCACGGCGCCATGGATTCGGCCAGCTCTTCAGAGCCTATAGGTATGGTTCGCTCCTGCCAGCCGAACCCCCAGCGGGGCATTCCCATTCCGCCCAGCTTGCAAGTTACGTTGGGGCAGTTGGCCACGGCTGCGATACCCTCCCGCCACGCCGGGATGATTTCATCGTCCTTGCCTGCGTAGATGCCTGTCCTGCTGATCCCGCCGAGGTGGTTGAGGATGATGGGGACCTCGGGCACCGCCTGGGCGAAGTCGGCCAGTTCCGTCAATTGCGGGAACGACAGCATCACGTCCAGCGACAACCCCATGCGGGCCAGGACCCGGGCGCCGGCGCGGAAGGAATCATTGGCCATGATCCCCTTCGTTTCCCTGTCGGCGATCAGCGGGTCCGGGCTCCAGGTGACGTTGTGCCGGATGCCCTTGAAGCGGTTGGGGCTGGCCGCCTGCAGGGTTTCCAGAACGGGGGCGACGGCGTCACCCAGCTTCAGGTCGGCGTGGCCAACTATGGCCGCCGCGGCCCGAGCTTCACCGTAGACCCCGCTGGCGCTTGCCGCCGCGAGCCCCTGCACGAACTCCACTTCGCCCACAGGCTGCAACTCCACAGGCCCAGAGGCCCGGTACATCGACCGGGCTTCCACGAAGACCGTGGACCTAACATTGTGTCCGGAATCCAGGTCAGCCATCAGTTCGTGCAGCAGGTAACGCTGATAAGGAATGCTCTGCAGCCGTCTATCCCAGAAATGGTGGTGCGGATCGCAAAGCGGAATTTCTGGCTCTATGGAAGGCTCCTGTGTCAGGGCCAGCCAGTCGTCATTTCCAAACGGCACTTCAATCCCTCCTAAACTGGGCTGTGCGGGCCAATCATACCATTTGCGACGGCGTGCTTCCCTGTGGGCTGTTGAGGCTGAGTAGGACTACACAACCTTCGAACAGCAGTAGATGGCGGGCCCCCGAACCCACAGCGGATTCGCTGGCTTCATCTTTAGACAAGCTCAGGACTGCCGGTCCGGGGACTTCGGATGATACTTCAATTTACGCGAGATAGACCCGGTTACGCGAGATAGACCCGGCAGCGGCGAACCAGCGGCGCTGGACAGCCAGCCCAGCTGTGTAAGAGGTGTATCATCATGCGCTGTGACTGGTATGTGGAACTGGGCTGTTTCCATGCGCATCAGAGACTTCCGCCTGCTCTGGGGCGCCACGCTCCTGTACTCGCTGGCAACGGGGATGGAGCAGGTGTCGGTCGGGTGGCTCATTTTTGAGCTGACCGGCTCGGAGTTGATGGTGGGCGTGGGGGCCGCCGCTCGAATGTTGCCCTTCTTCCTTTTGGGCATGCTGTCTGGCGCCATCGCCGACCGATGGGAACGGCGATTGCTGCTGCGGATCGGCACGCTGGGGGCGTCTGCCGCCGCCCTGCTGATGGCCCTGATGCTGCTTAACGGGGAAAGCAACGTATGGATCGTGATCCTCCTGGTACTTGCGCTGGGAAGCACGTTTGCGTTTGTGTTGACGGTCCGGCAGACCTACACCTTTGACATTGTGGGTCCCGCACACGCTCTGAACGGCCTGGCCCTGGGAGCGATGGCCATGCAGGGCGGAGGGATCGCCGGGTCCCTCGCCTCCGGGGCGCTGATTGAGGTCGCAGGGCCCGGCTGGCAGTTCGTCGCCGCGGCGGTTTGCTACCTGTGTTCCGCTGCGGCGACACTGGCCATCGGAAACCCGGGCAGTTCCGTGCGATCTTCGGGGGCTTCCGTCCTTCGGAACCTGACAGGTTACGTCAGGCTGCTCCGCAACTATCGCATCCTCATGGTCCTCATGCTCCTGACGATTGCCACGGAGGTGCTCGGCTTCACCCACATGACCCTTCTGCCCGTGTTTGCTAAGGAAGTGCTCTCTGTAGGCCCGACGGGGCTTGGCGTCATGACCGCCGTGCGCCAGACCGGCGGGTTGCTGGGGCTGTGGCTCTTGGCCGGACTGGGGACGTCCAGGAAGAAAGGACTGATGATGTTCGGGACCGCACTGGGATTCGGAGGGGGTCTGATGGCGTTCTCGCTGTCCGGCAACATCTACTCCTTTCTTGGAGTACTGTTGTTCGTCAACGCCTGTGCCATGGCAGTCGATACGCTCTACAAGACACTGATGCAGGAAAGCGTATCCGACGAGGAACGCGGACGAGCCATGGGTTCATGGGTGCTCAGCATCGGATTCGCGCCAGTGGGCCACGTGGGGATTGGAGCGCTGGCCGGAGCCGTGGGCGCCCCGAGGTCCCTGCTGATAAATGGTGCAGCGCTGGCCGCCATCAGCGTAGCAGCCGCAGTGGCCCTGCCCCGTATCCGGCGCCTGGGCTGAGGGGCCTCAGCGCCTGAAGGCGTCTGCCCATGTCAACTTGGCCGGTTCCCCGGGAGAACCTGGTTATCGTATTCGGCGAGTGAGGCCAATATTGCTTAAGCCAGCCCTGGGAGGCGACTTCAACGGTGGTTTCGGTGAGGGGGCTATGGGCATCTATGGTTTCGTGAAGTCTAAGGTCCTCTTCACAAACGTGCGAAGCTCTCCGTCATGTATTGGCTCCGTTGCCCACGCAGGATTGGATTCATGTTGAAATTTGTTGGCATACTCCAAGATGTCACGTAGCTGGTGCAGTTTAACTTCTGGGAGAATTTCGTCGGTATCGTTCAGACTTTTCTGACAAGCCGCAAGGAATTGGTGCCCCAGCACATTTCCTGGCAGGAAGTCCCCCGGACAAGCGTTGCGCAAAAAGCCCTCCAAATGATGGCGAATATCCCTTGCCACCTCGCGCTGTTCGCCTGTCCCTGTGTCTAGATACCCTCTCAAAACTTTATAGCGCCGATCATGCTGAGTGAGGGAATCCTCAGAAACATTCCACTTCCGAAGCGTGGAGCCGTCTTCGGAGCGCGCGATCTCGAATGCTACAGTTTGCGTACGGTCCGCGTGTTCCCAGATTCGACACAGAAATGCCTTTTCGTGGGAGAGCACGATTACCTGCGCTGCCCGTAGGGCAAGGGCGCGTATCTCCTGGACGGTGGTCAGGGAACGGTCGGTGTCCATGCTAGATATAGGATCGTCTATGACTACTACAGTGTCTCCAAGGTCGTCCCGTTGCTCTAGCGACGCCAAGAAAAAGGCAAAAGCGAGCGTAGTGCGGTCACCGCCACCCAGGACGCTGCCAAATGACGGATCTGATGGAGCAGGATTAGAGCGCCCAACGGCAACTGATGCACCTCCAACACGAGCTTCGTATGTGCTAGTGGACCCAGTTCTGAGATTGGCGGGCTTCACATTGTCTAACCGGAAACCGGCACCAAATTTTTCGAGATATTGGTTAACGGAAGTTTGATATTTAGGGAAAACGGTCTCCCTATGGCGATTCAGTTCGGTTCGTGTTTGGTCACGCGTTTCCTCTGTTTCGGACTTTGCCTTAAGTTCCTTCAAATAGGCATCACAGGCATCAGAGATATCCGGTGCGTGCCTGATTTTGGCAGTCTTGAGGCTGTTTAGAGTGGCTGATAAATTTTCCACGCTGGCTGAAATTACCCGCTCTTTGACTTCCTTAATCGCCTTATTTGCCACCTCTAAGAGTGTGTTTATCTCTGCGATCGCGATAATGTGCTTCCTATAGACTTCCAGAAATGCCCTTTCGGTTTCTGGGATCGATAGCTTTTGCAAAGGAGAGGCCTGCTTTAAAGTAATCAGTGAAAGCATCGACTCCCGGGCGGCTTTGTAATCGCGGAAAATCTCAGAAGTGTCTATAGTGAATTCTTTAACCTCGCAGAAACGAGTCCAAAACTGCCGACGCTCGCCGACGATCCTCAATTTCTGTTCGAATTCGGCCTGCACACTTTCACTATGAATTGTGCCAGTATCCTCTAGCAAATTGGTGATAGTTTGCTTCATATCCGCATAAGCGGCGCTGAAATACGCTTGGTAGTGCTGGATAAGTGAAGAACCTTCCAGGCTCTGTGCACAGAAGGGGCAAATCGATACAAGGGCGCCTCCGCCCGTCCCCTTGATTAGACGCATTCCGTCTGATATCCACGTTTCACCGTCTTGACCTAACCCAATGAGATGTTCTTTTACTCGCTCGTATGCGACGGACTCGAGGGAATCTAAGTCCATTTGGAGGACTTCGTCGATTGCCGTGAGATCGAACTCAGGTAGGTTAAACGAATCGAAATTTGCAGTACTCTGGATCGCATCCTGTTGTTGTGCGGCAGCTAAATCAAGTTCGGTTTTTTGGATGGCTTCGTCAATATCAGAGCGTGCGGGCAATGCACAAAACTCGTCTATGGATAGACCACCCATGGTAGACACAGGGATAAAACCCTCCTTAGCCTTTAGTTCACGGTTGTGGTTCTCGATCTTTTCGACTTGCTCATCAACCCGCCTTTGCAATTTCACTGCCTGTGGACCCAAGATGAGATCATGCAGGCGCTGACGTTGTTGCGGGCTTACTGTGAGACCGGAGTACACATTCTGCTCAACGAACGTGTCATCGAAAACCACTATCGACCCCAACGAGCTACTCCATGCGGTATCCTTGAACACTAGCTTAGGGGAGTTGTCATCTAAATCAATAACTACGTGTGGACTATCCTGAGAGTGTAGGCGTTTTCGTTCGACAATCGGAACTGGATCCCCCTCTGACAACGAGCGCAAAACCGACGCGAGTGTAGTTTTCCCTCTGCCGTTGTCAGCATAGCAGAGGGTCAATTTGCCAAGGTCAATATCCTTACCTGCATCTACAGAGTAGAAATTTCCGATGTTTCTGAGCAAGCGAAAACCCTTGATCATATGCCTGTTCCTCTACGTGTTGATAAGGGCGTCGGCAACGGGGCATCCCGTTGCGCGACGAGGGGGCGGGATTCTTTTGCAAGACGGTGGCGTCGGCCGTAAATTCCGGCCGCGTGATCACTAAGGATACTCTGAACAAGTTCTGGGTGATATGGCATAGTAAGGCTGGCAGACCCGAATCCGGACGTGGGTGAGAGCAGAGATGGACCAACCGACCTTTGCGGACCTGGAATTCCAGGGCAAGAAGCGCAAGACTCGTCGGGAACTGTTTCTGGAACGTATGGACTTCCTGGTTCCCTGGCAGCATCTGGAGGAACGCATCCAGCCCTTCTACCCCAAGGCAGGCAAGGGCCGCCGGCCCTACCCTCTGGCGGTGATGCTGCGGGTACACTGTGTGCAACTCTGCTACAACCTCAGCGATCCTGGCATGGAAGATCTGCTCTACGAGGCCGAATCGGTCCGGCGGTTCGCTGGGCTCAGGATGTCGGACGCCCTGCCCGACGAGACCACCATCCTCAACTTCCGCCATCTCCTGGAGCGGAACGAGTTGGGCAAAGTACTGTTCGAGGAGATCAACGCCCACCTGGAGTCGCAGGGGCTGCGGTTACGGGAGGGGACCATCGTGGACGCCAGCATCATAGAGGCGCCGTCGTCGACCAAGAACCGGTCTGGGGAGCGGGACCCTGAGATGCACCAGACCAAGAAGGGGAACCAGTGGCATTTTGGGATGAAGGTGCACATCGGGGTGGACTCGGAAACGGGGCTGGTGCACAGCATGAGCACGACGGCGGCCAACGCGCACGACGTTACGGAGGCGCACAATCTGCTGCACGGCGGGGAGACGGTGGTGTGGGGCGATGCCGGGTATCAGGGGGTTGGGAAGCGGGAGGAGAACCGGGAGCGGGAGGTGGACTGGCAGGTGGCGATGCGACCCGGGAAACGCAGGGGCTTGGAGCCTGGGAGTGAGGAGGCCGTGCTGGAGAGGCTCAAAGCGCAGGTGAGGGCAATGGTGGAGCACCCTTTCCTGAAGGTGAAGCGGCAGTTCGGATACGCCAGGGTTCGCTACCGCGGACTGGTCAAGAACACGGAGCGGCTGGCGATGCTACTGGGACTGGGCAACCTGCTGACGGCCCAGCGCCATCTGGCGGCGTAGTGCGCGAGCCAACAGCTCCGGACCGGCCTTTCCGGCAGTATCAAGCCCGCATCGGCCACCGCAGGGTGCGATCAGCGGGACCAAGCCCGGCCCAACAAGCCTCGTGAGGCGGTTCTCACCCCCATCGTTGCCTCGGCTATGACAATCCAGACTATGACGGCCTTGTTCAGAGTATCCCTAAATGCGTCCATCAACATTCTATCAGGGACAAGTTGCAGGTAAATATATGCCAAAGTGCGGTCGAGACCTGGCACAGCGGAATCAGCTGATGCGAAAGGGAGATCATGGTTGGTCAAGGCGCAAATGAGAAAGCCTAGATTTGGGCTTCCGTATGTAGGGACGGCGTAGAATGGTGTGTCCCAAGAAAAGAAATAGATTTGTGTCCAGGTTACTATCCCAGGATTCCTTTACGCCTTACCACGATTCCCGGTCTGGCAACCAATTTCTCGTTAAGCCAACCGTTTTGCCTATTTGAGCTATGGACCGGAATGGAGCCGCCGTTCCGGACTCCTGCTTTGGGGGGAGTTGCCTTACGGATGTTCGATTAAGCCTGCCTACCCCTTCACCTCCCAGACGGAGGGTCAGTCATCTGAGACATAGCGCTGCATTGCACTCGGTCTCCCCATTGAGTCCGGGATCTTAGGCCAGAAGGATTGCGAATTCCCCAAAAGGAGTCTCCACTTGCACAACAGCCCTCCTTTAGTGGACGTCAATGAATCGCGGCATTACCTTCGTGGCGAAGTTCTCGCGGTTCCTCAGTGACTTGCTCAAGGGGATGCCCATGTGAGAGAACTCGACAAGCAGATAATCGAGGTTGCATACCTCGCGCAGCTCTTGGACCTTCTCCACCACGTTCTCCGGGGATCCCACAAGGAGAGTGCGCGGTTCCAGGAAATCCCAGTCAAGTTTCACGCCGGGGTCCAGGACCTCGTCCGGGTTCGTGAATACCTGTCTGCCTCGAAATGGGTCGTTGAAAACAAAAGAGGACATGATACCCGCTTCAGCATCCCGGCGCGCTTCCTCCATTGAAGAGGCTACATACGTGGAGCGCATTACCGCCTGGTCTTCTCCCACAGCAAACGGCCTCCCCTCCAGTTCGGCCCTCACCTGGGTGTAGATTTCCATTCGCTGCCTGATCCTGAGAGCCGGAGGCTGCCAGTAGCACGCCTTCAGTCCAAGTTCCGCTGCGGTCGTTACCGAGCGGTCAGTGGAGACCGTCATCCACAAAGGAGGATGCGGCTTCTGGTAGGGCCTCGGCGTTACCCGCAGTTTTGTTACCCTCTCCCCGTCCTGCCACGCCGGATTCGGCGGAAACATAGGATGGGAGAACACAGTGTTTTCGGCAGGGAAGTGGTAATTGACACCATCGTATGAGAAATGCTCGTTGGTCCAGATCTGCCGTACGATTTCCACTGTCTCTCTGAACAGCTCCCGGTTCTCATTGTCCTTTCGCGGGTCCGCGTTGGGATGGAACTGGGGACCCTCGTATGGCCATATTCCCCTGCCGAATCCAACATCCACTCGTCCCAGGGCCATATTGTCCAGAATCGCCAGGTCCTCCGCCAGCCGTATCGGATGCCACCACGGGGCTATGTTGGCCATCTGTCCAATGCGAATTTTGGATGTCCGCGCCGCGAGGTCTGCGCCGAGGAGGATCGGATTCGGCAGGTCGCCCACTCCATAGGGTCCAAAGTGGTGTTCCCCGAGCCACATGGTCTCGAAGCCAAGTTCCTCGGCCAGGATGGTCTGCTGTCTAAGGTTGTCCAAAAGGCCAACGGCGCCGGTTGCTTCTCCCGCAGAGGCTACGACCGTCGTGAAGACGTCAAATCTCATCCTTGAAACCTCCAACTCCGATAGGTCAAATGTGACTTTAGTCTATCTGATTGGCTGCGACTAATATGCACTTCCCGTACAGCGTGGACCCATCGCCGGACATCGGTTAGCCCAGTTTTGCGTCGCCGCAAGGGTCATGTTAGGCTTGCCTACCACCCTACTACAGGGACAAACTCCATGCCAACAAGACAGAACCGAGGTCTCATCCAGACCGTGCTGGGCGCCATCCCACCATCGGAGCTTGGTCCCACCACGACTCATGAGCACCTCTATATCGACTTCTCCTTCATGTTTCGGCCTGCCCAGGACTCGCCATCCCCGGAACTGGCGGATGTTCCCATAGCGCTGGAGAACCTGGGATGGATACGGCGTAACTACTACAGCAACCGCTTCAATCTTCAGTTAATGGACCTGGATACCACCATCAGCGAAGTCAGTAGGTACAGAGAAGTAGGCGGCGGCGCAATCGTAGATGCGACCTCGACAGGCATCGGGCGCAATCCCGAAGCTTTGGCCCGAATTTCACGCGAATCTGGAGTGCATATCATCATGGGCGCCGGCTTCTACGTGGACGCGGTCCATCCCGAGGGCATGGACGAGCGGCGCGTGGAGGATCTGGCGCTGGAGATTACTGCCGACCTCACGGAAGGCGTCGACGGCAGCGGCATCAAGTCGGGCATAATCGGGGAGGTGGGCTGCACCTGGCCACTAACGACAAACGAGCGTAAATCTCTGGCGGCGGCGGCAATTGCGCAGCGAGACACAGGCGCGGCGATATTGATTCATCCGGGACGCCATCCGGATGCGCCGGCGCAAATACTGGAACTGCTGGCGAACGCCGGCGCGGACATATCCCGGGTGATAATGGGACATCTGGACCGCACCGTGTTCGAGTTCGACGCCCTTCGGAGCATCGCCGAGTCTGGCTGCTACCTAGAATGGGATCTGTTCGGCAACGAGGGGTCTTACTATCCGCTCGCCGAACTCGATATGCCCAGCGACGCTCAGAGGCTGGACTTCGTAAGGCGCATCGCCGACGGGGGCTATTTAGACAGGGTTGTCATTGGGCAGGACATCTGTACAAAGCACCGGCTTGTGAAATATGGGGGGCACGGCTACGGACACATCCTCCAGAACATCGTTCCCAAGATGCGGCGCAAAGGGTTTTCGGAAGATGACATTCGAGCGATAAACGTGGACAACCCAGCCAGCATACTCGCTATCGTATGACCCTCCCCGGAGAACTTCGCCCCCGTTCTGGACCCGCAGGGGAAGTCGGGGACAGCCGCCTTTCCGGCGCTTACGTCGCTTGATTGCTCCAACTCGAGGGATGAAAGACTGTCAAGCTCGACTGCTATCCGCTGTTGCTTGTCCCTGACCCACAGGGCGTCCCGGTTCCAGCGTGTCGGGGGAGAGTTGTGGCACAGCGTACAAGGCCGGGGTAAAGTGTCCCAAGGGCCGAGATTGACTGCTGACATTTTGGCTGTTGAAAAACGTATTATCCGCCGCCATTCATAGGTTTGAGGTTAAACCTGGAGATTGTGCGACGGATGCATCCGGTGGAAGCGTACCTGCGGCTTTAGGCCGCCAGCGAAAATGGGCCACCGGGGGGGTGAGAAAAACCCGAGAGGGTCGAGGTGAGGTTGGCCCCCTCGATGAGGTAGAGTACTTCAGAGAGAGGAGCAATGATGTCCCAGACAAAGACAGGAAAGGCAGCGTCCGCCGAGGAGCGCACGGAGGCGGAGGTAGCGTCGGGGGAACGCGGCAGTAAAGAGGAGGTCAAGAAGATCCTCCGGCAATGGGATGAATGACGAACCTTGCCCAGGATTCAACCGCGACTTAAGCCGGTTATACGATCCGGATGCACGCCGCAGAGTCGCCAGTGCAATAGCGGACCTGGAAATGGCAACAAGCATCACCGAGACTATTGGGAACTCCAACAGAATTACCGAGAGATATTGGAGTTTCAAAACCCTCATCGAGAGCTTCACATACTGCTTGGTTGTTGAATGCCTTGAGTTCACCGCAGAAGAGGGCTGGACATTCTCTACGGGGATACCGACCGGATTTGCTGACCCGTCAGAGGGATAAGATAGCGTAGAACCGCAATCGGCGGGCGCCGGGCATGGGATGCAAATTGACCCCCTGGCTGAGATGCAATAGCATAGGGTAGAAGAGAGTCAACTGAGACTGTACTGCGCAATTTCGTAACGCAATCAGTGCCGAGCACTAATTTGAAATGGTGAACTCATTGGTTTCTTACACTTGGCCTGCCGATTTCCCGGAAGATTGTCCTCCAGAACAAGCTCTTCCTGCGGATGGCACGTATTACCGAATTGTTAAAACCGACCCGCCTGAATCAAGCGATTTTGTCTCGATGTATCATCAAGATCGTAATCGAGCTGAAGACGCTATCAGGCGTGGGCGAAGAACCCTGTGCGAAACGATGGGCCTTTCATTTTTCGCAGACATAGGCCAAGCAGTCCAATGCGCTGGCCGATACAGGAGAATGGGAAAGAAAATAGAGACCGTAACTCTTACGCCTAACGCCGGGAAAGCACTCGAAACACCGAGTGAGTTTCCTTCTCACCATACGTGGTGGAGAGAGGAAAGGTTCGACCCAACTCGGTACGCTCAAGTTGTACATAGGCTGTAGCAAACCGAGGCACTCGTGTCATGCTGCCTGAAATAGAAGGGGCCAAATTCCCCAATTTCCCATGGAATTCTTTTGTATTCGAACGAGTGCTCGAATACTACGATGGTCCCCGCCTTCTGCTACAAAGAAGTCAAGCCGGGCAATTGTACCTTGCCTGGTGGCACGATGCGGATGAATCCATCGATAGATGGATATACTTGCCCGTTAGCGAGCAGCGTCTCCGTGAAATTCTTTCCGGAAGTGTGTCAGCGTTAGACGCCTTGAGTAACCCCGAAGACGGGAATTTGCTGGTGGTGGACATAGATGTCGGCATCGATTCGGTCATCCAGACTATCGTCACGACTGCCGGGTCTTTGCCCCAGGACTCACTGCCGCTTGAGTGGTCCAAACTCGATATACCGATGCCCGAGGAAATCAATGGTGCTCCCACCAGGGAACGGTCGCATCTTCTTGATTTGAGAATTGAAGGACAAGTCGGACAAGTGGCCGCAGATGTGGTCAGTCGCCTTGTTGGCAATTTACAAAGGCTTCTTGATGCCATTGGCCAGGCGTTGTCAGCAGCTCCTACGTCAAAAGGTCCTATACCAAATTCTATCAAGGAGCAAACTCGGTTAAACTTTGCGGGTACATACGCAAGTTCTCTCGGGCTGCGCCTGGAGGCCCATAGACAAGACAGCCCGTTGGGGGAATCGCTTGCGCGGAGCAGCCTGGAAGGATTATTCGGCCTTTTGGAAGAAGACCAACGAACTTCGGAGCCAGCTTTCCAGCGAAGAATTTGGACCAGCCGAGTAATCGCAAATTATATAAATTTCCTCTCCGCAATAGAGAGTTCATCATACCCAGCTTCACTTCGCTGGAACCAGCGAGGAAAAGATGAGACGCATGAAGTCAGGATAACGCCAGGATCAGCGGAAAGCATGAAATCAACCATTAGGGCTGCCACTGACGAAATACAGGAAGACCTATATCTTGAAGGTGTTATTGTCGCCGGTAACATTCGTACCAAGTGGTTTCAATTCACGGCGACGGGTTCAGGAGACAACTTTAGCGGACGAATTCACAGAGATGCTACTTCCCAAGTGGACCATATACCATTAGGCTCGGCGTGCCTAGTTGCTTTAAAACCCAACCTGCAAATCAACCAACTCACGGAAGAGGAAAAAACTACCTACAACTTACTCAGCATTCGGCCAATGTAAGCTCATGCTCTCATGTAACATCCTCGACGCAACACCCCCCAGGACCTGCTGACCCGCGCCGACATTGCCGTGGGCCGCGGGTTACTTTTTCCTGTCTGGCTTTGAGTCGGTAGCCTATAGCTTGGCGCGGCTGAACCAGGTGCGCATCCTTATGGCGCGCACCGACCAGCCCACGCCTTGAGCGATTGCTCGTGGCTTGCAGCAGTCGCGGGCGGAGTTGGAGGCCAATAGTATTATACAGTGCGGGTAGCGCGATAGTGTTGCTCAAGATAGAGAAGGTGCTGGTACTGCCGCGCCCACTACCCGAATGCTGCCAAGGTCGAGGACGTCATAATTGAGAAGGTCAAAACGGGGAGCAAGGACCAGGCTTTGGGGCGTTCCCGAGGCGGACTGAGCGCCAGGATCCGCATGGGGACGGGGGCGACGCAGTTCCGAGACCACATTGGTATCGCGCAGGAACATAGTCCTACTCCACGACCAAGGGCGACCGGCGGCGATGCTGTCCGCGTGGCGGCGCAAGGCCCTCGGTCCGCGCCTCCGAGGCCAGGAGCAACTCCTTGAGGTCCGGCCTGGTCATCCGTTCCAGCTTCCGCCACTGCTCGATGGGAACGAGCACGGCGGTCTCCACTCCGCGCTTGGTCACGATCTGCGGCCCTTCGGCGAGAGTGGTATCGAGCAGCTCGCTGAACCTCGACGTGGCGTCTTGAACCGCCCATTTCCTGCTCATTTTTCACCCTGATCAATCGGATGAAGACTAGGTTCTGTTGACATTTCATCGTAGCCAAATGAGGGTGCTGACGAAGTGTAGAAAACCGAGGTAGGTCATGGCGAGCTTGTCGTACCGCGAGAAAATGCGCCGGGAGTGCTTCATCTTGTTGATGAAGCACTCCACCAAGTGGCGCTCTTTGTACAGATGAGCATCGTACTCCCTCGGCATCTTCCGGTTGGAGCGGGGCGGTATGACGGGGACCGCGCCACGCTCTCGGATTACCTGGACGAATGTGTCGGCGTCGTACCCCTTATCGGCAATCACATACTTTATGGGGTCAGACAGGAGCAGCGCCTCAGCCTGGGTGATATCATGGGCTTGGCCTGCCGTGAGCTTGAACTGGAGCGGGTTGCCCAGGGCGTCCACGCTCATGTGGATTTTACTGGTGAAGCCACCGCGACTTCGGCCCAGGCCCTGCGCCCCTTGGCCCCCTTTTTAGCGGCGCGCCGGCCGCACAGGGATGGGCCCGGATCATGGTGCTGTCCAGCAGAAGGTGTTCCAGGTCAGGATCATTGGCAAAGGCCTCTCGCATCCGCTTCCAGACGCCTTGCTCACACCAGCGGAGAAAGCGTTTATACACGGTGTTCCATCGGCCATACTCCTGCGGGAGCGCCCGCCACTGGGCACCGGTCCGGGATATCCACAAGATCCCCGTAAGGAAACGGCGGCAGTTCTCCTCTTTCCCCACATACACACCAGAACAGGTGCGCAAAAACTGAATAATGCGAAGCCATTGATCGGGGTGCAACTCTTCTGTAAGCATACCTCCAGTTTAAAAGTAATTTTAACAATTGTACAAAATGTCAACACGCCCTAGTCAGCAGACTAGGTTTATTCAGCATCTGTGTCAAGACCGATGACCATTAGTTCTGTACGTCGGCCCCAGCAGGCTAACCCGTTCCCCTAAGCGTTCTCTCCCACTAAGATACTATCTCAAAACTTAGCGCAGCATCCAAACCCGCATTGCTATGAAAACAGCCGTTTTTTTATCCATGCGCGGCCCAGAGGGCCACCCGTCTTTCCCACGAAGCTTGTCCCCGACCTCGATCGGGGAGCGGGAATCCATACGTTCTTGATGCTGGACTGCCATTGGACAAGCCCAAAGTGCATGGGAAAATAGGAGTTGTCGCGAAAACTAAACGACCCCAGCAGTGATCCAGGCCCTTCTTGCTGCTTGCTCTCTTTGTTGTTATGCTCTGTACCATCCATGCTCAACCAATCTTCCTTGATCTGTGTGTTGAAAAGGTTAACCCGCGTCAAGGACCTGGATTTTCCACTTCAGACGGCCTCGCGCTGCGAGGCGCAGCTAGACAAGGTGACGGCACGATATACTGGTCTTGCGATTCCGGTCAAACCGCGACGTCTTCAGGGCAAACGCATTCTATTTTTGCGCCGGAAGTGCGCGGTCAGTTGGGCGCAACCCAACGGATGCTGGTCACGGTTGACGAAGAATTCCGACCTCCAAACGCCCTCGATTTTTGAATACGATTGCCCAGGGCTCACGGTGGCGACGTCCGGACCGGGCCCTGTTGCCCCATGGCTTCCGGGACAATTGAGCCGCCTGAAGCTGCATCTGGGCCGAGGACCATCGGGATCAGGGTCTCTACAGCGCCAACCGAAACCCAACCACGAAGGTCCTTAATTTTGTCCATCTTGGTGGGTCCCGATAGGCCGGAAAGCCAATAGGTTCCCTCAAACGTAAACAGTCACTACTCACTCTGTCATGTCGGGGACTCTCTGAAGCTCTTGGACGTGTCATGCGGGAAATCTCGGTTAATGTGCTCCAAAACGGCCAAGAACGGTAGATGAGGAGGGCTCCGTAGTTGACCCATTGCAGACCTAAGCGGGCGGAATGCTCGTGCTGAAGTATGCCGAGGCGCTGAGGCTGCCGGCAGGCAGGATAAGGGTACCCGCCTTTTTCCTAAGCCACGAGGCGCTCCTGTTGCTGGGCCTCTTGGGCCTATTCCTCTTTCTAGTGCTTTCTTCAGACTCGTTTCGCGGCGCCCAAAATCTCAAGAACTTGACCTTTCCAATCACCACCCTGGGTCTTGTCTCGATCGGTGTCGCTTTCGGGCTTATCAGCGGCGTCATTGATCTATCCGTGGGCGCCATCATGGGCGTTAGTGGGGTGATGATCGGAGGGCTTATCTCCGTATCGGGCCTCTCGTTTCCCCTAGCCGTTCTCGTGGTGGTCGTGTCAGGAATGCTCTTGGGGCTCATCAACGGCCTGTTGGTGATCGGCTTGCGTGTTCCCTCCTTTATCATCACGCTGGGCACCATGGCGTTATTTCGGGTAGGCACATTTAGGATTCAGTATGAATTCTTTGGGACAGCCCAAAGCATACATATGCTGCCCAACGACGCGTTGAATTGGTTCGGACGGGGGGATGGGTTAGGCGGCGTCCCGGTCGCATTTTACTTTTGCATCGGCGTAGCTCTGTTGGCATATTATGTTCTTGCCCACAGCAAGCTGGGTCTTTGGTTCGTCGCCGTGGGAGGGAATGAACGGTCGGCTTACGACGCCGGGGTCTCACCTGGCCGAATACGGATTCTGGCCTTCGTCATTTCGGGCTTCTGCGCAGCGTTGGCTGGGGCGGCGATGACGGCGCGCTTTCAGGGTTCGCTGCCATCCGCGGGCCTGGGATTTGAGTTCGAGGCAATCACGGCCGCGCTTATCGGCGGCGCCAGCCTCTTCGGCGGGTACGGGTCCGTGATTGGGACGGTGCTGGCCGTGCTGCTTCTGAAAGTTGTCTTCAACGGTTTTACTCACTTGTCCGTCCCCCTCGGCGACCAGTTTCTGGTCCGGGCGGGGATTTTCATAGTCGTCCTCTGGGTAGATGCCAACCTGCGGCAGCGAGGGCGTGGCCGGTCCCTGACCGGTGGTTAAGGCGGTGGGACCGATGTTAGCCGTGGTGAATGCCCAAGGCCACACCGTGTCTTTTTGGGGGAAAGGCTTGGTGGCAGGGTTTGAGCGAACTGATGCCGACGGGAAGAAGCTACTTGGCGGCGTCTTTGGGGGGGCTGGCCGGCCATGAGGGCGTTAAGACGGTATCGAATGTACTACCCCTGGGTATTCCTGGCCGTCCTGATACTCTATTTCTCTCTGAACGAAGGGTTGTTTTATACACCCAGCAACTTCATTAACATCGCCCGCAGCGTGTCCGTCACCGGCCTATACGCCTTGGCCCAAACCTTCGTCTTTATTAGCGGCGGCATTGACTTATCGGTGATCAACATCGGGGCCGGAACGGCGATGGTGTTCGCGCGCCTCTTTGAGGATGGGATGAGCTCTCAGGGGGCCCTCACCATCGCTTTTTTTTATGCCGCCGGGCTGGGATTGATAAACGGCTTATTAGTCACCAAGGGCAGGATAGCGCCTTTCGTTGCTACCCTCGCCTCGTCGTACGCGTTCAGCGGCTTAACCGCTTGGATAGGTCACGGTGGCTCAATTCATCAATTGAGCCTTCAGGCCGACCCACCTGATGAGTTCTTCGGCACACTGGGCAATGCGGCGGTGGGAGTGGTTCCCGTGCGGATTATCATTTCCCTGGGCACTGCCCTTGGCTCAATCATCCTCCTGCACTTCACGATATTTGGCCGCCACCTGTACGCCGCAGGGGCCAATCCTAGGGCGGCACGATTCTCAGGGGTCAATGTCGACCGCGTTCGCATCGCTGCCTACGTCATCTGCGGTCTGTTTTGCGGCATGGCTGCCTTAATTCGGGTATCGGACATATCATCAGCCGAACGGGCGGGTGTGACGCTGCTCACCCAGGGCCCCACTTTGCTGGATAGCATCGGCGCCGTTCTGATCGGGGGCGCATCCTTCTCCGGAGGGTTTGGGACTATCCAAGGCACCATCGCCGGCACCTTGATTGTCGGCGTTCTCCGCAACGGCCTTCTATGGGGCGGAGTACCCTGGTGGGCACATTTCCCGCTGAGTAGCGGGGGCGTTATCATTGGGGCGGTGGCCATAGGCGCGCTGCTGTCCGGCAACCTGACCTTCACAATGCCAGCCCTCCCTCAGCGCCTGACGAATTTGCTGGAGAGGTTTAGGGTTCCCTGGCCCAGGCAGGCCTAAGAAATCATCCGGCTACCGTCGACGCAGTGGCTATGCCCAGATCCCGCCAGAGGTGGTATGACCGGCCTAGCTATATGGCCCTGTTGGCGCCCAGGTCTATGACGGCTGGCTTCCCGCAGGCGTACGCTTTCTTCAGGGAGGGCCCAAAGCTTGGAGGTCCACCACCCTTCGCCCGGCCACTCCCATCGCCTGGACGAAAGCCGCCAGTCCCGGGGGGGTCTGGCGCCCCTGATTGCATCGAGGGAGGGGTTATGGCAAGCGACCAAGTCAAAGAGCGAATCGAAGTAGCCAAGGCCGAATCGGCCCGTCTGGAGCGGCGCCTGAGAGAGTTATCTGACGACGACCTCCGTCGGCCCAGCGCTTGCGACCACTGGGAAGTGGCGGATGTGGTCGCCCACCTCGCCTTCGCGGCCCAGTTCCAGGCCCGCATGATTACCCGCGGGCTGGAGGGCGATGACAGCATTCCCGAAGGGGCCCGTCGCCAGGAGTCTGAGGGGACTCCTGCCTCGGAGAGGATTGCCCGAGGCGCTCTTGCCTTGCGAGAGCGCCTCGGGGACGGGCTTCTGGATACTTTTCACCAGCGCTATCAAGAACTGGGCCAACTTCTCGACGCCATTGGCCCCGACGACTACGACAAGCCCTGCTGGCATCCTTGGGGCGACACCAACGTGTCCGACTTCGTGGACCTGGCAATAAACGAACTGGCCATTCATGGCTGGGATGTCTGTTCCTCTTTGGACCCTGGCTACCACATTGAGCAAGCAACTCTGCCGGCGGCGCTTGCAGTGAGCAGCAATGTGCTGGGCCGTGTGGTCCAAACCGGGTCGGCCCGGTTTCGGTTCGAGCTGACAGATGCCGGCGGCGTGCCGGACCTGGTTGTTAGAGGGGAAAATGCCGCTCCGCTTACACCCAGCGCAACGTTGCATTGCGATGGCGAGACGTTTCTTCTCATTGTCTACGGGCGTGTGAACATGGAGGCGGCTCTGTCTTCTGGCCGGCTAAATGTGTCTGGCGATACCACCCTAGCTAAAGAGTTGGGCCGGCACCTTACCGGCATCTAATTCACCAGGCGGCCGTCGGTTGGGGATACCTAACTCTACTATCTGGGTCATATGGCTGCCCCTGCTCATACTCATATCTTGACCCCTCACCGAGACATTCGCGGCACAACCCCCTTAAGCCTGCCAGAACGTACAAAACCGAAAACCTTCATTCGGCGGACTCAATAGACACGGAAAGCTTAAGTATTCGTGGGCGGTCGGTTTGGGTCCATTCAAGATTGCTGGACAGTAGCGTACCTGCCGGAGAGGGTGGGGCCGTAGGGAACGGCGTGGCGCCCAGCCTAGGTGCCGAACCCGGCTATGCCGTCTGGAGCTGAGCTATTTCTCGATAGAGAGCCGTCATATCCCTGAGTACCGGCCTAGCTCCTTCACCCCAATGGCATTCTACATTCGCTATCAGGAGACCAACTGTACGTAGCACCTGCCCAAGTTGCTCTAGGAGGCAGAGGAACGTCACCTTAACTTGTACTTCATCGTAGTGACCACCAGGGAGTAAAGTCCGCCGTACAGTTGTGAGTGCCAACAGGCTTCGACGCCGTGGGTGTGCGGCTCTTTCGCTGAGGAATCCGTATTTCTCATCCCACGCTCTTTTGGCTTCGGGTGAAATTCGTTCAGCCATTTTGCCATAGGTCAGGTCTCCACTGCTGATAGATCCTTCATCATCGAGTAGCGCGTCCAACGTTGGAGGATGGGTTTCTGCGTCTTCTGCAACAAGCTGGTCCTCCATGGCCATTCGTACCAGTACCGACGCCTGCTGGTAGTAGCCGCGTTCCAATAGCTGTCTGGCAATGTGCAGTGAATTGAAACTTCTCACAGCAAGGAACATTTGGGCATCTTCCAGTCGGCTATCCGCTCGTTGCTTCTCATAGGCGAAAGCATCTAAGCCTTTGAGAATCTGATCGAGGGCGGCATCGACAACTTCAAGCTCACGACCATGGTTCATTCGTATCTGAGATGAAACGTCGTTTTCGTTCGACTCAATCACTCTCATGTGGCGTTGTCTGAACTCAGCAGACATTGACTCTCCTCCTGAAATGCCCTCGCGATGCGGTTCGGCGCATGATCGGACGCTCAGTTCGTCAGCGGGCATCCTAGCTAGGAGGGCGCGATAAAAGCCTATAAGCTGGTGCTCAGGTGAAACTGCTGACCCTCACCACCTCCGAGGGGACTGCATTGTAAGCCCGATTCCGTGAGCGTACTTTTCGGGTGCCGACTGTCTAGCAAAAGACGGCAGCATCGAAATCATCGCTTCCAAGGACGTGCCCCTTCTCGATGGTGAGAAGAATTAGTTCTTGGAGAAGAGAAAATGATTCCCTCGTAGCCCTTTTCAGATTGTCTTCCAGAATATGTTCGCCATGGACCGCTTTGCTTCTTACCCCGTACAAACGGCGAACCGAAGCGAACCGAGTTTTTCGGGCTTCCCCACGAGGCTCAAGTAAGCTAGCCGCAAGCAGCGACGTTCTATAGACTAACTCGGTGTTTAATGCAAATAGCGCCTCAATCGCGCTCCAGATTCTGGCGATTGCCGACCGAAGGTCGATGGCATATCTCCAATCCATTGCTCCTTCCAGAGCAAACCTGAATCGGTCGCTCTCTGCTGCCAGGGTGTTGAAAGTCGCGAAATGAGTTTGGCACCACTCCGCATCCGCTTCATTCACCGGGTCTTGTCTAGACCCGCCTACAGCGAGAGTCCGAATGTGGTAGTCCAAGAGGTTTCCGTGGAAAGGCGGCAGGTTCCGTTCAGACCGATACACGGCGGCCTCGACGCCTTCACGAATGAGTTGTTGCCGGAATACATCGGAGGTTCGTGCTTGGTGCCCAGCGATGGTTGACCAGGAATACGAGCTACACGCCAAACACACATGCTGGCTAAACCCACGAAGAACCAATAGGGCTGAGGCCAACCATGCGCGATTTAGGGTGTCGTAACCAGGTGACGTATCGGAGTCCTCAGCCGACTCTATCTCGCAGGTACACTCTGTTACAAAGGGTTCTAGGGTCGCCCATTCACGGAAGCCTACGCCCCCTGCCGCAGCTAAGTCGAAGACCGTGAGTTCGGAACTTAAGGGACGGACGGACAGGCCGGGTGCGAGCACTAGCGGTTTCGTCGGTGAGGGCAATCCTGCGGCTAAAACGTACCAATTGCCGTCGGAGCGGTTGGACGGGTAAATATCATGCATCCAAATCCACCATCCAGAGTGGTCGCTGCCACTCGACGATCGTCCGGCATATGCTGCTCGGCTGTTGATCCGCCATGCGATTTAGGGGCGATGCTCCCAAACGCCAAGGTGTCGCGACCATTGCCAGCCGATAGTGCACAAGGCAAGAACGTCTATTGTGGGAAATCATAGAGGAATATCTAGATGACAACAACTCGGGTGCCGGGCCGCCCTAGAAGCATCCCTACAGAGCATTTTGACACTGTTTTGAAACTATATGCCGCCGGTGAGGGGTATCGAAGGATTGCCAAGCAGCTAGCTAACAGGCTGCGGAAGAAAGGCAAGGCGCTCAGCCGCAGTGTATGGAGCCTCGACCGTGTCCGTACAAACTTTGGCAAACGTACAAATTGTAGAACTTTCGTCCTGAGTTTAAGTTTGACTCCTAGTATTACAACGACGGTTGGGATGAAAGGGCTCTTAGGAATCCCTTCCCAGCTATAGGCCAGCTTGTATGACGGCTTCGCGCCCGACCGTTCTCCAATACAATTTTCGCTCACGAGTCACCCTATTTGATGAAGCGTCGTTGTAATACTAAACCAAAGCCAAGGTGGGATGTGCATTTACAATACATCGGTGATTGGGCTGGGATTCTCGCAGAAATCCTTCGGCCTTTGATTGTAGGACGGTGCGGCAGCGGCCCTTGACCTCGTCTTTCCGGATGGACAGCCCGCAGAGGAAATTCCCGACCCTCTCCTTTACCAGGGCCTTGGTTCCCAAGCACAGGTTTCCGGTGGCTTCCTCTCTCGCCCAGCCCCAGATGGCCTCATCGGCGTTGAAGTCCGGGCTGTAGCCCGGCAGGTTCATCAGCCGCAGCCCCAAGCCCGGCGTCCGCAGATACTCACGCACCGCCTCGCCGCGGTGCGCCGGCGCGTTGTCCCAAATCACGTTGAGCGGCCCGGAGTGCCTCTGCCGCAACCGCTCCAGGAAGGCAGCCGAGGTTCCGGAGTTGCTGTTCCCCTCCAGGTCCATCCACTCCACCTCACCGGTCTCCAGGCACACTGCCGAGTAGTAGCTGGCCTTTTCGCCATAGCTCGGGCTGGTCGAGTCCACCAAGGCCGGCTCTCCCTTTAGCACCCATTTGCCTCTCAGTTCGGCATCGGCCCGGAAATGGGCCTCGTCGGCGAAGAATATCTTCGCTCCCGTACGCCACGCCTCGTCCGACAGGGTGGCGTACTCCGCCACGAAGGCCTCCCGCTTCTGCTCATCTGCCTTGACCAGACGCTTCTTGGGACGCTTCAGGACAAACCCCAAGCGGTGCAGATAGTTCAGGCAAGTGCTGCGGCTCAGGCCAATGCCGAAACGCTTCGAGACAAACTGCCGCACCACTTTCCAGTTCCAGTTGGCCATTTCTATGCCCGACATCTCGGGCAACTCCTGCACTGCCCCCGTCAACTCCGCCTGTTGCGTCTCGCCAAGTGCGGGGGGGAACCCCCGGTCTGCTCGAATATCAAGGCTGCAGGCCCTCCCTCGCCGAAGGCGGCGGCCCATCTGCCGATGGTGTGAGCATCCCGGCCCAGTGCCTGGGCGGTGCCCGAGGCGGTCAGGCCCCGGCACAGGAGCCACAGTGCGTGCCACCGTTCTCTCTCCAGGGGTGTCGGCGCTAGGTACATCCTGCTGCGCACACTAGCCAAGTCCAACTGCCACCCCTCCAAGTCCGGCCTTATCCCCCTCATACCCATCACCATCCCCACTCAGTCTGCTCCCAGTCCTGACGCTATGCCTCCCTGATTCTAGCCGACCCAAATGCGGGTTTCACCTTGGCTTTGGTTTAGTCGGGTGTTTATCTCCGAACACGCGCCGCTGCGGAATGGACATGACGACAACTAGACTCATCGGGCGCAACCTCAAGGAGGTTGCACGTCGGGCCCAGCTATCCTGCAGACTTGACCACTATGGGTTGGAGGTTGGTTTTCCCGCTCTGGGCGCCGGAGCCAGCCCCTGTTGGTAGAATGTCCTGCGGGGGTATTCGATGCGAACGGCTATTTTAGTTTGCTTGGCGTTTGCCGTCATAACGGCCGCCGCGTGCGCCGAGACTGGCACGCCTGCCTGTCCTGAGGGGACTGACCGATTCGTGAAGCACCAACTCTTCATGGGTCGCAGCGGTCTGTCCGGCGAGGTCGTAGATGATGCGGCTTGGGCCACTTTCCTCGAAGATACGGTGACCCCCCGGTTCCCTGATGGTCTATCTGTCCTCGACGCTCGGGGCCAGTGGCGGGACTCAGAGGGACTGGTCTGGAAAGAGCGTTCCAAGGTGCTCGTAATCCTGGCGCCGCAGGGTGGCGATGGGATGCGCCTGATCGACGAGATTTCGGACGAGTACAAGCGTCGGTTCAGCCAGGAGTCTGTGCTCCTGGTCGTATACGACGCCTGCGTTTCGTTTTCTTGATACCCGGCAGACGTCCAAGCCTGGGTTTCTGGGTTGGCTCGCATGGTCCCCGTCATTCCTGGGTTGTCTCCCATGGTTCCCGTGATTCCCGCGAAGCTTGTCCCCGACCCCGATCGGGGA
The DNA here is from genome assembly GCA_965224325.1 of Dehalococcoidia bacterium. Taxonomy (GTDB): domain Bacteria; phylum Chloroflexota; class Dehalococcoidia; order Lucifugimonadales; family UBA3495; genus CBDCMJ01. The sequence continues at coordinate 42,585 of CBDCYT010000019.1, forward strand.
GCGGGAATCCACTACGCCTTGCCATGTGACAAACTCCCGGGGGCAAGGCTGTATGGATTCCCGCTTTCGCGAGAATGACGGAAGGTGGGAGTAACGGAAGGCGGGAATACCGGAGGGTGGGAATTACAGAAGCGCGGGAATGCCGGAAGCGCGGGAATGAGGGTAGGCGGGAATGACGAAAGAATGAAAAGGCCCTGGGAGCTATCTGGGGAATTCTTGACTAGCGCCGCCCCGCACCGCTCATCCGGCGGCCGCGGCTTCCTTGGCTTTAGTCATCAGTGCTCCGGTGTTGGCGAAGGAGTGCTCGGCCTTGGGACGGAGGAAGAGGAGGACCGCTTCGCGGACGGGTTTGCCGGTGACCTCTTGGGCCGCCCAAGCGTAGAGGCCCATCTGGAGGGCGTGCTGGGCGGCCGCATCCTCGACCTGTCGCGCGGTGTCCAGCGTGTCGGTCTTGTAGTCCACCACAACCATGCCGTCTGGGCCGTCAATCAGCAGGTCGATAAACCCCTCAACCAACAGGCTGTTTAGCGGTGCGCTGACGAAGACTTCCCGGTAGTAATTGGCCTGTCCCGCCGCAAGCTGGGACGCCAGCCGCCGGACCACGTCCGATTCGAGGGCGTTGCGGGCCAGGGAGGCCACCTCATCCCACTGCTCCGAAACTCCTTCCGCCGCCGCTTGGGCCCGGCTGGCGGGTTCCAGCCCAACACCGGTGATTATGTCAATACTCTGCAGCACGGAGTGAACGGCCCGGCCGAGGTTGCTGCTTCCCCGGCCCCGGCGGTAGACAACCTCGCCTCCCTCGGCTTCGTCTTTGTCCAAGCGAGCTATGCCGGTAACGGCCCGGGCCTCTTCCCTAGAAGCTGTCTTAATGATAGCGGCCCGGTCTCCCAGCCATTGCCCGCGCCGTTGTTCAAACTTGTCGGCGTTGGGCGCCGGTTGGTGCGCCGGTGCGGGGGTTGCGGCTGTCAACGGTGTAATCAAAGCGTCAACGTCGATTTCTCGCCACAAGTCCGGCTGAGAGGCGCAGAACTGTTCCATCATCCCGGCAGGCGTGTTGTCGTTACCGCTACTCTTGCGGAACAGGCTCAACACCAGGTGGTCCCGGGCGCGGGTGCAGGCGACGTAGGCCAAACGCACCTGCTCTGCGGCCTCTGCGGCAGCTTCTAGTTCGTTGGCTGCGTCGAACCCGGACGTTTTCAATGGGGTCTGTCCCGACGTCGAAACCCGGACCTCGGCACGGCCTGATACCCGGTCGATGATGACCGGGCCGGCCCGGTGGACGTGGCGGTTGCCCAAGCCGGTGAGAATAACCACGGGGAACTCCAAGCCCTTGGCAGCATGGATGGTCATAATTCGGACACAGTCCTCGTCTGTCTCCGGCACCGGCGCCTCCACAGCTTGGGCTCCTTCGCCGAGCTGCCGTTCCATCCAGTCCACGAAGCCGCGCAGGGAAACTCCGCCCGCGTGGATGAAGTCCCTGGCCTGTTCCACAACGAACCGCAAGCGGCGCCACCGCTCTCGAGGCCGGCGGCGGCCGAAGGACAGTTCCACCATGCGACGGTCCCGGATGAACTGCTCGATCAATTCATCGGGCGGAGTCCAAACCCGCCGGTCGTGGAACTGCCGGAGCGCGTCCAGAGATTCCGCCACCGGTCCTGCAGATGCGCCGGGCCGGAAATAGTCGAACCGCCCGCCGTCATCGACGAATTCCAGCAACTCCACGTCGCTGCAGGAGAAGGCCGACGAGCGCAACGCGGCAACCAAGGCCACCTGATCGGCCGGGCTGTCGATGGCCCGGATGCAGTTCAGGAGTTCCCGCACGTCCTCGGTCGCCAGCACCATGGACTGGCTTTCGATTCGATATGGGACGTTGATCTCATCCAGCGCCTGTTCGAGGGCGTACAGGCCGGTCCGGGTGGGCAGCAGCAGGCAGATGTCCTGGAACGCGGCATCACCCAAGGCGCCGGAGGCGTCCTTCCGCACCTGCCACCGGCCTTCCTTTATTTCCAGGGCCAGAGCCGCGACGGCCCGGGCTTCCTGGCGCCGCACGTAATCCGCGGACCCATCCAGTGCTTCCCCCAACCGATGTACGCCGAGGGGAGGCGTTGCCGCCGGCGGCTGCCACCGGGGAGCCAAATGCTCGTAATTTGCCTGGAGCTCCGGACTCCCTTGGTCCGGGCCGTCACCGGGAGACTCACCGCGGAGCATCCACTGCTCGAAGACGTGGTTGGCCCAACCGATAATACCCGCCTGCGACCGGAAGTTCTGGCGTAAAGGGACGGCCTCTCGGCCCAACTGTTGACGCACCTGGTCCAGGGTGGCGATGTCAGCTCTACGGAAACGGTAAATAGACTGCTTGGGATCACCCACGACAAACAACTTACCGGGGACCGGTGGGATTTCCCGCCAGTCTTGAGTTTGCCCGTCGTGTGTTTGAAAATTGGCCGTGTCGCCTGAGTTGCCTGCCAGGAAAAAGGCAATCTCCGCCTGTATCGGGTCGGTGTCCTGCAATTCGTCAATGAGGACGTGGTGGAACCGGCGCTGGAAGTGCTGCCGGGCCTGGGGATTGTCCCGCAGCAGGTCCCGTGCCCACACCAGCAGGTCATGGAACTCGGCCCGTCCCTCAGCTTTGCGCTGCGCCGCTAGGCCAACCGCAAAACACCGCAAGGCTTCCAGCAACGGTGTTAGAGCGGATTGGAGCAGTTGGTCCAAGTCCTTCGTGCGGGTGTCTTCCAGACCCTTCAGCAAGTCCTTCAATAACTTGCAACCGTTGACGCCGGACACCGGGTCGGCGCTCCAATCGGACTGTTTGCCCCGGCTAGTGGACAGCCGTCCGGCTGCGGACACCAAGACAATGGCTGCGTTCGCGCCACTGGTCCCCTTAATGCGGCGGCCCAGGTCGGCCACGGCCGAGGCCTTCACGTAAAGTTGGTCCTTTGCGCCCAGGGAAGCCAAGGGCAACACCCGGCGTATCTCCCCTTCGGCGGCGATCAATTCCGGCAGGATAGTGATGCCCGGCGGCGGCGATTCGGGGAAAGGGGCCCGTTCCACTAGATCGTAATTCCGGTGCAAAATGACCGCCACCTGCCGCAGTGAGTCCAGCCTCAGGCCAAAGCGCAGGGCCCGTAGGATGTGGGCGCCCAGGTCATAGGAATCAAGGGCCTGCTCCAGCCACTGCTCCCAGGCATCCTGGAACCATAGGTCGGACTGGACTTGGTCCACAGCCTCGAAGCCCGGCGGCAGTCCCGCTTCCAACGGAAGCTCCCGAAGCAATGACAGTGCGAAGCTGTGGAGCGTCTGGATGGATGCTGAATCCATATCGCGCGCGGCACGGTCGCAGCGTTCCCGTTCCGCCGCCGTCCGCCGGTCATCCCGGGCGTCCTCTTCGAGTACCCGGAGCACTCTTTCCCGCAACTCACCGGCGGCGGCATCGGTAAAAGTGATGGCGGCCAAGCCGTTCATTTCCGCTTGGCCCGAGGCGATGAGCGCGGTAATCCTACCGACCAGCGCGGTGGTCTTGCCTGTGCCGGCCCCGGCCTCGACGAAAAGGTTTTCATCCAGGCTGTCACGGATACGAAGCCGTTGTTCCCTGTCGACGGGCTCAAAGGCCTGGTTCATGCCTCACCCTTGTCATCCCCGTCGTCTCCGGAGCCTCGGGTCAACGTGACATAGGGCAGCGCTTGAGGTGAGTTCTGTTTTCGCTCCCACAACATCTGCCGGTTGGCGGGGCAGACTCGGTCGAAGTCGCAGTAGGCGCAGTTGACCGGCCCATTTTGGCCGGGAGACCCCGGGTTCGCTGGGAAGAGGCCGTTCCGGATGCCCTGGACAATGGTCTGCACCGTTGCCCGAAAGTCGGTTTCCACCTCGGCCAGTTGGACCGGAACGCGCTGGAAACCGCCGCGGGTCGAGACGAACCAGTACTCGGCTTCCACCATGGCGTCGGGGAGCAGGGCATTGCGCACCGCAAGTGCGTAGACCGGCAGCTGTAGGTGAGCCCCGCCGCCCAGGGGGTCGTCGCTCATGTCTTTGTACGGATTGGCGCTGCCGATCTTGTAGTCCACGACCATTGCCCGGGAGCGGTTGGGGTCCACGTCAACCCGGTCGATGAAGCCGCGAAAGCTCACCTGGGCGCCGTCCGGCAGGTCCAACGTGACCGGCGGACCGTCAAACCCGAAGGAGAATTCCGTGCGCCAGGGCTGCACGCCGTGCTCGGCTCGCCTATCCGCATCCTTCTCCAGAAAGACCTGCAGGTCCCCGAGGATTTCTTCCTTGGCCGCCTCCCACAAGATGCGCCGTCCGGTGATGCCACGGTCCTCGGCCTTGCGAAATTCCTCCTGGGCGATGACCGCAATCCGCAGGGCTTGAGCGGTTCCCCACGCATCGGCCCCCGGCGGTGGGCCGGACTCCAAGGCTTCGTTGATGAAACGCTCCAGGACCGCGTGGACCAACGTACCCCTTTCCAAGGGCGAGATGGTCAGCACGTCCTCCGGGGTTTCCCAAGCGGTCAGGGAAAGAACGTTCCCCAGGAAGAACTGGAAGGGGCATTTTGACCAACTTTCCAGTCTCGTCGGGGAGACAACCCGGGTCAGCGTTCCCGACAGCCGGGCGCTGTCCTGAGCGGCGCGGCCCAGGTAGCCGTCCCATTCGGTCAGCGTCCGATTGCCCCGCGCTTGTTCCAGGGCCAGGGCGCGGCCGAGAGAGTGACCGATAGATGGACCGGCAGTGGCCAGGGGGTGCTGGTTCAGCCTGCCGCCAGTCCGCAGCCATTCGGCGAGGGCGACCAAGTCGTATTCATGCTGATCAGAGGCCTTCCCGGCCGCGGCGTCCTTCAGGGCGTCCTCCGGGGACTGAATGACGGAGAGCCACGGGACGTTGATCTGGGTCAATTCTTGCGATGAAACACGCTGTCTCGAACCGCCGTTCGCCTCTCGGACGGCAGCCGCATCCAGGAGCCAACGGGCGGGGCGCTGTCCACGGCGGGCCCCGGGGTCCGTCCTGGCGTAGGACAGGTAGCGGCGCTTTGCGGCAGCCGACGCCGCCAGGTACACTCGGTGTTCTTCCAGGGCGGCCGTGCGGCGGAGAGGCAGTTTCCCGTTCCCCAAGCTCCGCCGGGCGGCGTCGGGCAGCAGTTGGTCTTCGACGGCCCTTGGCGGGAAAGCGCCTTCGGCCATTCCTAAAATCCAGACGGCGTCGAACTCCATTCCGAGGGCGGCGCCGAGGTTGGCGACAAAGACGCCCGAACCGGTGAGACCGCTTCGCCCTGCCGGCACGTCCAGGGCTTGGTCCAGGGTTTGTAGAAACCCGGCCAGTGTTGTCCCCGGTTCCACGTCGTCCAGTTCCGGCAACTGCCCCAGGACTTCCTCCACCCGGCCGAGGGCGGACTGTTGTTCCTCCGGCCACTCTCCCGGGTTGGAGGCGTAATATTCAAGCGCTCCTTTTCCCCATTCCGCGAACTCACTCCAACTACTGCCGTTGCCGGGAGGCAGACGAGCGGCCAGGTCTTCGACGAAATCGACCAGCTTGGCGGCCCTTTCCGCCTGTTCCTCCATTGCTCGGACCCGGGCGGGGCTGTCCTCTTCCTGGCGGGCGCTCAATTTGGAGCGCTCTTCCGCCTGAGCGACACTGCGGCCCATTCGGTCTCGCCACTGGTCCATGCCGCGGACGACGCCCGCCTGCCGGGAAAGCGCCTCCCAGTGCAGCAGTTCCGCCGAGGCGACGGCTCCGCCCGGCCCGTTACGCACCGGGGTTTCGGCCAGCCACTGCATCAGACGGCTCCGGCCAAAGTCGTCCTCGATGACAGCAACCAGGCCCAGCAGCAGCCGGCCGGCGGCGGAGTCCTTCAACGTGGTTGGTTGCGGTCCGGCCATCGGCAGGCCGGCCAAACCGAGTTCCAGGCGCAATTGGTGGGCGTAAGGGTCGGCCTGCCGGTAGAGCGCGGCCATGCGGTGGAACGGCGTGCCCTCCCCGGCCTCCCGCAGAATGTCCCTGACTGCGCGGCGGACTTCCTCTCGTACGTCGGGCGCGGAAACGATGCCGTCCACCAGGAAACCCCCGCCGGACTCGTCGCCGGAGCTTGCCCCGGCAAGACCCTCATTCCCGTCCTCGGGAGTTCCCGTTCCGTCCGCAGGAGTCGATGCGAAAGATTCGGCCAAAGTCAGCGCCGGGCGGTCAACCTCAGCATCGCCAGTGAGTCCCAAGATCAGGCTGCACTGACCGTCGCTGGCCAAGGCGCGGGCTAATACGGTTTCGGCCGGGGAGAGGTCTGCAGTCAGGTAAAAAATGACGGCGCCGATGTCCCTCAGCGCCGCGCCAGCCGCGCCGGAATAAACGCCCTCAGCCGCCGCCGCGGCCATTTCCTCCCTGTGGTAATAGCCCTTGGTTCGTTCTTGGAACCGGCGGAACAGATGGACCGTCTCAGCCTGCAGGGGCGACAACCCAGCCAAAATTTCCAAGTCCGGCTCATCGAGGCGGGCAAGATCGCGGAAGGTACCGCGCAGAGACTGGTGCAGGGATGGGTGATGCGCCACGTCCCCCAAGACTCCCTGCCCGGCGATTTCGCCCGCGACCGCGCGGACGGTTGCCGCTTCGACCAGCGGGGATAGCGGGCGTTTCCCCCGCTCCGCCATTGCTGGGGCGCCCAGGTACTCGGCTAGACGTGCAGCCACCATGAACCGTACGTTGAGTAGGCCGCTTTCTCCGGCGAGGATGCGGCGCAGGGAGATTCCGGCGAAGGGGTTGGGCGCGGCCACGGTAACCGGAGCCAACGGGTTCGACGCCTTGGCCTTTTGCACCAAATGCCGCAGGCGTTCCCGCGCCGGGGCGCCAAACCGCTCCAGATAGACCTGCATTCCGGCCATGTGCGAGACTCCGATGCTTTAAGTTAACGGGTCCCAGTCCCACCGGGGGCTAAGGGATTGCAATGCCCACTCGATCCCACCCGCCACTTCAATCTCGCAAGCCGATGGACCTCCGTCAAGCATACCGTTATCAGGCGAACATTGACAGACAGCGAGGCCGTGGGTGGAATACTCCGCCTGGTGAATTTGAGGCTGCTGGTGTATTTGAATCTGATAGAACACCACCCATTGCAGTCAACCCGCGTCCGGGCCGTGCCATAGGAGACGGCGTTCAAGGACCACCGTGAACAAGTCCGCAAATCGTGGCATAGTGCGGCATAATAACGTAGGAGAGTAGCCCGAGTTGATGAACGAATTAGCCGTCAACGCCTATCGCTTCGTCCCTCCCCCGCCATGCGATGGCGTTTTATGTAGACCTGTGGGAAACTGCCTTGGACGCAGTAGTCAAACGGCCCAGGGCTCTGGACCTATGAGGGGGAGTTCCACCAGATCGCCCTCCTTGCCGGTGGGCAAAAGCGTTACCCACAATCTTGTTGAATGTTGGGACGGACACTTATGCCGAAGCTCCGCTTCGTACACGCCGCCGACCTGCACCTGGACAGCCCGTTCCGGGGCATTCGCAGCCAAGCCCCGGAGTACGTTGCCCAAACGCTCCACCGCGCAACCTTCGACGCCTACGAAAACATCATCGACCTGTGCATTCGAGAGCGGGTCGACGCGCTGCTGGTGGCCGGCGATGTTTACGACGGGGCCGACCGCAGCCTGAGGGCGCAGTTGAAGTTTGTCCATGGTCTGGCGCGCTTGGACGCGGCCGGCGTCCGCTCCTTCATCTGCCACGGCAACCACGACCCATTGGACGGCTGGGAGGCGCGGCTGGACTTGCCGCCGGGCTGCGTCCGGTTTGGCCCGGAGGTGACCGGCGAGCCGGTGTTTCCCGATGAACCGGAGCGGGCCGCCGTGTACGGAATTAGCTACCCGCGGCGGGACGTTCGCGAAAACCTTTCGACGCTCTTTCGGGGAATTACTTCCGGCGACTACAAGGTCGGCCTACTCCATGCCAACGTTGGCGGCAACCCCAACCACGACTCCTACTCCCCCTGCTCGGTGGCTGACCTGGAAAATTCGGGCATCGACTACTGGGCGTTGGGCCACGTTCACACCCGGCAGGCGCTGCGGGAACATGGGCCGGCGGCCGTTTATCCCGGCAATCCCCAGGGCCGCCATCCCACCGAGACCGGAGCGCGCGGCGTATACCTGGTGGAGGCGGACGACTCCGGCGCAACGCGGCTGGAGTTCCACGCCGTGGACGTGGTGCGGTGGGAAACGCTTTCGCTGGACATTGCGGGGTTGGAAACGGAGCAGGCGTTGATTGACGCCATAAATGGCCAGGCGGAATCTGTCCTCGAAGGGTCCGACGGCCGTCCGGTGGTGTTCCGGCTGACGCTAACCGGGCGGGGAGCGATGCACCGCTGGCTCCGCCTCGACGGGACGGTCGACGACTTGTTGGATCAGGTCAACGACCGCCACGCCGGTTCGCACCCCTGGCTGTGGTGCGAGCGGATTGAGATTGCAACAGCCTCGCCGGTGGACCGGGAGCAGGTGGCAAAGCGCGAGGACTTCACCGGGGACTTGGCGCGCCTTTGCGCTGAGTTGCGGGAAAACCCCGACGGCATGGCCGATTTGGGACAGTCGCTGCAGGAACTTTACAGCGCCGGCCGGGCCCGGCGTTACCTCGACGACCTCCTGCCCGAAGGCGAAGAACTCCTGGAATTGTTGACCGCCGCCGAGGAGGAATGCCTGGCCGGGTTGGTGGGTGACGAGGACGAGGCATGAGGCTGGAAGAGCTCTACCTCGACGGTTTCGGGCGGTTCCACCAGCAGACGATTGGTCCGATTTCAGAGCCGGTCACGGTTTTCTACGGCCCCAACGAAGCTGGCAAGAGCACGCTGCTGGCCTTTATCCGCGCCATCCTCTTCGGGTTCCCGACTCGAGGCAGCGGTGGACACTACCCGCCCTTAGCCGGCGGCCGGCACGGCGGCCGCATTCGATTTTCCGACGATTCGGGCGCGGTCTATTCCCTGGAGCGGTTCGCCGGAACCCGGGGCGGTCCGGCAACCCTTCGGACGGCCGATGGAGAGACTCTGGACGCAGCGACGACTCTGCCCCCTCTCACCGCGCAGGCCACGCCAGACCTGTTCAAGAACGTTTTCGCTTTCAGCCTCGACGAACTCCAGAATGAGACGCTAATGAGGGATTCGGGAATCGCCGACCGCATTTACAGCGCCGGCCTGGGCGTCTCCAGACTACCCGAATTCGCCAGAATGTTGTCCGACCGCAAAGAAAAGCTGTTTCGTCCCCGGGGCAGCTCGCAGAAAATCGCCGAATCGCTGCGCGAACTGGAAAGCTTAGACCAACAGTTGCAAGCAGTGCTGGGAAACGCGGATGAGTACCGCCGCCTTATCAGCCGCCAAGACGAGATTTCACAGGAATTGGCCGACGCGGACGCCGAGCTTTCCCGATTGAACGCCCGCCGCACCGAGATCGCCAACCTGCAAAACGGCTGGGACGACTGGCTAGCATTGACCGACTGCGAAACACGGCTCAAGGATATGCCCCGGTTCGAGCAGTTTCCGGAGAACCCAATCGCCCGCCTGGAAAGCCTAGAAGAGCGGGTGAGGCAGGGCACTGAGGACGTGGAAGACGCCGCAGAGCAGCTACGGCTGGCCGGGGAAGCCGCCGCCGCCGTTATTCCGGGCGAAGATTTGCTAGATGACGCGGGCAGTATCGAACAAATCCGGCGAGCCCGGAGCAGCTTCGATAATTCGGTACACGACTTGCCGGAGCGGCAGGCGGAATTGAGAGGCCTGAGAGCCGATTTCGACCAAAGATTAGACGAACTCGGCCACGGATGGGGCGAACCGGACCTGGAAGCATTCGACACGTCAATGGTGGTCCGCGATGAGGTGGTCCGCCGGAAGGAACGGATGGCCGAAGTTGTGGACCGCTCCCAAAAGACACACTTCCGCCTGGACCAGGACCAGTTGACGCTGTTGGATTTTCAAACGTCGGTACAGGAGGCCCGGGAGAAGCTGCCAACCGAGCCTCCGCCGCTGGGCGCTGCCGCGTTGATCGAGCGCCAGGACGCCCTGCGAGCCTGCCGGGGCAGGCTGGTGGAGTACGAGCAGGAGCGCCGGCGGCACGAGTCCCTGCGCGACCAGCTAACCATGGTCGACGGCAATCGTGAACCGGCGGGGGCCGCCTCGAGACAGCAACACTTCGAGGTTCCCATCCTGTTGGGGTTGGCTGGGGCCGTTCTTATCGCAACCGGGGTATGGCTTGGCGGCGGCGCTTTGCCCTTGGGCATCGTCGGCGGGCTGGTCCTGCTGGCAGCGGCCGCCGCTGTTTGGTTCCTGGGGAAGCCGTCCCCCTGGGTTGCCCCGTCGCCGATGGCCTCCACGCTGGGCCAACAGACTGCTGAGGCGGAAGCGGCCATGGACGCGGCCCGTCAACTTCTGCTTGAATCGGCGGCTGCTCTGGGACTGGCGGAGCAACCCAACGCCGCGGCGCTGGACACCGTCGAGGCGCATTTAGTGATCGCACGGCAGATACTGGACACCTGGACCGCCGCCGCCACGCGTGTTGACGAAACGTCACGGCGGGAGAAGGTGCAGCAAGGGCGGGTCGAAATCGCCGCGCTGGAACACGAGGCGGCGGAAGTGGCGGCGCTGGAGTCAACGCAGGAATGGCGGCAATGGTTACAAGCGCGCGGCCTGAACGAGATTTTGACGGTGGACACTATGACCGAGTTTCTGCCCCGCGTTGACTCGACTCGCACCTCCCTGGCCGAATCCCGGCGGATGGGCGACCGCGTGGCCGCTATCCAGCACGACATCGACGAATTCCAAGAACGAGTGGAACCTCTGGCGGTGCGCCACAGCATACAACTGGACCCCAACGACCAACGGCAACTGGCAGCCGCGGCCGACGAACTCATTAAAAGACTGGACGAAACCCGGACCCTTGTTTCTAACCGGGAACAGGCCAAGGAACGGGAGGCGGAAAGTCGAAAGCTGCTGGAGCGGCAAGAGCAGCGGGCGCAACAGGTTGAGTTGGAGATCACTGCTTTGCTGACCGCCGGGGGCGCCAACAACCCCGAGGAATTCCGCCGCCGCGTGCGGCTGCACGAGGACCGCCTGGAATTGGAACGGCGGCGCGACGAACATCTTCGCACTCTGGAGCGCATCAGCGGCCCCGGCGACAAGTTCGACGCCTTCCGGGAGTCGCTGCCCGGCTCCGATCCAAGCCGGCTCGCCGAGGAATCCGAGCGGTTGTCCGAGCGGCAAGCAGAGGTGGACGCCCAATGCAACGCGCTGCGGGAGGAGCGAGGAGGGATCGACAACGAGTTGGCGCAACTGATCGGCGAGGAGGAATCATCGGCCCTGCGCATCCGCCGCAACACCCTACAGGAACAGCTGCGAGAACAGGCCCGAGAGTGGTCGCGGCTCAGCATTGCGGAGTCGCTGCTGGAAAAAACGCGGCACAAGTTCGAGCGCGAACGCCAGCCCAGCGTCATCCGCCACGCCCAGGACTTCTTTTCCCGCGTCACCGGCCAGAGGTACACTGGGCTGTTCGCACCCCTTGGAGAGCAGACGATAACGGTTACTGACTCCACCGGGGCCAGCAGGCAACCCTCGGAGCTGAGCCGGGGGACCCGGGAGCAACTCTACCTGGCGCTGCGGTTCGGCCTGATTCGGGGGTTTGGCGAACACGCCGAGCGGCTGCCGGTGGTCGTCGACGAGGCGCTGGTCAACTTTGACCCGGAGCGGGCCCGTTTGGCCGCCGAATCCTTCGCCGGCCTCTCCAGCACCAACCAGGTCCTGGTGTTCACCTGCCACCCGGCAACCGCCGAAACCTTCGCCAAAGCCGCCGGAGCGCAGGTGGTGGACATCAGCCAAGTTGCTTCGCAGCCGGGATGAGGGCTGGCGCCGGCGGCGCTGAGACGAGCGCGGTCTTATTGGTGTTGAAATGCGTTAGTCGGGGAGCCCTAGTTAAGTGAGTTAAAGGTCCAACTCTTTAACGAAGGGACTGATCGGCCCCGCAGCCTTACTGGTCAGCATAATCACCTTCTGGCGAGCCCTAGTGAAGGCTACATTGAACAGCCGGAGAACAGCCGGCGTTCGGCTTCCATCTTACGTTGGTCTTTGGCTTTGTGGTGAGGCCAAACACCGCCGACCATATCCAAGAGGATAACTGTATCAAACTCCTCACCCTTTGCCTGGTGGGCAGTCATCAGATGAGCCCGTCTCAGAAGTCTCCACTCACGATTTTGGGCGGACGCAACCTCACGGGTTACTATTATTCACCGCCTAAACCAGTATTGAATGCGGCTCAATAACCCGTCATTCCCGAGAAAGTGGTAATCCAGAAACCCGTCATTCCCGAGAAAGTGGTAATCCAGAAACCCGTCATTCCCGAGAAAGCGGGAATCCAGGCAGGAAGGTAGGATGCTGGAGGACTCAGCTTTATGAGACAGGCTCCAGATGTAGTGGCCTTTCCATGGCGCTCTCCGGATGGTCGATGGTTTCATGGTCTTGGAAAGTTTGAAACTCTTGAATTTGTTCCTTTGCAGCTTCAATACTTTCGATCAGGACGTCAGCAGTCACGTTCTTGGCGATTTCGGCCAATTGCACGAGAGGCGGAGCGGTATAAAAAACGTCGTCTTCCGCCCGCTCATAGTTTAGTTGCAGATCATCGAAGTCATCGGCGATAACTCGGGTAATTTCGATTACTGCGGTGTTGGCGCCCTGAGCCGCGCTAACTTTCTTGGCGACCCTGTGTTCGTTGTTAGCGATGAGTCGTTGACAGTGTTCGACGACGTTCAGAGGAGACCAGTGGTTAACCTCTAGTTGGCAGTCTGAGGAGGACCCATATTTGCGGACAAGTAGCTAAGTGAGGGTCCTGCACCTAAAATGACGGCAGTTGTGGCTGTCGAAGAGGAGCGGCCGAGGTCAAGAATCAAGCCGTGGCCATGTGGCACTGGGACTCTATCGCCCGGATGAAGACCAAATGCAAGACCGCCCTCGTTTTCGGTATAGGCATCTGGATTGTCTTGCTAATGGCCTCCGCCTGCCGGAGCGGGCTCGGGCCGCCCAACGCCACTTTGGAAGTGCCTTCCGGCCGAAATTCGAACGCATCGGTAAGCGGAACCGTCACCTACCGTGAGCGGTTAGCCCTTACTCCGGGCGCAAGCCTTGTATTGGAGATACGGGACGTATCCTTTGCCGACGGCCCCGCTCCGCTTGTCGGTCGCCAGACCAGCTTCGGCCCCGGTCAAGTTCCCATCAAGTTTAAGGTCGGATACAACCGCGAAGACATTGACTCCAGGGGGAGATATTCAATAAATGCCAGAATCATCGAATCCGACGGCCGCCTCGCCTTCACCAACGATACGGCATATGAGGTAATTACCCACGGTAATCCCCATCAGGTAAATATGCTGCTAGTGCTAGTACAGCCTCCACCCGACCTAGTCGGGGACAGTGGCGCCGCCGGTTTGGACTGGCGCACTTGGGTAGAAACACCGGTTCCGGTAATTTGGGCCAACCTGATACCTAACGAGGCGGAACACCTGCTGCGGGTTGCCTATTACCAGTCCACCATAGAAGGCTGTGCCCGTCCAGGTAACCAGGAGTTGGAACTGAACGGCTACGACATTATCGTCCAGGTTACTCTAATGCAACCCCCACCAACCCCTTGGGCAATTCCCTGCCACGAGCAGGTGATCGAACTTGACACCGTAGAGCCCTTTGGAACGTCTCTTGAACTTGGTCAAACCTACCGCGTTATAGTAAACGGCTGGGAAACCACCACCTTTACTCTACCGGAGCCTGCCCTTCGGGACACTTTCATCGCCGAGTCGCCCATAGAAAGCGGGAAGGTGGTGATATTGGAAAGCGCGCCGCCTCAGTACCAAGTACACGTCGTCTCCGGTATGCCCAAGGGCCGTAGCTGCTCTCAGTTCAACGGCTACGAAATCCGGCGAAGAGAGCCGAACAGGATAGACATAGTGATCACCCACCATCAGGTCGCCGACCCGTTTGTCACCTGTACAGCCGACTATCCCGTAGTAGAAACCACCGTTCACCTGGGTTCCGTTTTTGAGCCGGGTGTGGAATACACCGTTAGCGTAAACTCGGACATTACCAAGTCATTTGTAGCCCGTTAAAATGAGGCCTCTAACAGCCGGTGTTGAGTGGGTGAAGGAAGCGGTAATTGTGAGAGGTCTTGCTGCTGAGGGTTCCCGGTTGAGTTGTTGACCCGCACACGATCTTCGAACCACTGAAATTTCATGCCAAAAATTTCACGGTAGAGGCTGTAGGCCCACGTGAGAAGTTTTTAACCGGTCATCAGGGCGTTCAACTAACCGGTTTTTGATTGCTTGGATGATGGGACGTTACTCAACCTTCCCAGGCCGTTACACCCTGGGCAACCCCTGTTCCATCGAAATTGACTGCCCAAGGGTAGCCCGATTTTCCCCACTATCGCTTCCCCAAAAAGCTATGGACGGGAAGGGGCGATACGCCGGCAACATATTCTTGGAGCGGCTGTGGCGCACGACAAAATATGAGGATGTGTTCCTGAAAACCTACGCCAGTGCCGGTGAGGCCAGGACGTAACTGGAACGCTGCATCATTGTTAAAGAAAAGTTGCGGTCGATATACTGATAATCAGGGTCGGCGCGGGGTTACTGGGAAGGGCATCGCTTCCGGCGCCGGGTTCCAACCTCCACCCAATCTCATAAATGCAAAGGGCAAAGGAAAAGCAGTATGCCGGAAGTTACTGAATACGCCCCGGGGACGCCGTCCTGGGCCGAACTCTCCACCACCGACGAAGGGGGCGCTCTGTCCTTCTACAGCGCCATGTTCGGCTGGCAGGACGATCCTCAGGAAATGGGGGAGGGCAGCGGCTGGTACTACCACATGCAGAAACTCAACGGCCGGTATGCCTGCTCCATATACCAGCAGGGAGAAGAGGAGCGGAGCCAGAACGTGCCGCCCCATTGGAACATCTACTTCACCGTCCAAAACGTTGACGAAAGCGTCGAAACCATCAAGCGCCACGGCGGCACGGTGGCGTTCGGCCCCATGGACGTTTACGAGGCCGGGCGCATGGCGTTCTGCCAGGACCCCCAGGGCGCGTTCTTCGCCATCTGGCAGGCCAAGCAGCATATCGGGGCTGGCGTCAAGGGCGAGACCGGCGCGATGTGCTGGAACGAACTGCTGACCACCGGCCGCTCCGCCGCCATCGAATTCTACATGGCCGCTCTGGGCATGGAGCGCGGCGAGGTGGCGGGGCCGATGGACGATTACGCCATGCTCAAGGCCGGAGGCGCCGAGGTCGCCGGCGTCATGGAAATCACCGCCGATATGCCCCCCATGCCGCCCCACTGGGGCGTCTACTTCGCAGTGGCGGATATTGAGGTGTCGGTGGCTCAGGCCCAGTCGTTGGGCGCGACGCTCTACCTTCCGCCCACCGACATCATGAAAGTGGAAGGCCATCCCCCCGTAGGCCGCTTCGCCGTCCTGGCCGACCCGCAAGGCGCGGCCTTCAGCATCCTCCAGGACCTGCCGCAGGAGTAGACAGCGGCGGTAAAGTGGACCACCCGGCTCCCTCGGCCGGCCCCTTCCCCCTGACCTATCGGCCTGTTCTGATAATCATTGCACGCGGCGGGGTGTCACATCTGTCTCATGACGGCGTCAGGTCAATTGGGAACGGGATGTTGCCAGACGCTTTTATTACTAGGGCTTGCTGACTAGGGCTTGGCGCTACCCCGGCTTGAGCGCCGCACACTGTTCCCATGCGGGAATGTGCAGGTCAACCCAGGTCCAGGGCAAGGTTGGCGTCCAAGATTAAGTGCACCAGGTCCCGTATGTCGGGTAGGTAGGCGTCCAGGTGTTCCTGCTCCATCCAATCATTATAGAAGTTGGCGTGGCATGATTCGGCGACGCCGAAGGCGAGCCGAACGGCTGGGTTATTCAATTG
This sequence comes from Dehalococcoidia bacterium, assembly GCA_965224325.1. Classification (GTDB taxonomy): domain Bacteria; phylum Chloroflexota; class Dehalococcoidia; order Lucifugimonadales; family UBA3495; genus CBDCMJ01. Next base: position 58,484 of record CBDCYT010000019.1, read on the forward strand.
GGTGGCCAGTTCCAGTATAGCTTGCCGGCGGTGCTGGTACTTGCTATGCGGTGTGCCGTGGCTGGCGCAGTAGGCTTTAAGGGCCTGACTGGTTGCACCCCAGAGTTTTTCGGCGCCCTGCACCAGTTCTCCGGCGGCTATCTCACGCTCGGCGTAGGCCAGTAGCTGGTGGGCCAGGCGGGTGTGTTTTTCTGACTGCTTTTCGCTTGTCGTCATGGCCGCTATTATATCCTGGTTGGGTACGCGTTGTACGGTAGGGCACCTGTGGCGATTGGGCCGAGAGTTACTTGCCGCGACACCAATGCGTTTTCCCGCTCCGGTTCAGGTAGAGGAATTTGGCCCTCTTCAAATGTCTCTTGGGTGATGGAGGCCGCATGGGTTGGATTCACAGCAACGGGAAAAGCCCGTCGAAACTATTCGCCTCGTGGTCCCCGACTACCAAAATTTGGAATCGGAAGACCTGTCCCTCGCAGGTTTCAATTCTGACCAACTCCTGCGGATACCCGTCCAGTTCGAGACTCAGCCAATCCACCTGTGTTCCGTGCAGGCTCTGGTAATTGGCAATCGCCTCGTCGATTAAACTCCTGTGTGTCCACTCGAATTCCTGGTTCAACGCCAACACCCCCTTGATTTGCAAACGGACCGGGATCGTTGATCGCGGCGGTCCAGTTGTCAAGGAGCGTTTCCAGGGTGACCGGTTTACCACGTGCTGCACAACCGATGATAATTGGGGAAATTTACATCGGGAATAACCGGCAGAATAACCGCTAATTGGCTATGCAATAGCGACCGCTTCCAAGGAACCTGATCACTCCACCATCCCGCAACACTTGGAGTTGTTGGCGAATCTTGGCCCGAATGTTGTGGTTGTCCGGATTTAAGGCGGATAGCTCGGCCTCAAATCTGGAGTAAAAATCCTGAAGTGTGAATGTTTGCTCTCCCGATTCAGCGTGAATCGTTTTGACGCAATTGAAAGTCTGCGCTCCCCAACCACCGGAAGCTCGGACATCGGACCCGAGAAAATCGAATTTTTGCCAATCGCACCTTACATCGGCCGGGTCCCGAACCAATCCGTTGTCCACGACCGAAATGCGGCCTTCGGCAGGCAATTGTCCCAGCAATATGTTCGACCCTACCCAGCCTCGTCTGCGGGCGGTCTGCCTCAAGGGGGGCCTTCGTTGTATGACGGCAGGACTGATGAAGAAACTCGGGACGACGAATAACCGGTCCACCGTCCACGTGGATCTGGAATATTCCAGGAATACGTAATGCGGAACAGCACCGGCTCGAATGGCGGCTGGCTTCTGGGCGTAAGCGGAGTTGGCGACCACCTGGCCAAACCGGCCATGCTTGCTCTTAAGTTGAAAATCTGCGTCGCATTCTGGGCACCTGTAGTCTCGGACTGGAGTGTTGGCAGGCTCGGCCGCAATCCGGGTTGATGGACAAGCAATGCAGAAGAGATTGCGACTGGCCCAGTCCTCGGTGATGAGACGGGCAACTTGGCTGGGACTCAGAAACTGGTCGGCGACGCTTGGGTCGAGTTGCGAGTTCACAGCTGACGGTCTTCCGTAGCGGACAACATGCTATAGGCTACCTTGCTCCCAGGATTGCCTTCACCATGCGTTTATCTAGGGCCAGGCCAAGTTCGGTGGTCAGCTCCAGGCGGGTGTGGTCTCCGAGGGTGGCTACGAATGCCACGCTCAGCAAGCGGCCGACTCGGAAGTCGATGATGGGGGATGACACCAGTCTCCTTGGGCCACCTTGGACTGCCTTGAGAGCAACGGCCTCGTCGTAGAACCCCTGGGGCTCCAGATGGGTTGCGGATACCAGTTGATGGTCATCCCCAACCCTGTCGCCCACATTGTTTTCAAAGTCCTTGATGAATATATCGTTCATCCACCCCGGTACGGGGGCCTGATCGTCGAACGGGTGAGCAACGTTGATCCCAAGAAATCGAACCCGTCATGGTTCGGTATGTTGCTGGTGGGGCCAAACTCGCGGAGGAACCCGTTCGCCCGGCCCGCACTGGGGACCTTCTCTTCCGTGCTGTCCGGAAGACCCTGTTGGGCCATGGTGGCGTTGTCCAGTGGGCCCTCCCGGACCAGTTGAAGGCCCTAAAAAGCCGGGGCGGGCGGATTTCTCCAAGACCATGAGTTCCAAGGCGTTGCCGGTAACGCTGAAAGTTGCCCGGTTGATCGCCATGGTTATGTCTGAATCCGCCATTTTGAGGGGAAATCGCGGCCCGCGGTACTGGGGTCCAACTCGGTTACCCGCATACCATGGGATAAACATGGTTGGTGCGGGACATTTCCACCGGTATTTGGCTCTTGCTCCAGGCGCTGCCGCCGTCGTAGCTGCTGTAAACCAGACCGTCCCTGGTGCAGCAGTGGACGCCGGACGGAGCAGCCGGATCAATGGCGACCTGGAACATGCGGCTTGGGGGGACCTCGCCCAGGTCCACCCGCTGCCAGGACTCGCCGCAGTCCTGGGTGCGGACCAACACTCCGGCCTCTTGGGTTCCCGGAGGAGCGCCTCCTCCGCCGGCGCCGGCGGCCAGATACATTATCTGGGGGTCGTCGGGCGCAACGATCATCCCGCGGCAGTATGAGCCGCCGGGAAACATTTCCTCAATTGGGGTCAGTTCCCAATGATGTCCCCGTTGGCGGCTGCGAAACATGGCGATTTGGGAGATTATGAACACCAGCCCCGGGGTAGCAGGGTTGACCTGGACTCCGTGGAGGTCAACCGGGCTGGTGCTGGTGTAATGGCCGTCGGTTGCCGACACCCAGGTGTCGCCGCCGTCCCGGCTGGCCACCAGACCGCCTACCTCCACCGCACCGTAAACATCGTCGGGATTGCCCGGGTCCACCGAGATACCGATGACGCGCTTGACGATTTCCCTCGGGTGCATGGTGATGTGGGGGAAGACCACGCCGGCGGTGTTCATCATTTGCCAGGAGGTTCCGGTATCTTGGGAGCGGCATATGACGCCGCGGTCGTAGCCGGCAAACATCACGTTCGGGTCATTGGGATGGGCCGCCAGAGACCAAACGTCCCCGCGGGGCGAGTCCTGTCTTTCCCAGTGCTCTCCCCGGTCATCGCTCCGGTAGACGCCGTCCTGGGTCCCGGCGAAAATTACACTAGGGTCTTGGGGACTTACTAAACCAAAGCCAAGGTGAAACCCGCATTTGGGTCGGCTAGAATCAGGGAGGCATAGCGTCAGGACTGGGAGCAGACTGAGTGGGGATGGTGATGGGTATGAGGGGGATAAGGCCGGACTTGGAGGGGTGGCAGTTGGACTTGGCTAGTGTGCGCAGCAGGATGTACCTAGCGCCGACACCCCTGGAGAGAGAACGGTGGCACGCACTGTGGCTCCTGTGCCGGGGCCTGACCGCCTCGGGCACCGCCCAGGCACTGGGCCGGGATGCTCACACCATCGGCAGATGGGCCGCCGCCTTCGGCGAGGGAGGGCCTGCAGCCTTGATATTCGAGCAGACCGGGGGTTCCCCCCCGCACTTGGCGAGACGCAACAGGCGGAGTTGACGGGGGCAGTGCAGGAGTTGCCCGAGATGTCGGGCATAGAAATGGCCAACTGGAACTGGAAAGTGGTGCGGCAGTTTGTCTCGAAGCGTTTCGGCATTGGCCTGAGCCGCAGCACTTGCCTGAACTATCTGCACCGCTTGGGGTTTGTCCTGAAGCGTCCCAAGAAGCGTCTGGTCAAGGCAGATGAGCAGAAGCGGGAGGCCTTCGTGGCGGAGTACGCCACCCTGTCGGACGAGGCGTGGCGTACGGGAGCGAAGATATTCTTCGCCGACGAGGCCCATTTCCGGGCCGATGCCGAACTGAGAGGCAAATGGGTGCTAAAGGGAGAGCCGGCCTTGGTGGACTCGACCAGCCCGAGCTATGGCGAAAAGGCCAGCTACTACTCGGCAGTGTGCCTGGAGACCGGTGAGGTGGAGTGGATGGACCTGGAGGGGAACAGCAACTCCGGAACCTCGGCTGCCTTCCTGGAGCGGTTGCGGCAGAGGCACTCCGGGCCGCTCAACGTGATTTGGGACAACGCGCCGGCGCACCGCGGCGAGGCGGTGCGTGAGTATCTGCGGACGCCGGGCTTGGGGCTGCGGCTGATGAACCTGCCGGGCTACAGCCCGGACTTCAACGCCGATGAGGCCATCTGGGGCTGGGCGAGAGAGGAAGCCACCGGAAACCTGTGCTTGGGAACCAAGGCCCTGGTAAAGGAGAGGGTCGGGAATTTCCTCTGCGGGCTGTCCATCCGGAAAGACGAGGTCAAGGGCCGCTGCCGCACCGTCCTACAATCAAAGGCCGAAGGATTTCTGCGAGAATCCCAGCCCAATCACCGATGTATTGTAAATGCACATCCCACCTTGGCTTTGGTTTAGAATGGCCCTAACCTGGGGATGGACTGGCAGTCCCTGGGAGACGCTGTCCCAGGTCTCGTCGCCGTCCCCCCGGCGATACAATCCGCCCTGGTCCAGGGCCGGACCGTCGGAGCCCACTAGAAGAGGGCTTTCACCGCCCAATCCCACGTACACGTAAGACTTGTGCTGTTCTTCAGACATGGCCTGCTCCTGTTGCGGGTTTCGATTTTAGTCCAAGTACGCGATGCAAGCATGGCCCCGGCGGGGCCACCGTAGAAGCTAAGGGGGATTGTTCGACTAATCGGCAACCTTGTCAAGAGTGGGGCCGCTGTTCCGCTATCGTGTCTCGGGCCTGGGAAGGGCTTCCCCTGTAGGGTAGTATGGAGAAAACGCCGAGGGTTCAGGAGATACGGAACAGGCAAAAAAAGGTCTTCGCCACCTTTGACAAGGCAGTGGCCGTGTTGACTATATGCCCCTCCTTCACCTAACCTGGATGCCATGCCGAGTTGGAAAAGGCCCACAAGATAGTCGGGGTCTTTGAGCGCTACGACAGTGGCACGGAGTCCATGCCGACGCTGGCGGTCTGGTTTAACCGCCAGGGTTATCGCACAAAGGGCAAGTGAAAGGCTGGAATATTCGGAGAATTAATGGAGGCCTATGGCCGCCGGTTTACTCGCTGCATCATCCGACCACAGAAGATGGTAGGCCTAGACGTATGGTCGGTGGCGCCGTCTTTAAGTTGGTGGGGTCTCGGCAAGTTCACCGGGTCAGCGACCCCAACCATGCCCGCTGGATTTCTAATGCGCAAAGCGCGATAGCCCTTTCGATACATCAAGAATGGCTATGGCGTAATGTAAGCAATTGTACGGACCCTCCCCAATCTGGAGGGCTAAAGCAAGTGGTCGATAGCCTCCCCGGTGGGTTCAGTATTCCACTGCTTGGGTCACCGGGACACCCAACGGCCGGCATGTGTAATGCTAGCGTCGCCTATTTTGGCTTTCCGCCTATCGAGCATAATTTCCGAAACTCCGTGTTGGCTTGTTCTCGGCAGGGATAGAAGGGCCTTCAGGCTCCCTAGTGAACCCGAGTCGCCGATGATCACATCCTTGCCACAGTGGACTAAAGAGAGCCGTCACTTTCGCCAATGACCTGGGAGCTGATTCAGTACGGTTGGGCCAGCCCGAGTCTATGGGAACACCGGCGGGCTTCCTCGGGGTTGGCGGTGAAACTCTGCATGCCTGCTGCTAACCGGAGACGGTGAAAATAGTGTAAATTTGTTCTTGTAGTTTAGAGTCCGGCGGACACGGGCGCCCAATTGGCATTCAAAGCTTCGGAATCGGAGAAACAAGGATATCTTCTGAGTCCTTGCCCCTCAATGGAGCTCTTTCGCGATTAAACGGGCGGGTGCTTTGGACCTCGGGAACGTCCCGGCGGTCTAAGAAGGCCATCCTAACGCCATCATGTCAGATGAGGTTAAATAGATTTGAGCGGTTACGAGAACAGCGCCATTCGGAATCTGGCCATCATAGCTCACGTCGACCACGGCAAGACCACTTTAGTCGACGCGCTTTTGAAACAAGGCCAGGTCTTCCGGGCCCACCAAAACGTTGGCGACCTGATCATGGACACCAACCCGCTGGAGCGGGAGCGAGGCATCACAATCTTGGCGAAGAACGCCTCCGTCTCCTACGGGGGCGTTAAGATCAACATTATTGACACTCCGGGCCATGCCGACTTCAGCGGCGAGGTGGAGCGTGTCATGAACATGGCCGATGGCGCTTTGCTGTTGGTGGACGCTGTGGACGGACCCATGCCACAGACCACTTACGTGCTGCGTCAGGCCCTCCGGCAGAACGTTACCCCTATGGTAGTCGTTAACAAGATAGACCGCCCCGAGGCCCGAGCGGCAGAGGTGGTCGAGATGGTCCAAGACCTGTTCTTGGAATTGGCTACAAGCGCCGAGCAACTGGATTTCCCGGTGCTGTACACGTCAGCCCGGCAGGGTTACGCCACCACGAGCCTGAATGCGCCGGGTTCGGACATGCAACCCCTCTTTGAAGCGATCTTGGATTCAGTGCCTTCGCCCACTGGAGACCCTGGCGCTCCGCTGCAGATGCTGGTTGCGGCGCTTGACTACGATAACTATCTGGGCCAGGTGGCCGTGGGCCGGATCACCAATGGCACGCTCAGGCTGCGCGACGACGTGGCATTGTTGGGCCGCAACGCCGAGCCCACCTTCCACAACCTGGAACGTATCTTCGTGTTCCGCGGGATGGAACGTGTGGAAGTATCCGAAGCTCACGCAGGCGACATTGTGGCCGTGACCGGCCCCGAGGGCGTGTCAATAGGCGACACTATCGCGTCTCTGGAAAACCCGGAGGCTCTGCCGACCATCGACATCAACGAACCGACGGTACGTATGACCTTCGGCGTCAGCACGTCGCCTTTCGTGGGGCGAGAGGGTATGCACTGCACTTCCCGCAATATCCACGAACGGCTGATGAGAGAGCTAAGGACCAACGTTAGTCTGAAAGTGGAGGAGACTCTCACTCCGGACGTGTTCGTGGTTGCCGGCCGTGGAGAGCTGCACCTATCCATCTTGGTCGAGACCATGCGCCGGGAGCAGTTCGAATTTCAGGTGTCCCGTCCAGCGCCTGTCACCAAAGTGATCGACGGCAAGATTCACGAACCCTACGAGGTCCTGAATATCAGCGCCCCCGAAGAATGCGTTGGCATGTTGACCGAATACCTGTCCGCCAACATGGCCCAACTCCGAGATATGAGGCACGACGAAAACGGTTACGTCCATATGGAATACAAGATACCCACTCGCGGGCTTATAGGATTCAACGCCTTTTTCCTCCGCACCACCCGGGGCGACGGAACGAAAAGCAGTATCTTTACCTCATACGAACCGATGGAAGGCGAAATAAAGTCCCAGCGCGGGGGCGTACTCGTAGCATCCGAGAGCGGCGTGGCTGTCACCTATGGGTTGCTCAACGCCCAGGGCAGGGGCGACACTTTCATCGACCCGGGCGCCGTGGTCTACGAAGGCATGATCGTTGGGTCCCACCGCCGTGAGACCGACATCGAGATCAACGTCTGCAAAGAAAAGAAGTTGACCAACATGCGTTCTTCTACAGCCGACGTGGTCAAACGCTTGAACGCCACCGTGAGGATGAGCCTGGAGGAAGCCTTAGCGTTCATCGGGGACGACGAGTTGGTGGAGGCCACTCCCCAATCCTTGCGCCTTCGCAAGATGGACCTCTCCGCCCTGGACCGCAAACGCCACCGGCGCGACGGAGTCCGCGCCCGGGACTAGGCAACATGTTTTAATTGTCTGCCGCCCGTCGTACCCGCGGCTCACCCGTCTTTCCAGCGGAAGCGGGAATCCAGACGTTCTTGATGTTGGACTGCCATTGGACAAGCCCGAAGCGCATGGGAAAATAGGAGTTGTCGCGAAAACTAAATGACCCTGCGAGACTAGGGACTCCAGACGATTCGTCCCAACGCAGAATGCCATGCTGAGAAAACCGGCTGTTCGCCAGACAGGGCACTTCCTAGCTCGTTGATAGGCAGTCTCCGGGGACGCACTAGTTCGCCATGTGCACCCCCGTCTGGCAACGAGACCGCAGTGGCCATCCCATTTTTCCAACCTCCCATCCCGCTTATGATGAGCCCGTCGAACTACCTCGTCACCTAACCAACGTAGCCCCGCAACGCCCTCTCATGCCGCTCCAGCGCCGATAACCCCGCATGACCCTGACTACGTTCTCTCAGCTTCAATACAAACCGCAATAGCCGTTCTGCATTTGCTTGGTGAAAGGCCCGCCACCACTCAGACACGACGTAAAACTGACCCCCGTAAGCTTTCGCCCAATATCTGCTGCGCCCCGAAATGGACCTACCGCTTTCCACCGGGCGAAGCAGGGCGAGATTAGATATCGAGAGCCCCAACACGTGCTTGCAATAGTCTGAGTCCATCAGGTTGCGCCGGGCGCTCTCGCTCAACAGATTTGGGTAGTCCTCCAATAACGTCTCCATCAGCCTGCGGACAATCCGCTGCAACGAACCACGTTCCCTCTTCTCGTCCTCTTCGTTCGTCGCGCTATGGGGGGCCATGTCATTAACAAGGGTTTGGCTCACGGGAGCTTTATTGCGCCTTGGAGACCCAGGAGCGGAGGGGGTCCACTTCCCAGGTTCCATTAACCCGCAAATCTCCAGTAACTTGCCCGCCCGCGCGAACAACTCTGAGGAGTCCTCCACTGTCTCAGTTTTCTCTAACGTAGGAATCAGCAACTCATTGGTGAATTCGTCATTAGTCATCAAATGCCATTTGATGCCCGGGTATTCCCGGCGCAACAAGGCGAAATTGTCCTCCAGAGGTTGTTGAACGCCCCGATGAACCTTTGGCGAAACAAAGTAAATGTGCCGTTTCATATCAGCCGCGTGGTAAGCACCCAAGATTAGCATCGTGCGGAGCAGTTTCTTCAGGACCCTGGTGCTGGTCTCTGCCCTGCCTCCGTAATTCAGCCCAGCCTCATGAAACGCCACTTCCATCGCATGGATGCTTCCGTCCTTGCCTACACCGATCACGTCAATTTCTCCCTGTTTCAAGAATTGACCGCAATTCTTCGTTCCCTTGAACACGTTGCCGTCTGAGTCAAACTTTTCCTTTAAGGCAAGAAACGTTGCCTCCAACGTCTCGTCCGTTTGACCCTTGTCCCAATGTTCCGAAACCTTCCAATTAGCCTGTACCAACCAGCACTGCTTGACGTGGCGTAGGTAAGAATATCCCAGCGACTCGCCAATCTCTATTTTCATAGTCTTAACCCACATTTCCCATATGGCTGAATATCCCTCTGAGTAAATCGTCGGCATTCTTTAAACCATTGTCCATTTGTGAGACGTTGGCCGTCGGTATGGCTATAATTACCCCATAGCCTGGCGAGTTTTATATAGGTAGCGTAAGCATCCTGGAGGCACCCCATGGGTGACGGCGAAAAGGCCCCTCTCCGGCTCCAATTCAACCCCAAAATCCGCCTGGAATTCCACGGCTCAACCATCACCTCAGACGCTGGTCTTCTTGCTTTTCGAGAGTTTGATGATGCCTTGGGCCTTACCGAAATCGCTGAGGACTACCTCCAGGACCGCCGCACTGGTCGCAATATCCTCCACCACCTGGTTCCTCTGCTGCGCCAGTCTATCTTCAGTCGCCTGGCTGGCTACGACGACACCAACGATGCCGACCGTTTAGCCTACGACCCCGCCATGCGAGTAGTCGTGGGATGGCAGGGCTCGGAACGCAAGGCTGCCAGCACCAGCGAGATGGGGCGGTTTGAGACGGAGACCTTGACCGAGGAGAAGAACCTGAAGGGGCTGGCCCGGATGAATTCCCAATGGGTGGAGGGTGCCATGGTTCATACTCCACACCGGCGAGTGATCCTGGATATGGACAGTTCCGAGAGTCCAGTGCACGGCCAGCAGGAGGGAGCAGCCTACAACGGCCACTTCGAGTGTGTCTGTTATCACCCTCTCTTTCTGTTCAACCAGTTCGGGGATTGTGAAGCAGCGAAGCTACGGTCAGGCAACGTCCACAGTGCCGATGATTGGCAAGAAGTCCTCGATCCGGTGGTGGAGCGTTACTTGATAGCAGCAGTCAGGCTGCTGTTTCGTGCTGACGCCGCCTTTGCCAAGCCGGAGATATACGAATACCTGGAAGCGAGAAGCATCGGCTATGCCATCAGGCTGCGGTCCAATCAGGTGTTGCAGCGGGAGATAGCGCACTTGCTGGTACGGCCTACGGAGTGGCCTTCCCCGAAGCCCATCGTCTCCTATCATGACTTCGTCTACCAGGCCCAGAGTTGGAATGTATCCCGAAGAATGGTGGCCAAGGTGGAGTGGCACCAGGGAGAACTGTTTCCCAGAGTGGGCTTCATAGTCACCAATCTGACCTATCCAACTATAGGGATAGTCCGCTTTTACAATGGCCGGGGCACGGCGGAGCAATGGATCAAAGAAGGCAAGTACGCCCTGAACTGGACCAGGTTGTCCTGCCACAAGTTCGTGGCCAACCAGGTGAGGCTGGGACTGTTCGTAATGGCTTACAACCTGGGCAACTTCTTGAGAAGGCTGGCCGTGCCGGAGGAGATGAAACAGTGGTCGCTGACTAGCCTTCAAACCAGGATGATCAAGACTGGAGGGCGGTTGGTGCGCCATGCCAGAAGGCTGGTGTTTCAGCTTGCTGAGGTGCTCGTGAACCGGGAAATGCTAGCTAAATAACTCCTGTCCCTGGATTTACCTGAATCATACACTCAAGCCGAGGAGGCCTGTGGGAGCATTCCCTACCGGACGATTGGTTTTGGAAAAACTTAGACGCCGTCTCCTTAAATCAAAGTTCGGGGCGTCTCTAGGGTGAGAACTCCGATATATCTGCTATACTGGGTGTAATTCAGTTGATAGGCGCACCAAGACCAACATAGTAATGCGTCATCAACTATCCTATTTTCGTCTTTTGTGGTGCTCGCCCAACGGCTTTGTCTCCCCTCTAGACCGAGGTAATCTTTTTTTCTATGACTGTTGAATCTCTATCGACCCGCCGCCTTCCATCCAGATCCACGCAGCCCAGATCCACGCAGCCCAACTCCACGCAGCCCAACTCCACACAGCCCAATCCCACCCGATATAACGGTACCCAGCCAAAGGGTAGACCTCAACACCAAGTCGTTTGCGCTGACTGTGGTAAATCTACAACCGTCCCCTTTCGGCCAAACTCAGGCCGGCCAGTCTACTGCTCGCCATGCTTCAAGTCGCAACGCGACGGCATTTCCCCCGCTTCCAACACGCCGGCAAGCAGGCCATTAACTGCGAAGGCGCCCCGCACAGACAGCGCCTCCGGAGGCGCTGACGTGTTTCCTGGCATGGCTTTGAAGCCCGCTACCAGGGCGGCGATTGCCCGGATGAACATATTTGAGCCCACGCCCATACAGGAGAAGTCCATCCCTCATCTTCTGGCGGGACGGGACTTAATAGGACAGGCCCGCACCGGTTCCGGAAAGACGCTGGCGTTTGCCGTGCCCCTGACGGAGCAATGCGATCCGTCGGTGCGGCGAGTACAGGCCCTTGTGCTGACGCCCACCCGGGAGTTGGCCATTCAGGTGGCTGGAGTCACCGATGCCCTGGCTTCCGCACATAGGCTGCGCGTAACGTCATTGTACGGGGGCCGGTCGTTGAAGCCCGAGTACACCGCGTTGAGGAACAGGCCCCAAATCGTAATTGGCACTCCCGGCCGTACGCTGGACCATCTGCGCCAGGGCACTCTGGACATAGGATCGGTGCAATTTCTGGTGTTGGATGAGGCGGATGAGATGCTGGATAGGGGTTTTGCCTACGATGTAGAGGCGATTCTCAGCCGGACACCCCCCGGAAGGCAGACGGCGCTCTTCTCCGCAACCATGCCCTCCTGGGTGGCCAAGACAGCTACAAAATACCTGAGGAACCCTGTAACTATGGAAATAGACGCCGGGATGCAAGTCCCCCCGGCGGTGAAGCACTTGATTTACACCATCCAGAAGAGCGACAAGGTGGAGGCGCTCCGAACGCTGTTGGACCAGCGAGACGGCGCTCCGATTATCGTTTTTGGAAAGACCAAGCACGGCGTAAAAAAGCTGGCAATGCTTCTCTACGCGCTCGGCTATCCGGTAGGGGTGCTTCAAGGAAATCTTAGCCAAAACGCGCGTGAGCGTGTCATGGTGGACTTCCGTTCCGGCGCCGCAGCGATCCTGGTAGCTACAAATGTGGCCGCCAGAGGTTTGGACTTTGAGGGTATTGGCCAGGTTATCAACTTTGACCTACCGGACTCGGAGCAACTCTTTACGCACCGGGTCGGAAGAACTGGACGTATGGGCCGCTCCGGCGAGGCCGTGACTTTCGTCACGCCGGAGGAGGAGCGGAAATGGCGCGAGATTGAGCGAGGCCTGGGCCGCCGGTTCAACCGCAAGCCATGGTCTACCACCCGAAAGGCAAAGCAGCTTCAATAAAGACCCGCAAAGACCCACCGCGGTTCCCTGTGTGATCTGTGGCCTCCGTCTCGCGGAGACCCATGCCTTTTTGCCTCAGACAGTCACTCCCAGGATCACAACTGGTCAGGTCATGTGCAACACCTGGGGTAAAGCCCTTACTGACCAGAAGCCCAAGGGGCCGGCTCCCCTACTACGTCTTGCACTCTCCCTGCTGAAGCGGGGCAGCGTCGCCTGCGACACCCCCAGGGTCAACTCCAAGCGATTCCAGCGAATGTTATCGGCCGGGTTCGGGAAAGCATTCTCGCCGAGGGCAACATCCAGGGGGTGGTGCGACTGGTGACCGAGGAGATGCACAGCGTGCTCCAAGAGCAGCGCGAGAAAGTGGAAGCCATCGGGAAGGAGCTGATCGAAGCGTGACGGTGGCTGGGCACGCGGTGGAGACCACCGACCTCGAGACCAGCGACATCCTCTCCCTGTATTCGGGAGCACTAGGAGCGTCAGGAACGGTTAAAAATAACGGCTGGGGAGGTGCGGGCGCTGCTGTGAAGACCCTCACCGCTTACGCCAAGGACACGAGCAAGTTCCTCATTCGGGACCAGCTTACCTAGTCGCGGGAGTTCATCGAGTCCTTCGTCCGAGACCGAAAAGTCGCCGCCGCCATTTTGCCCCGGTCAGCGGTGGTTGAGAAGGTACTTAAGGCTGCGCTACAGAAACTGCGGTCCATGGAAGAAAAGGCGGTCCATGGAAGAAAAGATTGAAAGGGCGCGTCACCTGTACGTCAACGGGGACTTTACTTGGCAGGGGTTCTCGAAGATCAAGGGCGAAGCGGAAGCCGCGCTAGTCGGCATGTATGTGCCTGAGTCCGGTGATGCGGTCGAGGCTAGTAAGTGCCCTAGCGCCTATTGAACCCTTTGGGAGTCTGCTTCTGTGGGGCGAAGGGGCCGCCTGCTCAGGTCCATGTTGCAGGCCATATACTAGCTTGTGTCATAAAGCTGAGTCCTCCAGCATCCTACCTTTCTGGATTCCCGCTTCCGCTGGAATGACGGAAGCGTGGGAGTGACGGAAGGCTGGAATGACGGAAGCGTGGGAGTGACGGAAGGCTGGAATGACTGAAGCGTCGGAATGACGGAAGGCGGGAACGACGGAAGGCGGGAATGACTGAAGCGGGGGAATGACGGGTTAATGAGCCGCGGTTAATACTGGTTTAGGCGGTTAATGATAGTAACCCGTCAGGCTGCGTCCGCCCAAAATCGTGAGTGGAGACTTCTGAGACAGGCTCATACGGGGACTTGGACAGAAGGGGGGTAATCGGGCTATTGCCCAAGAAGACCTTCCTGGTCTCGATAACGGCGATGGCTGATAGAGGGGATGTCCCGGTGCTGGACGCGGCAAGAGAGTGTTCTGGAAGGGATGGTGGAGACGGGGGAGAGTCGAACTCCCCGTCCAGTAGGGCTCATGATCAGATGTGCTACAAGCTTGTCCGGCGCTTTGCGTCTCGCATCCCGGGGCTTCCGCCGACCAAATCCCCAGCACGCTAGCTGATCTGCCTTTGGCTACCCCTTATCAGCATCGGAGCAACCGCATCCCGGACTCTTGGCGCCTGCATCCCCGTCTCCGGGAGTAACAGTGAGCAGACGTAGCCGCACTTTAGGCGGCTAGAGCTAATTCACGTTCGCCAGTTAATGGCTGCCACCTGATTTACGAGATAGATGGCGTCCTCGGCTTGCAATCCGCCACAAGACGCTCCTGTCGAACCCGCGCGTCCCCGTGTCGTTAAATTATCACACACGCTGTCAATCTAGGTCAACGCGGCCTCAGCCACGAAGTAGGGTCATTTAGTTCGAAGTAGGGTTATTTAGTCATCGGAAGTTCTCGCCTTACACCCCGTCATTCCCGCGAAGCTTGTCCCCGACCCCGATCGGGGAGCGGAAATCCAGGGACTTTCAGGGAAGGGAGAGTTCGAGGTGGACTCGCTTTTCTGGGCCCCGGGCATTCGCCGGGGTGACGGTGAAGAGTACCTCGTCTACCGACTTTTGAATGACCCTGAGCCGCGAAGAAAGGTCTTTTTGGTTGTCCGGGGGAACCCGTTTATGGTGGGCCTGTGGAACATGGACCAACCGTTCGGGTAACTTCGGCAAGGTGGGGGTAAACCTTCCGAAGCGCCACCAACCCTTTGACAAGCCCAGGATGAGCGTAACTCCCCCGGAGTGAGACCGTATGCCTCCTTCGGCGGACCGGGATCAACGGAGGACTAATCAGGCGCCAATTACTAACATATCCTGCTGCCGAGCTTTAGCGGAGCTAGACGCCCGATTAACAACTGCGGACCTTCGCCGGAGGTCTCTTGATGTAAAATACGGGGAGTAAGCTGCAAAAATCCATCATCTCGACAGGAGTAAACCATGCCAGACCTAAGCGCAATAGCCGCACCGGTGGGTGCGCTGCTCAAGCAAACCCAACAAACCGTTGCCGTGTCCGAATCCTCATGCGGCGGTTTGATTTCCGCAACTCTGGTCGCAATTCCCGGAGCTTCGGCCTACTTCACCGGCGGGGCGGTGGTCTATACCCGGGTGTCTCAACAAGGCCTGCTTGGGGTTCCGGACACCGCCATGGCCGATATAAGGGCCAGCAGTGAACCTTACGCATTGCTGAACGCCCGGACGGTGCGCGAATCTCTGCAGACCACCTGGGCATTGAGCGAGACCGGGGCCAGCGGTCCCACGGGCAACCGCTACGGTGACGCCGCCGGCCACGCTTGCATCGCCGTCGCCGGACCCGTGGAGCGGGTCATCACGCTGGAAACCGGCGACGCAAACCGTGAGGCCAACATGTGGGCATTCGCCAAAGCGGCTTTGGAGCTGCTGGAGCAGTGCGTGCGAGAGTCGATGTGAGTGGGCCGGTTAACCGGTCGGCGGTTCACAGACCGGCGAACCCACTATGAGTGAACCAACAAGCCGTCCTGAGTTTGCCGAGACCCTCTAGCCCGCTCTGTTGGGAGAAGCGTCCCTCAGGCTTCGGCCAGTTGACCCAGCGCCAGTTGGCCCGGCGCAGGTTGCTCCAATGATTGAGAGAGAATCTCCTCCAGAGGGGCGTCCCGGTACTGCGGGGCGAAAGCGTACAGCTCAATCTCTATGCCGTCAGGGTCCAACACATAGAGCCCCTTGGTGTCGCCGTGGTCCCCGTAGCCGGCAATTCGAACGCCCATCTCCTTGACCAAGCGGTAAGCCTCTTTGATGTCGTCGATGGAGCCTAGCTCGTAGGCAATGTGATAGAGCCCCACCCTGGTCGGTTCAGGGCCGGGTGCATCGTCGGCGATTTTGGCAACGGCGAGGTCGTGGTGTATGTCGGGGTCACTGGTGAAGAACACCATAGAATCCCCGGCTCTGTCTCTGACCCCCAATCCCAGGAACTGGGTGTAAAACTCCTCCGACCGCTTAAGATCTCTGACCCTAAGGACCACGTGGCCCAACCGGCTCGGCTTTATCATAACGGCATTAACCCCCATCGATTAAGTTGTCGACTAAGTTACGGCCTGCCCAAGACGCACCATACCCCAGTGTATACCTCACAAGAAGGGGTTTCCGGGATCCAGGGAGCATCATTGGGGCCGAATGGGCCTTGCGGGCGCTTATGACTAATCCCTTTGATTCACGAGGCCCAGCCGGTGGCGCCAGCGGGATCTTATGTCGAGAGGCTTCAGATTTCCTGGAAGTTTCCGGCGCCTGGAGAGAGGCAACGGTCAAATGGCACCCAAGAACTCCTGGGTGGTCATGACCGTGCCCTGACGAGGGTAAACTTTCTCGGTGAGAACCTGATGCACCTCTGGGTCCGCATCGGAGCAAGCGTCCGACACCACGATAAACTTGTACCCGATGTCCACGGACCACCGGATAGCGGACAGTACGCAACCGCTGGTTGCCACCCCCATAATGACCAGCGTGTCTTTACCCATGTCCCGCAGCGTCACGTCGAGCCCGGTGGTGGAAAATGGCCCGGGTTTGGTCTTGGTGATTACCATCTCTCCGGGCGCTGGGGCCACCCCTTCGTGGAGTTCCACGTCGGGTGCGTACTCTTGGAACGGTCCGCCGCGATGCACGACGTAAATGACTGGGATACCCGCTTGGCGGGCTGCTTGCAACGCCTGCGATGCGTTCTCAACGACAGCTTGAGGTTCGCTGGCAAAGTTGCCAATAATGCGCTGCTGGAAATCCATGATCAAAACGGCGGTCCTTCCGGAGTCTATCGCCACTTGCTGTGTCATGTATAACTCACCTCCCGGATGTCTCCGATGTACGGATGTTTAGAACTAAGCGAGGCGCTGTGAACATAGCTCCTGCAGACCGGCCGGCAGGAATCCGTGCTCGCCCGCGCCGGTATCCGCCCTTAAATAAGGGTAGAGGGAGTCACGATGCCCTGAAAGTCGCTCTCCGTGGCCGGATCTTTCAAGGCGACGCCCAGGTTGGTTTCCATGTGCCAGTAAATCTGCTTCAGGTGATGGGTGCTGTGACTGAGAACTATGTTGAGTAGTTCCAACACAGTAACTTCGCCGCCGTAGTGGGCAGGCACCACCCGGTCAAAGGAGGCGTTGTCCCCGCTGCGCAAAAACTCTAAGATGCTCTGCCGGACACTCTCGCCGTATGGCGCCAGGGTTTCCACCGTGGTCACGTCCCTCAACCGTTCGTCGGAGGCTTGCATGTCGTCGGTGCTCATACTGCCGTGGGTGTGGCTGCGCCAGGCCAATTCGGGGAAGGACATCACGTGACGCATGACTTCCCCCAAGGTCCAGTCCCGCCATGGCGTCAGTTCCGCTAGCTGGGAGTCAGAAAGCTGGTGAGTGGCCCTAACGGCCGCGCTGAGGATGACATTGTACTTGTCCGACAGCCAATCCATCTTGACCGAAAGGTCCACGCTAACCTTAAGGTTCAAAGCCGGAATCAGTTTCTTGGGGTAGTAACCGATGATCACCTGTTCCTGGTCCACGATGGTGACGGGAAGCGACTTGATCTCGCGCATCTTGAGGTGATCGCGGGCTGCTTCGTTGGTGGCCACGTCGTAGTGCTCATACTGAAGACCCAATTGGTCCGATTTACCTATTGACACACGCCTGACAACACCCTATTATTGGGCACGCTGGGGGTAAAAGGTAAGGCCGAAGGGGGTAAAATCCCACGCCTAGCGGCCCAGATTCTATAGGGGTAAAGGAGTGTCATGGCGAAGCTCACGGCGGACAGAATCACCAAGATTGTGGCGGACAAGACACCGGGGCGACACGGGGACGGCAACGGCCTGTACCTGATGATCTCGCCGGGGGGGAGTGTGTCCTGGATTCAGCGTGTCCACCTGAACGGCAAGCGGCTGGAGAAGGGGCTGGGCGGGTATCCCAAGGTCAACCTGAACGCCGCCAGGAAAGCGGCGGTATCCAACAAGGCGGCGGTGGGCGCTGGCCGCAACCCATGGGCCAGGGCCGAGGTCACAAAAGCGGTCAAGGCCGATCCGGCCAGGGAACGCGGGAAACCGCCCACCTTTCGGGAAGCGGCGGAGAGATATTATGAGGCGAACAAGGCGCGGTGGAAACATGAGAAAACCGGCCTCAACTTCAGGCAAACCCTGGAGCGCCATGTGTTCCCGGTGTTCGGGGACCGCCGGGTTGACGAGATTACCCAGGCTGATGTACTCGATGCGCTTACCCCAATCTGGTCCGATATGCCCGGCCATGCACAGGGCATCCGAGGCCGCATCCGGTCGGTTCTGAGGTGGGCCATGGCTTACGGCTACATTGCCCACAATCCCGCAGGAGAGGCCATCGCGGGGGCGCTCCCGTCGTTGCCGAAGGCCAGAGCGCACTATAGGGCGTTGCCCTACGCCGAGGTCCCGGGCGTAATGGCGGGGCTGGACCACCCGCCGCCCGATTTCCGGTCACCGTTATACCGGCCAGCAATGCTAGGCTTACAGTTCCTCGTCTTCACGGCGGCCCGGTCGATTGAGATACGGGGTGCCACCTGGGACGAGATCGATTGGGGCAGCATGGTATGGACCATCCCGGGCAGCCGAATGAAGATGTCGAGGCCGCACCGTGTCCCCCTGTCCAGGCAGGCGGCGGACGTGCTGACCCAGGCCAGGGACGAGCTAGGGACTGATGCGTTAAAAAGCTTTGAAGGGGCGATAGGCACCCAATACGGCGTCCTCTTCCCGGCGCATAACGGCAAGATGATGGGCATGA
This sequence comes from Dehalococcoidia bacterium, assembly GCA_965224325.1. GTDB lineage: Bacteria > Chloroflexota > Dehalococcoidia > Lucifugimonadales > UBA3495 > CBDCMJ01. Next base: position 77,104 of record CBDCYT010000019.1, read on the forward strand.
ACGCGTTGCAATACCGGTTGCAGAAGGAGGGGATCAACTGCGTTCCGCACGGCTTCCGGTCCAGCTTCCGGGATTGGGCCGCCGAGCAAACCACCTACACCCGAGAGGCCATCGAGCTTTCCCTGGCCCACGTCCCCGGCGGCGCGGTGGAAATGGCCTATTTCCGGTCCGACCTGCTGGAAGGGCGCCGGGAGCTTATGCAGGATTGGGCGGACTTCGCGGCCCCACGGGTAGGTGCATGATGGAAATGCCCTGGTGGTTGCTTCCACCAGCGGCGGCCAGCGGCGGCGCCTAAGTACCACGGCAACGGGGCCGGCTAGACCGGCCCCGCACCCTCACGGTAAGGAGGGAGCCATGCCAGAAAGATGGACGCTGAGCGAGACGACCGTTGCCCTGCCAGAGGGGACCGTCAGCATTATGGCCCAGCTCAATGATGGGGAAACCGAGTTCGCGGTCTTTTTCGAGGCCACGGGCGCGACCGGCCCCCCCAGCCTGCTACATCGCTGGGTGCATTTCGTCCCCCCGGGTGCCAGAGGATGCCTCGACCGTCAACGTCGTTAGCATGGGGGACGACGGCGACTTCGATAGCTTCACCCCCTTCATGGCTTAACAGCGCCTAAGTACCACGGCATCGGGACCGGTCAAGGCCGGCCCCGATGCCGTGAAAGGAGGCAGCGATGCGCCGCAACCATACACGCGTTTTGGCACAACTGCCGGGATCGGTTGACCGGGAAAGTGTCCCAGGTCGCAGGATGTGACCAGGAATTCGGCCCCCGGAGCAAGCGGATACTTCGGCCCGCCGACTTCCTGAAGCTCCGTGACGATCCCCGGATTTGCCCCAGGTGTCTACGGTGGGCCGAAGACCGCCAATTCAGACAGATCACAATGGGGGTGCTATGACCTACGAAGAGGAAACCCTGCTGCGGGAATACCTGGCCGACACCGAGGAGCTTGCCGGGCCGGACGATCCGGGGTTCGAGGTCTGGTACGCGGGGCGCCACGACGGCCCCGAGGGGGAAGCCCACTACAAGCATACCCTCGACCTGGCGCAGGTCTGGCGGGACCGCTACGCCGCCGGGTATGCTGCCGGTCTGCCGGCCAGCCGCCCGAGCTGAACCGCCACCGCCACCGGCCAAGACGCCGCCCACCTACCAGGTGAGCGGCGTCTTTTTTGTGTTCCGTAGCTGGGAAGCGCCCCCAGGCGTGGAAAACCCGCCTTGGCCGGAAGGCCCGAAGCCCTGAGAGCCGATTTGCGGCCCCCGGAGTTTCCGGGGTGGCCCCAAGGCCCCCGGAGTTTCCGGGGTGGCCCCAAAAAAGTCAGCCGGGGTTGCCGCCGCCGCAAGCCCGGTTACGTCTGGCCCGCCCTTGGCCCGTTCCGTCGTCAGCCACCCCGGGCCCGGGCGGGGTGAACGCCAACCCGCCCGCCGTCCCTCCAGCGGCGGGCGGGTTTCAGAAGTCGGGTGGACCCGACACCCGGCGGGGAAGGCCTAGACCGGACTTAGCCGGTGGCGTCGATAGGCTGCTCCACCGGCGCGGGTTCCACGGCGGCCTCGTCGTCGCCGCCGATGTATCCGAAGTACCAGGCGGCCCCAAGGCCACCCACCACGGCCACGACCCCCAAGGGCATTTTGAACATCAACCCAATCAACCCGAACACTTGCTGCCTCCTCCTTCTTGTTGATTACCTGCCCCGCCGCCCCTTGGGGAGGGACGGCGGCTCAAATCCCGCCGGACGCCCGCGCTTAGCCCGCCGCCCGCCGCTGGTCGTGGGGAATACCGGCTGGGGCTGCTCTAAAGCTTTAGCCCGCCGTGCCCGCCCGGACTTCGCCCCGCCCTTGACAGATGGGACCTGCCCGAGGAGTTTGCCACGCTGCGGTGCCTGCTGGAGTCCCGGACGGGACCAAGGGGCAAGCGGGAGTTCGTCCAAGTGCTCAGACTGCTGGAGAACTTCAGCCTGGAAGAGGTGCAATCGGCGGCGCGGGATGCCCTCCGGCTGGGGGCCCTGAGCTTCGATGCGGTGAAGCACCCGGTGCTCTACCGGCTGGAGGGACAGCCGCCCCGCCTCGACCTGGAGCTCTATCCCTACCTGCCCCGGGTGAGGGTGAACACCACATCGGCCAGGGACTACATGCCCTTGCTGTCGGGGAGGGCGGCATGGACGACAGGCCGACGCTGCTGCTGGAACACCATGCAGGCGGTACAAAGACCTGGGGCAGGCCACGGCCAACGGCCATGGGACCCCGTTTTAGTTTGAGTTCAAGAAGACGCGGCCGGTAACCCGAACTCCTTTCGTATGGCGTTAACCAACGGCCAGTAATCGTTCTGGACAAAGGTTGCTACGGCCAGCTCTACTTGGTGCCTGCCCTGCTGATAATCAGGCTCGGAGGAGCCGCCTTTGTCCATGAGCCTCCTGCTGTAAAGTGTGTGCCAGGTTCCGCTCAATTTGTGAGTGCGGCGCATCATCACGCCTGGAACGGCATCGGGCGTCTGCGCGAGTTGGAACAAACGCCGACGTGTCGCCTCGGGTCCGGGACCCAACATCAAAGTAAGAACTCTTTCGCGGTATTTCACCTCGAACAGCACCATGCGGCCCGACGATGTCCACCCTTGCCCCTGCAGGAGTTCCGGTATCTCCTCTAGTTCAGGGGCGTAAAATCGGTGATACCATTTGCTATTGATATCAGGCATCAACAATGACTGATGGTGAGCCATGCTCCCGTCGAGGACATCCCATCCTTTTACTTCGAAAGTGGCCCTTGCCCGGATAATCAAGTCGATCGCTTCCCGGTGTTTTTCGTAAATCTGTAGGGCCAGTGCATCAATATTGTCGTTAGTGGTCATCACGTGCCTCCGCAAGGTGCGGGCATACTGCTCCAAGAAACCTGCGACGCTCGCGCTTATTGTGGATCCTCGGCTCTTAAGGGTTCGCTCTATGAGCCCGGCGACTTGCTCATAACCCAAAGCAACGTAACGGTCAGAGTCGAGTTCCGCCTCTGGTTCAATGCCGTCCGGTGTGAGGAAAATCGGGAACGGAACCAGATCCTCGTATTCGCGTTCCACGATGGAGAGGTATCTGGAAAGTTGATTTGAGTGCTCTGAAGCACCAATTTTGTTTTCTACGATGCAGATAAACTCGTCGTCTTGGCTTATCAGTAGGATATCAATGTTGTGCCGCTCGGTGGCTACCTCAACGTTGACCAGTTCCCAGCCATCTACGTCAACTGGACTGGCGGCGGCGATGCCATCGTCGTGAGCCTTCGCCGCCGCCGCCGAAAGGAATCGGCGAAGGAAATAGTCTCGCAGCCCGTGAGAGCCCCTTGGGTCTAGGAGCCACCCAAGGAGCGCAGAATGCTGGGGCTCCCGCCGTTCGATTTTGAGCACGTCGAACAGGTTGAATTCGGCGAGCAGGTCCTCAAGGTGCTCGAGGTCTTCATCCAAGATGAGCTTCTGCAGTATCTCTTCCGATGGCACCTCAGCAGGTGTTAGATTCGTCATGGCAACCTATCCTCAGGAAAGTGTTCCACTGCTACACGGCAATGCTTGAGAGAAGATTGGCACACCACAGGGGTGGTCCCTCTGTTGCATCGGTTGAAGACACTCGTGACTCGATAAATGTCTTGGCTCTTTTCCTCGTAGTAGGTAACAATGGGTTTGTCCCGGATGGCCTGCTGGGGGCGGTCCAGTGCTGATTGTCTACCTGCAGACCAACCACCACCCTGGTAGGGCGACTGCGCTCCGACCCCAGTCGCTTTAGATATTTGCCTTGGTCGATCTTGATACTCTGTGCGCGGCGAGCCGCCGGTAAGAGGTTGGCTAGGTAGGCCTATCCAACCGGAAGCCGCACAGTCACCGTAACTGCCCTACGATATCGCCCCCCCGGTCTCTCCAGGCTGGTTTATAACCTGATCGGGAATGTAGTTTATTCTGGCCAGTGCACCCGTTTTCCGCGGCCAAAGATTATCCTGTTTTGAACCAGCTTTGTGGGGCGGGTCGGTTCCGTTTGCTTGTAATTGATGGCCTAGGGTAGCATCCCCGCATGGCTGAAATCAACGTCGCCAACCGCACGCTGTTTCACGGGGATAATTTAGAGTTTCTCCCCGGAAGGAATCCGTCGATGGCCCGTGTCTTACTTGGGTGCCTACTCGGTTGTCTCTTGGTTGTGGGTATCTTGGGCTGTGGGGATAGCGAGGCGGAAAGAAGGGCTCAGGCCTTGAACGTAGCACAGGGCTGGACTGAGACGAGCACTGAAACGGTCGTCGCTGAAATCGTGACCCTGGCGACCGCCGGCATCCCCGGGGCCTCGCTATTCGACACGCTCATAGCTAGTCAGATCGCCGACTTCCTCGAGTGGGAGTACTCGGACCCCGTGGAGGTATCCGAGGGCATCTATAGGGTCACCACGACTGTTCAACCGGGTTATCGCTGGACCTGCCGCTGTTGGGCACCAAGGCTTACGAGGCAAGACTACCCTTTGACCTAGACGTGGACTTGAGTACCGAATCAGTGACTCGATGGTCGGCGGATTTTGACAGCGCGTGGGTGGGAGAGGTCGAGTTAGACCCCTAGGGATACTCTGAACAAGGCCGTCATAGTCTGGATTGTCATAGCCGAGGCAACGATGGGGGTGAGAACCGCCTCACGAGGCTTGTTGGGCCGGGCTTGGTCCCGCTGATCGCACCCTGCGGTGGCCGATGCGGGCTTGATACTGCCGGAAAGGCCGGTCCGGAGCTGTTGGCTCGCGCACTACGCCGCCAGATGGCGCTGGGCCGTCAGCAGGTTGCCCAGTCCCAGTAGCATCGCCAGCCGCTCCGTGTTCTTGACCAGTCCGCGGTAGCGAACCCTGGCGTATCCGAACTGCCGCTTCACCCTCAGGAAAGGGTGCTCCACCATTGCCCTCACCTGCGCTTTGAGCCTCTCCAGCACGGCCTCCTCACTCCCAGGCTCCAAGCCCCTGCGTTTCCCGGGTCGCATCGCCACCTGCCAGTCCACCTCCCGCTCCCGGTTCTCCTCCCGCTTCCCAACCCCCTGATACCCGGCATCGCCCCACACCACCGTCTCCCCGCCGTGCAGCAGATTGTGCGCCTCCGTAACGTCGTGCGCGTTGGCCGCCGTCGTGCTCATGCTGTGCACCAGCCCCGTTTCCGAGTCCACCCCGATGTGCACCTTCATCCCAAAATGCCACTGGTTCCCCTTCTTGGTCTGGTGCATCTCAGGGTCCCGCTCCCCAGACCGGTTCTTGGTCGACGACGGCGCCTCTATGATGCTGGCGTCCACGATGGTCCCCTCCCGTAACCGCAGCCCCTGCGACTCCAGGTGGGCGTTGATCTCCTCGAACAGTACTTTGCCCAACTCGTTCCGCTCCAGGAGATGGCGGAAGTTGAGGATGGTGGTCTCGTCGGGCAGGGCGTCCGACATCCTGAGCCCAGCGAACTGCCGGACCGATTCGGCCTCGTAGAGCAGATCTTCCATGCCAGGATCGCTGAGGTTGTAGCAGAGTTGCACACAGTGTACCCGCAGCATCACCGCCAGAGGGTAGGGCCGGCGGCCCTTGCCTGCCTTGGGGTAGAAGGGCTGGATGCGTTCCTCCAGATGCTGCCAGGGAACCAGGAAGTCCATACGTTCCAGAAACAGTTCCCGACGAGTCTTGCGCTTCTTGCCCTGGAATTCCAGGTCCGCAAAGGTCGGTTGGTCCATCTCTGCTCTCACCCACGTCCGGATTCGGGTCTGCCAGCCTTACTATGCCATATCACCCAGAACTTGTTCAGAGTATCCCTAGCCTTAGCCCGAATCCACCGAAGGGGCGGGTATTGGGGGTCTGGTGAATGGGTGAACGGTGCTCTCGTGAATCTGGAATAATGGTTTTTGAACGGAAAACCAGCCAGAAAGAAGGAGCGCCTGATAGATGCTACCACGCAACCACCCCGGCCGCATCCGTGTCTCCTTCGACGACCACCGCTTGGTGGCCAATGCCGGGTTGCTGCTGCCTGCCAGCCTGGCCCTCCGCCTGGGTCTGGGTGAACTGGTGGACCGCCACGTTGACCTGGGAGATGCGCCGGGCCGGGCCAACCCCGGGGACAAGCTGATGACGCTGGTGGCCTCCGCCCTGGCTGGGGGCGACTGCATCGACGACGCCGAGGCGCTGCGTTCCGGCAGCACCGGACGGGTGCTGGGGTGCGTGGTCAAGGCGCCGTCCACCCTGGGAACCTTCCTGCGCAGCTTCCGGTGGGGTCACGTCCGTCAACTGGACCGGGTGAGCCGGGAACTGCTGGCCCGGGCCTGGGCCGCCGGTGGTGGACTTGGCGACGGGCCGTTGACCATCGACCTGGACTCCACCATCTGCGAGACCTACGGACTGGGCAAGGAGGGAGCGCGCCGCCACGGTTACACCGGCCAGCGGGGCTATCACCCGCTGCCGGCCGTCACCGGTGAGGTTCTGATGGCCCGGCTGCGTGAGGGCCGGTCCAACACCGCCCGAGGCGCCGCCCACTTCATGCGGGAGACGCTGGGCCGCGTGCGTTATGCCGGGGCCAGGGGTCAACTCACGGTGCGGGCCGGCAGCGGCTTCTACACCCATTCCATCGTCGCCGTCTGCCGCAAGATGGGTGTCCGCTTCTCCAGCACCGTGCGCCAGCACCGGAGCCTCCGAAATCTCATCGAGGCCATACCCGAGAGGGAATGGAGGCCCATCCCCTACTGGATGGAGGGCGCCGCCGCCGTGGCCGAGGCTGAATACACCCCTTTCCAGGGTGAACCCGGCGCCGCAACCGTGCGTCTCATCGTCCGCCGGGTGAAGCCCACGCCCGGCTCCCAACTGGCCCTGTTCGCCAAATACAGCTATCACGCCTGCATCACCGGCCGGCAGGGAGACATCCTGGAACTGGAGGCCGGCCACCTTCGCCACGCCGAGATCGAGAACGCCATCCGGGACCTGAAGTACGGTGCCGGCCTCAACCATCTCCCCTCGGGCCGCTTCGCCGCCAACGCCGCCTGGCTGGCCGTCCAGGTGATGGCCCACAACTTGGCCCGCTGGACGGCGCGCATCGCTCCGGCAGAGCCGGCGGCAACCACCAAGACCATTAGGCGACGCTTCTTCTCCCTGGCCGGACGCATCACCCGCAAGGCCCGCCGCCTCACCCTGCATCTGCCCCAAGGCTGGCCCTGGGAAAACCGGTTCAACAGCGCCCTGGCCCGATTGCGTGCCCTGCCACTCCCTTCCTGACGTCCTCGTCAGCCACCGGACCGCCCACCGGCCAACTGAAGGCCCCCACTGAGTCGCGCCCAGGCCGGGCCGCGATTGTTTCCTCTTGTAGATGACCCGCCGGTCTCCCCCGTCGCCGCCACCCCAGGACCGTCAACTTCCCATTGAAGGGGCTTCCAAACCCCGCGCCCAGAGAAATCCATCGGGATGAAAGCCGCACCATCCTTTCACCCCGCCCCTCAGCCCTTCCCACATCGCCATGACCGCATCCCTTCGGTGGATTCGGGTTTAGACTGAATCAGTTGACCGGGAGTATTCCTTCGGAGCTTGGTAACCTCGTGAACCTCATACACCTGGGCCTAACGGGCAATCAGCTAAGCGGCGAGATACCGCCTGAGTTGGGCAACCTATCCAACTTGACGTCTCTGGGGCTAAAAGGCAACCGCCTGACTGGTTGCGTACCGGAGGATTTGTATGACACTTTGGGGCCGAAGAGATACAATTTGGGAGACCTGTGGTTCTGCAACGTCGAGCTTCCTCCCAACACACCAACTGCGGCGCCTACGCCTGTACCGACCGCCATCATAGTTGCCGCCGTCGCACCTGACCCGACCGCTATATCGGCTGCCACAACCGCGGCTGCGGTTGTTAGCATTGTTGTCACACCAATTGCCCGGCCTGCCGCCACGGCTGCGCCGTTGGCCCCAACCTCCAGCTCAGCGGCGATTGACAGCTTCAACAACGACAGTATGGAGGCCTTCTTGTCGGAGTTTTCAGCTGACGAGGGGTCATGCGTCGTCGATAAGGTCGAGGACTCTTATCTCAATTCGATTCTGGTCAACCCGTACAGCTTTGGTGCCCCCGAGGAAGTGTGGGCAGGATTCATCCAATGCCTGGGGGACCAGTCCCTTCTCAGGCTGCTGTTTAGCGGTTACCAGGGCGGGTTGTCTTTCCCCTACACGGAAGACTATTTCGAAGACCTCAGCGACGGCACCTGGCAATGCATTCGTGATGGGTTCGGTGCTCTGGAAATGAGCGGTCTGGTTGCCTCCGACCCAACGGTCTTCGATTCCATTCGCTTCTCGGGAAAGACCTTGACGACTCCTTGCTTGAGCGATGAAGAGTGGACATATCTGTTGCAAACGGGGCAAGAGCGGGAAGAGGACGCCGTTAACTTAGAAACATTCAGATGCCTAGCAGTCAGTCAACTTTGGAATCGAAAGGGTAAAGGCGGTGAAGTTTGGATCGGGCGTCCTGGGTTTTGAACCGCCACTTGATACCAACTCGGGCGGCGTTGCGCTCCCGCACCAGTGCCTGGACTTCCCTCCCGAGCGCATCCTCGTCGGGGAGCCGCTGCTTCAGGCAGCAGCGGGACAGCACGCTGAACTCGATTTCCGCCATATTCAACCAACTCCCGTGCTTCGGGGTGTAGTGGAACTCCAGCCGTTTCGCAATCCGCCGGGCATCGGCCGCTGGGAACGTCTCGTACAGCGACGCCGCGCGGTGGGTGTTGAGATTGTCCAGGACCACCCGCACCTCCGGGACCTCCGGATAGGCTTCATCCACCAGCCAGCGCATCTGGTGGGCGAAGTCCCCCGTGGTGCGCCGCTGGGTCACCGCCACCTGCCGCCACCCGGCCAGCGGCTCGCAGGCCAGGAACAGATTGCGGGCGCCTTCCCGCCGGTATTCGTAGTCCTGCCGCAGGGGAAGTCCAGGCCGGGGCGGCAGAGAGGGCCGGGTCTCCGCCAGCAACTGGGTCGAGGTCTCGTCAAAGCAGACCACCGGACGCTGGGGGTCATACGGTTCGGCGTACAGGTCCAGCACGTCCTCCATGTTGGCCACGAACTCGGCGCTCACCTTGGGGATGCACCACTCCTGCTTCTGCCACGGCTTGAGAACGTTTTTTTGAGACGCTTACGCACTCCCTCGTGGGACATGGAGGACGCCAGCCCCAGTTCCACCACCTTGCCAGCCAGCAGGCGCAGGGTCCAGTGATCGTGGCCCTCCGGCGCTGGACTGCAGGCCAACGCGATGAGGTGGGCTTCGCTCCGGTCGTCCAACTTCCGATGCCGGTTGACCTGGCGCCGGTCCCACAGGGCCCCGTCCAACCCTTCCTCGGTAAAGCGCTGCTTAATCCGGTACACGGTGCCCAGCGCCACATCCAGCGCCTCGGCCACCTTGGGAGCGGCCCAACTGCCGTCGCTCTTGAGGAGAATCCGCGCCCTAGCGGTCACTCGGGCCGAGCTTTTCCCAACCCGAATCAGATTCTGGAGTTCTTCCCGTTGTTCCAGCGCCAGCCGCACGGCGTACTTGTCCCTGATCATCACTGCCACCCCCGCCATCAACATTTCCCATCAGGCAGGATAACAAAATTGGTTTATTTATTGAACAAATGCTAAAACCAAGTTGACTATCGAGTAACTGAGGTTTTCACGCGCCGGTCGCGGCCGTTGCCAAGGGCAGATCAAGGGCGCGGTTTCGATCATCGGATGTGGGTACCAGTTCGTAACCCAGCTGCGCCGCCCTCCGTTTCGCAGACCGCAATGCTCGTTGATGGTACTGGGCCTCGTAGTAGTCAGCGCCGTCATCCACGTACTGCTGCCCATAGCGCAGCATGGCGTAGATGATTCTGGCCAGCTTGTGCGCCGTGGCCGTAATGGCCTTGGGCGGTCCCAGCTGCGCCTTCTTGCGGCGCAGGAACGCTCCCAACGCACTGTTGGAGCGGTACAGGGCGTTGGCCGCCAGCCGCAGCGCCTTGGCTGCCCGGTTGGCGCTGGGCTTGGTTCGGGAGCTGATGACCCTGCCTCCGGTGACCCGGTTATTGGGACTCAATCCCAGCCATGAGGCGAAATGCTTGGCCGTTGGCCATCTTGTCATATCGGTGCCTACCTCGCTGATTACGTTCAACGCCGTGTAGGCGTCCACGCCGTTGATCCGGGTCAGGTCCACCCCGGTCATCCGGTACAGGTGGCCGCGGACGTCAAAGCGCGGCGCGTTCCCCTGGATGCGGTTCCTCCTGGGCTGTTCCGCAGGCGCTGCGCCACCGCTACGGTCGTCAAACTGCCCCATCTGGGTTTCAATCTCCCGGTCGCACTCGGCAATCTTGGCCTGATACACCCGGTACAACTCCAGGGCCTGGGTCAGCTCGAAGATGTGCTCCTCCCGCCAGTGCCCCTCCAGCGATAGGGCCATGGTCTCCTCGTCTGCCTTGGTCCTGGGATCCCGAAATTGCGCCAGCTTTCGCGGGTCTCGCTCACCCCCCACGATGGCTTCGAGGATGGTCATCCCGGTCTTGCCGGTGATGTCGCTGATGACCTGGTGCAGCTTCACGTTCATCTGGGTCAGCGCCTTCTGCATGTGCTGAACATGCTGGGCCGCATATTCCACCAGCATGGCCCGCTGCCGCAGATAGCTTCTCAACCGCCGGATGTCGGCCTCGGGCCGGAAAGCCGCCGAAAGCAGGCCGTAGGTATGTAGCTGCTGGAGCCACTGGCAGTCCAGCACGTCGCTCTTGCGTCCGGGCACGTTCTTAATGCGCCGTGGGTCCACCAGCATCACCTGGAACCCCCGCTCCTCCAGGACTCCAAAGAGTGGTATCCAGTAGACTCCGGTGGACTCCATCGCCACTGTCTCCACACCGCACTCGGCCAGCCAATCGGCCATAAGGTACAAGTCCGCAGTGAACGCGCCAAACTCGCGCACCGGTTGCTCGCAGCTGTTTTCGGGCACTGCCGCGAAGTGGCTGCCGGCGCCCACGTCCACTCCCGCCGCACCAAAATTCACCCGTGATAGTTCCGCCGGCAGACCCTCCCGCCTGCTGGAGGCCTTCACTGCCGGGTTGGCCCTACTGCTGTATGTGCTCATCGTCCCATCCGCCATTACCATGTAGGCGTGTCGCCAGGGGGTGCCACCGGCACGTCACAATCTATCGAACGGGAGCGCCCCCGAAAGGGCAGTCACCAATGATGCAGCCGTAGGACACCCGGACCATGCTGAATAACGGGCAATATGCGCCACTGTCAATTCGGCCTCGTCCTGGACGACACCGCCCGCCACGATCGTACCTGACCAGTGTCCTCTCCAGTTACTCCCCTCTGCACGGCCCGGTTCCGGGCATAACACTGCTGACTACTAGGAGGCAGTTGACTAGAACGGTAATTCAGGGGACAGCTTGTAATTCCATCCTGGTCTCATCTTATTGGCGGCCCCGCGAAGGCTAACGTACGTCGTACAAAACCCAGAAGCTCAGTGGCGTTGATATCCTCGGCCTCCCATGCCGGGTCGGTGTCATGATGAAATCTGCTACTGTACTCGACAATATCGTGAAGTTTTTGCGCAATGTCCTCACTCAAGACCTCACCTGGACTGCCGAACTTATGACCGCATTCTTCTATAAACGGGCCGAGTAGTTTCCAGGGTGGGAAATCGCCAGGACAAGCAACTCTGAGAAATCCCTCCAAGTGTGGTCGGATTGCTACGGCCACCTCTTTTTTGTCTCCCTGCTGTGTGGCGGCATATCTTTGCAAGAGACTGTGTCTCTGGTCATGCTCGGTAATAGCGTCCTGGCTTACGTCCCAAGTCCGTATGGTGGATTCGCCTCCTTTCTGGGCTATTTCCAATGGGCAGCATTCCTTGTGGTTTGCGCGGCTCCATATTTTGCAGAGGAGGCGTTTATTATGCGACAGCACGATTACTTGCCCAGCGCGCTCCGCTAGGTTTCGAACTGCTTGAACGGTGGTAAGAGAACGATGGTCGTCCAAGCTCGATATCGGGTCATCTATGACGACTATCGTGTTGGCAAGATTGGGGTTTTGGTCTAGAGACGAGAAGAATAAGGCGAGAGCAAGAGTGTTACGGTCGCCTGCACTCAACGAGTTGCGAAAAGAAGGCTTACCCTGCGGATTTTTACTGCTTCCGACGGCGATTGGCGTGTCGTTGATAACCACGTTGTACGCACAAGTAGAGCCGGAGCCGGAGCCTATGTTTGTCGGCTTGAGGCTGTCGACCCGAAACCCAGCATTGAAATTGTGAAGATAGTTGTTGACCCCTTGTTGCAATACTGGAAACACATTGGCTCGGTATTCTTCGAGGGCATTTCTGGCTTCAGATCGTTCAGTTTCCGCATGAGCCTTGGCCTTTTTCTCGTCCAGATAATCAATGCATAAAGGGGCAATCGCATCAGAGAACCGGGCCTTGGTCGACGTCAGCCTAGCTAATTCAGCGCGGATAGTTTCTACGTGAGCTGTTTCTGCCCGCTCCTTCACTTCTCGGACCGCCTCGTTGGAACCAGACAGCGTTTCGTTGATGACCGTGATCTGATGCCGATGAGAGTTAAACTTGGTAATGACGCTCAAATGGTGTTCGCTGAGGTCGTGTTGTTCCAGCGGAGCTGCCTGTTTCCCTTTGAGTAAGTTGGTAACCGTTTCCCGCGCCGCGTTCCAATCCTGGACGACGAATTCTGTGTTTATCTCGATTGGCGGCACGTTACAGTAGGTTGCCCAAAACCCGCTCGTCTGCTTCGATGTCGAAACTGCGCGCTCAAACACTACCTGCGTGCCTCCAACGTGAGTCTGGTCCGTATTTTTGATCATATCCGCCACATCTCGCTTCAGCTGAGCATAACCATCGCTGAAATAAGCACGATAGTGGGCGACTAAATCCAAACCTGTAATGTCTTCGCCACAGAACGGGCAAGGTCCATCATTGCCTTGTGCTAACTGCCTCATGCCCTCAGCGACCCACAACTCTCCGCCTTCGCTCAGGGTTTGCACATGTGCCTGAACCTGGGCTTCTGCTGCCCTATCAAGGTCTGGCAAATCTGTCAACAGGAGTTGCCTGATGGCCTCAATGTCAAACTCCGGCAACTCAATCGCCTCGAATAAAGGTGCAGTCCGGACAGCATCTTGGTTACGTACAGCCATCAATGTTTGCTCGGCCGTTTCCATCCGCTTCTCGATGTCTGGCAGTTTTGGGAGAGCGCAGAATTCGTCCACCGAGAGTTCGCCACGCGACTGGTCGGGTATTGCTTTAGACTTCTCTTCCAAGGCCTTGTTATGCTGGCTAACGCGGGATACCGTGTCTTGGAGATGGTGATTAAGCTTGACACCCTGATCGCCGAGTATGAGCTCGTGGAGATTCTGCCGGTGATGAGCGTCCACATCGAGCCCTGAATGTACGTTTTCATCCACGAACACATCGTCATAAATCTTCAAGTCAGGTAAGGTTCTATTCCAAGCGCCATTTTGAAACATCACATTGGATGGCTCACCCTCGCAATTAAGAACGACATGCGGAGATTGCTGGGATCCAAGCCTTTGCCGTTCGTTAATGGGCAATGGGTCGCCTGTTACCAATGATCGCAATACGGCAGCGAGTGTAGTTTTGCCACGTGCATTATCCGCATAAATGAGCGCAAGTCGCTTGATTTTTAGTAATGCGGCAGAGTCATTCGAGTCGAACGTTCCGATGTTTCGGAGCAACTTGATATAACGGATCATATTTCAACCTTCCTTGGAGACTTGCCTACGCCAGTGTCTACGAACTCTCGAATGGGCAGTGGTGCTGTGAGGTCCCTGGATGCAACTACTCTGATATCACCACTATAGGAGATTGGAGTGAGCTACCCAACACCAACGGCGTCCGGCACCAAGCAGGGACACGGTTGACCTTACCACCGAAAGCAGTAGCAGTGGCAAAGAGAGTCCTCCGGTAGAATGGGTGTAAACGCCGGCGCAAAAGTGTTCCGCGCGGGCTGTTGACGTTCAGCGAACGCCCTTGATACACCAACCTGCCGGCGGCGTACGGGTATTCCAGTCCACTGCCTCAGGCCAGGGCAGTTGCGGCCGATTGCGGTGGAGGACACCAACATTCTGACGCAGGCGACGGGAACACCGCAAGATGTTACCATAAAACCATAATCCCATATATTACATAGGACGCCGAAACAATGAAGGTAATCAGCGTGGCCGTTGACGATGAAATCCATCGCTTGGCCAGGATCAAGGCCGCCCAAAAGGGCACCTCTATGTCCGCGATGCTTCGGGATTACCTCCTGCAGATTCTCAAGGAGGACTGCGATCGGCCTCCCGAGGAAACCGAGCCGAAGCGCAGGGCGAGGATGCTGGACGTGGTCATGGCAAGGTTCGAAGCGGAAGGCGTGGGACTGAGTGCCAGCGAAAGGCTGAGTCGGGAGGAACTGTACGACAGGCATGCGTCTCGCTGACACCAACATCCTGATCTACGCCGCCGACACATCTCCCGAAGAAAGGGTGAAAAGGGCCAGGGCGGCGGAGGTCCTCAAAGAGGATGATTTGAGCCTGTCGACCCAGGTCCTGCAGGAGTTTTACCACCAGGCTACACGGCCCAGGGGCAGACTTGGGATGACCCACGAGCAGGCTCTGGCATTCCTAGCGCCCCTGATGGGGCTTCCCGTCCAACCGGTAACCCAGGAAGTGTTCGGGACGGCCGCGGGGATGGCAAACCGGCATGGCATTTCCTACTGGGACGCGGCCATTTTAGCGGCGGCCAGAATATTGGGGTGCGACGCGGTCTACTCCGAAGACCTGAATGACGGACAGTCATACGACAGCGTACTGGTGATAAACCCGTTCCGCTGAGCATAAGGGAGATGACGTACTGTCCAGTGCTCCAGCTTCCCACGCCGTGGGAGCCGCTTGTGATAAGTGAAGTGAGGCCAAGCGGACTGGGGCCCGCCACAAGGGGAATTTTTCGAAAGACGACCATAGCCGTGTTGGCTGGTCATCCGAGCAAATTCGATCCGGTCAGTGTTAAAGGCTAAGCCCGAATCCACCGATGGACGGCGCAAGGATAGCGTAAGGGGGGTGAAGAAGTTACAGATGCGATGGTCCGGGCTCGAGTTCGGGTAGATTTGGGGTTGGCGGCGGTCTGCAGGTGCTTTTGGGGGCCCCTATGGCCGTCTGTAGACGTTGGGCAGGGCGAGATGGCAGGATAGGACACGGCAAGACGCACTCGCGTACCGGGCTGGCGCGAGGGCGGGGACGTTGGGGCAGTGGCGGACGTGCGCCGTCAGGCTGGGAGTGGTAGGGCGCGCAGCCGACCCAGAGCTCGGCTGAACTGCTCCTCCCAGGGCCAGCGATGTGGCAGATGCAAAGTGAGGCGGCGCGCTGAGCGGGTGAGCCGTCCGGCGAGGGAGAGGAAGCGCCGCCGGAGGGTCTTGATGGTCACGACCTGCTCACCCAGGCCGATCCGCGCCGTCCAGCGGCCCAGGTTGTGGGCCATCACCTGTATCGCCAGCCAAGCCCCGTTGGCGGCGAATCGGCCGGACGGCAGGTGGTTCAGCCCGACGCCGTACTTGAGGTCCCGGATGGCATTCTCGATCTCGGCGTGGCAGCGATGGTCGGCCTCCAGTTCCAGGGTCTCCCCATCGCGGTCGGTGATGAGGCCGTGATAGCTGTAGCTGGCGAAGAGCGCCAGCTGGGAACCGGGCGTGGGCTTCACCCGCCGGACGATGAGCCGCACCGGCGCGGCGCCGGCCTCACTCTCAAAAGGAGTGTAGGTGGTCTCGACCACATCGGCGGCACTGTCCATCCAGTAGGGTATGGGCGTCCAGTCCGCCTCGGGTATCGCCTCGATGAGATTGCGCAGGCTTTTGTGTTGGCGGATGGTGATGGAGTAGCGGACATCCATCTCGCGGCAGACGGCGACGATGGCGTGGGCATAGAAGCCGCTGTCGGCCCGCACCGTGAGTTGACCTCTGGCGCCGGCGTAGCGCACCCGTCCCACCGTCTCGCGCAGGAGGTGAGCGGCGCCCCGAACAGTATTGGCCCGGCCCTCGCGCAGCCGAGACATCAGCACGTCCCCGGTGCCGGCGGCCACGGCCAGCAGCGGGTGATAACCCCGCTTGCCGGTATAGCCGTGGTGTCGCGCACCCTCCTTGGCCAGTCCGTAAGTCTCGCAGCTGGTGGAATCGAGGTCGATGGTGAACGGCGCGTCGCCGGGTCCCGCCCCAGCGGCCCAGGCCCGGGCCAGCAGCTCCCGGCTCACCCGGTCCAGTTGACGGACGTGGCCCCAGCGGAGGTTCCGTTTGCTTTTAGGGTATGGTGTGCCTACGGGCAGAAGGGCCATACACCGAAAGCAAACGGAACCGGAGGACGGGGCAGGAGTATCTGGATGGGTGGGTCATCGACTACAACTTCTTCAAGAACCACGAGGCACACCGGGGAGGGACACCAGCGATGGCCGCGGGGGTGGCCCAACAGGTGCCCTGGGATAGCTGGGAGGACATCACCCGGATTGGGGGAGAGGTAGCGGAGGTGGAGGTCAAAGACCACACCCCAACGCCTAAGAAAGCCGGGCGCAAGCCAAAGATGGAGAGTGTGAAACAGGCTGTGGGGGAGTACCTGGAGCCAAGAAGGTGCAGGAGGCCCATGCCAGGCGGAAAGGGAAGAAAGCGCCAGTAGTGGCCAAGTTCCCAAAGCAGAAGGGGCGGGGGCCGGGGAAAGAAGGAAATGGGAGCGTCTAAGAAATGAGGGCCGGTTACGACAGCGGCAGGCTAAACACTCTCGCCGGTCCGGCCCAAGTACACGGCGGACAGTATTGCCCGATTCTCTGGACCGCCGAAGCCTATGGATTCCGTCTCAAATGTCATGGGGCGGATGTAGCGCCTTCCGGCGTTCCCATTTTTTACCAATAGGCTCTCAAAGGAGACCAATGTTCTCACTGTCCTCCAAGTCTCCCGTATGGTGCGGAACTCATTGCGCCTAGCTATGGAAGACGCTGTCAATGGACAGATGTAAGGGCCAGGAGAATCATTGCGCATCTGCCAAGTAGGCATGATGGCATCTTTTCTGTTCTCAGGTGGTCTCCATCTGATTAACTGGCAAGGTTCGGGGAGCAATTCCCAGTATCTAATGGCTGTTGCCGTCAGTGATGTCCCAAATAGTTTAGCCAATCGGCGCAAATGTGCCAGAGACCGTCCACACTTGTTTACTTCCGCCGTAAACACCTGTTCGGGCATGAGAAGTTCCGCTGCAATAGCGTCGCAAAGGCGTTCTTCGGCTTTCCACTTGGCGTTTGCTGAAATTGAAGAGCGGTACCGGGTCACCTTTTCTAAGCCTTCCGTAGATGGGTCCACCTCAAGGAGCATTATGTGTGCTAACTCGTGAGCAAGGGAGTAATCTCGCCGAGTTTCTGGAGCTCGTTCGTTAATGACTATTGAATGCCCTTCAGGGAGCGGAACCAGCATTGCATCGATACCCGGATGGTGGTCCTGCGCACCACTCATCGGTCGAGTCAGGATATCCCTGACCCCTAACTCTTCCCCAAGCAATTGGAGATGGCCAGGTTTAGATGTTCTCGCGAGTCTTGCACCTTCTGGTACGAACCTGCCGATAATTTGCTTGACCAGCTTGTCAGCAGGTTCGCAACTGTCACCTAGCCTGGAGTCCATCAGCGCCCCTTATGACTTCAATCAGATTCAGCAGGTCCTGTCGGCTCAGAGGGATGTTGGCATTACTCCGCTTGCGGATGGAATCCGTGGCAAGGCCGAACAATGTTTCGAGTTCATCTTCACTCTGGACGACGCCCTCGTTCCTCATCCTTTGTAGCTCTGCGCGTGTCGCCCGTTCCGATGGAAGTTCTCCATGTAGGAGAGCCGCCTCAGTGGTGCCAAGCTCAGCGGCAATTAGGTGTAAGTAGTCGGCAATGATCGCGATTGGGGTTATTCCAACTTCAACCCGATTAATCGTTCGTTCGTTGAGCCTGACCAAGCTCGCTAGTTTTGCCGGTGTGATACCAAGCTTGTCTCTCGCGGCACGAATCCGATTGCCCGGAGTTTCAATGTCCAATGTGCTGCCTCCTCTGGCTTGTCACGGCGTACGGTGCCATAACGCTTTTCATGGACCAGGGTGGCCCTACCAACTATTGTATGTAAGCGGCGGAGATAAAGTGGGCCGTGCGGGCGGAGGATTGCTGAGTATCGGCGACTAAATACTGTACCGCCCGCCATCATTCATAGGGTCATAGCCGACCCATGGATGGTGCGACGGATGTATAAGGTGGACGTATATCTGCGGGTTCGCCGGGCGGTGATGGTGGAGGGTAAGAGTATTCGGGAGGTCTCCAGAGAGTTTGGCCTGCACCGGGACACCGTGCGCAAGATGCTGGCCTACTCCGTGCCTCCGGGGTACCGGCGACAGACCCCGCCCCGGCGTCCCAAGCTTGAGCCCTACACCGGTGTCATTGACCGGATCCTGGAGGACGATCTAAAGCGCCCCAGGAAGCAGCGACACACCGCCAAGCGCATCTACGAGCGGCTCAGGGACGAGTACGGGTTCGACGGCGGATACACCACGGTCAAGGACTACGTCAGGGAGCATCGCCGTCAGACCAAGGAGATGTTCGTGCCCCTGTCCCATCCGCCGGGCCACGCGCAGTGCGACTTCGGCGAGGCCCTGGTGGTCATCGGCGGCGTAGAGCAAAAGGCCCACTGCTTCGTCATCGACCTGCCCCACAGCGACGGCTGCTTCGTCAAGGCCTACCCGGCGGAGACCACCGAGGCCTTCCTGGACGGCCATGTCTCGGCGTTCGCCTTCCTGGGCGGAGTGCCCCAGAGCATCCTCTACGACAATACCAGGCTAGCCGTGGCGAAGATACTGGGGGATGGACGGCGTCAGCGCACCCGGGCCTTCACCGAGCTGCAGTCCCACTACCTGTTCGAGGACCGGTTCGGACGCCCAGGCAAGGGCAATGACAAAGGCAAGGTGGAGGGCCTGATGGGGTACGTGCGGCGAAACTTTCTGGTGCCGGTGCCGTCCTTCGAGAGCTTTGATGCGCTCAATGCCTACCTGGAACAACGATGCCTGGAGCGAATGGACGCCCAGCTCAGGGGCCACACGGAGACCATCGGTCAGAGGATGGAGCGGGACCTGGAGGCCCTGTTGCCGCTGCCGCCGGTGGCATACGACGCCTGCGACAAGCAGGCAAGCCGGGTGAGTTCGCTGTCCTTGGTAAGGTACAGGACCAACGACTACTCGGTGCCGGTGGCTTACGGATATCGGGACGTCCTGGTACGGGGCTACGTGGACCAGGTGGTCATCAGTTGCGGAACCGAGGTCATCGCCAGCCATCCCAGATCATACGACCGGGACGACTTCATCTACGATCCCATCCACTACCTGCCGCTCTTGGAACGGAAGCCGGGCGCCCTGGACCAGGCCGCACCCCTGCAGGGCTGGGCCCTGCCCGAAGAGTTCGGGACGCTGCGCCGGCTGCTGGAATCCAGAATGGGACGGCGGGGCAAACGGGAGTACGTGCAGGTGCTCAGGCTGCTGGAGACCTTCAATCAGCAGGAGGTGCACGCAGCGGTAAAAGATGCCATCCACCTGGGGTCGCTGAGCTTCGACGCAGTGAAGCACCTGGTGCTCTGCCGGCTGGAGGGACGTCCGCCAAGGCTGGACCTGGAGCTGTATCCCCACCTGCCCAGGGTCAGGGTCAGCACCACGTCCGCCGGAGACTACATGACCTTGCTGTCGGGGAGAGCGGCATGAACGACCGGTCGACGCTGCTGCTGGAACACCATCTCAAAGAGCTGAAGCTGCCCGGCTTTCTCAGGGAGTACGGTAAGATGGCAGCCCAGTGCGCCGCCGAGGGTGTGGATCACCCCCAGTACCTGCTGCGCCTCGCCGAGCTGGAACTCATCGACCGCCACCAGCGCATGGTGGAGCGGCGGATACGGGCGGCTCGATTCCCTGCCGTCAAAAGCCTGGACACCCTAGACTTCCCGGCCATACCATCGTTGAACAAGGCGCTGGTGATGGAGCTGGCACGATGTGAATACATCCAGCGCCGAGAGAACGTCATTGCCGTCGGCAACAGCGGCACCGGCAAGACCCACGTGGCCCTTGGTTTGGGGCTGGCCGCCTGCCAGCGCGGGATGTCTGTGGGTTTCACCACCGCCGCCGGTCTGGTGCATGAGATGATGGAGGCCAGGGACGAAAGGCGCCTGCTGAACTTGCAGAAACAACTGGCCCGGCTCAACCTGCTGATCGTCGACGAACTGGGCTTCGTGCCTCTGGCCCGGACCGGGGCGGAACTGCTCTTCGAGGTGTTCAGCCAGCGCTACGAGCGGGGCTCCATAATGCTGACCACCAACCTGCCTTTCGACGAGTGGACCGAGGTCTTCGGCTCGGAGCGTCTCACCGGAGCGCTGCTGGACCGGCTCACCCACCACGTCCACATCCTGGAGATGAACGGCGAGAGCTACCGCCTCAAGCGCAGCCGGGAGAACGCCCCCTCCCAGGTCTCGGACGAGCCGGAAGACTCCTGACTCACTCCAGACTTGCGGACCTCTGCTTCTGACCTCACCCCACCCGGCTCCCAATTCAGTCCTTTCTCGTCGCCCTTGACGCTGCCCTCTACAACCGTTGTAGGCTGGTCGGTATCCGTAGTGGCTGGCCTATATCCGTGTACGACTCTGAGTCTCTACGAGAGGACTGACCTTGCGATACATTCACCGGAATGAATGGTTAGCTTATGGCTTCCTTGTCGTTGCTGCGGTGGCGGTATCCCTACCGCTGTTCCCGTATAGATGGCACACTTTTCTGCATATAGCTGGCGCGGTGGTCTTCCTCGGGAACATCATCGTTACCGCTGCATGGATGCTGATGGCGGAGCGAACGCGGAGCGTCAATGTCATACACTTCTCCGCCAAGGCTGTTATCCGCGCCGACCTACTCTTCACCCTGCCTGGTGTGCTCCTGTTACTGATGAACGGGTTTGCCATGGTGCTCGCCCGCTGGGGTGGGTGGGGCGCGTTTCACCAGTTGTCTTGGATAACTGTCGCCCTGTGGCTATTCATCGCATCCGGCGTAATATGGGTGGGAATCCTTATCCCCGTCCAACATCGCATGGCTGTGTTCTCTGACCCGTCGGACTACCCAGACTCGCCACCATCAGAATTCTTCTCGGCGCTCCGCAAGTGGTACTTCTGGGGGGCACTTGCGATAGCCTTGCCGATCTGCTCGCTTTACCTGATGGTCAACAAGCCAGCCTTCGGCTAGAGCGTTGGGAAGTACGCCACTGCCTTTCGATGAGTGGACCGAGGTGTTCGGATCGGAACGCCTCACTGGGTCGCTGCTGGATCGGCTCACCCACCACATCCATATCCTGGAGATGAACGGCGACAGCTACCGCCTCCGCCACAGCCGGCAGAGCGCCGCCTACCAGGTCTCGGACGAGCCAGAAGACTCCTGACTCACTCCAGGACTGCGGACCCTTGCTCCTGACCTAACCCCGCCCGGCTCCCAATTCAGTCCTTTCTCATCGTGCCGGTGGTACATGATTCCTCCGCCGCAGTGGTACACTTTCTCGCCGCCATTGACAGGCTTCAACGAAGGTTTGTCCTCGTCGAAGTGGGGGACCAGTTCGATACTGTCTTATTGCCAAGGATCAAGAAAGTCACCTTTTCCCCCGAATGGAAGGAAGGCAAACCTCAGCGTATGGCCACCGCGGAAGAGGCTGGACGCAGCCCCCGCGTCGTAAAGTACATCCGCTTGGAGTCCTATGAGGACGCGCTGGACAGTATAGAGTTTAACCAATATCCCGAACAACTGCCTTTCGCTGAGCTTGGAGACGA
Organism: Dehalococcoidia bacterium; assembly: GCA_965224325.1. Lineage (GTDB taxonomy): Bacteria > Chloroflexota > Dehalococcoidia > Lucifugimonadales > UBA3495 > CBDCMJ01. The sequence continues at coordinate 98,916 of CBDCYT010000019.1, forward strand.
GTACCTGATCAAGTACATGCTTAGTTGGGAGACTAAGAACAGCGGAACACTGCTTAACGCCTCCAGGTTGGCCAGTCCTTCCTCTTACCGGCTGCGGGTCCACATAAAGGGTGAAAAAAGAGAGCGTTCAGTGGACGTTGCGGAGACGTCCAATTACCTGCTTGGCCTGAAGGTGAAAAACCAAAAAGTATATGAGGACGACGGGATATCTTACTTGGTGTACCGGGGTGAAACCCGGGCCGCACCCGGCCGCTCAGTCACCGTCATCTGGAGGGAAACGAAAGGTTGGACCGAGGACGACTTCGCACGGGACCGGGATTTTGTTGCCAAGTACGGCCTCACTGGGGACGCACAAATGATCTATGTCAACGGAGACTCGGCTATACCCGGCGCCAAGCCCATTGAACCAATGTTCAAAGCGCGTATGTTCTCCGGGGTAAGCGAATGACACGAACGCTTTGAATGAGGCCGCATTATGCCACCAAAGCAACAAACCAAGAAAAAGCAAGCTCCATCTGTGAAGGGTTACGCAAGGCTGGAGGGAAGGCTAGCGCTGCTGGCCTGGCTGCACCATCAACTGGGTTACGGCGACACGCGCCGGCTGCTCGGGGACATAAAACCACTGAATGAGGGATTTCGTGAGGACGGGCGTAGCCATGTCAGCTTGTATCTGGAATTGCGCTCCGGGCAAATGCAGGGCTTGGCTGAGGAGGACCTGCAACGCTACGACGGCAACATCCGCGAGAACCTGGCAGCAATGAACCGTGGCCGCTCCGGACCTATCACCCTGCGATATTTCCAGTACCTGGCGGCGCTGTACACCGAGATATTTCTGGACTGGCGCTTTAACCGGCCCGAAGGTTTGTTGCGCTCCCTGAACGAATTCGTCTCGCAGCACAACGCGGCCTCCGCACCGGACCGGCGGTGGGAGCGGTTCTCCCCGGAAGAACTGAACAAACTCGCCGTCTGGATGGCTACGGGCAGCGGCAAGACGCTGCTGCTGCACCTGCATTACTGGCAGTTTATGCGCTACAACCGGGAGCCACTGGACAATATCCTGCTGATTACGCCCAACGAAGGGTTGAGCCAGCAGCACCTGGACGAACTCCAGGCTTCCAACATTCCCGCCGCGCGTTTCGACGTTAATGAAGCGGGCAGTCTGCTTAGTCAACCGGGAACCGTGAGGGTGACCGAGATTACCAAGCTGGTTGAGGAAAAACGGGGGGGGCGGCGTACGGGTGCCCGTCGAGACCTTCGAGGGCAACAACCTGATTTTCGTGGACGAGGGACACAAGGGCGCCGGCGGTGAAGCGTGGCGCAGCATGCGGGACGCCCTGGCCGAGACCGGGTTCACCTTCGAGTACAGCGCCACCTTCGGCCAAGCCCTGGCTGCCGCCAACAACGACGCTCTGATTACGGAGTACGGCAAGGCCATCGCTTTCGACTACTCCTATCGCCATTTCTACAACGACGGCTACGGCAAGGACTTTCGCGTCCTCAATCTGCAACAGGATACGTCGCCGGAGCAGACGGACACCCTGTTGATGGCCAACCTGCTCTCATTCTACCAACAGCAGCTTGTCTTCGCCGAGCAGGAAGCGGCCCTGCGGCCTTACAACCTGTCCCGCCCGCTGTGGACTTTCGTTGGCGGCAGCGTCAACGCGGTCTACCAAGAAAGCAAAAAGCCGCGCAGTGACATCCTCACGGTTGTGCGGTTCCTGCATCGCGTGTTACGGGAACCAGCCTGGGCGACCGACACCATCGGCCGGCTGCTGAACGGGAAATCCGGCTTGAACCATCCCGAAACTGGGCAGGACATATTCGCCGGCAAATTCGACTACCTGTGCCGACGCCCAACGGCCGCCGCTGCCGTCTACCGGGACGCGCTGGAGAAGGTGATGCACGGGGGCAGCGGAGGGTTGCAATTGTGCGACCTGCACGGCGGCGGCGAACTGGGACTGAAAGCGGACGGCAGCGAAAGCTACTTTGGTGTCATCTACATTGGAGACGCCAACGAGTTCAAGAAGCTGGTGGAATCCGACGGCGACGCCATCGTCATCACGGACGAAGTCTTTCACGGGTCCCTGTTTGACCGCATCAACGAACCGGATTCAACCGTCGAGGTGCTGGCCGGCGCCCGCAAGTTTATCGAAGGTTGGAACTCCTGGCGGGTGTCCAACATGGGCCTGTTGAATATCGGGCGTAGCGAAGGCTCGCAGATAATCCAGCTATTCGGCCGTGGCGTGCGGCTGAAAGGGCAGGATATGTCGCTCAAGCGAAGCTCCGCGCTGAACGACGGAACCCACCCGGGCAACATCCAGCTGCTGGAAACCCTCAACATATTCGCTCTGCGGGCCAACTATATGGTCCAGTTCCGGGATTACCTTGAAAGCGAGGGAATCAGCACGGACGACCCGGTGGAACAGTCATTTTTGATCCGCCCCAACAATAGATTCCTAGACAAAGGGCTGCTCATCCCTCGCCTAGACGAAGGCCAGAAATTTACCGAGCAGGAAACCGTGTTGCTGAAGCGCGACAGCGAAGTTCCCCCGGTTTCCGTGGTGATGTCGGCCAGGGTACAACAAATCGAAAGTGGGAGAGACGGATTCGTCGGCGCCGACGCCAGTTCAGGCGCCGCAAGGAAAATACCATCGGAAAGCCTAGACCTAGTAGACTGGGAAGGGGCCTACCTGCGGTTGCTGGAACACAAAGATAGCAGGGGGTTCAGCAATCTGCTAATCCAGCCGGAGTTGCTGCGGCCCATCCTAGAAGCCGGGGAGGAGGCGTACCTCCTGGAGGCGGAGGAATCCGCAGTCAACCCCAAGAGCCACGACGACCAGCAGCGGTTGCAGGAAGCCGTCACCAACATCCTGCGAAGATACACCGACGCGCTTTACCGGCGCCGCAGGGCCCGTTGGGAATCAAATCATCTGAGCTACCGTCAATTGGACCACACCGACGACAACTTCCGGTTACACGAAAACGCCGGAAAATACATCGTCAAAGTGCCAAGGGAGAAAAATGAACTCGCCAAGGAAATTGAGAAACTGATCGCCAACTGCAACTCCTTGTACCAGGAAGACCAAGGGGCTTTGCCGCGAATCCACTTCGACCGCCACCTTTACCAGCCGTTACTGGTGGAAAGCGAGGGCGTAACTTCGTCTCCGCCTGGCTTGCGAGAGAGCGAGCGCAAATTTGTCGATGACCTGAGAAACTACTGCGCCAGCGGGCAGGATGCCCTGCCGGACAGCACCGAGCTATTCCTGCTTCGGAATCTGACCCGCGGCAAAGGCGTGGGATTCTTTGAGAGTAGCGGCTTCTATCCGGACTTCATCCTCTGGGTCAAGACCGAAGAGACACAGCGCATAGTATTCATAGAGCCACACGGAATGCTCAACCAGAAAGCCTACATCCACGATGAGAAGGCGCAGCTTCACGAGCGTCTACCAGAATTGGCACGAGATATTGCTGGCCGCTCCGGCAACTTGGAAGTCCAGCTTGACTCCTTTATCGTCTCAGCAACCGGGTACGAAGACCTGTGGAAACATTACGACAACGGGAATTGGACCAAGGCTGATTTCGCAGCCAAGCATATCCTTTTCCAAGAATCCGGGGACGGGTACAGCTACATCGCGCACATTCTCCACAGTTGAAACAGCGGCATTTGGGAAAGATCCCCAGCCTTAGCCGAGGCTGAGTAAGTTGCCCTTCCTGGGGCTGAACAGCGGGATGACTGCAATTAGTGAGAAAGCCCTACCCGACCGATGGAGTCCCCCAGTCACCACATGGCGCAAGCCGACAACATCCGTATCCCCGAAGTCAAGGACGCTCGCATCCGCCAGACCCTGGCCGACTGCTGGGAGCGCCATAAGGACATGGAAGTCCTGCAGTTCCGCGACGGCGAGTGCGAGGTAAGCCGACCGTGGGACGAGGCGGTAGCCGAGACGATGGGCCGGGACTCCACCGAGCTGTCCCGCCTGCGGCACCAGGAGCCCCACGTCAGCGGTCTTGGCTACGGCCAGTACGGGGAGGAGAGGGCGGACGAGGATAACTCCTACAGGAAGAACAGAGCTTAAAGGGTCCAAACCGTACTAGCCCTAAGTGTGTGTCATCAGGCAGCAACCTGCCTTGCCCTGGAATAATCGTTCGACGAAAATCTGGCAGACTCAGGGGCAAAGAACTTGGGTTGGGGATAGGGAGACAACTTGAATGTGCTGCCCGTTGGTTGCACCATAGTCAAGAGATGGTGATTCAATAGATAGATTGTATGAGGCCCCAATGGAGAGTTTGGATTGGAATGGAATTCGGCCGTTGAACGGTTCGCAGGCGGCTGCCTTCGAGGAGTTGTGCGCACAGCTGGCAAGGGTCGAGAGTCCTACAGACGCCAAGTTCCATCGCAAGGGTTCACCTGATGCCGGGGTCGAGTGTTTCTGCATCCTTCCCGGAGGACGGGAATGGGGTTGGCAGGCCAAGAGTTTTACTACGCTTGGCGCTTCCCAGGTGGCACAGCTCGACGATTCGGTTAGGCGAGCTCTGGACAAGCATCCCCAATTAGTTCGCTATTTCGTTTGCATACCGATAGATCGGCCAGATGCCCGGCTTCCGGGACAAACATCTGCATTGGAACGCTGGGAAAGCCATGCCCAGAAATGGCAAGGCTGGGCACAAGACCGAGGGATGGAGGTTCAGTTCATCTGGTGGGGTTCTTCAGAGCTTATTGATAGGCTATCCCGGAGCGAGCATGTTGGACGCTTGTTCTTTTGGTTTGGAAAGCGTGGCTTCAACCAAGACTGGTTCCACAAACGTTGGAACGAAGCTGTAAGGGCGGCAGGCCCCAGATATACCCCGGAGGTCCACATCGACTTACCCATTGCTCAGGATATGGAGCGATTCAGCAGGTCGGTCTTTGTGTTCGACGAGGTCAAGTCTCTTGCCATAGGAGTTCGCAGAGCACACGAGGGGTTGATGCCCCTCAAAGGATTTTTCGAACAATATGGCCTACAGACTGACATTGATGCCCTATCGAAAGCAACAAGCGCGGTTTTGGAAGCCCTTTCCGAGCTGGGACCTTCCCCCGCTGATTTGCTGCCGTTCCCAGACATAGCCAAAAAAGCAAATGATGGAAGCGTGGCCGTTAGCCAGGTCATGAAGCGGATTAGGTTGTTACGGCAAGAACAAGGGGGTCAAAGTCGAGAGAACCAAACCTCTCGAAGCTACTACCAAGATCCTCTCCGAAATTTGCTAAATGATCTACAACGTCTCCATTCATCGCTTCGGGAAGTAGTTGAGACTTGCGAACACGCAGATTCGTTAGCGAATGGTCAGTTGTTGCTTCTAAAAGGTGAAGCAGGTACAGGCAAAACGCACTTACTCTGCGATTTTGCCAAAAGCAGAATTGACACTCAGTTGCCGACTGTCCTTCTGATGGGCCAACGGTTTCTCAGCGAGGATGACCCTTGGGTACAGTTGGCGCAGCAATTGGACTTGACCGGGGCAAGCACAGAGCAAATCGTGGGAGCATTGGAGGCTGCTGCCCAAGCGTCAGACTGCCGCGCGCTGGTGATGATTGATGCCTTGAACGAGGGCAATGGCCGGAAGATTTGGCCGGCTCATTTGTCCTCATTCCTAGCACGGCTTGAGAAATGCTCTTGGATTGGCGTGGTGCTTTCCGTTCGCTCGTCCTACGAAGATATTGTAGTACCAGAGAACGTTAGAGACAGGGCTGCATTCGTTACTCATCACGGATTTGAGGGACACGAATACGACGCTACCCGAACCTTCTTTGCACATTATGGCCTCGAATTTCCATCAACTCCTATCCTGCAACCAGAATTTGGAAACCCATTGTTTCTCAAGACGCTCTGTAAAGGACTGAGTGGCAAGGGAGAGACAAGAATCCCTCGGGGGTTCCACGGCATTACAGCAGTATTCAACTTGCACCTTGACTCCATCAATGCCCGGTTAGCCAACGATCTGGATTACAACCCTGGAGACAATCTTGTGCGAGACGCCCTGGATAATATCTCCAAGTGCCTTATGGAAGTTGAGCACCGATGGCTTCCCAGGCCGATAGCTGAGAAGACTATAAATGAGCTTCTCCCCGGACGGGGATTCAGCCATTCCTTATATCGCGGCTTAGTCACCGAGGGCGTCTTGGTTGAGGACAGAACTTGGTGTACGGACAACTCCTTGGAAGAGGTGGTATTCGTCTCCTACGACAGGCTCGCAGATCATACCATCGCGGACTTTCTTCTCCGAATCAATCTGGATGCCGCCTATCCCGAGAGGGCCTTTGCTGACGGTGGCGGTTTGGCGTACATACAGGAAAAGAATTGGGGCATTCACCAAGGGATACTCGCGGCTCTGTGTATCCAAGTGCCTGAGCATACCGGTCAAGAGCTGGTCAGACTGGCCCCAGCCGCACTGGATTACCCGGGCATCAGAGAAGCTTTCCTGGAAAGCATAGTTTGGCGCAAACTGGACGCTTTCTCCGAAAATACTCGTGCAGTTATGAATGAGCTCCTTCAAGGTGAAGAGATTTGGGGCGACCTGCTGGATGTGCTACTGTCGGTCTCTGTTGTCCCAGGCCACCCATTCAACTCGGATTCGCTAGACCAGCGGCTCCGACAAGATTCCATGCCAGACCGCGATTCATGGTGGAGTATCTATCTGCACAGGACTTGGGACACCCAAGGCCCCGTGGACCGCTTGGTTGCCTGGGCATCAGCCTTATCGTCTGCTGACGATGTTGAAGACTCAGTAGTTGACTTGTCTGCGACCACCCTAGCCTGGATGTTCACTACACCCAACCGGTTCTTGCGAGACAGAGCGACCAAGGCCATGGTTGCCTTGTTGACCGGACGAACTGAACCGACAGTGCGATTGATAGACCGATTCGCCGATGTCGATGACCCTTATGTCTCGGAGCGCATATATGCGGCAGCCTACGGCGTGGCTATGCGAAGCCATGATGCAACTGCGGTCGGTGAGATGGCTTTGTCGGTATACAAGCACGTATTCGCTTCTGGCACTCCCCCGGTTCACATACTGCTCCGGGATTACGCTCGCGGCGTTATCGAACACGCTATCCATATGGGTTCCAATGTCCAAATTGACGAACGATTGATTCGTCCTCCATACAACAGCGATTGGCCGTCTATTCCTTCCGAGGATTACGTCGAAGGCCTATTCCCGAACCGTGGACAAGCTTCATGGGACTACGGAAACCTAGAATGGTCAAGAAATCGCATTCGGCGGTCCGTGCTGGATGATGATTTTTTCTATTACGTGATCGGTAGGGATTCCCGCTCGAATTGGCTAGCGCTAGGGCTTGATAAAGAACCCTGGAAATCCCCAGATGAGCGACTCCAATCCTTGGTATCGCGGATAGGCGAATCAGAACGATCGGCCTGGGAGGAATTTGAAGCAACTAAAGCGTCGCTGTCGAGAATTGAAATCGAATACCTGCGCCAACTCCGGTTTGCAGATGAGCCTGACGACGTTGCGAAAACATTGCGAGTGCCCATGAGCCAGGTTGATGATGAAGCTATTGAACAAGCTAGCATGGAAATGGATCTTGCCTACGAGCAAATGATGGCGAAATTTACTGACACGCATCGGAATGAGTGGGAATCCATACAGTCCGATTCGAACGACCTGCAAACAAGGGAAGGCCCGCGCTTTGATAAGCGGTTGATTCAGAGATACATCCTTGGGCGTGCCTTCGATCTTGGCTGGACAACTGAACGCTTCGGGGCTTTCGACCGATTCGAAGTTGGTGATTCGGGAAGAGCCGCTTACAAGGCTGAACGCATCGGCAAGAAGTACCAGTGGATCGCCTACCACGAAATTCTCGCCTATATCGCAGACCGTTACCAGTACCGAAAGGGGTACGGTGGTAATTGCACCCAACAACCATACGAAGGGCCTTGGCAGGAATTTCTCAGAGACATTGACCCCTCCTGTGCCCTCAAGTCTATTCCTGGCGGTACATCATGGGGGCCCCACAGTGCGTCTTGGTGGGGGAGGGAAGAATTTAACGAATGGCACGAAAGCGTTAGCCATCAAGATTGGCTGGTTGACCACCAAGGAATCCCCCAAATTGAGCCACTTCTGGAAGTGATCAATCCGAAGGACGGAACGCACTGGCTGAACGTGAACGGGAGCTTTGTTTGGCAACAACCCTATCCCGCCGACCAGTCGCCTTACGACCAAAACAGGAGAGAACTGTGGATTGGAATCACGGGCTACTTCGTTGCATCCGAGGAGGCGGAATCGTTCACGTCATGGGCAAAGTCAGTCGACTTCTGGGGAAGATGGATGCCGGAACCTTCGACGTTATCTCCAGTTTACCTCGGAGAGTATTGTTGGTCTGCCGCCTACGAGTATTTGTCCTCAGACTTAGAGAATTGGGTCAAACCGGAATCGCGAGATGGAGGAGAATGTCCTGTGAGCATTCAATGCGCCTCCTTTAGATACTTCGCTGAAAAGGCTGGGTTCGACTGTTCCGTGGAAGACAGTTATACCCTGAACTTGCCGCATCAGGAGTTCATAAACCACTTGAGGCTCAAGTGGTCCTGCAACGGCGCGGATTATCTGGATGCTACTGGAGAACTGGCGGTTTTTGACCCTGCTGCGCATGAAACCGGCCCTACGGCCTTGCTTTTAAGTAAGGAATTTGTGGAGAGATACCAAAGAGAAAGGGGGGTGACCCTCTGTTGGGTAATTGTGGGAGAAAAATGGATCACAGGTGGTAACGCGATCGACAAGTATCATGGTTGTCAGAAAATGTCCGGTGCCTACCTGCATACAAAGGAAGGCATAGAGGGATTCCTTAACCACAACGTCGACATCCCGAAGGATAGCTCCCACGTTTCTTTCGGATAATATTAGGTTTTACGGATAATCAGGCCATCAATGCCATTCATAAGTTCTGTGCCGCGATTCCTCACCCGCGTTGTCCCCTCCGTCAGAACACCGACGGATCCTGGGTGGGCCGAGGGCTGGAACCGAACAGCGGAATTCTCTCAGGACAGGCTGGACATTCACAACGTCCAAGAGATACTCAGACGCACCCCCGGCCGAGCAGGACATCATAGAGAAGTAGTGCTCCGGCGACCTATACGGGCAGTAGCGCCACTCCCAAAATTTCAAAGGAAGGCTTATGCCAGCCAGCAAGGAGTCTCTCTGGAGTGTCAAATTGGCTATAAAGGAAACGACCCTACCATCTGCCCCGGCCTACCGCGAACTCCGAATCCCGATTCAGCCACCGGAAGCACTGCCACCGCCGCAATCGGTGCAAACTCGCGCCCGACTGCGTAATACAACACACAGCAAGTGGAATCCGACACCGGCGGGCACCGCAGGTTGGAATTTTAATTTCGCAATCGTCTCAGGTAAGGCCATAGCCTGCAACAAGAGTGCTTACCGGTACTGATGCCTTTTGCCAGCCCAGTACAGGAGTCTGACTAGGTTGACGTCAAGAACCGAGCAGCGAGATTTCCTTTTAGTGACACTTACCACTGGCGCAGGCGCCTCCCCACGCGCGATGATAAAAGTGCCGCTGACAGACGGCGGCGCCGGCCACGACCGACAAACGGCGCAGCCGACCTAGATGCCTGAAGCCTACGACCCCATTATCCACCCCTCTCCCTAAAGGGGGAGAGATTTTTGCAGTCGTCTCAACAGGCAGCCGCACCTGCCCAATTGCCAATATGAACTGTATAATGTGCAACTACTCACCAAGAGAGGCTCGTGTCATGGCTTCAAGTTTCGACATGTCGCAGTTACCCGCATGGGCACAGGCATTAGCAGAAACATTGACCGCCGAACGACAGATCACTTTCGATGAACTGTTCATTGAACTGGTATGCAGCCACATCCGCTCTCCCCACCAGCGGATAGGCACCGAGTTCACTGTCCCACACCAGATGGCGCCCAGCCTGATCGGCAACGACTTCATGGTCGTGCGCCGCTCTCCCGACGGCGTAGTGCTCACTCCAAGCGACCCCATACCATTTGACGAAGCGTTGGCCGAATACCAAGAAAAGGTGTCCCCCCAAGACCCGATGTTCGAGACCCTGCTCGTCCAGTGACGCTCCGCGTCGTGGTCGACACCAACATCGTACTATTCCAGCTCACCCCTGATCCCAGAGCCGGAAGCAGGCTATGGCACTGGTTTACGGAAGGCATTGTTCGCCCGGTTCTATCCCAGTACCTAGTAGACGAACTGAGGGAAAAGCTGGCATTGCCCAAATTCAGCCTCACACTAGCTACACAGGCGGCAATCATAGCAGACTACCTCAGCTTCGCGGAGTTCGTAACGGACGTTCCTGCATCAGGTATCGAAAATCGAGACCCCAAAGATACAGCAATCCTCGACCTGGCGTTAGCTGCTGATGTGGACGCCCTGCTATCGGGGGACGGAGACCTCCTCGACCTCAACGGAGAGTTCAAGTTCCCAATCGTCCGCACATCGGGCCTGCAACAGATGTTGCAACTGCGAACTGACACAGCAGAATGACCCCAACCGGACACCTCACCGCGTCCCAAAGAACCTCCGGGTCCAAACACCACCGAGTCATGACTCTCACACAGTCCGCCGACGGGCTCGCCACCACGCGGGACGCACCGACGGCAAAGCCGCAAAGCTTCAGAACCGCAGACGGCTGGTTCGCCTACAACCTGACTGTCAACCTAGCGCAGATGTAGCGAAGCCGGCCTCAGAAGTACCAGAACAGGTTCTTGCGCTCGGTTGTACGACTTTTCAAATTCGTTTCAGATGCAGAACCAGTCGCTCCCATTGACTGGCGTCCGGCACGGCTCTCGTAAAGACAGAGACGAGATCAGGCTGCCTAGAAATCTGCCCGGAAAGCCTTGTCCGGGGAGATGAATGGGATGAATTTCGGCAGTGAGGCCGAGGCAACCAAGGCCAGGGGCATGACATGACCGAAGCCGCGCAGGGGGGAAGTCAAGGGCGGAACGGATGGCCTTTGTGCTCAGGGAGCTGCCGACACTGCAACCGCCGCCGGCGCCACTTGGCAGGCCGGCCTTGGCCGCCACCAGGGTCAGGTTGGCCACCGTGGCCGCTAGGTACAGCTGGAATTTCGTCTTGGCGCGCCCGAAATAGCGGGACTGGCGGATGCCCAAATGGACCAGCCGGGCCAACCTGTGTTCCACCACCACCCGGCGCTCTGTTGCAATGCCCGGGCCTCCTGCAACAGGGACTCCTGGATCAGCACCCACCGTCCCTTCCTGCCTTTGGCCGGGATGCACTGGGACCGCAGTGGACATGTCATAAATTCGGACCCGTCGAACTGAAAGGCCCGCAAGCGGCGGACCCGCCCCTTCAGGGCAAATGCGTCCTCTCCAGCCCTCCGCCAAGAGCCCCGGCGGCCCACCCAGCTCGCCGAAAACCCTTCATTCCGATTTCGCCACGGAAAACACCGCCGCAATGAGCGCACACTCGCGCGACTCATGCCGGGCTGCGCAACACGACATTCAGCATACTGAACTCGCCAAGTGTGGAAGTCCTAGAGCCGAGCGAGTCAGGATTTTAAATTTCGCAATCGACTCAAGTAGCTCGCCAAGGGGCCGCGCTATCGTACTCTGATATCCAGCAAGAGGTGTTCCGGCGTCCAGATAAGAAAGCAGACTGCCTGGAACGGCGAACCCACAAGAAACCGCCCCAACAACCCTTCGGGCATCCACAGTGTCCACCTCCTAGAGGTCAAGAGCAGTTCACTTAGACCAACCGAGGGACTGGCAACCGCCGGTCTCTTTTTCTATTCCCAAGAACTGGAGGGCGCCATGGCCAGACCCTACATTCTCCCCATCGGATTCATAAGCCACGCCACGGAGGACGGTGTAATCTTCACTCTCTCAAACGCCCAGGACTCAGCTGACCTCACGCGAGACACACCCGTCACTGTATGGCGATACTCCCCGGAACACCTAGCGTTCGCCAAAATCCGAGGACTCATAACTGCCGTAGGATATGTGACGGCGACATTCAGGACCGTCGAGTCCGCGACAGACCCCAGGTGGCCGGAGGAAGAAAGGATTCTGCGCGAGAAAACCCCGGTCTACCTTGCCCTGGAAGACACCTTCGAGCCGCATCCGGGGCGCATGCTGACTCAGGAGAAGGCCAACAGGTTACGGAGCTTTGGCCAACAGTACAGGAACCTGAGGGGCGGCCGCCCACAGGGCGAGGCTCGCAACCACGGAGTCGACGAAGAACAATAGACTGTAATCTCAATACCGCCAACGCCAAAAGCTTGACGAATACCGTTCATTCTGAAAAACTATGAAGCTATACAGGCTTGGGGAATCATATGTTCAAAATGGCAACCCTTCCCGAGCAACGGAATACGATGGATCTCCCAGTGAATTGCGACAACTGCAGTACACCCATGACCACAGATGGGGTCAATTACTCCTGCCTGAAGAATGCGGAACTTGGACCGCACGTCTGTCCCACCTTGCCGGTCAATGCGGAAATGCTGGCGGTCCAGGTCACAACCCAACTGCTGAAAAGGCTCATGAATGACGTCATTGTCGCAGTGCTTACCGAGGATGTGCTGCGGGCGGCCTCGGAAATGTCGCGGACGCAACGCGAGAGGCTGCATAACAGCGAATCAGCAATCATGGAGTTGAATCATCTCAAAGAGGAAGCCCTCCGGCCAGTGGAACAGGACCTCACCACCTACCAGGAAGCAGCTGCGGAAATCCACCGCATATATGCCACTACGATGGGCCTGACCTACGAGTCACACATAGCTCAGGAAGAGCTGGATAAACTCGCTTTCATCAGCGATCCCGAGGGACTCAGAGAGGACGCCCGGGGCATGGCAGCCCATCTCGACGACGCAGACCCGAGCCAAACCGAGCAACTACTCAACATCTTCGTAAGCGAAGTACGGGTGGGCCTGGAATTGGCCGAGATCTTCTACACTCATCCGTTGCCGGATGATGAAAACCGACCAGAGGTTGAATCCGACCGGGTGGCACTGGCCACATAACCCGGCCGGAACCGAAGGTAGCACCCGCCGTACCGGCTGCGTCTATCTGCCAGCACTGCTAACGCATCTGGTTGGGTCCTGCCACCGGATAGCAGGTCTCAATCAGCTGAGGCGTATCGAATCAACAGACGGGCACTCCGTCAAAGTCCTCAAACTCGGTGTCCCCACTTTCGACCGCATCCCGGTCCACGAAGGCAACCTCGGGACCGGCATCCCCGTCGAATGCGACAACGTCGGAGTTCCCTGCCTCGTCCACCTTCTCGCCATTGCCAGGCGACGATGAGTGAAAATCTCTGGCGACGCCGGGACTATCCTGTAGGCCCTCGCCCGCTTCCATTTGCTTCATCTGCCGGTATTTCTTGAGCCTCTTGGCAAAGAGCCAGTCATTCAGCACCTCCCTGGCCTCTTCAGGCAGAGAATATATGCTGTCTGATGCTTGAATCCTGCTGTCATTCTCACCTTGAGGAGCAGGATTTCCCTTTTTGTTAGTCATTTGATAGAATATCGTCGCTGGTAGTCCAGTGCTGTCCTTTCCTAGATTGTGGGTTAACAACCCACAGTGATTATAGCACTATTGCAGCATAAATCAGCCAGCTGAAAGCACGGTTCCAACGGAGGAAATCATGCAAAGTATAGAACGTATGGTCGAATCCAGTCAAGCACTAATGGACCCGCCTGGCAGCGACGGCCAGCACGACGAAATCCCGGCTGTTACCAGGGAACGCCCCCCGATCACCTCCGTACTCAGGCGCCTCAGGGGGACTCGAACCCTCAGGCAGGTGGAGGCCGATTCCGGTATATCCAATGCCTACCTGTCCAACATAGAGTCCGGAGCAAAGAGGCCCGGGGTCAAGATACTCTCCAAGCTCGCTGCGTACTACCGTTACCCGCTGGGTGACCTGCTACAGGCCGCCGGCCTGCCCTTCGACGAGCATGCCGCAGTGCTCGCGGACTCCAACGCCGAACTCAACCGGATCTACGAGTTCGTGATCGCCGACCCCGACTTCATCCAGTACGCTAAGCCGGCCGGAATCCCGCCCGGGGACATGCAGCAATTCGTCGTTCGGATGTATGAGCATTACACGGGCAAGAAGTTGCTGTAACCGCATACCGAGAGGTCGCTATGCCAAAGGAACTCACCAACAGAGCAGTCACTGTCGCCAGAATCTCGGGAGGACCCGGACAGGACAAACAACTGTCTCACGGCGGCCAGGACAACACCATGTTCGCCTACTGCGGAAAAAAGGGTCTGAACGTGATCAAGTCCTTCTACGAAGTCGCCAGCGGTCTGGACGCCAGTAGACGTCCAGAATTTCTGGAGGTGATCGACTTCGTACTGGACCCGGAGAACCAGGTCTCCCATGTTGTCTTCTATGACCTCTCCCGCTTCTCCAGATCGAAGGCGGACCCTCACACGTACCTGAAACTTCTCGACGAAAACGACATCATCATCCATTCAGCGTCGGACGAGACCAATTCCGACGACGACAACGAACTCCTGTGGGACGTGTCCTTCATCTTCAACCACGAGTACTCCAGGACCATCTCCAAGCTCACCATCCGTGGACAGTCCGATTCCGTCCGAATGGGCAACGACATATCTCCCGTAGTGTCATACGGATACGAAAAATACTACGTGGAGGAAGGCGGCAAACTTCGCCCCCGCTGGAGGCCCCATCCGGAGCACTCCAAAAACGTCCTGCTCGTCTTCACGATGCGGGACCAGAAAATCATGCCAATGGCCATCTGCAACCACCTGAACGGTCAGGGGATTCCGGCGCCAAGGGGCGGGTTGTGGGGCACCGGCACCATCATCAACATGCTCAGGAATATCACCTATCGGGGCTACTCGCAAGTCGGCAAGAAGTCCACTTCCGCCTTCCCCAAGCACCGAAGAAGCCGCGAGCTGGTACAGAATCCCGACGCACACCCTGCCATAGTTCCTGAGAAGCTCTTCAACAGGGTTCAGAAGCTCATGCCGAAAAAACCCAGGGCGGAGCGGGAGCCGCCCAGGTCCCACGACAGCCCCAACCCCATCAGCGACCGGGTCAAATGCGGCAACCGGCACCACAAGCTGGCGAACATGGTCCTCGCCAACTCCAAGAACGGCGGCAAAAAACTAACCTGCGCTGTCAAGAAGAGATCGGGGATAAAATACTGCGACAACCCGGACGTGGAGCTTGACGACTTTCTGAAAACCCTCGGAACTTCGCTGAAGGAAAGACTCTCAGCACCGTCGATCATCGATGAACAACTGGATGCCCTGTCCAGAAACACCGGAGAGCACATCGCGCAGGAACAGAGCCGTCAGGAGGCCATCGCTAAACGACTGAAAGAGATCGAGCACGAAAAGGCAATCATGATGGCGGCACTCAAGACGGCCAAGGAGAGCCACCCGGAGAACCTCCAGGACTTCAACCAAGCTCTCGGAAGCCTGAACAAGGAAAAAGAACAGCTCAGCCGGCAACAGAAGGAACTGGACGAGGAAACACAGGAACTGATAGCCTTCCTCGCCGACCCGGAAGGGCTCCGGGACACCATCCAGGAACTGGGAGAACAGATAGACCCGGACGACCTGGAGGTCACCTCAAGGTTTCTCAAGAGCTTCGTCAACAGGGTCGATGTCTCCGGAGAGGAGACTACGATGTACTACAGCATGCCCTTCTCCAACACGGTCGAGACCCAGACCGGCCACAGGGCCTCCGCGACCATTGAACGCGGGGGCCCTGAAATTCTCTTAGAACAATGTGCCCCCGCCCACGCGGGGATAGACCTTCTAAATGGGAGGCTTGCCTTGCATTGCGTGAGGTTGCCCCGCCCACGCGGGGATAGACCCCCAAAACGATGCCAGCGGCGACAATGCCAATGGGTTGCCCCGCCCACGCGGGGATAGACCCGTCCTAATCGACACCGGACTAGTCAAGTCCTTGGTTGCCCCGCCCACGCGGGGATAGACCCATGGCTGCTTCCCACTCTCCGTCATACTCTCTGGTTGCCCCGCCCACGCGGGGATAGACCGCAGCTCCACCATCCGGGCCGTTTCCTCGGTGGGGTTGCCCCGCCCACGCGGGGATAGACCGTTGGCGTTGCCAGCATCCACAGTTTGGAGGGCGGTTGCCCCGCCCACGCGGGGATAGACCCGCTGGGGAGACTAACCGAATTCCGATAGCGGAGGTTGCCCCGCCCACGCGGGGATAGACCTAAGGTAGGTTTCTCCAATGCTCGGCGCTGGGAGGTTGCCCCGCCCACGCGGGGATAGACCGTTCCGCTCTAACTGTAGGTAGATCCCCATGTCGGTTGCCCCGCCCACGCGGGGATAGACCGTTCCGCTCTAACTGTAGGTAGATCCCCATGTCGGTTGCCCCGCCCACGCGGGGATAGACCGTGAATCTGTTGTTTGCCCCGTTGATAGATAGTGGTTGCCCCGCCCACGCGGGGATAGACCGCTCACTGCGAGATGCCGCAGATATGAAAACCGGGTTGCCCCGCCCACGCGGGGATAGACCGGGGCCGTACGCCTTACTCACCACCAACCCAGGGGTTGCCCCGCCCACGCGGGGATAGACCGGGGCCGTACGCCTTACTCACCACCAACCCAGGGGTTGCCCCGCCCACGCGGGGATAGACCGTGACTCAATGACTTGTGATCGCAGATTGTCTAGGTTGCCCCGCCCACGCGGGGATAGACCCAATCGACTTCACCGAATAAAACCTGAGAGGGGGGTTGCCCCGCCCACGCGGGGATAGACCTCTGAGACCCACGTCACGCTCACCCATGCCGACGGTTGCCCCGCCCACGCGGGGATAGACCCGCTCTTGTACGGGTATACCCTAACGGTCCAGTGGTTGCCCCGCCCACGCGGGGATAGACCCACCGAGTTGTTCCGCAAGTCCTTTGACATTCGGGTTGCCCCGCCCACGCGGGGATAGACCGCATCGAGGTTAAAGACGCCCCGCCCCATTCTTGGTTGCCCCGCCCACGCGGGGATAGACCTTGGAGGCTTGGGAGAATGAGCGAAGCAAAGCCGGTTGCCCCGCCCACGCGGGGATAGACCCTCCGCATAGAAGTTGCGGAACTTATGGAATGAGGTTGCCCCGCCCACGCGGGGATAGACCGCGGCGAGGCACTGCTGAACCTGGCCTCTTCGTGGTTGCCCCGCCCACGCGGGGATAGACCCCTGACAGTGCGCCAAGATGTTGTATCCCTTGGGGTTGCCCCGCCCACGCGGGGATAGACCCCTTGGACAGCCAGCTTACACAGTGGCTAGGCAGGTTGCCCCGCCCACGCGGGGATAGACCCCTTCACCCATACTCCATAGACTGGGGAGGGCAGGTTGCCCCGCCCACGCGGGGATAGACCCGACGCCCGGCTGCGCAGCGTCGTAACCCGTGGGGTTGCCCCGCCCACGCGGGGATAGACCCTAACGAATCACTTGGCGTTTCTGAAACGCCATGGTTGCCCCGCCCACGCGGGGATAGACCGTAATCGCGTAGGCTCATGCCTGCTATTTGCTCGGTTGCCCCGCCCACGCGGGGATAGACCGTGTTCCTGCTCTGGTGGAAGGGTGCTAATTGGGGTTGCCCCGCCCACGCGGGGATAGACCCTCCCAGTGGGTGTAGCTGGTCGTGGGGGCGTTGGTTGCCCCGCCCACGCGGGGATAGACCCGAAACCGTATCTGTGACACGATAGACTTACAGGGTTGCCCCGCCCACGCGGGGATAGACCCCCGCAAGAGTGAGTCTAAAGCCTCACCATGGGGGTTGCCCCGCCCACGCGGGGATAGACCCTCGGCCTACGGCAAGGACGTGGTTGACGATGAGGTTGCCCCGCCCACGCGGGGATAGACCCCCTGCGGAGCGTCTGTCCTGAATCGGCCTCGTGGTTGCCCCGCCCACGCGGGGATAGACCCACGAGGCGATGCACCCAGGCGGCACTGGAGGAGGTTGCCCCGCCCACGCGGGGATAGACCGTTCGTAATCTGGTTCGTGGGATTGCCCTCTAGGGTTGCCCCGCCCACGCGGGGATAGACCGGCGGGAAAACAGGCTATGACTACCTTGGGCTGGGTTGCCCCGCCCACGCGGGGATAGACCCTTGCGGCGGCCCTGCGGATAACTGCCGATGAGGGTTGCCCCGCCCACGCGGGGATAGACCGGCGACTGCACTGGTGCCGGACGATTACATGCAGGTTGCCCCGCCTGACCTGACCCCCGAAAGTCGATCCAGAATCAATGTTAGGATTTTGGACAAAAGGGGGTTGAGACATGGCCAAAAGGAAGCACACGTCCGAAGAAATCATCAACAAGCTCAGGGAGGCGGAGGTGGTCATCGCCGCGGGAAGTACGGTTGCAGAAGCAGCCCGGCGCATCGGCGTCTCGGAGCAGACCTTCTACCGCTGGAGGGCCGAGTACGGTGGTCTCCGGGTCGATCAGGCGCGGCGCCTGAAGCAGCTGGAGACGGAGAACGGCCGGCTCAAGAGGGCGGTGGCCGAACTGACCCTGGACAACCAGATACTCAAGGAGGCGGCTGAGGGAAACTTCTGAGCCCCGCCCGTCGCCGCCTTTGTGTCGAACACGTCAGGTCGGTTCTGAAGGTATCAGAGCGGAGGGCCTGCAAGGTGCTGGGGCAGTCCCGCTCGACCCATCGCCGTGAGCCGTTGGTCCGGGATGACGAGCAGGCCCTCACCAACGACATTGTGGGGTTGGCCACCCGGTTCGGCCGTTACGGTTATCGGCGGATCACCGCGATGCTCCAGCGTAGCGGCTGGGTGGTGAACCACAAACGGGTGGAGCGTATCTGGCGGCGGGAGGGGCTCAAGGTACCGGCCAGGCAGCCCAGGAGAGGCCGGCTGTGGCTGAACGACGGGTCGTGCGTCAGGCTGAAACCGGAGAGTGAGAACCACGTGTGGGCCTATGACTTCGTCCACATCAGGACCTGGGACGGCCGGGCGGTGCGGCTGCTGACCATCATTGACGAGTACACCAGGGAGTGCCTGGCCATCCGGGCTGGCCGCAGCATCCGATCCTCGGATGTGATCGAGACCCTCGCCGGGCTGATGATGGCCCGAGGAGTGCCGGAGCACATCCGCTCGGACAACGGGCCGGAATTCACCGCCAGGGTGGTGCGGGAGTGGCTAGGGGGTGTGGGGGCCAGGACCTTGTACATCGAGCCTGGGTCGCCGTGGGAGAACGGATACGTGGAGAGCTTCAACGGCAAGCTGAGAGACGAACTCCTGGACCGGGAGGTGTTTTACACGCTGCTGGAGGTGCAGGTGCTGACCGAGCAGTACCGCCAGACTTACAATCGCATAAGGCCGCACAGTTCCCTGGGCTACAGGCCACCGGCGCCGGAGACCATCCTGCCCGAGAACCTTGTCCCGGTGCTGGTCGGACTAACATAGCAAGTGGTACAACTACTGGGGGCAGGTCAAACCCTCGCTAAAGGTTATCGTCATACCCCTATGGCATACGCCCTTGATTACCGCGGGCCCAGACCGTGCGGTCCTCCCGGGACTGCATCCGTGTTTGTTGCAAGCCCTCACGTAGTAGTGCGCAGACCTTCCCGCATCGTCGAAAGTGGTCGCCGTGACTCGCTCCCCAACGAGTTTACTCTTGGCCGACACCCCCAGCGGTCTGCCAATGAGGCCGACTACGGAATTGTCGCCCCTTTCGAGGTCAAAGTACACCTTGTAGAACTCGGCATCCGGTACCGGGTCCCAGGAGATGCGATAATCCCGTACCGCGCCCCGGGAGAGGGATATATCGTGGAGGCCGATCACACTTACCCGGACCTCTCCTGGTGGCTCAGGAGGGGACGCCGACAGTTGGACGGAGCACGCAATGACCAACGGCAGCAACATAATTGTTCCTGCTGGCACCATCCACCTTGCAAATGGAACTCTCATGTTGGTCACCTGCATCTATTGTCGTTAGCTACCCGCTGATCGAACGCGCGGATGAGCCACATGCCACGGAGCATCTCCACCCCGCGCGTTGGCGCGGCACTCGTCCGGTCATGGTGAGGCCCTCTAACCGTCATGGCGTTCTCCCGCCGCTCATGGTGCACCTGTCCATACCCATTTTGCAATCGACACCAAAAACTGCGGTACTCGTGGGCCTTCGACTTGGAGGCAGCTAGCGGACACGCTCGCATCACCTAACTTGTGCAGCGCACCAGACCCTCACCCACAGCCCCGGTGAGATGCCATCGGTTACCTAGGGCGTCGGGATTGCCCAACGAGACAACGGAGGAAGCTGGGAAGTTTCTTTCACATCACGACCACCGCCAGCATAGCTGCCGTTGTTGTTAGATGGATAGCCTTTGGCGAGTCAGCAAAGCAGAGTCGGCCACGCCGACGCACAGCTGCGGCTAACTGGCAAAACCATATCCTTCCGCAGCTGTGTGTGCACGCTTCCGTGCATCCCACCTCGACAAGTACCGGCTATTCACTATCTTTCAGGAACTGCGCCAGACCATCCATCTTGAGCGTGGTCTGACCACCGGTGCCGTCGGTGTGACTCCGGGAGTTGGCGTCTGCCCTCTCGAAACCTCCACCATGGGCTCTGCGCTATCGACGCAGGCAGTAAGTGTAGAGGCGGCAATGAACAGAGCCCCGGTCAGGACGACGAGCCACCCCAAGCGCTTGAAATTCACCAACGGCGAACACGCGTGCATGGGTGGCTGAGAGGCCTCAACAGGATTGTGCAAGCGCAGCTTCATCATGGACTTGGTGATTGCCCATGGGCCCATCAGACTCATTGCGCCCCTTGGCGCTTCCGCCTTTCCGGTTTGAGTCTAAGCGTGTTGGCCTCCGGCCTTCTCTTCGCCGTCAACATGATCTCGTCCCTTTCCGGGAAGTGAAACCCGCCTATGCCTTGGCGGTTACACCGTCTCCGCTGAGGTCACGGCGCGCCGGGCGGCGAGGCTTGGCCGTCACTGCCAGAGCCACGGCGTACGCCGGAGCCGTCGGTCCTCACGCCGCAGGCGTGCCCAAACCCCGCGCTGACTCAGACGACGACCGGAGTTAAGCCGTCGTACCAAAGTGTTGTGGATTGGCAAGTGTCGTTTACGTCGATGCCCGCTTCGACATGTTTCTTCACCTCGTCAACGTCTGAGTAGTTCACAGCTGAGCACAACGCCCCGTTCTGCTTGGATTATCGTGAGGGCCTGGGATTCAAATTGCCATGGTCGATGTCGAGTGTCCCCAGGTTGAGGACGGGATATTCGGTCGCCGAGCCGAACTTCCAGGGGTCGTCACCTGATCCGTCTCCGTCCAGGTCCACGTTCCAGTCGGCGTAAGGGCCCGCGTACCCGGTGGGCGACTGCAACTCGGCGGTGGTCTTGGCATCGCCCCCGGCGCTTTCTGTTTGGCCGGAGGTTTCCGTATCCCAGTAGCAGTTGGTTACGGCGCGATCATCGCCGTTCCTTTCAATCAGCCCACCACCATCTTGAGGCACTTCGCCTGTGGAGAAGCAAACCGTTACGACGCCTCGGTTCAATCCAATTAGACCGCCGTGGCGGTCTGCTCTGCCGGATACAGATCCCACAGCGTAGACGGTAGTGATTACACCGGTGTATTGGTTGTCCCCAACAAGGCCGCCAACGTCTGCAAAGCCGTTTCCGGAAACGTTGCCCGCAGCGTAACTGGCGGCAATGACCCCGGAGTTCACGCCGGCCAGACCACCGAAGTTGTCACCTTGCCCCGAAACCCCGCCGGTAGCATAGCTAGTGATGATCTTGCCTTCGGTCTCGTTTACACCCACCAGCCCGCCAACGTTTGCAAAGCCGTTGGCCGACACACTGCCCGTGGCGTAACTGGCAGCGACGACGCCGGAGTTCACGCCGGCCAGCCCACCGAAGTTGTCACCTTGGCCCGTCACGCCGCCGGTAGCGTAGCTATTGGTGATATTCCCCTCGATCTCGTTTGTGCCCACCAACCCGCCAACGTTTCCAAAGATTGCAAAGCCCTTGCCGTTCACACTGCCCGTGGCGTAACTGGCAGCGACGACGCCGGAGTTCACGCCGGCCAGACCACCGAAGTTGTCGCCTACCCCCGACACGACACCGGTAGCGTAGCTATTGGTGATCTCGCCTCCAATTTCGTTGCCGCCCACTAGCCCGCCAACATCGGCAGTGCACTCGCCAGGACAGTCCTTGCCGGTCACGCTGCCCGCAGCGTAACTGTCGGAGATGCTGCCGGAGTTTACACCGGCCAGACCACCGAATTGGTCCGTGAATCCGGACACTACACTCTTGGAAAAGCTGCCGGCTATCATTCCGCTGTTTTCTCCGACCAGACCACCACCACTGGCATAGCAGGCACGACGGTCAGAGTCGCTGACTCTACGGGCGCTTTCTACGTTGCCGCCGGAGCGACTGTTTTGAATGCTGCCATCATTGAGACCCACCAGTCCGCCGATTTGGTCAACA
Organism: Dehalococcoidia bacterium; assembly: GCA_965224325.1. Classification (GTDB taxonomy): domain Bacteria; phylum Chloroflexota; class Dehalococcoidia; order Lucifugimonadales; family UBA3495; genus CBDCMJ01. The sequence goes on from CBDCYT010000019.1 coordinate 121,363, forward strand.
CAACCAGCAACTAGGCCATCAGCAAAGCTGTCCTCAATGGCACCGCGGCCGATTCCAGCCAGCGTGCCTGCGGCTCCGAATCCGGAAGCCGCTATGCTTGCGTCCACCAATCCAATGCCTGAGACCGTGCTTCCGGAACCGAGAACTCCGAACAGACCGACATTTGGCGACCTGCGTATGAAGAGATTGGCAATTGTGTGGCCGCCGCCGTCGAAGGTGGTATCAAAGGAGTCGTTGCTTTCCCCGATCGGTATCCACCCGCCGCCGCCGTTCCAATAGGCGTCGCCCTCGTCCGCTTCCCCGTTCCCATTGGTGTCAAAGTCCAGATTGGCAGTCAGCTCATACCCCGCACAACTTGCGGTAGAGCACAACGTGCCGGTGTCGGCATCCGAGAAAGCCGCCGCATAATCGGCATTGTCAGAAATGCCGTCGCCGTTCAGATCCCACCGCATAGCATTAAGCTGCATCAGGTTGTCTACTTCGATGAGACCGTCACCATCTCGGTCACGCGCCGACGCTGAAGTTCCGGTCGCGAGTGGCGTGGCCGTTGGAGTTGCAGTTTGAGTCACTTCAGGTTGCGGTGTGGACGGTTCCGATGGCGTCGGGATATGAGTGGGTGTGGGTGTGCCATCGGGCCCGGTCGGCCCGGTTGACTCGGTCACAACCTGACTGGCTGGATTATCGGAGTCGATCTCCGAGCATCCGCCGCTGTTGCAGGCGACTACCCAGTAGTAGTTGTTGAAGCTGTCAGGAGAGGCGTGGACATAGGACGTTTCGCCTACGCTCGCCACCAACTCCTCGCAGAAGCTGAGACTACCGTCCCTGTTCAATCTGCAACTCGAATCAAAAAAGTCATCGAAATAGACGTTATAGTGGTCCGCTCCATCCACCGGTTCCCAACTGACGCGAATCGTTGAACCCTCTAGTGAATACCGTACGTTGGCCGGTGCGGCAGGCGTGGATTCGGTCGGCATAGCCGTCGGCGTCGGAGTCTGGGTCGGCGCAGGTTGCGGTGTGGGGGTGTCCGCTGGCGTCGGGATCCGGGTCGATCCAGGTTGCGGTGTTGGTGTGTCGGACGGCGTCGGGGTCTGAGTGGGCGCAGACTCCGGTGCGGCCGTCGCCGTTGACGTGTCACCTTGAGGATCGTCGCCGGAAGACTCCTCCTCGCCAATCAACTCTGAGCCAATACATCCTGATGCCACCAGGGCGGCGCGCACGTCGTCATCCCAACCCCCTGCCATCTCCTGGATTTGAGCGAAGTAGACGAGCCCATGGACCAGCAACGCCGTGTAATCGTAGGACGCGTCGGCGTCGAATTCGGAGGCGGAGACAGATACGTTCCGAAAGAACAACAACACCGCGTCATGCAGATCGGTGAGCGCCATGGGCGGGATGAGGGCTTCGGCTTCCTCCAGGCTCGGCCTTACGATCTCCAGGAACTCTCCCCAGGTTGGCGGCTCGATGTCGTCCGGCAATGCTGCGCACCATTGGGCGTATTCAGCGACCGTCATCTCGACAGAGTCAGATGCAGTGGGGGCTACTTCCGTACTGTCGCTACAGGCGGCAAAGGTCAACAGAATGATCGATAGCGCCACCAGGGTTAAGAGACTGTGTATTCCGGACTTGCTCATGACGGTGTGTCCTCCTGCCTTGGATTTTCAGCGGAATTCAATTATCAAAAGCACCCAGCAATAATGGGAAGGTCCCAAACTCCCTCCGGCGCCTTGATCTCTATTCCAATGACATCGGCCCCTTCCACCTCAACCTGAGTCGCAGTATGGCGCAGCTTCGACAACCCCTGGAGGGTTACGTAACCAACCGAGCCACAGTGCACAAAGTCGTGGTCGAGAGGCACATAGATGCTCAGGATGTACGGCCCATCCGGCAGTGGGATCTCGAAGGAGCCATCAGCACTAGTGACGTCAAAGCCGTCGCTCCATCCACTCCAGTCACCACCTATATGGTAGTATCCAGGGATTTCCCGCTCGACAAAAACCCCGATGCCCTCTATGGGTTCGCCGTCCGGCCCGGAAACCTCTATTCAGCGACATGACTACTGCCCCGGACCGCTAACGGTTAACTCCAGCCGGGTGGAGAGCTTCCTGCCGTCCCCGGTACAGATTGCCCCATCGGCGGCGCAGTTCTGGGTTACAGGCAGGACAATGGTCACATCCCCGTTGGAGTCCGGTTCCACCGTGATCAGCCATCGGATGTTGCTGGGCTTGTCCAGCCGTTGGGCCTTGAGGACTTCACCCCCCGACACAGTGAATGCCAAGTCTCTGAGAGTCTTGTAGCTCAGGGGGAACTCTTCGCTGAACCGGATCTCGAAGGTGAAGGCATCCGTCCCGTTGTGGCTCTCCGTGGTGGCTTCCAGGCTAACGGTCAGCGGCGTTTCCCCCTCGGTGGTTTCCTCCGGCTCGCCGTTCTCTTCTGATTCTGCTGTCTCATCGGTGTCGTTGAAGACCTCGGTGGAATTGAACCCTGCCGCCGCGTTGCCCGCCAAGTCCCTGGTCCGGGCGGTGGCAGCGTCCGAAGGCGGCGTGTAGCTGACGACCACGACGTCCTCGGACGTAGCCGCCAAAACCAGCGTCAACACCACCATGTCGCCGTCCACCGAAACGCTCTCCACCGCCCGCTTGGCTTCTTCATCTAGCCAGGTCGTGTCACCGCACGTGCAGGCCACTCTCACATCGAAGGAATCCGTCGGCGGCGCAGACCCCTCGTCCAGGGCCTCGTCGTACAACACTTTCAGGGTCGCTCCGTCCACCCTGGGTCTTACCATTTCCGGCGCCCTGGTCTCCCAGGGAGTGCCGGTGTGCTCAACCGAGGGCGGGCTGTCACCCACGCCGTTGGTGGCCAGGACCCGCACGCTGTACTCCACTCCGTCGGTCAGTCCCGTAATGGTGTGGATGGTTCCGGACGCGGTCGCCTCGGAAACGTCCGCCGGCGTCTCCCAGCTGTCTGCGCTCTCCTTCCACTGCACCTTGTAGCCGGTAATGTCGGAGCCGCCGTCGCTGGCCGGGGCTTCCCAGTAAACGTCCAGCGCTTCGGCGTCGTGAGGGAAGACATTTAGGTGCCCGGGGAGGCCCGGCTTCGTTGCCGCCACCGTATCGGTGTCCGCGCTGGTCAGGGTCTCCTCGTTATCGGCGTCGTCGGTGAAGGACACCTTCACCTTGATGGTCTTGCCCTGCTCGCTGGCAGTCAGGGTGTAGGTGGAACTGGTGGCCCCGTTGATGTCCGACCCCCCGGCGATCCACTGGTATCGGTAAGCAACGTTGGTCAGCCCGTCCTCGTCGGCAATGTCCGCCGTATCCGCCGTCAGGGTCTCCCTCACCTGGGGCGTCCCGCTGATGGTCGGTGCGCCCGTGGCATCACGGTTGGATGCCGCAGCTACCTCCACCGTCGCTTCGCTGGTCAGGGTCTCCTCGTTATCGGCGTCGTCGGTGAAGGACACCTTCACCTTGATGGCCTTGCCCTGCTCGCTGGCAGTCAGGGTGTGGGTGGGACTGGTGGCCCCGTTGATGTCCGACCCCCCGGCGGTCCACTGGTATCGGTAAGCAACGTTGGTCAGCCCGTCCTCGTCGGCAATGTCCGCCGTATCCGCCGTCAGGGTCTCCCTCACCTGGGGCGTCCCGCTGATGGTCGGCGCGCCCGTGGCATCACGATTGGATGCCGCAACTACCTCCACCGTCGCTTCGGTGGTCAGGGTCTCCTCGTTATCGGCGTCGTCGGTGAAGGACACCTTCACCTTGATGGTCTTGCCTACGTCGCTGACCGGCGGCGTGTAGGCCGAGTCCGTTGCATCCTCGATGTCCGTGTCGGTGGTTCCGTCGTTCCGAATCCACTGGTAGCTGTAGGAAACATTGTCCAGCCCGTCCTCGTCGGCGATGGCCGAGGTGTCCACCGTCAGCGTCTCCCCCACCTGGGTGGTCCCGGTGATGGTGGGTTCACCTGTGGCCGGGGTGTTCTCGGCTGGCTCAGTCACTCTGACGGCGACCTCTTCCCCCTCCGGCAAGTCCAGTCCCCGGTCGTTCCACTGGAACTGGATGATGGAGATGGAGTCCCCCTCCAGGGTCGATGCGTCGGTAGAGGCGAATTCGTCCGTCCCCACCACCAGGACAAACCCGGCAGTCGGTTTTGGCATCACTGAGAGAATCAGCTTGCCGTTCAGAACCCCCAGGGCCTTGACGGTGTAGCTGGCGTCGTCCAACGTGATGGTGTCGGACGAGAGAGCACCCAAGGTGTTGTTCTCCTCGCCCTGGGCGAACGAGGAATAGCCGGCGAAATCCTCTCCGACCCCCACCGTCAAGGTCGCGGACCATATTGCTTCCCCCTCTGGTGTTTCACCGCCATGGCCTGGGGCGTTGGGAACGCCAAATACCCAGGGGCGGGCCTGTTTGATGGACAGAACATGGTCGCCGGTGATCTTGAACTCGATCTCCATTGCGAAGGGTTCGTCGGGTCCGGGGTTGTACAGATCCTCGAAATGGTCATGGATGTCCTGGAGATGCCGGCGCAACTGGCCAATTTGAGCATCGCTCATGAGGAGCTGTCCTCGCGACACCTGGTTGGAGGTCACCAGGGTGGTGTATGAACCGGACAGGTCCAACAGGATTTCCTCGGGCACCGAGTGTGCGTCGGGATTGGTAACCAGGTCCTCGCCGAGTTGCGTGTTGACGTAGTAGCTCCCCTCCGTTCCGTAGATAGGGTCGAAGCTGACGGCCACGCCGTTGGCCAGCTCGTCCGAGTAGTTGGGATGGACCAGCACCCCCATCGCCGTCGCCAGGTGGTCGATGCGGTGGAACTCGCGTTCAGTGAAGGCCCGGAAGTTCCACAGGCTGGCCCACACCCCTTTGATGGACTTGTCGATGCCGTCCTCCTCCGTCTCCTCCGGGTCCTGGGTCTTAGAGTCGTACAGCCCAGCGCCGCTGAAGCCCGGCAGGTCCTCGTTGTTGGTGCTCGACCGGTAGCGCAAGGATTGCGCTTCAGGGTAGGTGGCGTGCATCTCTTCCAGCGCGTCGATGATCCAGTCGGGCGTCTCCCCCTTCTTGATCTTCTTGCGGAGTTTCCTGAGTTCTTTCTCCTGGGCGCCATAGTCCGACTGGAAGTCCGGGTCTTCCAGCATCTCTTCGATATCGTCATAGAACCCGTTGTGCTTCATGAACTCGTCGTAGAAGTAGAAGGGCGCCGCGAACCCGTCGGGGACGGTTCCGTCGGGAAAGCCCAGGGTCCGCAGCACGGCCACGTTGGCCGCCTTGACGCCGAACGCATTCCAGTCGTCGAAGCCGATGTCGTCCAGGTCGGTGATCTGGGTGACTGTGAGGTCCCGTTCCGGCGTCTGGGTTCCGGGAGGGCGCGAAGCGGCGAAGTAGGCCTCGACTTCGGCGGGAGTGGCGGCGCGGATGGAGTAGCCGTCCGCAGTGACGCTGTAGTGGACGTATCTGCCGATGAGATCATCGATGTCGCCGTCGTCGAGGGCGTCGCGAATGAAGGCGTTGGGGACACCGTCCTGGACGGCCCGCAGGTTGACGTGGGAAAGCGGCGTCTGGGGTACGGTGGTGATGAGGCCGGCGACCCGGGAAAGCTCGTTGGGGATAGTCTCGTAGATCGCCACGTCGCGCGGGTCGGGGCGTTCCTCCAGCGACATGAGCCTGAGGAAACCGTACCCTTCCCCAACGTTGAGGGGGAGGAATGGAACATCTGGCAGGATGTCCTCTCTCAACACCACATTGATCCGGGAATCATCGTAGAGTGCCCGTTCTCTGTGATAGAGCGGCAGGGCTCTCCTCGGCATCGGGTAGTAGGCAAGGTTGTCATCAAGCAGCGGCATGCTGGCCGCCAAAACCTCATACGAACGGGCCACATGGCCGAAGGGGTATGCATCCATAGGCTGGAACTGGTAGAGGTAGACGCCCAGGGAACCATCGGGAGCAACCACATTTGGGTGGTATATGATCTCGCCGCCCATGTACCCCTGTCCCCAGAGTGGGTCGCTCCAGAGACCGATTGCATCCCCGAAATCGGGATGTAATCGGTGGGTCTCGGTGTTCATGAAATAGATGCCCATGTTGTCGGTAGCCACGCCGATAATGTAGAACTTGACAAACTCCAGGTCCTGGAGATGGCGGTGATTGGGAACGTCTCTGCCCTTGTAGGAAAGCGCCTCAAATGTCTCACGGTCGGGAATGGCCACAGCGCCATCTCGAAAAGGGACCGCCCGAGCGGGGTTCAGCAGGTTCATCCCCACCGGGTCCCCCAATTCGGTGATGTCGTCGATGCAGTCGTTATCTAGGTCGGCCGGGCCGGCGATGAGGAACTTTTCCACCCGGTAATGCTCCTTCGGGAGTGGGGACAGCTGCTCGGTCAGCGTTGTTGTGCCGTCTTCGCCCAGGGTCACCGAGACCGCGAACTCTCGATCGGAGTCCAGGGCGGGCCGCACGTAGAGCACGAAATATTCCTCGGTGGTGGACTCGACGATAGCGGGAACGGCTTGTACCTCTACCGCCGTTGCCGCCGGGGCATGCTCGCCGACCGTACACGCCACGACTGATACCTTGACGGTCCTCTGACTGGTCAGCGCCTCCAGGCTGCCTCTGTCGTCATGGAACGACACCCGCACGCTAATGGTCTTGCCAAAGTCAGCCGTAACCAGGGTGTAGGTCGAAGCCGTGGCTCCTACGATGTCGGAGGAATTGCTCCCGAAGTGGCTGCGGACCCACTGGAATCTGAACGCGTCATCGTCGAGCCCGTCGGGGTCGGCGATCCCGGACACGACCGCCGTCAGCGATTCGCCGACTTCGACGGCGCCGCTGATGACGGGCGCGCCGGTCGCGGCACGGTTGGCGCTCACCCTGAGAATCCTGTCGACGCCGGGTCTGTTGGAGGTGGCGATGTACAGCGCCCCGTCGGGGCCGAGCACGGGGGTCTGCAGCCGGCCCTGGCTGCCGTCGAGCTCCGGGACGACGATCTGACTCGCGAAATCGCCCTGTTCGGTGAACTCGAAGACACGAAGCGACTTCGTCTTGAGCGTGGCCACCGCGAGTCGCCCTTCCCACTCCCCCCATTGGGGGCCGTCCAGGAAAACGGCCCCGCTGGTCGCCAGGGTGGGGAATCCAGAGGACCATCTGGCCTGGCGGGCAGACGGGAACTTGGCCAGGTCGGTCATGGGGACGCCGGCCTCGTCGGAATAGTCGTAGAAGACCAACGTGCCGTCGTCCGGGATCGGGTCCCAGCCGTAGTTGCCGCCTGCTTTCAGCAGATTGATCTCGTCGTCGTGTTTCGGGCCGTGCTCCACCAGCCACATCTGGTCCGTGCCCGGGCGCAGAGCCAGGCCCTGGGGGTTGCGGAAGCCGTAGGAGTACACCGGCGAGGAGGCTCCGAACGGATTGCCCGGCGCCCCGGCGCCCGTCCGCGGGTCGACGCGGAGGACCTTGCCGCCCAGGGACGTCAGGTCCTGCGCACCCGTTACCACCCGCCCGTCGCCGGCCGCGATCCATAGATATCCCTCCGGACCGAAAAGCAGCCGGCCTCCCGAGTGCCAGGGGCCCGGACCGACCGGTATGCCCTCTACCAGGGGATCGACGACGCGCGTGGCTTCGTCGTAGTCCGCGTCGATCGTCCAGGCGATCACCTGCATCTCGCGTCCGGTGTGCCCCTGGAGCGTGTAGAACCGCCGGTTGGTCGAAAAGTCCGGGTCCACGGCCAGCGCCTGCAGGCCGGCGAAACCGTCGACAAGCAGATCTCCGAGATCCGCGGCGACCCGCTTGACGGCGCCGTCGGTCAGCCTCGCGTTCAGCACGCCGGCCCGCTGGGTGAACAGCATCGTCCCGTCTGGGGTGAAATCAATGCCCCAGGGGTGGGACAGGCCCGTGACTATTTCCGTCACCGTCAGTTCCGGACCCGGTTCGCGGGCGCCCACGACGGCGGGCGAAACAGCTTCCGCGGACTTGCCGGGGCCCTGCCCGTCGGTGTACGACGCCTCGGCCTTGAGCAGCATCCCTTCGTCTTCTTCAGTTGGAATGTAGCTGTCTCCGTCGTCGTAGGCCTCGACGCCGGTCCAGGCGGTTCCGTCGGAGGACCTGGCCCAGCTCCAAGAAACCGCGCCCGAAGACGCCGCAGGGCCCGAGCCGCCGCCCTCGAGGCCGTCGGGATCGCTCAGCGCGGCGCTGACCACCGTCCCGACCCTCGGCCGCGCCGGAAAGAGCGAAACGGTTCCGGGCCAATCCGCCGCCTTGATAGCCTCGGTGGCCTCGCTGGTCAGCGTTTCATAATTGCCACGGTCGTCGACGAACGCCACCCGCACTTTGATCCGCTTGCCCAGATCCTCGGCGACGGGCGTGTAGGTGGGCGAGCCGGTCCCGATGTTCGTCTCGGTCGCGCCGTCGACCCGCATCCACTGGTACGAGTAGGCCGCCCGGGTCAGCCCGTCGTCGTCCGACACGTCGGAGACCGCCGCGGCGAGCGTCCCCTTCACCTGCGGCGTGCCCGTGACCGTCGCCTCGCCGGCAGCCGGGTTGTTGATGAAGGAGCCTCTCGCCTCGATCTTGTAGGAAAACGCGCCGGAGGCCCATCCCTGAGCAGCGGCCTGAGGAGAATATGTCGCGCTTCCGTCCGCGATGGACCACCCCTCCGCGGCTCCCGTGTCTTCGGAGCCGCTCGCCGTTCCACTGACGGCGACGGCGCCGGAGCCGGTGACGCGGACCCTTTCGACGACCACGAAGTAGGTCGTCTCTTTCACGAGAGCCGGGCAGGTCGTCCCCGAGGCCGGAGCGGCGAAGGTGTTCACGCTCCGCTCGGACAGGCTCGCCGGGGCGATGAGCGTGCAGAGAGCGTCGCCCGGGACGCCGCCGCCGTCCGCGTTGAGCGTCGCCTCAAGGTCGGTGGGAGCGGACGACGGGTCCGAAACGCCGCCGAACTCGATCCCGACGGATGCCAGCGCGTACCCGGCTTTGCTGGTCCCGGTGGTGAACGCCTGGGCCCTCTTCGCGCCGGCCGAGCCCAGGTCATGGCCGGCGTCGCCGGACTGCCCCGTGTTGCCGACCAGCGCGGCGGCGGTCTCCGCGTCTTCGACGAAGGGCCGAACGACGCCGCCGACGCCATGATAGGTGTAGATCATGGCATCGTCGGCGTCGACGACGTAGAAGGTCTCCCCGTCCGACCAGATGCCGTAGGCGTGGCCGTTGTCCTCGTGGAGCGGAAAGTCGAAACCGGCTTCGGTTCCGTCGGACAGTTTCACGCTGCGCACCGAGGCGTCGTTCGAGGCGAGCCTGACGCCCCACATCGTCCGCCCGTCGGTGAAGAGGCCCCTCAGCTGGCCCATGCCGGGCATCGTCAGCTTCCGGGAGGCGTCCGGCCTCCCGTATTCGTCCTCCGGCGTCTCCGGGTCGTCGAACAGACGGAAGGCGTGCGCGTGCGACGTGGTGTTGGTGATCCACAGGTGACGGCCGTCCGTCGCCATGCCGCGCACGATGAACACTCCCCCAGCGACGTTCAAGCCCCCGTAGACGAAGTCCCGGTCCTCCGCGCGCGCGAAATTCGTCAGGTCGTAGCCGAAGACGTCCCGGCTGGCGCCGTCAAGGGACTCTTCGGCCACGTACAGGCGAGCGCCATGGCCGGTGACGTAGAAATCCTCGTCGCCGAGGCTCGGAAGGTCCCAGCCGGGGTCTCGGGTCCCGTACTCGCTGGCCTCGGTGCCGGGATCGTCCCACAGCTTGTAGGCGAAGACCTTCCGGGCGCTCTCGTCGCCGACCCACAGCGTTTCGCCGTCGGACCAGATGCTCTTCGGGTCCGCGTTCTCCGGATGAAGAGCAAAGGGTCCATCCTGGATCCATTCCCTCTGAACCAGCGGTCTGCCTATCCACATCAACATGGCGCCGCCGCGGTCGGCGCGGATGCCCGACGCTGAACCCCCGGCAGCCAACAGAAAAGCAGCGGAGTCGATTTCTACCGTGACGGGATGATGCCCGTGCGCACGAACCTCGACAACGTCCGAATATGAACCGCCAGCGGCGATGGTGACCGTCTCAGTGAACAGGTCTCCATTCAGGGCCGACAGTTCGATCTGAAGATCGAACGGCGTCGCACCTTCGGCTATGCGGACCACGACCGTATCGTCTCCCCGCCGCTCCAGCTCTGCGGTGAACGTGAAAGGTGCGCCCGGATTGTCGCCCGCGTCGAGAGCCGTCAGCCCCGACAGACCTTGGAAGACGCCGGCTGGCAGGTCCTTGAGCTCGTTTCCCGAAAGGTCCAGCTCCGCGAGGCTCCCGAGGCCGGCGAACACGTCCTCCGGCAGGCTCTTCAGGTCGTTCCCCGCGAGCGAAAGTCTCTGCAGGTTGCCGAGACCGCCGAACACCCCGTCCGGCAGCTCGTCTATCGAGTTGGCGGACAGGTCCAGCTCCTCGAGTTCGACTAGGTCGTCGAAAAGGCCCGCCGGAAGGTCCGAGAGCCCGTTGCCCGAGAGCGACAGCGAGACGAGTCCGGCCAGATTTCGCAGCACGCCCTCCGGCAGCGTCTCAAGGCCGTTCACCGACAGGTCCAGAACGCTCAGATTCGCGGTTTGGCCGTCGAACGTCCCTTCTGGCAGTTCGCTCAGAAGGTTTCCCGACAGATAGACCTCCTCCACCGCGCGGAGGTCTTCGAAGAGTCCTTCCGGGACCGTCTCGAGGAAGTTTCTGTTCAGGTCCAGGGCGCGCAGCGCGTGCAGGTCCCGAAAATCCCCGGCCTGCAGGGCCGACAGTCCTCTCCCCTGCAGGTGCAGCCCGGGCGTGACGCCGGACCCGAAGCGGTGGGAGCCGGTCCATGCCCTGAGCCTCGTTTCGGAAACCTCGGAGCAGTCGCCGACGCCGGTCATCCCGGCGACGATGGCCGCCATCACCGCAGGCGTCCGGTCGCAGATGCCCGGGGCCCCGACCCGACCCGTCGGCTCGCTGGTCAGCGACTCTCTGTTGCCGGCGCCGTCGGTGAAGGACACCCTGACCTTGATCGTCCTGCCCCGGTCGCCGGGGACGATGGTGTAGGTCGAATCGGTCGCGCCCGCGATGTCCGTGTCGGCGTTCCCGTCGTTCGAAACCCATTGATATTCGAAGATGGCGGCGTCCAACCCGTCCGCGTCGGCGATGGAGCGGATGCTCGCCGCCAGCGTCTCGTCCACTCGGACCGCGCCGGTTATCGTCGGCGCTCCCATGGCAGGATTGTTCCAGTCGTAGGCGTAGAGCCTGCCGTCGTCGCGGGACCCGACCCACATCGTGGACCCGGCCGACCAGAGGCCCTCCGTGGATTGATCGTCGGCGTCCAGCGCGAAGTCTTTGCCGGCGTCCCGGCTCCGGTCCGACATGCTGTAGGCGTACAGCTTGGCATCCCGCCAGTCCACCACCCACATGGTGTACCCATCCGACCAGATGCCGACCGGAAAGTCGTTCCCCAGGTCCAGCGTGAAATCCTTATCGGCGTCCCTGGCCATGGTCGACAGGTCGTAGGCGAACAACATGTCACGGCCGGTGTCCGCCACCCACATGGTGGTCCCGTCCGACCAGATGCCCTCGGGAAAGAGGTTGCCGGCGTCTGAAGGCGTGTCAAAGTCATTGTCGGCGTCCCGGCTCCGGTCCGACATCCGGTAGGCGTACAGCTTGCCGGCGGCGAAGTCCGACGCCCACATGGTGGTCCCGTCCGACCAGATGCCCACCGGAGAGCCGTTGGCGGCGTCCAGAGTGAAATCCTTGCCGGAGTCCCGGCTCCGGTCCGACATCCGGTAGGCGTACAGCTTGTGATCCTCGAAGTCCGCGACCCACAAGGTGGTCTCGTCCGACCAGACTCCGGTCGGATAGCCGTTGGCGGCGTCCAGAATGAAATCGCTACCGACGTCCCGGCTCTGGGCCTGCACCTCAGGGATGAGGAGCAGGGCGGCGAGGGCAGCCAGTCCGGCAAGCAGCAGCAGGAGCGGCGCAAGACGCCGGGCCGCGATCATGACTTATCCCCGGCTAGCCAAGACTGAAAGTCGGGGGTCAACGTCAGTGTGAGGCCGCCATGGACGGCGGCCCCCAGCGCGAGCGGCGCAGCGACGACACGAGCCGTCGTCCCGTCCGCCGTCTCAGGTGCTTGGACCGGTCTGTCGAGCGCTATGTGAATGCCTGCCTCGCACGTTCGGGATTAGCGGAACCTACAACCTCCTGCGCTGTACGCACGTAGACTGGCGGCCTGTAGATTCCGTTTACCTTGTGATTCTTCTTTATACATTCACCCATCAAAACACTAGAGACTCTGCATCGATTTGGTAAGTCCCAAATCACACTTTTGGGACGGCAAAAGTGTTTGCTCTGAGAGAGAGTGTTTCTGCGACTTTTCGCTCTTGCTGACATAAACGAAGGTGGCTAGATTTAGTAGTCATCTACACACCGCCGTGACCGCCGCAGGCTCCGCGTGCTCACGCGCATACAGGAGAGGAGATGTCTCAGGCGCCTCGCCGAAGCCGGGGCCTTGATCCAATCAGGAAAGCCGCCAGCGTCTTCCGGATGAGCGGCTCGACGCTCATGCGCCTCGACCCGGACGTGGTTCGGTACGCCACGGGAGTCTCGGTCTGGGGTCGCTGGTTCATCTGGCTTGTCACAGTGGTCCAGTTTGTCTACCGGCCGGGCTTCTGGTATCACGAGGGGCACCCCGAATACCTCTTCCTGCTTGTGCCGTGGGCGGCGGTCAATGGCCTGGTCCACTACCGGCTCCTGACGAACAGGTCGGTTTCATGGCGCTGGTTGCTCCTCTTGAGCGCCACGGACATGGTCCTGATCACGGTCGGCATCATCCTCCAGCGCGGGTTCGAGGGCTTCATTTTCCTGGCCTATTACCCGACTCTTGCGATGTTCGTCCTTGTCTTCTCGTCGTTGTGGCTCGGGTTGGCCTGGGCGACGATGGCCGCCGCCGTCTATACCATCGTATGTTTGACGGTCGGCCTCGGTCTCGACTACGTTGCGGGCGATGAGAAAGTGCTGCTGGCCAGGTTGGCGGCGATGTACGCGCTTGTGTTGTGCGTCAGTCTGGTCGTCCGATTCGAACGCACCAGGAGGCAGGCAGCGGTAGAGCGGGAAAGCGAGCTGCAACGGGAGCGGATCGAGCTCTCCCAGGCCATTCACGATACGGCCGCCCAGACCGCCTTCATGATCGGCCTGGGGATAGACGCGGCCAAACAGGTTGCCGGAGACGCGAACGAGGAGCTCACCGCCAGGCTCGATGCGACCTCACGGCTATCCAAGACCGCCGTCTGGCAGTTGAGACACCCGATAGACATGGGCCGCATATTCGAGGGCAGTGAGTTGGGCTGGACCCTGGACTCGCACGTTGCGACGTTCAGAACCATAACGTCGGTGTCGGCGGAGCTGACTCAGAACGGGGTGGAGCCGCCACTTTCAGTAGAGGTCAGGAGTCTCCTGTTCTCCATAGCCCACAACGCCCTCGCCAACGCCTTTCGCCATGCCGGGGCGAGCCGGGTGCTGGTCGAGCTCGACTTCGGACGGGATGAGCTCAGGCTGTCGGTGTCGGACGACGGGGTGGGACTTCCCGACGACTACGAGGAGCGAGGCCACGGCTTCGAAAACATGCGGGCGTACGCCGGGCGTCTGGGCGGACGGCTTATCGTCGAACCCAGGGGTCCGGTCGGGGGCGCGAGCGTGACCTGCGTGATGCCATTGTCTCGTGGCGGAAAGGAGGGATAGGTTGTCAACAGAGTCTCGTCGCATAAGGGTGCTGCTCGCCGACGACCATGCGGTCACGCGGGAAGGTCTTCAGGTGATTCTGGAGCGGTCTGAGGAGTTCGAGGTGGTGGGCCAGGCCAGGGACGGGGTGGAGGCGGTGAAGGCGGCCTCCGAGTTGTCGCCCGACTTGATCGTCATGGATGTCATGATGCCCAAGAAGGACGGGGTGGAGGCGTGCCGGGAGATCATGGAGTCTCTGCCCGACACACGGGTGCTCATGCTGACCGCCTCGACGGAGGCGGACGCCGTGATAGAGGCGGTGGCCGCCGGTGCGGCCGGCTATCTTCAGAAGGTGGTCGGGATGGACCAGGTCCTGGGCATGATGAAGAGCGCGGCTGCGGGCGAGGGGCGTCTGCCGACCGAGGTGGTGAGGCGGGTCTTCGACAGGATGCGGAGCGGGGCGAGATCGAAGGATGTCAACCTGACCCAGAGGGAGAAGGAGATACTTGTGTCGTTCTGCCGGGGCATGTCCTACGTTGCGATTGCGGCGGCAAGGGGAGTCAAGGTGGTCACCGTCCGAAACGCCATCTACACGATTCAGGTGAAGCTGGGCGTCGACTCGAAGCAGGAGGTCGTGGTGTGGGCCGCGCTGAACGGGCTGCTGGATGACTGACGCCATGGGTTGTTCTATAGGAAACGACGCCCCTAAGTGCCTGCGGCCCAAGCCGGGTGACGAAGCTGATAGCCACAGGTGCATCTTCACCGAGTTGGGCGTTGGCTACCGGATGCCGAAGGGGGAGTCGCCATGACCGGGGCCGCAATGAGGAGTGGGGCATGACGCCGCACTCCGACCTCGCCGTCGTCACCGGCGCCTTCAGCTATACGGGAAGGTATGTCACTAGGCGGCTACTTGACCAAGGCGTCCGCGTCAGAACACTGACCCGTAGCCCGGATGCTGAGGACCCCTTCAGCGGCCGGGTGGAGGTGGCCCCTCTGGATTTCTCTGACCCAGATGGGCTGCGCAGGTCGATGCTGGGAGCGGGCGTCTTCTACAACACCTACTGGATACGGTACGCCCACGGCAGGACAACCTTCGACGGTTCCGTTTGCTTTTGGTGTTTGACACGCCTGGGCCTAGATGTGCCGGACACTATAACCAAACGGAACCATCGTGACTCCTGCTGCTCCTGCCAATGATACCAGCACACGTTCCGGTGAACCTTCCGTTACCTTCGATTCCTCCGCTCGGTGGGATCTGACCTCATTCCAGGTGAATACCAGGTCCCACTACGCCAACCCCACCAGTCTCGCCCTACTGTATCCCAACGTGATCAGACGGCGGGCGACGTAACTGCCGGCGAAGCCGAGGGCGCCGGATACCACTCCCTTGTCGGAGTGGGGCAGGGTTAATGACTCCTCCAAGAATCGGCGTGCAACCAACCATCGTAATTTCAGGTTGCAAGGGTTATTGCAGTCCCTATGGTCCAGCAACCACGACACCTACGCCCCGCCAGTTGGCCTGAGTGCTACTATGAAACCGTGGGGCGGCTGGTGCATTTGCGGTGGTCGGAGGGACACTTGCCGATGGCTGAAGAACGTCCGGCAACAACAGGATTTGACGGGAAGCGGACCGGGGCCAGCTACGCGAGCCAATGGAACCGGTTCGTCGCCTGGTGCGAGGCGTCGGGTAGCAGTTCGCTGCCTGCGTCTCCCGAAGACGTGGCGGCCTACCTGAAAGACCGGCGGGAATCGGGAGCGAAGCCCTCGACCCTGAAGGTGGTGGTGGTGGCGGCCATCGCGCGCAGCCATAGGGAAGCAGGGTTCGACGTGGCTGCGCAGCAGGGAGTCGCCAGGGCCGTCCTGGACGAACTGACGGAGGACGACTCTCCCGGCGCCACGAGGGCGCTGCCCCTGGACCTGGACTGCTACCTGGCCATCAGGAAGGTTGCCAAAGAGCAGCGCAGCGGCAGGGGCGGGCACGAGGAACGGGTGCTCAATGCCCGCCGGCGGGGGAAGATGGACGTGGCGATGATCGGCCTGATGCGGGACGCCCGGCTGCGGGTGAACGAGGCGGCGGCGCTGACCTGGGGAGACGTGGAGCGGGTGCATGGCGGTTCCGGTCGCGTGCGCGTCGAAGCCTCGGGAGAGACAAGCTACCGCGTCTTGAGCGCCGACACCATGAAGCTGCTGTCGTCGGTCCGCCGGGGAGCAAGCGACAACGAGCCGCTCCTGGGGATGAGACCCAACCAGATAGCGATACGGATAGGCTCAGCGGCGAGACAGGCTGGTTTGGGCGAAGGCTACTCGGGAGAAAGTCCCCGGCTGGGGATGATCCAGGACCTGGAGACCCTGGGCGTCCTCCTGCTGGGCCGTCATGTTGCCGACCCGCCGGGCAGGCGGCGCGCTTCTGGTCCAAGGGAACTGCCTGGCGGCTGACCGGCGCCGCAGCAAGACCTCGGACCCGCTACCCCTGGTTCAATCAGCAGCCAGTTTCCTGAACTCCCGACCCCAGTCAAACGACCATCTTCAAAGCGATTCCCCTGCGCTACATCCGGTTATGCTAGATTGACGTAATAGTTAGTATAGCAACAGCGAATACTACATTGGTTTACAAGGCATTTAGGCAGTCGGGACCGGGCCAAGGATGAGGTTGAGCAGAAGCGGGCGGTAGGGGAAAGAGGGCCTGTCAGACCACTGGAATTGAGCCTCAAAAGTTAAACCGTGTATAATTATAGTTATACACGCTTTAACTCCCTCTGTGTGCCCGACCTGGAGCACTTTCCTCATTTCGCGGCTGAAAACGTAACACGGACTGGCCTCCAGGGTCAAGGCGGTTCACCCCCCAAATGGGCCAATCTCTACTGGCCCGGCCTCCCCTTGCACCCGTGAAACTGGGCCACCGCTCCCTTTCCCGCGCTCTCGTTTCTCGTGTAATGCGCCGGCATCGCCGGCGAGCGCCAGCGTCCCGCGTTCATCAGGCTGGGCAGCTCGGTCCCCGCTCGCGCCAGGTCCCTAGCCATCCCCACCCGGGGCGAGTGGCCGCTGTAACCGCCCCCCAGGTCGGCAGCCTGGGCCGCCTGCTTGATTCGCGCCGAGATCTGGTTGGGACGAAGCCCGAAGACACTGTCGTCCTGGGCCGCCTCGTCCCGTATCAACGCCAGCGCCGCCATGGTCTGGGCGGACAGGAACGCCACGGCGCCCTGTCCCTCCACGTCCGTCTTGGACCGGCGGATCAGGAGGCGGCCGGTGCCGTCGGCCTCGTACTCTATGTCCCTCCAGGTCAGGACGGCGGCCTCGGAAACCCGCAGCATGGCGTCCCGCATCAGGCTGATCAGGGCGATGTCCAGGTGGCCCCGGGACCGCGCCGTCTCCTGACTTTCATATCTGCCTCCCCTTCCCAGCCGTGGCTCACAGGCCGTGGCCTCGATGGCGGACAGCGCCTCCTCGGTGAGGGCTTCCGCCTGTTTTTGGTCCTTTTCAGCTTTGCGGGTGGCGCACCGGAGGGTCTTTTTCACCTCCGGGCTGGCGCAGGGATCGTCGGCCTTGACGGTCTTGTGGGCGAAGGCTATTGCCGATGCGGCCACCCGCAGGGTTGCGGGTTTGTGGCCGTGTTCCTGGATGCGCTCCGCCAGGTAAGCGGCCACCTGGGCCGGATCGGCGGGGAGGGCCTGTACATCCTTTTCCAACGCCCAGGCCAGGAAATGCCGCCACTGGACGAGATAGTTGTTCAGCGTGCTGCCGGAGATTTCGTGCTCGAAGATTGCCTTCAGGTTGCTCACGTCGGAGTCGGTGAGGGTGTCTACCCTCATTGAAACGCCCTTGGATTCGGGCTTGACCACGGCAACCGGGGCGGGACGGACGTCGACTATGACGGGGGCCGTAGCGGTTGCCACCCCCGCCCGGTCGTCTCGTTGCTGCTGGACACTCCCGGCCCCGGCCTGTCGCGCTGACCTGGCGGTCGCGCGGGGGGTTGCGAAGGCCTCTGCGTGAGGGTCTGAGGGCAGTACGCAGGCCCAAACCGGTTCGTTTCCTACGCCCTGGGACGCCGGGTGTTTTCCTGAGCGCGAACCCGAGGTGCTGCGGTTCGCGGCGTACTGGGTGAGCTGTGCCATCTGTCCCCTTCCCGCCAAAATCCCTGCATCCGGGCAAGTTAAACCGTGTATAATTATAATTATACACGGTTTAACTTTTGAGGCTTAATTCCAATGGTCTGACTGGCCCTTTTCCCCTACCGCTTGCTTCTATTCAACCTCATCCGTGGCCCGGTTCGGCCTGCCGAATGCCTTTCAACCCAATGCAGTATTCTCCATTGCTATACTAACTATTACGTCAATATAGCATCGTTGGATGTAGAGCAGGGGAATCACTTCGAGGATGGTCGTTGACTGAGGCTGTGGGTTCAGGACGCTGACTGCTGACTGAACCGGGGGAATTGGGTCCGGCGTCGTGCCGCGGCGCCGGTTACGCGGGCAGTTCCCTTGGGCCTGAAGTGCGCCGCCTGCCCGGCGGGTCGGCAACATGGCGGCCCAGCAGAAGGACGCCCAGCGTCTCCAGGTCCTGGATCATCCCCAGCCTGGGACTTTCTCCCGAGTAGCCTTCGCCCAAACCGGCCTGTCTGGCGGCTGAGCCTATCCGTATCGCGATCTGGTTGGGTCTCATTCCCAGGAGCGGCTCGTTGTCGCAGGCGTTCCGGCGGACCGACGACAGCAGCTTCATCGTGTCGGCGCTCACCACGCGGTAATCGGTATCTGCGACGCGCACGCGGCCGGACCCGCCCTTTATCCGCTCCAGGTCCCCCCAGGTCAACGCCGCCGCCTCGTACACCCGCAGCCGGGCGTCCCGCATCAGGCCGATCATCGCCACATCCAGCGCCCCCCGCCGGCGGGCGTTGAGCACCCGTTCCTCGTACCCGCCCCGGCCGCTGCGCCGCTCTTTGGCAACCTTCCTGATGGCCAAATAGCAGTCCAGGTCCAGCGGCAGCGCCCTGGTGGCGCCGAGAGAGTCGTCCGGCGTCAGTTCGTCCAGGACCGTCCTGGCGACGCCCTGCTGCCCAGACACGTCGAAACCTGCCTCCCTGTGGCTGCGTGCGATGGCGGCCGCCGCCACCTTCAGGGTCGAGGGCTTCGCTCCCGATTCCCACCGGTCTTTCAGGTAGGCTGCCACGTCGTCGGGTGATGCGGGGAGCGAACTGCTACCCGACTCCTCGCACCAGGCAACGAAACGGTTCCACTGGCTCGCGTAGCTGGCCCCGGTCCGCTTCCTGTCGAATCCTGTTGTTGCCGGACGTTCTTCAGCCATCGGCAAGTGCCCCTCCGACCACCGCAAATTCACCAGCCGCCACCCGGTTTTATAGTAGCACTCAGGCCAAATGGCGGGGAGCATAGACGTTGCGGTTGCCGGAGCTAGCACGTAGCCGGGCAGTAGTCTCCGACCCACAGGAACTGAACAGCACGGGTTATCCTGAAATTGCAGCGGAAGTTGACCGCCGATTCTTCCTGGAGTCTTTTGCCCTGTACCAACCCGACCCGGCAATTATTACCGGCGCATTCAACTACACGGGCAGGTACGTCGCCAAGCGTCTGCTGGACTAGGGCGTCAGTGTCAGGACCTTGACCCGTAGTAAAGGATCGGTCAGTAACGGTAGTGCCGGGAAGCGTTAGCCAAGGGTGGTAAGCTCGATACGGTGTTCAGTATGTTTAAAATGGAGTATGGGTCGATGGACATTTCTTACGGGGATCGGTTTGGACAAAGCAACCGACAGAATTACTTCCCTCCGTTCCGGCAGAGGAACTACCGATCCCAACCAGCTCCCAGCACTCCTCGGCGACGGGTATTTTATAGCTTCCATTTCCAGGTTGATGCTTGGCGGGCGGGACAGGTTAGGAACATGAACCTCACTGAGCATGACGCCCCGTTGTCGGACAACGATTGGGAGCAGGTGAGGCGAGGCGGTGACGCGGCCATCCGCAGGTGGATTCACCGGCAAATTCACGGAAAATCCTGCATCATAGTTCTAATTGGTGCGTATACGTCCGCACGGCCCTGGGTCCAATATGAGATAAAGAAAGGATGGAATGATGGGAAGGGAGTCCTAGGGATTTACATTCACAATCTCCGGAACCGGGAAGGCTTTAAATCAAGGAAAGGTGTAAATCCTTTGAGCAACCTCTACCTGGGTTCAAGACGATTATCAGAGATTGCGCCAACTTATGACCCGCAAGGGTATGACAGCAAGGACGTTTACGCCACGATTAGGAACAGTATGGTCGATTGGGTCGAGAACGCCATCGAGATCAGGCGTTCTTACTCCTAACGGGTTGCCTGGCTTTCGACTTACTACCCATCTGTTATACATATCAAAGTCCGGCCGCCCAATCTCCACTTCTCTTGAAATGGCGCCGCGCATTGACGCCCCCCCACCCATAACTTACTCTCTTTTTAGAGAGTCCTCCTGGGGGGCCCAGGCTGCCTTCCCGCGCGTTGATGCGCTCTCAGGGTATTAACTCTGACCGCCGGGACAACTTTCGTTTGCCGACCATCAACAAGGGCCGAGTTTACTATCTAGGTCTGCATTGAACCAATCGGCTTTATAGACAAAGGCATAGTCCGCAGAGGGCGAATTGCTCTCAGGTTTAGACCTTTGCCGTGCGAGTGATGAAATGATGAACCACAGTGAAATTGCCAACTTTATTTGGGGAGTCGCAAACCTGATTCGGGACACCTTCAAGAGAGGTAAATACCAGGATGTCATACTGCCGCTGACCGTGTTGCGGCGGTTGGACTGCGTGCTATCACCAACCAAGGAGAATGTGCTGCAACGCCAAGCACAGCTCAGCGGGAGGGGGCTAGAGAACCTCCACAGGCAACTCTGCGACGCATCGGGGTTCGAGTTCTACAACACTTCCAGGTACGACTTCGAGCGGCTGCTCGCGGACGTCCCCAACGCGGCCGGCAACTTGAGGAACTACATCGCGGGTTTCAGCCCGAACATGCGTGAGGTCTTGGAAAGGTTCGACTTCGACAATACCATTAGCAAGCTCGACGAGGCCGGTCTCCTCTTCCAGGTTTTGGGGCGGTTCGGGAACGTCGACCTCCACCCGGAACGTGTCGACAACGCCGCTATGGGCACCATCTTTGAGGAACTTATCCGCAGATTCAACGAGGCGCTGAACGAGAACCCCGGCGAGCACTTCACCCCCAGGGACGTAGTTCACCTCATGGTTGGCCTCATGCTCGCCGGGGACGAGAAAAATATTGGAGGTACGGGGGTTGTGCGGACCGTCTATGACCCTTGTTGTGGTTCAGGCGGGATGCTGACGATAGCCAAAGAGCGCATAAATGTCGGCCACCTGGAGAACGGAAAACTTCTGGCCGGACCGGTGAGTCCTGACGCCGAGATTCACCTTTTCGGCCAGGAAGTGAACCCGGAGACCTGGGCGGTTTCCAAGTCCGATCTGTTTATGAAAGACCCCACAGGCCGGGACGCGGACAACATCGTCTTTGGAACCACCCTCTCCAACGACCGGCACGCAGCCAGGTCCTTCGACTATCTGATTGCGAATCCGCCCTACGGGAAGGACTGGAAACGGGACGAAAGCGCGGTCCGCGCCGAGCACAGCCGGGGCGCTGCCGGCAGATTTGGGCCAGGCCTCCCGCGCATTAGCGATGGTCAACTTCTGTTCATGTTGCATATGCTCTCCCGCGCCAATAAACCGGAGGAAGGCGGTTCGCGCATCGCCATCATTATGAACGGGTCGCCCCTTTTTACCGGAGACGCTGCCAGCGGCGAGAGTGAGATTCGCCGCTACATCTTCGAGAACGACCTGCTGGAAGCCCTGATTGCTCTACCCGAGCAACTTTTCTACAACACCGGCATCGCCACCTACGTTTGGCTCCTTACCAATCGGAAAGACCCGGAGCGCAAGGGGAAGGTGCAGCTCATCGACGCTTCTGAGTTCTGGACTCCGATGCCTCGAAGCTTGGGCGACAAGCGCCGACAGATTCCCCCTGAGAAAGCCCGCGACATCCTAGAAATCCTTGGCGCCTACCGGGACGGGGAGACTCGCCGGATTGTCACGGACGGGAGCGAAGAAAAAACCATTGTTAGCCACATCTTCCCCACGGCCCGCTTTGGATTCCGAAAGATCACAGTGGAACGCCCGCTCCGGCTTAACTTCCAGGCAACCCCTGAACGTATCATGCGACTTGAAGACGAAAGAGGATTCCAAGCACTGGCCAAGTCGAAGAAGCGGGGTTATGCGGCGAATCAGGAGGAAGAGCAGGGACACAGAATGCAGGAGTCTCTCCTTAAGATGCTGAACGACATGCCCGACACTGTGGTAAAGGACCGGAAGGCCTTTGAAGACGTTCTTGGGAACGCAGCCAAGCAGGCTGAGATTAAGCTGTCTGCCCCCGTTCGCAAAGCGATCCTCAACGCCTTGGCGGAGCGCGACGAAACGGCAGCCATCTGCATGGACAAGGACGGCAACCCAGAGCCAGACCCGGAAGTGCGGGATACTGAGCGCGTCCCGCTGGAAGAGGATGTGAACGCCTTTTTCGAACGTGAAGTCAAGCCTCATGTGCCGGATGCTTGGATTGACGAGTCCAAGAGGGATGGCAAGGACGGACAGGTTGGTATAGTCGGCTACGAAATCAATTTCAACCGCTACTTCTACCGGTATTCCCCGCCGCGTCCGCTGGAGGACATCGAGGCGGACATACGGGACATTGAAGCTGACATCGTTCTGATGTTGGGCGAATTTGTGGCCTCTGGGTCTTTCGGTTGACCTAGTCACCCTTACTTTCTTAAAGAATTGTCGGTAGTTGTTGGCTGATTACCGACATATATTGACAATTCTCTATCTTTTTTGGAAAATGTCGGTACTTCAATCGAAACTGCCGACATATTTTAAAAATAATGACAATAGAACTCACTCAGGAGGTCCTCCACGAGGCTGGCATTGGCAACTTTTTTCGCCCAAGCCAACTGGAGGAGTTGGGAATACCCTATCACAGGCTTCGTCAACTTGAGGCAAGAGAGACAGTCGAGCGAGTGGGCTGGGGCCTGTACCGGCTTGCGGATGCTGAGCCAACAGAGCGCTATTCGATAGCCTCCGTTTGTGCCCAGGTTCCTAAGGGAATAATCTGCCTTCTCTCAGCGCTTCAGGTACACGAGATCGGTACCCAGCTGCCTCGCCAAGTCTGGATCGCAATCGCAAATAAAGCTAGACCCCCTTCCAGCGGAAACGTTGGAATTCATCTCGTCAGGTTCAGCGGGGCGGCTTTGACCTATGGAGTGGAAGAAACGAAATTCGAAGAAGTGCCCGGGCGCATAACGTCTCCGGCACGCACAATAGTTGATTGTTTCCGGTTCCAGCGCCTAATCGGGAGGGAGGCCGCGTTGGAATCTCTACAAGAAGCTCTTCGAGATCGGAAGGTAACAACGGACGCATTGGCGCGAACCTTGGAAGTCCTGCCTTCACGCCGTCTCACTACCATATTGGAGTCTGGAGTGCTATGACCACTAACGCCCCGGCCTCAATCAAATCTCGTTTACTCAGACGGGCGAAAAATGAAGGCACAGAGTTTGAACTCTTTCTGGTCCGCTATGCCTGCGAGCGTTTCCTCTATCGGCTAAGTATGTCCGGGGTTAGGGAAAGATGCATCTTGAAGGGTGCTAGCCTCCTATCTCTATGGATGGAGGAACCCTACCGTGCGACAAGGGATATTGACCTCTTGGCATTTGGGAAGAACGACGAGGCAAATGTCCGAAGCGTAATGACAACCATCTGCAACATTTCGTGCCCAAAGGACGGAGTGGACTTCGACATCAGCTCCCTCGTGGTTTCCGAAATCCGGGAGAACCAGAGATACGGGGGCCAAAGGGCCAAACTACGCGCATTTCTGGGAACAACTAGAATCCCCGTTCAGGTGGACTTCGGCTTTGGCGACGCAGTAACCCCCGGACCCGAAGAAGCGTGGTTGCCCACACTCATTGACGATATGCCGGCGCCTTTCCTGCACACGTATCCGCAGGTTTCAGCTATAGCTGAGAAGTTTGAATCTATGGTGCAAATGGGAATACGGAACAGCAGAATGAAGGACTTCTATGACATTTGGGCACTGTCAGAGAACTTTGCCTTTCAGGGTACCGAGTTGCAGCAGGCAGTTGCGCGTTGCTTTGAGCGACGCGGGACTCCTTGGACCGCCGAGACACCAGATGCTCTGACTCCGGGGTTTTACTCAAACTCTGATATGCAGGAGCGTTGGATAGCCTATGGGCGCCAAGGCGGGTTACTGTCTTCACCACCGAGTGCCTTCGAACCCATCGGGGAACGGATACGATCTTTTCAGGGACCTGTTCGCGATAGCATCCTGGCGGGCGAGTCCTTTGATATATTCTGGCCTGCAGGTGGGCCTTGGGAAGACCGGATTAGCAGTGAGTAAGGGGATGGTAATCGATGGTCAAACGACGGACTTTCTTCAGCTTTCATTACAAACCGGACAACTGGCGAGCCGGTCAAGTGAGGAACATGGGCGTCGTCGAGGGAAACGAACCTGTGTCCGACAACGACTGGGAAACTGTTACTAAAGGCGGCGACGCTGCAATCCGAAGGTGGATCAACGACCAGATGCGCGGCAAGTCCTGCGCCATTGTCCTCATTGCGACCAACACGTCAGGCCGCAAGTGGATCAAGTATGAGATCGAGAAGGCATGGAATGATGTCAAAGGGGTGGTTGGGATCTACATTCACAACCTTCAGGACAGTAACGAAGATCAGTCGACGAAAGGTGCGAATCCCTTCTACAGCATCATCGTAGACGGGAAAAGGCTCTCGAACATCGTGAATGCATATGATCCCCCATATAAGCGAAGCACCAACGTGTATGCTTACATAAAGGACAACATCGCCGATTGGGTTGAGGAAGCAATCCGCATTCGTGGCAGGAACTAAGTGAGCAAACTGGCATGGTCGAGAACCAACCTCTGAACGAGAACTCCTCCGCCGTTCAAGCCCACCTGACCATGATGCAGGGTGTGATAAACCGGATGGCGGAGAACAGCCGATCCTGCAAGGTGTGGTGCGTCACCCTAGTCGCCGCCACTCTGGTGCTAGTGGCTCGGACCGGCGAGCCGCAGCACGCCTTGATAGCCTTGGTTCCGACGCTGTTGTTCCTATTCCTAGACTCTTATTATCTGGCATTGGAGCGGGCGTTCATCAAGTCCCAAAACGCCTTCGTTGGAAAGCTGCACGGGGGCGGACTGGGGTCTGCCGACCTTTATCGGGTAGTCCCGTCAGGCATGGGACTGGCCTTGGTTATGCGGTGTCTGCTGGTTTCAGTGTCGATATGGCCCTTCTATCTATTGGTCACAGTGACGATACTCCTCACTTGGTTGCTCATCATCCCCTCTGATACGCCACTGACAAAGGGAGGCTCGTAACGATGCCTGACGTTCCAAGGCACAAAGTTTTCATCAGCGATTATCACAAGGATGATGAGGTTTATAAGAACCTGCTCGTTCAGGCGTTGGACAGCAAGTTCGTGGACAAGTCCGTCAGTCCAGGAGACATACACGACGAAGGCCTCCCTCTGGACGAAATTCGCCGAAGGATCCGCGATGATCACATCGCCGATGCCACCGTAACCATCGTCCTGATTGGCCCCTGCACATGGCAGCGCAAGCACGTGGATTGGGAGATTTCGGCGAGCATCATCGATAGGAGAAACAATCAAAGATGCGGGCTGTTCGGTCTGCTGCTGCCTACACACCCGGACTATCGCAAAAGGCCAAGCGACCGCAATCCCCGTCTGATACCGCCCCGGCTGGGAAGCAACATCGGCGGCGACAATCCCTTCGCGGTCATCTATGACTGGCCCAAGAACGGACTATCCAGGAAAGTCCTGCTGAAAATCCACACGGCGTTTCTGAGGAGAAACAAGACTCCCTGGCCTGATGACGGCATTCGCCTTTTTCGAGACAACCGAACCGGAGATTGCCGACGAGGATGGCAGAATTAGGTTTTGGGCAAGGTTTGAGTTGACAAGCTTGACGGCAAAATACAAACCCTACCCCGCTTACAAGTCCTCCGGCGTTGAGTGGCTCAACGAAATTCCGGCGCATTGGGAAGTACAACGGTTGAAGTACCTGGCTACCGTAAACGATGATGCACTTCCCGAAACGACCGCCCCCGACATGGAAATGACCTATGTGGACATCGGGAACGTCGATTTCGTTGCTGGGATTACGGGCGCTGAGGATTTATTTTTTGCGGATGCACCATCGAGGGCCCGGCGCATCGTGCGCCAGGGTGACGTCATAATTTCCACAGTTCCCACCTATCTGAAAGCAATAGCCCGAATTGAGCCGACGGATGCCAATCTCATCGTATCCACCGGATTCGCAGTAATACGCCCGCGAGAGTTGGACGGTGGATTTGCCGCATATGCCCTAAGCTCACCTTATTTTGTTGACCGCGTTGTTGCGCACTCTGTGGGAGTGAGCTATCCGGCCATTAACGCGAGCGAACTCGCCTGCCTGGATATTGCCTTCCCTCCCCTTCCAGAACAGCAAGCCATTGTCGCCTTCCTGGACCGGGAAACGGCCAGGATTGACGCGCTGGTTGCCAAGAAGGAACGGCTCATAGAGTTGCTACAAGAGAAGCGCACCGCCCTCATCACCCGCGCCGTTACCAAAGGCATTGACCCCGACGCTCCGATGAAGGATCCCGGTGTCGAGTGGCTGGGTGAGATTCCGGCGCATTGGGAAGTAAAGCGGTTGAAAACAATTGCAGAAATACGTTACGGGTTGGGCCAGCCCCCCAAGGAATCCCCTGATGGATTGCCCCTGATTCGGGCAACTAATATCAGTCACGGCCACATAACTGACGAGGACATGTTGTACGTTGACCCAGCCGATATACCCGCTGGCCGCCGTGCAATTCTTTCCGCCAAAGAAATTATAGTCGTTAGAAGCGGTGCATATACTGCGGACTCCGCCATCATTCCAAAGAAGTATGAAGGCGCAATATCGGGTTACGATATGGTGGTCACGGTGAGAGAAGCCAACCCGGAATTTATTGCGGCCGTGTTGCTCTGCCCCTACGTCCGTAATGCTCAGCTAGTCGTGGCCAGTATTAGGTCTGCTCAACCGCACCTTAACGCCGAGGAACTGGGAGAAGCATTACTCTTGCTACCTACCATTGCTGAACAATGTAATATTGCCGCCTTCTTGGACAAGGAAACGGCGAGGCTTGATTACCTCATCGCCAAAGTACGGGAAGCCATCAAGCGCCTGAGAGAGCTTCGGAGCGCCCTCATTTCCGCCGCCGCCGCCGGTCGGATTGACGTTAGAGAGGATGCAGGATGCAGGTAGAAGTTTCGGAACGCGCTTTTGAAGACGCCATCGAAGCCTGCCTTGTCCAAAACAGCGAAAGGTTGATTGGGGAGGAACGGGGTTCCTACCTGGACATGACGCCCGGCGGCTACCGGAAGCGGACATCCGACGATTATGAACGTGCCCTGTGCGTCATACCGGAGGACGTGCTGGACTTCGTGCTGGTGACGCAACCCCAGGAGTGGCAGCGGCTTTCCCAGCATCACGGGGCCGCAGTAGAGGAACAGTTCCTCAAGCGGCTGGCCTCCGAGATTGCCCGCCGGGGCGCCCTGGACGTGCTGCGCCACGGCATACGGGACATGGGCTGCCGCTTCCGGCTGGCCTACTTCCGCCCGTCCAGCGGGCTGAATGAAGAGACTCGCCAGCTTTACCGCGGCAACGTCTTCTCGGTAGCGCGGCAGCTCCATTACAGCGAGAGGAACAACAAGAGCCTGGACCTAGTCATCTACCTCAACGGCATCCCCATCTTCACGGCGGAACTCAAGAATCCCCTCACGGGGCAAACGGTACAGGACGCTATCCGCCAGTACCGGACAGACCGGGATCCCCGGGAGCCGCTTTTTGCCTACGGGCGATGCCTGGCCCACTTCGCCGTTGACCCCGACCTGGTCTATGTCACTACCCAACTGGCTGGGCCGAAGACCCGGTTCCTGCCGTTCAACCAAGGCAAGTTCGGCGGCGCCGGCAACCCGCCCGTTCCGCCGACACAGAACGACTACGCCACATCCTACCTCTGGGAAGGGACTTGGGCGCGAGATAGCGTATTGGACTTGGTGCGCCAGTTCATCCACGAGGTTGAAGAGGAAGACGACCGGGGCAGGAAGACGGGCAAGCGCTACCTGATCTTCCCCCGCTACCAGCAACTCGACTGCGTGCGGCGGCTGGTGAGCGACGCTAGGCAACGGGGAACCGGGCAACGCTACCTGGTCCAGCACTCGGCAGGAAGCGGTAAGACCTTCACCATTGCCTGGCTGGCCCATCAATTGTCCACCCTCCACGACGCGCAAGACCGCCGTGTCTTCGACTCCATCGTGGTGATTTCCGATCGGCGGGTGCTAGACCGCCAGCTACAGACGGCCATGCGCCAGTTTGAGCAGACCTTGGGCGTCGTGGAAAACGTCGATACAACCTCGCGGCAACTCAAGGAGGCGCTGGAATCCGGCAAGACCATCATCGTCACCACGCTCCAGAAGTTCCCGGTCATTGCCCAGGAAATTGGCGATTTGCCGGGCCAGAGATTCGCCCTGATAGTGGATGAGGCCCACTCCTCCCAGTCCGGCGAGGGAACCCATGGGCCGAGAGATGTGCTCGCCGCGCCGTCCCTGGAAGAGGCCGAAGCTGAGGATGCCGACGTCCCAACTCCGGAGGACGAAGACTTGGACAACGCGGCCTTGGCGCAAATGGCGAGGCGGCAGCAACCGGCCAACGTTTCCACCTTTGCCTTCACCGCCACTCCGAAACCGAAGACGCTGGAGCTTTTGGGCGCCCGCCGGCCTGACGGGTCTTTCACGCCCTTCCACCTTTACAGCATGCGCCAGGCCATCGAGGAAGGGTTCATCCTGGATGTACTGGAAAGTTACACCACCTATAAGGCCTATTGGCGACTGCTCAAGACGATTGAGGACGACCCGCGCTACGATAAGTCCAAAGCATCTTACCTGCTCCGATCCTTCGTGGACCTGCATCCGCACGCCATAGACGAGAAGGTGCGGATTATGGTCGAGCACTTCACCGTCAAATCCCAGAGCGAAATCGGCGGCAGGGCAAAAGCAATGATTGTGACCCGTTCCCGCCTGCACGCCATCCGCTACAAGCTGGCCGTAGATCGGTGTCTTACTGAGCTGGGCAACCCGTTCAAGACCCTTGTCGCCTTCTCCGGGACCGTACAGGATGGTGGGCAGTCCTACACCGAAGCCAATATGAACAGCATACCGGAAGCCCAAACCGCCAGGATGTTTGAATCCCCGGAATACCGGATGCTGATTGTCGCCAACAAGTTTCAGACCGGATTTGACCAGCCCCTGCTGCAAACCATGTACGTGGACAAGAAGCTGGGCGGTGTCAACGCGGTGCAGACCCTCTCCAGGCTGAACCGGACGCATCCCGCCAAGCCAGGCACAATGGTCATCGACTTCACTAACGAATCCGATGACATCCAGGCCGCCTTCCAACCCTACTATGAAACGACCATTTTGTCGGAGGCAACCGACCCTAACCTGCTGTATGAGGTTCAGACTCGGCTGAAGACTTACCCGGTCTTCACCGATGAGGATGTGGATGCCTTTGCAGGAGTGTCCTTCAGGGATGGTTCAACCCAGGCCCAGCTTTATGCCGCGCTGGCTCCGTCCGTCCAACGCTTCTCTGAGCTTCAGGATGATGAGCGGCAGGAGTTTCGGGGCCAGGTAACGGACTATGTTCGTCTGTACTCCTTCCTCGCCCAGGTGATTACCTTCCTGGATGCTGATCTCGAGAAACTCTACGTGTTTGCCCGTCACTTCCGCCGGTTG
Organism: Dehalococcoidia bacterium; assembly: GCA_965224325.1. GTDB lineage: Bacteria > Chloroflexota > Dehalococcoidia > Lucifugimonadales > UBA3495 > CBDCMJ01. Next base: position 150,945 of record CBDCYT010000019.1, read on the forward strand.
CTTAAGGTTGAACGGGAACAATTGCCCCTTGAAATCCAACAGAGTATCGACATGGAGTCCTACCGTATCCAGCAGACTGCCAACGGGAAAGTTGCGCTGGAACGGAAGGGAGACAAACTCAACCCCGTGCGGACCAAGGAACCAGGACAAAGAACGCCGGAAGAGTTGGAGGCCCTCTCACGCATCATAGCTGATCTCAACGAGCGTTTCGGTATCGAATTGGGTCCCGAACACCGGATCACCCTGGGCAGAATGATGGAACGTCTGGAGGAGGACTCATCGCTGGAGGTCGCGACCAAGGTCAACACGCTGGAAAACGTGCGAATTACCTTTGACCACAAGGTGGAGCAGGTCATCCAGGAAATCGTCGACCTGAATTTCGACCTTTACAAGCGCATAACCGACGATCCTGCTTTTGGGGAAGTGGTGAAGAACCATTTGTTTGAGCAATACCTCTGGACGCACCGCGGTACCCAAAGTAGTGAGAAAAAGGATACTCGCTGATTACTCTCAACGAGTAGTCTCCGTCTCAGACTCCCATTTACGTGCAGATTCTTGACCTTATGGCCCAAGGGTCCTTTGCCACAATAAGCAGTTCATTTAGGAGGAAGGACGGATTTTCCAGTCGCAGTTTCTGACAAGAATTAACGGCTGTCGGCGTCTAAGCTGGAATTGGAGCCCATCGTAGGTTAACTCAGGTGCAGATTCCTGTTTGTTACAGCAGCTTTGTAACCGAAGGAGCCGAGAGAAAATTGGCGGATTAGCACGGGATCTCTGAACCAAGAGTAATCATGGAAGACTATACCGACGGCGTTCAACATCCGGCCGAGCGCTTGACTCCGTCCTCTGCCGGAGTTGAATGCCACCTGAAGTTAACCCAAGACATTATCTCTCGGATGGCGCGTAACAGCGCGCTGACCAAGACTTGGTGTGCCACCCTGGTTGCGGCCATTATGGTTTTGGTGGCCCGGACCGAAGTACCAATTTATTTGTGGGTTGCTGTTGTTCCCATCGTGCTGCTCTGTTTCGTTGACACTCGGTATCTTGCCCAAGAGAAAGCCTTCCGCCGTTCTTACAACGAATTTGTGAAACGATTGCACCGTCAGGAGTTGGCCCAAACAGCATTATTCGTTATTGGAAGCGACGTGAGCACCAAAGAGAACTGGTCAGCTTTTGGTTCTTGGTCTGTGTTGCCATTCTACGCAGGTATGGCGCTTGCCATAGTAATCATGTTCGTGTTGATGTGCTTTGCCTGACAGGGTGGTAAGTGCCTCATTCGACGAATCTGATCCTCCCCGTTCGTTCCAAGCGTGAAACCTCTCTTTCTGGGGAATCTTGTGCAGACATTTTGGCTATGCTTTCCATAAAGATAGCCCGGGTGCTTGACGGCCCCTTAAGTACCTGCAGTAAGTTTGAGCACCAACTCTGTAATTCAGCCCCAGTGGCGAGGATGGGCCATTTCCGTAGGTAACTTGGCAGGTCTAGCGTCGGCCCGTCCTCATCTACAACTAAGAACGTGGCAATTTTAGACTCCGTTTCCCTGGCTACTCCAATCTCGAAGGGGACCCACCACGAGGTATTGGTCGCCTCAGATACGATGGTCAGGATGCTGGGCGTTTCTCTAATCACCTCGCGCAGGTAGTCTTCCAAATCAGGATGATCTCCGTTGACGTTGGGATCCCATCGGTCCAGATAGCCAACCAACCCGGCATTCGCCAGTATCCTAGCCGCCGCTTGTGCCGGACGAAGGTCTGTGGATTTGTGGGAAATGAAGGTGCTGTACATGGACCAGTCGACCGGTCGGGTCCCTGGAGGCCCAGCCTCATTGAAATACATGGTTCCTGGCTCCGGTCCTCGGTCAGAACCGACAACCAAATATTCACGCCGCATTGAATCCTCCGGGCCAATTCTAAAGTCGCTTGAAATATAACTATCATGCGGTATCACATCCTGGAATAGTGCCGGTTGCACAGGCAACTCAGATTCAGCCGCAGCATCGGCCAGCGATACCAGCATCTGCACCGCAGCGTATAGGTGTATTTTGGGCAGTCCCATATAGCAGTGCTGTTCAAGCCAGCTAGGATACTCGCACCGACAGAAGACATCTTCGACGCTCCAGCGCTTGGCGTATGCTTCTTGCCGCTTCGAACTGGCGCGCTTGATCTCCCCGCCGAATAGCCTGATGTCCTGTTCTGGGTCTTCCCAGGATTCATAACCGCAGGTGGTGTAACTCAACTTCCGGCCAACGGCGAAAGTGATGGACATTGGTTCGGGTGTTAGACCCTTTTACGCGAGCCTCCGCGCGTGTTGGACGCCCGTTTTTGGTTGCGCTAGACTTAGTAGTGTAACCGGCGGTTCTTTACAGCGGTACTTCCCACCGAAAAGTTCGCAATTCGGTACGTGCAGGCCCACCTAACAGGGTTCGAACCGACAATTTGGCAACCTGTCTCTGGCAAGCTGAAGGATAAGTTGCTGGATAGGGAGACCCTCTACACGTTGTTGGGAGTCGGTGTATTGACCGAGCAGCACAGGCGAACCTGCAATCGTGTCAAGCCGCTGTCGGCAACCAGCGAAGGCCGGACGCTTTGGGCGCTGCTGGGTCAGAAGGGAATCCCGTATTTTGGCCTCGAATGGGGTTGTAAGACCTCAAGGCGGGATAGCCCCAAGTAAACCCATAATATCCCATCGCCGATGTGGTATACGATGTGGGAATCGTAAGGCCTTTGTGCCGATAACAGCAGCTACTAGCTTCAAAACTCGGGAGAAGATGCTCCCACCCCTCACGTTGCCTCCCCCCTGACCCCCCGGCAGCCGACCCTGGAAAGGCCGCCGAAACTCCCGTCACTGGCTGCCGAGGGGGCCCTAAGCCGCCCGCCGCGCCGCCGAGGGCGCCCTGAGCCGCCCGCCGCACCTCCAGAACGGGCCAAATCGCCGGGGGAATAAGCAATCCGCCGGTCAAAAAACTCCCCCAAGATCCACGCCGGCGCTGAATAATTATCTTCTTTGATGGGGTTTTCCTAGGGCAAATAACCCGCCGCCGTTGCACCTGGGCGCTCAACCTTACACTTGATACTAGCTGAATAAATTGGGCCATACACCTTTCCGGACGCTTGGGAGCAGACAACCCGGAGCCCGCCGCCGCAGGCACAAATCGGGGGTCCGGTCCAGGCCGATTCGGGCCCGCGCGGCGGGATCTCGGCCTGGAGTACAAGAGCGCCACAATGTTTCGTATCCGATCTGCGGGGAGAGGACCATGACCGCCGGGGAAGAGCAACTATTGACGGCCTACCTGCTGTCCACCGGAGAGATCGAGGAGGCTGGCCATTTCACCGGCTGGTATGCCGCGATCCGGAACGGGAGCGCCGGCGGGGAGGTCGAGTACAAAGAGGTGTTGGCCTTGGCCGGGGCCTGGCGGCGCGGCTTCCACCAGGGCTACGTGGCCGCCCAGGAACCGCCGGAAGCGGAGGGGTTGCCCCGCCCGAGGCGGCATTATCATGTCCAGGCGTACCGCCGGAATCGGGAGCCGCAGCGGCCAATCAAGAACCTTGCCATCACCACCGTAACCGGCGGCTACTTGAGCCGTAGCGCCGCGAACCGGGCCGCCTGGCGGGACTTTCCCGAGGAGATCACGTCGGTCCGGGAGTGCCAGGATTTGGACTGTGGCTTAGAGCCTATCCAACAACCCCGCTGGCGCGGAAAGTAATCCAGGCGCAAGCGAAATGAAGCATAGCCACATAGTTCTCCACTTTTTTCTCCCAGCGGATCAGCAGACGCCTGAACCGGTTCAGCCAACTGTGGGTTCGTTCCACGATCCAGCGACGCGCCCGGTAGCCGGGGATGCTTCTCTTCTCTGCCCGTTCTTCTCCACGGCTCTTGATATGGCCGATGTATCCCCAGGCTGCCACCAGCTTTCGAACTTCGGGATAATCGCACCCTTTGTCCAGGCACATATTCTGGGGCTGGTACGCAGTTGGCTCAGGCCGCTGCACCATGGCAGCTTCCAAAATACGCTCTACCAGCTTCATATCGTGCCGGTTCGCTCCGTCCACGGCTACTCCAATGGGACGCCCATGGCCCTCGGTCAGCAAGCTCCTTTTGGCGCCCCCTTTGCCCCGGTCAGTGGGATTAGGTCCTGTAGCTTTTCCCCCCCAAGGGCGCCTTGGTCATGGCTCCGTCCATCGCTTGCCACTCCCAGTCCAGGCCGTGGCGGGCATCATATTCAATCAGCCCTTCTTGCCATAGCCGCTCAAATACACCAGCGGCCCGCCACTGTTGAAACCGCAGATGGACCGTACTGGAGGCGCCGAAGCCCTTGGGCAGGGCTTTCCACTGGCGCCCGGTGCGCAACACGTAGAAGATGCCGTCCATACACTGGCGGGCTGGGGTATACCGGCGTCCTCCCTTGGGATGGGGGCGTTGTTGCGGCAGCAAAGGCTCGATACACTGCCACATGCTCTCAGGAATACGCCACGCGTCGTCCACGGGACCCATTGGTTCCAGTTCGCACATCACACTCCTCCCATACTGTGGCCGTACTTTGGGAAGAAGCATAACCAAATTATCAAATTCTGTCTAAGGTTGTTGGATAGGCTCTTAGCGGGGCCGGCAGCGCTACGGGCTTCGCAAGGAAACGGTGGAGCCGGTGTTCGGTCAGATCAAGCAGGGGCGGGGCTTCCGGCAGTTCCTGCTGCGGGGCCTGGAAAAAGTGAACCGGGAGTGGTCCCTGATCTGCACCGGGCATAACCTGATGAAGCTGCTCCGGTTTGGGTCCGGGTCAGCCGCCCAGGGGATACCCCGATCCTTGGGCCAGAACCCGCTACTCCCAGCAATTTGGCCCATGCTCAGGCAATGGGATGCTACCGCCTGAAGAGGACAAAACCGGTGATCGCCAGCTGGTCCAGCCTCCATCTGAACCAATCAGCCATTCCTCGGACGGGCTGCTAGTGGCAGGCCTTCCACCAGGTCTCCGCTGACCACAATCGCGTCAGGTCGCGTCACGCCGGGTTCCTCCCGCGCACTGCGCTCAAAGTCTGCGACCAGACTTGACAATAACTCGTGATTCGAGACCGGCTCTCCTCCCGTTCGATGGAGATCCGAGATGTGCAGAAGCGTGTACACTGGCTAGCTCCCTAACTACGCCACACCCCAGCGAAAAGCGTTCGTGATTGTGTACTGACGGTGCTATTCCTCCGTGAGCGCCCGTGCCTCCCGAGAGGATCGGAGGCCTCCCTACCCAAGATCTGGTCTCGCAGCTTGCCGTTAGAGCTTCTCACATACCTAGTCAGTCCAAGCGATCGATTCCAGGGCAGGTTTCGAATCCGCCGTCGAAGCTGAGAATGCGATTGGTCCCGGCCTTTCGCATCACCGCCACATGCAAGGCGTCCCGTGCGGAGAGGCCGTCTACAGAGCCAATTAGCGTCCTGGCAACCCGGATCTCGGACATGCCAAAGGTCAGAATGTCGTCGGCAATCGCATCAAGACTCTCGAAGGCAGCGTCAATGGCGTCAAGACGCTGAATAGCCGTGTATCGATGGAGTATCTCCTGGTAAACCTCCACGTCAGTGATAAGCTGCTCCCCATCTCGCACCAGTTGCGTTAAGACGGCTACGGCACGATCCTTATTGGGATGTGGAGCGCCCACCAAATACATCGGCACGTTGGAGTCTATGAATATCACGGGAGGCGTTGCCCCACTTCAATCTCCCGGAGCATGACTTCTATATCGGCCGTCGGAAACTGGTGCCGCGAAGCATCAGCGATAGCGCGTAGCTTGGCTTCGACGGTTCCAGGGTGGTCGTCTCTTGCCTTGCGCAACGCCTGGCGAACCCATTCCGCGACGGTCACTCGCTGTCTGCGAGCAACGCCCTGAATCTCTAAGTACTCTTCCTCATCTAGGAGGACTTGAAGGCGTTTGGACATACTCACAGCCTAGTTGACTCTTGCCTGGTTAGTCAACTAGCTGTATTAGCAGGGAGCAGGAAAGGACGTGCCGAGGAGGTTTGGGCGACCGAAGGCCGGCGGGCGAAGTGACTTACATCTGAAGCGCGACAGCCGTCTTAAATGTACCGGACAGTGACCTAAAGGCGGTACCAGAACTGGTCACTGACCTGTGGGGTAGCCACCCCAGGTCGAGGAAGGAGGAGTCGGCCGAGCCAACCCCCCAAGGCCAATCAAGCGTCAGGCTGTATTATCCACCGGCGCCGAGAAGCCGACAAAAAGCCCTCTTAGCGGTTTCGGCAGAACTTGCCCACCGCCGGCGTCGCAACCAGTGGCAGGCCGTCGCCCAAATCCAAGCGATGCCGGAAGCGCAGACGGCCAAGATGCCGACCGTCAGTCCTGCGACTGCCCCGGCCCCTCCGCCTTCGGCATGCGGTAGCCGACGCGGGGCTCGGTGAAGATGTAGGCGGGGCTGTTGGCGTCGTCGCCCAGCTTGCGTCGGACTACACCGTGAGAGTCAGTGTGCAGGCGCCGGCGCGGCCGGTCCGAGGCAGACGGCCCGGTGATTCTTCGGCCCCGGCGTTACTCGGCGTTGGTCTTCCTGCGCCGAGTTGGCCTCCGCTCCGCGGCGGCGCTGCCCTCTTCCCAGAAGAAGACCGCGTCCCCTTGGCGGTTCACGACGAGGCTCTTGCCAAGCAACTCAGCAGCCGCACCGAGGCGCCGGCGAATGGCAGCCGTAGTTTCACCTGCGTCCGGGATGAGCTTCCCGGCTTGGCCGGTTTCGAGTTGTCCGATGTAGTCCATGTACTGTCGCATTATCACGCCGCGCTTTCCGCTCAGGGATAGCTCACGCTGCGCATCCTGGACGGAAACAACCGCAAGTGTTGGCACGTCTGTCAGAGACCCCCTGTCAATCTAATCTCAACACATAATAGACTGGGTCTGTTGACCGCAACAAGAGCAGTTGAGCCGGTAGAGGATCAAGAGCGGGCCGGACTAACATGGAAGGTGGTACAACCATTGGGGTCAGGTCACCTGGTGGGCCACGATGCGGCAGCGTCCGCCGGCGCTCCACCTGACTTTGGAACAAAGCCGGGTGAGGGGCCAGCAGGGCCCCGGTGAGGTGCTTCTAGCCGAGCACCTCAGTCCACTCGTCGAAGGGGAGGTTGGCGGCGGCCGGGATGGTTCCGTTTGCTTTTGGCGTACGGACTATCTGGTCGTAGGTATGCCATACTCTAAAAGCAAACGGAACCTCAACGCCGGCCCCCACGCCGACGACACCCGGGTTCCATCCCGACCGGGACGCTGGCGAACCCCACTCCGTCACCGACACGCACCCCGAGTCCTCCCGGACATCACCCATCTCTATGACCCAATTTCGCCCCCGATGGATCCGGCGCACATGGACTGGCGCTGGGAACCAGAGCAGATTCGCCGAGAGGAATGAGGTGGCGGCAGGTAGAATGGAAGTCGATCCTAAGCGAAGAAAGGAAACACCAAGTGCAGAGACTACTCCTCCCGGCAACCATATTCTTCCTGGTAGCCCTGGCGACCCTGACAGGATGTTCCGACCCCACACCGGCCCCGGAGACCCTGGCCCCGGCCTTCACACCGGCATCGACGGCGTCCCCGACGCCGACGGAGGCCCCGGTACCCACGGAGGCCCCGACGGAGAGACCCACCGCCGAGCCTACAGCGACTCCGGCATCCCAGGGGGTACTCGCTCCCTTGCGGTTACAGGACTCCGGGGCAATGCTCTCCGAACTATCCGACGCTGAAAAGGAGTGTATCGGCGAGAACCCCGAGAGACAGGCTAGGTTCTTCGGGTGTCTCGAAGACGAGACCCTGGCAAGAATCTTTCTCGCCGGGTTCGTACCTGGTCCAGAGCCGCTCAGCCAAGAAACGTCCGACTGCGTCCGGGCAGCGTTCGAAGTCATCGACCCCAGGGCGGTCATGACCGCAGGTATAGAGGGGGACCCGGGGAGGGCCATGGCCGGGAGCATGGCGGCGCTCTCTGTAACGATCGCGTGCCTGAACAATGAGGAGTGGGACGCGGCCGCGTCAATGACGGGAATGGGGCCGGAGGAACGGGAGGGGATGCGGTGCCTCCTGGACCAACTGGGCGGACCGGGCGAGATGGCAGCGGCGATGATAGCGGCGGGGGAGGGACATTTCACGAACCTGCCCAGGGCAGGGGCAAAGTGCGGGCTGGACATGGGGCCAGCACTAGGCCAGGCGCCCGCAAGGACTCCTCCGGCGCCCACGGCGATCGTGGAAGCGCCCACTCCTGTGTCCACGCCCACACCGATCCCGACAGGGGCGGCGCCCACGACCACCTTGGTGATAACCGTCGCCCCCATCTCGGCGGACATCCCGGAGTACGACCGAGGCAACTGGAAGCACTGGAGCGACGCAGATGGGGACTGCCAGGACGCCCGGCAGGAGGTCCTGGTCGAAGAGAGCCTGGATGAAGTGACCTTCGAAACCGACCGGCAATGCCGGGTCGAGACCGGCCGGTGGTACGGGGCCTTTACCGGGGCCTATTTTGAGGACCCCGAGGACACGTAGACGTCGACCATATGGTCCCCCTGAAAAACGCCCATAACT
>CBDCYT010000020.1:0-412714 GCA_965224325.1 Dehalococcoidia bacterium
TGTTCCAGAGAACTTTGCTCCGGATGTTCGACGATGCTTGTCATCCGTTTGCCTCTGTTGTCTTAGACGTTTTGGAGAAAACTTTCTGGCGGCTTGGGGCAATTCAGTCCAGTGTAACCCCGAAAGGGGGCAGGGGAAAGAGTGAAGGAGCAAGGCAACGCAGGCCGTCCGGCGGGCTACTGGTTCCTGGCATTCAGGAAGGCACAGACGGCAAAAGCGCGCCGGTCTTCCGCAGGGGCCTGGTAAAAATTCCTCATGGCCTCATCAGTTTCGTCAATGTCATTAGCAACAATCGACCTGGAGAAGTCAGCCTCCGGGTCGTAGTCGGCTTTGCGGCGTTTTTCCTGTATGGCACAAATATTGCTCCAAAATTCTGGATTTCTATTGGGAACCTGTCGACGATTTCTTTACGCCTGTAACGTTGCCTTGCGTTCCCATGCTCCGATGCACGGTAGGTCTGTCTCCAAGCCGATTCCCTGCGGTCAGACCCGGAGCCTCTGACAGGGGTGTCGGCGCAACAGGCGGCAAGACAGTGGAACATGGCATCGTAGGCCGTGCTGATGGTACGGCACACGTTGGCCTGGCGGGGGCGTCTTCGTCCGGCCGCGACTAGGTCCCTGGCTGTGGCGATACGACTAAACCAAAGCCAAGGTGAAACCCGCATTTGGGTCGGCTAGAATCAGGGAGGCATAGCGTCAGGACTGGGAGCAGACTGAGTGGGGATGGTGATGGGTATGAGGGGGATAAGGCCGGACTTGGAGGGGTGGCAGTTGGACTTGGCTAGTGTGCGCAGCAGGATGTACCTAGCGCCGACACCCCTGGAGAGAGAACGGTGGCACGCACTGTGGCTCCTGTGCCGGGGCCTGACCGCCTCGGGCACCGCCCAGGCACTGGGCCGGGATGCTCACACCATCGGCAGATGGGCCGCCGCCTTCGGCGAGGGAGGGCCTGCAGCCTTGATATTCGAGCAGACCGGGGGTTCCCCCCCGCACTTGGCGAGACGCAACAGGCGGAGTTGACGGGGGCAGTGCAGGAGTTGCCCGAGATGTCGGGCATAGAAATGGCCAACTGGAACTGGAAAGTGGTGCGGCAGTTTGTCTCGAAGCGTTTCGGCATTGGCCTGAGCCGCAGCACTTGCCTGAACTATCTGCACCGCTTGGGGTTTGTCCTGAAGCGTCCCAAGAAGCGTCTGGTCAAGGCAGATGAGCAGAAGCGGGAGGCCTTCGTGGCGGAGTACGCCACCCTGTCGGACGAGGCGTGGCGTACGGGAGCGAAGATATTCTTCGCCGACGAGGCCCATTTCCGGGCCGATGCCGAACTGAGAGGCAAATGGGTGCTAAAGGGAGAGCCGGCCTTGGTGGACTCGACCAGCCCGAGCTATGGCGAAAAGGCCAGCTACTACTCGGCAGTGTGCCTGGAGACCGGTGAGGTGGAGTGGATGGACCTGGAGGGGAACAGCAACTCCGGAACCTCGGCTGCCTTCCTGGAGCGGTTGCGGCAGAGGCACTCCGGGCCGCTCAACGTGATTTGGGACAACGCGCCGGCGCACCGCGGCGAGGCGGTGCGTGAGTATCTGCGGACGCCGGGCTTGGGGCTGCGGCTGATGAACCTGCCGGGCTACAGCCCGGACTTCAACGCCGATGAGGCCATCTGGGGCTGGGCGAGAGAGGAAGCCACCGGAAACCTGTGCTTGGGAACCAAGGCCCTGGTAAAGGAGAGGGTCGGGAATTTCCTCTGCGGGCTGTCCATCCGGAAAGACGAGGTCAAGGGCCGCTGCCGCACCGTCCTACAATCAAAGGCCGAAGGATTTCTGCGAGAATCCCAGCCCAATCACCGATGTATTGTAAATGCACATCCCACCTTGGCTTTGGTTTAGTTACTCCCTTCGAGACCATACATTTCATCCATACCTACGATCTGCCGGCAGACAGTGACTATCTTGTTGACGGCGCTTGAGGCTCTGGACGGCATTCTGTTGGGAGTAGGGTGCTACAGGCCCATTGCCTCCAGGCCGACCCGGGATAGGTCCTCGTCGGCCTGTCCGCTGGGGTAGCCGCCGACGCCGATGCCGCCCAGAATTACGCCGCCTTCCATGATCACCAGCCCGCCTTGGCCGTGGGTCAGGTTGGGGTCGCCCTGCTCGCTGATGCTGCGGCCTTGGCCGTGCAGCCGCCGGGCGTTTTCTCCGGAGTCCAAACCCATCACCGCGGAGGTATAGGCCTTGCGTATGGCGTGACGGCGGCTGAAGATGCGCAGGTTGTCCAGCTTGGCGTAGGCTTCCAGATTGCCCGCCGAATCGACAATGGCCATCGCCACCGGCTCATCCGGGGTCTCCATTGCCTTGTCTATCATGGCCTTCATCGCGGCCTGCACCTGTTGCATAGTCAACGTCGGCATGGGTTGCGCCTCCCTTGTAAATTACGAGCTTTGAGTTGAGAATTAAGAAACTGCGGCTGAATTATAGTCCACCATATGTCTGATGCACCATTCATGGGCCTTAATTCACAACTTCTACCACAATTCCGGAGGGAGCGAATATGACGACACAGCTTGAATCGTGGTTGGCTCTGACCGAAGAAGAACCGATCGAGCCCGGTCTGCCGATTTGCGATCCGCACCACCATTTTTGGGACCGCCCCGATGGCCGGTACTTCTTGGATGAGCTTCTTCGGGATACCGGGTCGGGCCACCAGGTGGCGCAGACTGTGTTCATAGAGTGCCGTTCCATGTACCGGCAAGCAGGCCCCCCGGAGTTGCAATCGGTGGGTGAGGTTGAGTTCGTTCAGGGCATTGCCGCCCAGAGCGCCAGCGGCCATTACGGCTCTACGGTAGTGGCCGGCGCCATCGTGGGCAACGCAAACTTGATGTTGGGCGATGGCGTGACGCCGGTGCTGGAAGCTCTGTCCATCGCCGGAAGCGGACGCTTCCGGGGCATACGCTGCACCACCGCTTGGGACGCCAGCCCGGAGGTCACGGCTACCCGGGCCACCGCGCCGGGGATGCTGGGCGAACCGAAATTCCGGGAGGGAGCCGCCTGTCTTCAGCGCTTGCGCCTTAGCTACGACGCAATTCTCTACCACCCACAGCTGCCGGAGCTGGCCGACTTCGCCCGCGCTTTGCCTGACCTGACCATTATCCTGAACCACGTGGGACGGCCCTTGGGTATTGGTCCATACGCGGGCAGACGCGACGAATTAATGGAAGGTTGGAGGCGGGACATTGACGCGGTGGCGGAATGTCCCAACGTGGTGGTGAAGGTGGGAGGTTTGGGCAACCCCATCAGCGGTTTCGACTGGCACCAGAGGCCCCTTCCCCCGGGCTCGCGGGAAATAGCGCAGGCCGCCGCCCCCTACTACCTATATTGCATCGAGAAATTCGGGGCGGACCGGTGCATGTTCGAGAGCAATTTCCCGGTGGACAAACAGTCCTACTCATACACCGTATGCTGGAACGCCTTCAAGCGGCTGACTCGCGATTTCTCCGGCGGCGAACAGGCCGACCTGTTCCACAACACCGCCGCCCGCGCCTACCGGCTGCCGGAGTTGGGCGACTTATGAGCCGGAGCTGCCTCGTGAAAGGCGGCCGTTGTTCTTGCCGCTTTTTGAAGAGCGCGTACGGAAACCAGCTGCCGATGCACAGGACCTACGGCCAACCTGGCAGTTTCAAGGGTGGTGGCACCCAAAAGAGGAGTTGCGCCCTCCTCAGCAAACACTACTAAGAAACTGTCTCAAAACTTGGCGGAGCATCCAAACCGTCATTGCCATGAAAATAGCCGTATTCATACCCATACGCGGCCCAAAGGTCCATCCGCGATTCCCGCGAAGCTTGTCCGCGACCCCGATCGGGGAGCGGCAATCCACTACGCCCTGCCATATGACAAACTCCCGGCGGCAAGGCTGTATGGATTCCCGCTTTCGCGGGAATGACGGATGGCGGGAATGACGGAAGCCGGCAATACCGGATGGCGGGAATGACGGATGGCGGGAATGTCGGGAGGCCGGAATGACGGGAGGCCGGAATGGCGGAAGCGCGGGTATGACGGAAGGCCGGTATGTCGGGAGGCCGGAATGGCGGAAGCGCGGGTATGACGGAAGGCCGGAATGGCGGAAGCGCGGGTATGACGAGTGGCGGGTATGACGGGAGGCCGGTATGTCGGGAGGCCGGAATGGCGGAAGCGCGGGTATGACGGAAGGCCGGAATGGCGGGAGGCCGGAATGACGGAAGCGCGGGTATGACGGGAGGCGGGAGTGGCGGAACCGCGGGGATGGCGGAAGAATGACAAGGCCCTGCCGTCTGCTCAGGCTTGGTGAGGCTTCAAAGGCAAACTATCTGCGTGGGCCTCGCAACCTGTCGGAGAAAAACCGCTCCATGAACGCGTCGATCGCGGGTATCTCTCCAGCGACGTATTTGCCAACGACCCAGCCCAAAGAGGTGAACAGTAACACGATAAAGGCTTCCAGCGCCCCGAACGCCACGCCAATCACTCCAACGAGCAACCCGATAGCGGTAAAGATCAACTTGGGGTTGTTCATATTCCCCGTCCTCGTCCTATTCGATCAACCGGTCCTCTTGGCCTTGGTCGTACCTTGCCCGGGTTACGTTGACTCGCTCCACTTCCAGCCCGCTCAACCGCTCCACCACTTCCTTGATTCTCTCCTGAAGGTCGTCCCGGACCTCCTGGACATCGGCTCCCAAGACTATGAGAGGGTGGCAGTATATCACTATGCGGGCAGGCCCCGGCGGCACAGTTTTCCGGGGGAGGTGGATGTTGCACCGGAGGTCAACTACGTTGCGGTTATAGGCCCCGGTCGTTTCGGCCAGCAAACGTACGCTCGCCGGGTCTATGTTGAAGACGCCCAATTCTGAGGAACTGACGAGCAAAGGCCTCGCTCCCCGCTGCATTCCCGCCTTCACCTGTAACGCCAACAGAACGAGGGCCAAAGCAATAACTGCCAAGGCGGAAGCGATGCTTACAGTCTTCCCGACCCAACCTAGCTCAGCCAGGCCTCTCAACTCCGATTCGAACCAGGAGCCAGAGATGTCATACGGGAACAATTCGCCGGAGATGTCATACGGGGCCGACTCGCCGGAGACCTCATACGGGACCGATTCGTCTAAGGCAGCATACGCGAACCAGCCGCCGGACACGTCATATAGGGCCCGTTCGCCCGGCAAAAACCGGTAGTCCAACGCACCGGCAGCGACGAGTGCAGTGACGACGCCGGATACAACGAGGAAGAGAGCCACTAACGAAACTAACAGTCGGTTAATACTGTTCATGGACTAAGGCGCTGCCGGCCCCCTCCCTCTTTACACCCGCCGTCAAACATACTTGACGGACGAAGATTACTCTACCCGGCCGAACCTGCTGGGGTGCCCGTAGGCGAATTCGATGCCTACCACGTTGATATTAATTTCCTTAGTAACGAGGCCGCACATGTCCAACACTCGGCCGGCAACGTTTTCACGGACTTGGTTAACTACATCCGGAATGGAGGCGCCGTATATTACGTTTATTTCCAGGTCCAGGATGGCCTCGCGGTGGCCGGCTACCACTCCAACTCCCCGGCTTCTCCGTTCGCCGCCCAACCGTTCGGCTATAGCGCGCCGGACCGAACTGGTGCCCAGGGAAGCCACCCCTTCGATCTCCTGGGCGGCGGTCCCCGCGATCGCGCCGATCACTTGGTCGTCGATCACCGTCTCGCCACCGGGCGTCATCTGTGGAACGATTTTTGTTTCGGCCATAATTACCTCCTCTTTGCCAGATAGGTCCGGGTTGGCGTCATCCAACTCGGCCACCGAGACAACTTCGTTTCCAATATCTGTAGTATCTGCTTCAGAATTTACTGGTTTTACGGGTTTTGCGTCCGCCAATTTCAGCCTCCCGGTGAGCTCCATGGAAACCCTGGCGCTTCAACTTTCTTACGATAACGCGGCTTGCCATAACGGGCCTTGCCTGCCCTCGAAAGCCGTCACGCTGGCCCCCGTCCGTGCTCCCAATACTCCTGGGTAGCCTATCGAGTGGGCCGCCTCCGGCCTTCTGTTAAGTAGACCTTCGATTGTTCTTATTGCGTGTTGACATATGTCTTATTCCATATTTGCATACTTCGTAACCAGTGTCAAGACGCCTCAACCAATGCTCAAAGCCTTCTCATTCTGCCCCTTACGGTGATTTTCTCCCCTAGTCCTGAGCCTGTCGAACCACTCACGGACCACCAGACGACCATTCGAGAACTTCATGGAACACGGAAAAATGAAAAACGGAAAACAAGCGTCGTTCTCAAAAATAAAGACCCCTGCCCAGGCACGTCTTCTTTGTTGCCAATTGCAGGTGCGTATGTATAATGTGGGTGTTCGCAAGCCTTTTGGGACTAACCTAAACACGTTGCGACGGAGGTCAGCGGATGGGCGCGACGGAAACCATTGCTCAGTGGATAGTGACCACCAGTTATGAGGACATCCCTCCCGACGCCATTCGCGTGGCCAATGAATCTTGCTTCGACCTATTGGGGGTTATCTTGGCGGGGTCCACTGAACCCGTGGGCGAGATCATCCGGGAGTACGTGGCCGAGTTAGGCGGTTCCCCAGACGCCACGGTGCTGGCGTCCAGCCTCCGCAGTTCCGGGCCCAACGCCGCCCTGGCCAATGGCACCATGGGTCATGCTCTAGACTACGACGACTTTGGCGGCTTCGGCCACCCTACGGTGGCCATCTTTCCAGCCCTGCTGGCCTTGGCGGAGGACACCGGCGCTACAGGGCGAGACCTCATAGAGTCCTACGTCGTCGGCTGTGAGATTGGTTTGGCAATCCAGCACGCCACCAAATACAACCAGATGCAAAAGGGCTTCCACAGCACCGCGGTCATAGGGCGCATCGCCAGCGCGGCAGCCTGCGCCAAGCTGCTCAAGTTGGACCGGCAGCAAACCACCACTGCCCTGGGCATCGCCGGGTCTATGGCCGGCGGGTTGATCCACAACTTCGGCACCATGACCAAGCCGCTGCACGCGGGATTGACCTGCCGCGACGGCGTCATGGCGGCTCAACTGGCAGAGCGCGGCCTTTCTTCCGGCGACCAGGTGATGGAACACCCCTTGGGCTTTGCCGCCACCGTTATCGGTGAAGGTATTTATGATCTTGACGAGATGGCGGAGAACCTAGGCAAACCCTACCGCATCCAGGACGCGTTGATTATCAAGAAGTACCCTTGCTGTGGCGGCAATCACGCCATGCTGGACAGCTTGTTTAGCCTAATGCGGGAACACAATTTCACCCATGAAGACGTGGCTGCGGCCGAGGTGGACCAGTCTTACTTCTCGGTGGTGATGCTGTACCAAGAGCCTGAGGACTCGCTGAAAGGCAAATTCAGCGCCCAATACAACGTGGCGGCCGCGTTGGTCGACGGGGAGATAGGGATAGAGACCTTCCGGGAAGAGAAGATAGCCGAAGCCGCAGTCCAAGAAACTATGGCAAAGGTGAGGACCCGCGTCATGGCCAAGTCGGAGGAGGGCTCCACGGACCATCGCAACGGCCTCCCCATAAAGATCATCTTGAGGGACGGACGGGTATTTGAGCACACTACGGCCCGCCGGGACATCTTGGGAGGTCAGAAGAACCCGTGGGGATTTGAGAACATCCAGGCCAAGTTCCGGGTAAACGCCGGCATGGCCCTGCCCGCCGAGGCAGTGGGCGCCGCCGTGGAGACCTGGTCGGACATTGCCCAGGTGGAAGACGTCACCGAGGCCGTGCGGCGCACCCTGGCCAATGTGTAGCGGCCCGGCGCCAATCAGCCAAGCTGCCTAACCGCGTCGTCCCGGCTGCGGATACCGGACCCGATACTGTGGCGGAAGGGCAGCCAAGGTTACGCACACGAAGCTGGGTCCCTGGGGTGGCCCCGCCGTCTCTGGCGGAGGCCGGACGTGGCGTGGCGGCCATTAGGAAGCGGGAGAAGTACGGCCGGCTAGCCGGCCTTGACACGAATCCACGAATGCGAGAGGAGATGGACCATGGCGCAGAGCCCTAACCCCATAGAGTTGTACGAAGCCGCCGTCCAGCGAATGTTATCGACCCTGGAGGCCGTCCGGCCCGACCAGCTGACCTCGCCGACGCCCTGCTCCGAGTGGGACGTCCAGTCCCTGATCAATCACAATCTCCGCGTCTCGGAACTGGCCGGCAACGTGCTTAGCGGTGCCCCGGCGAACGTCGGCGACATGTTCGTGGTGGCGGGGCCGCTTCCCACCGAGGGAGGAGCGGCCGCCTTCGGCGCCAATACCGGCACCGTGCTGAATACCGCGAGGTCCATGGACCTGGAAGGGGCCATAGAGACGCCCTTTGGACCCATGCCGGCGGGAAACCTGCTCATGATCTGTATGAACGACGTGGTGGTCCACACCTGGGACGTGAGCGAGGCTACCGGCCAAAACACCACCCTGGACAGCAGCCTAGCGGAGGTCTGCTACAACAACCTGGTCCGGGCCTTCGAGCAGGGTCGGCCTGGGGCGGCCTTCTTCGGCCCCGCGTTGAGTGTGCCGGACTCGGCCAGTATTCAAGACAAGCTGCTGGCCTTTGTCGGCCGCACGCCTTAGGTCTTCGCTCAGGTTCCTCCGCCCGGGCTTGCGGCAACGTTAGCCTTCGCCCGTTCCGGCGGGGAGTGGCCTTGCTTGCGGGGAGCGGCTGAGGCGGGCCGGGGAGGTCCCGGCTCGCGGGACCGGCTTGGGTCTTCGAGCAGAGCCGGCCCGGGCCGGCCTTCTTCGACCCCGAGTTGAGCGTGCCCGACTCGGCCGGTTTTCAGGACAAGCTGCTGGCCGTTGTCGGCCGCACCCCTTAGGTCGTCGCTAGGGTTCCGCCGTCCGGCAACGTTGGTGGCGGCCCGTTCCGGCGGGGAGTCGCCTTGCTCGCGGGGAACGGCTACGGCGGGCCGGAGAGGTCCCGGCTCGCCGGACCGCGCGGGGCGTCTAATGGTCTGGTCCGGGGCAAGGCCGGGCGCTCGCTGCCTTTCCAGGGCGAGGCCGGGGCTGGCGTTAGGGCTCGATGCGGACCGAGTCTCCCACCTTGATGGGACCGCCGTTGATTACCACGGCCAGCATGCCTCGGCGGTGGTTGAGCCGCTCCTGCAATCCCTGCCTGATGGCGTCCATCTTGGCGCAGGGCTCACATTCGCCTACGACCTCCATCGTCACTTCATCTCCGATGAAGAACACCTGCCCCGCCTCGGTCTTGGAGAGGTCCAGGCCGCTGGTGGTAATGTTCTCCTTGATCCGTCCCGGCGCCAACTCCATTTCGTCCAGGGTCTCCTTGTCCATGACCAGCACCTGGCGGAGGTTGCCCGTCCTGCAACTGCGGTCCCCCTCCAGGCCCATGCCGGAGATGACGGTCGCTGCCTCGACGGGGTCTGAAGGCGTTTCCTTTACCCTGGCAATGTGTAAGTTGGTTACAGTCCCATGTTGCATCAGCCGCGCCTCCCGTGTTGTCTGGTCTTCCCCCGTGTGCTAACCTGAGGCCCGCCCGGGGTCTCGATGGGTAGCGCTATGGCTGGGGAGCTCCACAGATTATAGCGACAACACCTCTCTGCCGCTACCTTGCCCAGGGTCGGCGCACGGCCCCGGCGGCAAACGTGCCAGGGCAGGCCTGGACTCACCCCCATACGCCCTCCCTCAAACAACTAACGCGTGAGAGTAGTCATGGAATATCAATACATCAAGACCGAGACCAAGGACGGAGTCCTGATTCTGACCATGGAAGACCCGCCCACCCGAAACGCCTTGGGCGCGGAAATGGCCGATGAGGTCATGAAAGAGCTGGACCGGTTTGAAGAGGACTCCGAGGAACGCGTGCTGTTGCTAACCGGCGCCGAGCCGTCTTTTTGCTCCGGGGCCAACGTCCGGGGATTCAACCGGCGCATACAAGACAGAGAAGAGGGAGCCGGCGAGGTTGAAGGCCCGCCTGCATTGCTTTGGGGCAGGATGGAAGCCCGCTTTTCCGGCAAACACGAGAAAGCGGAGTTTGGTGGCCAGGCCAGCCGGATACCCCTGCGCATTCATCAGTTGCAAAAGCCGTCCGTCGCCGCAGTCAATGGCCATGCCATGGGAGTGGGGATGGGATTGGCTCTAGCTTGCGACATTCGCTACGCCGCCGAGAAGGCAGTATTCTCAGAGGCGTTCTCCCGCATGGGACTGATTCCCGGCGACGGCAGTTCCTGGCAACTTCCGCGCCTCATTGGGTTGAGCAATACGTTGCTGCTGCAGTACACCGGCGACCGCATCGACGGCGCCGAAGCCTCCCGGATGGGGTTGGTCAGCAAGGTGCTTCCCGACGATACCTTGATAGAGGAGTCACTGGGGTTGGCGAATCGCCTGGCCCAGGGGCCGATGGTCTCCCTGTCCCTCATCAAATATCTGGCCCTGCAAAGCATGTCGATGGATTTTGAAGAAAGCTTGAAGCTGGCCCACGTCGCCCAAGAGCAGGCCCGGGCCACCCAGGACCACAAAGAGGCGGTCCAGGCGTTTCTGGAGAAGCGCCAGCCAAACTTTGAGGGGCGGTAAAACGATCAGCGGTGGCTTTCCCATCTCTTAGAGCGATAGCATGAGCCGGTCTGCGCGGTTTGGAACTGGGCCCGCAACGTTGGCGGTCTTAAACGCGGCGCGCTGGTAGGCACAGGTTCTACACGGTTTGGAGCCTCACACGCTACGTTGGCGCTCTTAAACGCAGCGCGCTAGTGGGCGTCGGTTCGGGCTGATCAAATGCCACCGGCGGGCGGGGGCCATTATCTTTCAGGTTGGTCAGATTGGTCCCGGGGCCATCGAATTCGGATTGCATCGGTCCCGGTTGTGCCCGCGAACCGGGGAATCCGGGTCCTGAGTCCAACTTCCGAGCGCGGAGCCCGAGTCCAACACCGCCGCCCCATCACCCACATAGCCGCTTAGGGACTTCGGCGAAGACCGAAGTGACCAAGTCATTGTTTTCTATGCAGCATTCAATCGCAAAGGGCGATTGCCTCAAAGGGTTGGTCCCCGTAACTGTTCAGACTTGGTGAGTCCAATTCGCCGAAAGCCGTTTGATGACCGGCGGCCGGAGCGTCAGCAGCAGGGATTAACCCCCGGTTCTTGGGCACCAGACACTCGGACCACCTCGACTATGAACAGTTACTTGGTTCCAGAACCCCTTGACGCTGGCTTTCGGCCAACATATAATACCTTTTCTCAAAGGGAGCGGTTACTGCGAGAATGCACGTCACCTGACAAACATTAATGCTGGGACACCTGAACGGCGGTTCGGGGTACGCCCCAGCCGCTGTTTCGCTTCCGGCACTTTAACAATAGAATAAGAAGTCAGTAAAGATCCTGCGATAATAGAACGTGCGGTTGCGCCTCCGTGGGCACCCAGGGTGGCTGCGAGGGACGCGATAGCACAACCAAAGAAAGTTTGGAGTTCCTAGCGTGGGTCAAGTTATTAAGGGCTTACGGTGGATGCCTTGGGACCAAGGGCCGAAGAAGGGCGCGGCAAGGCTGCGTTAAGCCTCGATGAGCCGTCTAGCGGGCATAGTCGGGGATCCCCGAATGGGGCAACCTGTTCCGGTGTTGAGCCGGTTCATCCGCCTCCGGCGGAAGGTAAGCGGGGGAACTGAAACATCTAAGTACCCCGAGGAAAATAAATCAACCGAGATTCCCTGAGTAGTGGCGAACGAAAGGGGATCAGCCTAAACCGGTACGACTTAGTGGCGTGAGGGCCTATGTCGTATGGGGGTTGTAGGGCGCGCCTAGGGTCGCCTCATCAGACCCAAAGGAGTTACAAATCCTGTTTCTAGTCGAAGGCGCCTGGGAAGGACCGCCATAGAGGGTGAAAGCCCCGTAGACGAAAGAGACCGGACTCCTGGAGCATACCCTGAGTACCACGGGGCACGAGAAACCTTGTGGGAATCTGGGGGGACCACCCTCCAAGGCTAAATACCCTTGGTCACCGATAGCGTACCAGTACCGTGAGGGAAAGGTGAAAAGAACCCTTAGCAGGGAGTGAAATAGATCTGAAACCGTAAGCCTACAGAAGGTCGTAGTCCGCCGCAAGGCGGATGGCGGCGTGCCTATTGAAGAATGATCCGGGGACTTACTATGTGGAGCAAGGTTAAGGGATTGGAGTCCCGGAGCCGTAGCGAAAGCGAGTCTTAATAGGGCGAATAGTTCCATGGAGTAGACCCGAAACCGAGTGAGCTACCCATGGCCAGGTTGAAGGTGTGTTAACGCACACTGAAGGACCGAACTCGTGGCTAGTACAAAAGCTTGGGACGAGCTGTGGGTAGAGGTGAAATGCCAATCGAACTCGGAAATAGCTGGTTCTCCCCGAAATGCATTTAGGTGCAGCGTCGGGCTATAGGTAGACGGAGGTAGGGCACTGAATGGGCTAGGGGGCGTGAGCTTACCAAACCCAATCAAACCACCAATGCCGTCTAGCCGTTACCCGGCAGTGAGACTGCCACAGATAAGTGCGGTAGTCGAAAGGGAAACAGCCCAGACCACCGGCTAAGGCCCCCAAGCGCAGGCTAAGTGGGAAAGGAAGTGAGGTTCCCCAGACAACCAGGAGGTTGGCTTAGAAGCAGCCACCCTTTGAAGAGTGCGTAATAGCTCACTGGTCGAGGGATCTTGCGCCGAAAATGTAACGGGGCTTAAGCCTGTCGCCGAAGCCGTGGATGTGCAGATGCAAAGATAAAGATCTAGCTCCCAATGGCGGAACCAACGGTGGAATCTGCTGAGTAGGGGTGCCCCGGCGTAAGCCGGAGTGTCCTGAATGCGGAGGAACCCCGCGGTGAAACCGGCGGGAAAAAGGTTGGAGCCTTTGGACAACATCTGGGCGTGGTAGGGGAGCGTTCCTCGGGCGAAGAATGTCGATCGTGAGGTCGGCTGGAGCGCGGGGAAGTGAGAATCCCGGAATGAGTAACGTAAACTAGGGTGAAAATCCCTGGCGCCGTAAGCCCAAGGTTTCCTACGCAACGTTTATCGGCGTAGGGTTAGTCGGTCCTAAGCCGTAGGCAAGCGCCGAAGGCGATGGACAGCAGGTTAATATTCCTGCACCGCCGTTGTTTCGCTTTAAAACCAAGGAGGGGTGCGGAAGGGTAAGCAGAGCATGCCTATTGGACATGGTGTGTCCTCTTCCGTAGGCCATGCCGGGGCAGGTAAATCCACTCCGGCGAACGAGCTGAGGGTTGAGGGAATTGGGCCTTCGGGCTACAAAACTCTGCCGTACCCAGGCCGACAAGAAAAGCTTCGTGGTTATGGGACAGGGGCGACCGTACCGCAAACCGCCACTGGTGGGCTAGGATAAAAGTCCTAAGGCGCTCGAGCGAACCTCCGCTAAGGAACTAGACAAAAGAGCCCTGTAACTTCGGGAGAAAGGGCCCCCCGGGGGGTGAAGCCACTAGCTGGTGGAGCGTTCTGGGGGCGCAGAGAAGAAGGCCGGGCGACTGTTTAACAAAAACACAGGTCTGTGCTAAGGGGAAACCCTACGTATACAGGCTGACGCCTGCCCAGTGCCGGAAGGTTAAGGGGAGCGGTGCAAGCTGCGAACTGAAGCCCCGGTGAACGGCGGCCGTAACTCTAACGGTCAACCGAGCATTGACAACGCATCGGACGCCTCCATGAGGCGTTCGGAACGGAGTAGGTGACTTAAGGCCGTTGTAAAATCTGGCTATATGCTGGAAAGTCCGAGTATCCGGCGCTACTGGTCCCTTACATCATACGGGGACGAGTAACAATGCGTCCGGTGCGGATAATCAGCAGGAAAGACCACGGAAGGGGAGTCCACGCTTGGTTGCCCTAGCAATGGCGGCAACTCGCGAGCGCCAATTCCGCGGAATCCTCAGAGACCATACGCCGGACCCGCTGGCGGAACGTGCGGGAAGATATGGTCCGATCTGTGTGGCGACATACAGAGGCCGGCAGAAATGACCGGCCCCTCTCGCGGCCCGTTAAAGGGCCAAGGGAGAGTAACAAAATGCCTAAGGTAGCGAAGTCCCTTGTCGGGTAAGTTCCGACCCGCATGAATGGTTGAACGACTTGGCCATTGTCTCGGCGGAGGGCTCGGTGAAATTGCGGTGCCCGTGAAGACGCGGGCGACCCGCGGCAGGACAAAAAGACCCTGTGGAGCTTTACTGTAGCCTGGTATTGGGTTGGGAACCGTCATGTGTAGGATAGGTGGGAGGCTATGAAGCCCCGACGCCAGTCGGGGTGGAGCCGTCCTTGAAATACCACCCTTGTCTGTTTTTGGTCCTAACCTCAGCAAAACTGGGGGACAGTGCCTGGTGGGCAGTTTAACTGGGGCGGTTGCCTCCTAAAATGTAACGGAGGCGCCCAAAGGTCCCCTCAGGACGGATGGAAATCGTCCATAGAACGCATTGGCATAAGGGGGCTTGACTGCGAGACTTACAAGTCGAGCAGGGACGAAAGTCGGGCAAAGTGATCCTACGGCACCGCGTGGAAGGGCCGTGGCTTATCGGATAAAAGCTACCCCGGGGATAACAGGCTTATCTCGCCCAAGAGTTCACATCGACGGCGAGGTTTGGCACCTCGATGTCGGCTCGTCCCATCCTGGGGCTGAAGGCGGTCCCAAGGGTCCGGCTGTTCGCCGGTTAAAGGGGTACGTGAGTTGGGTTCAGAACGTCGTGAGACAGTTCGGTCTCTATCCGCCGTGGGCGTAGGAGGCTTGAGGGAACCTCTCCCTAGTACGAGAGGACCGGGAGGGACAGACCTATGGTGTGCCAGTTGTTCCGCCAGGAGCAGCGCTGGGTAGCCATGTCTGGAAGTGATAAGCGCTGAAGGCATCTAAGCGCGAAGCATCCCCCAAGATGAGGCCTCCCTCCCCGATTAGGTTCGGGGGTAAGACTGCAGAGAGACTATCTGCTTGATAGGCCGGATGTGTAAGGAGGGTAACCTCTTCAGCATACCGGTACTAACCGGTCGAGAGCCTTGACCCACGCTAGGAGCTTCAAACTTTTCGTAGCGTTAAAACGCTAGCAATCAGAAATGACCAGGATCAGGCTTCTTGTTCTATTGACGTCCAGTGAGTCCGCCAACCCTCCATTACCAAGGTGGTGTTGCGCGGGTTTTCAACGGCGCGGGGTGGAGCAGTGGCAGCTCGTCGGGCTCATAACCCGAAGGTCGTTGGTTCGAGTCCAACCCCCGCTACCAAAAATGCAAAACGCCCTCTTCCCCCCGGGGACACTCCCCGGAGGAGGGGGTATTTTTTTGTTGCTTGAAAGTTGTCTACGAGAAGATGCTTGGGGCTCATGCTTCTTGTCATCATGACTACCGTGGCCCTCATGGCGTGCGGTGGCTCTCCGGCCCTACTGCGGAAAATCTGAACGCCCGAGCTGAAACCATCGGCGCTGCCCTGGCGGACGGCAACATCCCAACGACATATGAGTTCCCATCTCCCGAATCCAAATCCGTATGGTCCCAGGAGGAGTATCTAGCAGCGGTGAAGCCCGGACTGATGTCTGAGGCTGCTTCCATGGGTCTGGATAAAGACGGGTCTGGATGATGAAGTTTGGTTCTGGTGTCCCGGGTGTTGAACCGCCAATTGATGGTGGCCTTGGCGGCGTTGCGCTCCGTGACCGGCGCCGGGACTTCCCTCGGGAGGGCCTCCTCGCCGGGGAGCCGCCAGCCGAGGCAGGAGACAGTGCACTGAACTCGATCTCCGCCATAGCCTGCTCCGTGCTTGATACGGGGTTCAACCAACTGCCGTGCTTGGGCGCGTAGTGGAACTCCAGCCGCCAGACGATTCGCCGGGCTTCCTCAGTTGGGAAAATTTCGTACAGCGACGCCGGGCGGTGGGTGTTCAGGTTGTCCAAAACAACCCTTACCATCTCGGCTTCCGGGTAGGCTTCATCCACCAGCCAGCGCGTCTGAAGGGCGAAGTCCTGCATCGCGCGCCGCTGGGTCACCGCTACCTGCCGCCAGCCCGCCAAGGGCCCGCAGACCAGGAACAGGTTGCGGGCTCCCTCCTGCCGGTACTCGCAGTCCTGCCGCAGCGGAATTCCTGGCTGGGGCGGCAGGGCGGGCCGGCTCTCCCACAGGAACTGGGTGGAGGTCTCGTCAAAGCAGACCACCGAGCGTTGGGGACCATGGGGTTCAGCGTGCAGGTCCAGCACATCCTCCATGTTGGCCACGAAGTCCGCGCTCACCTTGGGAACGCACCACTCCTTCTTCTGCTACGGCTTGAGGGCGTTTTTTTGAGACGCTTGCGCACCTCATCGTGGGACATGGATGGCGCCAGCCCCAACTCCACCACCTTCCCGGCCAGCAGGCGCGGGGTCCAGTGGTCATGCCCTTCCGACGGCGGGCTACGGGCCAGGGCGATCAAGTGGGCTTCGCCCCGGTCGACCAGCTTCCGGGGCCGGTTGGCCCGGGGACGGTCCTTCAACAACCCCTCCAACCCTTCTTCGCCAAAGCGCTGCTTGACCCGGTACGCGCTGCTCAGGGCCACATCCAAAGCTTCGGCCACTTGGGGCGCCGGCCAGCCGCCGTCGCTCTTGAGTAGAATCCGCGCCCTGGCGGTCACCTGGGCTGAGCTATTGCCAACCCGGACCATCCGCTGGGGATCTTTCCGTTGTTCCGGTTCCAACCGCACCGCGTATTTGTCCCTGACCACCGCTGCCACCCCCGCCACCAACGCTTCCCACCAGTCGGGATAATCTAGTCGGTCTATTTATTAAACAAGTCCTAAAACCAGGTTGCCTGAGTACTAAACCAAAGCCAAGGTGAAACCCGCATTTGGGTCGGCTAGAATCAGGGAGGCATAGCGTCAGGACTGGGAGCAGACTGAGTGGGGATGGTGATGGGTATGAGGGGGATAAGGCCGGACTTGGAGGGGTGGCAGTTGGACTTGGCTAGTGTGCGCAGCAGGATGTACCTAGCGCCGACACCCCGGGAGAGAGAACGGTGGCACGCACTGTGGCTCCTGTGCCGGGGCCTGACCGCCTCGGGCACCGCCCAGGCACTGGGCCGGGATGCTCACACCATCGGCAGATGGGCCGCCGCCTTCGGCGAGGGAGGGCCTGCAGCCTTGATATTCGAGCAGACCGGGGGTTCCCCCCCGCACTTGGCGAGACGCAACAGGCGGAGTTGACGGGGGCAGTGCAGGAGTTGCCCGAGATGTCGGGCATAGAAATGGCCAACTGGAACTGGAAAGTGGTGCGGCAGTTTGTCTCGAAGCGTTTCGGCATTGGCCTGAGCCGCAGCACTTGCCTGAACTATCTGCACCGCTTGGGGTTTGTCCTGAAGCGTCCCAAGAAGCGTCTGGTCAAGGCAGATGAGCAGAAGCGGGAGGCCTTCGTGGCGGAGTACGCCACCCTGTCGGACGAGGCGTGGCGTACGGGAGCGAAGATATTCTTCGCCGACGAGGCCCATTTCCGGGCCGATGCCGAACTGAGAGGCAAATGGGTGCTAAAGGGAGAGCCGGCCTTGGTGGACTCGACCAGCCCGAGCTATGGCGAAAAGGCCAGCTACTACTCGGCAGTGTGCCTGGAGACCGGTGAGGTGGAGTGGATGGACCTGGAGGGGAACAGCAACTCCGGAACCTCGGCTGCCTTCCTGGAGCGGTTGCGGCAGAGGCACTCCGGGCCGCTCAACGTGATTTGGGACAACGCGCCGGCGCACCGCGGCGAGGCGGTGCGTGAGTATCTGCGGACGCCGGGCTTGGGGCTGCGGCTGATGAACCTGCCGGGCTACAGCCCGGACTTCAACGCCGATGAGGCCATCTGGGGCTGGGCGAGAGAGGAAGCCACCGGAAACCTGTGCTTGGGAACCAAGGCCCTGGTAAAGGAGAGGGTCGGGAATTTCCTCTGCGGGCTGTCCATCCGGAAAGACGAGGTCAAGGGCCGCTGCCGCACCGTCCTACAATCAAAGGCCGAAGGATTTCTGCGAGAATCCCAGCCCAATCACCGATGTATTGTAAATGCACATCCCACCTTGGCTTTGGTTTAGGATGGCTTCCAGAGGCCAACCGAGATCGGAGACGTAGCCCCGTGGTGCGCTACTCCAAGATGCGGTGCATGACCCCGACAGGGCCGCCGCGTCGAGGCGCGAGGCCGGCGTCGGGCACCGACACCGCAGGTCGCCTCTTCTGGGTGCAAGCACTCTCTCCTCGAAGAGAACTGCCTAGAAGCTTCAGCCTTACTGCTTTTCCACAGCCGTTCAGATCTACCGCCTAAACCGGTATTGAATACGGCTCAATAACCGGTCATTCCCGTGGAAGCGGGAATCCAGAAAGGTCGGATGCCGGAGGACTCAGCTTTATGAGACAAGCCCAGTTGTCCTGTTGGGCGTCGATGCGGCTCAGGACTACGGCTTCTGGCCGATAACCTCGCCAAAGGCGAACGCTCCAAATGCCCCCGGATGGATTTTCCATTGGTTGAGGCTCTGGCGCCACTCGTCGAACTGCTGATGGGTCGCCAGCCCGTATGTCGTGGCCGCCCGCAATGACCTCGGGGGAAAAGAACCAGTCGCCTGTGAAGGCGTGGAGGAAAGCAACCTCTTCTGTCGTGCTGAAGGCGTCGAAGGACGCACGGGCCTGGACGTTCGAGAACCCGGCCTCGAGGAATATGTTCTTCAGCTCCTTCCCCATCTGGGGATGCCCGCCATTGGCTGCGAGAAGGTTCGAGAACACGGCCCACGCAGCGGCTAGGGTCTCGGCGCCGGGCTCGAGAAACGACGACGCGACGAACATTTCCCGGCTGGCGATGATGCCGCCGGGTTTCAAGACCCGCTTCACCTCGGATAGCGCTGCCCGTGTATCCGGAACGTGCATGAGAACGGCATGGCAGTGAGCGACGTCGAACGAGTCGTCTTCGAAGGGGAGATCGGTGACGACACCTACGTGGAATGTCGCGTTGTCATGTCCACCTGCCGCGGCTGCGGACCGGGCCACGTCAATCTGAGACGCTTCCATATCTATGCCGTGGACTTCGCCGGGCGCTACCGCCCTAGCCAAGCCGACCGAGATGGTCCCCGGTCCGCAACCGAAGTCGAGAACGCGCAGGCCGGGCCTTAGATGTGGGAGCAGGTGTGCGGCATGGGTTTCAGCACTGCGCCGTTCGAGCAGCCCCCGGAACTCCTCGCTATAGCCCATGGTGTAGCTAGATGTATCCAATGTCGGGTCAGGCACTGTCATCACTCCTTATCTGTGTCTCCGGTGCATGATAGCTAAGGCGGCTTCGTGGATGAGCAACGTCAGGCTGCTGTGGGCTATATGATTGGGGGCTATACGATCGTAAGGAGGGAACCCAGCTGCCCAAGTACGGTTGGCCCCGGCCCGACGGCCATTCCGTAATATAAGGAAAAAGCCCAGCTGCCCAAGTACGGTTGGCCCCGGCCCGACGGCCATTCCGTATTGTAAGGAAGGAGCCTAGCTGCCCAACTACAGTTAGCGCCGGTTAGCTAACCTTCACAACTCGCCAGATGCGGAAGATCGTCGCCCCCGGCCGCTATCGCAGTTGACCCGGTCAAAGAGGTCCACGACCCCTCCGGACGGCTTAGGGGCAAGCAAGGATACCACTATGGCCACTAGCGTTGCCGCCAGGCGACCCGGAGTGGCAGGCTGGATGTCCCACATCCCCGAGGGACCACCGCTCAGGTATCCCCAGGCCGACGTGATCGTCACGCCTGCCTGGGCTGACGCGACGGCTCTCCAGAAGTTGAATCTGCGCCAATATGATGCCAGGACCGTGACCGGCCCAAACGCAGCGCCAATCCCGCAGCCGACAGGACGAAGGTGAGGGCGAAGGTGATGGGAGATCCCCCGCTGCCGGTAAACGGACTCAGGAAACCGGGGGAGGAACCCGCCATTGCTGCAAATGGACTGTCCGCCGGACCTATCAAGACAGCCGTGATAATTAAGAAGGCTGACCAGCATTTAGGAGGGCCTGGAATACGTCCGTCCTGGAGACCGCCAGGAATCCGCCGATCAGGGTGTAGGAGGCTACTGCAACAAGTGTTAGAAGGATTCCCGCAGCTGCTTCAACGCTGGATATGGTCTCCAGCAGCTTGGAGCGGCCCACCGGGCCGGAGCTCACTTAGAAGATGACGAAGAAGACTGTGACGACCGACGCGAGCGTCCGCAAGGTTCCGGTTGTATCTCCAAACCGGACAGCGAAGAACTCCGGGATGGTCAGCACGTTATTCGCTTCTGTGGCGTAGCGGCGCAGTCTCTTGGCGACGACCGTCCAGCTCAGCCACACGCCCACAGCGACGCTGACCGGGACTCACGTCTCCACGGCGCCATTGGTGAACGCCAGAGCCGGGAGCGCGAACATCGCCCAGGCGCCTGTTGTGAACACTCCGATGCGCTTTCGCCCGCCGTGCATACGAGAAAGCTATGCGGGCAGTCCCACTTCCATCTTAATCGAGCCGCACGGCGGCCATCATGATTAGCCGCCGACAGGCGACCAACTCGGTTGGCTATCCGACGCCGAGTCTTCGGTCAGGCGCGTTTGGTCCGAGCCGTCCGCGTTCATCACGTATATGTTCGAGTTCTCCTTCCCGCGTCGATCTGATGAGAACGCTATGCGGTGGCCGTCCGGCGACCAGCTCGGGGAGACATCCGACGCCGGGTCTTCGGTCAGCCGCGTCGGGTCCGAGCCGTCCGCGTTCGTCACGTTTATGTTCGAGTTCTCCTTCCCGCGTCGATCTGATGAGAACGCTATGCGGTGGCCGTCCGGCGACCAGCTCGGGGATTGACCCGACGCAAGGTCTGGGGTCAGCCGCGTCTGGTCCGAGCCGTCCGCGTTGATCACGTATATGCTCCACCTCGCCCTCCGGAGCGATGCGAACGCTACGCGCCGGCCGTCCGGCGACCAGCTCGGCCCGAGATCGTCCCCCGAGTCTCCGGACAGCCGGGTCTCGTCCGAACCGTCCGCGTTCATAACGTATATGTGGAAAGCCGCCGATTCGGTCCTCCATTCTCCCGATGAGAACGCTATGCGCCCTCCCACCATGGCAGTGGCTTGGGTTTCCGTGGGCGGGGTGGTGGCTTGAGGCCTTGTTGTGGGCTCCGGCATGGCAGTGGCTTGGGTCTCCGGGGACTCCAGGCGGGGCGCGTCGCCACCCTCGACGTCGGGGCTGTCGCCTCCTCCACAGGCCGCCAAGGCCCACGCCAGAATTACAGCCGTAAGGAGCAGGGCCGGAACCCTCCACGGGGAAATCATCACTACGCCGAAACAGCGGGTTGTCGAGCTGCTGGTCATCGTGTTGCATCCTCATGTGCGATTCCCAGTGCGGGCTCGAGCCAGGGTGCTAAGTTAGCATGTAGCATAATGGATGTTAGACGCAAACTTGTTTAAGTTGTTGTCAGGTTATCGACGCGCCTCCGTAGTTGGCCCCGTATGGGTCGGTGCGAGCCGCTGCCCATCAAGGCCGCGGCATGAAGGAGGCCAACCGGCGCCTACGAGAAAGCTATGCGGGCAGTCCCAACTTCCATCTTAATCGAGCCGCACTGCGGCCACCGTCATCTTGGAGTGCGCAGGTGTGATCCATCCGAGCATCCTGTAATCGGCGGGGGTAAATTGTTCCAAGCGGGCGGGATTGACTGCTGAACAGCGACACCCCGATGGCCCAACATCCCGCCGCCCTTCACATCTTGTGGATAGTATTAGTATGAACTGCGTAGTAAAGAGCCAGCGGAAGCTCGAAAGAGGTCAACCAGGAAGTACAGATCGGCAGGGTACTTCGATTATCTGGGATCTCCGCAATGGAACCCGTACTGGAACCTTCTTCTTGATGTCATTTCGAGCGCAGCGGAACGTCCCACAGTGACGCCGGCATCAGCCATTCTATCCATCCATTACACTTTTGCGAATAGAGGAAACTTGCGCAATGCCATGGCTTGTGCTGTAATTCGCCGAGACTGTTGATACCTAGAGACCCGATGCTTGTAGCAGATGGGCGCCCGCGGCGTCTTATGTGGTCAAGGAGGCTATTTATGGTTGGAATTAATCCGCTGGTTTGGAGAGGCGTTGGCGCGCTTGGCGGCCTGCTCGCTTTTATAGGAGCCCTGATCGCGTGGGCTACGGCCCCCGGGTACGGTTCTGTCGAAGGGACCGAATTTACGCAAGGGGAGGTTGTTCTCGCCTTCGCCATAATAGCCCTGGTGGGGATTGCGTGGCGTCATCTTGTCGGCGAAGACAAAGAGTTGGCTCCATGGACGGAGCGGGTCGTTCCGCTGCTGGGCGTCGCCTCAGTCAGTCGGAACTCCCCACACTGGGTGTGGGTGGACAGGGCTGTTTCTGTGGTGGGCGTCATCATACTCATCGTCACCATCGTAAAATGGGTTAGCTTGGAGAAAGACTTCGGCGGCGAATCTTCCATAGGAGCGGGGATTTATCTGGCGCTAGTCGGGTCCCTGGTCATGATAGCATCCGGCATCCCCACCATAGCTGGAATCTTCAAGGCGGATAAGGATGCTGCCGACGGACCCGAAACTTCCGCTGCGGCCTCTACCCAGGAGGCGAACAGCTCCATGTCCGCCATCGACGAGATAGAGAGGCTGGCGGGCCTATTGGAGAGAGGCATCCTCACGCAGGAGGAGTTCGACGCCAAGAAGAAAGAGTTGCTTGGTCTCTAACGACGCCCTTAACCGGTGTGAACAGGGCCTGGTAGCCCGAAATCTTTGTGATGATGGGTAATTTGGTTGGCAGGATTACCTGGCGAACATATGATTGCTAACTTCGCTGCAAAAGCGACTCATCATTTCAAAGCAGTTGGACTACTAAACCAAAGCCAAGGTGGGATGTGCATTTACAATACATCGGTGATTGGGCTGGGATTCTCGCAGAAATCCTTCGGCCTTTGATTGTAGGACGGTGCGGCAGCGGCCCTTGACCTCGTCTTTCCGGATGGACAGCCCGCAGAGGAAATTCCCGACCCTCTCCTTTACCAGGGCCTTGGTTCCCAAGCACAGGTTTCCGGTGGCTTCCTCTCTCGCCCAGCCCCAGATGGCCTCATCGGCGTTGAAGTCCGGGCTGTAGCCCGGCAGGTTCATCAGCCGCAGCCCCAAGCCCGGCGTCCGCAGATACTCACGCACCGCCTCGCCGCGGTGCGCCGGCGCGTTGTCCCAAATCACGTTGAGCGGCCCGGAGTGCCTCTGCCGCAACCGCTCCAGGAAGGCAGCCGAGGTTCCGGAGTTGCTGTTCCCCTCCAGGTCCATCCACTCCACCTCACCGGTCTCCAGGCACACTGCCGAGTAGTAGCTGGCCTTTTCGCCATAGCTCGGGCTGGTCGAGTCCACCAAGGCCGGCTCTCCCTTTAGCACCCATTTGCCTCTCAGTTCGGCATCGGCCCGGAAATGGGCCTCGTCGGCGAAGAATATCTTCGCTCCCGTACGCCACGCCTCGTCCGACAGGGTGGCGTACTCCGCCACGAAGGCCTCCCGCTTCTGCTCATCTGCCTTGACCAGACGCTTCTTGGGACGCTTCAGGACAAACCCCAAGCGGTGCAGATAGTTCAGGCAAGTGCTGCGGCTCAGGCCAATGCCGAAACGCTTCGAGACAAACTGCCGCACCACTTTCCAGTTCCAGTTGGCCATTTCTATGCCCGACATCTCGGGCAACTCCTGCACTGCCCCCGTCAACTCCGCCTGTTGCGTCTCGCCAAGTGCGGGGGGGAACCCCCGGTCTGCTCGAATATCAAGGCTGCAGGCCCTCCCTCGCCGAAGGCGGCGGCCCATCTGCCGATGGTGTGAGCATCCCGGCCCAGTGCCTGGGCGGTGCCCGAGGCGGTCAGGCCCCGGCACAGGAGCCACAGTGCGTGCCACCGTTCTCTCTCCCGGGGTGTCGGCGCTAGGTACATCCTGCTGCGCACACTAGCCAAGTCCAACTGCCACCCCTCCAAGTCCGGCCTTATCCCCCTCATACCCATCACCATCCCCACTCAGTCTGCTCCCAGTCCTGACGCTATGCCTCCCTGATTCTAGCCGACCCAAATGCGGGTTTCACCTTGGCTTTGGTTTAGGACCTCCTCTGTTGTCTTATATCACCTGAGGCCGTCATATCCTTCTCCAAGACATTTCGGGCAATTATACCCGCGAGAACCCGTTCATGGGTGAGCCGGGTACGGCGTTCCCACGGGGCTCGCCAAGCTGGGCCGTCGTATATCTCCTAGCGCGATTTCTTCTTGATAAAGCGGGCGCAGGTAGCGTCGCCCGTATTTTTACTGATATGGTTGGGGCGCCACGAATTAGGGCGCCTGGGCCGGACTCGGGATGCATGGGCCGGACTCGGGATGCATGGGCCGGACTCGGGATGCATGGGCCGGACTCGGGATGCATGGGCCGGACTTTACCACCTCTGCGGGTGGGACGCCTATCAGGTGTAGTCCGACTCATCATGGTGGCAATTAGGTGTCAAACACGGCAACTAGACAGTATCAATTCAAAGGAGGACGGGAATGAGAAGAGGTATCTTTTTGTTATTGATGACCTTAGCGGCGATGACGATTATGTTGGTCGCCTGCGGTGGAGGCCTGAGCGAAACGGATGTAGAGACGCGCGCCAAGGTGTTGGCTGATGAGATGGCGGCCGGCTCTGCCGCGACTATGGACGCGCAAGTAGAGGAGCGCGCCCAGGCGCTGGCGAAGGAGATGATGGTTGCCTCTGTGCAGGGGGAGAGGCTCCAGGCGGTCAAGGACCGCGGCGAGGTGATCTGCGCCACTCGTAACGACGTGCCCGGCTACGGTTTCCTGGAAGAAGGCAATAACGTGGGCTTCGACGTCGACCTGTGCCGCGCAGTTGCCGCTGCGGTGGTGGGCGACCCGACGGCCATCGTGCCCCGCCTGATCATCGCCGCTGAGCGCGGGCCAACGATACAGTCGGGCGAGGTCGACATGCTCGTCCGTACCGTCACCTGGACGACCTCCCGGGACGCCCAGTGGGGCAACTACGCCCAGACGATGTTCTACGACGGCCAGGGGTTCATGGTGAGGCGTGACCTTGGACTGTCCAGCGCCCTGGAACTGAAGGACGCCGCTGTCTGCGTCACCCAGGGCACGACTACGGAGCTGAACTTGCAGGACTTCTCGAACCAGAACAACATGAACTTTGAGGTCCTTACGTTCGAGGATACCGACCTGCTGCGGGAGTCCTACGACAGCGGACAGTGCGACGCCTTCACCAACGACCATTCGCAGCTTGCAGCTTTGCGCACAGCCCTGTCCAACCCCGCCGATCACATGATCCTGCCTGAAACGATCTCTGAAGAGCCCCTCGGC
The DNA here is from genome assembly GCA_965224325.1 of Dehalococcoidia bacterium. Taxonomy (GTDB): domain Bacteria; phylum Chloroflexota; class Dehalococcoidia; order Lucifugimonadales; family UBA3495; genus CBDCMJ01. Next base: position 25,239 of record CBDCYT010000020.1, read on the forward strand.
CCGGTGGTGCCCCACGGCGACGATCAGTGGTTCGACATTGTGAAGACGGTGATGAGCATCCTCATCTACGCTGAGGCGTACGGCATCACATCGGACACCGTGCCCACCGAGAAAACTGGCGACACCAAGGTCGACCGCCTCTTCGGCTTGGTGGAGAATTCCTTCGGCCAAGAGAGCCTGGGCCTGAGCAACACAGTAGCCCAGGATGTAATCAAGGCCGTCGGCAACTATGGCGAGATATACGACCGAAACCTCGGTCCCGATGGGATCGACATCCCCCGGGAGAACAGTCGCAACGCCCTGTGGTCCGACGCCCCATGCACCGGCTGCCCCAAGGGCGGCCAGATTTACGCCGCACCCCTACGGTAGCGCCTGACCCGCGCTGAATCGCAGAGGATGGTCCGGAGGGCGCCCGGCATCGGCCCGGGCGCCCTCCATGCTTCTGTGTGTTCATAAACAAGGCGCCGGCAAGAACCGGCCGGCGTCGCGCTAGGGCTGTCTACGTTAGACACATCCACAGAACTACCCTACGGGACTGCCCAGCGCCGGATGCTCGCGGGGCAGTCGACAGACCTGCCGGGGTTGGGATAGAATCAGGCGGTCGTCAGAGAGGTGGATATCTGGTAGGTTGTCATAGTTGTGATGCTTCGCAATTTCACCTATAAGGGCATACCGGTCTGGCGGCACGCTCAGGTCATCCAATGGGCAATTCAGATTGTGTCCGGGGTCCTGGTTGTCGCTTTGGTCGCCTGGTTCTTGGCCAACATAGGCAACGCGATCCAGGACCGCGACATTCCCTACGGGTTCAGTTTCCTCGACCGCGAATACCAGACAGGCATCGGGCAGTCCTTCCTGGACTACGAGTCGTCCGACACCTTCCTCTACGCCTTCATCGTCGGGGCTACCAACACCGTGATCGTCTCCGTCGTGGGCGTGGTGCTGGCCACTGCCCTGGGGGTTTTCGTAGGCGTTTCAAGATTGTCCAATAACTGGCTCGTTTCCAAGGCAGCCCTGGTCTACGTCGAGTTCTTCCGCAATATACCTCTTTTGGTGCAGCTGTTCTTCTGGTTCTACATCGTGCTGGCGTTGCCGCATGTGCGCAACAGCTACGCGGTTGCCGAGAGGTTGTACCTGAACAATGGAGGGCTGTCGATCCCTTGGCCGTCGCTGCGCAGCCTTGACGCGGCGCTGGCCTGGCTCGGCTTGGCTGTCACTGCGGTCATTGCCGGTGTGGCGATGCGCCATTGGATGGTGCGGCGCGCGGCCCGCACCGGGTCGTCGCTAGACCCTCTTTTGACGGGTGTCGTGACCACCGTCGTCATCGGAGCCGTCAGCTGGCTTATCGTCGGCGCAGCATCGGGTGGAGCGCCGTTCACCACCTCGTTTCCCGCACCGCTGGGCATCTTTGGTCGCATCTCGGGTGGGTTCACCGTCTCGGCGGGGTTGATAACGCTGATGGTGGGGCTGGTCATGTACACCGCGTCCTTCATCGCCGAGATAGTTCGGGCCGGCGTACAATCGGTGGGCCGTGGTCAGACCGAAGCCGCGCGGGGGCTGGGTCTCTCCGGTATGAAGGCGCTGCGGCACGTCACGTTTCCGCAGGCCATGCGGGTCATCGTGCCCCCGCTGATTAGCCAGTATCTCAACTTGACGAAGAACAGCAGCTTGGCGGGCGCTATCGGGTACTCCGACCTGACCAACGTCGCCAAGACCATGACGCAGACAGCGCCGGCGGTCTCCATATTCATCATGATCATGTTGTCCTACCTCGCACTGAGCCTGACCTACTCGCTGATCGGTAACCTGTACAACCGGCGCATCCGCTTCTGAGTGCGCCAAGTTGCCCGCTCGAGAGAAAAGATGATCAATGGCGACGAACGCTGAGATAAGCCCGCCCCGGGCACTGCCCCCACCGCGCTCCCACAGAGGCGTGGTCGGATGGGTCCGCGCCAACCTGTTCAGCACGTGGTACAACGGGACGCTCACCGTGGTGTCCAGCGTCGTGATTGCCGCCATGCTCGTGTTCGGCATCGGCTGGGTGGTATTGGATGCCGACTGGACGGTCATCTCCACGCTCGGCGGGCAGATGGTCATCGGCCAGTACAACACCGAGTCGGCGTGTCCCGGCCAGAACTGCTTCTGGCGACCGCAGGTGTCGTTGCTGCTGGTGACAGCTCTTCTGGGTATGGGGTGGGGAGTCGCGGGCGGCGGCCTCACAAAGCGCATTGCAATAGGTGTCGCGGTGGTCCTGGCCGCATTCGCCCTGCTGCCGTATAGCCTAGACCGGATGGGTTTGGACGTCCGCTTGCTTCTGGCCGCCAACCTGCCTGCGTTGGGGGCCGGTTGGCTGATCGCCCGGTATACGCCGTTGGGAACGCCGCGCTGGATCGTGATCGCCGGGGTGGGCGTGTTCCTCGCCACCCTCGTGTTGCTCGGTGGAATCGGGGGTGTCCCCGGTTTCCAACGCGTATCAGTCATCTACTGGGGCGGGCTCATGCTGAACCTGATGCTGGCTGTGGCGGGCATCGTGATCAGCCTGCCAATCGGCATCGCGCTGGCGTTGGGACGGCGGAGCCAGCTGCCTGTGGTCAAGCTGCTGTGCGTGGTGTTCATTGAGGTGTTCCGGGGGGTGCCGCTGATTACTTTGCTGTTCATGTCCCAGGTGCTCGTGCCCCTGGCGTTCCCCCAAGACTTCCCGCAGAACTCACTATTCCGCGCCGCGGTGGTGATAACGCTGTTCAGCGCGGCGTACATGGCAGAAAACATCCGGGGAGGCTTGCAGGCGCTTCATCGGGGCCAAGCCGAGGCGGCCCGTGCGCTTGGGTTGCCCAGCTGGCAGACCATGCTCTACATCTCCCTGCCGCAGGCCATCCGCAACGTGATTCCCGCCATCGTGGGCCAGTTCATCTCTCTATTCAAGGACACCACCCTGGTTTACATCATCGGCATGCTCGATGTGCTGGAGTTCAGCCGGGCATTCATCCAGGGCAACGCGGAGTACCTGGCCAGCGCGAAAGAGCTGTTCGTCTTCATAGCGCTGGTCTTCTGGGTGTTCACCTACGGGATGTCGTACGTGAGCAGAAAGATCGAAGAGCAACTGGGAATAGGAGTTCGGTAGGCGCCACAATGCCGGGGAGAGATATGAGATGACCGAAATGAGGGACGACGCGGAAGACATCATTGTGTGCCGTGACGTACAAAAGTGGTACGGCGACTTCCACGCCCTAAGGGGCGTTACCACCAGCATCAAGAAAGCAGAGGTTGTGGTGGTGTTTGGACCGTCGGGATCGGGAAAGTCTACGTTCATACGCACCATCAACAGGCTTGAGGAGCATCAGAGCGGCCAGATCATCATCGACGGCGTCGAGCTGACCAACGATATACGGAACATCGACACTATTCGCCGGGATACTGGGATGGTGTTCCAGTCGTTCAACCTGTTCCCGCACCTGACTGTGATGAGCAACATCACACTGGCGCCTATGAAGGTCCGCAAGATGCCCAAAAGCGCCGCCGAGCAGGTGGCCAATGATTTGCTGGCCCGGGTAGGGATCCCGGATCAGTCGGACAAGTACCCGGCGCAGTTGTCGGGTGGTCAGCAACAGCGGGTGGCCATAGCCCGCGCACTGGCAATGCAGCCCAAAATAATGCTTTTCGACGAACCGACGTCCGCTCTGGACCCGGAAATGATCAAGGAAGTGTTGGACGTGATGCAGGAGTTGGCTACCTCCGGGATGACAATGATCGTGGTGTCCCATGAAATGGGGTTCGCTCGAGAAGTCTCGGACCGTATGATGATGTTCGACCAAGGTGTTATCGTCGAGGAAGGCCCACCGGAACAGATCTTCGAAGACCCTCAGAACGACCGCACCAAGCTGTTCTTGTCCCAGATTCTGACGTGAGGAGGCCTGCGGCAACCCTCTTCACCTGCGGATACTCCGGTCTGCCCAATCAGCGCAACGCCGCCGCACGATCTAGGAACACCCTGAATAAGTCCCAGAATTGTGCCGTAGCATCATAGGAAAGTTGGCCGTGTCGATGATTTGTTCGGAGGTTTCCTAGAGGGTGTTGGCGGCTGCGCCAATAGACTGGCTGGTGTGCCAGGGTTTAACACGAACGCGCTCCGGAACGGGAGAGACGGCTAATCCCGGCTTAGCGCCCTTCGTCGAACACCACCCCCCAAGCTCTGAACTTGGCAGGCGGCCCCGTATTACTCTAGCGTAGTACAGTACGGCAGCCAGCCCCTACAACTTAACCTGGTTGGCCGCTGCAACGAACGACTCCAGACTTCTAATTTTCAGAAGTTCGCCGTATCGCAAGTGTGCTGTGAAACCATCCGATAGACCGCCCGATAGACAGAAATCTCTTAAGCTCCAGCCCTCGCCTCCCAGCACCAAGCACCCATCCGAGTACGTTCCCCTGCGTCCTTGAGAAACTACCGGTCACGTGACTGGACCGCCTGATACTGCGATAGTCTTCTTGTCCGGCGGACCGCTACAGGGAAATGGCTTCGAAGGCCAGCATGGCGATGTCCAAGGCAGTCAGGCGGTCCCGCAATCCGGCGATGGCTTCGTGACTGGGGGCTTATTGCATGAGGAAGCGGACCCACGCGATTGACATCAAGGCGCTGACCGCGTCTCGGGGCCATTAAGTTAGGTGATCGCCGGCCTGGCTGCGGATTCTCTACGAATCTCCCGCGTTGACCAAGACATTGGGACCCATGACTATCAGGGCGCCGGACCGACGATGCAGTCCCTCATGAGCTGGCTCACTTCCTTACTAACTCTCTTGTTGCAGGGATAGTATAGTTCGTTCGCCGGCGGGCAAACGGGTTGCTGAGTCCAGGACTTGGGCCTACCGGCCTTCTTTTATGAAGTCGGAGATCCGTTCCGCAATCATTATGGTGGAGACGTTGGTGTTTGCCCGCGGGGTGTCGGGCATGATGGAGGCGTCGGCCACGTTCAGCGCTTCCAGGCCGTGGACGCGGCCGTACTGATTTACCACGGCCATCGGGTCCGAAAGCGGGCCCATCTTACAGGTGCCCACCAGGTGCTGCGACGTTCTGACGGTCCGGTGCAGCCAGGCGTCGAGAGCCTCGTCGGCGGCCAGGTCTTCGTCGGTGGGGTCCAGCCGTTCTTTCTTGATGCCACGGTAGGCCTCGCCTTCGGATATCCGCACGACCAAGCGCACACCATCGCGGAGCCGTTGCACGTCGGCCTGGTCCTCCAGGAAATGGTATTCCAGGAGGGGCTGGATGTGAGGGTCGGCGGAAGCCAGAGTCACCTGTCCCGATCCCTCAGCTAGGTTGAGGAGGATGGACATGCGGAAGTCCTCGCCGGGTCCGGTCAGGTCGCCCATCGGGGTGGAAAATGTGGTGGGAAAGATAACCATATCGTTACGGAGATCCGACCCAGTGGCGGTGTAGCGCAGAGCCAATTGGGTCCTCGGCGCTTCAAAGTTCATGGGGAAACCGTCTTGGGCGCTAAAGGCCACTCCTACCTGGGGATGGTCGCGGTAGTTCTGTCCCACGCCAGGCAGGTCATGGACTACCGGAATGCCCAGGCTGGACAGATGTGCTTCCGGCCCGACCCCCGACAGCATGAGGATGTGGGGAGAGGCGACGGAGCCGGCAGAGAGAACAATTCGTTCACCTTCCACTACGAATGTCTCGCCCCCGCTTTCCACCTCCACCGCGGTGGCCCGCTTGCCTTCGAACAAGACCCGAGTGGTCAATGCGTTGGGGCGTATGGTCAGGTTTAGCCGGTGCCGGACCGGATTGATATAGGAGAGAGCTGTGCTTAGCCTGACACCGCCCACGTTGTTCATCGGCAAGGCTGCCACGCCGGTGGAATCAGGGTTGTTCATGTCCTGGCCGGCCGGGTAACCTTCGGTTACGCAGGCTTGATGGAAGGCAGTCATCAGCGGCTCCCAGGCCTCTTCCCGGTGGCGGCGGACTCTCATGGGACCGTCATTGCCGTGAAAGTCGTCTCGAACGTCTTGGTCCGCCTCCATGCGGCGCAGAAAGGGAAGCAGCTTCACGTACTCCCACTCGCCGTTGCCCTGGGCGGCCCAGGAGTCGTAGTCTTCGGGCACACCCCGCAGGAATACCTGACCGTTAATTGCGCTGGTGCCGCCCACGACCTTCCCTCTAGGGGCGTACATGTCGTTGGGACGGTCGGGGGTGGGTTTGCCCACGAACGACCAGTTGTGTGGTGCATCGTGCAGCGAAGCTAGCTCGGAATGATAGCCATTCTTGAGGTCTTCGGGCAGATGCTCTATGTCCGGATAATCGGGCCCGGCTTCCAACAGCAGCACCGACAATTCCGGATCTTCCGACAACCGCGCAGCCATGGCGCAACCGGCGGAACCGGCGCCGACAACGATCACGTCGTATTTCATGTCAATTCCTTATAATAAAGTTAGGCTCGCGTCCCCGGAATCATAGCATCAAACAAGAAACGGAAACCATATATGTCCGCATAAGTCCGAAGGCAGGGTGCTTGGCTATCAACTCAGGCTTGAATACCCACTCCTACGCGATGCAGAAGCGCGGGCGCCGAACTCGAACTTGGCACGGCCTTGCGCCGCGACTCTAGTCAGGACTGTAAAATATTGATGAATTAGACTCGACCCACTCGCCAATTCACGTCTCAGCCCAGAGGCTTGGCTTGGACTTAGGATGGCGTGCTAGCTTGATGGGTAGAAGCTAAAATGCTAATATACGTCTAACTAGTCGATGTCCTCAGGCTAAGGAGGAAAACGGATGGCAAACGAAAACCACGATATAGGTCTAATGGCTCACCTGATGCGGCGCGCTGGGTTCGGAGCCCAATACGATGAGCTAGCCGCCCGGGCCGAGAAAGGGTACGACGCCACGCTAGAAGAGCTCCTGAATCCCGACGATAACCCCAACGGGCTGGACCTCGACCTTGCGGAGCGTTACTTCATCGAGTGGAACCACTTCACCCGGGGTGTTCCCGAATACTTTGCCTGGCGGATGATTAACTCCCGCGCCCAGCTGGAAGAAAAAATGATCCTCTTCTGGCACGGCATCCTGTGCACCTCAGACAGCAAGCTGCAGAGCTATCCCACTCATTACTCTGAGTTGGAGATGTTCCGCCGCTATGGTATGGGCAATTTCCGGGACCTGCTGTTGGAGATCTCCAAAGACCCGGCCATGATCTACTACCTGGACAACTGTCTGAGTCACAACGGGGCTATCAACGAGAACTATGGCCGAGAATTGCTGGAACTGTTCTCCTTGGGCGTGGGGAAGGACGGTGCATTCAACTACACCGAGGAAGACGTAAAAGAGTGTTCTCGGGCGTTCACCGGCTGGACCATCGCCAACAACGTGCCGGGACAACCTTACGGGCGGTACGAAGCCAAGTTTGTCTACAACGCCGACGACCACGATGACGGCGCGAAGACGTTCCTTGGTGAGACGGGGCGGTTTAACGGCGAAGACATCATCGACATCATCGCAAAACAGCCCGCCGCCGCCAGGTTTCTTTCCAGGCGCCTGTACGACTACTTCGTAGCCGACGAGGCCCAGGTGCCCGCCTGGATGGATACCCCGCCTCAAGACTCGGACACTATAAAGATGCTGGAAGATGAGTACTTCCGGTCCGGGTACGACATTAGGTCAATGCTGCGGGTGCTGCTTAACTCGGACGCTTTCAAGAACGCCCGTTTTTCCAGGATAAAGAGTCCTGTGGAGACCGTAATAGGCACTCTGCGTCTGATCGGCGATTGGACCACCCCTAAGCCCGGTTTCGAGTTCATCTTCGACGAGATGAAGTTTATGGGCCAGGAACTGTTGAATCCGCCTTCGGTGGAAGGCTGGCATACTGGCCGGGAGTGGATCGACGGGGGCACGCTAGTGCACCGAATCAACTTCACCGCCGACTTGGTGGCCGACAGTAAATACCCCGGAATTCAGGACATAGTCGCCAAGCTGTCCGGCCAAGGCGCCACAATGACGCCGGAAACCCTGGTGGACGGTTGTCTCCGCCTGTTGGGGCATTACGAGTTAGCTGAAGGTACTCGCCGGATGATGGTCACCCACGCCGAAAAGGGCGGCGAATTGCACACGGACAGTGGAGAATTCTCCGATCGGGTCGGCGAGATGCTCCAGATGATAGTAGCGACCAAGGAATACCTTTACGCCTGAGCGGCGCTTCGGTGTTTCGAGACTCAGGAACATAGAGAGAAAAGGGAAGGAGATAGTCATGACCTCCAACAGAAAAGACCCGGTGGTGGTGGTGCTTCAGATGTCAGGCGCCTACGATGCCCTGAATACCATCATCCCCTACAATGACCCTTTGTACATGGACTACCGGCCTGTATTGAAGGTAGAACCGGAGCAGGTCCTGCCTATTAACGGCCAAGTGGGCTTCCACCCGTCCATGCAAGCCATGAAAGACCTGTATGACGAGGGCAAGGTGGCAGTCATTCAGGGCATCGGCTACCCAAATCCCAATCGCTCCCACTTCCGTTCCATGGACATCTGGCACACGGCTGAGCCGGAAAAAATGGTCACCGACGGCTGGTTGGGCCGCGCCATCCGGGATATAGACCCTCACAAAGAAAACGTGCTGACCGCCGTGAACTTCGGCCGCGGCTTGCCCAGGGCCTTGGCTGCGCCTGGAGTGTCGGTGGCGTCGGTTGGCAACCTGGACTCCTATGGTGTGTTGACGGGGATCGATGAGGAAGAGGCCAGGACCGAAGCCTTGGATATCTTCTCCCGCATGTACTCGCCCCTGATTGGGACTGGGCCCACCAGCGACTACCTATCCCAGACCGGCCTGGACGCCTTAAAAGGGGCGGACATTCTCAGCACGGCCCCGCTCCATTACTCCTCCTCTGTGGAGTATGGCGGGGACGTTTTCTCACAGTGGGTGAAAAACATCGCCCAGGTACACCTGTCGGACTTCGGTTCGCGGGTCCTGTACACTGGCCTTAACCCCGGGGCCTTCGATACGCACGCCAACCAGACAACTGCCTTCCCCAAGTTGTGGTCAGAAGTTACCAACGCGGTGGGCGACCTCTACGAGGACCTAAAAGAGCATCACGCCAATGAGGAAGTGGTGATCTTCATGTTCACCGAGTTCGGCAGGCGCGTGCGGGAGAACGGCTCGGGCACCGACCACGGCTCGGGCAGCGTTGCCTTCGTAATCGGCGATGCGGTCAAAGGCGGGACCTACGGAGAGTACCCTTCACTGGACCCGGCTAAGTTGGACGAGGGCGACCTCAGGTGGAACAACGATTTCCGCAACACCTACGCCACCATCTTGGAGCAGTGGATGGGACTGGATGCCAAGTCAATCCTTGGCGGGTCTTACGAACAATTCGACTTCATCAAGTGACGACGACTGCCTTCGACGTCCGTTTGCCGCGGTCCGGTCACTTGGGCGATAGGCCCACATTGCCTATTACTGTCTATGATTGCGAGGGAAAAGATGGTTACTGAGATTGCTCCCTTAATCTTCGAATACAGTCACACCATCGGGCGGCAGGAAGTCCGCAGCGGCAACGGTTTCTTTAATCCCGTAGCCATCACCCGGGACCAGGATAACCTCTTGTATGTGCTCAGCCGCGGCACTGAGACCCCGGCCTTCTTTCCCTGCAAACGGGTTACGGTGTTCACCCAGGACGAGGAGTTCGTACGGGATTACGGCCAAAAGGTCCCGCCGGATGATGCCGACGAGTCAACCCCCAACGGCAGTTTCATGTGGCCCACCTCAGTTGCCCTGGACAGCCAGGGCAACACCTATGTGTCCGACGAGTGGTTAAACCGGATCTCGGTATACAACAACGATCGCGGTTGGGTTGACCAATGGGGAACGCCCGGTGACGCCGACGGCGAACTCGACCGCCCGTCGGGGCTTGCCTTCGATAAAGAGGACAACCTCTACGTGGTGGACAGCCGAAACCACCGGGTCCAGGTATTCACCAAAGGCGGCAAGTTCTTGTTTAACTGGGGGGAATACGGCGATGGCGACGGCCAGTTTGACTGCCCCTGGGGCATAGAGATCGACAAGAATGGCGACGTGTACGTGGCCGACTGGCGCAACGACCGCATTCAAAAATTCGCCTCAGACGGCCGGTTTCTCATGAAGTTCGGCGCCTCAGGCCAGGGTGACGGGGAATTCAACCGGCCCACGGGAATAGCCGTCGACAAAGAAAGCGTCGTTTACGTGGCCGACTTCAAGAACGACCGGGTACAGGTGTTCGATGCCGGCGGGACCTACATCACCCAGTTGACCGGAGAAGGGACACTGTCCAAATGGGGCAGGGAACGGGTGGAGTTGGACCCGGTGGCCGTACGGGGCCGTGAAGTCGCCCAGGGACTCCGCGACCGGGAGAAGCTCTTCCGGGGGCCCATCGCTGTTGAGGTGGATGATGAGGGCCGGGTCTTCATATTGGAAGTCGCCAGCCACCGCCTCCAGATTTTCCGGAAGCAGACTGCCATGTTCCAAGGTGGTCTCCTGTAAGCACTTAGTCCGACGGGTTGCCTGTCCTCCCGGCGATTCTATTCAATTCTATTCGGTTGTAGCATGACCCGGTCATGTGGAGTTGCGGGTATCAAACCTGCGTTTTGGCCGTCTGTCCGAGTCACTATCACCGTCTCCGGCGTTAACAGTTAGTTCACAATTCGATGCTTGAAAAGCGTCGTCTCAACGCGTACAAAAGAAAGCATGGGCCGGTACAGGTACGCCTGAGCCAGCCAGGTATGCCAGCCCCCGGGGCTTTCCCGGCCCGGAGTTGCCCTGTACGCTTCTGCAATGTTGGCGCATAACATAGCTACAGAGACCTAACTTGCCTCAATACAAGGTCCTCATCATTGAGGACGAACAGAACTTGGTGGAGGCCCTCCGCTACAACTTAGAGCGCGAGGGGTACCAAGTAACCCACGCCTACGACGGACTCAGCGGCTTGCAATCAGCTAAAGAGCTGGAGCCGGACTTGGTCCTCTTGGACATCATGCTTCCGACTTTGGACGGCTTCGAGGTTTGCCGTCTGCTGAGGCGGGAGACTGATGTTCCCATCTTGGTGTTAACTGCGAAGGGTGAGGAGATCGATCGGGTCGTCGGGCTGGAATTGGGCGCCGACGACTATGTTACAAAGCCCTTTAGCATGCGGGAACTGCAAGCCCGTGTGCGGAACATCCTCCGCCGGGGACCAACCGGTCCCGGCCCGGTGAGTTCCAAGCCGGTCGGGTACGTTACCGCGGGCGACTTGGACCTGGACCTGGAAGCGCACAGTGTCAGCCTGCGGGGTGAGCCACTGGAACTTCGTCCCCGAGAGTTCGACTTGCTGGTGATGCTTGCCTCAAACAAGGGGAGAGCATTCACGCGACAACAGATCCTCGACCGAGTATGGGGGGCGGATTTTATCGGAGAATCCAGAACGGTAGACGTCCACGTCCGGTGGTTGAGAGAAAAAATCCAATCATATCCAGGTTGCCCGCAGCGGATTATCACCATCAGGGGAGTAGGATACAGGTTCGAGGCGTGAGGCTGCCCACTTCTTTTCAGTGGCGCGTGGCCATTTCTTATTCCGGGCTTATCCTGCTAGCTCTGGGCGTTATTAGCTACTACTTGTTCACGTTAGTGAAGGATACCTACCTCTCCAACCTCGAAACCAGGCTTACCCAAGAAGCGCAGCTACTGGCCCGGTCCTCCGCCGGGCTTATCGAAGGTGAAACCGCGACCGCGGATATCGAGGCGCTCAGCTCGCAAACCGGCGGTTTGGTGCAAGCCAGGGTGACCATAGTGGACAGAGATGGGTCTGTCTTGGTGGACACTTGGGACGGCATAGGGTCTGGCGATGACCATAGCGGGCGGCCGGAAATCAGGACGGCTATGGCGGGGGAAGTGGGGCAGAGCACGCGATTTAGCTCCACGGCTAGTCAGAATATGATGTACATAGCCGTACCCATTGAAATCGATGGTAACCTGGCAGGTGTTGCCCGGCTAGCGGTGCCGGCCTCCGAGATTCGAGATGAGCTAAATCGGATCACCGCTACGGTGGCATTCTCCGGGCTGATCGTGGCGGTCCTCTCCGTAGGCTTAGGTGTTTGGCTGGCCCACCGGACCTCTCGGCCGTTGAAAACTTTGCAGCAAGGGGCTAGGCGCTTGGCGGCGGGTGACTTGCAACACGGCGTTCCGACTAGCGCCCTGGACGAGACTCGGGAGCTCGGCGAGGCGCTTAACTTAATGGCCCGGAACCTGAGGTCCTCAATCCAAACCGTGGCTGAAGAACGCAATAAGCTGGCGATAGTCTTGGACACAATGGTTGATGGCGTGGTGGTAATTGGGCCGGACCAGCGAGCAGACTTACTCAATCCCGCCGCCAGAGAGCTGTTGAGTGTCGGAGAGACGGGTCGCGACGGGACCAGCTCAGGGGACACGGCTGGGAGTGTGTGGGCAGCCGGCGCCGGTGGTATGGCGGCGCGGTGGGGATTGCTGTATCCCGATATTAGACGGCTAATCGAAACCTGCCGGCAACAGAGGGTCCGCCAACACGCAAGTTTCGAGCTCACAAGCTTGCAACGAGTGGTCGACGCCGTTGCTACGCCGTTGGAAGACGGCTCCAGCCCTGCCGGTGTCCTTCTTACGTTGCACGATCTGACCCCTATGCGGCAGATGGAGTCCAGCCAGAAGGAGTTTGTGAGCAATGTGTCCCATGAGCTGCGGAACCCTCTTGCCTCAATGAAGGCAATGGTGGAAACCCTGGAAGATGGCGCTCTGAGCGAGAGAGAGGTGGCCCAGGACTTCCTTCGTCGCATCCACCAGGATATTGACCGGATGACGGCCTTGGGTAACGACTTGTTGGACCTCTCCCGGCTTGAGAGCGGGCAGCCTGTCCTTGAGCTTGCGCCGGTTGACTTGCCGTCGCTGATGTACGAGGTCCAGGGCCAGTTTGCCAGCCTTGCTCGGGCCAAGGGAATAGGCTTAAAAGTACACTCGGAGGAACCGGTCCTTCGCGCTTTGGGGGACAGGCAAAGGCTGCGCCAAGTGCTGGTTAATCTGGCGGAGAACGCCCTTAAGTTCACCCGCGAAGGAGGCGAAGTGTCGGTGGCCGTCCATGCCAGAGGTTCCTTCGTCCAGGTGGTGTTCAGCGATACCGGGCCCGGAATTGCCCCGGAGCATCTGCCTCACATATTCGACAGGTTCTACAAGACCGACCGGTCACGCCGGGACGGCGGCACCGGACTTGGACTGGCTATCGTGAAACAGATAATTACAGCCCACGGGGGAGAGATCGTGGTAGAGAGCCAGGAAGATTCAGGAAGCACGTTCCGATTAACTGTGCCCGCAGCGGAATAACCGGTGGGGCCGCCTATAGGATACAGGCGCACTGACACCGGTTAATGGCTACCTAATCAGTATTTAACCATCCTTTAACAAGATCATAACCCTACATTTAACAGCGGCGCGTAACCTGATGACGGGTAAAATCAATCCGGGCTTCAAAACGACATCAGGAGAGGCAATGCGCCTAAATCTAGGCCACATCAACAAATTAGTCCCATGCCCCATCTGGATCATGATCGTTGGGTTGTTCGCCCTCGCGGCAGGCTGCGGAGGTGATGCTGAGGATGCCGGCCTGACGTCGACTGCTGCCCCACCTCAGCCGGCGACCACTATCGCAGCCACTCAGGAAACGGCAGCAGATCCTTTAGGGCTGAGTAAACTAAGCGGCACCATAGAAATCGACGGCTCTAGCACGGTGTTTCCTATCACGGAGGCCGTGGCCGAAGAGTTTGGCTATCTGACGGACGGCGACGTCCGGGTGGTGGTGGGGATCTCGGGCACCGGTGGAGGTTTCAAGAAGTTCTGCAACGGAGAAACCCACATATCCGACGCCTCCAGGCCTGTAAAGCAATCAGAGATTGACTTGTGCGCAGAGGCTGGCATCGAGTTTGTCGAGCTGGTGGCGGCCATCGACGGCCTGAGCGTGGTGGTCAACCCGGAAAATAACTTCGTCGAATGTATGACTATCGACGAACTTCACACGCTGTGGGCTCCGGAAGCGGAGGAGATGATCACCAATTGGAACCAAGTACGCGCAGATTGGCCTGACCAAAAGGTCCGGCTATACGGTCCCGGCGTAGACTCAGGAACATTTGATTACTTCACGGAGACGGTGAATGGAGAGGCTCAGGCGTCGCGGGTCGACTTCCTGGCCAGCGAGGACGACAACTTTTTAATCCGAGGCATCTCCGGAGACCAGGATGCTCTCGGTTACTTCGGGTATGCCTACTACGCGGAGAATACGGACAAGCTGAAGATCGTGGCCATCGATGGAGGTCAGGGCTGCGTGACTCCCAGTGAAGAGACCATCAACAACGGGACGTATGCCCCGCTGTCCAGGCCCCTATTCATCTACGTGCGCAAAGACGCTATCGACTCGCCCCACCTCCGGGAGTTCGTGCGCTACTACCTGAGTGAAGCGGCGCGGGGGCTGGTATCCGAAGTTGGTTACATACCCTACCCGGACAGGGTGTACGACTTGACTCTCGCCAAGTTTGAGGCCGGGGTCACCGGCGCCGCGTTTGGCGGTGACAACCCCCTCAGTGGTACCATAGAGGAGGTTCTGGCCGCCAGCCAGTGACTCCCTCCGAACGGTCTAAGAAAATCAACCACAAATCAACCTTAGGACGGTCGCGCTCGCCTCGATGTTATGCTCGAGTTGCGGCCGTCATCTAGTTGCGCTGGTTATAGTTTTTGCTCCGTCTTCTCTATCTACCTAATTGGGGACCCTCGGACAGCGTCTGCAGTACCTGGGGATTCTCCTCGAATTGGAAAGTGCCGGTGGGTCTTGAATAACGGAACAAGCCATCCTCCCGCGGGACCCGTAGATATCACGGCCGCGGCCCTTAGCCAAATCCAACGGCGGCGATGGCAGAGACTAATCGAGCGGGCGATTCACTTTGCCCTGCTGCTCTGCACCACCGTGACCATCTTCACCACCGTGGGTATCGTTGCCGTTTTGGTCACCCAAGCGTTGCTTTTTTTCCAGGAAGTCTCTATATGGGAATTTATTAGCGGCACTCGCTGGACGCCGCTGTTCTTATCGAAGAGTTTTGGAGTTCTCCCCCTGATCGCCGGCACCATGCTGACTTCGATTGGCGCCATGGTGGTGGCCCTGCCGTTAGGTCTACTCAGCGCAACCTATCTCAGCGAATACGCACCCGACCGCGTTAGGCGGACCCTTAAACCTATGCTGGAAGTTCTGGCCGGCATTCCCACGGTTGTGTATGGATACTTCGCCCTGACCTTTGTAACCCCGTTGCTTCGGGACATCTGGGAAGGGATTGCGGTGTTCAACGGGCTGAGCGCCTTTATAGTCATGGGGATAATGATCCTGCCAATGGTGTCCAGCCTCAGCCAAGACGCCATGCAGGCGGTGCCCAGGTCGCTGCGAGAGGGAGCATATGCTCTGGGCGCCGATAAGTTCGAAGTGGCCACCCGCGTGGTGATCCCTGCCGCTCTGTCCGGTATAGTAGCCTCTTTCATCCTGGCTATGTCCCGGGCTATAGGGGAAACGATGATAGTGACCATCGCGGCGGGACAGAACCCCAACTTCACCTTTAACCCCTTCGTACCCATTGAGACCATGACCGCTTATATCGTTCAAGTCAGTCTGGGTGACGCGCCTACGGGCACCTTGGCATTCAAGACTATCTTTGCGGTTGCGTTGACCCTATTCATCATCACCCTGACGCTGAATATGCTGAGCCAGGTGGTTGTAAAACGGTTTCGGGAGGTCTACGAGTAGTGGCGGTAATCTCCGACGGCCAGTTTGCACGGAGAAAAGCCTGGCGCCGGGCCCGGGGTGTCGCTTTCCACGGTTTATGCCTGTTGGCGGTCCTGGTGGGCTTGGTCATGCTGGGAGCCTTGTTATTTCAAATCGTTGCTGAGGGCTGGAGCCGCGTGAGTTGGGATTTTCTCAACAGCTTCCCGTCGCGAAACCCCGACCTGGCGGGCATCAAGGCCGCGGTGTTGGGCAGCTTATACGTGGTTGCCGTCGCGGGGCTTGTTTCCTTCACCTTGGGTGTCGCAGCAGCCATATACCTAGAAGAATACGCCCCTAAAAATTGGATTGCCGGGGCTATACAAACCAACATTGCAAACCTGGCTGGCGTGCCCTCCATAGTTTATGGAATACTCGGCCTGGAAATATTCGTACGAAGCTTGACCTTGGGGAAGAGCGTACTGGCCGGCGGCTTTACGTTGGCGTTATTGATCTTGCCTATTGTCATCGTTGCGGCCGAACAGGCCATTCGCGCCGTGCCCAGTTCCTTGCGGGAAGGCAGTTACGCCTTGGGAGCAACGCGGTGGCAGACCATACGCGGCTTGGTGTTGCCTCAGGCGTTTCCGGGCATCCTGACTGGTTCCATTCTGGCTGTCAGCAGGGCTGTGGGCGAAACGGCCCCACTTATCATAATGGGGGCGCTGACCTTTGTGCCCTTCGCTCCCAACAGTCCCATGGACCGGTTCACCGTCCTGCCAATACAGGTCTTCAACTGGACGTCGCGGCCCAATGAGGAATTTCAACGAAACGCCGCAGCCGGCATCATCGTGCTACTGGTATTGCTGCTGGCCTTGAATGCTGGGGCGGTGCTGTTGCGCAACAAGCTGCAAAGCCGCCTAGAGGGATAAGCCGTCAAAGACCGACCGGCTGCCGGGTCAGCAACCATTGGTTTGGGCCGACTCATCCCGGCCGCGTCGTCCGCCGGCATCCCCATTTCGTTGAAACGGCCGCGTGTGAATTGACGGCGGGACTGCGGAAGGGGAGCCGGGACTGTCCGGGAGACCGCCATGGCGCCCTGTCTCCGAGTTTACATAAGGGCGGGGTCGTTGCCCATCAGTGCTGAGAGCGCGGCCGGGGGAGACTGGTAGAATAATCAAGGGGTGCTTGCACTCTTGCGATTAGGCCCAAGGATCGTAGGAGCCAAAGTTCCATAGGTGGCCTTCCGGGTCTCGGGCGGAATATAAGCGTCCGCCGTAGTCCTGGTCTCCAATTTCTCCGACAATCTCAGCTCCGGCGGACTTTGCCCGTTGATAGTGGTCGTCGATATGATCGACGACCACGTATAGGCTTTGGGTGACTGCGCCGACCTCGCTGGGGGTCTTCATCATACGCCCGAACTCGTCGTCTCGGACCGACCCGAGCATAATCATCCCGTTCCCCATGGTGAGCTGGGCATGGGCAATTGTACCGTCGTCACCGTGTACAATCAGGCCCTTCTCGAACCCCAAAACGCTGCACAGCCACTCGATGGCGCCCGGCGCGTCCCGGTACCGCATGGCAGGAATGATGTTTCCCTTCGAGCAGACGTGCTCCTGAGTCATTTTCCCTCCCGTGGTCTCGGGGGCTGGCGCGCGTCACCAAGATGTTGACCGGGTCATCTCTGCGCTCCGTTGGCGTCGGGCTGTTCCTGTTGATCTTACCGTGATCTCGTGAGTCACGCGGGTCCTATTGAGTCTGACTGTTCGGTTAAAGGGACTGAAACACTTTGAGCATGGCGCCCTGTGGGTCTTGCAATATGGAAAACCGGCCGATGTTCGGAATATCGGTGGGCGCCACTATCACGGATGCGCCTAGTGACTTGGCTTTTTCCACCGTGTTGTCTGCGTCCGAGACGCCAAAATAGACGGACCAGTTGGGAGGCACACCGGCGGCGTCCGGGCCCAAGTCCGAGATGTTTAGTATGCCGGCCACATCCGTGCCGCCCACTTTCATGAGGGTGTAAGGCATGGGGCCCTCCATCAACCCGGTCTCGACGCCAAGGACTTTCTCGTAGAAACCGGCGGCCTGGCCGGCGTCCTGTGCCATGAGCTCCACCCATATGATTGCGCTGGGCTCCTGCACAACCTCGGCGCCAATGTGCTGATTGGGTTGCCACACGTTAAAGACAGCGCCTTGGGGGTCCTGGAGTACGGCCATCCGTCCGGCGTCATGTACCTCGAATGCCTCCATCAACACCGTTCCACCGGCGTCTTTAGCCTTTTGCGCGGTCTGGTCCGCGTTTTCCACGGTGAAGTAGGCGTTCCAGTGAGGAGGGATGTTGCGGGTCTGCTCTTCCTCGCCCTGTTTGAAAATGCCCGCCACCGAGTGACCATCTATCCGTTGCATGTGATAAAAGACGCCAGGGCCCATTTCTTGAGGGTCGTTAGTCCAGCCGAAGAGAGGTCCGTAGAATTCAAGAGCGGCGCGGTCGTCGGTAGTTGAAAGGTCTGCCCAAGAAGGGGCGCCAGGGGCGTGTTGGGTGACCGTAGGCATTCCGTTCCTCCCGAAAAAATTCCAGAATCGCTGGCCAGAAAGTAGACCCGATAGTAGCCCTGGCACAAACAATTTTCAATGGGGTAGTGTCTCTAACGCGTCGCAATTATATCGTCGCACTCAGCTTCTTAAAGGGCCATCCGCGTGCGGTCTGATAAGCCTGCCGCCGTCGTCATCGGGACCCAAGCTGTTGTCAACGCGGCCGTATGTCTGCGGACGGGACCCCAGATTTTGGAATGGGAGGTGAGAATCAGTGGCGATGCGGAAGCGTCGGCGGCGGTTGGCATGGATTGTGAGCAGTAGATATAGCTTGCTTCGTTGTAACGCGGCGGGAATACATTCGCAATACGGCTGAAACACGAATTTGGCACACTGGTGGTGCTATCATGTTTAGCAGCCCAACTCAGTTTGATTAGATGGCAGGATGGAGAGAGGTGGTATCCTCAGTTGACGGTGGCATGAACAACGAGTGTCGACTGTCCAACGGCAGCCCACGCGAATTGTATGCCCCACTGCTGGAGTGGATGGAATCCACAGGGAGCAGCGAAGTGGCCGCCCGGACGTTGGCTGCCGCTAACATCGGAGCAATGGAGTCCTTCACCTTCTTGCTCGATCCGTTGACCTTCCGGGCAACGCCCATTGACATGCTTCCCCGCTTGATACCCGCCGACGAGTGGACGCACATCACGGCCGGCGTAGAACAGCGGCAAAGGGCATTGAATCTCTTCCTATTGGACCTGTACTGCGGGTTGGACCTGTACTGCGGGCAGCAGCCCGTCGTGCCTCCCGAGGTTGTTTACACCTGTGAGTACTTCCATCCCGAGGTATCCGGCGTCCGGCCCCGAAAGGACGTCTTCGTTCACTTCTACGGCGTAGACCTCGTGCGGGACGTTAGCGGGGATTTTGTGGTGCTGGAAGACAACCTCAGAATACCCTCGGGCATCAGCTACCAACTCAAGACCGCCGAATTGGCGGCAAGGACGTTTCTCGAGTTTGCCGACATCTACTGGATAGAGCAATATACCCTCGCAGAAGCTTTCAAGAGACTCTTCAGCTCATTGGAGAGCGAGTCCGGAGGACCGGCGGTAATCCTCAGCGACAGCAAGTATGGTTCCGCTTTCTTCGAGCACCGGTACCTCTCCGAGCTTTTGAAGATCCCTTTGGTTGAAGGGCACAACCTCTACCGTGACGCCGATGGCCGCATTCGGGCCAGGACATTGGACGGCGATTTCGTGGTTGACGTAGTGTATCGCCGGGTGGAAGACATCGATACGTTTATTCCGGGCATGCGTCAGTCTTACCGTGAGGGTCACGTTGGGTTGCATCAACGCGTTAGGCACCGGTGCAGCCCACGATAAGCTGGTCTTCCGGTGGGTCCCTGATATGATCCGGCATTATCTAGGTGAGGAACCCATTTTACCTCAGGCTCATACCTACAACCTTCTGGATGAACCAACCCGGCAGTACGTGCTGGGCAGTCTGGACAGCCTGGTGGTAAAATCCCGCGCCGGCTATGGCGGGTTCGGGGTTGCCATAGGCCCCGAGCTTAGTGCGGCCCAGCGTAAAGCGGTAGAAGCGCAAGTCACGAATCGCCCCGAAGCGTATATTGGCCAGGAGATGATTGATTTCTCCAAACATCTGGTCCTCGACGGCGCTTCCGGCCAGGTCGTCGAGCGCCACGTTGATCTACGCGTATTCTCGATCCAAGACGGCGATGGCGGGGTGACCGTCCCGGTAAGCCTCCTCACCCGGGTTTCGCCTTCGGCAGCGCGCATCACCAACAATTCTTCCGGGGGACTATGCAAACCGACGTGGGTAGTATCACCGAGATAGCCCCGGTAACCACCGCGTCGTTTAGCTATGAGGCTTTCTACGCCTACAGCCATGACGTGATCCAAAACGACAACGTCCTCCGCATTTTCCCTCGATCAGGCGGCTCTCAGACTAACGTCCAGTACTACGTGTTCGTATCCCCCAGCGATTATCACGTTGCATATACTGACCGTCTCGGCAATACAGTCCGCAGGTCCAATATTATCCAAGCCCACTGGGAACTGGAGATTCGAGTGAATGGGACCGTGGACCTGGCGGTCCAAGCCTTATTCGTGGCTGATCTCCCCCTGGAGCTCTACCGGAGGCAAGCGCCCGTGGAGAGCGAGTTCCTAGCCGAGACCGCCCTGGTGAGTCCGTCGGGGCTGATGGGCGCCGCCGCTGAAGCCACAGGAGGCGCGGGTTTGGTACTAAACCAAAGCCAAGGTGAAACCCGCATTTGGGTCGGCTAGAATCAGGGAGGCATAGCGTCAGGACTGGGAGCAGACTGAGTGGGGATGGTGATGGGTATGAGGGGGATAAGGCCGGACTTGGAGGGGTGGCAGTTGGACTTGGCTAGTGTGCGCAGCAGGATGTACCTAGCGCCGACACCCCTGGAGAGAGAACGGTGGCACGCACTGTGGCTCCTGTGCCGGGGCCTGACCGCCTCGGGCACCGCCCAGGCACTGGGCCGGGATGCTCACACCATCGGCAGATGGGCCGCCGCCTTCGGCGAGGGAGGGCCTGCAGCCTTGATATTCGAGCAGACCGGGGGTTCCCCCCCGCACTTGGCGAGACGCAACAGGCGGAGTTGACGGGGGCAGTGCAGGAGTTGCCCGAGATGTCGGGCATAGAAATGGCCAACTGGAACTGGAAAGTGGTGCGGCAGTTTGTCTCGAAGCGTTTCGGCATTGGCCTGAGCCGCAGCACTTGCCTGAACTATCTGCACCGCTTGGGGTTTGTCCTGAAGCGTCCCAAGAAGCGTCTGGTCAAGGCAGATGAGCAGAAGCGGGAGGCCTTCGTGGCGGAGTACGCCACCCTGTCGGACGAGGCGTGGCGTACGGGAGCGAAGATATTCTTCGCCGACGAGGCCCATTTCCGGGCCGATGCCGAACTGAGAGGCAAATGGGTGCTAAAGGGAGAGCCGGCCTTGGTGGACTCGACCAGCCCGAGCTATGGCGAAAAGGCCAGCTACTACTCGGCAGTGTGCCTGGAGACCGGTGAGGTGGAGTGGATGGACCTGGAGGGGAACAGCAACTCCGGAACCTCGGCTGCCTTCCTGGAGCGGTTGCGGCAGAGGCACTCCGGGCCGCTCAACGTGATTTGGGACAACGCGCCGGCGCACCGCGGCGAGGCGGTGCGTGAGTATCTGCGGACGCCGGGCTTGGGGCTGCGGCTGATGAACCTGCCGGGCTACAGCCCGGACTTCAACGCCGATGAGGCCATCTGGGGCTGGGCGAGAGAGGAAGCCACCGGAAACCTGTGCTTGGGAACCAAGGCCCTGGTAAAGGAGAGGGTCGGGAATTTCCTCTGCGGGCTGTCCATCCGGAAAGACGAGGTCAAGGGCCGCTGCCGCACCGTCCTACAATCAAAGGCCGAAGGATTTCTGCGAGAATCCCAGCCCAATCACCGATGTATTGTAAATGCACATCCCACCTTGGCTTTGGTTTAGAAGCAGTCGATGCGGTCGTCCAATGGCTACATGGCAACATTCGTTATGAACGGGGTTATACTTCCGTTAGCACCAAGGCTGAAGACGTACTGGCGGCCGGCTTTGGAGTGTGCCAGGATTTCGCCCACGTGGCTGTCGGGATGTTGCGCGCCATCGGCGTACCGGCGCGGTACGTGTCCGGGTTGATGGCTTCTCAAACCGGCGAGACCCACGCCTGGATCGAGTTCTATCACCTGACCGAGGGCTGGTTGCCCGCCGACCCAACGCGAAAGATGGTTATCCCCCTTCCGGCTGACCTGCTCACGTTTGCCGTAGGACGAGACTACTCCGACGTGCCACCCGTTTCCGGATCATTCCTGTCCTCCGGTGAGGCGGTGTTCATGGCCGTCAATACTAGCCTGTCAATCCTGGAAAAGGACGTACCGGATGCGCGGGACGCTGAGCGAGGAGTGATGACTACCGATCCTAGAGCGCTCTCACAAGATGTCAGCTTATGGCTGACCAACTCGCGCGTTTACAATCTGATCTGGTTGGGGAGGTGGATGGAGCGCGCCGAGAGCCTCATACGGGCCATCGACAGCGCCGCGTCGACATATCTCGGAGACCAGGGACCCGACGTGGTCCCCACACAAGCGCTGCGTTCGGTAGCCCTGGCCTGGGGCATCGAGCCCAACGATCCGGAAGACCCTCTTTCGGCGCTCATCAACCAAGCCGGTGCGTCTTCTGTACGAGTCAGCGTGGAGCGGGCCCGGGACAACGCGCACCAGGTGGCGCCGCTTGAGCTAATGACCGCTCTCAACGTGTTGCTGCGGCGGCTTGACAATATTGAAGCGGGTCCCCTCAGTCCGTCGGCGCTGCACGATTTTGCCACCCAAATTCTCAACGAAATGGCGGAATCTTCCCGCATCGTCGAGGAGGTGTGGTTCAAGCGCGAAGGTCTCACCGAAGAAGAGATCGTGCCGCGGTTCCTGCAGTAAATCCCGGAGCGGCTCTGAGTCACCCGCACCTTTGGACCTCTTGCAGCCTATCTTTCGTCGGCGTGACGTGCCGAAAGTTCTCGCTGTCCCTGGCCGCGGGCTAGGGGGACGGTGTCAAATCGCGACCGGCTCCCGGACCGCGCCGGTGGCTTGCTCCAAGAGGCGCAACCGGCGGATCCCCTTTTGTGTGTCGCTGGCCACCCTCGCCGGGTCCCACATCTTGAGGCGGCGCTTATGGGACCAGTAGGTGAATTCTTTCAGGTCAGATAGGGAGAGGGTCCGGTTCCGGGTCATGTGGGTCTCTTTGCGGAACTCCTTAATCAAATCCGACCTCGACGTGCCATAGAGATGCACGTAAGCCTCTTCGACCAGATCTTCGTTGTCGGCGTAGCACCTGGCCAGGTGCCTCTTACGTACGTCTTCTTCCACCGATAGCTGCAGCGCCTCCTCTACTACGACGCCGTACCAGAAATTCAGGTAGGCCCGGTGCTTGCTGGCGCCCAACAGATCGTGGAACAAGTGCGGCTCCATGGACTCCTGCAGCCGGCCCCGGAACAGCAGTTCCTCTTGCTCGTCAGGGGGGATAACCCCGTCCAACTCTGAGCAAAGCCGCTCAGCCAACACCAGCCAATCAAAGGCTTCACCCAGGATCAAGTATTGATAAGTCCTGCCTTGGTGCTCCTCGCTGGGCAGGGTCCACAGCCCCACGGCTTCCAGCAAAGCCCGCTGCCACGGCGTTCCCGACTGAACCCGGGCCTTCAGGTGGCGCAATGACTCGGACTCTTGCTGCACCAGACCGGATGGAACCTCGAAACCGGGCGTATCCGGCGAAAGTATTGCCTGTTCAGAGGCTTCTTTCATGGTCTAACCGTTCCCGGCCTGCGCTGCATCGAACATGTTGGTCCGGTCCGGTTTGGCCGCGGCCAGGTAGCGGAGGAATTGGTCCCGCGGCCAGCAATTCAAAATATGCCTGGGCTCGCACCAAGCCCTTCTGGCGACCGCGACGCCAAAGCGGCGCTGGTCCAAATCGGCCCAGTGGTGGGAGTCGGTGCTGATGACCAAGGGCACGCCCAGTTCCCGGGCCCGGTAGGCGTGAATGTCTCTCAGGTCCAAGCGCTCGGGCGCGGCGTTGATTTCCAAAGCCGTGCCCGTCGCTCGAGCCGCTTGAAGCACTGCATCCAGGTCCAGTTCCACAGGCTCCCTGCGTCCGAGCAGCCGGGTTGATAGGTGGCCGATGATAGTTACTGCCGGGTGATGCATGGCTTTGATAATGCGTTGGGTCATGGTCTGGCTGTCTTGACCCATGGCGGAATGCACCGACGCCACCACGACGTCCAGTTGCGCCAGCAATTCGTCCGGATAGTCCAGCGTGCCATCGGCGCGAATATCCACCTCGGAACCGCACAAGACTGCCATGGAGTTCTGGTCCCGGAGGGACCGCAAGACCGATATCTGTTCCAGGAGCCGGTCGTGGGAAAGCCCGTTGGCAATGCCCCGGCCCGCGGAATGGTCGGTCAACGCCATGTACTGGTATCCCTGGTCCGCTGCCGCGCTGACCATGATATGTAACGGGTCTCGTCCGTCGCTCCAATCGCTGTGCAGGTGCAGGTCTCCCTGGAGGTCGGACTCTTCCACCAGGTGGGGCAAGCGGCCTTCGAGGGCCGCCTCCAGCTCCCACATTCCCACGCGGAGCTCCGGAGGTATGTAGTCCAGTCCGAGGCGGGCGTAGAAAGGAGCCTCGTCGGGGAATTGTTCGACCTTTCCGGTGGTCAGGTCGGTGATTCCGTACTCGTTAAGAGACAGACCCATGCGGTTAGCGTAATCCCGGAGGCGGATGTTGTGTTGCTGGCTGCCCGTGAAATATTGGAGAAGTGCGCCGAAGGAGCCGGGCTCGCCCAGGCGCAAGTCCACCTGGACGCCGGGGTGCGCCACCACACTGGTCTTTTTGGGGCCTTGGACCAGCACTTCTTGGACCGTGTCCAGCGAGGCCAGGGCGCGGCCAACTTGCTCCGGATTGGTGGAAGTGCCCACCAGGTCCACGTCGCCGATGGTCTCCTCCCACCGCCGCAGGCTTCCCGCGGGGAAAAGGAGGCCAAGCTCGGGACATGCTTGCCGCAGCCTGTCAATGACATCCTCGGCCAGGGGCAGCGCTTGGCCGATGGGCGTCCGCCGGTCCTTGCTCCGGGAGGTCTTAATATGCCGCAATATGTTTTCGGCCGCTTTACTCCCCATCCGAGGCAGGGAGGCTATTCTCCCGTCCCGCGCCGCTTGCTCCACGCCTTCGACGGTGCTGACGCCCAGCTCTTGGGTGATTAGCATGGCGGTTTTGGGTCCGATGCCGGGGACGTCCAAAAGGGACAGCACTCCGTCGGGCAGCTCTTTGACCAGCCTTTCGTAGGCCGAGACCTGCCCGGTCTGAAGCAATTCCCGCACCTTTTCGTTGATGGCCTTGCCGACCCCGGGAATTTGTTTCAGGTCTGCGCCATCGTCCACCGCCTGAGCCAGAGAATACGAGAGGTGGGAGATGGTGCGGGCGGCCCGTTGATAAGCCCTGATTTTAAACACGGTGTCGCCCTTCATTTCCAGAAGAGTTCCCATGTTCTCCAACAGGAGGGCTATGTCTTCGTTGCTAATCTTGCTTTGAATCGTCACTGGTTTCGTCACGTTTGGGCGAGTAAGCGGACGCCGCTAATCTTGCTTTGAGCCGTCACTGGTTACGTCGTGTTTGGGCGGGTAAGCAGACGCCCCAAGTTCAGGATGCCGGGATGCCCGGGAATTGTCCGGCCTTGTCGCCAACCTGCCGGCCGTGGCGGGCCCCCTGGGCAAGCGACCGGCAGCGGGGGCGTTGGCTCCCAAAAGCCCCATTCCCCGCCGCCTCAAGCGTTGACCGTCTACGGACAGCCTCATTATACTACGTCTGTTCTCATCGGGGTTCCCCAATGCCACAGTGCCTACAGGAGGGCCTTTGCGCGCTTTCGCTCCAACCGGGACCCTGGCCGACGCCCTTTGGCCGCGTATGGGAGTCTTACCCAAAGACCTGCTGCGGGACCTGGTCCTGATAGTGGGGTTCGCCGTCCTGGTCGCGCTCTGTGGGCGGGCCAGGTTCTTCCTCCCGGACAATCCCGTCCCGATCACCATGCAGACCTTTGGGGTGCTGATGACGGGAGCGGCCCTGGGCAGTTGGAGAGGCACTTCCAGCCTGCTCCTGTTCTATTTCGTAGGCATGGCGGGCCTTCCGGTGTTTCAGGGGGGTGGGAACGGATGGAGCTACGTTACCGACAGCCCCACCGGCGGGTACCTGATTGGGTTCGTGGCCGCTGGCTGCGTAACCGGCTTTTTGGCCGAGCGAGGCTGGAGCCGCGGCAATTCGTTGTGGGCCCTTCTGGTGGGCAGCGTGGTCCTTTACATACCCGGCATTCTCTGGCTTGGGGCCAAGGGTTACGTCCCCTGGGGAGAAGTCCTATCCAAGGGGCTCTATCCTTTCATTCCTGGTGATCTATTGAAGATGTTGATGGTGGGCATCGTGCTCCCCTCGGCGTGGACCTTAGCGAACCGAAGGGACCGAGGGTAAAGATGGACATAACGTGGCTTGGCCATTCCTGTTTCCGGCTCCGCTCCATCGACATGGTGGTGGTCACCGACCCCTATCCCGTCTCCCTGGGGCTTGTGCCCGACACTCGCTCCGCCTCGGTGGTGACGGTCAGCAATACCCACCCCAATCACAGCAGCACCGCCCAGGTCGGCGGCGAGCCCAAGGTGTTTGCGTCCGCGGGCGAGTATGAATACTCCGGTGTGGGGGTCAGGGGGGTGATGACCTCCCTGACGCCTGGAACCCCCAGCAGCCAGCGCAACGTGGCCTATTCCATCGAAATCGACGGCGTAAGCGTTTGCCACCTGGGCGACATAACGTCGCCGCTGGCCGCCAAAGAGATTGACGAGTTGACGCCGGTCGACGTGCTGCTGGCCCCGACGGGAGGCGGATGCACGCTGGGCTTGGACCAAATTCTGCAGACCATGCGGGACCTGGACCCCAAGATCGTGATACCGATGCACCACAGCATACCCGGTGTTGGTCTGCTGCTCCAGGGGGTGGACGCCTTCTTAAGCCGCATGGGACTCAGCGAGGTGCAGCCTCAGCCGCGGTTGACGGTTACCACGTCCAACCTGGGCACAGACATGAGAGTGGTCTTGCTGGCGCCCCAGGGCAAGGCGGCGTAAGCGCGGGCAGTCCCCGGCCCTGAACGTTTAGGACGCCCAGGAGTCCAGGGGGCTCTGCGGGCGTTGACGCCGGTCCCCGCTATGAAAGTCCCCCACCCCCCCGCCTTTCTATGCCTTAGGAACGCTTGCCTCCTACCTTTCTGGATTCCCGCTTTCGCGGGAATGACGGGAAGGCCGGCATTGGACGGACAGCCTTGGACTGCCACTTCCCGATCGGGCTCGGGGACAAGCTCCGGGGGAACGATGGAGGCGCAGTGGATTCCCGCGAAAGCGGGAATGACAGGTGGGTGGGAATGACGGATGGGCGGGGATGTCGGATGCCGTGGCTC
Source organism: Dehalococcoidia bacterium (assembly GCA_965224325.1). Classification (GTDB taxonomy): domain Bacteria; phylum Chloroflexota; class Dehalococcoidia; order Lucifugimonadales; family UBA3495; genus CBDCMJ01. The sequence continues at coordinate 52,541 of CBDCYT010000020.1, forward strand.
TGCGAGAGCTGGCATTCCCGCGAGAGCCATGATTCCCAAAACCCGTCATTCCCGCGAAAGCGGGAATCCAGGGACCATTGCGACAGGAAGGCCGGCCTTGGACGGATGGCCTTGGATTCCTGGTCCCCGATCGGGGTCGGGGACGAGCTTTCGCGAGAATGATGGAGGCGCAGTGGATTCCCGCTTTCGCGGGAATGACGGGTGGGTGGGAATGGTGGATGGGTGGGAATGATTGGTGGGCGGGAATGACGGATGGGCGGGGATGTCGGATGCCGTGGCTCTGCGAGAGCTGGCATTCCCGCGAGAGCCATGATTCCCAAAACCCGTCATTCCCGCGAAAGCGGGAATCTAGGGACCTTTGCGACAGGAAGGCCGGCATTGGAGGGCTGGCCTTGGGTTCCCGCTCCCCAATCGGGGTCGGGGACGAGCTTCGGGGGGAATGATGGAGGCGCAGTGGATTCCCGCTTTCGCGGGAATGACAGGTGGGTGGGAATGACGGAAGGCGGGAATGACGGAAGGCGGGGATGACGGGTGGGCGGGGATGTCGGATGCCGTGGCTCTGCTAAAGGTGGCATTCCCGCGAGAGCTATGATTCCCAAAACCCGTCATTCCCGCGAAAGCGGGAATCTAGGGACCATTGCGACAGGAAGGCTGGTATTGGACGGACAGCCTTGGACTGCCACTTCCCAATCGGGCTCGGGGACAAGCTCCGGGGGGAATGATGGAGGCGCAGTGGATTCCCGCTTTCGCGGGAATGACGGGTGGGCGGGAATGGCGGAAGGCGGGAATGGCGGTAGGTGGGAATGTCGGAAGGCGGGGATGGCGGAAGGATGAAAAGGCCCTGCTCCTCTGATCCAGGGCTAGCGCATTTGGGGGGGTCGCCCTGTATGTATGGCTAATCAATTCGTCATTCCCGCGAGAGGTGCGATTCCCACGGAAGGTGGCATTCCCGCGGATGCCGTGGCTCTGCGAGAGCTGGCATTCCCGCGAGAGCCATGATTCCCAAAACCCGTCATTCCCGCGAGAGGCGTCGTTCCCACTAAACCCGTCATTCCCGCGAAAGCGGGAATCCAGGGACCTTTGCGACAGGAAGGCCGGCCTTGGACGGATGGCCTTGGATTCCTGGTCCCCGGTCGGGGTCGGGGACGAGCTTTCGCGGGAATGACGGGTGGGTGGGAATGGCGGCGGTTATTTTGCAGCTTGGCGGCGGGCCCAGAGTATCAGTCCGGCCCCGGCGGCTACGGCGATGGCGCCGGCGATTAGGGCCAAGCGTGGAATGGCGGTGACTCCCGGGTCTCCCGGCACGGGCAGCACGGCAGTGGGGGTTGGGGCGGGTACCGGGGCGGCAGTCGGTTCGGGAGTTGCCGTGGGAACCGCAGTCGGCGTGAGCTCCGCCTCCGCCTCCACCGCCGGCGTTGGCTGTGGTATTGGCGTCGGCGAAGGCACGGGCGTTGGCGGCCCAGCCGGCAGGGGATCGGCGAAGGTCAGGTCCTGGTCGTAAAAGTCGTAGATGCCCTCATAGGCCGGGGACTCGGCGGCTTCGACGCGCCCAAATTCATTGATCAAGTAGAAGTTTATCGGGAGCCCGATAAGGGCTTCATCAAGCGGGTCCACCTCCAACATCTCGTACCTGCCCCCGGCTTGGATCTCCACCGGCTGGCTTTGGAAACCGGTGTCGCAGCCATAGACGCAGGCGACGAGCTGCACCCCCGCAGGCGCCGGGGCTCCCTGGAGGGTTGCCTGTCCGGAGTAGAAGTCCGGGAAAAACGGTTGGGGCGGTCTTTTGTCCTGTCCGGGGACCGCTCCCAACGCGCCAAAGCTGATGGCGCCCAGGGTGCAAAACAGTAGCAGCAAGGTCACCGTCCTCCGCACGACACCCACCTCCTCTATCCTCTATGGACGGGGCCCTACCCCGAATCAGTAGCCAGTAATCAGTAGCCAGGAATCAGCAATCAACGGTCATGGGCCAGCAATTCCCGCCTTCGCCGCATCGGGGACGGGCGGGGCGGCTGCCTGTGACGTCCGGCGGCTCTTTATGGGCAGCCGGGACCGAAGCCACCACTTCATCTTGACTCACAGCGGCAATCCTTGCAACGCCTAGGCTTGGCAGTTTACGGTGTCTTTTCGAGGGGGCTACGTACCGTTTCACCCATGCTCTGGAAAACAAAGCCCGGGGTGGCTGCGACTCGCAGGGCTCCGGGGGAATGATGTAGGCGCAGTGGATTCCCGTTTTCACGGGAATGACAGGTGGGGGGGAATGGTGGTAGGCGGGGATGACGGACGGGCGGGAATGGTGGTAGGCGGGAATGACAGGTGGGTGGGGAGTGGCGGTAGGCGGGAATGACGGAAGGGCGGTAAAGACGGATGCCGTGGCTCTGCGGAAGGTGGCATTCTCACGGATGCCGTGGCTCTGCGAAGCCCGTCATTCCCGCGAAAGCGGGAATCTAGAGACCTTTGCGACAGGAAGGCTGGCATTGGACGGGTGGCCTTGGGTTCTTGGTCCCCGCTCGGGGTCGGGGACGAGCTCCGGGGGAATGATGTAGGCGCAGTGGATTCCCGTTTTCACGGGAATGACAGGTAGGGGGGAATGGTGGTAGGCGGGAATGACAGGTGGGCGGGAATGACAGGTGGGCGGGAATGACGGGTGGGGGGGAATGGCGGTAGGCGGGGATGACCGGTGGGTGGGAATGACGGATGGGCCGGAATGACAGGTGGGGGGGAATGGCGGTAGGCGGGGATGACGGATGCCGTGGCTCTGCGAAAGGTGGCATTCCCGCGAAAGCGGGAATCTAGAGACCTTTGCGATGGGAAGGCTGGCATTGGCCGGGCAGCCCTGGGTTCTTGGTCCCCGGTTGGGGTCGGGGACGGGCTCCGGGGGAATGATGTAGGCGCAGTGGATTCCCGTTTTCACGGGAATGACAGGTGGGGGGGATGGTGGAAGGCGGGAATGACAGGTGGGCGGGAATGGTGGAAGGCGGGAATGACAGGTGGGCGGGGATGTCGGTAGGCGGGAATGACGGGTGGGCGGGGATGGTGGTAGGCGGGGATGGCCGAAGCCTGTCATTCCCGCGGAAGCGGGAATCTAGAGACCTTTGCGACAGGAAGGCTGGCATTGGACGGGCGGCCTTGGATTCCTGGTCCCCGATCGGGGTCGGGGACGGGCTCCGGGGGAATGATGTAGGCGCAGTGGATTCCCGTGAAAACGGGAATGACAGGTGGGCGGCGATGGCGGTAGGCGGGGATGACGGACGGGCGGGGATGACCGGTGGGTGGGAATGGTGGAAGGCGGGGACGACGGAAGGGCGGGGATGGTGGTAGGCGGGAGTGGCGGTAGGCGGGGATGACGGATGGGCCGGAATGGCGGACGGCGTGGCTCTGCGGAAGGTGGCATTCTCACGGATGCCGTGGCTCTGCGAAGCCTGTCATTCCCGCGGAAGCGGGAATCTAGGGACCTCTGCGACAGGACGGATGGCATTGGACGGGTGGCCTTGGGTTCTTGGTCCCCGGTTGGGGTCGGGGACGGGCTCCGGGGGAATGATGGAGGCGCAGTGGATTCCCGTTTTCACGGGAATGACGGATGGGTGGGAATGGTGGAAGGCGGGAATGACGGGTAGGCGGGAATGACAGGTGGGCGAGGATGGTGGAAGGCGGGGATGGCGGTAAGCGGGAATCTAGGGACCTTTGCGATGGGAAGGGTGGCATCGGACGGGCGGCCCTGGGTTCTTGGTCCCCGGTTGGGGTCGGGGACGAGCTCCAGGGGAATGATGTAAGCGCAGTGGATTCCCGTTTTCACGGGAATGACAGGTGGGGGGGAATGGTGGAAGGCGGGAATGACAGGTGGGCGGGGATGGTGGATGCCGTGGCTCCCAAAAACCCGTCATTCCCGCGAAAGCGGGAATCTAGAGACCTTTGCGACGGGAAGGCTGGCATTGGAAGGATGGCCTTGGATTCCTGGTCCCCGGTCGGGGTCTGGGGGTTGGAATGATGGAGGCGCAGTGGATTCCCGTTTTCACGGGAATGACGGGTGGGCGGGAATGGTGGTAGGCGGGAATGACAGGTGGGGGGCAATGAGAAAGGGGCGCCCCTTTTTGAGGGGCGCCCCGCCTTGGTTCCTTGGTTTCCTGGGTGTGGTTGCTGCTGGGCTAGTTTCTGCGGCCCATCAGGAACACTCCACCGACCCCCAGTATGGCCGCTATGCCCAGTATCAGGGCTACGATGGCCAGTGCGCCACCGCCGCTCTTACCCTTAGCGCCCTCGGCTCCGTCTGCGCCCGCAGAGCCGGCGGGGCCGGCAACGCCGGTCTCTCCCGTGTCGCCCTTGGGAGCGGAGTCGCCTGAGGGGCCCTTGTCGCCAGGGGGGCCCTGATTGCCAGGGTCACCAACGGGGCCCTGATTGCCAGGGTCACCAACGGGGCCCTGATTGCCAGGGTCACCAACGGGGCCCATATCGCCAGGGGGGCCCTTAGTGCCAGGGGGGCCAATGGCGCCCCGTCGTCCCTGGGGTAGTGGGGTAGCCGTGGGTACCGGCTCCATGGTGGCCGGCTCCATGGTCTCGCCCGGCATCATGGTCCCGTCCATTAACCCGTTCAGGTCGAAGGAGGGGTCTCCCGCACCCGACGCCCACATGAGCGTCTCCTCGGCCGGGTACATGCCGACCATGAAGGTCACCGTCTTGCCGGCGAAGTTACCGGTTTGTCCCTGGTCGAGCAGCAGCGAGTAGCGCGCGCCCTCTGCGGTTACCGTTACCTCACCCGACGCCACTTCCTCCCCGTCTATCATGGCCATGACCATGGTCCCGTCGGCTGCGGGGTCGCCGTCAATCGTCGCTTCACCCTGAATGATGTGGGGGAGCACCTGCGCCGACACTACAGCGGGAATGACGAAGAGGAGCACCATTCCCACCATCAAGGCAAGGATCTTCAGTTTGGTCATTTAGTCCTCCCGATTGTCTTGGAGTTGCGGGGCTGCCCCCTGAGGGCAGCCCCGTTCGAAACCTTTGTTGCTGTTGCTTGCCGTCTACCGTGCCGTTATGGCAACGCGATGCGGTTGTAGACCGGCGTGAGGTCGACGCCTTGGAAGGTGGTGTCCGCGTTGACGCCTATGTCGACTATTTGTCCCTTGACGATGCTGTTCAGCGTATTTGCGTCATCGTCGAACGCGGGGTCGAAGAAGCTGAACTGCTTCGTGCCGTTGTCGAAGTAGAAGATGCGGACCAGGTTGCCCGACGCGATCTCGTCAGCGAAGATGACCCTCGGGTCGGTCGACACTACCGCCGCTGACCTCTCGACTGTGATGGAGGTGGAGACTTCAGTGCCGCCGATTTCAACCACCACCAACTGCGATCCTACCAGTCCTGGGACCAAGAAGGACGTGGTCAACTTGCCCTGGTCGTTGGTGACCTCCACCGATTCCCTGACGTTAGCGCCGCCGATGGTCAGCACGGACAGGCCGCTGTTCGGGTTGAACCCGGTGGCCATAACGTCGACCCGGCTACCCACGTTCGCAACGTCGGCCGGCGACAGGGTGATCGACGGTCCGGCAATCGTCAACGACTTGGGCTGGGCCTTGTTCCCGTGAGAGACGTCTTGCGCAGTGATGGGTACGGTTTTGGCCTCTACTCCTACGGTGCTGGGTATCACCATGGACTTTTCGAACGAGCCGTCATTAGTGGCGACCGCTATCTCCGCCGCCAAGACCTGTTCAACGTCTACTTGGTCAGTTATGTTCAGGGTCACGATGCTGTTGGGCACCCAGCCTTCACCGGTGATCACCACCGGGTTGCCTACGGTGGAGGTTGTGGGCTCAATGCTTATAGTGGGCTGGGTGACGGTGAACGTGCCCGTTCCCGTCAACTCCGGGTCTTCTGCGCCCTTCGTCACCGTTAGCTTCACGGTAACCTCGCCTATAGAGACACTATCGGCGTTCGGCACAGATACGGTGCTGGGAGGTATTCGACCCGAGCTATCTAGCCCGATAGCCTCGTGAATGGTCGCTTCACCGTCCACCGTAATACCGTTGGTGGCAATTACGCCACCGGGGTGGAAGTTGGAGCCTGATACGGTGATCCTGGTGCCTTTGGGGCCGCTACTGGGGGTTACAGCGAGCCCCCGTGACTGCACGGTGAACGTCGCGCTGCCGGTAGCTTTTTTCTCGTCTTCCCCTAGGATGGTGACTGTGAAGTTGAGACCCCCTTCCGCGGCTGTTGTTGGCACTTTGAAAGTGTTTGACCCTGTCAGGTTGCCGCCGCTGTTGGTGCTCAGGTTCCCTTTAGCAAGGGAGCCGTAAGCTGGCGCGATCGTGATTACATTGTTGAGCCCATCGCGGGGTCTGCCGGCAGGGAAGTTGGAGCCGGAGACCGTAACCACAGATCCGGGAGCTCCACTGGTGGGTGAAAGAGTCACCGACGGGGCTGTTACGTCCACCGTGGCGGTGGCTGATTTCCCTTCGGAGTCGGTTACCTTGACCTGGTTCACTCCACTCGGCGCGTTGCTGGGTATCTTGATCTGAATGGAAAAGTCGTCCTTAGCGCCGTCGTTGTCTTCGTCGGTCAGTGTGTAAGCCGTACTCAGATCGGTTACCTCGTTGGCCGTCGTTAGGTCATCGCCTCCAAAGACTATGCTGCCCACAGGGATATTGTGGGTCATAGCATCCTTGGCTAAGACGGTCGGCTTGGCGTCTGCATCGGCTTCGACGGCGGCGACTGGCTGGCTAAAGTTCGTACCGGTCAGGGTGATGACGTCCTGCGCTTTGCCCGTGGCCGTAGCGGTCAGGGTTGGCGTGACGGTAATTTCACCTGATTCAGCCTCTAGGCCTGCGCCGTCTTTCGCCATGACCGTTTTCACGGTTCCGTCGCCCATCGTTCCTGAGACAACGGCGGTGCCGTCGTCCTTGACGGTGCTCGTACCGGTAACCGCGCCTGACAGCGTGATTCGCAGGCCTCCGGTGAATCCGCCCAGGGTCACCATAACAGTGCTACCTTCAGGGGCGGCACTCTTGTCCAGGGATATGGTCTTGTCGAAGACACAAGCTCCTTGGGCCTCGCCGCAGTCAGTTATGTCTATGTCGTCGACCCTGCCGGCGGTCCCATCGACTAGCGCACCTGCTGCGTCGCCGGTTGCGGGGTTCTTGATTCCGATAACCTGGCTGAAGTTCACTACTACGAAAGCATGGGCTCCAACACGGTTGCCGGGGACCGGGTCCACCGTGGCGCTTATTGGGCCACCGGAACTTGTGGTGGCCGGAGCCACCAGAACCACACTTCCATCTGAAGTATTAACGATAGGATCTACTGTCAATGGGTAGACGAAAGTGCCCGTTCCCATCGTAATTCTTGCTTTGTCTATGCTGACGGGAAGCGTTACGCCTGCGGGGAATACCACCTTGACCTCGCCCGTTCCTGGCGCAATGGGCTCCGTCGTGACAAAGTCCACTTTCCATGCCGCTACGGCGTTCACATCCAACGAGCTAGGGGTAAATACTGTCCTGGTATAGAAGGTACAATCTCCGGCTACAGCGCCGCAGTAAGTTTGCTCTTCCGGGTCACCGGCTACCTCCACTTGGGCACCTTCTGGTTGGGTGACGAATTCTGTGCCGGATACAGGACGAGGGTTCATAATGCCGGCGCTCTTGAGGAAAGTTACTGTTACCTTGGCACCCGCGTCAATGGGGTATAGGTCCGGCGCGTCCGCTGGAGCGGGTAGCAGTGTCAACGTGACGGTTTCGGTGCCCTCGTTGACGCTAGCGTCACTCGTTGGGGAATATGTTTTACCTGCTGCTTCCACCGTAATGTCGCCCACGACGATGTCATAGTCCGCGGTCTCGCCGGTGTCCGCATTGTTACGAAACGTCACCCCATGGGGAAACGTTATCATGATAGCTGCGCTCCTTGCGATACCATCTCCTGCAACGACGGGAAACTCCACTATCCATTCTGCTGTGTCCCCCACGGCCAGCGAACTGGGAGTAAAAATGACGTCTATGTCAGTTTGGGCGTGGGCCGGTCCTGTCGAAAACAGGCCCATCGCCGCCATGGCGGCAATGACGCCAATCGCGACGATAATAGCTAATCCAAAAGACCTTGCTCTGTTAGTGCTCATCTACTGTATCTCCTTAAATTCGAGGTCGACCGTACTGGAATATGCCTTCCTTGGCTTGATCCTTGTGGACTTCGCTAGGCGGACCGGCGGCAACGCCCCCACCACCTCTGAAAGTCTGGGCTTTGGTCACATGCCCAACTCCCCCGGGGGCTTGGGGATCATCGATGGATCCATGATTGAACCCGCTCCGGACAATCCCATAAGTCTTCCACTCCCCCTGAGCACAGCTTTCATAGCTTTACCCTTTTTAGCATTCATAGGTTTCCATTGTCAAGGCTGTATGACGCGCCTTTGGGCAACAAAAACGCGGGGTGGGCTGTGTGCCCCAAACCCCGTACACTTCCCGGCGCTCGGGCCGGACCCTCTGGCGCCTTCGGTTCAAGCAGTGAGGGACTCCATCCTCACTCCGATTTTAGCTACCCCGTACCATACTAATATGAACGTTGCCGTGTCAAGCGGGAACTATCCGTAATCATGGACGGTTTTGCCGGTGTTTGCCGCCGGACCCAGCCCCTCCCCGTCATTCCCGTGAAAACGGGAATCCACGCGTCATACCCCGATCGGAGAACGCGCCCGCCCTCCCCCCGTCATTCCCGTGAAAACGGGAATCCACGCGTCCAACCCCGCCCGTGGAGCAGGAATGCCCGTCATCCCCCCTTGTCATTCCCGTTTTCACGGGAATGACAAGGGGGGATGACGGGGTGTGGCGGGGATGGCGGGGTGTGGCGGGAATGACGGGGGCAATCGCGTGGATTCCCGTTTTCACGGGAATGACAAGGGGGAGTGACGGGGTGTGGCGGGGATGGCGGGGTGTGGCGGGAATGCCGGGGGCAATCGCGTGGATTCCCGTTTTCACGGGAATGACAAGGGGGGAGTGACGGGGTGTGGCGGGGTGTGGCGGGGAATGACGGGGGCAATCGCGTGGATTCCCGTTTTCACGGGAATGACAAGGGGGGAGTGACGGGGTGTGGCGGGAATCCACGCGTCTGACCCCGACCAGGGAGCAGGAATCCACGCGTCCAACCCCGCCCGTGGAGCAGGAATACCCGCGTCCAACCCCGCCCGTGGAGCAGGAATACCCGTCCTCCCCCCCCCCCGTCATTCCCGTGAAAACGGGAATCCACGCGTCCAACCCCGCCCGTGGAGCAGGAATGCCCGTCCTCCCCCCTCCGTCATTCCCGTGAAAACGGGAATCCACGCGTCCAACCCCGCCCGGAGAGCAGGAATACCCGTCCTCCCCCCTCCGTCATTCCCGTGAAAACGGGAATCCACGCGTCCAACCCCGACCATGGAGCAGGAACCCGCCTCACCCCCCCCGTCATTCCCGTGAAAACGGGAATCCACGCGTCCAACCCCGACCATGGAGCAGGAATACTCGTCCTCCCCCCGTCATTCCCGTGAAAACGGGAATCCACGCGTCCGCCCCGCCCGTCCTCCCCCCTCCGTCATTCCCGTGAAAACGGGAATCCACGCGTCCAACCCCGCCCGTGGAGCAGGAATGCCCGTCCTCCCCCCCCCGTCATTCCCGTGAAGACGGGAATCCACGCGTCCAACCCCGACCATGGAGCAGGAATGCCCGTCCTCCCCCACGTCATTCCCGTGAAAACGGGAATCCACGCGTCTGACCCCGCCCGTGGAGCAGGAACCCACGCCTCCAACCCCCCCGTCATTCCCCTGTCATTCCCCCGTATCATTCCCCCGGTCTCCCCCCGTATCATGCCCCCCGTCATTCCCGTGAAAACGGGAATCCACGCGTCCAACCCCGACCATGGAGCAGGAATCCGGAAATGCCACACATGAAAACGCCTTGCGTCTACATTCTTGCCAACAAGCCCAAGGGCACCCTCTACATCGGCGTGACGTCGAACTTGGCGCAAAGGGTCTGGCAACACAAGAACGACTTGGTGGAAGGATTTACGAAGCAATATCGTCTTCACCGTCTCGTTTGGTGCGAGGCACATGAGTCCATGTACGGCGCGATCACCAGGGAGAGGGCTCTCAAGAAATGGGACCGGGCATGGAAAATTGAGTTGATTGAAAAGGTCAATCCGGGATGGGCGGACCTGTACAACGAGGTCGGGTGAAAGATTCCCGCGGAAGCGGGAATGGCCGGGGCGTGGCGAGAGTGGCGAGAGTGGCGGGGTGTGGGCGGGAATGGCGGGTGCGGACGCGTGGATTCCCGTTTTCACGGGAATGACAGGGGGTAGGCGGAATGACGGGGGTGTGGGCGGGAATGACGGGGCGTGGGCGGGAATGGCGGGGGCAATCGCGTGGATTCCCGTTTTCACGGGAATGACAGGGGGTAGGCGGAATGACGGGGGTGTGGGCGGGAATGACGGGGGCAATCGCGTGGATTCCCGTTTTCACGGGAATGACAGGGGGCGGCGGGAATGACGGGGTGTGGAGGGAATGACGGAGCGTGGCGGGAGCTACGAGTGTGGCGAGAATGACGGAGTGCGGCGGGAATCCCCGTCATCCTAGCGTCATTCCCCCATGTCATCCCCCCGTCATTCCCGTGAAAACGGGAATCCACGCGTCGGCCCCGACCTGGGAGCAGGAATGCGCGGGATCCTAGCGTCATTCCCTCATGTCCTCCTCCCGTCATTCCCGTGAAAACGGGAATCCACGCGTCGGCCCCGACCGGGGAGCGGGAATCCCCGGCATCCACGCGTCCTCCCCCCGTATCCTCCCCCCGTCATTCCCGTGAAAACGGGAATCCACGCGTCCGACCCGACCGGGGAGCGGGACTCCACGTCATCCCCCCGCCATGCCCGCGTATCATCCCCCCGTCATTCCCGTGAAAACGGGAATCCACGCGTCCGACCCGATCATGGAGCAGGAATGCCCGCGTCATCCCCCCGCCATTCCCCCATGTCATTCCCGTGAAAACGGGAATCCACGCGTCCAACCCTGACCAGGGAGCAGGAATCCACGCGTCATACCCCGACCAGGGAGCAGGAATGCCCGTATCATCCCCCCGCTTGGGTCCCGCCCGCTTGCCCTGATAGGGCGCCTATTCCGGCTATTCCAGGACGGCGACTGAGCCGTCTGTGGTGGAGCCGGATAGCACCAGGTGGGCCATCCCGGGGAATAGCCCGTTGTCCACCACCCCCGGCAGGTTGTTCAGGCTGCTTTCCATGGCCTTGGGGTCGTCTATGGCCGGAAAGGTGGCCTCCAGAACGAAGTTGCCCTGGTCGGTGATGGCGGGCCCGCCCCGGCCCGGCCCGCTGGGGATGGTCCGCAGGCTGATTTTGCCGCCCATCTCCCGCACTCTCCGCTTGACGGCGGGAACGGCGAGGGGGATTACCTCCAGGGGCACCGCCGTGCCCTGGCCCAGCCGGGCCACCAGCTTGGTGTCGTCCACCACCACCACGAACAGGTCGGCGAAGGACGCCACGATTTTTTCCCGGGTGTGGGCCCCGCCGGCGCCCTTGATCAGGTTTTTCCGGGGGTCCACCTCGTCCGCCCCGTCGATGGCCAGCTGGACCCGGTCGACGTCGCGCAGGGTGGTGATGGGGATGCCGTGGCGGCGGGCCAGGACTTCCGCGGCGTGGGAGGTGGGGACGCCCCGGAACGCGGCGCCGTCTTCCCTAATCAGCCGCCCCAGCTCCTCGACGGCGTAGGCGGCGGTGGAGCCGGTGCCCAGCCCCACGACCCAACCCGGCTGGGCCATGCGGGCGGCCCGGACGCCGGCCGCGCGTTTGGCCGCGTCCACGGCGTTTAACCCGGCAACCGCCCCGGCGTTTTCGGCAGGACTTGTAACGGGATTGTAGCCGGTAATTTCAGCAGTAATATCCGTGGCTCCAGTAATATCCGGGGCTCCAGTAATATCCGGGCCCCCGTGGCTCGTGCTGTCCGTGCTCAATGGCGCACCGTTCCCGGGCGGCGTGCCAGGCTGGGCGATAGCCGGGACGCCGCGCCCGCAAAATTCGTCGTGGGTTTGCCTATTTTGAGTCCAGATGCCATGGCCTTCTATATTATGAACGCAATTATGGGCGCTTTTGCCGTGGGTCCGATTAGCATGGGTCTCTTTGTTACAGACCCCGCGCGATTATAGGTCCCTGCGCGGGCGGGGACGCAGCTTGATGCAGCTTAACGCAGGTCATTCCCGCCGGCCGTTAACGGCGGACGCGGGGGTTGCTCTCGGCAGGGCTGCCAAAGGCAACTACCGGCGGCCCCTCCAGGACCCGCCGTGCCCGAGGCAGCCGCCGCCGCTTGCCCCGGTGCTTCTGGTAGGCCTCGCCGATGGTTTGGGCCAGCTTGGCCGAATCATGGCGCGTGGGGCTGCTTTCGTCGATGACGTCCGCGAAAAAGGTGACGGCGTCGTCGTCCCAGGTCTCCATGGGCGGAATCAGGACGGGCCCGGCGCTTTCGGCGCTTCCGTTGCTTCTCCCGCTCCCCACGCTTTCCGGGCTTCCCGCGCTTCCCGCGCTTCCCACGCTTTCCGGGCTTCCCGCGCTTTCGTCACTGTGAGGAATGTTGTCGTTGCAAATCACCACGTCCACGGAGGAAGGCCCGGCGTAGCGCCGGATAATGTCCAGGTGGTCCATGGCCGAGAAGCCGGCGGTCTCCCCAGGCTGGCCGGCCACGTTGCAGATGTATATTTTCAACGCGCCGGCCCGGGCCACGGACGACGCAATCTCGGCAACCAGCAGGTTGGGCGCGATGCTGGTGAAGAGGCTTCCCGGCCCCAGCACGATCATGTCGGCTTCGTTGATGGCGGTCACGGCGTCGGGATGGGCCGGCGCGTCCGGGGGCGCCAGCGTCAACGAGCGGAGACGTTCCAGGGACCCGCCCACCACGGACTCCCCGATCAGCCGCCGGCCGGAAACCGTCCTGCCCACCAGCGTCACGTCCATGATGGTGGAGGGGACCACCCGGCCCCGGATGCCCAGTAGGTCCCCCGCGGCCTGGACGCCCTTGTGGAAGTCTCCCCCGATGCCGGCCAGGGCCGCAATCAAGATGTTGCCGAAGCTGTGGCCGTCAAGCTGGCCGTTGGTGGAGAACCGGTAGTCCATCAGTTGCTGCAGCACCACTTCCGAGTCCGCCAGGGCCACCAGGCAGTTGCGGATGTCGCCGGGTGGGAGGATGCCCAGCTCCGAGCGCAACCTTCCCGAGCTGCCCCCGTCGTCGGCGACGGTGACGATGGCCGTGATGTTGGAGGTGTAGTGCTTCAGGCCCTTGAGCAGAATGGGCAGCCCGCTGCCTCCGCCGATGGCCACCACCTTGGGGCCCCCGCTCAACACTCTTTCCACGTACAACGAGTCCAGAAAGAGGCCGGGCCTCCGGCGCAGCCAGATCATGGCCAGGGAGTTGACCAGTCCCGAGACCGCCACGCCCGTGGCCGCCACGCCCACCCCGATGAATACCCCGGCCCTGACGGTGGGAGAGGCGTCTCGAAGGCTGAGCAGGCCAATCACGGAGTGGACCCTCGGCCCCAGGGAGATTTCCAGGGCGAACACTATTCCGAAGCTGATGGCGGCGAGGCCGATGAGCCCCAGGGCCAGCCATCTCTTCAACGAAAGCCCCGGCATGAGGAGCATCAGCGCGGAGCTGGCCGCCGGATGCCTGAGCAGCCGCTTGCCCATATTCTTCATGCGACTAGCCCGGCGCCCGGCCCGGGGATTAACACGGGGATAAGGCCGGCATGTTCCGGTGGCGTGTGTTCCGGCGGCCTGTGTCCCGGCGGGCTAGACAAGGGGGCATAGTTCGTCGCCATGGGGATATAGGCGGATGGTCCAGAAGGTCTTGCAAGTCCCACTCGGGACGAGGGGGGAAGGGCGGTGATCCTCATCAACTGGAATTCTAGATATTGGGCCATCCAAAGTCAAGAAACGGAATCCCCGATGGGGGTCGGGGACGAGCTCCGGGGGGAACGATGCAAGGCGCAGTGGATTCCCGCTTTCGCGGGAATGACAGGTGGGCGGGAATGACGGAAGGCGGGCATGACAGGTGGGTGGGAATGACGGAAGGCGGGCATGACGGGTGGGCGGGGATGGCGGACTGGCGGGAACGACGGGGGGCGGGAACGACGGACTGGTGGGAACGGCCCTGCTCTCCCGGCCCATGGCTATCGCATGTGGGCGAGTCCTTCCGTATTCGTGGCGAATCAACTCGTCATTTCTGCCACACTCGTAGCGCCCGCTGCACCCCGTCATTCCCGTGAAAACGGGAATCCAGAGGCCTTTGCGACAGGAAGGCTGGCATTGGACGGACAGCCCTGGATTCCCGTTCCCCGATGGGGGTCGGGGACGAGCTCCGGGGGAACGATGCAAGGCGCAGTGGATTCCCGCTTTCGCGGGAATGACAGGTGGGTGGGAATGACGGAAGGCGGGCATGACGGGTGGGCGGGGATGGCGGACTGGCGGGAACGACGGGGGGCGGGAATGACGGAAGAATGAAAAGGCCCCGGTCGATACACGCCGGGGCCTTTTCGTGCCAAGGATAAGTGTTAGGTTTACGTCAGGAGCAACCGCTTGGCGTCATCTTCGGTCCATTGAGTACCCTTCAAGAAGCTGCCTAATGTCCCAGGCGGTAATGTATCGCCGCCTCTATGGTAATGGATTAGAGCCATTCTGCCATCTGGATGTCGGTACATCCGGCTTGAACCTCGGGGTTGCCGGTAAAGACTGAATCCGTCTCTTTCCAACGCCTGTTCTAAGTTTCTAACAGAGACGTTTCGGAGAAGGTGCACCAAGCTCATGCTGGCACGGCTACCGTCTCCTCCATGGCTTCCACTTCATCGTTGGGTATGGGCTCGCCATGCTCCTGCATACACGCAACGAATAAGGCTGTGCCTTCACGCAACGCCTCTAAAGCCTCCTCCTTGGTGTCGCCCCAAACAGCACAACCAGGCAAAGAATCGATCCAAGCGCTCCAGCGCCCGTCTTCTTCTTCTTGAAGGGAAGCTTTGAATGTGTAAGTCATAATAAGCGTCCAAGAGGCTGTCTCAGAAGTCTCCACTCACGATTTTGGGGGGACGAAACCTGACGGGTTACGATTATTAACCGCCTAAACCAGTATTGAATGCGGCTCAATAGCTCGTCATTCCCGCGAAAGCGGGAATCCACAAGGGCAGGATGCTGGAGAACTCAGCTTTATGAGACGGGCTCCCAAATGGCAAGCATTCTAAGAATGAAAATTCAAACATAGCGTCGTAGTTCGTAAGTATTACCTCTATCCCAGCGAGGGACAAGCCCCCCCGGTGAGCCGACTCGGACCGCCCTTCGGCGGTTAACGAGCCGGTGCGAGCCTTTCCACCCTTTAACCTATTCGTCTTGCTTGGGTTTTCCTCGCCCGAACGGCAGCTTATCCACGACCCTGGCTTGAGGTTTCTGAGCCCACATGCCTCCACCTGTGGACATCTTTGTACCTTCCGGCTGATATGTTGTCAACACTGCCAGATATGTTGTCAACACTGCGTATATATTATATATGCTACCTACATGCCAACGTGTCGGCCTCAAACCGGCACACTGCCAATTCCCGGTCCCCAAGGCGCCCTTCCAAGGTCAAGGACCGGGATTTCCGTCCGTTAATCCTGCTTGGAGCTCTCTTGGCGGCGGGATATAATGTCAACGCGGCACGGGATGTGCTCTATGCGGGCGCAGGTCTTCCTTACGAATGGGCCCCTGAACGAGCCCCCAAGAGAGCCACCCTTATACCCGCCGGCGACGCGAAGGTTGCTTAGCGCGTCCGATGAGATGGTTCATGGCTTCAAGGCTCGAACGCAGCATTGACGACCCGCTCTCCTTCTCTTCCTTGGACCCCTCGGGTCTGGGGGAGAGGATCGGAGCTCTGCCCAATCATTGCCGCGCCGCCTGGGACGCGGCTCACGGTTGTCCCCTGCCGTCGGACTGGCGCGCGGCCGACCGGGTGGTGGTCGGCGGCATGGGCGGCTCCGCCATGGCCGGCGAGTTGGCCTCTGATTTGGCTGCCGGCCGGGGCGCGGCGCCTATTCTGGTGGTGCGCGACCGCCGTCTTCCCTTCGCCCTCGACCGCCGCACCCTGTTCGTCGTCTGCAGCTACTCCGGGAACACCGAGGAGACCCTCTCCTTGTATGACCAAGCACAGTATGACCAAACACACGGGCAAGCCGCCGGTGAGCAGGCTATGATCCTGGTGTTGAGGGGCGGCGGCGCACTGGCCCAAAGAGCCGAGGCCCATGGCGTAACGCGGCTGGCCATCGACGTTGTCGCCGAACCCCGCTCGGCAGTCGGCTACAATCTCATGCTACTCCTGGGCGTGCTGAGCCGTTTGGGGTTGCTGGAGATCAGCGAAGAAGAGGCCGAGGCCGGCATCGAGGCGGCTTCCCGCGGTGTCGCCAGCCTGGGCCTGGACGTCCCGGCGGCCCACAACCCGGCCAAACAGCTGGCGCTGGACCTGATAGACAGGCTCGTGTTGATATACGGCTGCGGCCTTTTTTCGGGGATGGCCCGGCGTTGGAAGACCCAACTGAACGAAAACGCCAAGGTGTGGGCCTATTTCGAGACCGTCCCCGAGCTCTTGCACAACTCCGTGGAAGCCTATTCCTCGCCGTTTCCCTTTGACGACCGCGTCATGGCCCTGCTGCTGCAACCTTCCGCCGGCCCAATGGCCAGCGCCGCCTCGAGTTCCGGGGAAGCCGATTATGGGAGACATAATCAGGCGCTCTCCGAGTTGCTGCGGCGCAACGGTTTGCCCTATAGGGTCGTGCCCGGAAGCGACGCTGCGCCCCTGGCCCAGCTACTAAATATGCTGGTGCTGGGGGATTACGTTAGCTACTACCTGGCCATGCTGCGGGGCGTAGACCCGTCGCCGAACCCTTGCATTACGGCAGCGAAGCAGTTGCTGGCAGTCCCCCGGGAGGTCGCCCCGGAAGCGTGAGCAGAGGCCCCAGTGGTCCTGGGGCCGAGCGCCTTGGGCCATCTCGTTATCAGACTCCCAAGTGTTATCATACCCGCGGAGTGAGTATGTCCAGTGGAGCCCCGCAAGACCATGACTGACGCCGCCGCGCACCGTGCCGCTGAGCTGCGCGCTGAGCTCAACTACCATAACCACCGGTACTACGTGCTGGATGACCCCGAAGTTAGCGACAGCGAGTATGACGGGTTGATGAGGGAGCTGCGCCGGCTTGAGGAAGACGACCCGGCGTTGGTAAATCCTGACTCACCGACCCAGCGGGTGGGGGCCTCCCCCGCCGAAGGATTCTCCCAGGTGCACCATGGCCGGCCCATGTTGAGCTTGGCCAACGCTTTCAACCTGGAGGAGCTGGAGGCTTGGTGGCGCCGGACCAAAAATCTGCTGGATTCCGCCGACTTCGACCTGGTCTGCGAGCTTAAAATCGACGGCCTCGCCGTAAATCTTACCTACGAGAACGGCCTCTTGACCCAGGGGGCGACTCGCGGCGACGGGATGATCGGAGAGGACGTGACCCAGAACCTCCGGACCATTCGCAGCATTCCCGTCACGCTCCGGGACAACCCTCCGGCCCACTTAGAAGTCCGGGGCGAGGTGTATCTCCCCATCGATGATTTCCGGCGTTTGAATGAGGAGAGGGCCGAGCGCGGCGAACCTCTCTACGCCAACCCTAGAAATACGGGCGCCGGCAGCGTGCGGCAACTCGACCCCAAGGTCACGGCCTCGCGCAATCTGCAGATTTGGTTGTATTCCCTGGGCGAAACCGGTGACCATTCCGGGCCTGCCGATCATTGGGAGGCTTTAGAGTGGATGAAAACCCTGGGTTTCCGGATTAATCCCCATAACCTGCTGTGCAGCACCGTGGAGGAGGCCCATGACTTCTACTTGTCCTGGTTGGAAGAGCGGCACGACCTACCTTACGAGGTTGACGGCGTAGTGATCAAAGTGGCCCCCTTTGCCTATCAGGACGTCCTGGGAGTGGTGGGCCGGGAACCGAGGTGGGCCATCGCCTACAAGTTTCCCGCGGAACAGGCCGTCACTCGCCTTCTGGACGTCGGCATCAACGTGGGCAGGACCGGCAGCCTCAACCCCTTCGCGGTGTTGGAACCGGTGGTAGTCAGCGGCGTTACCGTTAAACAAGCTTCGCTGCACAACGAGGAGGACATCCACCGGAAAGACGTGCGCATCGGCGATTGGGTGACCATCGAGAGGGCCGGGGAGGTGATTCCCCATGTGGTTGGTCCCCTGGCGGAGCGGCGCACCGGCGAGGAGTGGGTGTTCAAAATGCCGGCCGGTTGTCCGGTGTGCAAGACTGAGGTGGTTAAGCCTGAAGACGAAGCTATGCACCGCTGCCCCAATGCCTCGTGTCCGGCGCAGTTTCTTGAATTGCTGAAGCACTTTGTCAGCAAGGGCGCGATGGACGTCGATGGGCTCGGGGAGCAGTGGTGCCGAATACTTATCGACGGCGAGCTGGTGCGAGACGTCTCCGGCCTTTACACATTGCGGAAAGAGCAGCTGCTGAGTTTGGAACGGATGGGGGAGCGGCTGGCGGTCAAAATAATGGCAAACATCGAGGCCAGTAAGCAGCGCTCGCTTTCGCGCCTCCTGTTTGCCCTTGGGATCTTGCACGTGGGGTCTGAAGTTGCCGAGCTATTGGCGCAGCGTTATACCGGGTTGGGTCAGTTGGCTAATGCCGCCAAGGAGGACCTGACGGCGATTCCCGGCGTTGGCCCGAAGATAGCGGATAGCGTCGTCGCCTACTTCAACGTTTCCCGCAACCGAGACGTTGTCGAGAGGTTGCGCCTGGCTGGAGTGGACCCGCAGCAGGAAGTACACGAGGTTAGTCCCAGCGACGCGCCGCTCCTGGACCAGGTCTTCGTAGTGACCGGAACCCTGTCGTCCTTCCCGCGGCGGGAAGCCGAGACTCGAATCAAAGCCTTGGGTGGCAGCGTGGCTTCCGCGGTCACTCGAAAGACCAGTTATTTGGTGGCTGGCGAGTCCGCCGGTTCCAAATTAGACACGGCAATGCGGTTGGACACGCCCGTGCTGGATGAAGCAGCGTTTTTGGAACTCTTGGAGTCGGCTGCCGCCCGCCGGTCCCAGCCTACGGAGCCGGAACGTTGACTCCCTGCACTAAATCCCGGACGCGACCGGTGCGGTTCTCCCCTGCACACGCATATTTTGTTCACTCCGGGGGTTGAGTCAAATAACAGATCCGAAATAACCAACCTGAGCTTGTATCGCAAATCTGAGTCCTGCAGCATCCTACCCTTCTGGATTCCCGCTTTCGCGGGAATGACGGGTTATTGAGTCTGGATTCCCGCTCCCCGATCGGGGCCGGGGACAAGCTTCGCGGGAATGACGGAAGCCTGGGAATGACGGAAGGCGGGAGTGCACCGGTTATTGAGCCGCATTCAATACTGGTTTAGGCCGTTAATAATAGTAGCAACCCGTGAGGTTGCGTCCGCCCGAAATCGTGAGTGGAGATTTCTGAGACAGGCTCACCTATGACGTCCCACGGTTGACGCCTAAAGGTACTTACAAGCAAAAACCGGCTTTCCCCCATGCGGCGGATGGCCGAGCTTACCCGCCCCAGAGAGAAAAACGCCAAGACTAACAAACCGGCTTTCCCTCATGCGCCGAATAGCCGAGTTGACGCGCCCCGGAGAGAAAAACGCCGAGGCAAAAACCGGCTTTCCCCCATGCGGCGGATGGCCGAGTTGACGCGCCCCGGAGAGAAAAACGCCAAGACTAACAAACCGGATAGACGCCGTAGTTCGCGGGACCCGCGCCCGTTGGCGCCTGTCCAAAGGCAGAGTTTACGAGTGGTTTTGTCTTCGAAGCTGGATGTTTAGATTAGCATGAAGCTGATTATAGGTCTGGGCAATCCGGGTCCCGGGTACCGCGACACCAGGCACAACGCCGGTTTCCGGTGCGTTGATTTCATAGCCAATCTGTGGTCGGTGCCCACCAAGGAGCGGCGGGCGAAGGTGGTGTTGGGGGCCGGCTCCCGCGCCGGCCAAGAGGTGGTGCTGGCCAAGCCTAGGACTTTCATGAACAACAGCGGCGAGGGGGTATACTACTTATTGACTCGCTTTGGCGCCCGGGCCGAGGACTTGGTAATCATTTATGATGACATGGAACTCCCGCTGGGGCGCCTGCGTATTCGTCCTTCCGGCAGCGCCGGTGGGCACAAGGGGGTCGACTCCATCATAGCCGCAGTGCGGACCGATGGGTTCCCAAGAATTCGGTTGGGAATAGGCTCTCCCCCCGTAGGCCATGACCGGGTGTCCCATGCCCTTGGCCGCTTCTCCCATGAGGAGGACCAGGTGCTCGCTTCGGCAACCGGCCGGGTCGCCTCTGCAGTTGAGTGCATATTGGAAGAAGGTATTGACGTCGCCATGAACCGGTTCAACGGGCTCGGATAGCCGTGTGTCTCCAGCTTGGCCTCTTTGCCCGGGCTGGCTTCTGTTAACGAGGTCGTTGCGGGATTGCCCGCGAAACCGAATCTTACTTCAACCCCGGCTTTGGATAACGGCTTTTGGGAATTCTACGCGACGGAGTGCCCGCCTAGCTGAAACGGTCTGTTGGGCACACATCGATGCGTCGGCCCAAAGGTCATGGATTTCGCACCCTGCCCTGGGAATCCGAAGAGCTGCGTTTGGACGTGATTGCCCTGCCTGAATCGCCGGTTGACGCATGAAACGCCGCGGCTGCATTTGGGCGCTGTTCCTGGTGGTCGCTTGGTTTGGGTGCTCAGGCGCGGCATCGCCTATTCGTCCCATTGTTACTCCATCGCCGGAAAGCGGCCCTCCTGAGAGCAGAACGGTCCTGGACCGGACGAATACCCCTTTCCAATCCCCTCAACCCGTCCCGCCTGCACCCGCAGCGCCTACCGCTGTTGGACCAACACCTACTCTTGGACCAGAGGAAAGCCCCTCGCCGGAAAAACCTGACGCGGCGCTGCCCGAGCCGCTTGGTGCGTCGCCCCCTCCTCCGGCTGCGTCGTTGCCCGATGCCCCTGATCGAGACCTGTACCGGTTGGCGGTTGACCTTGGCGCCGTGGCTGACGAGGACACTCCTCGGGTGGTCGCCACGAACTCGGTCCCCTACGTAGAGGGCCGGGAGGATGTCTTTCGGCTGGTCGACTTGATGGCACTACGCCGGTATACCGGCCGCTTTGAGTTGCGCCTGGTCACGCCTCACGCCTATTGGTACTTTGAACTTGGCGAGCCCTTCAGGCAAGAGGACATCGAGAAGCGCGCGGCGGTGTTCGAGGAAGAGATTTACCCTAGGGTCACGTCGGTTTTCGGTCGAGAGTGGGTGCCGGGAGTGGACGGTGATCCTCGCCTGACCATTGTGAACGGCCGGTTGCGGGGTGTGGGCGGCTACTACAGTTCGGCCGACGAGTATCCCCTCGTGGTAAACGAGTTCAGCAACCAAAGAGAGATGATATATATCAATTCGGAGCTTTTGAAGCTCGGCGAGGCAAGTTATTCAGCGGTTTTGGCCCACGAGTTGCAACATGCGGTCCATTGGAATGCCGATCCTTCTGAGGACCAATGGGTCAGCGAGGGACTCTCCGAACTCGCTGTCACCGTCGCTGGCTTCGAGCGCGGCGGTGTCCGAAATGTCGGGCCTAGACCCATCTCCCTCGTGAACTGGCCCCTTGGGCTGGGTGGTGTTGGCGCTCACTATCGGCTCGCGTCCCTGTTTATGCACTATTTGTTGGAGCACTACGGCGATCCGCAGGACCTGCGCCCTCTGTTGAACGAGCCCCGGGACGGCGTTGCCGGAATCACGGATTACCTGACCGCGTCCGGGTATGGTCAGGATTTCCGGGACGTGTTTCGCGATTGGGCGGTGGCCAATCTGTTGGACGAAGACCAGGGGCCCTACGGCTACTCCGGCCTGGAAGTACAGACCGACATCGCCAAGGAAATAACCGGGTTCTCAGAGTTCACCTCCCAAATCCCCCAGTATTCCATAGAGTACGTCGACTTAAGCTCGTTCAAGGAACCCATTGTCTTGAAGTTTCACGGCCCTTCGGAAACCAGATTATTGCCCGTCGAGGTCGGACCCCGTGGGTGCTGGTGGGGAAACTCGGGTGACAGCATAAACTCGACGATGACCAGGACCGTGAGCCTAGCTGGCCTGGACCGGGCCACTCTGACCTATCAGGTATGGTTTAACCTGGAAGAAGGATGGGACTACGCATATCTTGAAGTTTCTCCCGACGATGGACGGACTTGGGAGATTTTGGGAACGCCCAACACCACCAGCGAAAACCTCATCGGCAATAGCTATGGCATGGGCTATACTGGCGACAGCAGGGGATGGCTGAATGAGACTGTTGACCTCTCAAGCTATGCGGGGCAGCGAATTTTGTTGCGTTTCCAGTACATAACCGACGACGCTGTTCACGGCTCCGGAATTTGCGTTAGAGCAATTGCCGTGCCTGGGGCTGTGACCGTTGATCTGATGGACGAGTGGCAAACCGATGGATTCCTGCTGACCGGCAACCGCGTGAAGCAGGAGTATGCAGTCCAGGTCATAGAAATTGGCGCGGAGAACCGGGTCAGCCCGGTAATGCTGGACCAAGCCAATACCGGGGAGCTTATAGTCGCGGGTTCTCAGGACCGGGATAGGCTGGTGGTGGCCGTGGCGCCATTGGCCCCCAAGACACGGGAAGAAGCGTCATACACACTGACGGTGGCGCCCGCCGGGGGGCGGACCAAGGCGTCCGCATCGGCAAACCGGTGAAACTGGGCCAGGGAGAGTAAACGTGACCCTCTCGCTATGCGTTGTAGGTTGCGGGGAGTTCGCCAAGACTTTTGCCCAAGCGATGCAGCCGCTGCGGGAAGAGGTCGACCTCCATTTCGCCAGTAGAGACCGTAATAGAGCCTTAGCCTACGCCGAGGAGTATGGCGGCAAGGGCGCCTTTGGCTCTTACCAAGAAGCTGCCGCCTCCCCTGAAGTGGATGCCATGTACTTGTGCACTCCCCACCACCTTCATCGGGACCACGCCCTTATGGCGGCCAAGGGGGGAAAACATATCCTGGTGGAAAAGCCCATTGCCCGGAATCTTGAAGAAAGCGAAGAAATGGTCACGCAGGCCCGGCGCTCCGGTGTCACCTTGATGGTGGCCGAAAATTACCGGTTCATGCCGGCGGTGCGTCGAGCCAAAGAATTAATAGAAGAAGGCGCCATTGGGAGCCTACGCTCGATACAACTCCAAGAGGAGGCGCATTTCCAGCCCAGACAATGGCGTAGTGACCAGGAGTTGAACGGCGGCGGCGTGCTAATCGACGGCGGCATCCACAAGATGGATATTTTGGTCTACCTGACGGGTATGCCCGAGCAGGTCTTCGCCGCGGCGCTGCCTCCGGCTATGCCCGGTGCGGGCGGAGAGGATGGAGCGGTGGTGATGACCAGGTCCCCCGGCGGCGTGGTGGGTGTGATCAATCACTCTTGGTCGGCTGCCCACCGCCCGACCCCGCCTTGGGTGGTCCTCAACGGCGTTGGGGGAAGGATATTTTTTGAAGTTGGAGCCACGTGGCTAAAGATAGACGACGGCGGCACGGAACGAATTCTGCGGTTTGACGAGGACCAAACCGGACTGGCGCCCATGGTCCGAGAGTTCAGGGACAGCATCGAGGAACGCCGGGAGCCGCTTACTTCCGGGGCGGCGGGCATTGACGCGTTATCGCTGGTCCTTAAAGCGTACGAGTCCATTGAGCTAGGCGCGTCATTGACCTTGGACTGAGTATTCGGGTCCTGCCGAACGGCCCAAACCGGACAGCTGGCGAATATGCTTGGCTCCCGGAGCGCTGGGCCGGAGGTTTGTTTCCAACGGAGCCTGTCTCATAAAGCTGAGTCCTCCAGCATCCTACCTTTCTGGATTCCCGATCCCCGATCCCGATCGGGGACAAGCTCCGCGGGAATGACGGATTATTGAGCCGCGTTCAATGGCTCCCGGGGCGCTGGGCCGGAGGTTTGTTTTCAACGGAGCCTGTGTCATAAAGCTGAACCCTCCGGCATCCTACCTTTCTGGATTCCCGCTTTCGCGGGAATGACGGGTTATTGAGTCTGGATTCCCGATCCCCGATCCCGATCGGGGACAAGCTTCGCGGGAATGACTGGTTATTGAGCCGCATTAAATACTGGTTTAGGCGGTTAATAATAGTAACCCGCCAGGTTGCGTCCGCCCAAAATCGTGAGTGGAGACTTCTGAGACAGGTTCAACGCATTGGTTTTCTACAATGCTTTTCACATCGCCGCTTTTCACATCACCTTCCAGGGTCCTGCCTGGACTCGCGACACCATCCAATCTACACACGCAATGGACCGGTTAGCTCCAGCCGGGCGCTCTATTGCGCAAGCGAGAGAACATGGAACGTGCTCAGGTTCCTCAACAACTCAAAGTGAAGACGACTGCCACCGGTGCTTCCATAGAGTACGCAGGGGTCCTCTTGGCGCCCGAACTGGGAGTCGGCATACCGATCGACGGCCGCTGGTTGTGGAGCTTCGACCGCAGCTTGGCCCTATCAGCAAGCGAGGAGACCGTAGCCGGCGACGTTCTAGGGGAGTATTCCTCGCTGGCGTTGACCTACGCGGATGGCGACGGCCCCATGGTCCGGCAGGAGGTTAAGGCTTACCAAGAAACCTCCACCGTGGTAGTGAAAACGACTGCCCTCAGAGAGTTGCGGGGCACGGCCATAGAGGACAACTTCTTTGAGACCACTTTCAATTCGCCGGTGGTCCGCTTACACGAAAGCCTCAGCTACATAGCTTATACCTGGGGATTGCTCGGCGGTGAAGGCGTGGGCGTCGCCGGCCACTTTCCGGACGCGGCGCTGGCCCGCGACCTGGCCAGTCTGCCTGAGCAACTCCGATTAGCCGACTTCTCGCCCAGCCATGATGTCAATCACACCGGCAAAAAGCCGTTTGCTCCGTTGATTGGGTATGACGCTGAAGAGCGCACCCTGGTCATGTCTCCCCTTGACCATTACTTGATAAGTCCGTTGCGCCTGTTGGAAACGCCTGACGGTCCCGCCGTGGCCCGGGGTCTTCATGGTCTGGTGAACGTGGTCCCCGCCGGCGCCGCCACGCGCACTATCATGACTTTCGGCGCCGGGCTGGCGGCCACGGTCGTGAAGTGGGGTGGGCTGTTGGCCCGAGCGGCGGGAAATGACCCAAAGAAACCCAAGGACAGCTTGTTGACCAGCAATTTGGGTTTTTGGAACTGCTACGGCGGGTACTACGCCGAGCTGTTTCGTCCGACCACTGCCGACACCCTGGAACAGTTGGCGGATGACTTCCGGGAGGCAAGTCTGCCGGTGCGCTATTGGGGACTGGACCTGTGGTACCGCTTTGACACCGTTGGGTTCGCACGAGGCTATCTCCCTAATGCGGACAAGTACCCCGAAGGGCTAAAGAGGGTGTTCGATTCCACACAAATCCCCTACCTGCTGCACATGTCGTCCTTCGACCGGGCCAACGACTACCAGGACAGCCACGATATGCTGGTGGATGAGGGCTCCGCCTACCCTCGGGGGCCGGAGTTGTACCAGGACCTAGCCCGGCAGTTCAAAGCCCTGGGGGCCATCGGCATCTGGCACGACTTCCTGCGAACTCTCCTGCAAAATTGCCGCTCCTTACGAGACCGCATGGGAGCAGCAGATCAGTGGTTTGAGGACCTCGCTACCTCCATGGCCCAGGAAGACTTGGACGTGATGCTGTGCATGCCCACCATGGGCCATTACTTGGCCTCCGCCGCCTATGACAACGTGGTGGCCATCCGCACGTCCACCGACTATGTGAACCACCAGGAAGGGCAGCGAGAGTTGCTAGCCCACCAGAACGAGTACCGGCGCACGTTTTCGCCGCAGCGGAACCTGCGGCAGAACCTAATGCTGGCATTTGTAGCCGGGGCGGTGGGCTTAGCCCCTTCATACGACGTTTTCATCAGCAACGAAGGCCACCCCGAGGGCTTCGCCAACCCCCACGCTGCGCGAGATGCGCTGACCCGGGCTCTGAGCGCGGGCATAGTGGGTGTGGGCGACAAGCTGGGTCACGTGGACCAGGAGGTGGTGAGCCGCTTGGCCTTCCCGGACGGGGTCTTGGCCCAACCGGACCATCCTTCGTACCCGGTGGCTTCGTTCTTGCAGTCAAACACGCCGGTCTTTCGCACCGAGACCCTGGTGAGCGGCTATTCGTGGATTTATTTAACGCTGTTCAATCTGGGCGAGGACACCGAAGAATACGTTTTTGACCTCGAACCCATAGTAGGCGCGACTGACAACGTGGTATTCGATTACCATGCCGCCACCGTGATAACCGGCCGTGTATTAAGAGGGAGGGTTGACCCGGGAGAGGGCCGTTATCTCATCGTGGCGCCCTTGATGGAAGGGCTGCATCCCCTGGGCTTCCCGGACAAGTACGTAACTCTTTCGAGCAGGCAGGTGAAGGGCGTCACCGCTGCTGCCGGCGCGGTGACCATTGACTTGGAGCTACCGGCTGGGAGCGCTTATACTTTCGCGACTGTTGGCGTAGACGGACTATCGGCGATGGGCCGAGGCCTCAGCGTCACTGCCGTGGATACCAGAGGAGCGCTGACCTGTGTGGACTTCCGGGTGGAATCCAGGAGTTGCAGCTTGGTCCTGCGGGCGTGAGCGCGCATGCTACCAGGCCTCACAAGATGGGCAGGTAGCGAGAGACCTCGTAGTCGGTTACGGTGGCCCGGTACTCATCCCACTCCAGCTTCTTGTTGCGAATAAAGCTGTCTAAGATATGTGGGCCCAAGGTCGCTCGTAATAGGTCGCTCTCTTCGGCCAAGGCTATAGCCTCTCCCAAGCTTCCCGGCAGGGTCTTGATTCCCCTAGCTTGCCGTTCTTCGGAGTTCATGGCCAGCACGTTGCCTTCCACCACAGGAGGAACCGGATATTCTTCCTCGATGCCCATCATCCCGGCAGCCAGCATGACGCTGAAGGCGAGGTAAGGGTTGCACGCGGGGTCTGGCGCGCGGTATTCGATGCGCATCGAGCTTTCGTAACCCGGCTTGTACGCGGGCACTCTAACCAGGTCGGAGCGGTTAACGTGGGCCCAGGAGACGTAAATCGGCGCCTCGAAACCCGGCACCAGACGCTTGTAAGAGTTCACCCACTGGTTGGTGATGAGCGTAATTTCAGGGGCGTGGCGCAGCAGCCCGGCGATGAACCTTTTACCTATCACCGACAGGCGCTCGTCGTCGTCCGAGTCGAAGAACGCGTTGCTGTTGCCTCGAAATAGGGACTGGTGGGTGTGCATCCCTGAGCCGTTCATGCCAGAGGCGGGTTTGGGCATGAAGGAGGCGTAGGCGCCGCGGACTTGAGCCAGCTCTTTAATGACCAGCTTGGCGGTCATCACGTTGTCGGCCATGGTCAAGGCGTCGGTGTATTGAAGGTCTATCTCGTGCTGGCTGTAGGCTCCCTCGTGGTGGGAGTACTTGACCGGAATGCCCATGTCGGCCAAGTTCAGCACGGAGTCCCGGCGAAGATCACCAGCCGGTTGGCTGGAGAGCTGATCGAAGTAGCCGCTGTGGTCCAAGGGCTCGGCGGAAGTGGCGTCCTTGAAGTAAAAAAACTCCAGTTCCGGCCCCACATAGTACGTATAGCCGGATTGGGCCAACCGCTCCAGGTTTCGTTTGAGGATGAACCTGGGATCTCCGGTAAATGGTTCACCCTTGGGCGTCCTGATGTCGCAAAACATGCGTGCTACAGCGTTCTGCCGCGGCCGCCAGGGCAGCAGGGTAAAGGTGGTGGGGTCGGGAAAGGCCCGCATGTCACTCTCATCGATGCGGGCAAACCCTTGGATGGACGAACCGTCGAACCCCACCCCCTGTTCGATGGCGTCTTCCAGATCGTCAACGGTAATGGCGAAACCCTTAAGGTTCCCCACTATGTCGGGGAACCAGAGGCGAATAAATTTTACGTCGTTCTCTTGGGCGCTGCGTAGGACAAACTCACGTTCAGCACCCCGGTCCTGTGTCATTTTAGTCCCTCCGTGCCGAAGGCCGGGACGGCCCGTTAGCCGGTGTCACAAACTTGCCGTGTATCTTGCCAAGCGTATTGTACTCGCAAGTACGTGACAGGGAAACTGTGGCGAGGCGAAGGGCAGGACCTTTTCATTTTCTGAGTTGGCCCGCATGGTTCCCGTTTCTCGGTTGACTCGCATGGTTCCCGTCATTGCCTTGAAAATAGCCGTTTTCATATCCATACGAGGCCCATAGGGCCATCCGCAATTCCAGCGAAATCGGAAAGGACGGGTTATTGAGCCTCATTCAGTACTGGTTTAGGCGGTTAATGATAGCAACCCATCAGGTTGCGTCCGTCTAAAATCGTGAGTGGGGACTTCTGAGACAGGCTCAGCCCAGCGCACCCGTGGTGGGTTTTATGGTTTATGGCCTAGCGTACCCGTGGTGGGTTTTATGGTTTATGGCCCAGCGTACCCGTGGTGGGTTTTATGGTTTATGGCCTAGCGCACTCGTCGTGGGTTTTATGGTTTATGGCCCAGCGTACCCGTGGTGGGTTTTATGGTTTATGGCCCAGCGTACCCGTGGTGGGTTTTGTGGTTTATGGCCTAGCGCACTCGTGGTGGGTTTTATGGTTTTATGGGTAGTAGGCTGACTCTCCATGCTGCGTCAAGTCCAGCCCGGCCCCCTCCTCTGCCGCCGGTACTCGCAGCCCGATGGTGAACTTTATCGCCAGCAGGATTAAAGAGGTGGTTACGAAAGCCCAACCCCAAGTGGCGCCGATGCCGGCCAACTGGTAGAGGACCTGTTCCCCGCGGCTGACGCCGTCCGCTAAGCCGGCAAAACCGATGCCCACAAGTAAGCCGGTGGCTAGGGCGCCCCAGGTTCCGGCGATTCCGTGTAATCCCCAAACGGCCAGAGTATCGTCGACTCCCAACTTCAACAGCAGCTTGACCGCGCCGTAGCAGAAGACCGCGGCGCCGAAACCGATGAGGAGAGCCGGCATGGGGCCCACAAACCCCGCCGCCGGGGTGATGGCCGCCAGTCCGGCAACGGCTCCAGAGGCGGCTCCCACGACACTGGGCTTACCATCGAATAACCAGGACATCGCCACCCAAGTCACCAGGGCCGCCGCGGCAGCCACGTTGGTGACGACAAAAGCGTTGGTGGCGACTCCATTTGCAGCCAACGAGCTGCCGGCGTTGAACCCGAACCAACCGAACCAAAGCAGGGCTGCTCCAAGGACCACCAGGGGCACGTTGTGAGAGACCACCGGTTCCCCGGCAAAACCAAGCCGTCTTCCGATGATCAACGCCGCAGCCAGCGCGGAGACACCGGCGTTGATGTGGACCACCGCGCCGCCCGCGAAGTCCAGCGCGCCCAGATTGGCGAGCCAGCCCCCGCCCCAAACCCAGTGGGCTAGGGGAGCGTAGACAATAGTCACCCACAAAACGACGAATACACAGAACGCGCTAAACTTCATCCTACCGGCAAAGGCCCCGGTAACCAGGGCCGGGGTGATGATGGCAAACATCGCCTGGAAGATCATAAAGGCTTGGTGAGGGATAGTGTCCGAGTATGGGCCCGGCGCCATGGCGTCCACGTTCCGCAGCCCAATCCACTCCAGATTGCCTATGAACCCCCCAACGTCGGTACCGAAGGCTAGGCTGTAGCCCCACACCACCCATATCACTGCCACCAAGCCCATGGCCATGAAGCTGTGCATTATGGTGGCCCCGGCGTTTTCCCTGCCCATTAGACCGGCGTAGAAAAACGCTACTCCGGGAGTCATGATCAGCACCATGGCCGATGCGGCCAGGACCCATGCTGTGTCGCCGCTACTCATTTGTCATTGTCTCTAAAAATACATCGGTCCATGCCTATCTTAAGTAGATATCAGCATGGACCGATGGGAACTTCTGTTAAGTTGTCTGTAGAGAACCGGGGTATACAGGTTTTGGGCTTATTGCTTCCGGAGGAGCTTCTTGGGAAGAATCACCCAGAGACCGAACAGGGCTACGAAGGAGATTACTGCGGCGGCTATTATCATTTTCGTGTTTCCTCTCAAGAATTGGTCTAGTGACCAATATGACGGTCTGGTGTTACAAAGACTTTTCTAAGTTGTTAAGATTTTGTTACATGTTTCACTGCTGTCTATTGAGATGATATGGCCGGTCTGCCTCGGATGGTCGATGGACTAACACGTCATGCAATCGATTAGCTGGAAGCCCGGGCCTATGGATTCCCGCATTCGCGGGAATTGCGGATGGCCCTCTGGGCCGAGTGCGGATGCCTTTCTCGGCCGCGTAAGGATATGAAAACGGCTATTTTCATGGCAATGAGGGTTTGGATAGTGCGCCAAGTTTTGAGATAGTTTCTTAGTAGACAAAGCAACCGGCGGCTCCAGAAGCTGCCGGTTGCTTTGAACATCCCCTTGAACCTTGCCGGCGCCCCCGAGGGCGCCGGCGTGTTAAAAAACCCGGTCAATAACCTTCAAGGATGGGACGCACGCCCATGGGCGCCGGTGCCCCTCGGGACGATGCGAGGCGCTAATCGCCTCCCGACCCAGCGGGCAGCTCATCCGGCGGGTAGGCCTCGATACCGTGTTCCGATGCATCCATTCCCGCCAACTCTTCCTCAGGGGTTGCCCGTACTCCCATGGTGAACTTCAGGAACAGGAACATGGCGAACCCGGTGACCAGGGCCCAGGCCAAGACCACTCCCATGCTGATGAGCTGAGACACAATCTGCAGTCCTTCACCGGCGACCAATCCTTTGACGCCGTTGTTGCCGTTGGCGAAGATACCGACGGCCAGGATGCCCCATAGGCCGCAGGTCCCGTGGACCGATATGGCGCCCACCGGATCGTCGATCTTCAGCACCCGTTCGATGAACCACACGGAAAGCATCATGATGGGCGCCGCGACGGCCCCGATGACTACCGCCGACCACGGTTCCACAAAGGCCACCGGGGCGGTGATGCCCACCAGCCCGGCGAGAGCCCCGTTGCAGGCGATAAGGACGTCGGTGCGGCCGGTGCGGACCAGTTGGATGTACAGGGCCACTACCGCGCCGGTAGCCCCGGCCAGCAACGTGTTCATCGCGTTGAGGCCGATGGAGTCTCCGGTGTTGATGTTGAACCCGAACCACCCGAAGAAAAGGATGAACGTGCCTATGATCACATAGCTAACGTTGTGGCCCGGTATGTGGTTGGACGTGCCGTCGGCGTTAAACTTGCCGCGGCGGGCGCCCACTACGGCAGCGCCGGCGAGGGCGATGAATCCACCAACTGCGTGCACGACGCCTGAACCGGCGTAGTCACCCACAGCCGGCAGGCCGATGCTGTCCAACGCGCCCATCCAGCCGCCGCCCCACACCCAGTGGCCGTACAGTGGATAGATTACCGCGCCGATGATGAAGCTGTAGGCAAGATAAGCCTGGGTCTTGGTCCGTTCGGCCACCGCTCCGGCCACGATGGTAGCGGCGGTGCCGGCGAAGACCATCTGGAAGACCCAGTCGACATAGCTCTGTCCATTTGCGCCGTCGGTCACGAAGAAGTTAGTCGTCCCGACTATGCCCGCGGCCGACGTTCCCCACATCAGGGCGAAGCCGAAGGCCCAGAAGGATAGCGACGCAATGGCGAAGTCCATGAAGCTCTTGGTCATATAATTCGTGACGTTCTTGCGTCGGATTAATCCCGCCCCCAAGAACGCAAACCCAGCCTGCATGAAGAAGACTAAGAAGGCGCCGACCATCCAGATAAGGCTAGTGCCCTGGTCCAGATTGTCGTCACCCGACCCGATATCTTGAGCGAAGGCCAGGTTATAACCGGCGAGAATAGCCGCGGCTAATATCCCCACGATGACGTAGGGAAGAAACCGCCGCAATGATGCCGCACCCCTTGTTCCCGGTTCGGTGACTACGAACATTGGCGCCCTCCAAGTGACAGATTCATTCCAGTCTAGGCCGCACTTATTACGTGGATTTTTCGGAATTGTAAAATTCTTATTACGCCTCGGGCGCCGAATGTTAACGTAGCCGAGTTCGGGTTTCGTCGATATGAGGCAGGTCAATAGTCATATTCGCTTCGTAATGGGGTAGAAGATCACCGACATGGAGCCCTATTGGACTATGCGCAAACGTAGTGACGGAGCCGGCTCATCCATCGCCCCCTACCGCCCCGCCCCTATCGCCTCTATGAAACAGCCGAGACTTCTCGCGTCCCGCGCGGGTATGCACAGGCATAGTGGTCAAGTAGTGGTCAAAGGGATGAGCTGCATGGGAGGCATGAAGAGGATGCGCAACAATGGACACCCGTCGAGCTCAGGGCGTCCACTGTTGCGCGGCGCGGAATGTACTCTAAGACATGTTCCCAACCGGCCTGGTTACGGCGGCGGGGATGTTGCCAACTAGGGTTTCTCGATGGGAGCGCCCACGATGCTGCCCCACTCGGTCCAGGAGCCGTCGTAGTTGCGCACGTTCTGGAAACCCAGGAGTTGAGTCAACACAAACCACGTGTGGGACGAGCGCTCGCCGATGCGGCAGTAGGCGATAGTTTCCCTGGAGCCGTCGATGCCTTTGCCTCCATACAGCGCGATTAAGTCGTCGGCGGACTTGAAGGAGCCGTCCTCGTTTACGGCCTGGCCCCAAGGAATGTTGGCTGCGCCGGGGATGTGGCCCCCTCGCTGCGCGCCTTCTTGAGGCAAGTTGGCCGGCGCCAATAGTTCGCCGCTGTACTCGGCGGGGGCGCGCACGTCCACTAAGGACGCGGCGCCGGCATTCACCGCGCTTAACACCTGGTCCCGGTAGGCGCGGATGCTCTGGTCCGGGCTGCTGGCGTGGTAGGTCGCCGGTGAAAAGCTAGGCACGTCGGTAGTGAGGGGGCGGTTTTCGGAAACCCACTTGACCCTTCCTCCGTTCATTAGCTTCACGTCCTGGTGGCCGTACATCTTCAACTGCCAGAAGGCCCACGCGGCGAACCAGTTGTTGTTGTCGCCGTAAAGAATGACAGTCGTTCCGTTGGATATACCAGAATCTCCCAGTAACTGTTCAAGGTCCGGCTGGCTGATGACGTCCCGCCGAACAGACTGTTGCAATTGAGACTGCCAGTTCCAACCAGCCGCACCTGCAATGTGGCCCTGTTCGTAGGCCGAGGTGTCAACGTCAACTTCCACCAACCGGATGTTGGCGTCGCTGCCGTGCTCAGCCACCCATCCGGTGGTAACCAAAGATTCGGGATGGGCGTATTCCGCCATGAGACAACCTCCCTTCATGATTTAGGCTGCCAACCGGTGTTCGCTACTGCGGCACCACCGGAAACCTAAAGAACGTTGTGTTCACCCTATTGTGTTCACCCTATATGATAGGCAACTCAGGAACGTTCACCCGGAT
The DNA here is from genome assembly GCA_965224325.1 of Dehalococcoidia bacterium. Lineage (GTDB taxonomy): Bacteria > Chloroflexota > Dehalococcoidia > Lucifugimonadales > UBA3495 > CBDCMJ01. The sequence continues at coordinate 85,936 of CBDCYT010000020.1, forward strand.
GAGAACCGGGTTTTATAACTCCCAAGGACCAGGCCGATTCGGCCAATAGGCCAGTAAGATTGTATATCAACCGGACCGGGTTAGCATCTGGTCCGGCAACCGGGCGCCTGGGAATCCGCTGGAAATCTGAATGAAAACCGGACGTAGTGGCTTAAACAACGCGGGTATTCTCTTTGCATTTTTCCAAACGCTCCGGTAAGATAAAGGCGGTGAACGGAAGGTCCGTGCGCTAGTAACACGCTTAAACCACAAGCCAAGTACAGGGTAATGATGGGCAGCAACCGCTGGATGAGAAATGGCTTCGTCTATTTGTTGGTGATCATCGGCGTCGTGGTCATCCTATACACCCTCTTGCCTACCTTTGGAGGAAATACCGAAGAGCCGTTTACTACGGTAGTCTCCATGGCCAAGGCCAACGAGATCCGCGAAATCGAAGTAGACGGTAAAAAACTGACCGTCTATCCAAGGACCGCTATCAGGGGTGGAGGCGACCAGTTCATCAGCCGGATAGGCGACGATACCGACGTCATATCCCTCCTGCTCGAAAGCGGTGTCGAGGTTGGGCCTCCCAGCGGCGTTGAGCTAACCTTCAAAGGCTCCGGCGGTTTGCGCAGCTTCTTTGGTCTGCTGCTCAACTTCCTGCCGTTGATTTTCTTCGGCGGCCTCATCCTGTTCATGATGCGGCAGGCCCAGGGCAGTAACAACCAGACCTTGAGCTTTGGCAAGAGCCGGGCCCGGATGATGCCCTTCAACCGCCCCAGCGTGACCTTTGCCGACGTAGCCGGAGTGGAAGAGGCAAAGCATGAACTGGAGGAGGTGGTCGAGTTCCTCAGGTTCCCCGAACGGTTCCTCTCTCTGGGCGCCCGTATTCCAAAGGGTCTTTTGCTGGTGGGACAACCCGGCACGGGTAAGACGCTGCTGGCCCGGGCCGTGGCCGGCGAGGCGGGAGTGCCCTTCTTCCATATCAGCGGCAGCGAGTTTGTGGAGATGTTCGTGGGAGTTGGGGCGTCTCGAGTTCGGGACCTCTTCGACCAGGCGAAGCGCAACGCTCCTTGCATAGTTTTCGTGGACGAAATTGACGCCGTTGGGCGTCACCGGGGCGCCGGTCTAGGGGGCGGGCACGACGAAAGGGAGCAGACGCTGAACCAGATCCTGGTGGAGATGGACGGCTTCGAAACCAATACCAACATTATCGTGCTGGCGGCTACCAACCGGCCCGATATCTTGGACCCGGCGTTGCTGCGCCCAGGGCGCTTTGACCGCCGGGTAACGCTGGATTTGCCTGACGTGGTGGGACGCTCCGCCATCCTGAAAGTCCATTCCGCGGGGAAGCCGTTAGCGCCCGAAGTCGTCCTGGAAACCCTGGCCAAGGAGACTCCGGGGTTCAGTGGCGCCGACCTGGCCAACCTGATCAACGAGGCGGCTCTCCTGGCGGCCAGGGGGAACAAGAAGGCCATCTTTATGGAGGAATTCGAGGAAGCGGTTGAGCGGATCATCGCGGGCCCGGAGCGGAAGAGCCGGGTCATCAGCGCCAGGGAAAAGGAGATGACGGCCTATCACGAAGCTGGGCACGCCCTCTCGGCTTGGACTTTGCCCCATGCCGACCGGGTGCACAAGATATCTATAGTGGCCCGGGGAGCTATGGGCGGGCATACCTCGCTGTTGCCCGACGAGGACCGTTACCTTTGGACCAGGAATCAATTCTTGGACATGCTGGTCGTTACCATGGGGGGCCGTGTTGCCGAACAGCTGATCTTCGATGAAGTCACCACCGGGGCCAGCAACGACCTGGAGAGAGCCACCAAGATTGCCCTAAGCATGATCAAGCGCTACGGCATGAGTGAGGCGCTTGGACCGCGCACCTTCGGCAAGCGGGAAGAATTGGTGTTCTTGGGTCGTGAAATAAGCGAAGAGCGAGACTATGGCGACAGGGTGGCCGAGGAGATTGACACCGAAGTTAAAGCGATGATTGGCGACGCCTACCGCCGCGCCGAGGAAATCCTGGTTACTCACAAGCCCAAACTGGTGCGCCTCGCTGAATACCTAATCGTTAACGAGACCATATCAGGAGACAGCTTGGGGGTCCTGCTGAACGACGAAGAGCCTGGCGTCGAACCTGCGGTCCCCATTAGTCCACTGGAGCCGTCTCCCTATGCCCCGCCCGTTTCGCCTCCCCAGCCGCTGCCTCATCCGGCTTTTCCCCTGTCCAACCAGGGGAACCCAGCCTCAATGTCCTCCGGCGGTGACGTTGACAGCTAACGCCCCAGCGTTCCATATACTACTAGGCCGCTCGTGTCATCCCCCTGAACGAACCTTTCAGACCAGTTCTCGGGCTGGTCGCGCCCTCAACATACCCGTGTTGCGCCCGCCGCGCGGCTCTTGGCGACGGTGGACCAGGATGCCCCGGCAATCTTTGCCAGCCATAATCCGGAATTACGCGTCAGGATAGAATCACAGGTCAAACTCCGGTCTCAGCGGCGGCTTGCTCCCCGGTCTGGGGCAGTTGGCGGTAGTAAATGCCCCACTGCTGCATCAGATTGCGGATTGCGGGTTGTTCTAGGGCCACCAACTCTTGAAAGAAACCTGCCAACGCATGGGCGGGCAGGCGTTCGTTAACGCAGACCCAGCTCCGCTCGGCAGACACGATGTATATCAACCCATGCTGGTGCTCGCAAGACGCCTGGATGCGGGTCATCTCGTCGCTCTGAGTTATGGTCAGGCCGGTGTCAGCCATTGGTCATCTCCTTCACCTAAACGGTAGGGGTCAATCAAAGATATTCCCATGCAGCCACTTAAGGTCACAAGTAACGCGGACTCACGATGTGCCATCCAGATTAACAGAAACCGGCTTGGCCCGGGTCTGGATGATCTGATATTGAGGCATTTTGTAACGATTCCGTACAATCACCCCGGGTGCACCGGTGATATAGTGGAGCCTACGCATCTCGACAATCAACGCGCGGCCTTTGTGGTTCAAACCTGCGGGTTGGTGGTAGAATCTATTGGGCCGACGCTCTGCGGCCCTAATCTGGCCGGAGGCCAGCGGAACCCAACACATTCACGCCGGTAAGGACGCTTAACTATGTACCCACAGGGAGGACCCAGGCAACCGGACTTCGACTTCGAGCAAATAATAAATCGCATCAGGACCGTGTTCTCTCCCATCGCCCGCCGAATGGGCGGCGGCGGTATCGGGCTGGTGATAACCGCCGTCGCAGCCTTGGGTGTGGCAATCTGGTTGGCCACGGGAATCTACACCATCGGCCCCGGAGAACAAGTGGCGTTGCGACTGTTTGGAGAGGCGCGTGAGACCCCGGTCACCCAAACCGGCCTTCATTGGTGGTGGCCTAGGTGGGTGGGTAGCAAGGACAAGGTATTGGCGTCGGAAACCCGCCGTATGGAGTTGGGCTTCCGCGGCGCGGAGGGCGTCGCCGACGCAACGGTGCCTGTCGAGGCATTGATGATTAGCGGCGACCTAAACATCGTGGACGTCCGAATGGTCGTCCAGTACAACATCAGGGACCTTACCGCCTTCCTATTTCGAGTGAACGACCCAGGCGAGGGGGCGCGGAATATCGCCGCGGGCCAACCCGACGGGAGGACCTTGAAAGATGCCGCCGAAGCTGCACTCAGGCTGGTGGTGGGTCAGCGTTCCATAGATGACGTTCTTACCGAGCAGAGAGAACAGGTGCAGGCGGCTACCAAAGAACGCTTGCAGGAATTGCTGGACGACTATGACACCGGCATCAACATCTTGAACGTCCAGCTCCAGGACGTTAAAGCCCCTGAAGAGGTCCGGGACGCCTTCGACGACGTGTTGCGGGCGCGCCAGGAACGGGACACCAAGATCAACCAGGCGCGCGCTTTTGAAAACGACATACTACCCAGGGCGCGTGGTGATGCCGAACGCATCATCAAGGAGGCCGAAGCCTTCGCCGCCGCCCGCGTAGCCAGGGCTGAGGGTGAGGCGGACCGATTCACCGCCGTCATCGAAGAGTTCGGTAGGTCCGCAGCCTCGAGGGACGTTACCCGGCAACGTCTCTACTTGGAAGCTATGGAAGAAATACTACCGAGAATAAATAAAATAGTCGTCTCGCCTGAGGCCCAGTCGGTGTTGATACTGGGTGGTCAGGAAGGCCTGACCCCCGTACCGATCGGTCCCAGTCCCAACCGTTAACCCGTAGTTTCAGATCTTAGCGAGGCATCTATGAGAAACCTGATCATCTCCGGAGTCCTGATATTAGTTGGCATCGTAGTGCTCAGTCAGACCTGCTACGTGGTGGACGAGACCGAGCAAGTAATCGTCACCCGTTTCGGCGACGTTAGAACCGTGGAGAGGAATCCCGGCTTAAGAGTCAAGGTGCCCTTCGTGGATAGCGCCGTCCGCTTCGACCGCAGGCTGCTTCGGATAGACGCTGACGCGGAAGCCATGCGCGATATCGAGAAACAAGATTTGACCATCGATTCCTACGCCCGGTACCGCATCAATGACCCCGTCCAGTTCAGAAAGACCCTGATAACTCCGGAGAACGCGGTCAGCAGGCTGGGCGACATCGTCAACTCCACTCTTCGGGAACGGATCGCCCTGCGGACCCGCCCGGAGATAATCGGGGCCCGCCCAGTGCTGGACCAGTTGGGCAACCAGGTGGAGGACGAAGAGGGACTACCGTTGTTTGAAGGCAGCGAGTCCCGGACCTCTTTGCTGTCCGAGGTCCTGGAAGGAGTGCGGCTTCGCGTGATTGCCCAGGAGATCAACCGTGAGGTGCTGGTCCCTATTAACCTACAAGGGGATGCTACCTTCGACTTTCAGTTGGACCAAGTGGTGCTGGATGCGGACAACATCGACCGGGATAGCGACCTCAATACCGGGGTAGGCTCAACCGACATCAGAGTTGAGGGCGGTGTAGACGGCGGGGAGACCGAAGGGCCGGACTTGGTGACCTTGCGCTGGTCGCCTGCCGCTGGCACCGTCACCTTTGGCGTGCAACAGGGCGAAACTATCGCTGCGGAGTCTGCCTTCAACCTTCAATATTTCGTTGAGAGGGATGAGCCCTTGGGGATTGAACTCGTAGACGTGAGGATCAAGCGGGCAGACTTCCCTGACTCGGTGACCCCCAGCATTTTCACCCGTATGCGGGCGGAACGTAACAGGATCGCCACACAGTTCCGCGCCGAGGGAGATGAACAGGACCTGCAAATCCGGGCCGAAGCTAATAAGAAGCGAGAGGTTATTCTGGCCGATGCCGATAAAAGGTCTAACGAGCTCCGAGGTGAGGGCGAGGCAAAGGCTATCGAGACACTGGCGGATGCCCTAGAGGAGGACCCGGAGTTCTTCGCCTTCCGCCGCAGCCTTGAAGCCTATCAGCGGATCCTAAATCAGGGAACTACCGTGATCCTTTCCGCGGATGCTGACCTGTTCAGGTTCCTGGACAGCCCCGTCAGATAGGATAACGGACCTGGGTCATACGCTGGAGTAGAGCACTTTAGAATCAACCCTGCGGCGCCTTCCCTTTCGGGAGGCGCCGCAACCTGTAGTAAGGCGGTCCGGGCTTCCGTTCCACCTTGGTTAGGGGCGCTAGCTCGCTGCCCGGCGCGGCTATTGATGGGTCGTCAGCGACTGGCGAGGCGGCGGCCCTCGGACAGTCCGGCGACGCTCCTCTCGGGCGAGGTGATGATGATCTGAAAACCTTGCTCCAAACGCATGGGCACTTCGGACGCCGTGGCCCCCGTGGCGCAAGGCACACCTGCGTTCTTGCAGTCGGCCAGGATTTTCAATAGGTTCTCTTGGACCTCTGGATGGCTGGAGTTCCCCCGGTGGCCCATGGACACCGACATGTCGCCAGGTCCGGCCCAGATGGCCCCGATACCTTTCACTTGACGCAATATGTCGGCCAGGTTCCTGACCCCTTCGGGCTCTTCTACTATCCCCATTAATAGCATGTTCCCTTGGGGATCAAGAGGCCACAGGTCGGCGGCGTCGTAGTACTCTTCAGGGGTGAGGCCCCAGTAGCGGGGAGCGATGCGGTACCACCAACCGCGTTCACCCCTGGGTTCGAAGTCGGCGACACCGGGCACCTGAGGATAGCGAGCTGCAACTACGGCCGCCTGAGCGTCCTCAACGTTGTTTAGGTGGGGCAGCACCACGCCGTAAACGCCTGTGTCCAACGTTTGTTTCATGACCCACTGGTTGTGCTCCTTGGTGTTGGGCGGTATCCGGACCAACGGCACAGGGTCGGCTTGGAGGCTGCCGTTTTCCGCCACTTTTTTGCGGCTTAACAAAAACTGGAGAGATACCCTGAGGTTGTCAAGATTGAACCCCTGGTGCTCCATCTCGATAATGACCATGTCATAAGCCGAGTCGGCGATGAAAGTCAGGTCGTCCAAGTTTCCATTCCAGACTAGTCCTGAGCAAAAGACTGGCTTACCCTGCTCCAGCAACTCGATGACCTTGTTGTAGCGGACGTTGGGGGCCATCTCACACCTCCATGCAAGCGTCGCATAGGTTATGGACTTAGCCCAAGGAGACGGCAACTGATTCTGTACGCGGTCGTTGCGGAAGCCGGGCCTGGGCTTATTTCCTGGCCCCGGATTATGCGCTGACACCGCCTTATTGTCCACCGGCGGCGATAGGCGGCGTTGACGGCAGGTTCAAAATCACATACATTTTACGGAGTCAATCAGAAGCTGGCCGTGGCCCCATGAACCGTGCAAGTGGCGGGAAAGTGGATGCCAAGCACACGCGGCAATCGCCACTTAGCCGGCTTGGCGAACTAGATGTTTGTTAGCAGACCGGAGTTTTTCCCGAGACGCGCATGAAACTTCATGAGTATCAAGCCAAGGAGCTGTTCAGCCGTTACGGCATTCCAGTACCGGCGGGCTCTGTAGCCAGGTCGCCCGAAGAGGCGAGACTGGCGACTCAAAATCAGGGCGGACGGGCGGTACTGAAGGCCCAGGTGCATGCCGGCGGGCGGGGGAATGCCGGTGGAATCAAGTTGGTCCACTCTCCCCAGGAAGCGGAGGAAACGGCTCGGTCCATGCTGGGCAAGAGCCTGGTCACTCGCCAGACCGGCGCCGGCGGCGCGCCGGTATACCAGTTGCTGGTAGAAGAGGTAGCCGAGATACGACAAGAGGCATATCTAGCCATCACGGTTGATCCGGAACACCGGGGCCCGGTGGTGCTGGTCAGTGCCAAGGGTGGCATGGATATAGAAGAGGTGGCGTCCGCCGATCCCGGAGAGATTCCAGCCGAGCCCGTCGACCCATTGCTGGGACTGATGCCTTTTCAATCCCGCCGGTTGGCCCAAGCCTTGGGGTTGAGCCCGGATTTGGTTTCGGACGCCGGAAAAGCCATTGGAGCGCTGTACCGGCTTTTCATAGAAAATGACTGCTCACTGGTGGAGATTAATCCCCTGGCAGTCGTCGGCGATGGCCGCTTGGTGGCCCTGGATGCCAAAGTGACCGTGGAAGACGATTCTCTGTTCCGCCACCCCGGGCTGCGCGATCTGCGGGACCCGGAGCAAGAGGATGAACTGGAGGCACGCGCCGCCGACCTAGACATTTCATACGTGAATCTGGACGGCCACGTGGGTTGCCTGGTCAATGGCGCCGGCTTGGCTATGGCCACGCTGGACGCCACGATGGAGGCTGGAGCGGCGCCCGCTAACTTCCTGGACGTAGGCGGAGGAGCCTCAGACGAAAAGGTTGCGAGTGCCGTGGAGATCATTCTCTCCGACCCGAAAGTCGACAGCGTGCTGGTCAACATCTTTGGCGGCATACTTCGCTGCGACATCGCGGCTAGGGGGATAGTGAACGCTTATCAAAATATGGAGTCGGCCAAGCCCATAGTGGTCAGGATGTTGGGCACGAACGTGGAAGAAGGGAAGGCTATCCTACGTGACTCCCCGTTGCCGGTCATTTTCGCCGATACCATCGGCGAGGCGGCTCAACTTGTTCGCTCCGCAGTATAGGTATAACTGAGTGTACTGAATGGGCATTCTGATTGATGAAAACACCAGTGTCTTGGTGCAGGGGATTACCGGGCGAGAGGGCAGTTTTCACGCTAGGGCTTGCCAAGCCTACGGCGCCAACCTCGTAGCCGGGGTTACACCTGGCAAGGGCGGCCAGCTGTTCGATGATGAAGTCCCGATATTCGACTCCGTGGCGGCGGCTGTGGAGGAGACGGGCGCTAACCTGTCGTTGATTTTTGTCCCGCCGCCCTTTGCGCCTGACGCCATCGTGGAATCCGCCAGCGCTGAAGTACCCCTCATAGTGTGCATCACCGAAGGTATTCCCCTCTTGGACATGGTGAAGGTTGTCCGGTATATAGAGAGCAAGCCGGTGCATCTGATCGGCCCCAACTGCCCGGGTATAATAAACCCGGGCGCCCGCTGCAAGGTAGGAATTATGCCTGGCGCTATACACCGCCCCGGCAGGGTGGGCGTGGTCTCCCGCAGCGGCACATTGACTTATGAAGCGGTGAACCAGCTCAGCAGCTTGGACATAGGCCAGTCCAGCTGCGTAGGCATAGGCGGCGACCCTATATTGGGCACCAGCTTCGTCGACATTCTGCGGCTGTTCGATCAGGACCCGGGTACGGACCTGGTGGTCTTCATCGGCGAGATTGGCGGCACAAAGGAGCAAGAAGCGGCCCGCTACATTAAAGAAGAGTTCTCCAAGCCCATCTGCGCTCTGATAGTGGGAGCCACTGCGCCTCCGGGCAAGCGCATGGGACACGCCGGGGCTATCATTACAGGTGACAGCGGCCGGGCTGAGGCAAAAATCGCGGCCCTCCGTGATGCCGGAGCCACCATCATTCCCACACCTGCGGATATAGGTACCACGGCCCAGTCCCTTCTCCAGCAGGTAGGGTGAGTATCTTCCGGCGCATTATTTACAGAGGTCGTAGCGCTGAAATTGAGTGTAGACGCCGGCTTCACGCGCCGGACCGAGCTGGACGAAAGTTTGAATTTGGGCGGCGCTGTCCTGTTGCCCCAACGAGCCGCTGGGGCGAGCTTGACGTAACAGCGAGTTTGGTGTCTTGCTACCGGCCGGTCCGCTGGACCTCGGAGCGAGGCAGTCGTTAGAGACGAGGTTAGACGGGCAGCCGGCTAGGGGCATAAACCCGCAAGGAATTAAACCTGGGCCGCCTGAGTTGCTTGGTATCCTGAGTAGCTTGGTATACTGAAAGGACAGGGTGGTCCAGCCTAACTTGAGAGGGACATCGGGAACGTGACCGGGGAAATCTCAGACTACGAACCAGTTATTGGGCTGGAGGTGCACGTCCAGCTCCGGACGCGCAGCAAGATGTTTTGCTCCTGCCGGGCGGACTACCAGAATGCCCAGGTCAACACCCGTGTGTGCCCGGTGTGCCTGGGGTTGCCCGGAGCTCTCCCTGTAATCAACCGCAAAGCGGTGGAGTACACGATCATGACCGGGCTGGCCCTCAATTGCAGCATACCCGAGCATTCAAAGTTCGACCGAAAGAATTATCCCTACCCTGACTTGATGAAGGGATATCAGATCTCCCAGTACGATCTACCCTTGGCCGTTGGCGGTTATTTGGAGATTGACACACCTGAAACGCAGTTGCCGGAAACTCCGTTACTCAATAGCCGCCGGCGTATTGGCGTCACCAGGGTTCACTTGGAAGAAGACGTTGCCAAATTGCAGCATTTTCCTGCCGCACACGGAGAACCCCATAGCTTGGTGGATGTTAACCGCTCGGGTGTGCCCCTCATGGAGGTAGTGAGTGACCCGGACCTGCGGTCTCCCGAGGAAGCCCGGGGCTATTTGACGACGCTCCATTCGATTTTGCAATATCTTGGGGTCTCCACCGCGAGTATGCAGGATGGCAGCTTCCGCTGTGACGCCAACGTCAGCATACGCCCCCGGGGGAGCAGCCAGTATGGCGTCCGCACCGAAGTAAAAAACATGAATAGCTTTCACTCTGTTTACATGGCGCTACAGTTCGAGGTCGAGCGCCAGCGCAGAGTGATAGAGCAGGGCGGACGGGTAACCCAGGAGACCCGGGGTTGGGTGGAGGAACGAAACGTAACTGTCTCCCAGAGAAGCAAAGAACATGCCCACGATTACCGCTACTTCCCCGAACCCGACCTGCCTCCTCTGGTCATAGACCAAGCCTGGGTTGAAGAGGTCCGCGCCGCTTTGCCCCAATTGGCCCCGCAAAGAAGGACACGGCTTGTCGCAGAATACGGTCTAACCGAGTACGACGCCAGGCTGCTCACAGGCTCCAAGGATATGGCCGATTACTTCGAAGCGGCATTGCGAGAACAAGGGGTAGAGCAATCGAATTCCGACGGTCCGGTCCAAAAGCAATTCGCGAAGGCCGTCAGCAACTGGATGCTGGGTGACTTGAGCCGGCTGATGAACCTGGAAAGCCGTGACATCACTCAGATCAACCTGACGCCGGCCCACTTGGCGGAGCTGGTTGCTCTGGTTCAAGCAGGGTCCATCAGCTCGACGATGGCCAAGACTGTGTTGGAGGAGGCTTTTGCCAACGGTGACTCCCCGGCAACAATTGTGGCTCAAAGGGGTTACACTCAGATCAGCGATTCGCCGGTGGTCATGACGGCAGTGACCGCAGCCTTGGCCGCCAATCCCAAGGCGGTGTCCGACTTCTTGGCCGGCAAAGACACGGCGGCCCGGTTCCTGGTGGGACAAGTCATGAAAGTAACTCGGGGCCAGGCCAACCCGGAGTTGGTGAGCCAATTGGTCCAGGAAGAGCTTGAAAGCCTCAGGGCCGGCGCTCCCTCAGGGCCCGTGCCCAACAACGAAAATGGTCGCAGGGTGGAGAGTTAAGGCTCTCGGCAGAAACCAGCAGAGGACGATAATAAGGTAATCCCGTGGAAACGCTATTAAACGCCATCCAGATTGTGATGTCCGTCGTCATTGTCTTGATCATTTTGGCCCAAGTAAAGGAGAGCGGCGGCCTCTTCGGCGGCGGCCAGTCCAGTGGGCGGACCCGAAGGGGTCTGGAGAAGACCCTGTTCCAATTTACTATAGTATTAGCGGCAGTGTTTCTTATAGTGTCCGTTATCAGTGTGCGAGTGGTGTGAGCGGCCCGCTCCCTTGGGCGCTCAACCTTTGGGGGCCGGTTGCGAGACAGCGCGGCGCCGGATAGTCCAGGCTTGCCGGGGCCTCCTATCGTTCTGACCACCGATTTTGGACTGTCAGACCCCTACGCCGGTGTGATGAAAGGGGTTATCTTTGGAATCAACCCTCGTGCTGCCGTGGTGGACCTGACCCACCAAATCCAGCCCCAAAACATACTTCAAGCTGCGTTTGCCCTGGGAACTAGCTATGGTTTTTTCCCTAGGGGCACTATCCACGTCGCCGTGGTCGACCCGGAAGTGGGTACGTCCAGGCGAGCTTTGCTTCTGGTTACACCTCAATGCAGATTTCTGGCTCCGGACAACGGAATACTTGGTTACGTTCTGAGCGATTTCTTGGGACCGCTCGAGAAGCCGGCCCCGGACCGGACCCAGGGGAAGCGGGTGACAATAGCTTTGCCTCCGGGGCTGGAAGCCTACAGTCTGACCAACCAAGAGTATTTTTTGGAACCGGTCAGTAACACGTTCCACGGGCGGGACGTATTCGCTCCTGTCGCTGCCCACTTGTCCTTGGGGGTGACTCCGGAAGAGTTAGGGGAGCCAGTGAGAGAGATGGTGTGGCTGCCCGTGCCCGAGCCGGTCTACCGGGAAAACGGCATAGACGGCGAAGTAATAATCGTCGACAACTTCGGCAACCTGGTCACCAACGTACCTTCCACCGCACTCAGCCGGGCGGCAGACATACACGTCACTATCCAAGGCCTGGAAATTGTTGGATTGAGCCAGACGTTTAATCAACGCGCCTATCAAGATGGAGACTCGGAGACGGGAGGACCGGTGGCGTTGGTGGGCAGCAACGGCAGGCTGGAGATCGCCGTGCCCAACGGAAATGCGGCCCTAGTTTTGGGGGTGGGAGTGGGGGAGCCCGTGAATATAACGCTTCTACGACTGTAACGGCCGGCAAACTGGTCGAAGCGACTCAAGAGGTCTTCAAATGTTCCGGCGTAATGATCTTGACCGCGACGCGGCGCCTTTTCCGTAGCAACACCAAATAGCAACACTAAACAAGACCCCCTGACGGCTTCTAATGATTTGATGGACGTCGGTGGTCAATGTTCATAACTCATGTAACGCTCTTCCGACAATCCCCGTGGCGGCGGGGGGCGTTAATCGGGCCATTCCCGGCGCTATTGACATCGGTTCCTGCCATGCTACTATTGGGCTAATTTCCAGGCTAGAAGCCGTATTTGAGGCTAGGGGTGCACTATGGACATGAACCGCGACACCTTGATCAAAATCTATACGACTATGGCGACGATTCGGCATTTTGAAGAGCGAGGTATTCCGGAAACCGGCCAGCGCCGCATGTCCGGCTCGCTTCACTCCTCGGCAGGCCAGGAAGCCGTGCCCACTGGAATCTGCGCCAATTTGACCAATGAAGATTATATCGGCAGCACCCACCGAGGACACGGCCACTGCATTGCCAAGGGAGTAGACCCCAAGCTGATGATGGCCGAGTTGTTCGGACGGTCCACCGGCCCGAACAAGGGCAAGGGCGGGTCGATGCACATCGCCGACATGAGCAAGGGCATGTTGGGCACCAATGGTATCGTGGCTGCCAGCGTGCCTCTGGCGGTGGGTGCAGCCTTAACGTCCAAGCTGAAGAAGCTGGGCCGGGTGGCGGTAGCCTTCTTCGGCGACGGTGGCGCCAATCAGGGCGTATTGCACGAAAGCATGAACCTGGCTTCCGTGTGGAAGCTTCCAGTCATTTTTTGCTGCGAAAACAACCAATACGCTGAGTCTACTCCGGTGGAATATGCCCTTTCGACCAGTCACGTGGCAGACCGGGCCGCGGGTTATGACATGCCGGGAATTCATGTAGACGGCATGGACGTGTTCGCAGTGTACGACGCTGCCAAGCAAGCTGTGGAGCGGGCTCGGGCCGGAGAGGGCCCTACCCTGCTGGAGTGCTTGACCTACCGCTATTACGGCCACACCGTTTTCGATAATCCTCTGTCCTACCGGACCAAGGAAGAGGAGGAATACTGGCGGGGCAGGGACCCGCTAAAGCTCTTCCGAGAAACCGTGGTGCCGCAGGGAGATATTACTGCGGAAGAGTTGGACCAGATCGACCAAGAGGCGGCCGACCTCATGGAAGAGGCCGTCAAGTTCGCCGACGAGAGCCCGGTTCCAGACGGCAAGGAATTGTACGAGGACGTGTACGTCAATTATCCCATAGAGCAATTGAGGCGCGGCGTCAACATGGGAGTATGACGGTTCTTCGTGCGGCCGGCTGCTGTGGGCTGATTGGCCCTGGGACCTCGACAGTATTTTCATACGGCATCTTAGGAGACGGAAATGGCCAGCACCTACGCTGATATGGCATCCACCGGCGACAGGGAAATCCAATACCGGCAAGCAATTAATGAAGCGCTCCGCCAGGAAATGGAGCGGGACGAAACCGTAATCATCATGGGAGAGGAGATCGCCGGCGGCGCCGGCCGGGAACACCTGGGCATCGTCGATGCTTGGGGAGGGCCTTTCCGCACCACCGTGGGACTGATCCAGCAGTTCGGCAACCAGCGAGTATTGGATACTCCCCTTACCGAAGCAGCGTTTATCGGCACCGCCATCGGGGCTTCATCGACCGGGATGAGAGCCATTGCGGAGCTTATGTTCGTAGACTTTGTCGGCGTGTGCATGGACCAGCTAATAAACAACGCCGCAAAAATGCGCTACATGTTTGGCGGTCAGGTCAAAGTGCCCTTCACCATGTTGACTAGGATAGGGGCCGGCTTCGGGAGCGCGGCCCAGCATTCGGAGTCGTACTACTCCATCTTCAGCCACATCCCGGGCCTTAAAGGTGTGGCTCCCTCCGATGCTTACACCGCAAAGGGTCTGCTGGTCGCTGCCATTAGGGACGACGATCCGGTGATGTATTTCGAGCATAAGGGCATGTACGGCACCACCGGCCCGGTGCCCGAGGAGCTTTACGAGTTGCCCCTGGGCAAGGCCCGGACGGTGAGGCAGGGCACGGACATTACCCTGGTGGGTATCTCCCGCATGACCTGGGTTTGCACCGCGGCCGCCGAGGAACTGGCCAAGTCTGGAATCAACGCCGAGGTTGTCGACCTGCTTAGTGTATCCCCCATCGATTACGACCACGTCATCGACTCGGTCCGGCGCACTCATAGGTTGGTTGTTGTGGACGAAGACACGCCCATATGCAGCCTCGCTTCGGACATTTGCGCCAGGGTGGCGGAAGAGGCCTTCGACTACCTGGATGCGCCGCCTTCCCGGGTCACTTCGCCGCACACGCCTGTTCCCTACAGTCGTGCCTTGGAGGACACGTACATGCCCAACGAAGCACGGGTTATCAATACGGTGCAGCAGCTCTTGTCCCGCGGGTAGATAGTCTGGCTTGCTTTTGCGTGGGTCTTGGCGTCAGGGCTGAAGACCCACACTCAACCCCGCGCCACCCAAGCCCGTCGTAAGCAGCGTCCGGTTCGTGCGACGGCCGGATTGCCGGCGATGAGAAAGATCTGGGAACGTGGGCTTCTTGTGGTGGGCTTCCCCGGTAATCGGGCCGTTATTCCAGGGACGTACTGATTATCCCGCCATGCTAGTGGAATAACGTCCCGCCGTTCACGTTGTAAGACTGACCGGTGACGAAGCTAGCGTCGTCAGAGGCCAGGAATGCAACCACGTTTGCTACTTCCTCGGGCTCCGCGATCCTGCCCAAGGGTACGTTCCGTCCCGTTTCCTCGACCACCCGGCGCCTGAACTCTTCTTGTGAAATTCCTAGCTCTTGGGCGCGGTCTCTTTCCGCGTAGGACATGCGGTCGGTGTTGATTGGTCCAGGGCACACGGCGTTGACCGTGATGTGATAGGGCGCCAAGTCTAATGCCGAAGCCTGGGTAAGCCCCAGGACCGCGAATTTGGAGGCTGAATAGGCGGCTCCATTCGCGACAGCTCGCTTAGACGCGTCGGAGGCGATGTTGATAATGCGTCCGCCGGCGTTTCTACCCACCATTTCGCGCCCCACTAGCTGAGTGCATAGGAACACCGCCGTGGTGTTGATGGCCAGGAAATGGTCCCAGACCTCTAGGGGCAATTCAGTGACCGAGGCCCTGTCGCGACCTATAATGGCCCGGGCGTTATTGACCAGGATGTCGACGTGGCCGAAATGGGCCATGACCTGATGCACCATTGCCTCTATCTGCCCGCTGTCGCCCAAATCGCAATACACCGATAGGCACCGCCGGCCCAGGCCCTTGACCTCATCTTCTACCGCTTCGATGCCCCTCCACTCCTGTCGAACCTCAGCGGGAGGTAAGTCCCCGGCGTCCCGATGAACGTCGGTAAGCGCCACGTCCGCCCCCAATCCTGCCAGCTTCAGCGCGGTGGCTCGGCCAACGCCCCTCATGCCACCAGCCCCTGTGATCAAGGCTACCTTCCCTTCCAGTCCGGCCATCACGCTCCTCCGATTTTGAACCAATAATTCCTGCCGCAAATTGCCGCTGCTATTGTAAAAGGCGAATTTTACGACATCCCATACCGCATGACAATCAAGGGTTGGCTTTCGGACCGCCGGCCGCGGGGAAATTGAAGCTATTTCATATTCGGGTGTGGTAGTATTGGGCCAATTCCCCAGCTTGATTTGCTTAGACGGCTCAATCCGCATACAATCTCACCGGCGGCGTCACCCGACCAATGCCGCTAGGGACCACGATTGTTCGTCAGGAGGTAATTGACCATGACTACAGTAGGCGCCGGCAAATATACTTACCGATTGGAGCAGGACTGGGCCCATCTTCCCCCCGGGGAGGAGTTCGGGACGGTGAGCGCCGTAGCGACCGACTCCCAGGACCGGGTGTACGTATTCCAACGGAAGGACCCTCCCGTGGTGGTGTTCGACAGGGAAGGCAATTTCCTCAGCTCTTGGGGAAATGGCAACTTCGTGAATCCTCATGGAATATATATTTCGAACGACATTGTCTATGTCACCGACCGTGAAGGCTCGGTGGCGATGAAGTACACCCTTGATGGTAAACCTCTTCAGATTTTAGGTGTCCACGGTGTGTACTCCGACACTGGATGTGAGGTCGCCGGCGAGGTGGCGCCCAGGGCCGCCGGCCCGTTTAACTACTTGACTGAGATGGCGCCCTCTGCCTCCGGCGACCTGTACATCTCCGACGGGTACCGCAACGCGCGGGTCCATCGCTTCTCCAGTGACGGAACACTCATTTCTTCTTGGGGAGAACCTGGCAAGGGTGGAGCCAACCAATTCCACCTTCCCCACAGTCTGTTGGTTGGGCTGGACGGCCGGGTCTACGTGTGCGACAGGGAAAATAGCCGGGTCCAGGTCTTCTCTCCAGAGGGTGAATTCATAACCATGTGGACCGACATGCAGCGTCCATTGGATATATCTCAGGACAAGGACGGGTTGTTCTACACCAGCGAACGTCCTGAGGACGGGAAACCGCCCCAAATGAGCGTGCTGGACGGGGAAGGCAACGTGCTGGCCCGGTGGCCGTCCCGCTCCGCCCATGGCTCCTGGGTCGATGCTCATGGCGACCTGTACCTGGCATTGACTGCGGAAATGAGCGTGGACAAGTACGTGCGCGTCTGACGAAACGCCGAGCTGGAATCTACCTTAGAGGGGCCTACTTAACTAAGAAAGGGCGGAGACCATGGCGGGAAATACGGACGGCGCACAGCAAGGCCAGGGAGAACACCGGACCCTCTCCGGCTTGGAAGTAAAACAGCTTTACACTCAGGACGACCTCCAGGACTTCGACCACGATCGGGATCTTGGCGTGCCCGGGGCGTTCCCGTTTACCAGGGGCCCTTACCCGGACATGTACCGGGGTCGTTTGTGGACCCGGCGCCAGATTGCCGGCTTTGGCACCGCGAGGGCAACCAACCAGCGCTACCGGTTCTTGCTGGAGCACGGCCAAACCGGCATCAGCACTGATTTCGATCATCCCACGTTGACCGGTTACGATTCCGATCATGAGTTGGCGGAGGGCGAGGTCGGCAGGTTGGGTGTGGCGGTGGACACGGTCCACGACATGCATGACCTTTTCGAGGGTATCGCGCTGGACCAAGTCAGCGTGTCTCTAACCATCAATCATCCTGCCATAGCTATTCTCAGCATGTACTTGGCAGCGGCCAGAAAACGCGGCGTGCCCTGGCAATCCCTGCGGGGCACCGTTCAGAACGACTCCCTGAAGGAGTTCCACGGGCAGAAGACCTTCGCCCTGGGACCCAAACCGTCCCTCAAGCTCACCACTGACATCATTGAGTTTTGCACTCGTAAGGCCCCGAATTGGTATCCCGTTTCCATTTCCGGATACCACACCAGGGAATCGGGCTCCAACGCGGTCCAGGAGCTGGCGTTCACCGTAGCCCAGGGCATGGCTTACGTCGAATCGACGATGGACCGGGACCTGCCGGTGGACAGTTTTGCTCCTCGCCTGTCCTTCTTCTTCGGTTGTCATAACGACTTTTTTGAGGAGATCGCCAAGTTTCGGGCCGCAAGGCGGATGTGGGCCCGGATCATGAAAGAACGGTACGGCGCCACCAAACCCGAGTCTATGCGGCTGCGGTTCCATACCCAGACTTTAGGCTCGACGCTAATGCGCCAAGACCCGCAGAACAACATAATTCGCGGTGCGCTTCAGGCGTTGGCAGCGGTCTTGGGGGGCACCCAGTCTCTCCACGTCAGCGGCTACGATGAAGCCTACGACATCCCATCCGAAGAGGCCATGCGGATATCTCTGGCCACTCAGCTCATACTGTCCCATGAGTCGGGCGTTGCCAGCACCGCCGATCCCTTGGGCGGCGCCATGTTCCTGGAGTCTCTTACCAATTCCATGGAAGAGAAGGCCTGGGAGTACGTCGATAAGGTGGACAATCTGGGCGGAGGTTCTATGGTCCACGGTATGCTTCAGGCCATAGAGACCGGCTACATCGAGCAGGAAATCGCCCGCGCATCTTATGAGTACCAGATGCGGGTTGAGTCCAATCAACGGGTCGTGGTGGGCCTCAACCAGTATCAGTCGCAAGTCAAGCAGGACCTGGAGCTGTTCCAGTTTGATCCCGAGGAAGAAGAGTGGCAGAAGGAGAGGCTGGCCCAGGCCAAAAGCTCTAGAAGCAACAACGATGTCCGCAACTCCCTCCACGCCGTGATCGATGCGGCGCAGAAAGAGCAAAACCTGATGCCGCTGATGATAGACGCGGTCGACACCTGCGCCACAGAGGGTGAGATTATGGGCGCACTGCGAGACGTGTACGGTGAGTACGTCGACCCGGGAGTATTCTAGGTGAGTTTTGAATCTCCACGCGTCGCCAGTCTACCGGTAGCGCAGAGATTAAGATGCGTACCTACTCCGGCAGGCTATTCCCGTACCGGCTTTGGGGACGAAGCGTTCGGTCGAAGTGCTGACCGGTCACTAAATTTATGAGCACGCGCCCACCTAGCGCCAACGTCAAGATTCTATTGGCCAAGCTGGGCCTGGACGGTCATGACCGGGGCGTGAAGGTCATCGCCCGGGCTTTTCGCGACGCCGGTATGGAAGTGGTGTACCTGGGAATGCGGGTGAGCTCGGACCAGGTGGCCATAGCCGCGCTGCAAGAGGACGTAGACGTCATCGGCATTAGCATCCTGTCCGGAGCGCACATGCGCCTGATTCCCCGCCTTATTGAGGCGCTGAACCAAAGGGGAGTGAACGACGTGCTGCTGTTGGTGGGGGGCACCATACCGGATGAGGACGTGGAACCGCTGCAGGCCATGGGTGTTGACGGCGTTTTCCCCGTGGGCGTCTTCACCCAGACGATGATAGATTTCATTGAATCTAGAGTTAAGGCAACTTGATACTCCCCCCTGCGTTGGCCCCCTCGCCTCGGCTCCAAAGTGTTCGCTTTCGGCCACCTCGGCTGGGGCGCGCCGGGGGCAGTCCTAGCCTTAAAGTAAGGGTCCTAGAGGATGTCTAAAGCGATGGAGTGGCCTCCCATCTATCCCCGAAGCTACGTGCCCAAACAAGACTCCGAGTATTGGGACACGGGCCTGGAGACCATGCCTGCAGCGCAGCGAGACGCGCTCATTCTGGAGAAGCTGCGGCGTCAGGTGAGCTACGCCTATAACAACTCGGAATTTTACCGCGAGTTCTACCGGGGCGCGACCGTGGACCCCGAGAACATAGGCAGCTTCGAAGAGCTGGCCCAATTGCCCATCCTAACCAAAGAAGAGATACGGCATGAGCAGGTGCAACACCCGCCCTACGGACGCTTTCTTTGTATTCCCGAAGAACAAATCTTCCGCGTCCACGGGACCTCCGGCACCACGGGACGGCCAACGGTGTTCGGCATAGGAAAGGACGACTGGGACCGCATCGCCGAAGCCCACGCCCGTATTCTCTGGGGGTCAGGATTGCGTCCCGGCGACACTGTCATGGTCGCCGCGGTGTTTAGCCTGTACATAGGCAGCTGGGGTGCGCTGGTGGGCGCCGAGAGATTGGGGGCGGCCTGCTTTCCCTTTGGCGGCGGCGCTCCGGGGCAAACGGAGCGGGCGGCCGAGTGGGCGGCGATGATCAAGCCCCAGGCCCTGTACGCCACCCCGTCTTATGCCCTTTACCTAGCCGAGGTAGCCAGGGGAATGGGTCTCGACCCCCGGGAAGACTTCAATTTCAGGTTTATGTTTTTCTCGGGCGAGCCGGGGGCCAGCGTACCATCTACCCGTAAGCAGATTGAAGACACCTTCGGGTGCTACGTCGTGGACATGGGCAGCATGGCGGAGATGACCCCCTGGATGACCAATGCCGGGTGCCGCCACCTGGGCCGGGGGATGCATCTGTGGATAGACCTGGTTTACACGGAAATAGTCGACGCCGCCTCCACTAAACCGGCGCCGCTGGGGGCCGAGGGTGTTCCTGTTTATACCCACCTGGAGCGTACGTCGCAGCCCATGATCCGCTATTGGTCCGGAGACATCGCCAGGTGGGACATGGTGGATTGTCCCTGCGGGCGCACCTATCCCACCTTGCCTCTGGGGATTTACGGCCGCACCGACGACATGATGATCGTGCGTGGGCAAAACGTCTTTCCCTCCCGCATTGAGGACATCCTGAGAGGAATGAGAGAATTCGGCGGCGAGTTCCGTTTGATTCTAGAGCGGGACTCTGGGCAATTAGACCGGCTCACAGTGCAAACCGAGGTCGACGCCGAGTCTTACTCCGGAATGGAGCATGACCCGGCCGCTCTGGAGCCATTGCGGCAGCGCATCGCTGACGAGTTACGTCGGGCTATCGGCGTTGGGGTTGCCGTAGAGATAAAGCCTGCCGGCGAGTTCGACCGCACGCAGTTCAAGGCCAGGCGCGTCATAGACCGTAGAACCTTGTGACGGATCGGCATGATGGATCCACGCGTGGCCGTCACTCGTGAGCCGGCGGGTCCCAGGAGGTTGGAGTCAAGCTACGGTCGCGTGTCGGCCATTGCCGCTCCGGACCTGTAGCGTGTTTACCATTCAGTGGGAGTGAGGCTACGGCGCGGGTCTTGGCCGTTGTTACTTCGGACCCGTAACGCCAGTAGTGTTCTTGCCGGTGGGTTGGCCGGTGGGTTGGAATGAGGCCGCAGCCGGGACTTGGGTGTTGTCGCGCCGGACTTGTGGCGGTCCTAATTTAGTCTCGTTTGATGGACGCCTGCCCCGGTTGATTCCTAGCGTTGGAGCGTCTCGGCGCGAGCGGGTCCACGCCGGGTTTATCCCATTTTTACCGGCAGTTCCGGAGAAAGCTGAGCGGCAACCCTGGTGTTTCTGCTGGTGTTTCTACTGACGATTCTGGCAGTATTCAGGGAGCCGGTTGTGACATAGAATGGGCCTAGGACCGTGAATTGCCCTTAAACTCATGGCGGAGGTGCTTATATGGCATCGTTGACACTGGCGGAAGCCGAAACGATTCTGGCCGCAGCTAAGGCTAAGGTACTTGAAATGGGCGCGAAGATGAGCGTTTCAGTGGTGGACCCGAGAGGAGACCTCTTGACCATGTTCCGTACCGACGGCGCATCCTGGCGTACTCCTCCTATATCCCGGGCCAAAGCAGTCGCGGCAGCGTGCTTCGGACGCTCCAGTGCCGACCTGGCAGACAACGCCCAGGCGCCGGTGTTCCGGGGGCTGATGGCCATGGAAGGAGGGCACATGATCCCAGGTCAGGGAGCGCTTCCGGCCTATCGGGGCGCCGAACTTGTCGGCGCGGTGGGTGGCAGCGGCGGCACCAGCCAAGAAGATGAAGACGCAGCCAGGGCGGGGATTGAGGCGGCCGGGCTGTCTGCTGTGTCAGCGTAATCCGCTAAGTCGATACCGGCGGCAGACCCCCCCGGCAGTTTTCTGTTCGAGGCTAAGCCCGAGCGACCCGCCCATCCGGCTGACCGCCTTTGTGTGGACCTGGCGCACTATGCGCAACCATCGAATGCGATAAATGGTGGTTGGACTAGTTCGCCGTCGGCCGCGGGTCAGGTCACCGGTGAGAAATGGCGCCGAAAGACGTGCATCCGAGGGACACCTAGCTAAAGCAACTACTGCGGGGCGGCGCCGGTTCGGGTGGACGCCAACGAGGCAGACCATGAGTTGGACCGCAGCGGCCAGGGCACGGAGGGAACGTTTATGGCGGACAAGCAGATTCTTTGTGCGTTTGGCGTCGATCTTGACGCTGTGGGAGGTTGGCTTGGATCATACGGAGGAGAAGACTCGCCCGACGACATTTCCAGAGGATTGTTCGCCGGGGAGGTTGGCACTCCGCGGCTGTTGAAGCTCTTCAAGCGGCTGGGTATCCGGACCACCTGGTTTATTCCCGGCCACTCCATCGAGACCTTCCCGGAGCAATGCCGCCAGATTGTGGACGAAGGCCACGAGGTCGGCCTCCACGGTTATTCTCATGAAAACCCTATTGCCATGACCCCTGAGCAAGAAGAGGCGGTGCTTGTCCGGTGCATCGACCTGGTGACCGCGTTGACGGGGAAGCGCCCCACCGGGTACGTGGCTCCCTGGTGGGAATTCAGTCACGTGACCAACGAACTGTTGTTGAAGCACGGGCTCAAGTACGACCACAGCCTGATGCACCGGGACTTCGAGTGTTACTACGTCCGCGTGGGAGACCAGTGGACGAAGATTGATTACTCGCAGCCTGCCGAGCATTGGATGAGGGCTCTGGTGCGCGGCCAGGAGACCGGCCTTATAGAAATACCGGCTAACTGGCACCTGGACGACCTTCCACCCATGATGTTCATCAAGAAGTCCCCCAATAGCCATGGCTTCGTGAATCCTAGGGACATCGAGCAGATGTGGAAAGACCAGTTCGATTACGTTTACCGGGAGTATGACGAGGCAATTTTCCCCATCACGATTCATCCCGATGTAAGTGGCCGCCCTCAGGTCTTGTTGATGCTGGAGCGGCTGGCTGGCTACATTCAGGCGCACCCCGGAACCCGGTTCCTGACCTTTGACGAAATCGCAGATGACTTTGGCCGGCGCCATCCCCGCGATATGGGTTAAAGGGCGGATTAGAGTCGCAATCTGCTGGGGCGAGAGCGCCGCGCTAATTCGAAGGATTAGCCATCGTGGTGGGTTAAAGGGTGAATCAGAGTCGCAATCTGTTGGGGCGAGAGCGCTTATCTTACTCGGTGGATTTCCGAAAGACGGGCGTTTCCGCAGACGGATGCTCCGAAAGGGTAGCTTGAGCATCGTCGTAGGCGTCTCCCGGGCTCCAAACCCAGTAGCGGGATAAGGCGCCTCCGTCCACCCGTAGGTCGAAAGCGGTAATCATCTCCGCATCCTCCGACGCTAGAAACACTGCCGCACTGGCGTAGTGCCGGGGGCTGGGCAATTGCAGTAACGGTACGCCGCGGCTGGCATTTTGGAGCAACCCCTTCGCCCTTTGCCCTTCGCGTGCGGCAGGCCATTTCACCCCCCATCGAGCTGCCCGGTCGATGCCTTCCGCCGGATCTGTAGCGGTGGGGGTCAGACTGTTCACTCGAATTCCGTGCCGGGCCAACTCCATCGCCGCGGCACGGGTGAAATTGAGCAGCCCGCCCTTGGCCGTTCCGTAACCAATATTGCCGGGTTCGCCTTGATGTCCTGCGGTCGAAACTATATTGATGATGCTACCCTTACGGCTCTGGTCTATCATGCGCCGGGCCGCGTGTTTGGTGAACAGAAAGGCAGCGGTAAGAATCACGTCGGTTTGGTGGCGCCACTCGTCCAGAGGCATATCCAAGACACCCTTCCAGTTGAAGACAGTGGCGCCGTTCACTAGAATATCCACGGGCCCCCAGACCTCTTCGGCCCGGCTCAGGCTGGCGGCAACCTGCTCTTCATCCGTCACGTCGCAGACCAGTCCTATTGACTGGCCGCCGCCTTGAGTGATGGACAGGGCGCAGCCGTAGGCGTACTCGGGATCGGCGTCCACGCAGACGGTGCGAGCGCCCGCGGCCGCCAATCCTTCGGCAATCCCGCCCATTATGTTGGGGTTGATCCCAGTCAGCAGCGCCGTTTTACCGTGCAGTTTCAAGATGAGTCGTTCTCCAGGCTACCTTTTAACACGGCGGCTTGAGGTTCCGGGGCGATGAACCTCTGTCCTGCCGTGGGGTTTGCGTCCATGCCGGCGGTTCAACCGGCTTGGCGAAGTAACTTCGCCCCAGGAGCACGACGCCTGGGAATTGGACCGTAGAGAAGGGGTTGAGATTCAACTTCGTCGCGTCGGACGGACCCCCCAGGCCGCTTCCAAGAAGGACCTTGCCGGAGACCACCAGAGCACCTAGACGGAGCCGGACAGCGTTCGAAGCAGGCAAGTTGGCCTGTTGCCGGGAATCCGTCAATCCGAAAGCGCCTATACGTTCCCTGCTTATCGCCCGATAGGAGCCATAGCAATTATACGGGCAGCCATTTCGGTGTCGATGCCGCGAGGCCACTCTCGCATGGATGGATCGCTGATGTGGACGACCAAGGAGGGGCCAAGGTTTTCAATTTCCATGCGCAAAACGTCCCCGTCTTGGACGGCCCCGATTTGCTGATGATTGACCCCGGTGGCAATTATGTCCCCGGGCTCCAAGGTGGTGATCTTGGAGAATTCGGAAATCAATTCCGGGATCTGATGTGCCATGTCACTGGTGGAGAAATCGTGCCTGGGCTCGCCGTTGTTCCATAGCCGCACCTGAAGGTTATTGGGAGACGGTATTTCGTCCGCGGTGACCAGAGCGGGCCCCATCGGAGCGAAAGTATCCCAGCACTTGCCCAGGAAGAAACTGTTCCCCACGGCCCCCTGAAGCCCACGAGCGGACATGTCTAAGAAATGCGTGTAACCGAAGACGTAGGATAGTGCGTCTTCCTCGGTTACCTTGGTGGCTTTCTTGCCAATTACCAGGGCTAGTTCCGCCTCATGGTGAAAAACCGTTGCGGGGGTCGGAGGCAGCTCGCAGGTGTCTCCATTCCCGATGATACCGCTGGGTGACTTGAGGAAGGCGTCAAGTATTGCCGGTTCCCGCTGTCCAAATTCCAGGTAGTTAACCGCAGCGCAAATCAGCTTGGACGGCCTGGGGACGGGGGCCCGTAACCGAACGTCCTGGAGCGGTATGCCCTCATTGCTCTCCGCCGCTGATTCGAGCCTTGGCTTCAGGTCATCCCAATTGATGATGACCTCTTCCAACATGTCCTGAGGCCTCCGGAACTGGGCTCTATCCACTACCTCCGTGGCGTCGACTACCTTGTCGTCCCGGATGACCCCTAAACGGTAATCGTTGTAAAGGACCAATTTCATGACACGCACCGTCCAGTTCTTGACCCGGCTGTCAAGAGATTAACGGAGGCCGCGATTTGCCGGCGAGAGGCGCAGCCTCGAGTGTAACAGACGGGTGTAGGGGTATCAAGATTTGCTGACAGCGAACGATTAAAGGGCCGGTCATGTGACCGGCCCTTTAATTCTCTTGGGCTAACCTGGCCAAGATGTTTGTGGACCTAACCTACGGGGCCTTATTTGATGTGAGGCGCCACCATGGCCACGAAGTTGGCTGCAGTGCTGATGCCATGGTGATGGGGGAGCTTGTGCATTGGGTCATTGAGTTTAGGGTGCTTAGCTGCGTATTCCCGCACTTGCTCGATGGTAACGTCGTAGTGGTTCAGCACCTCTTTGATCTCTTGCCGGGCCTTTATCTTGGCTTCGTATAGCTTCATTTGGGTCCGGCTCCTGACGTTGACCTCGCCGTCACCGGAGGTCTCGATGGGGAGGTATATCGCGTCCTTGTAGTCCGCGACTACCTTGCTCTGAACCCCGTCGCTCATGGTGCTGGGCATGCAGCCGAAGGGCTTGAGGGAGATCACCATTTGAGCGTGTTTGTCCTTGGTGGCCATGATGTTCTTGGCGACTTCCAAGTGGCCTTCGCCTCCCTTGAGGTGGCTATCGTAGTAGGCGCTGGCGTACTCGGCCAATTTTGCTTGGTTGGGCAGGGAATCGCTCTTGAAGCCCAAACCCCAGCGGTAGAAGTTGTAATACATGCGGAAAGCAAACTGCACCAGCTTTACCTTCCGGATGAAACTTTTCCGGGTCTTGTCGATGACCAAGTGATCTTCCGCATTTTTCTTGGCCGACCAGATGAGGTACTCGATCCAGGTGCCGATGGGCTCGACCAGAACCTCGGCCCCTTCAGACTCCAACCAGCGGAACATGTGGTAGTTGCCGTCGCCTTCGGTGGTCTGGGCCCAAAACTCGCCGGTTATTTTCACCTTGGGCTTGACCCGGGTGTAATCAACCCTGATGCTCTTGTACATCTTCCGGACTCGCCGCAGGGCGCGCCAGATAGACGTTTTGTCTCTGAGGGCGTCACCCAATATCACTTTGGCTTCTGCTGTGACCCGGTCTGTCTCACCCTCTACAATTTCGTAGGGGCGGATCTTGTATCCAAGGTCGTTGATCATGTCACCCACCATGATCCCCTTGATCAGAGTCAAGCCAAACTTTGCGTTGAGCTCGAGGGCGGAATCTCCGCTGTCCTGGCTCAATCCACCAGATTGTTTGAAGAGCATTACGCGGAATTCATCGAACCCCGAGTCACGGAGGGCTTTGCGGTACTCGGCCTCGTACATACCGAAGCGGCAGGGCCCACAAGCACCAGCGGTTACAAAGACGTACCGTTCTTCGATGTCTTCCTCACCTTGCTCCCTGAGCTCTTTCAAGTACTTGACCAGATTCCCCACCGTATAGTAGGTAGGGTTGCACTGGCCTCGGTTGCCGTACTCTTTCCCGGTGGAAAGAGAATCGTTGTCCGGGCAGGGCAACAGGCGGATATTGTATCCCAGACCGGTCATACCCTCTTTGACCAACTCGTCGTGGGCAGCAGTCATGCCGCCAAACAGGATGGTCACGGAGTCTTTCTGGTCCTTCCTCCACGGGCGCTCGTAGGGCTTCGCAAAGTGGTCGACTTGCTTTAACTCGAGGCCCATCTCGCTGCGAAGCTGCTCTTCGTACTGTTTGACTTGGGTTTCAATATCCTGCTGTTCGACTTGGGTTTCAATATCCTGCTCGTCTATCACCTTGACCATATTATCTCCTCCCTTGAGCTACTCAAGTTTGTACTTAGTCCGCCTCTACCGGAGCAGTTTCTTCGACAAATTTCTTACTACGGGGCAGCTTGAAGTTACCTAGCTGGATAAATTGGGGCTGGGTGCCATCCTCGCCTTCGTCGGGAAGGCCTGAAATGGCCTCTCCATCCTGGGCGTAGGCCTTAAGATTATAGTCGCGACCGGGTAGGCCGCAACTTGCCGAGTCACTGCCGAACTCTTCCTCCGCTGCGTCTTCGGCCGTGTTGCTCTTGCGGATGGCGTCGTAGGCGCTAGAGTCAGTGGCGGCATTGACAGCTTTCTCTTTCCCGTTGGGTGTACCAACATCCATCACGTTCCCATTGGGTGGGGCACCGTTATGTCCGTTTTCGTGGTGGCCGTTGCCATTGTGCCCGTTGCCGTTCTGGACCGATGCTTTACTGCCCAGTTCCAGGGTGACCGGCACCCAAGCGTCATTGCCGTGATGGTCCGCTTGCGGTCCGTCCGATTCGAGGCCCTTATGGCCACTGGCGCGGGAGTCGTTGCCGCTGATATTGATGCGGCCCGGCTTGTCATATGGATTGGCGTTAGCCCGGACGAGCCCCTTCTTGTAGGTCTCGACCATGTACCGCAACTCTTTCTCGGAAGTGACATTGCGCTGCAGATGTTCTTGGTATCGTTGCAGGAAGTAATCGATGGTCTCCACCCTGATTTTGATGGACCCCGAAGGCTTGCTTTCATCGATGTCGAAAAATGTGAAGTAGGGTGTGTTCGACGCCTCGATGATCTTTTCTATTGTGTTGTAATTGGGGGCATCGTGGCCGCACTTGAAACTGGACAGGTCGATGGCGACCAGATTTGGGTGGCGAGCGACGTACTTGGCGGCCCATATTTTCTTACTGGAGTTTTCGCTGTAGGCGTTCTTCCAGACATCGGTGATGTCCATGGCGTGGGTGATGACACCCGCCTCCACCTCTTTTCCGAACAACCGCTCTAGGATATCCTCGTCCTGGGGTAGCGAGTCGATGCTGAAGATGGGGTAGCCCTTCTTCTGAATCTCCTCCATTATCTCGTGGTTGAGGCCGGGGTCGTTGTGGTAAGGCCGCGCCAGCATGACGACACCCAACTTCCCTTCTTCTTCCAGCCCGTTCAGGACCTCCCGGGCCTCACTCCGCAGCGTTTTGAAGTAGTTGCGGAATGCCTTGTAAGCTATGTCCAAGGCCTCCAGGTTCTCTTCCCAGGTGACCTGGAGCAAATCATTCATACATTTCCACATGTCGTACTCGAACATGGGCCAATCGGTCATATCGAAAGAGGGGCTCAGGTAGCGGATGTTGTTCTCTTCGAAAACGTTCCCTTCTTTGGTGTAGGCCGCCTTGACGACCTCTGGGGAAATAGCAACGGTGGGGCATGCGGCGCTGTCCTCGATGTTGACCAACTCGCTTAAGAGCCTATTGATGATAGGGTAAAAGATGACATCCGGCTTGTCTTTTTCCTTCTTGTCGAATATCAAGTTGTGGACGTGGGCGAGGGCTACCTTGCTGGGGAAGCACTGGTCAATGGAGCCCCGCCTTGACCCCTTGTACCACATTGCCGGATCGGTGTAATCGGAGTAGATGATGTTCTGAGCGCCCACTCCCAGGGACTCGAAGTAGGTCTGGAAGAATGGCGACAGTGTGTACATATTCAAGACGCGGGGGATGCCGATCTTGATGTCTCGTCTAAGTACTCGCACCTCGGGAGAGATGGGTTCAGGCTTCAATTCCTTTACCGGTTCTTGTTTACGGAACCGGGCGAGCAGACCCTTGCGTTGGGGCTCGGCTTCTTCTTCCGCGTCGACTTTGCGCAGGCTGCTAACCTTGGACGCGTCGGTGGTCCTGAACGCCTTTACGGACGCCTTCTCCACGAAGTTGGGGTTGGCATTCTTGATCTCTTCCAGGCGTGCCTTGATCTCCTTCATGTCATCTACGCTCTCTACGGTTCCCTTTTCGCAGGTAGCGATGATGAAGCGCCGGCTGTCCCCTTGGGGCGTTTCCGTATCGATGTAGGTCCTTAGGCACTTATTTTTGCAGAAGCTGCAGCGTGTGGACTCGTCCCTGGTGGTGGTGAACTCAAGATTTTCGGCGGACTTCAAGCCAATAAAGGAAGAATCCTTTTCAGCGGTCACACGAATCGCTTCCAGGGCAGCGCCGATGGCGCCGCTCTCGCCAGTAAACTCGTGGACCCGGATCTTGGCGTTGGGCACCTTGGACATGATGAAATCGTACTGGGACTTCACAGCGGCCAAGTTGTGCTGGGTGCCGCCCTGTAGCACGAAGTTGGTGCCGAATTTGCTCAGGTTAGGCTCGGCCACCACGTAGAGCCAGATGTTTTTGGGCAGGACCTTGGCCAGCCCGGCCATGATCTCGTGCTTTTCCCAACCAAGCTGCTGGAAATTGACGATGTCTGTCTCCATGAATACGGCGCAGCCGTAACCGAAGACGGGCAAGCGGTCTGCTTCGAAGGCTGCATCGGCGAACTCCGCCACCGAGTAGCCGAACTTGGCCGCGGTGCTCTGGAGGAAGTAGCCGTTGCCTGCTGAGCACTGGGTGTTGAGCTTGAAATCCTTGACCTTGCCGTCGTTGAGGACGATAACCTTGATGTCTTGCCCGCCCACGTCGACGATCACGTCAACGTCGTCGTAATAGTGCATGGCGGACTTGGTGTGGGCAACGGTCTCTACAATGCCGACATCGGCACCCAAGGTCTCTTTGAGCATGTCCTTGGCATAGCCGGTGGTGGCTACTCCCCGCATATTGAGTGTGGCCCCTTGGCCTTCGACGTATTCTCGTAATTCAGTAATGATTTCTTTGGCGTCGTCGAGGGGGTTGCCCTTGGAAAGCTGGTATGCTTTGGCCAGGAGAACGCCATCCCGGTCCATGAGCACGGCCTTGGTGGAGGTGGAACCGCCGTCGATACCCATGAACGCTTCAACTTCCTGGCCGGGAGAGAATTTTGCGGCTTCCCAGGTCGATTTGGCGAAGAGCTTTTTGAACGCTTCCAATTCATCTTGAGATTTGGCAAGTCCTATGTCCCCCGACTGCTCCCGCATCGCGTCGCGGCCGCCTTCCATGAACCCTTCCAATTCTTCGGTGCCTTTGAAGACACCGATGTGGGCGTCCTCGTTCTTGCCGTAAAGCACCGAGCCAATGGCTGCGTAGTATTGAGCGTTCTCCGGCACTATGACCAGGTCTTCTGGTGGTATCCCTTCTGGGAGCTCGGTGCCGCGCTCGGCCCAAATCTTGGGAATGTTGTGCTTCCAGCAATCCCGCATTGCTGGAATGTAGCTGTTGGGGCCGCCCAGCAGCAGCACGGTGGGCCGCAGAGTATTGCCGCGGGTCAGGACGCTCAGGTTCTGCTGAATGATGGCCTCAAACAACGAGGCCATGAGCTGGTCCGGAGGCACGCCCTGCTTCTGGAGTCCGTTGATATCGGTTTCGGCGAAGACCCCGCACTTGCCAGCCACCGGGTGGAGCTTGACGTCGTAGTAATCCAGAGCTTGGAGCTGCTCGCCGGTTAATCTTAGCTTGGAGTTAATCTTGTCGATGACCGCACCGGTACCTCCGGCGCACTTGTCATTCATGCTGGGGACTTTGCGCTTGGCGCCTGTCTCTTTGTCGGTGAACCAGATGATTATCTTGGCATCTTGGCCGCCCAGTTCAATGACGGACCCAGCATCCGGATAAAGATGCTCCACCGCCAAAGAGACAGCGTTTACTTCTTGGACGAACTTGGCGCCTATGTAGTCCTTGAGAGAGGTGCCACCGCTGCCCGTAATGAAGATGCGTATCTTGTCTTGAGGTAACGGGAAAGCTTCCTGAATCTTCCGAAGGAAATCGTTGACCATCTCCGGCTGCTTGGTATTGTGGCGTTCGTATTCCTTCCAGAGGATCTCATCGGTGTCAGGGTCCATAACCACCGCTTTAACGGTGGTCGACCCCACGTCGAGACCAATCATCAAACTCTCGGGAAGTGAATCCTTCGACATCGTAGGGATACCGGGCTCGCCATCCGAATTATTATTCAAGACGCCACACCTCTGATCTTTAACTTAGGACACCGCTTCTGAGATTATGATTCACCACGCCGGTTAGCGAAGCCAATTGGCGTAATTCGATCGCTCCCGAGTGAAGGCAAGCCATCCGCCTGCTCATCGGCCGGTTTTCATGAACGAGTTCTGAGGATGCACCAAGATGCCTCCCATAGCAAACTCTAGTAATTGGTCTCCGATTTGATCCGTTGACGGCCAAGGCTCTTGGGATGATGTCAACTGAAAGATCACCTCTTTTACTGCCCCGATTATCGAGAACGCCGTAAGCCGCGTGTCGCAGGGCCTGACTAAGTTCATGGTGACGCCTAAATCAAGAGACCGCTGTATCATGCCTGCCAACTGGCTGTAGAAGCCATCGAGTTGCCCCAACATAGTGCGGTCTAGGGCGCCGGTTTGGTGCATTAATATTCTAGTAAGGTCCCTTTCCTCCAATACAAAGTTGAGAACTCTGGTTAGATTCTCCTTAATTTGGACCAGCGGGGTCGGAGACCCAGGAGCGAGGGAGACGGGCTTGATGGAGTCGTGCAGGTCCTGTAACAGGGTCTCCAAGATGCTTTCGAAGAGATGCAATTTGGAGTCGAAATACTGGTAAAAGGTGCTCCTGGCGATTCCCGCACGCCTCACTATCTCCGAAATGCTTGTTTCGTGGTATCCCTTATTGGCGAATGCCTCTTTAGCGCTATGTACTAGCCGCTGTTTTCTGATGTCCCGCGACTGGCTGCTCATCGGCCTTTCACTCTGCGACATCATGCGCATCGATTAACAGATACTTTCGGTTCACCAGATATAGAAGTCAAGACACTTCCGAATCAATTGACCGATACACGGGTGCGAGCACCAACGCGGCACGTGGGCCAGTATAGCCCGGCTTGATGATGCTAAAATGGTATGGTGGAATCCGATAGTCCGCTACCGGCGACTCAGCATGAGGTGACAAATGGCCAGGGTTGAAACATCTGCTCGGAAGGTAACGCGGTTCTGCCGCTAAGGCAACTGGGAGGGCCACGTTCGCCGGAGCGCGGGCGCCGCTGCATCCCAGCGATACCGGCGGCAGCACTGATGGCCGGTCTTCTGGTCCTTACGGCCTTTTGGGCCACGGCCCCGGCCGCCGCACAGGATGCGGACATCTTGAGAGTCCGGACACTTCCCGGCCTCTACGATGTCCGCGCCGCAATAGTTCAGTCAGGTCT
This sequence comes from Dehalococcoidia bacterium, assembly GCA_965224325.1. GTDB lineage: Bacteria > Chloroflexota > Dehalococcoidia > Lucifugimonadales > UBA3495 > CBDCMJ01. The sequence goes on from CBDCYT010000020.1 coordinate 117,868, forward strand.
ATCTCTGGGCGTGACGTTATTCGCCATCACTGTGGTGGAGGCGTCCACCGGCCAGCCGATACCTGACGCCAGGGTGACCTTGGAAACTCTTCATAAAGGGAGTGGCGCTGAAGGCAGGGCCACAGCCCACAACACTCCATCGTTTCCGGACCGCTATGATGCCCAGATGGACCTGCACAAACCGGGGATTTGGCGCGTGAACGTACGACTTGATAGCTCTCTGGGACTTGTTTCGACGGAGTTGACGCAACTCGAAGTTGCGGAGACCCGCCGGATTTCTGGTGGGACGTTCGTGTTTATCGGAGTGTTCGCGGTACTATTGGGGGGCGTGGCCTACGTCTGGTGGAGCACTCAACGCCGTCGGCGCAAGAGGGACGAGAATAACGCCGGGGGCTCCAGTGAGGCCGGGTCATAAAGAGTACCGGCGGGGAGGAAATAGTGCGGGCAAATCATGCTTGCGCCGGGTCAGTTGCAGCATCGACGGACCTTATCCTCGTTGATTTTGTCCCAAGATCTCGTCAACAGGCTTCGCGTTTCCGCTTCAATTTGATGAACTACTTGGTCTGTGTGAGGAACCTGGGCCAACGGTGGAGGCGCACCTCCTGATGGGCGGCAGGCTCAGGATACTGGGCATCGCAGGGACACTGGCCGCCGTGGGAGTGTGGCAACTGCTGGCGTCGTCGCCGGTTGCCCACGCTCACAACGGAATCAACGAAGGTCAGAACCCCTGGACAGCGTGGAACACCAATCCTTTGCCCACCCTGTTCCTGTTGGTGGTGGCTAACTTGTACCTGGTTGGCCTGTCCAAGTGGGAACGGCCCAGCCATCCGGTGAAACTTTGGCAGAAAGTTTGCTTCTTCTCCGGGCTGTTCGCCTTGTTCATTGCGCTGCAGTCGCCCCTGGATTCACTGGCGGAGCACATGCAGTCTTTCCACCAAATACAGCATATCCTGCTGCGCATGTTTGGGCCGTTGCTGATCCTGTTAGGAGCGCCATTGACGCCCATGTTGAGGGGACTACCGCGTTGGGCGCTGCGTGGGTTGGTGCGGCCCATCGTCGGTAATCCCCGGGTTCGCCGGGCCTATGACCTCATCACAAATCCGGTGTTCACCACTGCATTGTTCCTGGTCGTTTTGTTCGCCTGGCAGGTGCCGAGCGCTCACAACGCCGCATTGCGCAACGCCGCGCTGCACGAATTCATGCACGTTACAATGTTGACTTCCGGGTTTCTGTTTTGGTGGCTGATCGTGGACCCAAAACCCCACCGCTCCCGCTTGCATTATGGGCTCCGGATCCTTTATCTAGGATTAATCGTGATTCCCAACACCTTGTTGGGCGCGGTGATTACTTTCGCGGACCACGTGATATACGAGGCCTACTCTCAGGTGGAACAGCCCTTCGATATCTCTCTCATGACTGATCAGCAGCTAGGCGGCGCCGTCTTATGGGTGCCGGGCGACATGATGAGCGTGGTGGTGGCGGGTATCGTCATGATCATGTGGTATCAAAAGGAAGAGGGAAACGCGCCGACTCCCTGGGCTCCGGGTTGAAAGCCGACCGAACTCGGCCATGATTCGGCGCCTAAAGATAAGGCCGGAGTTGGAAAAGCCCCGGCCTTTGTCGTTCACTTGAGAAAAAGTGCTGCCCCCTGATGGGGTACTGCGTATTTAAGGAACTACTTCGAAATCACCAAACATGGTCACGTTATGTCCCGGGAAGGTGCAGACGAACTGGTAGGAACCGGGGGCCGCGGTGAACCTGATTTCTTCAGAGCTCCCCGGATCCAGAAGCCCGGTGTGAAAGAGGACTCTGGGGTCATCGGGAGGTATCCAGTCGTTGACCGGTCCGGCGACAGCCCCGGCATTGGCAACTTCATCCTTGGTCCCGGCCTCCACCAGCACCCAGTTATGCTGGTTGAGAGTAGAAGTATTATCGAGGGTCAGCACCACTTCTGAGTCGGCAGAAACCTGGGAGGTGGTGGTGTCGAACTCGAACGAGTCGCCGACCACACCCAGGTGCAACTCATTGGACACGGCCGATTCGCCGGTTTCATGCACTGCTTCTGTCTCGGCGTGGACGAACGGCACGGCGTTGGATTCGGCGAAATCCCTGGGCTTCCCTTGGAACGCGAAAAACAGTCCCAACACGGCAATGCCGACGACAAAAGCCAGAGCCAGTCCTGCTAGGAATACGCCCGAGAACAAGCGGGCGTCGAATTTCAAGTGCATGTAAAACATGATGACGATAGCGAATTTGACCGCGGACAGACCGACCAGCAAGGGGATTTTTGATTCGCCCAAGTACGGTTCGATGCCGGCCTTGTCGTAGATAAGGACGAACTCGACTATGGTGATCGCAAAGAGAACAACCGCTATCAAGACGTATTGCAAGAACGTCGGATGGCGGCCGGTGTGCTCCTGTTCGTGGTTAGTGCTCATGCACTAAATAGTCTCCTTGAAAATGCCCCGGGGATAGTTGCCAAGACGCCGCCCGTTCAACCCCCGGATGCATTGGCCGGTCCGGCGTCGAAGCCACCGATCAGGTATAGCAGGGTAAATATGACTATCCAGACAATATCTACGAAGTGCCAATATAACCCCATTATCTCTACGTCGAGACTGGTGCGGGGCCCTAACCGGCCTTTTCGGGCCGCGAAAAATAGGCCCAACAGCCAGATAATGCCCACGGTGACGTGGGCCCCGTGGAACCCGGTCAGCGTGAAGAACGAAGCACCAAACAGGTTGGTGCCTAGGGTCAGGCCCTCGTTCTTAAAGGCGTTGAACTCGTATATCTGAAATCCAATGAAAATGGCCCCCAAGGCAGCGGTGATTAATAGCCACCTCTGGATCGCTTTTTGGTCGTTGCGGTTGGTGGCGGCTAGGGCTTGGACCATGCCAAAGCTGCTGCACAGAAGCACGAAGGTGCTGATGGTGGTTATGGGAACGTCGATAATGTCCACTGGATATGGCCCGTTGAGGCTCTGGCCTCTATAGACCATGTACGTGGCTATGAGGGCGCCGAAAAACAGGCAGTCGGAACCTAGGAACACCCACATGAGCAACTTGCGGTGGTTTAAGCCGGTGGTGGTGTATTCGTGCTCAGCCCCGGGAGTGGGGTCTAGTGAGTGGGCCACTGGTCCTTTCTCCTAGTGGTGCGCGCCAGGCCCGCCGTCATGGGCGCTGGCCGCTGCGGGCGGTTCATTGCTCCAACCGATGGTGCCTATGAAAGCGATTGCGCCGCCGACGAAGCTCATGGCGTAATGGGAGAGGATGCCGCCGCCTATCAGGGCCGTTCCGACGGCAATCCATATGGGCCAATAGGACGGGCTGGGCATATGAATGGTCCGTGGGTCCACGTGAGCTTCGGCTGGCGGCGCCGGCAGCCCAGCCGCTTTGGCCCGTTCTTTGCTGATCCAGTACTGGTCTTTCCCTTCAACCACCGGTATCTCGGCGAAATTGTAAGCCGGAGGAGGGGAAGAGATGGTCCACTCCAGGCCCGGAGCGTCCCACGGATCATGACCGGCCCGGGAGCCGCCGCGCACCGCCCGGACTATAGATATCGCGAAGGTGACGAAGCCCAAGAAAATTATGAAGTATCCGACAGTGGACAATAAATTCAGGTCGCCCCACCCAAACTCGGAAGCGTAGGTATAAATGCGCCTAGGCATGCCGTTAAGACCGGCAAAGTGCATGGGGAAGAAGGTAACGTTCATACCTATGAACAGCAGCCAGAAAGTCAGCTTGCCCATACCTTCGTTATACATGCGGCCGGTTATTTTGGGCAGCCAGTAGTAGACCCCAGCGAACAGTCCGAAAATGGAGCCGCCGAACAGCACGTAATGGACGTGGGCTACGATGTAGTAAGTGTCCTGCTGCTGAAAGTCCGATGGTGAAACGGCGTGAGATACACCGCTGAGCCCGCCAACTATGAACAACGCCACGAAGCCCAAGGCGAACAACATCGGAGTCTTCAAATCGATGGAGCCGCCCCATAGGGTCCCGATCCAGTTGAAAATTTTCACGCCGGTGGGCACTGCAATGAGCATGGTGGTAATAGTGAACACCGAGTTGGCCACCGGGCCCAGGCCCACGGTAAACATGTGGTGGCTCCACACCGCCCATCCCATCATCCCGATTACGATGCCGGAAAAGATGATGAATGGATAACCGAACAAAGGCTTCTTGGAGAAAGTGGGCAACACTTCCGACACTATGCCCATGGCGGGAAGGATGAGGATGTAAACCTCGGGGTGTCCGAACACCCAGAACAGGTGCTGCCAGAGAACCGGGTCTCCTCCCGCCGACGGAATGAAGAAGTGAGTGCCGAAGTTGCGGTCCATGGTCAGTTCGATAAGGCCGACCGTGATCACCGGAAACGCCAGCACCAGCAGTATGGACGTGATTAGGGTCATCCAGACGAACACCGGCATGCGCATGAGGCTCATACCCGGAGCCCGCAGGTTAACGATGGTGACGATGAAGTTCAGCGCCGCGGCAACCGAGGAAGTGCCCAATACTAGAAGGCTCACGCTCCAGAAGTCGAGGCCCCGATTCACGCTGAAGGGCTTTTCGGTGAGGTTGGCATAGGAAAACCAACCCGCGTCAGGAAGCTCGTTCACCAGGAAGCTGGCGTGGAATAGAAGCGCGCCGAACAGGAATAACCAGTAGCTAAGAGCGTTCAATCTGGGGAAGGCTACGTCCCTAGCCCCTATGGCCAGTGGTATTACGAAATTGAAGAAACTGGCCGAAAGCGGCATTATCACCATGAACACCATCACGGTGGCGTGCATGGTGAACATCGCGTTGAAGGTGTCGCCTCCGATCAGGCCGCTGTCAGGCACAGCCAGCTGCATGCGCAGCACTCCGGCTTCAACGCCGGCTATGCTCATCAAGACCAACGCAGTGACGCCGTAGAGAACTCCGATTCGTTTGTGGTCGACGGTGGTGATCCAGCCCAACACGCCAGCGTAGCTGGTCGGCCGTGCGATTACCCCCGTGATGGTTACCATTGTTTGCCTCCCGCGATTTCCTCGTTGGGAAATCAAGTTGGGAAACCGGGTTGTCAGGACGCGTGACCGGTCATAGAGCGGCCCCGACTAGGACTTGATTGGCTGGGTGTTCCCCTAGTAATTGCCCTCGTGAATTCTCTCGTGAATTCTACTGTAGTTGCAACAGATACTCAATGAGGCCATCAACCTGATCTTCACTAAGACTGACGTCGCCGTTTTGATAGATCAGCGCGCGTTCCGCCATCCAGTTTCCAGGTTTCACGTCTTCGGGGTTATGAAGCCAAGTACGGAGATTTTCCTCGTTCAACGGCAACAGCCCGTCAGCTATGAATTGCCTCGTGCGCAGGTCGGTGAGATTGGGCGCGGGGACAGGGGTGATGTCGCCCCCGGTTAGGAAACCCTCCAACCGCGTTCCCGCCACTGCGGGATTGTCCGGCCCGTCGATGGTGTGGCAAAGGGCGCAATTGACGGTAAACGTGTTCTGGGCCTCCCGGGCGCGGAGGGTCAAAGGCCGCGGCGGTCCGTAGCTTCTCACCCAGGCGTCGTAATCGTCTTCACTTAGGACCTTCACCCGGAATCTCATCAGCGCATGGGCAACCCCGCACAGCTCAGCGCATTGGCCGTAGAACGTTGCCGGCAGTGTGTCTATCCTACTGGAATCCGCCTTGAACCACATTTCGTTCCGGTGGGTAGGCACCATGTCCAACTTGCCAGCCAGCTTCGGGACCCAAAAGCTGTGGATTACGTCGTCACTGAAAAGATTCAATTTGACAGCCCGATCCACTGGGATGCGAAGTTCATTGGCAGTGGTGATTCGCGTCCCATTTCCGGCGTCGGGATATTCGAACTCGAACCACCATTGGTGGCCGGTGACATTGACTTCCAGGACGTTTTGTTCTGAGCTCGGAGGGGCGTCGAGTTCGAACAGGGTGAACACCGACCAAACCCCCAACCCCAAAATCAAGATGGAAGGAATGACGGTCCAAGTGATCTCCAAGGGTAGGTGGCCGTGGGTCCGGCTGGGCTCTACCCCCGGCCGGCGGCGAAAGCGGATAACAGCGTACAACAGGACGCCTTCCACAGCTACGAAAATTGCAACCATTACCCACAGGAGGACGTTGAAAAGCTCTAGTTGCTTGGCGGCGACCGGTCCAACGGGGTCCCACGTCGACTGCTTGCCCGTCGAGCAACTTACCGCTAAGAGAAGTAAGAGGAGGACCGCGCCGAAAATTAGGGGGAGAAAGCGGCGCTTGCCGGAGGGTGCTTGTGGAGTTTCCGCAGTAGTCAAAAGGAGCTTATTGTCAGGGGTTTCGGGAGGCTTCGCTCCTGTAGGGGCGCTTGCCCGTTGGAAGGGCACAAACCCCATCTTCCTACCCCCTTTTCCCGTTTGAGGCGCGATTGTGTGCAATTTTTCACTAATCGCTGGGACATTATCACAGCCCGAATATCGCTGTCAACATATTTGAGCCATTGTGGAGACGGGATGGGCGGGGGCTCGCGTACCGGCTCGGCTAATTCGACCGGCGATATCAATCAAGCAGGGCCCCCTAGCGCCGCCCCTGGGTTAGGGACCCCCCATGGACTAGAGCTATTCATCCAAGCAGGGCCCCTTAGCCAAGCAGATCCCCTTCGCGCCACCCCTGGGTTAGGGCACCTCCATAGGACTTGAGCTATTCAATCAAGCAAGGTCCCTTCGCGCCAGGACTGGACCATGGATGACCCTTGGATTTGAGCTACCTTATGGCTGGGGCCACCTCTTTGGCGAACAGGCGCAACGAGTTGAACATCCGCTCCGCAGGAATGCCTCCCCCGACATTGGGCTCCATAACGATGCCGGACAGCCCCAATGTTTCCTTCAACTGCATCAAGCGCTGGATTACCATGTCAGGGGTGCCGTAGGCGAGCCGGTCTCGTAGCAGGTCCTCGTAGGTTACGGCGGAGAGTTTTTCGGCTCTTCGAGCGCGGTCTTCTGTGTTCACGGTCCCGGCCCCGCCGGCGGAGCGGCCGAAGTTATCAGCCATCCGGCGATAGGACTTCATCGTGCTTTCCTCGGCGTCTTGGTTGGCGCTCTCCGCCGTTTCAGCCACGTACACCGGAATCCGGAGCAGGACATCGCCATCGCCCGGGTGGCCCGCCTCGCGCCAAGCGTCGCGGTATACACCGACGTGGCGCGCCACGTCGGCAATGTCGAATCCTCTCAGACCGACGAAAATTGGCAGTCCCAGTTTGCCCACCTGGGGAAAGGTGTCCTGGGTGGTCGCTGCCATACGGATGGGAGGGTGAGGCTGCTGATATGGCTTAGGCACGACGCAAACGTCGTTAAACTCAAAATACTTGCCTTGGTGGGAGAAACTATGGTTGGTCCAGGCTTTTTTGATGACGTCCAAGGACTCTTGGAAGCGGTCCCGGCTCTCCCCATAGGGTATCCCGTAACCCTCGTAGGCTCTGGCAAACCCGCTGCGGCCGATTCCGAACTCGAGGCGTCCTTGGCTGACTTGGTCCACGGTGGCGGCTTCCTCCGCCATGCGAATGGGGTGGCACAACGGTAGTACGGCGACTGCCAGCCCTATCCTTATGCGTTGGGTGCGGGCCGCTATGGCGCTGGCCATGATCAGAGGAACAGACACAATAGATGGTATGCCGGCGCCGAAGGCGTCGCTTGGCCGCTTAGGCGCCGCGAAGTGCCTTTCCGCCAACCACACCCCGTCCAGTCCGTCTTCTTCCGCGGCGTCCACCACTGAGAAAGCCTCCCGGAAGGCGTCTTCCTGGGTGCCGCTCTCGCGGTAGTCGCATTCCATGATTAGTCCCAAGTGCATAGCTTACCTCTGCTTGCTTTTCGCCTCTGTTTGCTGCTCGCGCAAAACAGATGGAGTTTTATTAAAATAGACTGGCGAAACAGGCGTGCTCTGAAGAGCGACGGCTGCGGAATTGCCTGCACCTAGAGGTTGTCTTCAGACGGCTGCGCTATGACATTGTCAGCCAGCGATTACCGCCGCTTCAAGGTGGGCAGCGAGTACAGCCCAACTCCAAGCGCTAGCCTAAACCCATAGTTAGGCCAAGCATCATACTAACATGGAGGCATGACCGATTCAAATCGATAAACCGGCCGCATCTTGATAAACCGGCCGCGTCGTCCCGCGTCGTCCATCGAAAAGGCCAGTACCCTGAAAAGGCCAGTATCCCGGCCTGCATTTTGCTCTGCTATCCGGCCCCTCCGAGGGAGGCGAAATGACGCGCGAGGGGAACGAAGGGAAAGGGCGGAAGACGTTGCGGTTATAGTGTGACCAGCGCCGTAAACCTGGCGTAAAAGGCCGGAGTGTGTTCCCCACGGATCAACCCGTCTTAAAGGCTTTATTCGTTTAGCTTTATTCGTATAATGGATGAGAGTCATCAAGTAATGGCTTTGGCAAATGGGCAATCGGCCAGCTTCATTCACCGGCTGTAGGAACAATTCAGCCTCAGAACGGACGCCGGAACGACGCGGGTACTAGGAAAACTTGGCCTCTATTTCATGTCCTCTAAAGCAGCCGCCTTGCGGCCACCACTTAAATGGAATGAATTGCGAGTCAAGGGTGGGCTTAGCCTGGCCTTCGCCGCACTAGTCATCGTCTTGGCGCTGTGGCTACCTACGTCTTCGGCCCTTGCGGCGGGTGGCGGCATCGGGGTAGTGCGGAGTGATTGGGAACTCGACTTTCCCGATGACTTGAGCTTCGCGTTGACTATGGAGAGTGAGCAAGACATTGCGGAGGTGCGGCTTATCTACCGAGCCAAGGGCAGGGATGTTTGGTCTTACGCTTACTCCGACTTCAGTCCCGGCCCCCGGACCATTGCCACTCTAAACCTGAGCATTAACGGCTCTGCCTACGTGCCTCCTGGCACAGAGCTGGAATACTACTACCTAATTACCGACGTCGGAGGAAACGTTCATCGCACCGATTCAGAGGTGATAGAAATCATAGATCCACGGTTCCAGTGGGACCGGACCAAGGTTGACTCGCTGTTGTTGCTGCACCATGATCTATCGTCCTCCAAGGTCGCCGCCGCCACCCAGGAAATCGAGGCTGCCCTGGACCGCATCCGTGGCTTGCTGGGTGTGGAAACCGGCCGTCCCATGAAGGGTGTGATCTACAACAGCAATGCCGAAGCCCGCGACGCCTTCCCCTGGCACAGCCAGACCATCTCGGACGCTCAGGTCTTCGGCGGCTTCGCGTTCCCTCCCTTGGGGGTATTCGTGGGCGTGGGGTTTGGGACCAGAATTATTTCTCACGAGGCGGCCCACATACTGTTGGAACAGGCTCTAGGCGAGCGGGCGCTTCCGCTGCCTGCCTGGCTGGACGAGGGTTTCGCCAACTACGTAGAGCCCGGCAGCTATCACCCCAGCGGTAGGAGCTTGGGTTCCCGAGGCCTGCCCCTTCGAGCAATGACCACCGTCTCCGGGACTCCTCGTAGCATCGTCACCTTTTATGAGAAAGCCGGTAGTGTGGTCTTCTACCTGATTGAAGAGTTTGGGGCGGATTCCTTCCGGCGCCTCATAGGGGAGCTGGCCCAAGGGCGGGCCATCGATGATGCCCTGGTTAGCACTTACGGGTTTGACACTTCCCAGCTGGAAGCGCGTTGGGTCGAGGACGGGGCCGGCTCTCCGGGGCCCAAGCCCAGGAGGTCTCCATCCGGTGGAACTCCTTGGGCCAGCTTCAGCAGTTTGGTAATGGGCGCGCTGGCTGTGGTGGTCTCCCTCTACGTGGTCTTTCGTTATTTTGTGAGGAGACTGCGCCCGGCCCAAGCGCCCGAGGAAGGGCTTCAACCTTGGGAGGACCCGGACTGGGAGGACCCGGATGTCGTGGATGACCGGGGTGAAGAGACCCGGTAACAGCAGGGCCTTTGGGTTGTCCCTTTAGGGCGGCCATAAAAGCCGCCCTTACTCGGCAGCGTATTGTCGTAGGGGCAACCCTTGCGGTTGCCCTGATGGGTCCGGTTGTAGTCACCGAGAATTAAAACGCCTTGATGGTCAGCCGGGGGGTAATCACCAGTTGGTGCGTGCCGGCGCTCTCCAAAGCGCCGTCAACAGCGGGGTAGTACGGGACCGAGTCCGACCCTATAAGGCCAATTATTGCCTATAACTCCAATTATTGATCGTGTATCTCCTGCTGATTGATTGTTTTGATAACGTTGCCACGCCCAGGTCTCAGTTCCAATCGAGTTACTCCGATATGCCCTTGCCCGGAGGTGTTCCAGCGTTCCCCAGACACAGTCACGTCATAATACTGACCCTGTTCACCGTGTCGGTGACCCACCGGGAAGTAAGCAGAAGAAAGCAATCATACCGCCAACTCGGAGTCTCTCACCGCGATCGGGTAAAGCGATTCCACGACCACTGTCTTTTCGTCTTGGTTGACACCGTCAGAGACCCACGGAGAGTCCGCTATGAGTACTCCGAAGCTTGGACCTATGGCCGAAAAGGCATGCGTTTGGTCAAGGGCGTCCAACTCCTCCAAGGTAACGCCATCGATTACCCAACGCATGCTACCAATCGCTTCGCCGAGATTAGGGTCTAGAGCCCATATGGCAGCAGTCGTCTCAACCGCGGTGGAGTCGATGGCATCAGGTGGGGTGTCGAACCAAGGGATGATCTCCGACAGGCGCGTCGCGGCGGCTTCCTCACGAGTAGGCGTTGGCGCTGCTTCAAGGGGGAGAGCTGGAGCCTCAGTGGAAGTCGGCGTCGCCTCAGAGGTAGGAGCCAGGATAGGTGCTGGGGTGGGTGTAGGCGCTGGCGGGAGACTGGGCCGTTGGAGCAGTTGTCCAGGCAGGGGCCTGCGGCGCCGTCAGGTCGGTGGGCAATGGCGTTACCGTAGACGGGCACCGGCGCCGAAGGCCCACGGCAGGGCAACGGCCACGCAGACCAGAACCGGGCGCGCCATCCCCAGGATGGCGCGCCGAAAGCCCGTTCGCGCAGCGGGCAGCGGACGCCAAGTCCGGCTCTTGCCCCCTTCGGCGCGTCGTGGGTGTGGTACGGCGACGGCGATGATCCGATGGCCGCTGCACCACGGGGCCCCTGCTATCCGGTTTGGGCCCGGAAGATTTCGTTGGCCAGGTCCATGGCTGCCCTGGTGAAGGGCAGGCCGCCGTAGAACGTGGTCTGGATGAACACCTCGATGATTTCTTCCTGGCTCAGCCCGATGTTCAGGGCCCCGTTTATGTGGCTGCGCAGCGGGCCTTCCCGGCCCAACACGGTGAGGGCCGCCATGGTGCAGATGGAGCGGCTCTTCAGGTCCAGGCCGGGCCTGGTCCACACCGATCCCCAGTAGTACTCGGTGGTCAGCCGGGTGAATTCCCGCTCCGCCTGGGTCACCGGCTCCGGCCCGGGGCCGCCGGAGCCGCCCATCAACTCCTGGCGGCGCGTGACTCCCTGTTGGTAGAGGTCGTCTGGGGTCTCATTGGGGTCGAACACCAGTTGAGGGGTGAAGGGAATGTCGTTGGCCTTGAACACCTCTTGGGCCACTCCCATTGACGTGAACGCCGCGGGAACTCCGCCGTAGAACGAGGCGTGAATCATGACCTCGATAACCTGCTGGGAGGTGAGACCCAGGTTGACCGCGTTGGCCACGTGGCGCCTCAGTTGGTTCTCCCTTTGCAGCACGGTCAGCACCGTCAGCACGATCATCTCCCGGTGCTCGATGTCGAGTCCGGGCCGCTGCCAAATGGACCCGAACAACGCCTCGTCGGCGATGCGATGCAGGTCCGGCGCCATTTCCCGGGAGCCCGGGACGGAGCCGGCGCTGGCCGTCCCTCCGCCGAACCTGGCGCGGATTTCGGCGCCCCGCTGGGCCCGTTGGTCAAGTGTAGTCATAGCACCCCCCTAATTTTGCTCTAATGATGTGCCTCGCCTTGGCAGGCAGACGGTATTGTAAGCCGCCGCCGAGACCCTGCCAAGGCGCAGCCGGCGCCCCAACAGGGCCTTTGAATTGTTGGTGGTCTGGTTCATCCTTAGCTTGTAGAAGGACCGTCCCCTCATGGTTCGGCGAGCTCACCACGAACGGAGTCAGCAAACTTATGGGACTAACTTATGGGACCATTAAAAGGCCCTGCCGCTAGCAGCCAGCGCCTTCTCATTCTTGCCTTGTGGCCTATTTCCACGTCCACCCGGCGGTTGTCGTGGCCGGTCGACCATGGCCGGACAAACTCGCCACGAACGGGGTACCCCTGGCAACTTCAGAAAATGAAAAGACCATGCCGTTAGCAGAGGTTGTCTTATAAAGCTGAGTCCTCCAGCATCCTACCTTTCTTCCTGGATTCCCGCTTTCGCGGGAATGACGGGTGGGTGGGAATGGCGGAAGGCGGGAATGACGGGTTATTGAGCCGCATTCAATAGTGGTTCAGGCGGTCAATAATAGTAATCCGTGGGGTTGAGGCCGCCCAAAATCGTGAGTGGAGACTTCTGAGACGAGCGCTAGCAGCGGTGTAAACTTCACCTTGGGTCGACTTTTTGGTATGCTCTGGGGCGTGCGTGCTAAGCCATGAGCCATCGGCCAAACCGGGCCCATTACCCATTAGGGGCGGCCGGCGCAGGTTAAATCTACCGGAGGGTGTATGCTGGATCGGGTCGCAATAGTAGGGATTGGCTACACACCCCTTCGTTCCATGACTCCCGAGGTCTCTTACCGGGAGCTGATTTTTGAGGCCGCAGTAAAAGCCTATGCCGACGCCGGCATAGACCCTCAAGATGTCGACACTTTTGTCTCCATTACTGAGGATTACACCGAAGGAACTGCCATCGCCGACGAGTATGTGCCCGACCAACTGGGCGCGGTGCTCAAACCGGTGCACACCGTGACCACCGACGGCATCACCGGCCTGGCCTCATTAGTCATGCAACTGGAGACCGGGCAGCTGGACCTTGCGGTAATTGAGGGTCACAGCAAAGCCTCAAATATCCTCCACCCTGCCCACATTGAAGCCTTCGCTCTGGACCCTATCTACGCCCGTAGCTTGAAGTTCCACCCCAATTTCGTAGCCGGCCTGGAAATGCAGGCATTTTTGGCGGTCACCGGCAACACTGAGCGTCAGGCTGCGCTGGTGAGCGCAAAGAACCGGGGTAACGCGCTGCGTAATCCCCTGGCGGCCTATCCTGCGGTCCTGTCCCCGGAAGACGTGCTGGCGTCCATACCGGATGCTGAACCCTTGAAGAAGGGAGACATCGCTTCCTACGCCGACGGCGCCATTGTCATGGTGCTGGCCACGGAATCGTTGTGTGCCCGCATGGATGGGCAGCCGGTATTTATTGACGGTATCGGCTGGTGTCAGGATACCCCCAACATAGAAGAGAGGGAGCTGGGCCGAGCGGTTTATGCGGAGAAGGCGGCGCAAATGGCGTACCGGATGGCGGGCATCAGCAATCCCATGGCCGAAATAGACTTTGCCGAAGTGGATGACCGGTTCTCCTACAAGGAGTTGCAACACCTAGAGGCGTTGGGTCTGGCCCGGCCGGGCGAATCAGGACTGCTCCTGGAAGAAGGGATGTTCGCTCCCGATGGAGACCTGCCGGTTAACGTCTCCGGCGGCCACCTGGGCAACGGCTACACCCACGACATGTCGGGACTGCGCAGTGTGCTGGAGGTAGTATTGCAGCTACGCGGCGACGCCGGAGAACGTCAACTGCCGGAGGTGCAAACCGGCTTGGCCCAGTCCTGGCGCGGCATCCCCACGGCCACCGGCGGCGTGGTGGTGTTGAGTGGTGAGTAGGTCCTCCTCATAAACCACGAAGGCAAACGACGAAGGAGACAAATTGCCTTATAAAAATAAGGTTGCGGTCCTGGGGGCAGGCCTGACCAGCTTTATGCGCCGAGCCCTGGAGACCTCCAAGGAACTGGCCTTCGAGGCGGCCAAGACAGCTCTGGAAGACTCCGGGCTAACTATAGACGACATCGACTGCGTGGTGTCGGTAACGGCCCCGGAGGCCTTCGATGGCGTCCACATGAACGGCGAGTACTTCGCCGACGGCACCGGAGCATGGGGCAAGCCCTACATGAGGACTTACGTAGGCGGCGGTTCCGGAGTCTTCGGGCTGATTACCGGTTGGTACCACATTGCCAGCGGCCGCTTCGACACCTGCTTGGTGGTGGCGGAGGAGAAGATGTCTCCCGCCTTGCCCCATCCCCAGGGCGCCTTTAACGCCATCTACGACCAATTTACCGAACGGCCCCTGGGCGTCAACTTGCTATGGATTTTCTCCTTGGAAATGAACCGCTATATGCAGACTTATGGCATCCCCATGGAGACCTTCGCCCGAGTGGCCCAGAAGAACAAGCGTAATGGGATGGACCACCCTTCAGCTCAAGCGGGAGTGGCCGGCGATTTTGAAATCGAACAGATCATGGCCTCGGAGGTGATGGCTTGGCCGGTGCAAAGGCTGATGGTGTCTCCCATCAGCGACGGCGGCGGCGCGATGGTGTTGGCCTCCGAACGGTTTGCCCGGAGAATGAACCGCTCTCCGGTGTGGATTGAAGGCGTTGGTTGGAATCTGGACACTTCCTTTTGGACCAACAGGGACCTCGTATATCCCCGCTACGTCGAGAAAGCGGCCAGGATGGCCTACGAGATGGCGGGTATCTCCGACCCCCGGAGGGATATCCACGTGGTTGAGCCCTATGACCCCTTTGCATATAAGGAGTTGCACCACCTGGAAGGGCTGATGCTGGCAGACAAAGGCGGCGCGCCCAAGCTGTTGGAAGAAGGTTTTTGGGACCGGGACACGGAGGTTGGGATACCGTCCAGTCCTTCCGGGGGGTTGCTTGGGGTGGGCAACCCCATAGCCGCGGCGGGGATGATGAAGTGTGCTGAGATATACTGGCAGCTCCAGGGTGAGGCCGGAGCCCGCCAGGTGCGCCGGGAGGTGCGCCGGGGTCTGGCCCAGGCATGGGGGGACTTGATGCAAGTGGGCACAGTAGTCGTAATGGGAAGATGAGCGATGAAACCCTTTAGCGGTACATCTCTGACCGATCACGCCCTCACTACCGGTGAAGTTTTAGTGTCAATGTGGCACGTCAAGTCGGACTACCAATGGGATGCCGGCGTCGCCATGGGCCGCTATCTGGATGGCCTGAAGCAGGGCATGATTCTAGGCATACGTTGCCCCGAATGCCGGCGGACCATGGTCCCTCCCCGGGCTTTCTGCGAGTTGTGCTTCCGCCCTTTGGACGACTGGGTGACCCTTTCCGCCAGCGGCGTTATTAACACCTACTCCGTATCCTACGTGAACTGGGATGCTTCCCGCCGGTCCGTGCCCGAGGTGCCGGTCGTGGTCGAAATTGACGGGGCAAGCCCGGGGATGGCCATTCTTCATCTGGCCGGCGAGGTGGGAGACTCACTGGAGGAGATAACTTCCCGGTTGAAGATCGGCACTCCGGTAGAGGCGGTATGGAGGCCGGCCGGGGAAAGAGTGGGCGCAATCACCGACATACGTTATTTTCGTCCTACCGGACAGCGAGGAGTGGCCAGATAGGTGGACAACCGCAGCAGTCCCTGTCTATCTGCCAATTCGGCTGACAGCCAAGCGTGGAGTTGAGCTTCCGGGGCGTCGCCGGGCCGGAGCTTTGCCGGGCCGGCCTAGAAATTGAACGCCCTTCGGCCACTATGGTTGGGATTTTTTTGGGCACTATCTTTGGCGTCACTTTAGGAGACCGGTTTCAATGCTGGACAAACTGATACGCCCGCAGCAAAGCCGCCAAGTCAGCGGTGAGGTGCCCATCTATCATCGCTACACTCTGGGAGTGGCGGGGGAACGCTTCTTCAAAGCTTTTCGGGACAGGCGGCAGATTCTGGCCTCCCCATGTCCCAAATGTCTGGACAACCTGCTGCCCCCGAAGATGTACTGCGAGCGCTGCTTCGAGGAGACGAGCGACGAGTGGGTGGAATTGACCGGTCCGGGCTACGTGCGAAGCTACACAGTGCTGCATCGCTCGCTGGATGAAGAGGACTTGGATTCGCCGGAGGTGGTCGCAATGATCGGCTGGGAAGGCGCTCGGGGAGGTCTCATTCACCGGATACGCGGGGTATCCCCTGATCGGATTTCGCTGCACATGGCGGTTGAGCCGGTGTGGGAGCAGGAGCGCTCCGGCGCCATGTCGGATATCAGCCACTTTAGGGACGCCGGGCAGGACTAGGTCTACTTGACTTGGATCATGACGCTGAAGTCAACAGCCGGCAAGCGCTTCGAAATACTCGTTTTTACGTGGGACGTGCGCCGTGCTTCCCCACGGAAATCAGGGAAACTCAAGCCATAGTGTCAATTTCTACCAAGAGCCTGATCGCGGCGAACTTGATGCACAAGCGGACTTGGCGCATTGCATGGCCGTGAAGCAGCCTAAACCCGGATATTGGCCGCTGGAGGCTGTCTCGGAAGTCTCCACTCACGATTTTGGGTGTACGCAACCTGACGGGTTACTATTATTAATCGCCTAAACCAGCATTGAATGCGGCTCAATAACCCGTCATTCCCGCGAAAGCGGAATCCAGAAAGGTAGGATGCTGGAGGACTCAGCTTTATGGGACAAGCTCGTTGGGTTGGTTCTTGAGCGCAATCAAGTATACTTGGTGTAGGAAAGACTGCTTATTTGGCTTTCCGCTGATCCGAGGCGCGAGCCTTAAGTTGGCGAGGAAGCATTACTGAGGTACGAGTGTTAAAGGTGATAAAGCCACTCATTTTGGGAGCTGCGGTAGCGGTGTTTACGGCCGCCTGCATTCTCGGTACACCGCCGCCGCCGCCGCCCACCCAAGCCCAAGGAGAAACCCCGGCTTCCGGGGTACAAAATACGCCGGTACAAAACACGCCTCCCGCCGCGGCCACGACGCCGGCGGCAACGATTAGCTCGACAAGGGCCCCAACCTCCACTCCCGAGTCGTTCATTGTGCAGGGCCGGACCGTTAAACAGTACGCGAGGCCTCCCTTGATCACCATTGACCTCAACGCCAATTACTCAGCGACCTTCCGCACCAACAGCGGTTCGTTCACCGTGGAGCTTTTCGCGTCCCAAGCCCCGGTCACGGTAAATAACTTCGTCTTCTTGGCCAACGAGGGCTTCTATAACGGAGTGATATTTCACCGGGTCATTCCTGATTTCATGATCCAGAGCGGCGATCCGACGGGCACCGGCGGAGATGGCCCCGGCTACCAATTCCAGGACGAGATGGTCCCTGCTTTGGTATTCAGCGAACCCGGCGTTCTGGCGATGGCCAACGCAGGCCCCAACACCAACGGAAGCCAGTTCTTTATCACGGTCGCGCCAACCCAGCACCTAGATGGGAAACACTCTATCTTCGGTCGTGTAGTACTCGGCCAAGACGTAGTGAATGCTATCTCAATGATGCGTACTGGTGGGGCAGATCGTCCCCTGGAGCCTGTGGTCATTCAGAGTATCGACATCACCGTAGTCGGCTAAGAAGGTTCTCCCCAGACATCCGCCGGGCGCAAGCGAACCAAGGCGCTAGAACGCCGGGGCCTCCAAGCCCCCTGCCTAGTAACAACCGGTCCTAGAGCAGGGAAGGGCCTACCCTAGCTCAATGGACGTTTCGCACATACATACAGACCCCACGATTGACAAGGAGCTTTTCTATGGCGTTTGAGTATTTGATTTACCGGCGGGAAGGACCCATTTGCTACCTGACGTTGAATCGCCCGGAAAAGCTGAACGCTCTTAGCGCAGGACTGCTGGGTGAACTCCGGGAGGCTTTGGCAACCATTGAAGCCGACCCCGAAATACGGGTCGTCATTCTCACCGGCTCAGGCCGTGCGTTTTCCGCTGGATTCGATATCGAACGGCAAGCCGGCGATCCGGACTTGCACGAAGTGCCCGCGGACGTTCGGCGTGAACACCTGAAGGGCCACATCGACACATTTATGATGATATGGAACCTGAGCAAGCCGGTGATAGCCGCGGTCAACGGCTTGGCTCTGGCAGGGGCCTGCGAACTGGTGCAAGTGTGTGACATAAAGATCGCTTCAGACCGGGCGGTGTTGGGAGAGCCGGAAATACGCGTAGGCCTGGGTCCCCCCTTCCTCATCACACCCTTCAGCGTAGGCCCGATGAGGGCTAAGGAGCTGTTGTTAACCGGAGACACCATCGACGCTTATACCGCGGAGCGGCTAGGCATGGTCAACCGGGTGGCGCCCCATGACGAGCTGATGACGGAATGCGAGAAGACGGCCCGCAAGATCAGTTCGATGGCGCAAGTAGGGGTTAAGATGACCAAGCGAGCGATCAATCGCACCCTGGAAGGCATGGGCTTCCTGACCTCTATCGAACACAACCTGGAACTGATGGTCCACTTCGAGACCAGCACCAGCCCGGAGATAGAAGAGTTCAACCAGGTGCGGCGAGAGCAGGGCCTAAGAGCGGCCTTAAACTGGAGGGATGCCCGGTTCCGGGACCTTTAGCCACCCCGCTTTACCTCGACTTTGGCGAGTCGCTCCAGAAAGTGGAGGATGGCCGAATGGTCGGCTTCGCTTTCACCGTCGTTTACCAGAGCCCCCAGCATTTGCTGCACTAGGGCGGTTACCGGTAGCGGCACGTTCAACTCCTGGGCGGTCTGTAAGACGTTGCGAAGGTCCTTCTGGTGAAGACGGATGCGGAACCCGGCTTGGAAGTTCCTGTCCAGCATCATGGGCCCTTTGGCCTCCATGACTGCGCTGCCGGCCAAGCCGCTGCGAATGGCGTTAAATACGTTTTCCGGGTCCACTCCGGCTCGCTGAGCCAGGACCATGGCCTCGCTGAGGGCCTCGATGTTGGCGGCAACGATTATCTGATTGGCCAGCTTGGTGACACCGCCCGCGCCCACGTCGCCCGTCCGCACCACGTTGCCCCCCATAGTTTTGAGCAAGTCGTAGCATTGGTCGAAGATCTCTTGTTTGCCTCCAACCATGATGGCCAAGGTGGCGTTGATGGCTCCCGGCTGGCCGCCGCTTACCGGGGCGTCCAGCATCTCTACACCCCTTTTAGCGCACTCGGCAGCGATCTTTTGCGACACCGAGGGAGCGATGGAACTCATGTCGATGACGATGGAACCGCTGTCCGCTCCTTCAAGAACTCCGCCGGGACCTAAGATCGCCGCCTCTGAATCGGCTGAATCGGGCAGCATGGTAATGATCTTGCTGGCGCTGGCAGCTACCTCTCTGCTGGAAGAGGCGCCTGCTGCCCCCTCGGTGACAACTTCCTCCATGCTTTCCCCCACGACGTCGTATACGGTGAGGGAGTAGCCGGCCTTTAGCAGGTTTTTGGCCATGGGCCTCCCCATGATCCCGAGTCCGATGAATCCGATATTCTCTGCCATGTTTTCTCTCCTCGGCGTCGGTCTTAAGGCCCTGAAACCGCTTCACTTTCATCCCAGCCCACTCGGGGCCAAGATGGATTTCGGTCCTCCATTGGTCCATCACTTAGCTGCCGGGGACTATTGCACCTGCGATTGACGCTGTTTGCCATCGGTTGCTTGTAGTCTAGACCGGCTGGACAAGTGAAACTCTACCACACCGGAAATAGGTAGGCCACCGCGCAAATACTAAATCGGCAACTACTCAGACTTGGAGGGCTCCATGTGTCTTACGCCCGGCAATTAGAGGTCTAATCTCAGCTAATGACGCTCAGCCGGCGATTGTGAAACGGCTTTCGGCGCATCGGACTCACCAACTCTGAACAGTTACCTAGGCCGGTTTACGTTGTGCCGAAAGTGGGATGGGTTTATGATACATAGTGAAATCTTTAACAGAGTCCGTAATGGTAGACAGCAAGACAGCTTTGGTAACCGGTGGCGCGGGATTCATTGGTTCCCACTTGGTGGACCGCCTTCTGGAGGTGGGGTATCGAGTAGTTGTTATCGATAACATGAATTCCGGCAAGCTGAAAAACCTCAACCCCTCAGCGTCTTTCTACCACAACGACATTACTCAACAGTCCGCCGCGGAGGTGTTTCAGAGGGAGCACCCCGACCTAGTATTTCATCTGGCAGCTCAGACCAACGTGAGCTACTCCACCAGGGACCCCGTGAAAGACAGCGAAGTGAATGTCGTTGGCACGTTGCGAATGCTGGAGGAGGCGCGGCGCCACGGCGTGGACAAGTTCATTTACTCCAGCACCGGGGGGGCGCTATACGGGGATCCGGAGGTGGACCCCTGCCCCGATGATCATCCCATTACTCCCTTATCACCCTACGGGATGTCAAAGTACCTGGGTGAGCTAGAGATGGAGTTTTACCGCCGGCTGCACCGCTTGAACTATACGTCACTACGGTACGGCAACGTATACGGTCCGCGCCAAGACCCCCACGGCGAAGCCGGCGTGGTCGCTATTTTCTCCCTCGCCATGCTTGAGGGGAGACAGCCCGAGATTTTCGGTGATGGCAATCAGGAGAGGGACTTCGTTTGCGTGGCGGACGTGGTGGAGGCCAATATTCGTGCCATTGACGGGGCCGACAACATGGCGATAAATATCGGCACCGGCCAGAAAACCAGCATAAATGGCATCTTCGAGTTGCTAAAGGACATAATTGGTTATAAGTGGGGTCCGCTCCATAGCTCTGCTCGTCTGGGCGACGTGTACCAAATTAGCCTGGATTGCGCCAAGGCCGAGCGGGAGTTGGGCTGGACACCCCAGGTCTCCCTAGAGGACGGGTTGCGCCGGACTGTGGATTATTTCCGGGAGACGGTGCAGGCCGCCCGCCGTATATAGTTGCGGTTGGTTCAAGGGATAAATTGAACAAGTGATTAATTGAAATCGAAGGCTGGAGGAAATCGGCAGGAATGGACGCTGAGTACGACGCAATAATCTTGGGAGCGGGCGCAGCCGGGCTGTCCGCAGCCCTTTACACGGCGAGGGCTATGCTGAAGACAGTAGTGCTCGAGTCTTTGGGGCCGGGGGGACAGCTGTTAATAACCGATGAAATCGAAAATTACCCTGGATTCCCCGAGGGAGTCAAGGGTCCGGTGTTGGCCCAAGACATGGAGAAGCAGGCCACCCGGTTTGGCGCCGAGATTGCCTACACCGAAGTTGAAGGGGTCGATGGCTTGGGTGAACCGGTGAAGGTGGTGCACACCTATGACCGAGATTACACTGCTAGATCGATCATTCTGGCTTCAGGAGGCGCCCACAACAAACTAGGAGTAGACGGCGAAGACAAGTTGGCAGGTCGGGGAGTCTCTTATTGCGCGGTCTGCGACGGCAATTTCTTTCGTGGAGAAGACGTGGTCGTCGTCGGCGGGGGTGACTCCGCCCTGGACGAAGGTTACTATTTGAGCGGCATCGTCAACTCCGTGACGATCATTCATCGACGTGACGAGTTACGGGCCACTAAGCTGCTTCAAGAGAGGGCTTTCAACAGCGATAAGTTCAAGTTCCTGTGGAGCCACGTGGTGGAGGAGTTCGTCGGGGATGACCTGCTGAGTGCGGCGAGGGTAAGAGACCTAAAGACCGAAGAGGTTTACGATTATCCCGCGGCGGCGGCCTTCGTTTACGTTGGGTTTCACCCCAACACAGAATATCTTAAAGGTCAACTGGACATGGACCCTCTGGGCCACTTGTACACCGATATCCACATGCGGACCAATATTCCCGGCGTTTATGCTTGTGGCGACGCACGGGCCGGTTCCACCAGGCAATTGGGCGCCGCCGTTGGGGACGGCATCACCGCCGCCCTGGCCGCCTATCACGACTTGACTAACTGAGACCGCCATTTGGCGGCGGATTAATTGGGTTCCCTTCGCCCCGGAAACGAGACCTTGGGTGGGCGCGGCAGGTCACGAGCTTGTCTCAAAAAGCTGAGCCCTCCAGCATCCTATCTTTCTGGATTCCCGCGTTCGCGGGAATGACGGGTTTTTCCTGGATTCCCGCTCCTCGATCAGGGTCGGGGGCAAGATTCGCGGGGATGACGGGTTATTGAGCCGCATTCAATACTGGTTTAGGCGGTTAATAATAGTAACCCGGCAGGCTGCGTCCGCCCAAAATCGTGAGTGGAGACTTCTGAGACGGCCTCAGATCAGGCAGTTGCGCGATTCCTGCCCTCGTTGAAATTCCTTTGCCGCACCTTGCCGTATGTTGCCGTCAACCCAAGTGAAACAACCCAAAGCACAGGGGCGTATTCCCGTACCCACGAACGGGAGCACTTACTCCCGGCGATTTGTGACATGGGGCTGGACGCTTGGTCGCTCTACGCCTGGGGCTATTCTGAAGAGAATACCGTGGACTCCAATCCGGATTGGGCCACTCATGGGACAGGTGGACCCGGCGGACCAGTGTAAGTAAAGGATACTCGGCCGCAACCCCTTGGACTACGACGGCGCGTGGTTGGTCCGGCCCTGCGATCAACCTAGACTTTAAACAAACCCAGAGCAGCCGCTTCTTGTAGGGCCAGTTCCACCTGCACAACCGGCGGACCGTTTCCGTGCACGGCCACTTCCAGCTGTTGCCCCGGAGAGACCGAGAATGCCCGTTCGCCGTCCAAAGCCACGGTGTAGTGACGCCGCTCCACCGCCATCCGTTCTCCCGCAACCAGCCTCCCCCACGAGCTGATGGCTACTCTGGGGACCATGCCTGGCGCTATGGGGGCCAGCACCGTATCGCTGACCGGTTCTACGGCCGGTTCGCCGATGCGACTGAAGCCGGCGGCGTCCGGCCCTTGGTCTTCATGCCCCGCTATGCGGTAATACAGTCCTCCCTCATCGGTGGAAGACACCGGTTGCAGCCGCGCCCCAATGGAAGATAGGCCCATGGATGCGGGCTCTGCCCTGGTAAGGAATACTTCGTAGATGGTGCCCATGTCCCAAATAGCCCTGCTAGCCACGAAGCGTTCCCGGGAAAGAGCTACGTCAATTAACGCGATGTCCCGGTATTCGCCGTCGACATAAACTCCCAGGGTCTTGCTGGTTATCGACACCCGTTTCAAGTCCAACTGACCTTTGGCCAGCAACCCCGCAGCCAGCCCGGCCAGCGTGCCCTCCACCATGGCGGGAAACACGTTATTGGTCCCGGTGGATATGGCCAGCATGGGCAACGAGTCACATCCCTTGACCACGGCGCGGTTGGTGCCATCGCCGCCTAGCGTGACCACGCAGCCAACGCCTTGCTGGCGCATTAACGCGGCGGCCCGAACCGTGTCGCCTTCCACGTATAGAGCGGACATCTCCAGCATGTGTAACTCTAAGGAGAGCCGAGGGTCGTCGCGGGCCCGCTGGACCAGGTGGGAGCTGTCCGGCATGGCGGCCACGTGTTCTACTCCAACCGCCTCAAGACCCAGCAGCACCCTGCGGACAATGTTCACTTTCTCCCAGTCGGGAACTACCCGAGCCTGGGCTACCAGCCGCCTGATGTCCTTACTGGCCGCCGGGTTCGCGATTATGCCTACTGAAACCAATGAAATACTCCAACGCCTGCTATAATGAGCGGGATTTTAGCCATGGTTGGCAGTACCGTCAATCCGCAGCTAGGGAGTAATGTTATGGATTCCGCATTAAGTTTCGCCCCCGCCACCGAGATTCGCGACTTGATCCGGGATAAACAGGTGTCAGTCCCGGAGCTCGTGGAGTTGTTCTATCGCCGTATCGACGAATTGAACCCCAAGTTGAACGCCTACCTGGCCCTGTGCCCGGACCAGGCCATGGCCCAAGCCCGGACCGCCCAAGAGGCAGTGGAACAAGGGCTCCCTCTGGGACCGCTCCACGGCGTACCAATCTCCGTCAAAGACTTGGAGGTTACCAAGGGCATACCCTCCACCATGGGGTCGCTGCTGTTTAAAGACTGGACGCCCGATATGGACTCGGTGGTGGTTGAACGGGTGCTCCAAGCCGGAGCGATCATCCTGGGCAAGACTAACACACCCGAGTTCGGTCAGTCGGGCACAACGAACAACAAGCTGGGCGAGTCTTGCCGCAACCCGTGGGACCTCGAGCGCACCTCGGGCGGCTCCAGCGGTGGAGCCGGCGCGGCCCTGGCGGCCGGACTGTGTACCCTGGCCACAGGGAGCGACGGCGGTGGCTCTATTCGAATTCCGGCCAGCTTCAATGGAGTCTTCGGAATCAAGCCTACCCAGGGCAGGGTGCCCCGGTATGGAGGCTACGGAAGGCCGGCCATGAACGTCTTTTCTCAATCGGGACCCATGTCACGCAGCGTAGCCGACACCGCTTTGTTGTTGCAGGTATTGGCGGGACCGGACTCCCGGGACCCAGCTTCCATTCGCCAATCTCCACCCGACTTTTCGGCCGGTCTAAACGGGGGCGTCCGGGGATGGCGCATCGCCTGGAGCCCGGACTTCGGATATGCTCCCGTGGACCCGGAAGTGGCGAGAGTGACCGCGCAGGCGGCCAGGTTATTCGAGGAATTAGGCGCAATAGTTGAAGAACCGCAACTGACCGTCGAAGACCCGTTTCCCGCTTTCTGGGACGTTTTCGCCACCGGCGCCTATGCCTCTTACGGTCACATGATGGACCAACACCGGGAGGACTTCACCGATTACGGGCTCCGCTCTTTGGAGCACGGCGCGGAGGTGACGGGAGCCGACCTGGCCCGCGCGCTGTTGAGAGTGGACCAGCTACGGCGTCAGTTTGAGGTGTTCCTGGACGACTATGACTTGCTGGTGACGCCCACCATGGCGGTGTCCGCATTCCCCGTCGACCAACGGCCATCGGTTATCGGGGGTAAAACCGTAGACCCCGCTTGGGGCTACTTACCCTTCACTTACCCCATCAACATGACTGGCCAGACCGCATCCAGCGTACCATGCGGTTTCTCCGCAGATGGTATGCCCATCGGTCTACACCTGATAGGCCCGGCGGGCTCGGAAGCTAAGGTCCTCCAAGCATCCGCAGCGTTGGAGAATCTTCACCCCTGGATTGGGCAGCGGCCACCGGTGTCCTAAATAAACCTGGCGTCTCGGCCTCTACTCCCGGGTGTTCTTGATACCCCGCCGTCCCTTGGCGGCCAGGGGTGGCCGCGTTGACCCACCGCGATCAACCGGACCGGTCGAGCAGACGGGCGGCTAGGTCAAGAGAAGTGGACCGCGCAGTCACATGCGGTCCACTATCTACGGGCCGGGCGAATAAACTTTGCCGGTCTCGGCCTAATCCCCCACCACGACTACCTAAGCCATTTCCAGCTGCAACCCGGCAGAGGTTAACAAGACCACAGCCAGGGCAATCTTGGTGAAAACAGGCCCGGTCTGTGGGTTTCTGGGTTTAGTCTAAAGTTGGAAGGTTTTCCTCCAGACTCCCGGCGACCCCTCAGCGTGAGTCATTAGCTGACGCATGCGTTCGTTACTGGGGTCTATGTCCCGCTGCTTCAACCATTCCGCCTTTTCCGATACGAGCTCGTCCTCGAACTCGTACACCACCGCATATTTGGGATCGCCCCTATACGCCGTCAAGCGCCTGGCCTGAATGCAGCCCGGCACCTTTTCGTAGTTAGCGGTGTAGACGTTGTTGTACCATTGATTCCACTCGTCCTCGTCCTCCGGGGAGATCGACATGCGGCCGATCTGGAGCGCGGGAGCCATGTCCCTCCCGGCGACGTCTGCGGTCAATTCAGCCGGGCGGATCACCTGGTAGACGGCGTTGAAGAATTTAGTCCCGATGAGGCTAGGGCTGACCCGGCTGCCCCATTCGGTGCGCGGCCGGTTCTTGAAGGCGTCGGTTTCGACTACGTCAGTGCTTTCCAGCTCGTAGCAGGCCAGGTGCTTGGGACCGCTCTTCACCGCTTCGTACCTGGCGGCGTTCAGAATCCCTGGGACCGACAGTAACTCGGCCAGGTGTTCTTCGTTGTACCAGTGGTTGAAGTCGTCTTCCTTATCGGCGGGTATGTCCGCCCACACCATCATTAGTGCAGTGCCCTTTCTATTTACCATCTTTCACTCCTTTCTCCTTATTGAATTACTTTTCAGCCAAATCTCAGATTCCGGAATACTTCGTTCTTCATCCATCATAAGACCACACACCGTGAGGGCTGGTGTTCTTCCTAAGCTCCGGGACCAAGGGAGGGTTGCCGGCGAGACGTCCCGAAAGTTCAAGGTCTTTTTCAAGAGCATTTCGGGTAAACGCGGGCAAGTAGCCGGATAATCGCCCGAACCCCGGTGGGCCGGGCACTCTGCCATTTTACATGAACGCCGTTGGACATTTCAGTCCGGTGTGTCATGCCGGGCGCCCGGTCACCGTCCTCGGCGACGTCGGGAGTTTAGATATTCCCCGTCTTCGCGGCGATTGAACCCGGCTTGTCACCAGATAACCTTGGCCTTTTGCAAGGCCCGGATGCGATCAAGGTCCAACCCCATCAGCTTATGAAAGACTTCCACGTTGTGCTCTCCCAGGTCCGGCGTCCAACGATCCACCTTCACTTCGGCGCGGGAAAATCTCCAGGGCGGGGCCACCGCCCGCTGGACTCCCTTCTCAGGATGCTGCACGGTGGGGAAGGCGTCACGCGCGGATAGATGCGAATCGTTGGCCAGCTGCTCCGCAGACAGGGAGGGAAAGGCCGGGACTCCCTCTTGTTGGAGGACCCGGGAGATTTCCCAGGCCGTT
Organism: Dehalococcoidia bacterium; assembly: GCA_965224325.1. Lineage (GTDB taxonomy): Bacteria > Chloroflexota > Dehalococcoidia > Lucifugimonadales > UBA3495 > CBDCMJ01. The sequence continues at coordinate 144,414 of CBDCYT010000020.1, forward strand.
GACTTGCTGGTCCAGTCTTCCAACATCCGGTCGAGTTCGTCCTGATGAAGCCACCGCTGATAGGCGTCGCCGAAACGTGGCTCTCGGGCCCAAAAAGGGTCCCCAAAGGCCCGGCACAGCCCTTGCCACTCTTGTTCCGAGGACACCGCGATGCTAACCCAAGCGTCGTCGCCCAAGCACCGGTAGACTCCGTGGGGGACCAAGCCGTCATCCCGGTTGCCCTGGCGCCGGGCGTCCCTGCCGTTCATGGTGTAGTCCATGAGGGCGGGTCCGATGAACGCTGTCGCCATGTCTCTTAGCGATACGTCGATGTGTTGAGCCGAAGGAGACGTATCTAGCTGACTTTCGAGAGCCCTCCTTTGCTCTTCAGAGATGTCTTCCGGCTGTTCGTTGCCTGCGGGGGAAGAACGGGCCCTAGCGCAGAGGCCGGCAACCGCGCTGAAGGCTGCCAGCATTCCGCCGGTGTGGTCCATGGAGTGGCGAAGCTCCACCGGAGGACCGTCAGGGTACCCGGTCAAATGCCCCAATCCCCCGGCGGCAGCGAACATTGGGGCGTAACCGGCGTATCCTCGCTCCGGTCCCGTCTGCCCGTTGGAGGAGAGAGACACGACTATGATGTCCGGTTTCACTCGACGGAGAGACTCAAAGCCAAGACCCAAGCGTTCCATGACCCCGGGCCGGAAGTTTTCCAGCAGCACGTCGCTTAGTCTGACCAACTCCAGGGCCAATGCCAACGCCTCCGGCTCTTTCAGGTTAAGGCAGATGGAATACTTATTGGCGTTGACCTGCTCGAAGCTAGAGGGCGGTTTGCCGTACATGACGTGAGTGCGGCGGGTGATGTCTAGCCGCGCCGCGCTCTCCACCTTGATGACCTGGGCTCCCAATTCGGCCAGCATCAGGCCGGCGAATGGCCCGGCGGCATGGACCGAGAAGTCGGCTACCCGGATTTCGGAAAGGGGTCCCCGGAATTGGCTGAACGGCTCACTCAAACTTCACCCGTCAAACAACACCCGCCCGGGCCAAGTCCGATATGTCCTGACCCGAGTAACCCAGGCTCGAATAAATCTCGACATTGTGCTCCCCAAGCAAGGGTGCGCGGTCCACAACCTCGGGGGACTCTCCAAACCGGAAGGGAAGGGCGGCATATTCCAATGAGCCAGCTTCAGGATGGTCCAGCGGGACGAACAAGTCTCGCTCCCGTTGCTGGCGGCTTTGCAGAACCTCGCTGGGGGATAGGTAAGGCGTTATTGGCACTCCGTTGGCTTGCCCCTCATGGTAGAGCCACTCTCTAGTATGTTCCTTGGCCCATTGTCTCAGGCCGGCGTTGATCTCCGGGCCATACTTGGCCGGCTCCTTGAACTTGTCCGGGGCGGCCCAGTCCGGATTTCCCAGCCACTCGGAGAGCGCCTCCCATTGCCGCGGCTCTAGGGTGAGAAGCTCCACGTAACCGTCCTGCGCAGGCAAAACTCCGCCCACCCGGAAGAACCTGGAAAACCGGTCCTCCACCAAACCTTCGGCCTCCAGCCTCTGCATGGGAAGGTAGCCGATGGCCAATTGGGCCTCTTGCATGGAACAATCCAGGACCTGGCCCGGCGAGCCGGAATAGCGGGCGAATATGGCGGCCAATGCCGCCACTGCGGCTGTCAAGCCGGCCTGATAGGAACCCATGTGGCTGCCCGCCGCTACGGGAGCCCTCTGCGGAAAAGTCTCCAGAGCCAGACCGTTGGGCAACAACCAGCCTTCGCCTCCGGCATGGAACACGTTGAGGTCGCGGGCTTGGTAATCGGCGTAGGGGCCGGAGCTTCCGAAGGGGGTCAGGGCCGTGACAATCAAATCGGGATTGGTCTCCTGAAGAGCGTCAGCGTCCAGACCAAGGGACCGAGACCGAGAAGGCTGGCAATCGTGGATGATCACGTCTGCCTGGTCAATCAACTCATGGAGCAGGTGTTTCCCCTCGGCGTCGTCCAAGTTGAGGGTGATGCCCCGTTTGCCTGTATTGAGGTAGAGGAATGCTCCGCTGCGTTCGAGGTGTGGAATATCGCCGGGGAAAGGTCCTCTTCGCCGCGAGGGGTCTCCTGCGAAAGGAGGCTCAGCCTTTATCACCTGGGCGCCCAAGGCCGCAAGCAGCTTGCCGCAGAAGGGGCCCGCCACCAAGCTGGCCACCTCCAGGACCTGCAGCCCGCCTAAAGGCTTGGGGCGCGCCGTTGCGGTCACCGGCGGGTACTGTCCCCGGTTGTCATCAGCTGAATAGGTCAAATTTGTCGCCTAGTGGGTTGCTGTCCACTTTATGTGCCTTGGCATATATCGCGGTAAATTTGCGGTGAGTGCAAGTCATGGTGGCGAACTTGCGCCTCTTGATGTCAAAAATCTTGGGTAGGAATCCGCGGATGGATCGGCATTCACTGGTTTCGTACCCATTGTTCGCGCACTTGGCGCGGCCGGGGCCGCCTGCGGAGGAGCTTGCCTCATAAAGCTGAGTCCTCCAGGATCCGACCTTTCTGGATTCCCGCTTTCGCGGGAATGACGGGTTATTGAGTCTGGATTCCTGCACCCCGATCGGGGTCGGGGACAAGCCTCGCGGGAATGACGAAAGACGGGAATGGCGGGTTATTGAGCCGCATTCAATACTGGTATAGGTGGTTAATAATAGTAGTAACCCGTCAGGTTGCTTCCGCCCAAAATCGCGAGTGGAGACTTTTGAGACAGGCTCCGAAGGCCATGCTCTCAACTCCTCGAGTGGCGGCTAAGCCCGTGAGAAGAGCCGCTACGGGCCCAGGTTATCTCAAATGCCGATGTCTCAAATGCCGTCGAAGGGCGCACCTTTGCCGAGATGGGATGCCAAGGCTCCCCTAGAAGTTTCCTTTTGCCGAAAAGGGATTCCAACACCTCCAGCTCAGTCCATTTTTAGTGAGTCACGGAGGTAATGAGTTACAGGAACCCTATGATTCACACCGGGAGTATGGGAGGAGCATTCTCGTCGGGTGGAACGTCCCGCAAGCTGAGATTGCTGCCGTTGCTAAACCAGGGAATGACAGGGTCTCTGGAAGGCAGGAGGACGGTGGCGAAGCCGGGGGCGGTGACCTCCCCCCGCTGGTTCTCGGCCCATATTTCCACGTCCACCAAGGGGAAGCCTCCGTGGACATACTTGCGGACTACCTTCCCCTTGCACCACTGGGTGTCTCCGTAAACGTTGAAGCGCCGGCACTCCACCCTGAGACGTTTTAGAAAGGCGTCATCGCCCATCCAGTTGGTCATCAACGTGCCCATCCAGGATACCCGCTGCGGCCCGTAGTCGTAAGCTCCCGGAACGCCCACTGCCTCAGCCACGGAGTCACGCAGGTGCCCTATGCCGGTGTACTCCAGGCCTCCGCCGGCTTCCGGGTTCCGGAAGTAATGGTCCGGATGGCGCAGAGCCTCCCGCAGCAGCACGCCGTGAGCGCTGGAACGGCCGGTGCCCACCAGGAAGGCGCTAACGTCTTGCAATGAGAGTGGGCCCCGTACGATGGGTGTGAGGTCCTCGCCTACCTGGGTTTCCTCCCAGTAACGAGTAGAGGCGCCGCGAGGGTTTTCGTTCAACACCTGTTGGTCGATCGCCTCCAACTCACCGGGAGTATACTCGTGGCGTTTGGGAACGTCGGCGTATTTACCCTGCTCCCGGGCTGCCCGGCGTTGGTGGCGGGTGCACCAGCCGACTACACGGGCCACCAACTCGTCTCGTTGGTTCGTGTAGATGGTCTCCACGTACTGGATGACCAATTTGGCTGAGTAGCGGCTTTGTTTTTCATCGACGTCCAGCACCCGCTCCACGCAATTGACCGCGTCCCCTGGGCGCATCGCCCGGAAGAACTCCCAATCGTTGCCCGCGAAAAAGCCGTGGACGCCGGGCAATCCCCAGCGAGTCCTGCCAGACCAGTGGCGCATGTAAGGGGCGCATGGGTGGCCGATGACCGAGCCATACTTGGTGTTAGCAGAGTACTCTTGGTCGCGAAACAGGGGGTTGGCGTCGCCGATGCCGTTGACGAAGTTAATCAAGGCTCCCAGGGATGCATCGCGAGTGTATTGCTCGGTGCGCAGCCGCATACCGATCATCGCCTTGGCCTTCGCGATGGCTTCGTCGGATATGGTGTCCACCTCGGGCAGGGTGTCGGTAACGCGGGAGCGTTCGTCTTGTTGCGTCATGGCGGTCTCCTAGCTTGCCCGGAAGAGAGCACTTTTGCCGGTGCTCCCGTGTAAACTGGCGGGAAACTGGCGCCTAAAGAGCCCGGCTTTGAAATTCTTGGCTGCGTGTAAATCCGCTAACCTGGTGTTGAGAGAGTCCGGCGTTGAAATTCTTGCCTGCGTGTGACTCCTCACCTGCGTGTGACTCCTCAAAACAAGGGGTCCTCCACGCCTTTTCCACAGTGGATTTCTTCAGACTACCATAGCACTTTTTCCTCTTCCAACCGCTGCACCTCTTCGGAAGACAAGCCCAGCATACCGCAGAATACCTGCCGATTGTGCTCTCCCAATAAAGGGGCGTGGCGGCGGATGTGGCCCGGCGTCCTGCTCAGCAGCCACATCAAGTTGAATATGGGCTCGCTGCCCAAGGCCGGATGCTCGATTTCCTGATACAGGCCGCGCTCCCGAAAATGAGGGTCATTAAGCCGCTCTTCGGCATCCATAACCGGGACCGCGGCCACGCTGTTGGCTTGGAGAAGCTCGGTGTTCTCTTGGGCAGTCCGCTCCCCGGTCCACCCGGATAGATGCCGGTCCAACTCACGGCGGGCCCTCAACCGCCGGACCCTGCTGGCAAATTTGGAGTCATTGGCCCACTGTGGACGGTCCATGGCCCGCACTAGCCCTTGCCACTCGTCTTCGGTCCGCACCGCGATGGAAACCCACCGGTCTTCGCCGAGGCATGGATAGTTGCCGTAAGGCGCCATGGTTGGGTCGTAGTTGCCCTTTGGCTCCATTACCCGCCCGGTCATGGTGTACTCCATGAGGCCTAGGCCTGCGGTGGAGGTGGTGGACCGCAGCATAGAAAGGTCGATGTACTGGCCTTTACCGGTCCTGCGCCGGTTCAGCAGAGCCGCGGTGACTGCGAAAACGGAGTGCAACCCGCCGGATATGTCCGCGTAGGCGTGCTTCAGGCCCAGAGGCCTCTCGCCTTCGTACCCTATAGCACTGTCCATGCCTGCCAGGGCGCCTATGGAAGGAGCGTAAGCTCGCAGGCCTTTGAGGGGACCGTCCTGGCCGTTGGAGGAGATGGAAATCATGACGATATCGGGCTTGTGCCGGCGTAGGGACTGGTAGCCCAGCCCCAGACGGTCCATGACGCCGGGAGAGAAGTTCTCGATGACCACGTCGCAGCCGGCGACTAACCGATGGGCCAACTTCACTGCCTCCGGATGGGTCGTGTTGAGGGTGATGCTCAGCTTGCTGCGGTTGACGTTGTGAAACATGGGGTTTAGCTCGGGATCGCGTTCGACGCCAATGATGGGCCGGCCCTGCCGCATGTAGTCCAGGCGCTGCCGGGTCTCGACTTTAATGACCTCAGCCCCCATGTCCGCCAGCACCATGCCAGGAATAGCGCCAGCCAACACCCAGCCGAAATCCAACACCCGGTAGCCCTGAAGCGGACCGGAACGGGTTGATTCTGCCGGTGACTCTATCGTTGACTCCATCGGGGATGATTCAGGTTGCGCGGCGTCCATCAGATAATACCGGTTTGATACAACTTGACCAATTGCTCTTTGCTATACCCCAGCATCCGGCAATAGACTTCCGGATTATGCTCACCCAGCAAAGGGGCAGGGGCCGCCGCCTCTCGCGGGAGGGCCGGCAACTCGTAGGGAGGACCGGGGAAAGGCAACGGTCCGGTGTCTGCCCGGTCTATTTCCTCGAACATGCTGCTCAGGCTCGGATCATGCCGCACCTCGTCGTAGCCCCGCACCGGCGCCAGCGGAATCTGGTGCTGCAAGGCCAGTTCCAGCAACTCAGCCTTAGTATAATTCGCCAACCAGGCCTCCATGTAGCCGTCGACCTCATCGGCGTAAAGGTTGTTCATGTCGGTGCGGTTGGCGAACCGTGGGTCTTTGGCCCACTGAGGGTCTCCCATGATTTCCAGCAGCTTCCGCCACTGGCGGCCTTCCGGAGAGCCCACGAAGATGTAGCCGTCCTTGCATCTCAGGATGCAGTTGGGATAGGGAAAGTCCATGGCGTGGTGTCCGGTCCGGCTGGTGACGCGCCACTGGTACACGGCCATCAGCGCTTCGGGGCCCGTATAAACCCCGGCCATGGTCTCCATTTCGGCGACGTCGATATGCTGGCCGCGTCCCGCTTCGCCCGGGACCCCTTCCCGGCTGGATGGGGGGTCAAACGGTTCCATGGCTAGGAGGCACATCATTATGGACGAAGCTGCCGCCATGCCCGCGAAGTAACCTACCTGGGGAGCGCCGAAGGTTAGGGGCTGCCGGTCTGCCGACCCCAGCCCCTGGCAGATGCCGCCGCCTGCCGCCAGGTTGATGTCATATGCCTTGTAATCCCGGTTGGGCCCGGTGAGCCCGAAGGGTGTGATGGAGGCCATCACCAACCGCGGGTTGGACTGGCTGAGAGCATCGTAGTTAAGACCCAGGCCGTCCATTTCAGTAGGGTGGAAATTGTGGACCAGAACGTCGGAGCGGTCTGCCAATCCACTCAGCAACGCCCTGCCCGTGGGCGTGCTCAAGTCCATGGTGACGCCCCGTTTGTTGGCGTTGAGGTATAGGAAGATGCCGCTGCGCTCGGGATGGGGGTCGTCCTGAAGAAAGGGACCGTACTGACGGGCCCAATCCCCGGTGCTGGGAGGCTCGATCTTGATCACCTCCGCGCCCATGTCGGCCAGCAGCTTGCCGCAGTAGGGAGCGGAGATAAAATCGCCCAACTCCAGCACTCGCAGTCCCTCAAGCAGATTGTAGGTCAATCACATACCTCGATAGTCCATCCGGGTTCCCTAGTTTCGGGTTCCCTAGTTCGTTGTCTGGCCTTGCTCCCGGGTCCGACTTCTGCGCGCTTGGAGGGGATTGAGCTTGTCTCATAAAGCTGAGTCCTCCAGCATCCTGCCTTTCTGGATTCCCGCTTTCGCGGAAATGACGGGTTATTGAGTCTGGATTCCCGCTCCCCGATCGGGGTCGGGGAGCGGGAATGACGGAAGCGTGGGAATGACGGGTTATTGAGCCGCATTTAATACTGGTTTAGGGAGTTAATATGGTTTAGGCGGTTAATAATAGTAACCCATCGTGTTGCGTCCGCCCAAGATCGTGAGTGGAGACTTTTGAGACAACCCCGATTGCCAGGATTTACCCCGGGAACCGCCTGGGTTAACTGGGGGTCAACTAATCTCAAGCCGCTCGATTTCATGGCGGGCGGCGACAGTATACCTTGGCAATATACGAGCTTTATGCAATGGCGGGCCCTTGCTGCACGGGTAGCTGGCGTATTGCTGTGGGTTAGGCGAAGACACATGAGGAGAGCGTCCATAGGCCGGGTTTATTTGGGTTTGGCCGAGTGACTCCATGCCTTGACGAGTTACGTGTTGTTTGCGTTGGTTGTTGCCGTTGGAGCTAGAAGGCGGAACTCAACGCCGGGCCCGGCGGCCGTTTCAGGATTCCAGGACGCCCAGTTCCCGGGCCATTTCCAGCATCGACCGGGCCGTCTCTTCGTGGGCAACGTCCACCATGTCACCCTGGTAGGTTACGGCTGCCCCTCCTTGTTCCCGGCGCTCCTCCATGGCTTTTACCAGGCCTCGCCACTGGGCGATTTCCTCCTGGGTGGGCGTGAACACCTCGTTGACCACCGGCACGTGAGACGGGTGGATCAGATGCATACCGGTGTATCCCAGACCCTTGGCCTGCATGGCGGCCGCTCTGAGCCCCTCTAAGTTGTGAATATCCATCCATCCGCCGGACATCGGGTAGGGCACTCCAGCCGCCCGCGAGTCCACGAGCACCTTGGAACGTAGGAAGAGGGTTTCATTACCTTCCGGAGTCCACTGGAACCCGATGGAACGGGCAGTGTCTCCCCCCTTGCCGCCCGAGGCTCCCAAGTGAGCGACCCGAGGCGAGGCGGTGGCTATGTCGAACGCCCGTCTAATTCCCTGGGCGGTTTCCAGGGCGGGGTCGATAAATATTTTGCCCACGGTTATTCCTGCGCGTCGCTCAAAGTGTTTCAGCAGAACGTCCACCTCAAACACTTCCTCCGGGGCCTGGACTTTCGGCAGGATAACGGCGTATAGGTGCGGGGAGGTGATGGCTTCCAAGTCTTCGCCGGTGAGGCCGGTCTCTAGCCGGTTAACCCGTACGACTAGGGTCTGACCGGCCGAACCCAACACTTCCAGCATTTTGCTTACCAGACCGCGCGCCCGGGCCTTCTCATCTGGCGGCACCGAGTCCTCAAGGTCAAGGATCAATGCGTCGGCCCCAAAACGGGGAGCCTTTTGCATCCAGTCTTCTTTGTTGCCGGGTACAAATAGCTCGGACCGCAGGGGTTTAGCTTTGAACTTCATTCCATCAGCCTCGCTCAACAAATTCGGATAAACCCGGTACGCCGGTCTTACACCACCCCTTCTTCTTTAAGCTGCCGCACCTGTTCCGGCGATAGACCCAGGAGACCGCCGTATATTTCGCTATTGTGCATGCCCAGAGTAGGCGCGCCGGCCATTTGGGGCAGCGGACCTCCCGAAAACACCACCGGAAAGCCTGAGGCAACCGCGGCTACCGGCTCGTCCATCGCGCCATGAAGCATGGGTCCCAGGCTGCCGCGCTTCCATAGGTGCTGGTCGGCCATAACGTCCGCGGCGGTGCGGACGGGGGCGCAGGGAACGTCATTAGCCTCAAGCCGCTCAAGGGCCTCCGATAAGGTCAGGGTGGAAATTAGACGCTGGATCTCCGTGCGGGCCTCTTCCACGTTGACGGTGCGGTCGAGATACCTTAGGAAACGCGGGTCTTCCAACAACTCGGGAGCGTTCAAAGCTTGGGAGAGTCTGCGCCACTGATCGTCGCTGGTCACAGTCAAAGACACGTCCCCGTCCTTGGCGGAATACAAGCCGGTGGGCCCGCTGCGGCTGATGTTGCCGGTGCGCATGGGCAGCTGCTGCTCGATGCTCTCTTCCAGGTTCTCCATGAACATCAGGGACACCAGGGAGTCCATCATAGATACGTCCAAGTATTGACCCTGCCCGGTTTGCTCCTTGTGCCGCAGGGCCGCCATTATCGAATAGCAGGCGAAAAGAGGAGTAACCAGGTCTCCAATGTAGAAGCCCACCTTGGTGGGACAACCCTCGGCGTCGCCGTTGATGTCCATGAGGCCGCTCATCGCCTGCACTTGAGGATCGTGGGCCGGTTTGCCCGCATAGGGTCCGGTCTGGCCATATCCGGATATCGAAGCGTAGATTATGCCCGAGTTGACTTGAGACACTTTCTCGTAGCCCAATCCCAGGCGGGTCATGGACCCCGGCGCCAAATTTTCCACCAGGACGTCGGCATTGCGGGCCAGTTCCAAGAACATGTCGCGTCCCTTGGGATTCTTCAAGTCCAGCGTGATGCTCTTGACTCCCTGGGTCCGCTTGAGGAAGCGAGTGGATATGTCCAAGTCGTTAAGGCGCTCATCGTGGGCGCCCTCGGGTCCGGCGAAGGGACCGTTTCCCCGGACTGGGTCTCCTTTGCCCGGAATCTCGATTTTGATGACCTCGGCCCCCATTCTAGCCAAGGTCATGGAGCAGTAGGGTCCAGCCAAGTAAACCGTTACTGCCAGGACGCGAATATCGCCTAGTGGCTGCATCTCTCCTCCGGAAACCTACTGTTCAGCCCTGCCGGGGACGGCTATGGTTTCGCTGGGTCCGTTTAGTATACACGGAGCGTCTCACCTTGTGACGCGACCACCGGGCATCGGTCCGCAGACGCCTCAGGAAGCGGTTATTACAAGTGTTTATTACAATAAGAAGCTATCTCAAAACGGTCGCTCTCTGGCGCCATCGATTAGCTGGAAGCCTGGGGCTATGGATTCCCGCTCCCCGATCGGGCTCGGGGACAAGCTTCGCAGGAATCCACACCGCAAAGGTGGGACGTTGGAGGACTCAGCTTTATGAGACAAGTTCAGTTTCTAAGTCGCTGGCTCGCTCCTCCAGTGATTTACGGAGTAATTTCCAGGGCGATTTCCGGCAGCCGTGACGCCGACAGGCCCATGATGAGCTACTGAGGAAGGTGATTAGCCGGTGGATACAGGCCTACCTAAACAGGCCAATTGTGGTACAATCCACCCGGAGTTCTACCCTAGATCAACAGCGAGAATGAGGTGGGTGACATGGCTTCGAACATCGTTCTGTCAAATCAGGAGTTCAAAGTAGTTGGTACTCGTCCCATCCGTCACGATGGCACAGACAAGGTGACTGGCCGGGCCAAGTACGGTGCGGACTTCCAAGTGTCCGGCATGCTTCACGGCAAGGTGCTGCGCAGCCCTCATGCCCACGCCCGCATCAAGTCCATCGACACCAGCAAGGTTCTGGCTCACCCCGGCGTTAAGGCGGTGGTTACCGGCAAGGATATGCCGGTGGCGTCCATGGAGAACCCTTCCAGGGGCGTGCAATCGGCCAGCGACAACCTGTTGGCCAGCAGTAAAGTGCTATACAAAGGCCACGCCGTAGCGGCTGTGGCGGCTGTTGACCAACACGTGGCGGAGGAGGCTCTGGCCCTCATCGAAGTCGATTACGAGGTCCTGCCCGCCGTCGTCGACGTACGACAGGCAATGAAGGACGATGCCCCGTTGCTCCACGACTTTTTGACCACGCAGGAGTTGGGAGAACAGACGGAAAAGCACAGCAACGTCGCCTCTCATTTTAGGTTTGAGCAGGGCGACCCGGACCAGGGCTTTGCCCAAGCCGACGTGATCGTCGAGCGGGAATACACCAACGCCACAGTCCATCAGGGATATATAGAAACCCATAATGCCGCGGCGTTGTGGAACGCCGATGGCCAGGTGACGGTGTGGGTCAGCACGCAAGGGGCGTTCACCAACAGGGCGGAGTTGGCCAGCGTGTTGAATCTCCCAGTGTCTAAAATCAAGGTAGTGCCGATGGAGATCGGCGGAGGCTTTGGGGGCAAGATTCCCCTGTACTTGGAGCCGCTGGCGGCGCTGCTGTCACAGAAAACCGGGCGGACCGTCAAATTGATAATGACCCGAGCCGAGGACTTCGAGAGTACCGGTCCCACCTCTGGGACCTATATCAAAGTCAAGATCGGGGCTACCAACTCGGGCAAGCTTGTAGCCGCCGAGGCATACCTGGCCTACGAGGCCGGAGGGTTTCCCGGCGCGCTGGTCGGTCCCGGAGGAATGTGCATCTTCGCCCCCTACGATATCGAAAATATGCGGGTAGACGGCTTTGACGTGGTGGTGAATAAGCCCAAGACAGCTGCTTATCGGGCCCCAGGCGCTCCCAACGCCGCCTTCGCCGCCGAGCAAGTAGTGGACGAGATTTGTCAGCAACTGGACATCGACCCAATCGAATTTCGGCTGTCCAACGCTTCAAAGGAAGGCACCAGGCGGGTTGATGGACCAGTGTTTCCCGTGGTAGGCAACGTGGAGTGTCTCGAGGCAGCCAAGAACTCAGACCAGTATCAATCCCCCATCGAAGGACCATGGAAGGCTCGGGGCGTAGCTTCGGGATTCTGGTTCAACATTGGATTGCAGTCCAGTTGCTCGATATCGGTAAATGCCGACGGCACTATCAGCCTGGTGGAAGGCTCTACGGACATTGGCGGCACCCGCGCCTCCATTGCGATGCAAGCCGCCGAGGTCCTGGGCATTCCCGCCGAAGACGTCCACCCGGTGGTGGGAGACACCGAGTCGGTGGGATATACCTTCCTAACAGGGGGAAGCCGTACTGCCTTCGCCACCGGTTGGGCAGCCCACGAATGCGCCCAGGATATCAAGAGGCAAATGATTGAGCGGGTGGCCAACAACTGGGACGTCCCGGCTGAAGACGTAGAGTTGGTGGACGGCGTGTTTCAGCATGCTTCGGACCCGGAGCTGAAAATAGGCTTCAAAGACCTGGCAGCGGAGATGAGCGGCGGGTTCACCGGCGTTGGCCCCATTACCAGTCAGGTTAGCGTGGACCCCGCTGGGGTCGGCGGCGCTTTCACCACCCAAATCGTCGATCTTGAGGTGGACCCGGACACGGGTAAGGTGACCATCCTCGACTTCACCATCGTCCAGGACGCGGGCAAGGCGATCCACCCCAGCTACGTCGAAGGTCAAATGCAAGGTGGTGTGGTCCAGGGAATCGGCTGGGCCCTGAACGAGGAATACTTTTACAGCGCCGAAGGCAGGATGGAGAATTCCAGTTTCCTGGATTACCGCATGCCCACCAGCTTGGACCTGCCCATGATTAACACCATCATTGTAGAAGTAGCCAACCCGGGCCATCCTTATGGGGTTCGGGGTGTAGGCGAGGTCCCCATCGTGGCCCCCATGGCTGCCATCGCCAACGGCATAGCCCGGGCCACCGGCATCAGGCTTCAACACCTTCCCATGTCCCCAGGCGCGATCCTCGAGGCCGTCTGGGAGAAAAACGGAGGCCAGACCAGCTAACCGCGGGACGAATTTTGTCGGCCGATTTTGGGCCAGGTTCTCCATTCCGGAGGCCTGGCCCTAAGTTTGTCTGTGACGCAGGAACCAGGGGAGGCGTTGCATATGGCGAAAGTGGCATTCACCCCGCTGGAAGCTCCGGTCGCAGATGACTAGAAGGCCCGGGGCGAAGAGCATCCGGAGGGGAGTGGCCCGGAATTACGCCACCTTCAATGAATATAATGAACAATGTACCGTTGGTGGGGAGCCCGGCGACCCTGGATGACAATGACGGTGTTGAAACTCTCCGAAACTCCGGGTTAAGGCGCTGGCCGTGCCGACGGGGCAGGGGGCGCCAGCGGGCATTACCCGTGGACGTTCTACCGGCGATGTGGAGGGGAAGAGGCTTTGACCGGCGAGGCGATAGAGTCCATACCTGATGGGAGCGCGCCATTTGGCCTGAAGACTGACGCCGCCGGTGTGGTCCGGTTGGTCTCGGAACTGTTGCAGCGCCACTGCGTCTCTCACTCCACTTTTGAAGCGGTGACGCCTCAGATTGACGAGGTCGGGTACATGGAAGTCCCGGCGGTTGTAGCTACGACAGTCACTTGACCCACTGCCAGCAACCTATGGAGGTGGAATTACAGGAACGCTCCATGTCCGTCAGGACGCAATAACGTCTCGGCATCTCAAAAAAAGGAGCGGCCGGCACCGATAAATCGGCGGGAGCCGCTGAAGGAGCGGCCCGCTGCCGGTCGCTGAAGACGCGATTGTAACCTTGAAGGCACGATTGTAACCTTGCTGTCAGGTCCGGTCAACACAGTGGTGAGGCGGGACAGGGCGTTTCAATCGTCTGCCGCCCGTCATACCCGCGGCTCGCCCGTCTTTCCCGCCGCTCACCCGTCTTTCCCGCGAAGCTTGTCCCCGGCCCTGATTAGAGAGCGGGAATCCATCCCGCCACTCACCCGTCATTCCCGCGAACGCGGGAATCCATACGGTCTTGATGCTGGACTGCCAATGGACAATCCCAAAGTGCATGGGAAAACAGGCGTTGTCGCGAAAACTAAAAGACCGTCTAGGATGTCCAGGGTGTTTTAATTGTCTGCCGCCCGTCGTACCCGCCGCTCACCCGTCTTTCCCGCGAAGCTTGTCCCCGGCCCTGATTAGAGAGCGGGAATCCATCCCGCCACTCACCCGTCATTCCCGCGAACGCGGGAATCCATACGGTCTTGATGCTGGACTGCCATTGGACAAACCCAAAGTGCATGGGAAAACAGGCGTTGTCGCGAAAACTAAAAGACCGTCTAGGATGTCCAGGGTGTTTTAATTGTCTGCCGCCCGTCGTACCCGCCGCTCACCCGTCTTTCCCGCGAAGCTTGTCCCCGGCCCCGATTAGAGAGCGGGAATCCATCCCCCCACTCACCCGTCATTCCCGCGAACGCGGGAATCCATACGGTCTTGATGCTGGACTGCCATTGGACAAACCCAAAGTGCATGGGAAAACAGGCGTTGTCGCGAAAACTAAAACACCCTGTGAGGCGGGTCAGGGCGTTTTAGTTGTGTGCTACCCGTCATACCCGCCGCTCACCCGTCTTTCCCGCGAAGTTTGTCCCCTGCCCCGATCGGGGAGCGGGAATCCATCCCGCCGCTCACCCGTCATTCCCGCGGAAGCGGGAATCCACACGTACTTGATGTTGGACTGCCATTGGACAAGCCCAAAGTGCATGGGAAAACAGGAGTCGTCGCGAAAACTAGAAGACCCGGTGATGGCGGGTCAGGGCGTTTCAATCGTCTGTGGGGACCCGGTGATGGGGGGGGCTGGTCGAGAGCTTTCCGGTCCATGGCTTAGCCCTTCGGCAGACCCGGGCCGACGGTGGCGTCTTCCCGCACCAACTGCCCATAGGTCGGCAAGAGGAGGCGGGCGGTGTCTAGCTAGTGGCTACGCAGGTGATGGTCCGCAACACACCGCGTATGCCCTGGATTTGGCCGGTGACCAACTCGGCCATCTCCGCCATGTTGGCTGCTTCGACTAGAGCGATTATGTCGAAGTTGCCGGTGATAACATCTGCTTTGCGGACCCCAGTCAGCGTGCGTAGAGCTTGGACAACTTGAGGCGCGCTGCCGACCTGGGCCTCAATCAGGACGAATGCCCTGGCTGCCACGGTGGCCGCCTATGCTGACAAACGAGCAACGGAGGTGACTTCTACTCCGATCTCCGTTGCTCCCGGTCTGATATTTGTGTTGGCCATAAACGGTTTTTCTTCTCTAGAAGCACCCGGTCTAACGCACCCGGCCTTGGGGTAGCCTACCGTCAGCGGACCTTCTATCTTGGGGCGGGCCTCGCCTCGAGAATCCATTCCCCGGGAGAGATGGGTTAGGTACGGCCCGGATACTAGCCTATTATAGCCAGCGGCACAGGCCTGTCAAATTGGCGGTCTCAACGGTAGTCGCCTCTTTGACCTTATTTGATGGGAGGTAAACGGAAGGGCGGGGATGAGTCAGCTGCCGTTGCCGTAGCGCCGCCCGTGTGCGTGTTGCGTCTGAGGCGTTGTTGCCGATAAAATGGAGTCGGTTCGTTGACGGAGTCGCAAAGGAGGCGTTGCGCTTAACCGTCCCAACTGACTCCGGTGCTTCAGAGCCTCTAGGACGTTTAATCAGCCACAAGTTCGACCAATTAACGTAGCCGAAGGGGGACAATCAATGCCCACAGCGGATGTTAGCAACCTGAGAAACATAGCATTACTGTCCCACAGTGGGGCCGGGAAGACCTCCCTCTGCGAGGCGATGCTCTTCCATGTCAATGCGACAACCAGGATTGGGCGGGTGGAAGACGGTAACACCGTCTCCGATTACGAGCCGGAGGAAGTCAAACGCGGTGGCAGCATCCAAACTACCCTGGTTGCTTGCGAGTGGGGCAACAAGAAAGTCAATTTTCTTGACACCCCGGGCTACGATGACTTTCGCGGTGAAGTTGCCAGCGCACTGCGGGTGGTCGAGGGCGCCGCTATCTTGGTGGCGGCCCAGGCGGGAGTGGATGTAGGAACAGAGCGTTCCTGGGCGGACGCGGAAGCCGCCGGTCTGGCCCGGATCTTTGTGGTAAACAAGATGGACCGCGAAAACGCCAGCTTTTCCCGGTGCGTGGCGGATATTCAAGCCACCTTTGGCCGACGGTGCGTTCCCCTTTATTTAGTGAATGGCGACGCCGAAGGTTTTGAACAGGTCATCAGCGTGATCGATCCTCCGGCTGACCTTCCCGACGGATTTGCTCAGCAGCTTGAGGCAGCCAGGGACCAGCTGGTTGAGGCCGCGGCCGAGAGCGACGAGACCCTCGCCGACAAATATCTCGAGGGCGAAGAGCTGACTCAGGCGGAAATTGTCGATGGGGTTCGGTCTGCCGTCTGGAAGGGGGAGTTGGTGCCCATCCTAGCAACCTCCGCCAGCAAGAGCTTGGGGTTGACTGAATTGCTGGAGACCATCCAGGCATTTCTCCCTTCTCCGGCCGATGGGGTTAAACCTCCTGGGACGAATGGTGTGGAACTTGAGGCGGACCCTGATGGCTCTCTCGCCACCTTTGTGTTTAAGACTACTGCCGACCCTTTTGTGGGCAAGCTTTCCGTATTTAGGGTGTACCAGGGGACCATCAAGAGCAACTCCGAGGTCTGGAACGCCGGCCGGGAACAATCCGAACGTATAGGCCAGCTTTACCTGCCCAGAGGTAAGGCGCAAGAAAACGTGGCGCAAGTGATGGCGGGTGATATGGGGGCCATTGGAAAATTGTCGGCCACCGTGACCGGAGATACCCTGTCCACTCGAGACAATCCGGTAAGGCTTGAGTCCATGCAGTTCCCTGTGGGGTACTACGGGGTGGCGGTAGTTCCGGGGAGCAAGGCCGACTTGGACAAAATGTCCTCCGCGCTGAGCCGTATTGTGGAAGAGGACCCCACCCTTCATCTGTCGAGGGCCTCTGACACCAACGAGACGCTGCTAACTGGGCTGGGCGAAGCTCAAATCGAAGTAGCCATGGACAAGATACGCCGCAAGTTCGGCGCCGACCTCAAGGTCCGGCTGCCCAAGGTTGCATACAAGGAGACCATCACCCAGGTGACCCAGACGGAGTACCGGCACAAAAAACAGAGCGGCGGCCACGGCCAGTACGGTCACGTGTTGTTGCGGCTGGAGCCGCTGGAGCGTACCGAGGGCTTCCAATTTAAGAGCGAAGTAGTTGGCGGGCGTGTGCCCAAAGAGTACATACCGTCGGTGGAAAAGGGAGTGGTCAAGGCCATGGAGGAGGGTGTGCTGGCCGGATTTCCATTGGTCGACGTGAAAGCCGTAATCTACGATGGAAGCTACCACGACGTAGACTCTTCGGGCATGTCCTTTGAAATTGCTGGAAACCAGGCCCTGAGGAAAGGGATCCCTCAAGCTAGCCCCATCCTGTTGGAGCCAATTATGAGGCTGACCATCACGGCGCCTGACGCCTATACCGGGGAAGTGATGAGCGACCTCAACGGGAAGCGCGGCCGTATCCTGGGAATGAACCCTCACGACAACGTGACGACCATCGAGGCCGAGGTCCCCTTGTCGGAGACGCAACGCTATGCACAGGACCTGCGTTCTCTGAGCCAAGGGAGGGGGGAGTATTCGCTAACGTTCGACCGCTATGAGCCGGTGCCTCCCAATATTGAACCCCGGGTTATCGAAGACGCTAAGCGAGCTCGAGAGGAAGAAAGAGCCTAGGACGTTAGTTTCGGGCTACTCGGGCGGATTCGCTATTGAGTCTGGCCTCTCACAATGTGCCACTGGGATAGTCTCCACTGGGATAGTCCAAAGAAGGGCTAGCCCGGGTTGCCTCGCCCCAGTAACCTTCGGTAGGACAGCACGAAGGCCGCTCTACCATTGCGGAATGTGACGAGCCTCCGGACTAGCGTCCGTGTCGGCCGGGAGCGTCACGATATTCGCCGAATATGCTTAGTAACCCCAGGATGGCTGGTACTCTCCAAATACTGTGCGGAAAACGTCCATCATCTCGCCTAGAGTAGCATAGGCGCTGACCGCTTCCAGCAACGGCGGCATCAAGTTCTCCGATCTCCGGGCTGCCTGCTCCAGCGATCTAAGGGTTTCGGCCACCTTGCGGTTGTCCCGCTGACGCCGCAGGTCGTTGAGCCGTTGTATTTGCAGCGCCTCACCGGCCTCGTCCACCCGCAAGAGAGGAATATCCAGTTCGTCATCGTTGCGGTACTCGTTCACTCCCACGGTTATGCGCTCTTTCCGGTCCTCTTCCTGCTGGTACAGGTACGCGGCTTGAGCTATCTCCCTTTGGAAAAAGCCCATCTCCAACCCAGGCATCACTCCCCCCAGGTCTTCGATGCGGCGGAAATAGTCGTAGCTGGCCGCCTCCACCTGGTTGGTCAGGGTCTCGAGGAAATAGCTCCCGCCCAACGGATCGACCGTATCGGTCACCCCGGTCTCGTGGGCAATAATCTGTTGGGTGCGCAGCGCCTGTAGGGCCGCCTCCGCCGACGGCAACGCCCATGCTTCGTCTTTGCCGTTGGTGTGAAGCGACTGGCAGCCCCCCATGACTGCCGCCAGAGCCTGTAGGGACACTCGCACCACGTTATTATCCGGTTGTTGGGCGGTCAGACTGGCTCCGGAGGTCTGGGCATGGAAGCGAAGCCGGTGAGAGCGGAGGTTCTTGGCGTGATAGGTGTCTTGCATCTCCTTGGCCCAGATCCGCCGCGCCGCTCGAAACTTGGCGATCTCTTCGAAAAAGTTGTTATGAACGTTGAAAAAGAAGCTCAACCTGGGAACGAAATCGTCTACGTCCAGTCCCCGCTCCTGGCAATGCCGAACATACTCGAAACCGTCAGCCAGGGTGAAGGCCAACTCCTGTATGGCGGTGGAGCCCGCCTCCCGGATGTGATATCCGCTAATGCTGATGGGATTCCACTTTGGCAGGTGGCGAGAGGCGAACTCCACGGTGTCCACCACCAGCCGCATGGATGGCGCCGGAGGGAAGATATACTCGTTCTGGGCAATGTACTCCTTGAGAATATCATTCTGCAGAGTACCGCCCAGGTTTGCCAGGGATGCGCCTTGCTTCTGGGCCACGGTGATATACATGGCCCAGTGAATGGCTGCCGGGGCGTTAATGGTCATTGAGGTGGTAACTTGGTCCAGGGGTATGCCGTCGAACAGTGCCTCCATGTCCGCCAGTGACGACACCGCCGCGCCGCATTTTCCGAACTCCCCCGCCGCCCTGGGATCATCGGTGTCGTAGCCATAAAGGCTGGGCATATCGAAGGCCACGCTCAGCCCGGTTTGACCGTTGCCTAGCAGGAACTTGAACCGCCGGTTGGTATCTTCCGCAAGGCCGAATCCGGCGAACATGCGCATGGTCCACAAACGTTCCCGGTAACCTGCCGAGTGAATGCCTCTGAGGTAGGGGTGCTCGCCGGGGAGAGCGACATCCTTGGCATAGTCTGATTCCCGTAGGTTATCCGGAGTATAAACTTGATCAATCAGCACCTGCGAAGGTGTCTTGAAACCGTGGGGGCGGCCAACCGCGGCTTTCTCTTCCGGACTCTCAGGGCCTTGCCCGGGCAGCCTTGGCGCATTCTCAGGGGAAGTCAAAGGTGGTCCTCTTCATGGGGCGGCATTTGGATTACGGGAGAGGCGTCATTGAGGCTGTGGGACCGGATAGGGCGCGTCGTGATTGACTCTCCAATTGCCCCGTTGCGTTCCAGTCTAGGGGTGCGATATGTGGGTGTCAACGAATGGCGGCCGGGGCGAAAGCGGGGCTCGTGGCTATTCTTCCACTAACCTGACGAATTGGCGGCCCCCCCGCTTGAGCACGTCCCCGGATTGCAAATTTTCCACCACGTAGCCCGCTGAAATCTTCTGGGACTCACCGGACTTTCGGATGAGTTCGATTGCGCCTTCATTGAGGAGCCGTTTAGCCTCGCTGTTGCTGGAAGCGAGTCCCGAAGCGGCAAGCAAGTGGGACAGCGAAGCGAAAGTTGCTCCCATAACTCTGCCGGGGCCGGGATTTGGAGAGAGGTTAAACTCCGGAATATCCTCCGGCAGGTCTCGGCGTTGTACGACCTGCTCGAAGTTGGCCTGGGCCCGTTGGCCGTCACTCAGGCTGTGGAATTGTGAGGTGATATCCAGGGCCAGCCTTTTTTTAACGTCCATTGGATTAACCGCCCCGGAGTCCAAACTGGCCGACAGCATGGACAACTCATCGTCCGGCGTGTCGGTTAGGTATTCGAGATAGGGAGCAATCAGCTGGTCGGGGAGGGACATAAGCTTGCCGTACATGTCGTTGGGCGGCTCCTCGACCGCGACGTAGTTATTCAGGCTCTTGCTCATTTTCATTACGCCGTCGGTGCCCACCAGCAGCGGCATCATGAAACACTGTTGGGGGACTTGCCCGTTGATGGCCTGGAGCTCTCTCCCTACCAGCAGGTTGAATTTTTGGTCCGTGCCGCCGAACTCCACGTCGGCTTCGATTTTCACCGAATCGTAAGCCTGGAGTAGGGGGTACAGCAACTCTGTGACGGCGATGGGGCGGTGTTCTTTGAACCGGAGCGCAAAGTCGGCCCGTTCTAGGAACTGGGCCACGGTAAACTTGCTAGTAAGCCTGATCACGTCCTCCAGGGTAAACTTGCCGAACCATTCGCTCTGCCAAACTACTTCGGCGCGGGTGGGGTCTATCACTTTAAAAAACTGGCGAAGATAGGACTCGGCGTTGGCCACCACCTCTGCGTGGGTTAGTAAGGGGCGTGTCGCTGATTGGCCGCTGGGGTCGCCTATCTGGGCGGTCCAATCGCCCACTATCAAAATGACCTGGTGGCCCAAGTCCTGGAGCTGCCGCAGTTTACGAAGCCCCACCACGTGACCCAAGTGAATATCCGGGCGGCTGGGGTCAAACCCCATCTTTAAGCGCAGGGGCTCACCCCGCTCCAACATCCGCACGAATTCATCATGGGATATGATCTCGCTGACGCCGCGCCGGGTTATCCGGTCAATCGTTGCTGAGTCAACCAACATGGATCCCTGTTTGTTGGGATAGGACTGCCCGAGAGTCCACCACGTCTTGATTGATCTTCTCGATGAGCTCATCTACCGTCGAGAACGTTTCCTGATCGCGCACCTTGGCCACGAACTCGACGGATAGCTGCTGACCATATATGTCCGCGTTAAAGTCCATCACGTGCACTTCCACCAACCGCTCAGTCAGTCCGAAAGTAGGCCTTACTCCTATGCTGGTGGCGGAGGGGTAACGGGCTCCATCAATGATCGCCCAGGTGGCGTATATCCCGTCGCCGGGCAGCAGCATTTGGCCGTCAGGCTTCATATTGGCGGTCGGGAACCCTAGCTGCCGGCCCCGCCGGTCGCCCAAGACCACCTCTCCGCTGATGGAGAAATTGCGGCCCAACATTCTGGCTGCTGAGGCCACGTCCCCTTTTGCGATGTCAGCCCTGATTTCCCGGCTCTTAACGATGACCCCGTCTAACACGAGAGGTTCTACGGATTCTACCCAGAATCCCAGCTGTTCGCCCTGCTGCCGGAGAAATTCCAAGTCTCCTTCACGATTGTGCCCCAGGGCGGTATCCGGCCCCAGCACCAACCCCCTCATGCGCAAACGGTCGAAAAGCGCGGCAACAAAGTCATGGGCGCTGACCTGGGATAGCTCCCAAGTGAAATCCAGGCCGACCACTAGACCAATACCCAGGTCCCTTAGCAATTGAACCTTGTGCTCGGGAGAAGTCAGGTAGCCCATCTGAATTTCGGGCCGGAGCACGCTAACGGGATGATTATTGAAAGTAAGAACGGTGGGAAGAAGAGAAGGAGTGGAAAGCTGCAACAAGTGGCCTAGCAAATGCCGGTGGCCCAGGTGAACTCCATCGAAAACGCCCACCGTGAGAACGGTGTCCTTGCTAGGGGCATTACTGGCCAGCAACTGGCGGAAGTTCATGCGGCGCTTGTTTCCTTAATTGTGGTGATCGCCTGCCGATGGCGCCTTTCCTCTTTTGTATTCGGCTAGCGCTCAGAGGGGGAGGATGGGCAGGATGTTAGCACAGGCAAATAGGAGCGTCAACCGAATTCTTGGTATGTACAGGTGCATAGAAATGATTGAAACCCGCTTGCTAGTTTATGGGAAAACCCCTTGACCGTATGTATAATTTACGATTACGGAACAGATGCGCGTGGTTGGCGGTAAGGCTAAAGGATTGCGGCTGAAGGGAGCCGTCTCACCTGGTGTGCGCTCTACTACTGAACGAGTACGAGCGGCTATCTTTAACATTCTCCACGGGGAACTATATCAAGGGGGTAGGGTACTGGACCTCTACGCGGGCTGTGGCAGCCTGGGAATAGAGGCCCTGAGCCGGGGGGCGGAGTGGGTGGATTTCGTGGAGTGGGACCGCCGCCAATGTCAAGTAATCCGCCTTAATCTGAGAAGTACGGGTTTTAGCGCTAACTCGGAGGTCCATTGCTCCGACGCCGTCCGCTCCCTGAGCAGCTTGGCAGGTGACTACAATCTTGTATTGCTCGACCCGCCCTACGCGACACAAAAATTGGATACGGTGATGGAGAAATTGGGAGAGGATACGGGTCTACTAACCGGAGACGGCATGGTGGTGGTGGGTCACTCTAGGTTTGCCCAGTTACGCCCACAATACGGTGTGCTCTGCCAGGTGTCCCACCGGCAGTACGGAGACAACGTGGTGGAATTCTACCAACGAGCCAGCAAAGAATGGTAACCGCCGTGTATCCGGGGAGTTTCGATCCGGTAACCGTGGGGCACATCGACGTGGTGAGCCGGGCGTCTGTGCTGTTTGGCAAGGTGATCGTTGCGGTCTACGCCACACCATCGAAAGAATTACTGTTCGACGCCGACCAACGTGTTGACCTGTTTAAAAAGTCGGTGACGCATCTTTCCAACGTTGAGGTTACAAAATTCGAGGGACTGGTGGTCCGCTTCGCCCTAGAGGCCGGAGCAAAGGCGATAATCCGTGGGTTGCGCCGGGGCTCGGACTTTGAGTACGAGTTCGACATGGCTTTTATGAATCGCAGGTTGGAGTCCGACGTGGACATGGTGTTCTTCATGACCTCGCAGGAGTACATGTTCATTAGCTCCAGCTTGTTGAAAGAGGTGGCGCGCCTGGGCGGAGACGTCACGGCAATGTTGCCGCCCCATGTAGCGGATGCCGTGCAAGCAAAGTTGGGTTGCCCAAATCCTGACGCCAAATCTTGACGCCAAATCTGACGTATGTGACCGGGTAGGGGGATGTTATGGATATCATAAACATTATAGACCGATTGGAGACCCTAATAGAGACCAGCAAGGCCGTGCCGGTGAGCGGAAATATCATGGTCGACCGGAAAAAAGTAATGGAACTGGTTGATCAGCTGCGCTTGGCGATTCCTCAAGAGATCCGCTCCGCGGAAGAGGTGTTGTCTCAAAAGGACCACATAGTTGGGCAGGCTCAGGCGGATGCCCGACGCACCAAGTCCAACGCTGAGACCGAGTTCCGCCAGAGGCTAGAGGGCAGCGAGTTGGTGGCCTTGGCTGAAAGCCGCGCCGAGGACACTTTGAAAGACGCCCAACAGAAAGCAGGCCGGATGCTGCAGCAGACCGAGGCCGAGGCACGCTCTCGCCGCATGGAAGCGGACGCTTACGCCCTCCGCAGCCTTCGGAACCTGGAGAAAGAGTTGAGAACCCTGTCGGAATCGGTGAACAAGGGCATTGAGGTTTTATCCTACCAGGCCTCGGGTAGCTCGAACGGCCAACATAAGGAGAATGATCAACTCCAAGACCAGACTCGGTAACGGATATGGGTCCTGGAGACCGGCCGCTCTGAGGCCCTAACATTCCGGCGATAGCACCCGGACGCCGGCTGTCAACTGCGTCCAGCCGGCGTCCGGGTTGTGTTATTGCAGGGATTCGTCCCCCCCATGCTTTGGCTGGACGGCCATTCGCCCGGAGTAACTTCGGGCGAATGTGTTTAGTCGGCTAACGCTCCCCAACTCCGCTGTGCCGGGTAAAGGACAGGTTGTTGTGGGCCCTTACTCCTCAAGACCGAAGGGCAAAGCTTACGAGGCGGCCCCTCTGAGGCAATCCAGCGTCTTTCGGTTTCCAACTCCAACCCCGCACTCCAGTGACAACGCGAAGGGCAGCCACAAAGGTTGACCCTGCCACCCCACATGGCCCATCAGTGTAGGAGCAGCCCATTCCCTACTCCAACCCCGCACCCCAATGACAACGTAACAGTCAGCCACGAGGGTTGCCCCTGCGGTTCCACACCGCCCTCTGGTGTAGGAGCAGTCCTGTTAATATTACAACGACAGTTAGTATGGCTAGTATGATCGGCTAGTTGGGGAGGGCACGGGCTGTTGGGAGGGTGGAATGGATGCGGCGGATTTTGAGCAGATGTACGAGGCTTTTCAGGATTTTCACTCTTACTTCGCTCCGCTGTTTGGCCGGAGGGAGACGCGGGACCACAGCCGCCATTATCTCCAGGCCCTGCTCAGGGGAGCGGCGCAACGCTGAGAATCTGTCGGAGGGTGCAATACGGTTCCGGCGTCAGCCAGGGTGATGCAGCGGTTTCTCGCCGAATCGCCCTGGGACGATCACGTGGTCATAGGGCGCCTCCAAGAGTACTTGGGGCCCAGGCTGGAGCATCCGGAGGCGGTATGGGTGCTGGACGGCACCGACTTCCCCAAGCAGGGCAGGAA
The DNA here is from genome assembly GCA_965224325.1 of Dehalococcoidia bacterium. GTDB lineage: Bacteria > Chloroflexota > Dehalococcoidia > Lucifugimonadales > UBA3495 > CBDCMJ01. The sequence continues at coordinate 168,729 of CBDCYT010000020.1, forward strand.
GTCGGTGGGAGTGGGCCGTCAGTACTGCGGAAGACTGGGCAAGGTGGCCAACTGCCAGGCTGGGATGTTCTTGGCTTATGTCAGCCCGTTGGGACGGGCCCTGGTGGACAACCGGCTTTATCTGCCGGAGAGCTGGACCTCGGACCAAGACCGGTGTGAGGCGGCGGGGGTCCCGGAGGAGAGGCAGGGCTACCGGTCGAAGACCCGATTGGCGCTGGAGATGCTGCAGCTGGCCTTGGAGCGGGGCCATCTGAAGGCTGGCAGGGTTGCCGGGGACGACGCCTTCGGGACGTCGCCGACCTTCCGCGAGGGACTGGCGGCCCTGGGGATGCGGTACGTCCTGGACGTTCCGGCGGGCTTTCCGGTGTGGCCGCCGGAGCTCGAGCGGACCAGTCCGGCATACCAGGGCCGGGGGGCGCCCCGCAAACCCAGGCTGGTGGGCGGGCAGTGGCGCACTATGGAGGGGCGCAGTGATGAATTGCCGGAGGAGGCCTGGCGGGAGATTACGGTGGCCGAGGGAAGCCAGGGCTCCCGCAGCTACCGGTTCAGCGCTCAGAGGGTGCGTCCAACCAGCAGGCGGAAGCCCGGCGAGATCCACTGGGCCATTTACCGCCGGAACCTGGACGGCAGCGAACCCCGCTACTACCTGTCTAATGCTCCGGAGGATACCCCGTTGGAGACCCTGGCATACGTGGGAGGCTCCCGGTGGCGTATAGAAACGGAGTTCGAGACGGAGAAGAGCGACATGGGGCTGGACGAGTACGAGACCCGCACTTGGCCGGGCTGGCATCACCACGTGGCACTGTGTCTGCTTGGTGGAGCTTTTCTGCTGAGCCTGCAACAGGCTTGGGGGAAAAAGATGCCCGGGATCACGAGGCCGCAGGTCTACCGGGTGGTGCGGGAGATGCTGCCCCGGGAACGGTCCGGGCCGGCTGAGCTGCTGCGGTGGCTGGAACACACCCAAGAATGCAACGAGCGGGCAAGACGTTCCCATGCAAGGCGTCGAGCCGCACTTCGTGCATCCCCGGACATCCCTCCTTGAACCGTCGTTGAATTACTAGTCTAATAAGACCAGCATGACGGCAAACCAGTAATCCGAGTGGCGCAGGTAAACGTGGCGCAGGTAAACGAAAACATCCTCTACCAACCGGATGAGCGGCCAGGCCATCTGGCATCTGTGGTCCATGGATTCCAGAGTGTCATGACCCGCATGGCGGCAATGGCTGCCACGGCGTCGATCATCGCTGTGGCGGGCGGACAATCTCAGGGTTATCTGTCTTGGATATTCTTTTCGGCCCTGGTGGTCTGCGGATTAGGCGGTATCCTGCAGACCTTTCGGTTCTGGAGATTCGGGTCGGGATATTCCTTAAGCGTAGTTTCCGCATCCGCCTTTATCGCCATCTGTATCTCAGCGCTGTTGGCTGGCGGCCCGGCGTTGCTGTCGAGCCTGATTGTCGCCTCGTCGTTGATACAGTTTGCGTTCATCTTCCGGCTCTCTTGGCTGCGGCGTGTCATCAGCCCGTTGGTTGCCGGAACGGTCCTCATGTTGCTGGCCTCGACGATAATAACCGTCGTGCTCAGCAGGCTTTCTGATTTGCCGGAAGGCGCTCCCCCGGTGGCGGCGCCCATCCTTGCAGGAACGACCCTGTTCATCCTGATGGTGCTGAGGCTGTTCGCGTCGCCCAAGTGGCAGCAATGGGCCCCGGTCGTCGCGATCGTGGTTGGGTGCGTAATGGCGGCCCCGTTCGGCGCATACGACTGGCAGCACGTTATGGAAGCTTCCTGGATTGGTTTTCCCAGTTATACCTGGCCTGGATTCGACCTCAGCTTTGGCGCGACCTTCTGGGGGCTTTTGCCGGGATTCGTAATAGTAAACATGGCAACCACGATCAATTCGATCAGCGACACCGTCGTGATTCAGAAGGTGGCCTGGCGCAGGCCCCGGGCCACTGACTTCCGCGTAGTCCAGGGGGCGCACCACCTGCTGGTATTGACCAATCTTCTGGCCGCCGCCCTGGGCACGCTTCCCAATATGATAGGAGCGGCCAATTCCGCGCGGGTAATGCTCACCGGTGTCGCAGCGCGCCGCATGGGAATCTATGGGGCCTGATTCTGATAGCGGTAGCGTTCTCTCCAAAGCTGATAGCCCTGGTTGTCGCCACTCCGCGCCCTGTCTTGGTGGCGTACATGATATTTATGTTGTCGCTCCTCTTTGTGCAGGGGATGAGGACCGTTTTCAGTGACGGAGTAGACGGGCGAAAAGCCGCGGTGATAGGAGTGTCTCTCTGGATAGGCATAGGTTTTCAGAACCAGGTGATTCTGCCCGATCTGTTGACTGGAACTCTGGGGACTCTGCTCAGCAACGGCATGACAACCGGTTCCGTCTGCGTAATTTTGCTCACTCTGCTGATGGAGTTCACTTCCAGACGTCGCAGCCGTTTGAATGTGGCGATGAACCTTTCGTCGTTGCCCAGAATTGACTCCTTCCTCCAGGGATTCGCTACAAGCGTCGGCTGGAATGAGGCATCAATAAACCGGCTCAGGTCAGCCGGGGAGGAAACTCTGTCGAGCTTGCTGTCGCAGGATGAGGAGCCGGAAGAATATGCCGGGAAACGCCTCATAGTTGCTGCCCGTCGCGCGGATGCCGTCATTGAGATGGAATTTGTAGTGACAACTGAGGGTGGGAATCTGGAGGACAGGCTGGCCTATTTGAACGAACAGCCTGAGATACAGGACGAGCGCGAGATCTCCTTCCGCCTCTTGCGCCATTACGCGTCTTCGGTCCAGCACCATAAATACCACGACATAGATATTATTACAGTGCAGGTCGCCCCTTCGTAATAGTGCCGGAAGGGTGGCCAGCCGCCCTGCCCGGTTTAATTCCCCGGTTCGCTGAGACCCAGCATACCCCCAATTCCAATAGGAAAATGCGAGGCGACGATCCCCCGTTGAAGACTGAGTCGGTTGGTCCACCCTTTGTGTCGTTCCAAGAACCGTCATTGTAATACTAGCAGCTTGTCTCATAAAGCTGAGTCCTCCAGCATCCTACCTTTCCGGATTCCCGCTTTCGCGGGAATGACAGGTTATTGAGTCTGGATTCCCGCTCCCCGATCGGGGTCGGGGACAAGCTTCGCGGGAATGACTGGTTATTGAGCCGCATTAAATACTGGTTTAGGCGGTTAATGATAGTAACCCGTCAGGTTGCGTCCACCCACGATCGTGAGTGGAGACTTCTGGGACAGGCTCCCAGCTTCTATTCGATGGAGAACCGAATAGCCCTTACTGGCAAACTGGCTGGGTTGACATTGAATTTGTAAGAAGCATACAATTTTTTCCAGCGCAGAGGGCACCTTACGGAGGTAGTGGGGCATGCAGGAGATGAGCATAGATAGCATCAGGGTAAGCCCTATGAACTACCAACGGGTGGTGATCCTCAAAGAGAAAGAGTCCGATCGCTACCTACCCATTTGGATCGGCCCGGCTGAAGCCGACGCCATCGCCGTAAAATTGCAGGACCTTGCAGTCCCCCGCCCCCTAACCCATGATCTGCTCCGCACCGTGATAGATACACTCGGCGGGTTAGTGCAGCACGTTCTCGTCAGCGACCTGCAAAACGACACCTTTTACGCCAAGATCACCATCCAAGCCAACGGCGCGATCCAAGAAATTGATTGCCGCCCCAGCGACGCGGTGGCGCTGGCGGTTAGGGCCCAGGTGCCTATCTACGTGGATGAGTCGGTGCTGGACAAAGCTGGAATATTGCTGGACAAGGAAACCGGGAAGCCCATTGGAGCTGAGCAAGGGGAGGAGTCAGGTGAGGCGGCTCCGGTCGAAGTGGACGAGGAGGAGTTGCGCCGCATGTCGGCGTTTACCGACTTTATCGACACCCTCGACCTGGAGGACTTCGGTAAAGGGCAGCCCAAATAATACCGTTGCCAAAATTCAATATTGCGACGATAGACGCCCAAGTATAGACGTGACTTGGGCGTGTTTTTACTCACTCCCTTGTGGATTCAGTAGACGCAGCTTCAATTGACTTTGTAAATACATGGTGATATTATTCACCGGATTTCGCCAGGGATGAGTTGGTGGGTAGTGGCCCTGCGCTTGACGGGGTTGGGCTGGTACATAGCCGCCTGCGTGGTGCTGGGTGTTTTGGGCGGACTCGGGCTGGACAAGCTTGTGGGCACTACGCCTCTTTTCACGTTACTGGGCACGGTGCTGGGCAGCGTCGCCGCATTTTGGGGGGTTTACAAGCTGGTCTTGCCTGTGCTCTACGGTGGAAGAGGCGGGGATGCATCAGGTAAGGGGAGGGACCGTTAGTGCCATCTGGCGCCGTGGCAAAGAGGCTACTGCTGGCCGCCGGGTTGGGTCTACTGGTGTTGTTGGTAGTGGGCTTTATTTTCGGCGCGGTTGGGTCGGCGATGTTCGGGACCAACCAACTGCTGGACAAGCCGGAGATTCACCTGGCTCCACAGCCCGTTTTCCCGGCGTCGGCTCGGAACGAGGCCCTGGGATTGACGGAAACCCTGGACGCTCATGAAGAGCCGCATTTCTCCCCGCTTAGCGCGACCAAGTTCGCAGTAACCAATACCCTCATTTCCGCCTGGCTGGCCACCATAGTCATGGTCCTGCTTTTCGTCCTAGCCGCCAAGAAGAGAAGCATTGTTCCAGGTCGATTGCAAGGCTTGGTGGAAACCCTGTTCGAAGGGGTTTTAGGGTTCTGTTCCAGCGTTCTGGGGCCGGATATGGGCCGCCGTGCGTTCCCCGTAGTGGCGACCATCTTCTTCTTCGTGTTATTCAACGCCTGGCTGGCGTTGTTCCCCTTTTATCAATTCCTCGGGTTCGTTCAAGGGGGTGAGATAAAAGCGCACCTGTTCAAGTCCGCCGGGACAGACTTGAACATGCCTCTAGCCCTGGCGTTGGTGTCTTTCGTGTTTGTGGAATACTGGGGTCTACGCACCCACGGGTTGGGTTACTTCAAGAAATTCTTCGCGTTTGGAAATCTGTTGCGGGGCCGGCCTTCGGGGTTGATAGACGTGTTCGTCGGGTTCCTCGAAGGCATCAGCGAAGTGGTTAGGGTGGTAAGCTTTACTTTCCGGTTGTTTGGCAACATGACGGCCGGCGAGATCTTGGTGGTGATGATTACTTTCCTGGTCCCCTTCGTGGCCAGCCAGTTTGTGTTTGGCTTGGAGCTGTTGGTGGGGCTGATTCAGGCGGTGATCTTCGCCAGCCTCACGGTGGTGTTTTTATCGGTGGCGGTGCGTCACGAACAGCATTAACAATAACCCGGGCGAGGGATGAAATCTGAGGGCCTTGGGCGGATGCAGCGCCCCCACTAGCGGAGCGCTCCGGCCAGGTGGGATAGCACAGGTGCAAACGGTTGCTGAGATAACCGGCGACCCGCCCGCTGTGGGTGTCGGTGGTTCTTAGCGGGATTTCGGAGGACTTAATGGTGATAGGAGGATAATCAGAGATGGATTTGGTCCTTTTGTTATCCGCGGAGGCCGCGGAAAAGTTCATCGAAGTGGGCAAGTTCATTGGCGCAGGGTTGGCCATTGGCTTGGGAGTAATTGGCCCTGGTATCGGCATCGGTATTCTGGGGGCCGGCGCCATGGGGGCCATCGGCCGGAACCCGGAGGCCGCCGGAGCAATTACAACCAACATGATATTGGCGATTGCCTTCGCCGAGGCCCTGGGTATCTATTCCTTAATTGTGGCGGTAATCCTGTTGTTCGTGGTCTAACGTGTCCAGGCCACGGGCGGATAGGAGGCATCTGTAGTGATCGAAGCGGGTATGAACAGTTTCGTATCGCAACTAGCAGGCGGCGTACCGCTGCTGGGCATCACGGATTTAGGCATCAATGGGCCCAGCCTGATCGCTTACCTCATAAACTTCGTGTTACTGCTGGGGATTCTCACGCTATTCGCCTACAAGCCCTTGCTCCGCGTTTTGGACCAGCGGTCCGAGCGGATCAAAGAGAGCCTGGAAGCCTCCGACCGGGCCCGGGAAGAGGCAACCAGCTCTCGCCAAGCCATCGAGGAGCAGCTGAATGAGGCCCGCCGCGAGGGACAACGGCTGATGGACCAAGCGAGGGAAGCCGTGGAGCGGTACCGAGGCGAGGAAATGGGCCGGGCCCGGCAGGAAGCGGACGCGTTTGTGGAGAGAGCCAGGGCCGACATTCAACAGGAGCGCGACTCTGCTATTCAGGAGGTGAGGTCCAATTTCGGCGACCTCGCTATCACTGCTGCCGAGCGGGTCATCCGGCGCTCTTTGGACCGGCAAGCCCACCAGGACCTGATTTCTCAGGTTCTTGAAGAAGGGGAACAGGCGTTGCAAGGACCTAGAGGGTAAGCGCCGATGCCTCCGAGAGCTTCCGGAAAGCGGTATGCTCAGGCCATCTTCGAGATTGCGTTGGAGCAGGACCGGCTTGACCAATGGGAAGGCGAGTTGGAATTCGCCGCTGGGGTCCTCCAGGACGATGAGTTCAAGACCTTCCTCAAGCATGCCGACGTCCCCATTGGGGACAAGATGCGGGCTATAGAAGCGGTGATGGGGGAAACATCCCCCCTGATCCGCAACATGATTAGCTTGCTGGTGACCAAGGGGCTGGTGGATTTGGTCCGGGACCTGCGTTCTGCCTACGTGGAACTTCTGGATGAGCACCGGGGTCGCCAACGAATTCAAGTGACGTCGGCGGTGCCGCTGGAACCGCAGGAACTGGAGCGAATCATCCAATTCGTGGCTGGTCTGGTGCGGAAAGAAGTGGTGGTGTCCACCGATACGGACGATTCTATCCTGGGGGGCGTGGTAATCCAGATAGGTGACCGTCTGCTGGACGGCAGCACCCGGTCTCGCTTGGACAGCCTGCGCAACCGAATGCACTCGGAAGTCATTGTACCAGGGGCTTAGCTGGCACTGAGGAGAAGCGCCCATGGCGATCAGGGGACAAGAGATAGTATCCCTAATCAAACGGCAAATTGAGGAGTTCGGGGGCGACCTGACTCTGGTGGATGTGGGGACGGTGGTGCAAGTGGGTGACGGCATCGCCAGCATCCAAGGGTTGCAAGGAGTGCAGTCCAACGAACTGCTGGATTTTGGCAACGACGTAGTGGGCTTGGCCTTGAATCTGGAAGCCGAGCTGGTCGGGGCCGCTATTTTGGGAGATCCCAACTCCGTAAAAGAGGGTGATCGGGTGCGCTCCACAGGCCGCATAATCGAGGTGCCGGTGGGCGACGCCTTGATCGGCCGAGTGGTGGACCCATTGGGGCGGCCTCTGGACGGTAAGGGCGCGGTGAACACCACGCAAACCTCCGCGGTTGAGAGAATTGCCCCCAACGTGGTGGCCCGTCAGTCGGTGGACACCCCGGTACAGACCGGAATCAAGGCCATAGACGCCATGATTCCGATTGGTAGAGGCCAACGGGAGCTCATCATTGGGGACCGGTCAACCGGCAAGACGGCTATTGCTCTCGACACCATCATTAACCAGAAGGGCGGCGACCTGATTTGCATCTACGTCGCAATCGGGCAGAAACAGGGCAAGGTGGCTCAAGTAGTGGCAACCCTCGAAGAGAACGACGCGATGGGGCACACCGTCATCGTCAACGCCGGAGCTTCGGATTCCGCTCCGCTGCAGTACATTGCTCCCTACGCCGGGTGCGCCATGGGCGAGGCGTTTATGGACCAGGGTAAAGAGGTGCTGATCGTCTACGACGATCTCACCAAGCACGCTTGGGCTTACCGGCAAATGTCGTTGTTGTTGCGGCGTCCCGCGGGCCGGGAGGCCTACCCCGGGGACATTTTTTACCTGCACAGCAGGTTATTGGAGCGGTCGGCCAAGCTAGACGCGGAGCACGGCGGCGGCTCCATAACGGCTCTTCCCATTATCGAGACTCAGGCCGGAGACGTGTCGGCCTACATCCCTACCAACGTCATCTCCATCACCGACGGCCAGATATACCTGGAATCCGAGTTGTTCAACAGCGGGATCCGCCCTGCCGTAAACGTCGGCCTATCCGTGTCTCGAGTTGGCGGCGCCGCCCAGACCCGGGCAATCCGCCGGGTGGCGGGCCGGCTCCGGCTGGACCTGGCTCAATACCGGGAGTTGGCTACCTTTGCCCAGTTTGGAACGGCCGATTTGGACGCGGCCACTAGGGCCCAATTAAGCCGTGGGCAACTAGCCACTGAGACCCTGAAGCAACCTCAGTACCGGCCGCTTTCCCTAGAGCAGGAAGTGATCATTTTATTCGCGGTCAACTCCGGCCTCATGGAAGACTTGCCACTAGACCGCTGCGCGGATTTCGAAGAGCAGTTGCTGCGCTACGTGAACAGCACCCATCCGGATATCGCGCAAAGCATCATGGAGTCCAAGGACCTTAGCGATGAGGTGGAGGGCAGGCTGACACAGGCCGTAACAGACTTCAAGAACTCTTTCAGCGCCTAGACCCTGTACCCTAAGAACAGGGATTGTCCAAGGAAACTACCTGGCGCCTTGGAGTATGTTGACACCAACCCTCGCCAACGGCGGCTCCATTCTCAAATGGGGGAAGCCGTAGCCAACGGACAAAGTAATTGCCGGAGCGATTAGAACCAGTCCTCGAGTTCTAGACAATGCCCAGTGTAAGAGACATACGGCGTCGTGTACGCAGCGTGGAGAATACCGGAAAGGTTACCAACGCCATGTCGCTCATCGCGGCGTCCAAGATGCGGCGGGCCCAGATGGCGGTAACCCAAGGCCGTCCATATGCCGAGAAAATCCGCGACGTCATTGCTCACTTGGCAGCCCAGCCGGGAGAAGAAGTGAGCGGGGCTCATCCCCTGCTGCAGCAAAGGCCGGTGCAACGGATTGGGGTTGTGGTGATCAGTCCGGACCGGGGATTGTGCGGAGGGATGCATGCCAACCTAAATCGCAGGGCTGGGCAGTTCATTGTGGACCAGCCGGCGCCGGTCCGCGTAATCGTGGTTGGACGCAAGGGCCGGGATTTTATGGTCCGTACCGGCCAAGACGTGCAAGCTGTGTTTACCGACTTGGGCGAACGTCCGGTACTGGCTGACACCACGGCGATTCCCAGACTTGTAATCGATTCCTACACGGAAGAGGATATAGACGAGGTGTACTTGGCCTATACCAGGTACGTGTCGGTTATGTCCCAGCAACCGGTGGTGGAGAAACTGCTTCCGGTGACGCCCGCCGAGCTGACCGCCCAGGAGCGGGTAGGTTATATCTACGAACCCGACAATCTCATGGTGTTGGGTGGTCTGCTTCCCCGCTTTGTGGAGATGGAGGTATACCACGCCCTGCTGGAGTCCATTGCCAGCGAGCAGTCGGCGCGCATGGTGGCTATGCGTAGCGCCACCGACAATGCCAACGGTTTGGCTGAGGACCTAACGTTAGTGATGAATAAACTCCGCCAGGATAGCATCACCAACGAATTGCTGGACCTGATCGGCGGACAAATAGCCCTGGAGGGCTGAGGCGAGCAGCAGCAGGAGAGGAATATGACCACGGGAAAGGTTGTGCAGGTCATCGGCACCGTCGTGGACATCGAGTTTCCACCGGACCAGCTACCCAAGCTATTCGATGCCCTGGAAGTGAATAACGCCGGGGAGAAGCTTGTCCTGGAAGTGCAGCAGCATATTGGCAACAACTGGGTGCGATGTTTGGCTTTGGGGCAAACCGACGGGTTGGGACGCGGGGTCGACGTGGAGGATACGGGCCAGAGAGTAACCGTGCCCGTGGGTCCGGAGACTTTAGGCCGGTTGTTCGACGTAACAGGCACGCCGTTGGATAACCTGGGTCCCGTGGAGGCAGGCCAAAGCTGGCCCATCCATCGTGACTCGCCCAGCTTTGACAACCAGAACCCCAGTGTGGAGATCATGGAAACGGGCATTAAGGTGTTCGATCTAATCACGCCCTTCATGAAGGGAGGCAAGATCGGCGCTTACGGCGGAGCCGGGGTTGGGAAAACGGTGATCATTCAAGAGCTGATCCGGAACATCGCGGCCGTGCACCAAGGGGTATCGGTGTTCGCCGGTGTGGGCGAACGCTCTCGTGAAGGCAACGACCTGTGGCATGAGATGCAGGCGTCGGGTGTGCTGTCCAACACGGTGCTGGTGTTTGGCCAAATGAACGAAACGCCGGGTGTTCGGGCCCGGGTGGGCTTGACCGGACTGACTATGGCGGAGTACTTCAGGGACGAGGACCATCAGGACGTGCTCCTATTCATCGATAATATTTACCGGTACATTTTGGCCGGAATGGAAGTCTCCGCCTTGCTGGGACGTATGCCCTCAGCGGTGGGCTATCAACCCACATTGGGCACAGAGATGGGAGCTCTGGAGGAGCGCATCACTTCCACCAAGAGTGGGTCTATCACGTCCTTCCAGGCGATTTACGTGCCGGCCGACGATTACACTGATCCAGGCATCGTCACCACCTTCGGGCACTTGGACGGCGTGATATCGCTGGAACGCGCCTTGGCCGCCCAGGGCTTGTATCCCGCCGTGGACCCCCTGGCGTCCTACTCCAGAATATTAGAGCCCCGTTACGTGGGCGAAGATCACTACCGCTTGGCCCGGAGCGTGCAGCAAGTGTTGCAGCGTTACAAAGACCTGCAGGACATTATTGCTATCTTGGGCATTGAGGAACTGTCGGAAGAAGATAAGCTGACAGTGTTCAGAGCTCGCAAGATTCAACGCTTTTTCACCCAGCCCTTCTTTGTGGCCGAAGCCTTCACCAACCAACCCGGCAAGTATGTGCCGGTCCGGGACACGGTGCGTGGCTTCACCGAAATTCTAGATGGACAGCATGACGACTTGCCGGAGCAGGCATTTTACATGGTTGGGACCATCGAGGAAGCGATGGAAAAGGCCGAGCAGATACGGTCCGGACGGTAGAGGTCACTACAATGGCTCCCATGCTGCTGGAAATAATCACTGCGGAAAGCCAGGTGTACGGTGACGACGTGGACATGGTGGTGGCTCCAGGTGTCGACGGCCAGCTGGGAATTTTGCCCCACCACGCTCCGCTGATGACGATGCTGCAACCCGGGGAAATCCTGGTCCGCAAGGACGGCGCGGATACTTTCATGGCAGTGACCGGAGGGTTCATGGAAGTTATCGGCAATAAGGTGACCATACTGGCAGACGCGGCTGAGCGCGCAGACGAAATAGACGAGGCCCGAGCCCAGGCGGCGGTGCAAAGGGCCCAAGAACGCATTGCCAGCCAGGAGACCGACTTGGAGATGGAGCGCGCGTTGGGCGCCATGCGTCGCGCCCAAGTGAGATTGGTCGTGGCGCGGCGGCGGCGGACGCGGGCAGGAGGTGGGCTCGGCGTCGCGAACCAAGGCTCTTCCGCTTGAAGTGTCAGTTGAACTGCACCTGTTCAGACTTGAGGGGGTCAGAGTATCTGACGGCCGGCAATTAGAGGTTTAATCTCCGCTGTTGACGCTCAGGCTGGCGGTCGTGAAACGGCTTTAGGCGAATCGGACTCACTAACTCTGAACAATTACCCAAGGCCACTCCACGTGCCCACTACACTACCTGGCCTTGATGCCGACGCCGCAGTAGGCCCAACCCGGCTTAGCCGAGTCGGATGGTCCCTTGAGCCGTACTACGATAACCCGCCTGCTGGAACCTGTGCCGCCGTCACCTCGGCCAGATGGCCCGGCTTAGACCGTGTTATTGGGTTGCCAAGTCCCCCAAGTAGTAGGTCATAGACTGCAACGCGATCACCGGGTCGATGTTATGGACCCGGATCCCATCCGGGACTTGTGGCGACGTGGGCGCATAGTTCAAGACGGCCCGGACACCGCACTTGACCAGACGGTCGATAACTCCCTGGGTATATGCGGCGGGCACGGCAACGATGGCAATGGTGACCTGGAGACGGCTAACGACCTCTTCCAACTCTTCAATGGACTGGACGGTCAGTGGTCCCACTTGTTGGCCCACCACGTCCTGGCTGGCGTCAAAAGCGGCCACCAGATGAAAACCGTCGGGCGTAAAGCCGGGGTAGCTTAGAATCGCTTGGCCCAAGCGGCCAACTCCCACCACTGCCACGTTCCAATAGGTGTTTAAGCCCAGAATCTCTCTTAGACGGTCGTGCAAGTGACGGACGTTGTAACCCCGGCCCTGCTTGCCGAAGCGGCCAAAGTAGCTGAGATCCTTCCGTATCTGCGCAGGAGTTACTTGAAGTTTCCCACCCAGTTGCTGAGAGCTGACGACTTCGGCTCCATCCTGAAGCAGGCTATTGAGAATGCGGACGTACTGGGGCAACCGAGTCACGACTACCTCGGGCACGTCGGGGCGCGCGGACTGCTGGGATCGGAGGTTATCCACCATCGCCTATCCGCACCTTCCCGTTTGACAGGACTTGGTTAGCCGACACTTGAAAGCAGGGGCAATTGAATATTGGCTATTGGAGCTATACGTAGCTCCAACCTTAGTCGTTCAGCTTATAATCTATAATGAATTTTCGAATATAGTCAAGAGTTTGTGAAAATCAGCGCATATCCCAAATATACGTGGCCGGGCCAGCGCCGCTATGGAGGTCAGGTTTGCACATCGGCGTCTGTCGGCTGATGACCCACCTTCCTGAGGCACACAGCCTCAAAGCCAAGCGCCAGGTGGCTCAATCTTTAACCACTCGGCTTAGGAACCAGTTCAATGTTGGGGTGGCCGAAGTGGATGACCACGACCTGTGGCAACGGCTTACCTTGGGAGTTTGTTGTGTCAGCAACGATTCAGCCCACGCCAACGAAATGTTGTCCAAGGTGGTGGCATTCGTGGACGCTTTCCGCGGCGACTTGGTGCTGCTGGACTACGAGACGGAAATAATCTCCGGGGTATAACAGCCCTGATCTTTTGCCACCGGTGTTACGGAAACTCACCAGTGCATTTCGATTTAAATAAAGATTTCAGCGCAATAAGGCTTGACTCAGGCTAGCCGGGTTTGTAGACTTCAGGCACCGGACCAAGGGTGTTGATGGAACGAAAGGCCTGCGCGGCCAGGGGCGGGACCCAATCGTATCCCGGCCGTAACCGGAGTCGAAAGCACACATTAGCGACAGGAGGAGAACCCGTTGGCTTACGCGGAAATGGATAGCATTGAAGCCGGGTTGAAATTCAAGACTCGAGCCGGCCTGGTCGTAGAGACCACGGGTGTCACGTTGCACGTCGAATCCGAGAACGTCCACGTGCACGAAGTTGTGATTGTAGAAGGCTCTGGGGAAGGCAGCAAGTATTTGCATAACCTGGACTACGCCGAACAGGTCTAGCGCCTTGTTTCAACCCGGACGCCAAGGGGCCTCCAGGGCCTTTTCGTTTTCTGGGTTGGCTCGCATAGCTCCCGCCATTCCCGCGAAGCTTGTCCCCGACCCCGATCGGGGAGCGGGAATCTATACAACCTTGCCGCCGGGAGTTTGTCATATGGCAGGGGGTAGTGGATTCCCGCTTTCGTGGGAATGACGGAAACCCGGGAATGGCCTCAGCGCAGGAATGGCCTCAGCGCAGGAATGACGGAAGCCCGGGAATGACGGAAGAATGAAAAGGCCCTGCCAAGGGGCCTCCGGGACACGTTTCGTGACCTCTAGCTGGGGAACGCGCGCCCGATCATGGCTACCTTTTCGGCAGTCTTGGATTAATAGCGCAATTCCTCAATGGTAGGAGGCTCGGCCTCATAGGCAAGCAGGCCAAGGCTCCATCGCTGTATTCCCGATACATCCCCTTTGGAACAAACTGCCGGTAAAGACCTTACAGCGTCTCAGACGGTTGCCCAACCATCCCTCAGACTCGCAAGAAACCGTCCCAAAGCTCCCCAATAAGCTTCGCCTCCTTGCTCAAAAGTGTAGTTATGCCCAGTTCCGGGCAAAGCCTGGAACATCTTAGGTGAATTGGCGGCATCGAACAGCTTCTGAGCTTGAGAGATGGGGACCATCGTGTCATTTTCCCCGTGCAGGATGAGCAGAGGACAGCTTACCTTGGAGATGCGGTCCAGCGAGTTGTACCGGTCCCGGACCAGCCAACCGGACGGCAAGAGGGGAAACACTATACGAGACATGTCGCTTACCGAAGCGAAAGGCGACGCCAGCACCATCCCCGCCGGAGCATGCTCCGTTGCCAACTCAATGGCGATAGCCGCCCCTAAAGAGTGTCCGAAGTATATTATCTTATCCGAAACCGAGTCCGGCTGGAGTTGGCGGCGGCTGACAAGGTAGCGCAGGGCGGCCCGAGCATCCTGATAGGTGCCGTTCTCCGTCGGAGAGCCTTCACTTCTTCCGTAGCCTTGATAGTCGAAAATCAGCAGATTCATCCCCAGCCGTTGGTGCAGCAACGCCAGTTCGGCTACCCGGTGGCCCACGTTGCCCCCATTACCATGGAACCAGAGCCAGGTAGTATCGGTGACGCCGGGCACGTACCATCCGTGTAACCGGAAACCTGCATCGGTGGGGAAGAATACATCTTCATAGACAATACCCGCGTCCGCGGGGGTGAATTCGATCTCAGATGTGGGGAAAAAGACGAACTTCTGCTCCAACCATTTCCAAATAAGGTCGGGCAGCATTAGTGGAGCAAGACTTCTCGTTGGCTCCCTGGCGGCTGGCGGAGGAACCACCGAGGATGGCGACTGAAGAGGTGAAGTTTCTTAACGAGGGTGAGACCGTGGGGCTGATGTTTGGGTGTCAATGGAGTGAGGACCCCATCATTCAGGCTGGTCGTTGGGAGGCATGCGCCGGGGAGGGTCGGCCGGCACAAGCTGAGGATAGCTGATGACCTCCTGTCGTATGGAGTCGAGACGCCCCTCGACGTCTCTCACTTCGGAGGTCTCCTTCTCGCATTGGGGGCACCATATCTTCTCCGCAGACATGAGGAACAAATTGTCCTTCTTCACGGTGAAGCTGTCCACCTGAGCTTTACACTCGCCGCATAGTCGGGCTACTGTCACCTCATCGCCGGGCATAGATTACTCCCTTCTCCGCGTCGGACTAACTGCGATCAATCTGCTGCCGGACATCAAGCAAGTCCGCCCTTACGCACCGTATACCGCAGTGTCTATTCCAGGCTATCGGAGAGAATTTCCAGTAAGTCCCTGCACCTTTTTTCACCATCCAATCCTTTGGCCTGAATGCCTTCGCTCAGCATCTGAAGGCAGTAGGGGCAGGAAACACCCACGGTGTCAGCCTGGGTCTGGAGGAATTGATCGGTCCGGGCGTGGTTTATTCGGTCGCCTTGACTCTCTTCGATCCACATATGGCCGCCGCCGGCGCCACAACAAAATCCACGCTCCCTGCATCTTGGTTCCATCTCCACCAAGGTCAGGCCGGGAATAGATTTGGCGAGGTCGCGGGGTTGGTCGTATATGCCATTGTGGCGGCCCAAAAAACAGGAGTCGTGATATGCCATGACCGTGTCGGCATTTTTTACCGGTGTTATCTTGCCCTGCCGAACCAACTCGCCCACAAACTGAGTGTAGTGAAGCACCTCGAAATCGCCCCCGAACTGCCCGTATTCGTTGCGAATTGTGTTGAAGCAATGGGGACAGATGGTCACGATTGTTTTGACTGAGTATCGGGTCAAGGTCTCGATGTTTTGCTTAGCTAGGACCTGGAACAGGTACTCGTTCCCCATTCTGCGGGCTGGGTCCCCCGAGCAGGTCTCTTCGTCGCCAAGGATGGCGAAGTCCACTCCGGCTCGGATGAGAACGTTAGCCATGGACCTCGCCACGGAGCGGCTTCGTGATTCCAGGGCCGCGGTGCAACCCACCCAAAACAGGATTTCTGCCTCCGGTTTTTCGGCCAGTGTGGGTACGTCGAGGCCGTCGGCCCAGTCGGTCCGTGAGTATTGGGAGCCCCGCCACGGATGTCCCCGCTGCTCCATGCTGAGCAGGGCATTCATTGCGCTTTCAGGGACCTTACTCTCCTCCAACACAAGGTTGCGCCGCATGTCCATAATAGTGGGAACGTGCTCAACAACAACGGGGCACTCTTCCATGCAGGCCCCGCAGGACACACAGTCCCAGATTGCTTGTTCGGAAATGGCGTTGCCGAACAGCGGCACGGGCTCGGCGTGTTCCGGGTTCCGGGGCCCCTGGTGGCCGATGGCGACCATGTGGTCTTTCAGGTTTTCAACAATGTGCATCGGGGACAAGATCTTGCCGGTGCTGTTGGCGGGGCAAACATCAGAGCAACGGCCGCACACGGCACAGGCGTAGCCGTCAAGCAGTTGTTTCCAGGTGAAGTCTTGAACCCTGCCCGCGCCGAACCGCTCCGTGTTCTCTAAATCTATGGGAGGCAGGGCCCCGCGGGGTTCTAGATTGCGGAAGAAAGCGTTGAGAGGAGCGGCCACCATGTGCATGTGCTTGGAGAAGGGGATGTAAATGGCGAAGCTCAGGATAATACCCAGATGGAGCCACCAGAACGCGCAGTGGAGAATGTTGGCGGCTCCCGCGCCTAATCCCAACGCGTTGAACCACTGCCCCAACTCGCGCCCAATGTAAACGTCCGCCTCCGGTCCGTGACCGCCCTCAGCCACGTAAAACCCGTGGACAAGGAGTGTGGAGACCATCAACGCGGCGATTAAGGAGATCACAATCACCGAGTCAACGTTGCGGGTAAGATCAAAGCTGAGCCTGCGGGGCTTGACCGCCCATCTCCGGAGCAGCGCCCAGATCAGCATTACCAGCAGCACAGCTGCCAAGATGTCTAGATACCTGCTGTAGACGCGGACCCCGCCGGTGGTGAGCAGCTTCTCGGGGAAGGAATTCCACACCGAGGCCACAAAAAGGAAAATAACGTAGCTCAAGGTGAAAGATAGGAATCCCCAGAAGATGGTGGCATGGCCCACCCCGGCCCAGTCCCGCGCTGGGACACGTTGTAGAACCCTGCGCTGGCCGAGGACGATTACTAGGGCGCCCTTCAAGCGCTGCAGCGGATGGTCCCATCGGGCTGCGTGTTTGCCCTGGCGAATTAAACGGATTACGCGGTAGTAAAAGAGGTATGAGGATGCGGCAAGAGTCAGGGCCAGGGCCACGTATACTCCGACCCACATGGGCACTGCCTCAATGTCACCCGGAGGAACCAAGCGAAATAGTCCTCACTTTGGAAGTTGGGAATGGGCCGCCGGCCATGCCGATCTCCGGATGCCGCCTTTCGTCCACTCACTTTGGAGGTTGGGAATGGGCTGCCTGTCAGGACGATCTCCGCTTGGCGTCTTTCGCCAAAAGGGAGCGGCGGCGACGTTCTCAGCTTATACTTGGCCCGTTTGGGCCGTCAAGCCGCTGACTTGACCTTTGGTAAGACCTCCCGACCCATGATCTCTATTTGGCGCAGGGCTTCTTCCTGTCCCATGCCGGGCCACTGCATCCTGAAAATCAGGTAGTTGACCCCCAACTCGTCCCGGTAGCGTAACATCTCCTGAGTCACGTCGTCGGGAGAGCCTAGCAAAAATCTATCTCGGGCCAAGTCTTGATAAGGAGCCGAGAAGCTCTCATTGCCTGGCAAAGCTTTATCCTGGCCCCAGGAGGCGTAAGCTGCGTACTTGGCCTCCAAGTACGGCTGGCTCTCCCGGTACGCGGTTTCCCGGTCCGCGGCGATATAGAGTTCTCGCATCATGGGTAGTGCTTGCGGGATGGGTTGGCCGGCCTGGTCCAAGCTTTCCCGGTAGGTTTTCAACTGCCTGGACACCATGGGCACCGTGGCGTGGGGGTTTATGAGCCAGGGGTATCCCCACTTGGCTGCCCTCCGAATGGCAACGTCGTTGTTGGCGGCAACCCATATAGGAGGATGGGGCCTTTGAACCGGGCGTGTGGTCGGGTTGATCCGAGGCACTTGATAGAACTTGCCGTGAAACTCCACCTCGTCTTCGGTCCATAAAAGCTTGATTAGCTTGAGAGATTCTCGAGTTCTCGCTACCCGCTCGCCACGCTGCACGCCGAAGGCGGTATATTCCTCGTCCCGGTAGCCGAGGCCAATACCGAATATAAAGCGGCCTCCGCAGATAGCGTCCATGGTGGCCACGCTTTCGGCTAGGTCCACCGGGTTGTGCAAGGGTAGTAATAAGACAGTGGCGGCGACTTCCATGTCGCCCGCCTCGGCGGCCAGCCTTGCCAGCAGCGGTATGATGGCGCTCATCTGGTAGGGGTGCGATAAGTAGTGCTGACCGGCGCATATCAGGTCGAAACCGGCCTTACGAACGGCCGCGGTCAATTCTACGCTGTCACGTATTTTTTGCGCCATCGACTCTTCCGGAGGGTGCTGAGCGTTGATAAAGAATCCCACTTTCACTGCCGGTCCTCCACAAGGGAATGAATTATGACCGCGGTTGGCGGTTAAAGCTTGAGACACCGTCTATAGAGAGTTGAGCCAAAACCAGGGGCTGCACTTGAAGGCTGGCGAAATAGCGCAAAAACGGAACGCGCAACCAGCCAGCGTATCGTATTCTAGCCTTGGAGTTGGGCGCAATCAATCATGGAAGCGGCACGGCCTCACTAATCCCGGTGTGGTGCGACTTCAAGGCCAACATCTCATGCACGCGGCCCATGGCGGCCGCCCGTCGTTTCATGCCTGATGGACTGGAATATGGTCTTGCGGGCTGCCCCGGGACGGGTTAAACTTTCCGCCTAACATGCCCCCGACGTCCAATTTCTTCCCAACCGCTCCCCGGAGGTAGTGACCCTTGAAGATTGCACGCTTTCGCGCCGGCAGGCGTGTCGCTCATGGTGTGGTTAAAGGAGACGAAGTTGTTGAAATCAGGGGCAGCATCTACTCCCGCTTCCGTATGACCGATACGGTGCACAAGCTGGCTACGGTTAAGCTGCTGCCCCCCACCGAGCCCACGGAGATGTGGGGGCCCGGCGTGAACTTCGCGAGTCACCTAGCCTATGCGGCGTCGGTGTTCGACAACGAGGAAAAGGCCCCGCCGCCGCCGGAACATCCGGAACCTTGGGTGAAACCCCGCAGCTCTTTGACCAGCCACGACGACCCCATCATCTTGCCACGTGACTCTCAAGGTGAAGTGCACTACGAAGGCGAAGCGGTAGCGGTAATTGGCAAGCAGTGCCGGCGTGTGTCACCGTCTGAGGCCCGCAAGTTCATTTTGGGTTACACCTGCGGTAACGACGTGAGCGACCGTACTTGGCAGAACGAGGATTGGAGTTTCTGGCGAGCTAAGGGCGCAGACACTTTCGCCCCGGTGGGCCCTTGGCTGGAGACGGACGTCAATCCACAAGAGTTGGAGCTGATCGTGCGGCTGAACGGTGAGGAAGTGCAGCGAGCACACACCAGTGAGATGCTATTCACGTTCTCCGAGATCGTCAGCTATATCAGCCAGCAAGTGACGCTCCGTCCTGGCGACTTGGTATACTCCGGCGCCACCGGGGTCACGCGAGCGATGAAGCCTGGAGACGTTGTGGAGGTCGATATACCAGGCATAGGGGTACTGAGCAATCCGGTGACCGTGGAATACGACGCCTCTGCGCTTTGACCATCGCGACCGTTGAATGCCGGCATAGCAAAAGCTACGAAAAAGATGAGCACCCAGCAGGGCCCCTCAGCTGCGGGGCCCTGCTTATTTTTTGGCTTCAAACCACTTTAAACCATTAGAGCGCGGACTCGTGCACCATCTCCATTAACTGATCGACTACCCGCCGCGCCGACGCTGCCCCCTCCGCTTCTTCATGTTCGCCTTCCGGCTGTGGGAAAACGATGAGCCGCAGGTCAGCTAGACCCAGCGCTCTCGATTGGGCCCGGGCCGCTTTTTCGAAAACATCGTGAGAGACCACGATGGCGGGCACTCCGGCTATCTCCAGGTTAATTCCGTCTCGCACGGAGCCGGAAGTACAGGACCCTCAAGCGCAAACTCCGACCAGCGCCAGGTCAGCTTGGGAGAGCTCTGACACCGTTGCCGCGGATGCGGGTGCGAATGTATTGGGTTTGACCACCTTGACGGTGGAAGCGGGCTCGCAGCGAAGGTTAATCTCTTCTTCCAGGCTCCGCCAAAATGACATAACCGAAACGTGACCGTTGAACAGGAAGGCCAATCGGTTGCCCTGCACACCGGTAAGAGGATTTAGCCCTTTGGTTTGGGGCGCTTCCTGGCCAACCGGGCTGCGCAACTCTATCTTGGGCATGGGACCCCTCCTCAGATTATTTTGATGTACTGAGAATGACGCGCGACACCTTCGCGCGTTTATTGTCAACTGCGGAGTATTCTCATCTCCGCCTCCAAGGCTTAGCCCGCGATGCTATTCGACCTGACTTCGCCCGATACGCGGCCATCACGCCGTGGCGGGTGGAGCAATCTTCCACGGACGCCTCGAAGCAAGCGAATGCCCTCCTCACGAATGGTATGAAGAAGACAGCCAGGTTAGCTCCGGCGCGGTTGCCGCCCACTACCCCGGGAAAGCGACTTCCCGGGTTTGGGCCATACCGCCGGCCTGCATCCAGCCGTGGCAAAGGGCGTTGAAACCCGAGCCGGAACCCCATCCTCCGGCGACCACAAGCAAGAGGTCTTCCGGGCGGCGGAGGGCCGGTATCATGGCGTCGTCGTTCTCTTGGTCGACGATGTGGGCCCAGTGAAATGGGTGGCTTGGATTCAAGAACTTGTTAGACTTCATCAGGCCCACGGGCTTACAGGCCAGCTCTTGCAGCTCCTCATGCACTTTGGCGCGGTCGTAGCCGTCGCGAGCGAGCTTTTGCGCAGTCATGGGCCCCATCACCAGCATCACCTGTCCGCCGCCGCTCATAGCAGCGCTTCCCGATGCGGCAATGCCATCGGCCAGCACAGTTAGAACGTCCCGCGCGGTCACGTCGTACCCCGAACCGGTGGCGATATGGTGGGGTGCTTCGCAAGCGAACATGGTGACGCACGATGCACCCTTGGCATATCCCTGTTCTTCATGAAAGGATTCCCAGGGATTGTTCGGACCTTCCTCCGCTATGCAAAAAGTGTACTTTCCGGGATGCCCCAACGTGGCCCGGTCGATCTCTCCGGGATAACCGCCGCCCAAATTCCAAAGAATTAGGCGGATGGCCCGGCCCACGCTGGCATTAGCCCTGGAACCGCCCCCAAAGACATTGTCGCCCGAGTTGAAACCCATCTGCTGCACCACCGGACCGCTAACGACAGCCAACGGGCTAACGCAATTGGTCGTTGCCTGGACCCCGTTCAAATTGAAGGTGTTGTCCAGCATCGCCTCCAGGGCGGCGATTACCACCGGAGCGTATTCGGGCAGGCACCCGGCCATAACGCAGTTAACCGCCACTTTCTCCACGGTAGCGATGCGGTTCTTGGGCGGCACCTGGCCTATCACCTCGTCCGGGTCCCGGCCCAGGTGTTTTAACACGGCTTCAACCAAGGGGGCAGTGGGAGGTATGGCTGGCAGGCCATCCGTCCAGCCCAGCCGGTAGATGGCCTCGTGGGCCTCCTCCAGACTGTCTACTTCAATGTTTTCGGCAAGGTTTTGGGCGTGTTCCATATTGGAGCTCCGGCCGATGAGGCTAATCTTGCTAGATTCTAAGGGGAAAGGCTTGCGTCTAACGGCCTCAGAACCGCAACAGCTTGTGGAATGCGGCCTCGCTGCGGTGAGGGCCCACGACGGCCAGCCTGAGTTTGTCAGCGTCAAAGAGTTTCTGGGCTACTCGGGCCACGCCGGCCGTGGTAACCTCGTCAATTCGTTGCACAGCCTCGTCCGGGGTTGCGACCCGGTTTTGCAACATTTCCTGGGCGGACAGCCAGGAGGCCACCGAGCGAGTGTCTTCCAGCCTCAACAAAAGCCTCCCTTTGGTGTACTCCTTCGCCTTGGTAAGCTCCTCGGGCGGAGCTTCATGCTGCATTTGCCCGAGGTCGTCGATGACAGCGCGGACGGCGGCCCGGCTTTTCTTGGGTTCGACGCCGCAGTAGATAACCAGCGAGCCGCAGTCGCGGAAGTGGGACGTCGAGCTGTTCACGTCGTAGGCCAAGCTCTGGCGTTCCCGCAGGTTCAGGAACAATCGGCTGCTCATGCCGTCGCCCAATATTACGTTCAAGAGGGTCAGGTTGTAGCGGTCCGGGTCGTGCAGTGAGAGGCCGGGTAAGGCGACGCAAAGGTGGGTCTGTTCGGTCCGGCGCTGCTCCATTCGGATCACGGGCCCCATGTCGCTAAGGGTTACCGGCTCCCACTCCAAAGATGGGCCGGGTTGCCAGTCGGCGGTCGTCTCTTCCAGTAGCTCCAAAACCTCTTGGTGGGTGACGTTGCCCGCAACGGCCACCACGGTATTGGAGGGATTGTACTGACGGTGCATGTACTCGACGATTTCATCTCGGGTGATGGCGCTAACCGAATCCGCGGTGCCGCCCACGTCCCGGCCCATAGCCTGATCAGGCCAGAGCGCTTCATCTATGAGGAGGTCTGCTCTATAGGTGGGGTGATCAAAGGTCATCCGCAACTCTTCCTGAATCACCTCCCGTTCTTTTTCCAGCTCCTCAGGGTCCAGCAGCGGATTGAGAATCAGGTCCAGCAGCACGGCGAAGGCCTGCCGGAAGTGGGGCTGAGCGACCTTGCACCAGAAGAAGGTCATTTCCCGGTCGGTGCTGGCGTTCATAACGCCTCCCACCCCTTCGATGGCCTCGCTGACGGCTTGGGCGGTGGGCCAGTGCTTTGTCCCCTTGAAGGGAAGATGTTCGAGAAAGTGGGATAGCCCGGCTTGCTCCGGGGTCTCATATCGGGAACCTGCTCCGACACATATGACGATGGACACAGACCGTGTATGGGGCATGGTGGACGTTAGAACCCGTAGTTGGTTGTCAAGAACCGAACGTTCGTACATTCTGAATCACCATAAATTCTTATTCCCTGCGCGGTGCGGTAGGGGCGTCCATGGAGTCCTTGCGCCGCTCGCGTTCAGGGAGTCGAGGCGCCCGCCCCCTGGGCGGGCGCCTCGGTCTTCACTAGGAGGACCAGGCCACGTCTCCACACAGGTCTTCCGAATGGGACCTGGACGCGAAACCCTGGTATTCATGCCGGGCGTCTCCAATGGTGGTGTCCAGGCCGTGCCCAGGGTAAACGGCGGTGTCGTCGGGCAGCACCAAGAGTTTGCGAGTAATGCTGTCTATAACTGTTCTCAGGTCGCCGGGACTGCCAGTTCTCCCCGGTCCTCCCGGGAACAAGGTATCCCCGGAGAACAAGTGCTTTCCGGTCAGGAAACACCTGCCGCCTTCAGTATGGCCTGGTGTAGCCAGCACCTGGAGTTCCCGGTTGCCGAAGCGGATCACGTCGCCGTCCTTCAAATCGGTATCGGGCGGCCGGGGGAGCGCGGGGGCGTCCTGAGTGCCTATGCCCACCGGCGCGTCCACGTTGGCAGTGATTTGATCGAACCCCAACAGGTGGTCCTGATGCCGATGGGTGATAAGGATATTACTGATCTTGACTTCGCCGATCTCGTTCAAGAGCTTTTCCGGTTCTGCGGGGGTGTCAATGATGATCCCCTCGTTGGTTTCCGGACAGACTAGGATGTAACCGTTGTTATCGTAAGGTCCCATGTTGATCTTGGTGATCCTGACGTCGCCGTCATAGTGGAGGGCCATGTTTCTCCTCCTCATATTAGCTGAGTGCCCGGTTCATTCTATCAAAAAAATCGGAACGGCGGCGGGATAGCGCCGCCGGATAGCTTTGCACCTGAGCGTACGCTGGCGTACGACGAACAAGCCGTTTCCCAGCCGTTTCTAGAAGAGGAGAAAGTTTGAGTCTCGAATTCTCAGCATTTGCCTGCGGAAGAGTGGCTATCCGGGAGACCATCGGCGTAGAGGTAAATTAGCGCTTTAGTAATTCAACGGAAAAGTACGAAGACGGACAGGACACCATATATGTCTTCCACGACAGCCTGGAAAGGGCCATTAAGACAGGGCAACCGCGTCAAAAAGCAGC
The DNA here is from genome assembly GCA_965224325.1 of Dehalococcoidia bacterium. Taxonomy (GTDB): domain Bacteria; phylum Chloroflexota; class Dehalococcoidia; order Lucifugimonadales; family UBA3495; genus CBDCMJ01. Next base: position 192,632 of record CBDCYT010000020.1, read on the forward strand.
TGTGTAGATTTCGACGGTAAGGCCCGAAATCCATGACCTTTGGGGCGGCGCGTCAAACATACGCCCAATAAACCGTTTCAGCCACGCGGCCTCTGCGCTGGACAACGCCCCAAAGCCGTTATCCTAATCTAAGGTTGAATCGAGACGCGATTGCCCTGGATGGTAGCCAGGGCCTTTTCACTTTCTGGGTTGGCTTGCATGGTTCCCGTCATTCCTGCGAAACCCGTCATTCCCGCGAAAGCGGGAATCCAGAGACCTTTGCGACAGGAAGGCTGGCATTGGACAGACAGCCTTGGATTCCCGCTCCCCGATCGGGGTCGGGGACAAGCTTCGCGGGAATGACGGAAGCGGGGGAATGACGGAAGCGGGGGAATGACGGAAGAATGAAAAGGCCCTAGATGGTTGCTGCCCGGCTTGACAAGCATATCCGAGGCGCATAATTTAGTTTGCAGCGCTTGCCCCGGTTTTTAGGCGCGAATCCGACGTGAGGTAAGACCCATGCCCAGGCTTGAGCTTCTCAGCGAAGTCCAGCGAAAGATGCTCCAAATGTTCCCCTGCTTGGAGCACGACGATACTCCGTGGACCCCGATGGGCAAACCATTGTTCGAGTCCAAGTTGGCATTGGTTACCTCCGCGGGACTGCACCTGCGGGGAGATAAGCCCTTCGTCACCGACCACCATGGCCGCGGCGATTCCTCCTACCGGGTTATACCGCGGTCCACCAAGGCCGAGGACATCCTCCAAAGCCACGTCAGCATAGGATTCGACCATACCGGAATCTACCGGGACATAAACGTCACCTTTCCCATGGACCTCGTGCAGGAGTTGGTGGACCAGGGTGTCGTGGGTTCCCTGGGTGAGAACTACTACTCGTTCATGGGGGCGCTCCGCAACGCGTCGGCAGTCGCCGAGCACACCGGCCCTGAAGTGGCCGGAAGGCTTCTGGACGAAGGGGTGGAGGTTGTGCTGCTAACCCCCACTTGACCCCTCTGCTCGCACGCGGTCAGCGTGCTTGCCAGGTGCTTCGAGGAAGCGGGAATCTCCACCACCGGGACCGTGTTCGTCAAGGAACACGCGGAGAGGGTCAAGCCGCCCCGGATGCTCTGGGTCCCCTTCGGTTTCGGAAACGCCCTGGGCAAGGCCGGCGATCCCGGTCTGCAACACCAAATCCTAAGTGCTGCCTTGGACCTGTTGGACAGGAAGCAGGGACCGGTGCTGGAGGAGTTCCCCGACGACACCGCCCCGGAGGTGCTGCTCCAAGCCTCGGCGGCAGACCACTCCGGCGATGGCCGTGGGCTCAACCCGGCGGACGAATTGACGGCGCTGCGTCCTTACTACGAGCGATGGGTGGAAAAACAAAATGGCCGCACCCAGGTGGGCCTGTGCGGTGTGCCGCAACACCGATTCCGTGGCGTGGTCCGGTTCCTGGAAGGCTATAGCCGCGGCGAAACGCAGGACACTGAGGAGCGTCCCGAAGGGATCACCGTGCCTCAGTACGTACGCTACTGTGCCGACGACCTAAAGGCGTTCTACTACGAGGCCAAGATGGAGCAGCGGCCGGACTCGTCCGACTCTCAGGTGCACGAGTGGTTTTGGAGCGAGACCGCCATGGCGCAACTGATGGTCAAGCTAGCCGGGCACATGGCGGAGTCGGACGACGCCGAAACCAAGGCCATCCCCTACGGCTTGGCGCGGTAGGGGGCCGGGCGGCTGTTGCTCCACCAAAATGCCGGGGCCTCGCGCTGGGTGGTGGCGGTCTTTGCAACGCCCTATCAAGCCTTGCTATACTGTCATAGGTAATTACTTCACACAGTAGTAATTCATATAGAGTTTTAGCAATGCTTGAATCAGGAATAACAGCCAAGGGACAGACTACGTTGCCAAAGGCCGTACGGGAGGCCCTGTCGGTAAAAGCCGGCGACCGGGTGCGCTATCTCATCGAGGAAGGTCAAGTTCGAGTTAGGCCGGTCCGGCCCATTAGCCGATTATTCGGCGTGCTCAAGAGAGAGGGACCGTCCGTGACCTTGCAGGAGATGGAGCAAGCCATTGCCGACGGGGCCCGTGAGTCGTGATTGCCGTCGACACCAACGTCCTCGTACGCTATCTGGTTGAGGACGACCCCGGGCAGGCTCAAGCCGCCAGGACACTGTTGTATGGGCTGTCCTCGGATCTCCCTGGGTTTGTGTGTCGCGAGGTGATGGTGGAGTTGGTGTGGGTGCTGGAGCGGGCCTATCAGTTCTCTCGTGATCAGATAGCGTCAGTGCTGGAGGAGTTGGTCTCAACCGGGGGTCTCGTCGTCGAGGCTGCCGACGATGTGGCTCGGGCTTCCCTGAGCTACCGGGATGGAGGCGTCGGCTTCTCGGACCTGATGATCCTCGCGGCCGCCCAACGAGCTGGGGCAAGGCCCCTGTACACCTTTGACCACGCCCTTGGGAGGCTGGACCAGGCTTTCCTGGTGCAGAGCGGGTCGAGAGGTGAGCCACAATGAACGACGCCGGAAAAGCCTAATCATCTGAGATTCGCCAAGCTAATCTCCGGTTGTGTCAGTTGGAGCACGTAGTCGTGAGTATCCCTAAGTGAGGCCGCGCTAATAGTCCTAATGCGGGAACCAAGGCCATCTCCTACGGCCTGGCGCGGTAGGGGGTGAGGTGGCGACACCAGTGGCCCGCGACGTGAACGAGATTCGTAGAAATGGGTCAGACTGCCTGGCTAAGGGTGTCTCGTGCGAGGCGTCCGACCTAGTTCTAGACAGCATCCGGATCTTTTCACGCCTAGGTGGCGCCGAGTTCATAGGTTTCGGTGAGTGTGTTGGAGGCGATTGGCGCCTTTATGCCGTGCAGGCGTATCCCGGTGTTGGTGACATTGGGCCGCGGGCAGACGCCTATCTTAGTGAAAATACCGGAGGCCGCAGCGCTGCCTCTGGCCTGTAGGCGCCCAATCGACCGCTATAACAACCTTGGCTGGGGGGTATACGGCACAAGAATTTTGTAGTCCACTACGGCGGCATATTTGTGGAGGCTGCTGTCGTAGGTCTGAAGTTCTTCGACTTGCATCCCTACGTCGCGGAGCCATTGGGCTGTTGCCAGGTGTATGGCGTCATTGGACTTCAGACTCCAGCCCCTGGTGATGGAATCGCGCATCAACTGCCTAGCCTGCCTGCCAATGGCATCGTGGAACTCCACGGATACCACGGCCCCGGGGTCGGCCCAAAGGCTATCTATGCGTTCCTGGACTTCTGAGTCTAGGGCACGCTGCACCTGCTCAATTGCTGCAAAGGCTACCTCAACTCTGGATAGAACCGATGTATAAATCTTGATCGCACCACTGTTGCTGGCGCTGCTGGCCAACAGCGACTCCAAGATGGGCACGCGGTCTGGCTCCTCGTTGATATACGATAGGAAAGCGCAGGCGTCCCAATAAATCATGCGTCGGCTTTTAGCCATCTCTTAGCCGACGAATGACGTCTTCAGGCAACTCGTCTCCCGGCTGCCACGGGACTGCGCCGCGAGCGAGCCGGTACGACCCCGGTGCAATATCTTCCAGAATCTCGATATCGAGGATCTGGCGAACGGCTACCGGCCTACCCGAATCATGCTCCCGCGACACTCGGCCGCTGACCCGAGCCCTTCGGCCCCATGCCTCCCGCATCAGCTCCTCCTGCCCCAGCTGGAGGTAACATCCCACGGCCTTATCGTGGACGGTATCGTACACGTTAAATCTTAAGCCGCCGCGGTTGCTCAACGTTTGAACCCTCCCTGAAATGGCGCCGATGCTTACCGAGAAAGTCCGGCGGTGTGGAGCTTTGCCGTTTCCAAGAATCGTGTAATCACCGGTAGGGGTTTCAAAGCGTATGTATTCGACGGACTGCGCCAAGGCTTTGATAGCCTCGGCAGCCTGATTTACCGGGCGGCCGAAAAGGAGGGGTTCTCCCAACTCCAGAGCCTTGCCGATGCTGTCGTACTCGCGAACAATCTTTTCGACCGTCCCGATATCGCCGGCTTCACCGCGCAGGGTGGTCACCGCGCTCCCATGCTGCAAGTCCTCAACCACCCAACTCACCTCTGAACCGTGGGTTAGCGCAACCACCAACTGCTGAAATCGGGTAATCCCCTGCTGGAATTGCCCAATTTCTACCCTGCCGCCTATCGCGAAGGTCAAAGTGTCGTCAGCCATGCAGAATCACACCAATGGATGCGCTCGAAGTATCCTTCGCACGGGCGAAGTTTAGCATTAGCACTCTTTTGAGTGGGGAGACGGTGCCCTGTCTTTACTCATCTCAGGCGCTGTTGCGGGGGCCGCGGCCTGGGGAGCTTGTCTCATAAAGCTGAGTCCTCCAGCATCCTACCTTTGCGGATTCCCGCTCCCCGATCGGGGTCGGGGACAAGCTTCGCGGGAATGACGGGTTATTGAGCCGCATTCAATGCTGGTTTAGGCGGTTAATAATAGTCACCCGTTAGGTTGCGTCCGCCCAAAATCGTGAGTGGAGACTTCTGAGACGGGCTCCTGGGGTTAGTTCCCGACGGCAATGGGTTCCGGCGCGGGACCCTTGGACCTTTCCAGGACCTCACTCAGATAATGACCGGTGCGGGATTGAGGGTTCTGGGCCAGGTGCTCCGGTGTGCCCTCTGCGATTAGGTGCCCGCCCTGGTCTCCCGCTCCTGGGCCGAGGTCGATCACCCAGTCGGCGTTCTTGATGACGTCCAAGTTATGCTCGATTAGGAGCACGGAGTTGCCGCTGTCCACCAACCGGTGCAGCACTCTCAACAGAGCCGCGCAGTCTTCGAAGGAAAGCCCGGTAGTAGGCTCGTCCAAGAGGTAAATCGTCTTGCCGGTGGCTCGCTTGGACAGCTCGGTGGACAACTTCACCCGTTGGGCCTCTCCGCCGGAAAGGGTAGTCGCCGGCTGCCCCAGCCGTATGTATCCCAGACCCACGTCCCGCAGAGTCCCGAGCTTGGACCGGATACGGGGGATGTTCTCAAAAAACTCCAACGCTTGGGCCACGGTCATGCTGAGGACGTCTGCGATGCTCCGGCCGCGAAGAGTAACTTCCAGAGCTTCTCTGTTGTAGCGGCGTCCCTGACAGATTTCGCAGGGCACGGTGACGTCTGGCAGGAATTGCATCTCGATCTGGTTATAGCCGTCGCCCTGGCAGGCCTCACAGCGGCCGCCCTTCACGTTGAACGAGAAACGTCCAGGCGCGTATCCTCTGACCCGGGCCTCGGGCAAGCTGGCGAACAGTTCCCGGATGGGAGTGAAGGCGCCGGTGTAGGTCGCCGGATTGCTGCGCGGGGTGCGGCCGATGGGCGACTGGTCGATATTGACCACTTTGTCGATATTATCTATGCCCAAAAGCTCGTCGTGAGCGCCGGGCAGGTCCCTACCCCTGTAGAGAAGTTGGGCCAGCTTCTTGAAGAGAATCTCGTAGGCAAGGCTGCTTTTGCCCGACCCGGACACTCCGGTAACGCAGGTGAGCGTGCCCAGGGGTATGGATACGTCGATGTTCTGCAGGTTGTTTTCCCTGGCGCCATTGACCGTCAAGAAATTGCCATTGCCCGAGCGCCGTTTTTCCGGTAACGGCACCCGTTTCCGGCCGCTCAGGTACTGGCCGGTCACCGACCCCACCGTGTTCATGACCTCCTCGATGGTGCCGGTGGCCACCACTTCTCCGCCGTGCTCGCCGGCTCCCGGCCCCATGTCCGCGATATAGTCGGCGGCTCGCATCATGGCCTCGTCGTGCTCCACTACTACCACCGTGTTGCCCATGTCCTTGAGCCGCAGCAGGGTGTTGATCAAACGTGAGTCGTCGTGAGGGTGCAGGCCCACTGTAGGTTCGTCGCAAACGTAAAGCACCCCGGTAAGCCCGGAGCCTATTTGGGTAGCTAATCGCACCCGCTGGGCCTCGCCGCCGGACAGAGTACGCGCCGTACGGTCCATGGTCACGTAGTCCAGGCCGATATTCTCCAAGAAACGCAAGCGGCCCTCGATCTCCTTCAGGATCTGGCTTCCGATGGTCTTATCCCTGGCGGAAAGGATTTCCCCTGGATGCTCATCCGGGGTGTCCGGGTCTATCTGGCGCACCCAGTTTAGGGCGTCTCCGATGTTCTTCCCGCAAACGTCCATGATTCCCAAGCCGCACACGCTGACGGCCAGCGCCTCGGGCCGGAGCCGTTTGCCGCCGCACGACTTGCAGCTGCGGGCAGCCATGTAGCGCTCTATTTCCTGGCGGGTGTGGTCGGATTCCGTGTCCCGGTAACGCCGCTCCAGGTTGGGGATGACGCCCTCGAAGGTGGTGTCCCAACTGTAAGTGCGTCCCCGTTGGGTCTTGTGTTGAATTGTGACCTTCTTGGACTTGTTGCCGAAGAGGACCAGATTTACGTGCTCCGGGGCCAGGTCCTTCACCGGGACTTTGGCCGAGAAGCCGTGACCACCGGCCACGGCCTCCAGTAGGCTCACGTACCAACCGCTGGAGGCGCCACCCCGGGACCAAGGGGCTATAGCCCCCTCGGCAAGGGACAGATTCTTGTTGAAGATCACCAGGTCCGGATCAACCTCCAATTTGAAACCCAACCCGGTGCACTCGGTGCAGGCGCCGTGGGGGCTGTTGAAGCTGAAGGTGCGCGGCTCAATTTCGGGCAGGCCGGTGCCGCACTTGACGCAAGCGAACTGCTCGGAAAAGACCAGCTCCTCTTCTCCCTCGCGGTCAACTTGAACTACCCCATCCCCTTCCTTGAGCGCCGTTTCCACCGACTCGGCCACGCGGTTCAACTCGGTGTCCGGGCGGACAATCAGCCGGTCCACCACCACCTCGATGTAGTGCCATTTTTTCTTATCGAGATTTAGGCCTTCCGTCTCGTCAAGCATGTGGACGGCGCCGTTTACCCTCATCCGGACGAACCCCCCGCTGCGGGCCGCCTCAAAAACGTCCTTATGCTCTCCCTTTTTGCGGCGCACCTTGGGCGCCAGCAACATGATGCGGGTGCCTTCCGGAAGGGACATAATGGCGTCTACGATTTGTTGCACCGTCTGCCTTTCCACCGGGCGTCCGCATTTGGGGCAATGGGGCTGCCCCACCCGGGCAAACAGCAGGCGGAGATAGTCGTAAATCTCGGTGACCGTGCCCACGGTGGACCTGGGGTTGTGGGAAACGCCTTTTTGGTCTATGGATATGGCCGGAGAGAGCCCCTCAATGTAGTCGACGTCGGGTTTGTCCATTCGGCCCAGAAACTGCCTGGCATAGGCTGAAAGGGACTCCACGTAGCGGCGTTGGCCTTCGGCGTAAATGGTGTCGAAAGCCAAGGAACTCTTACCGGAACCGGACACGCCGGTGATTACCACCAGCTTTTCTCGAGGAATGGCTATCTCGATGTTTTTTAGGTTGTGCTCGCGAGCGCCCTTGACGTAGATAAACTCTTGGGGCATCTATTCCCACCTGTGACGTTGTATCGGCATTCATTTTAGCACCGTCCGTTGGCCTTGTGCCCATGAGGCGGCCGATTTGCATCCAGGGTGATAGCAAAGTGGCGGGAGTCTGCGGGAGTCTATTGGACAGCCCCCGTCATTCCGGTGAAGGCGGGAACAACGCAATGAGGCCCAACAACGCTCCGGGGTCGTTACCGGAGGGAACTCCCCCGCAGCCGGGTATTATGCCTTCTGCCTCGGTGGAGACCGGCTTTGGAATGTTAGTCTATGTGCGCGCGTTTCTCGGAGGACTGGAGGCGGAAGATTATAACCGGAAGATTGGGGCCGCAGGCTGCCCTCTCACCTTCTGGGCGGCCCGGAGGTTGCCCAGGCAAGAATGCGAGACCTTGGCAAAAGTATTGCACGAGGAAGTGTGTTGAGCGCCGTAGCCCAGTGGGATTAGGGGATTGATTGCGGGTACTTACAAGGTTCATTTTAGCGGCGGTCATCCTAGTCGTTTTCCTGGTCGCTGCTTGCAGTTCCCCAGACCCGGCAACGACCGGGACCCTTGAAGCGACGCCGGTCTCCGCGCCGGTGATTATACCGGTTATTACGCCTGCCGCCACGCCGCTCGTTACAGACGATGCAGCACCCGGGTCTGCGCCAACCGGGACGTCTTTGCCGTCGCCCGCTCTTGTGTTGGACTTGGGAACGGAGCCGGACCCGGGAATGGCGCCGCTAGGTATAAACGAGACAAACATGCCATTGACACTTCCCGCCGGGTTCCGGATAAACCTCTTCACGCCGCTGGACATAGGGCCCGTGAGGTTCATGGCGTTCTCGCCCGACGGAATCCTGTTTGTCAGTGTGCCCAGCGCACATGGACTCTTCGCCAGCCGGTTTGATGGCTCGGTTATAGCCTTGCCGGACCTGGACCAGGACGGTGTGGCCGATGAGGTTAGGCCGGTAATTTCCGGTCTTGATGACCGTCCCCACGGCTTGGCCTTTTACGATGGGTATCTGTACCTCGCCGAGGAAAGCAAGGTCTCCCGTTACGTATACCGGGGCAATGGCGGCTTGGGGCCAGGAGAGCCGGTCGTGGAGAATCTGCCATCCTCCGGCGGCCACGTGTCTCGAACCGTAGGGTTCTCACCCTCCGGTAAAATGTTCGTATCCATCGGATCGTCCTGCAACGTCTGTGTTGAAAACGATCAACGCCGTGCATCGATGATGGGATACATTCCGGACGGGTCAGAGGGCCGTGTTTACGCCCGGGGGCTCCGCAACGCCGTGGGCTTCGTGTTTCATCCTGCCACCGGCGACATATGGGCGACCGAAAACGGCCGCGACAACCTGGGAGATGACTTGCCACCTGACGAGGTCAATATTGTCCGGGAGGGCCAAGACTACGGTTGGCCATATTGCTACGGAAAAAGAGTTCCCGATCCCAGGTACGACGATTCAAGCCGTTGTGCGATGACTGTAGGCAGCGCCTACGACTTGCAGGCCCACTCGGCGCCATTGGGGCTCCGATTTATCGACAGTCCTCAATTTCCAAGGGAATGGCAGGGCGACCTGTTGGTGGCCTATCACGGTTCCTGGAACAGAAGCACGCCAACCGGGTATAAAGTAGTGAGGCTGGACGTGGAAGGGAATGAAATTCGAGGGGTTGAGGACTTTATCCATGGATGGCTGCCGGAGGATGGGCCAGTAGTGGGCCGCCCGGTGGACCTCATTTTCGGCCCCCACGATGGCGCACTGTATATCTCGGATGACAGGGCTGGCGTCATCTACCGGGTGACTAAGATTCCTTAACCGGGTTGCCCCGCAGATCAATGGGCTCTAATAATAGGTTCTAACAATGCGCTCGAATAATGGGCCCTAATCAGGAAGGCAGGGCTTGTCTAGACCGTTGTGGGGTCGATAAAGATGATGTGTTTGCCTCTCTTGCCGCGGGCTGCCCGGCAGGGCCAGAGCATGTCCCGGATTGTTGGGCTCTTGGTGTGACTTAGCTGTCCAGCCGCCGGATCTGGAACCCCGCCTCTTTTTCCAGGGGCAGGACGACTGCCGCGGGGTCCATGTCACCCAAGCCCTGGTCCGCTGCTTCACTAATCAGCCGGTAAGCCAGTTCTCCTCCCGGGATGGGGGTGTCCAACTCCTGGGCAAGCTCCCGAATAAGGCCCAAGTCTTTTAGAAAGAGCTTGAGCTGTCCACGAACCCCTTCGAAGTTCCGCTCCATCATCACCGGAGCGTTGCGGGCGAGCATGAAGCTCTGGCCCCAGCCGGAGTTAACCATTTCGAACACCAACGCCGGGTCGGCTCCCGACTTGGCGCCCAGCAGCATGCCTTCGGCGGCGGCCACCGCGTGAATTGTGGTGAGAAGCTGATTGACCAGCTTGACGGTGGTGCCGGCGCCAGTGGGGCCGATGTGGCGGACGGTCGTCCCCATGGCCTCAAAGACGGGCAACGCGGTGTCATAGGCGTCCCTTGGCCCGCCGGCCATGATGGACAGGGCGCCGGCGGCCGCCCGCTCTGCGCCTCCGCTGATGGGAGCGTCTAGAAAGGCAGCTCCTCGGGCTTCCGCGGCGGCGGCGCAGGCCCTGGAGGTGTGTATGCCCACGGTGCTGTGGTCGACCAGGACCTGGCCTGGCTTGCCCTGGGCTAGAATGCCTCCGTGTACCTCCCCGGAGCCGCCGAGAAAGACTTTCTCAACGGTGGCTACGTCGGGTAAGCAAGCGAGGACCACGTCAGCCCCTTGGACCGCCTCGGCCGGGGATTTGGCGGCACGGGCGCCGGCGGCGGCAATTTCTTGTACCTTGGCCTGGCTGCGGTTGTGGACCGTAAGGTCGAAGCCAGCCTCGAGCAGGCGGTAGCACATGGGCAGGCCCATCCTGCCTAGGCCAATGAAGCCTACTTTTAGTACCGGCATCCTCGCGTCCCTCCTCCCGTAGCTATATGAATCCTAGTCTGTGAAACCTAAGAGTAGAGCTTGTCTCATAGAGCTGAGTCCTTCAGCATCCTGCCTTTCTGGATTCCCGCTCCCCGATCGGGGTCGGGCACAAACTTGGCGGGAATGACGGGTTATTGAGTCTGGATTCCCGCTCCCCGATCGGCGTCAGGGGCAAGCCCCGTGTCGGGGTCGGGGACAAGCTTGGCAGGAATGACGGGTTATTGAGTCTCATTCAATACTGGTTTAGGCGGTTAATAACAATGACCCGTCAGGTTGCGTACGCCCAAAATCGTGAGTGGAGACTTCTGAGACAGGCTCAATACAGGGCTTTTGAGCCGCGATGCTCCGGCCCGGGGCACCGGGATCCTCGAGGGTACTAGCCGGCTCCCATCTCGTCGGCGACCCGCCCGATGACCTGGTCCAGGACCAGCAGGATGTCGTCGATTTCCGAGGAGGTGACGCACAAAGGCGGAGCGATGTTCATGACGTCGCCGCCCCGCAATATAAGCCCGTTCTCCGAGAATCCCTGGGTCAACCGCGCTCCAAACTCGGCGTCGGCCGGGAAGTATTCCTTGGTCCCGCGGTCCTTGACGAACTCCAGGCCGCACAGGAGACCCAGCCCCCGTACGTCGCCGATGACCCGGTGTTTTCGCTGCAGCTCCTGGAGCCCGTCCAGCAAGTAAGCGCCCATGCTAGCCGCGTTTTGGGGAAGCTGCTCCGTTTCCATGATCTCGATGTTCTTGAGGGCGGCGGCCGCGGCCACCGGATGGCCGCCGAAGGTGATTACGTGCCGGAAAGCGGACTTTTGGCTGCCCACGAAAGCATCGGAAATGTGTTTTCGGGTAATGGCGCCTCCCATGGGTATGTAACCGCTGGTGATGCCCTTGGCCACCGTCATAATGTCGGGGGTCACTCCCCAGTGGTCGCAGGCGAACATCTTTCCCGTGCGGCCGAACCCGGTGATAACCTCGTCGGCGATAAGGAGACAGCCATAGCGGTCGCAAACTTCGCGCAGCAACGGCCAATAGTTGGGACCTGGCACCACTGCTCCGTAGGGAGTGGAAACCGGCTCGGCCACCACGGCAGCGACGGTTTGGGGCCCCTGGAACTTGATAATGTCCTCGATGGCCCCGACACATCGCTCGGCGCACTCTTCAGGGGTAGCGCCGCCGTACTCGCACCGGTACGGAAGCGGTTGGGGGGCGTGGAAGACCCCGGCCAGCAGCGGTTCGTAGTCTCCCTTGGGGAATATGGGCGAGCCGCCCAGGGCCAGTGTGCCGAAGGTAGCTCCGTGATATGACCCTTTGCGGCTAATGAATTTGGTCCTCGTGGGTTCTCCGGTCCTTTTGAAATAGGCCCGGGCCAGCTTCATAGCCGTTTCGACCGCTTCGGAGCCGCCGCTAGTGAAGAAGCTGCGGGAGAGGTCGCCCGGAGTGATCTGGGCGACTTTATCGGCCAAGCGGATGGTTGGCTCGGTGGTCGTGCCCATAGGCATGTAAGTTAGCTTGAGCATCTGCTGATAGGCGGCGTCGGCTATCTCTTTACGGCCATAGCCCACGTTTTTCAGCCAGAGACCGGACATAACGTCGATATAAGTGTGGCCAAGAGCATCGGTTACCTTGCATCCTTGGCCATCGACGAAGATCTGGGGCTCGCCCTTCTCGGCCATGTCGCTGGGTTCCCGCAGGTAGACCCATAGGTGCTCCAGTGCCGATTCCTGCAGGGTGTTGACTTCAGCTTGGGAGTGGGTGGCCACAGTTCACCTCCGGCGGATTGCGGTGGTTAGTGGTTGGCGCATGGCGGCGGTGGCCTTGTGTCCGGGTTCACGCTGGCCGGAGACTTAATAAGGCCATCTATTGCGTTGGATTTATGCTGGCCCCAGTTTACCACCGGGCATAACTCGCCACAATCGAAGAACTGATAGACCCAGGGGCAATCTGCTTGTGGACCCAAGCACACCATTCCGTGGAATTCCGGGTACTCCAAGCGCGGCCTGGGAATTCAAAACGTTCAAATCTCTCGCCGCGCCCGGCGTCACGGAATAACCCGAGGCCATGTGGACCTCGTGCGGCGACGCAAGGTTTCATGGTTCTCGGCTGCGCTGGCAACGGCGCGCTGTAGAAGCAAGTCGAAATCTGAACACTAGGGCGAATCGACAATTGCTAACCCCAGATGACCGAGGAGACCAGATACAGGGCCGACAGGAGGTAGAGACTTCTGCGGTCGTATCTGGTTGCGATTCGCCTCCACTGTTTCAATTTGTTGAAGGCTCGTTCAATCAGGTTCCTTTGCTTATAAAGTTCCCGGTCGTATTCCCAAGGTTCCCTCCGGTTTGACTTGGGCGGTATGACCGCTTCGGCGCCCTGGTTCCTGATAAAGGCCAGCACGCGGTTGCTCTCATACCCCTTGTCAGCGATGACAGCTCCGGCCTCGAGGCCGGTCAGCAGGGGTATGGCTTGAGAAACGTCCGCCTTCTGACCGCCGGTGAGAGAGAAGCGCACCGGCCGGCCCTGAGCATCGGCCACCAGATGAATCTTGGTGCTCAGTCCACCCCGGGAGCGGCCCACAGCCTCACATTGGCCCCCCCTTTCCCGCAGACTGCCTGCTGGTGGGTCCGGACTATGGTGGAATCAATCATCACGTATCTGTTGTCCGGGTCATCCAGCAACACCTGGAAGATTTTCTCCCAGATTCCGGTCTTGGCCCAGCGGGTGAATCGCTTGTGGACGCTTTTCCAGTTGCCGTACCCAGGTGGCAGGTCTTTCCAATGGGCTCCACTGCGCAGCACCCACAGGACGCCGTTTACGAATTTCCGGTTGTCCTTGGCCGTAACGCCAACCCAGCCGGGACGCCCGGGCAAAGAGCCTTCTATCCGACGCCACTGAGCAGCGCTCAACTCACAACGTTCCACGCCAATCCCCTCCACCGCACGTCACTTCTCAGGGTTACACTCTATCCTCCTCTAATAAGCTCCTGCCCTATTTCCTCAGCCGAGTTTCACCCAATTGTCGATTCGCCCTAGCGCCCTGAAGCAGCGTAGCCGCTTGAAATTGCTTGCGACTTGGCTCCCGGTTACATCTCAAGGACACGCGATTGGTCTAGGGCTAATCGACAATTAGTTTCCCCATACTACAGCGGCAACTAGGTACAGGGCGGAGAGGAAGTAGAGGCTCTTCCGGTCATACCTGGTGGCCAGTCGCCTCCATTGCTTCAGCTTGTTAAAGGCCCGTTCAATCAGATTTCGAGTACGGTACAGTTCCCGATTGTATTCCCAAGGTGCGGTCCGGTTGGACTTGGGCGGAATGACGGCTTCGGCCCCCTGCTCCTGGATGAAGGCCAGGATCCTGTTTGCTTTCATACCCCTTGTCGGCGATGACCGCCTCCGTCTCTATCCCTGCCAGCAGGGGTATGGCCTGGGGTGCATCCGCTGCCTGTCCTCCAGTGAGGGCAAAGCGTACCGGTTGCCCCTGGGCATCGGTCACCAGGTGTATCTTGGTGGTCAGCCCTCCCCTGGACCGACCCACAGCCTGACCCTGGCCCCCCCTTTACCGCACACCGCCTGCTGGTGGGTCCGGACTATGGTGGAATCAATCATCACATACCGGTTGTCCGGATCATTCAGCAATACCCGAAAAACCTTTTCCCAGATGCCAGAACGGGCCCAGCGGGTGTAGCGCTTGTGGACACTCTTCCATTTGCCGTGCTCTTCCGGCAGGTTCTTCCATTCCGCCCCGCTGCGCAGCACCCAGAGAACCCCATCCACAAACAGGCGGTTGTCCTTGGCGGTTACCCCAACCGACTCAGGCCGGCCCGGCAGGAATCCGTTAATCTGTTCCCACTGCCCATCGCTGATTTGTCGCCCCCCCATCCCTTTACCCCTCCACCACACTGGCCTTAATCAATCTACATTCTACTGGTCTTTACCCTCTACCCTCCTACATAACCACAACCGAAATTCCCCTTATTTGTCGATTAGCCCTAGGATTCACCCAGAGGCTGGGGGGGTGGGCCGAGTATTTACCGGCATGGGACGGTCTTGCTTGGGGCGGTTGATACGTGGATTCATAGGCTCCAAGCGCCGGTTGAACCCTAGACACCGTTGAGATAAGCTTGGCTAAGCGCCGTTCAAGTCAGGGCGCGGACGGAGAGTAGGCGATGGCCACCCACAGTTCCAGTGCCAACCGTATTCGCGGCAGAGCCAGAGAGGACCTGGCCCATGAGCTCCGGCGGCGGGTGTCTGGAGAGGTAGGGTTTGATGCGTTTTCCAGAATCCTCTATAGCACCGACGCCAGCATCTACCAGATGGAGCCGGTGGGAGTGGTGATCCCCCGCGATGTGGAAGACGTGTTGGCGGTGGTGGAAGTGGCCAATGAATACGGCGTGCCGGTGCTGCCCAGAGCCGGAGGCACCAGCCTCGCCGGACAAACAGTGAACCACGCAATCGTCATAGACTTCAGCAAATTCTTGAACCAGGTCTTGGAGGTCAACCGGGAAGAGCACTGGGCACGTGTGCAGCCCGGCATCATCTTGGACCAACTCAACAGAGAGCTGGCGGGTCAGGACCTTATGTACGGTCCCGACCCCACCACCGCCAACCGGGCCTGCGTCGGCGGCGGGATCGGCAACAATAGCTGCGGCGCCCACTCGGTTATCTACGGCAAGACGCTGGACCACGTGAAAGAGCTCGACGTGGTGTTGGCCGACGGGTCTCCAGCCCATTTCGGACCAATGCAACCCTACGAGTTGGGAGCCAAGCTTAGCGGCTCCGGCCTGGAATCGGACGTCTACCGGGGCGTACGGCGCATCGCCAGGGAGAACCGGACGGAGATCGCGGCCCGTTACCCCAAGATCATGCGCCGGGTAAGCGGGTACAACCTGGACGAGTTCCTGTCCGATTCTTCTTTCAACCTAGCTCGTATGGTGGTGGGTTCCGAAGGCACGTTGTGCGTGATGACCGAGGCAAAGGTGAACCTGGTGCCGCGCCCGGTCATGACCGCTCTGTCCGTGCTCCACTTCCGGGATATTGTGGAAGCCAGCGAGGCTACCCGGGAGGTGTTGAGACATGAGCCATCTTCCATCGAGGTGATGGACAAGATGTTGCTTGACCGGTCCCGTGAGTCGCTCGGACACTCCCGGAACCTATCGTTCATCGAGGGAGACCCGGGCGCGTTGCTGGCCGTGGAGTTTTACGGAGAATCCGAGGCCGAGCTTACCTCGAAGATGGACGCGCTTAAAGATGACATGGCCGGCCGGGGTCTCGGCTACGCTTGGGTCAATATCCTGGACCGGGCCGGCCAGGCGGTGGTTTGGAACGTGCGCAGAGCTGGGTTGGGGCTGCTGATGAGCATCCATGGGGATGCAAAGCCTCTGCCGTTTGTGGAGGACCCGGCGGTGGACCCCGAGCACTTGGGAGAGTTTGTGCGCCGGTTCGACGAGATAGTCCGCTCCCACGGCACCCAGGCTGCCTACTACGGCCATGCCAGCGTGGGCTGCCTGCACATCCGCCCCCTGGTCAGCCTGAAGGATTCCCACGGTGTTGACACTATGGTTGCCATCTCCGATGAGATCAGCGACCTGGTCAAGGAATTCGGCGGCTCCATGAGCGGAGAGCACGGCGACGGCATTGTGCGAGGCGTGTGGACAGAGAAGATGTTCGGCCCCCAAATGTACCGGGCTTTTCAGGAGCTAAAGAAAACCTTCGACCCCCAGGGACTCATGAACCCGGGCAAGATCATCGACTGTCCGCCCATGACGGAGAACCTGCGCTACGGCTTGGATTACCGGGCTTCGTCCATCCCCACCACCCTGGACTTTTCCAAGGACGTTAACTTTGCTGGCGCCGTAGAGATGTGCAACGGCATGGGTGTCTGCCGCAAGTTGGACGGGAACATGTGCCCCTCCTACATGGTCACGAAAGAGGAAGAGCACTCCACCAGAGGCAGGGCCAACCTTTTGCGGGCCGCACTGTCCGGCGCGTTGCCGGAAGGAGCCATCACCGGCCAGCGGCTCTACGACGCCATGGACCTGTGCCTGGAGTGCAAGGCGTGTAAAGCCGAGTGCGACTCCGGCGTGGATATGGCCAAGCTCAAGTATGAGTTCTTGGACCACTACTACAAGACCAACAAACGCCCTTTGCGCAGCAGGCTGTTCGCCCACGTGAACAAGCTCAATCGTTGGGGTAGCCGGTGGGCGCCCATGTCCAACTGGTTGGTGGGGAATCCGATAGGCAGGCTGGCGGCCGCCAAGGCGTTGGGAGTGGACTTTCGTAGGAAGTTGCCCCCCTTCCAACGGGAGACGCTGGCCAAGTGGTTTACTTCGCCAGGGCGCGGGAGTCTCAACGGGTCCTCTAACGCGAAATGGGCGCCGCCCGAAGTCGGCGGGGGCGATTACCCTGCTGCTTCCCCACCTCAGGATGGAGCGGACCGGGGCAGGACTGTGGCGCTGTTCAACGACACGTTCATGAACTACAATTACCCCCAGGTGGGGAAGGCGGCAGTGGAACTGCTGGAGGCGGCCGGCTTCACGGTGTTGCTGCCTAACGCGGGGTGCTGTGGACGCCCCATGATCTCCAAAGGGCTCATGGATGAAGCGGTCGCCAGCGCCCGCTACAACGTGGACCTGCTGCACTCCTACGTCAGTCAGGGCATTGACGTGGTGGGCTGCGAGCCCAGTTGCGTGCTTTCTTTCCGCGACGAGTACCCGGAGCTCTTGAAAGATGAAAAATCACGGGAAGTCGCGGAACACGTTTATTTGATCGAAGAGTTCCTGATGATGCTTCAGGACAAAGGGGAGTTGGAGCTCAAGTTTAATTCGGACGTGAGAAAGGTCTTATTTCATGGCCACTGTCATCAAAAGGCCTTGACCGGCACTGCCAGCTCAATGGCAGCGCTGCGACTGCCTGCCGGGTTCCAGGTGGAGCTGGTCAACGCCGGTTGCTGCGGAATGGCCGGCGCCTTCGGGTATGAGCGTGAGCACTACGATATTTCCATGGACATTGGCAGACTGACGTTGTTCCCCGCGGTGCAAGCCAAAGGCGAAGACTGGGAGATGGCCGTGACCGGGGTGTCTTGCCGCCAGCAGATAGAGCACGGCACCGGACGCAGGACCCGGCACCTGGTGGAAATTCTGCGAGACGCCCTGGAGTAGGTCCCGGAATTGGGACTTGCCAAGAGTCCTACGGCTCAGTCCGGCAGCTCTGCGACCATGTCGGGACCCAGCTCTACCTCGAAGGCCGCCAAAATCTGGGCCACCAGCAGGTAGTGGCCGATGAGTGCGGTCACCTCCACCGTGCCTTTTTCACCCCACTTGTTCTTGACGTCGTTAAAGGCGGCGTCGCTGATTTTTCGGTCACGCAGCAACTCTGTAGTGAAACGGACCAGGATTTCCTCGTCGCCAGACAACCCCTGAGGCGCCCGGCCTTCGGCGATGGTCTTGATAGTGTCCTCGGAAACGCCTGCTTCGCGGGCCAGGCGGGCGTGGGCCGAAAACTCGTACTGGCTCTTCGCCTCCCGCGCGGCGGCTATTATGATCACTTCCTTCAAGGAATTGGGCATGTCAAAGTCGAATCTCACGTAGGAACCGGTGGCCGCCACCCGGGCCGCTAGGTCCGGACTGTGGAGGAGGACGCCGTAAGGGCCTCTGATCCTGCCACGGCTGCCGGCTATATCGTCATAATATTTCTGGTCGTCCGCTGCAAGTTGGTCTCTGGTCACGTTGGACAATCGAGCCATTTCATTACCTCCCTTTGGTATTGCTAGGGAACCCCCGAACAAATCGTCAACTCGGCCAACTTTCCTATCATGCTAGGCCATGATTCTCGGACTTATTCAGTGTATTGCTAGGGGTAAATTACGACGCGTCAAGGTTACGGGCTCACCCGGAGACGGAGGTTGGAACGGGCATTCCTGGGATGTTTAGACGAATCCGCATCAAGGTGTCCCAACTGGTGATGTACAGCGCCTTCCAATCGTCGTCGCCCCAGGCGATGTTGGTGGTCGCCGCCTGCCCGTGGACGATGGTGCCTAGATGCTTCCCGGAAGGGTCCAGCACCCAGACGCCGCCGGAGCCGCCGCAGTACACGTTCCCCTCTACGTCCACTTTCATCCCGTCCGGCACTCCGGGCCGCTCCCCTCGCAGGTCGGCAAAAACCCGGTCTGTGCCCAGAGCTAACGCACCGGTGGGCAGCAGGTCGAAAGCTCTGATGTGCCCTCTCCGTGTGTCGTTAATGTAGAGCACGCTTTCGTCCGGGGAGAAGGCCAGTCCGTTGGGAGTGACAAATCCCTGGACCAGCAGGGTGAGGCGTCCCAGGTCTGGGGACACCCGGTACACGCCGATGTGGTCCAGGTCCCATTGCTCCTGGGGCCTTCGCAGGGTCCAAGGATCGCTGAAGTAGATGGAGCCGTCGGACTTGACCACCACGTCGTTGGGCCGGTTTAGCTGCCTGCCTTTGAAACTATTGGCTATGACGGTGGTGCTACCGTCGTGTTCCAAGCGGACGACTCGTCTGGTGTCGTGCTCGCACGCAAGAAGACGTCCTTGAAGGTCCCGGGTGAGGCCGTTAGCGCTGTTGGTCGGCTCTAGGAACAGGCTTACGCCTTCCCCCGGCGCCCACTTTAGCCGCTGGTTATTGTGAATGTCGCTAAATAGCAAGTAGCCGCCTTCCTTCCACCACAACGGACCTTCGGCCGGTCCCTGGTCGCCACCGTAACCCTGACCGAGGGTTTCGATGGGTTGGTCCGCCGATACGATACGGTCCATTTCCGGAGCCGCTTTTTCGATGGGCATTGCAGTTCCCTCCATTGATGATTTTAATCGCGATCCCGGGCGAAATCCCCCGGAGAACTTATATGGGGAATTATATTACGAAACAGGCGCTGGCGGTGTGGCGGCGCACAGGATACGCTTGTACAACCGGCCCAGCTTGACGAGAGCTAACGCTTGGACTATTCTCCCATAGACGGCCTCTGAAGACCTTTGAAAGTGGAATGGGAGTAGCGGACGGAAGCTAGGACTAGGGCCGGCCGCCAAGTGGGTGGGGTGGGTCGAACACAAACGAAGCGAGGTGAATCATGTCTTTTAAAATGAATCATATACACCTGAAGACCCCGGACCCCCAGAAGACGGCACA
Organism: Dehalococcoidia bacterium; assembly: GCA_965224325.1. GTDB lineage: Bacteria > Chloroflexota > Dehalococcoidia > Lucifugimonadales > UBA3495 > CBDCMJ01. Next base: position 212,107 of record CBDCYT010000020.1, read on the forward strand.
GTTCTACGTAGACGCCCTGGGGGCCACGATTGTAGGAGAAGCCGGCTCCGGCGGTGTGCGCATGGATTTGCACGGCCTTTCCGTGAACGTGACCAAGTTTATCGATGGGCAAACTCGGGAGCAGCTTTACGGTATCGAGCACATCGCCATCGACACCGATGACTTGGACAACGTGGTGGCCAGCCTCAAGGCAGGCGGGGCCCGCATCCTAGAGGAGACCAAGGTAGGCGGCGGCCGGAGGGTGTGCTTTTTTGAAGGGCCGGAAGGTGTGCAGCTTGAGGTCCTGGAAATGGTGGAGTAGATTTAGGCATGCCGGTCCCAGGCAGCCATCCCAGCACGGAAGACCTTTCTCTGCGCCGGGCCGTTGGGTTACCCTCGAGGGGTCTATAACGGACCCATAACCACGAGGCTCTCCGCGGTCCAATGCGGAATCTGAAGAGGTGAGATATGCTTTACGAGTCACGGGTTTATACGGCTGTACCAGGCAAGCTTGCGGCGCTCAACGACCGGTTCTCCAACCACACCCTCGGATATTTCAACCAGTATGACATTGGTATGATGGGGTTCTGGACTGACGAGATCGGCGCCAGTAATCAACTCACTTACATCTTAACTTTTGACGACATGGCGGACCGGGAGAAGAAGTGGTCAGCCTTCGCCTCCGACCAGACCAGGCTTCAGGTCTTTGCCGAGACCGAAGCCAATGGGCCTTTGGTGGCGAAAGTTTACAACTCGTTTATGCAAGCCACACCCTACTCGCCTGAGCCCCAATTGTCTTCCAATGTCCAGGAACTGCGAGTCTATGACGCCATGCCCGGCAAACTGCCCGCTCTCCACGACCGGTTCTCCAATCACACCATGCGGCTATTTGAGAGGCACGGCATCGAAAACGTAGCCTACTGGACCGAGGTGGTGGGCACCAGCAACCGGCTGGTATATATGCTGGGTTATCCCAGTCTGGGGGACCGGGAAAAGGGCTGGGCGGCGTTCCAGGCTGACCCGGAATGGAATAAGGCGCGCACCGAGTCTGAAAAGGATGGCTCCCTGGTGCGGGTCAGCCGGCATTCCATCATGCGGCTCACTTCCTACTCACCGCGGTAGCGGCCGCCCGCCGCCGGGCAAGACCAACTGCCACCGGAGGTCTCAGGCGGTACGCCAGTTGGTGAACGCAAGCGACAGATAGGGTTGAGTTGCCAGAGGCAGTTCAACCCTATCCTCTATTTCAGAGCCGCCAAAAAGCCGGGGTGACCCGAAGGCCCAGGGCTCTAGCTCGATGAAGAAACGCCGCCGGCAGGGCATACCACAGGTCAACCTACCCATCTTGGAATTTCAACCCGGGGCGAAACGTCATGGATGTTCTTCAACTGCGGAAGCAAATTCCGGCATGTCAGACGGTGACTTACCTCAACACCGGTTGGTCGGGGCCTTCACCCCTGCCGGTGGTAAAGGTAATAAAGGACTGGCTGGATTACGAGATGGTCGAGGGGCCAACCAGCCCGGACGTGTATCTGGAGGGCCAGAAAATCATAGGCAAGACCCGTGAGGCAGTGGCTGGCCTGGTGAACGCTGCGCCGGAAGAGATCTGCGTTACTAGAAACACTACTGAGGGCCTTAATATCGTCATCAACGGTCTGCGTTGGAATCAAGGCGACGAGATAATCACTTGCGACCTGGAGCATAGCTCAGTTTTAATACCCAGCTACTTCCAGCAATACCGCCACGGGGTGGTGGTGCGCGTGGTGAGCATGGCGCCCGATGAAGGCCGGGAGACCATTTTGGAGAAGATCGAGTCCGCCATTTCAGACCGGACCAGAATGGTGTTCTTGAGTCACGTTGAGTATTCCAGTGGCTTGCGAATGCCGGTGAAGGAGATACGGCAGTTAACCGGGAGCCGCGGCGTATTGCTGCTGCTGGATGGGGCTCAGTCGGCGGGCCAAGTGCCCCTGGATATGGTCGATTTAGGCTGCGACTTTTACTCGATGCCGAGCCATAAGTGGCTATTGGGTCCCGAGGGAGTGGGCGCCCTGTACGTCCGCCGCGAGCTTATCCCTCAGCTGGAGCCCACCTACGTCGCGTCCAGGTCTGCCGTTCCGCGTAGCGACCCGTATGGATTCGAGCCCAAGCAGGATTCCATAGACAAGTTTTTGCTCACGTCCACCAGTGTGCCATTGCAGGCTGGGTTGCTGGAGGCTATCGAGTTCATGCGGGCAGTGGGGATAGAAGAGGTCCAGGCCCGCAACCTCGATCTAGCCGGAACCATGAAGGAGGCTCTGTCGCAGACGCCGGGAGTGAAGGTTTTGTCACCCTTCCAGCGGGAAATATCCTGCGGCATAGTGTCCATCGCCCTCGATGGAATAAGTCCCCAAGACGCCGTGGCCCAACTATGGGAAAATCACCGGATCGTATGCCGGCAGGTGGATTTCCCTCCCAGTATCCGGCTATCTCTGCACTTCTTCAATACCGAGGAAGAGGTCGCCCAACTGGTGGACGCGGTCAAAGAGCTTACCCGGCGCTGATCATTGAGTTAGTTTCTTGCCGCCTGTTCCGGGCACGGGCACGGAAGCCGGCTCATGCCTACGCGGGAACGTTGGGTTTGACCTCGGACATAAACCGCTCCATGGACCTGAATATGTCATCGTAGGTCTCACCGGCGATTTCCATAACCGCGTGGTCTGCGCCCGCTTCGGCGTATTGCTGAAGGTCGGAGATGATCTCCTCGGCGGCGCCGTGCAAGGGCGGGCGTGGGTCGCCATTGGCCACGGCGGAAAAATCCAGGGTGGCGCGAAACGATATGCCTGGCGGCGTTTCCCGTCCCACAGAATCCGAATATCGCCTCATGTAAGCGGCGTTAGTGGCCAGCTCTTCAGGACTCAGTTGGACTGGGTGCCAATAGTCACCGAACTTCACGGCTCGTCGAATCCCCCGTCTAGTCCGGCCGCCAATCCAAACCGGCGGGTGAGGCTTCTGGGCTGGCATGGGTGAGGCGGTGACCTCGGAGATATTGAAGTGCTCGCCCTGGAAAGTGGGCGTGGGATTAGTCCATAGCTCTTTCAGCAGCCCCAAATACTCGTCGCTCAACGACCCGCGGTTGGCAAACGGAGCGTTGAGGGCCTCGAACTCCCCTTGCATCCAACCGACGGCTGCGCCGAAGATGACTCGGCCTTGGGACAACACGTCGGCGGTGGCGATCGTTTTCGCCAGGATAACCGGGTTCCTGTAGGGCAGAATTATCACGCTGGTGCCGATGCTCACCTTCCGGGTCACGGCGCCCAAATGGGTCAAGAACGTCAAAGGTTCCAGCATGTCGTGGCGATAGACGATCTCCGTGCGGCCGGGGATGTGGTGAGGCACGATCACGTGGTCGGTGACCCAAACCGAGTCAAAGCCCATTTCCTCAGCCTTGATCGCCATGTCAGTTAAACCCTGGGTGTCGATGGGCCTGCCGTAATGTGGTATGCAAACTCCATATTTCATTGGAAGGGGCGTCTCCTTTCGGTTGCTTGGGAATAGTAGGGCGCGAGGCGTTGCGTCATCGGAACAGCGGGATGCCTGAACCTCCGGGCGACCGGCATAATTTAGCGGCTTCGGCTAGTATCTTGGACGGAATCTTGGACTAGTGTTCTTGGGCTTACTCGCGGGTTCCTCGTGTTCGTCCATGTCTTCCGCCAGCCAGCTCCATTTCTCCAGGCTCGAAGAGCGTGCAGCGATAATACGGGACGCCGGTATGCCCTTGCTCTGTCGAGGTTTCTATGACTTACATTCCGGCCTTGATTACATTTGGTTTATGAACTTCCCAAAGCTATTCCACGCTGTCTCCCGCTCTACTTCCTGGATGCCTACTTCATAGGTCTGTGGCGATACTGTACCATAGGCCGTACTCCCCCAAGCAAAAGGGACCCTCCAATCAGACGCGAGCCCATACCAGCGCAACGGGTAGGCCACACACCGTTGCATACTTGTTACATAGTTTTCCAGGTTTAGCGTAATCGTTCCCCGGCCCGCGTCTTGCGGGGGTTGCCCGAAAATCTCATGTAAAAGAGTTGCCATTACATCCAGGACCAACCACTGCCGAAGAGAACCGGCCGTAAAGACTGCGGTGCTGTGCTAAGACCGGCAGATTTGCGTCCGGGTCGTTAGCGGCAGAGTCCGCAGCGTTGGTTTGGTCTCCGATGACCCGGATGCTGAGGAGGCGCTATGAGTAGGCCCATATCTCCAGACGTGGCGTTTCGGCTGCCCACTTTGGCCGACCCGAGCCTCTCGCCCGATGGCAATTGGGTTGCCTATTCCTATTCTTGGTTCGAGCAAAATCACGGGCCAGACCACGGGGACAGCCGCTCTCGCATCATGTTGCTGGACCTAGCCGCGGGCCGGACCGAGGAGTTCACCCAGGGAAAGAGGGATTCGGCTCCCAGGTTCTCGCCAAATGGCAGCCGATTGGGCTTCATCAGGCGCGACGACAATGGATGGAACCAGGTTTGGGTCATAGGGGCCGGCGGCGGAGAAGCCAGGCGTGTGACCGATATGCCTCTGGGAGTCCGTGATTTCGCCTGGTCGCCGGAGGGAACGCGGTTGGTGGTCTGCGCCGACGTAGCCCCGGATGGTCCGGCATCGTCGAGGCCCCGAGGCGAGCGGGACGCTGAAGAGCCTCAAGTTAGGGTAGTTCGCCGTATCAGATACAAGTACGATGCACTGGGCTGGCGCGGCGATGACCATTTCCATCTTTTTATTGTGCCGCTAGACGGGGGAGTCCCCAACCAACTGACCGACGGAGACTGGGACGACGTGGCCCCGGTGTGGTCTCCAGACGGCGCTAAAATAGCGTTCATCTCCGGGCGCCGCGAGGACCGGGACCTGCGCGCGCTGACCGAAGCTTACGTGATGCCCGCGTCGGGGGGAGCGGTGGAGAAATGGTCCGAGGGACTGTCCGAGGTGGGGGCCCTGGGATGGTCTCCCGACGGGAAGAGTTTGGCGGCAGCGGCGTCTGACTTGCCTGAGGGGATGGCAATCTGGCAGTCGTGGCTTTACGTGTTGGAGTCGGAGCAGCCCCCGCGGGTTTTGACCGATGATTCGGTCCGGCCCTCTTTGGCTTTCCCCGCCTTGAATAGGCCCGCGGAGGTCTATTGGACCGAAGATGGCCGCATCCTCTTTTTGGGGGAGAGCAAGGGGGAGAGTTACTTGTATGAAGTGCCAGCGGCGGGCGGAGCGTGCCGGCCGTTGTCGGGAGGGGGCTGTCTGAGCACCGGTTTGAGCGTGGCCGGAGGCGCACGGACAGCAACTGTGCTGTCGGTGTTTCCCGAAACTCCTGGAGAACTTCACTTGCTGCATCTGGGCGCCGGGTCGAGCAAGCAATTGACCCACGTCAACCGCGAATATCTGCGGGAGCATCCTCCCGCTCGTCTGGAGAAGTTTTTCGTCCGGCGGGAGTCCCAAGAGCTGGAATGCCGGCTATGGCTGCCGCCTGATTTTGATCCGGCCCGGCAGTATCCCTTGGTCTTGGATGTGCACGGCGGTCCCAACGGAGCGTTTTACGATTCGTTCAATGCTGTGCAGCAGGTCCTGGCCACTTCCGGTTACCTGGTGCTGGCAGTGAATCCCAGAGGTTCCGCAACTTACGGCAAAGAGTTCATGATGGCGGTGCTGGAAGACTGGGGAGGGGAGGATTACCTGGACTTGATGGCCGCGGTTGAGGAGGTGGCGGCCAGGCCTTACGTGGACCAACAGCGGCTGGGCGTACATGGCTACAGCTACGGAGGCTTCATGTCCGGTTGGATTGTGGGCCATACCGGCAGGTTCAAGGCGGCGGTGATGGGAGCTCCATGCACTGATCTGTATAGCATGTACGGGACCTCTGACATCGGGGTCAGTTTCGGCGAATCGCAGTGGGGAGGGACCTTGATGGACTCGGCCCAAGAGCTAATCAAGCGTTCACCCATCACCTATGCGGCTGACGTGAACACCCCCGTGTTGCTACTGCACGGGGAGTCGGACCTACGGTGCCCAATCGCCCAGAGCGAAGAGTACTTTCTAGTGTTGCAACGGCTAGGAAAAGATGTGGAGTTCGTACGTTTCCCTGAAAGTAATCACCAGTTCCCCAGGGCCGGCCATCCTAAAATGCGAGAAGAGTACATGGCCCGCACCCTGGCATGGTTTCAGAGGTGGTTAGGATAATGGGGGTAGGGGAAACAACGCAGGGTGCTTGTCGCCCGCCCAACGCGTTTCAACCCCAAGTCCGGGCGCCAGTGGGCTACCTGCCGTTCTCCTCGGCCTCGTCTTCTTCAAACAAGCTCTCAGGAGACACCTCCGGCTGCGGACTGCCGGCTGCGGCGGCTTTGCCCGGAGCGGAGGCCCAGGAGTCGCCCCAGGGGACATCCGGGAGATTGCGAGAGCGGCGGACTTCGTTAATGGTGAGAACGCCACGGTCCAGCATGTTAACTTCCCGGTGCACCCGGCTGTTTTCGTCCTCACGGAGAGCTTCGATTGAGCTGGTGTCGAACTGGACCACCAGGTTCGGATAACCTAGACGGGGCAGCAGCATCCGAGTGAGCTGCTCTTCCACGAACTGCATTTCAGGCAGAATTGTGTTGCGCCAGAAGAGTCGCTCAGCGGCGTTGATGTTGGCGAAAGTGGCCCGTTCCAAGTCGGAGAGGAGCGGTTTGGGCACTCCGTAGGCGCGGCTCACCTCTTCCAAACTCCAGCGTAGCCCCTGAATGAAATCCATGTCTTTGTGGCTGAATCCCAGCGTCTTGATGTCCCGGACGAAGCTGGCGATGGCCGGCCGGTGCGCGTGGGCGACGCCGCGGTGGCGGGCTTCCCAGCGGTCGTAAAAGTCCTTAATTTCATTGTCTGTCATGCTTTCATCTGTGAGCAGCACGAAGTCGGGCTGCGCTGAGTTGCGATAGAAGTTGCGGTTAAACCTCACGGCGTCCTTGCCCATATCCACCGCCAAGCGCACCGGCGCTACCGGCGACAGGCCGGCTAATTCTTCCAAGGGGTTGAAATAACGCATCCACAGCACTTCCTCCGGGGTGTAAGCCACCGGCCCATTGCGCCCCATGTATACGAATCCCCGGATGTACTGCCTGCTGTCCGGTAGAATGCGGACCCGATCCGGCCGCAACGGCCAAATTTCCCTACGGCCGGTTTCATCAACCTCCAACGCCCAGAAACTGGAACCCCAGAGGTTCAGGTAAATCTCGGTAGCACGCCAAAGGTCTCCTCGGGTGTACCAGGGGTTGACCCGGTCCAGGAGCTGTTGTACCGGATGGATGGGGCCCACGGGCAGAAGGTGTCTCGCGGCATCGCGGTTATAGACCCCAAGGTTGGGGCGGCTGAGGGCTTCGGCCCGAAGCTTTATGGCCGAGTATACGGAGACCGACGAAGCGTAGTATTCCCCGTACTCCGGTGCAGCCCAACTCCCGCCAGAAGCGTTCAGCCCCTGAAACCAGTCCATATCCGTTGCGGCGGCCCGGTTGGACCGTTGCTGGACGGGCGCGGCCGGCCCTCTACGCGGCACTCTTAGCCGGCCCCGCAGGACCTCTTTTAAGCCCATCGCCACCGGACTGTTCAAGGCCTTAAGCAGATGGCGCGCCGGGGAGGGTAAGCTGCCTAGTGATAAGGGCGTGTCCGGCATGTTCGCCTCCATTCGATAATACATGGGTGGATAATATCTGGGGTTCCTGGGCTTGATTCGGAGAGCCTTCCCCGCTTTGACCTCGCTTTGACGTCCGGGTGATGCTTGCGTGGGAAGACAAGTATTTCGGGATGCTCAGGTCCATAACTTGGTCCTACCCGGACCTTCCAGGAAGGCCAACATGAGAGCATCGGCTTTGTCGGGGGATGGAAGCCCCCTGCGACGCATGGACTCCTTGCTTTCGATTAAGATTCTACCGTGGCTATCGTAGCTGTAGCGCAGGGCCGCCAACTCTCCCATGAGTTGGCCGTCGGCGGGGATTTTGATCCGGTATGAAGAGAACAGGTCCCGCAGCAACCAATAGCCCTCGGCTCGCAAGTTGGCGAAGACGGATTCTTGCCGCGCCCGGGTCGACACGTTTATGCCCCGGACCGGATAGCCTTGTTCCTTCAAACGGTCTACGACGCCGGCGCCGACGCCGATCTCGTCCACGCATATGCGGGCGGGCTGGAAATCATTAATAGCCCTGACCACCCACCCCGTGAGTTGCATGGTGTCTAGGCCGCGTAGGACTCTTATTTCCTCCACGCGATTTTCCCGGCGGCGCAATATTACGCTGCGGTCGGAGCCGAACCGGGCCACGTCAACGGCCAACACTACGTCCGGACATGCAGTGTCCGGTTGGGTCTCGGCCTCAGTGCCGGGCATGGCCGCCGCTTCGATGTCGGACAGGCGTATGAGGGTGTCCTCGGCCTGGTCGGGGAATTCCCCCAAGACCCTAGCTCGATAAATGGGGTTTTCTTCCCCCCAGGTTTCTGTCCTTTCCTTCACCCATTGGTCAGACGTTAGCCCGGGGACCACGATTTGGCCTGCCTGAACGTTGGGGCTGTCCAGCGCGGAGATGGTGATAGTGTGGTACAGGCGCCGCTCCTGATGGAAGGCCCGGTGGAAGGCGCCGGCGACGGTAGTGGGGTTGCCGATGAGGAGAAGTCGCGGCTCCGCCGCGGTCATGATGGCTTCTATGGCCTCGAAAATTTCGTCGCTCACGCCCTCGGCTTCGTCGACCACTATGAACACGTTGGGGCTGTGGAACCCCTGAAACTCATCGGCGGATTCTGCGGAAAGGCCCATTGCGTAGCGGTCTTCGGCCAGTTCCCATCGAGTGTCCAGCATTTTCCCGCCCAACAGTTCCCGGGCGGGCCGGTACAAACGCCGGACCTGACGCCACAGGATGTGGCGCACCTGCCGAAAAGTTGGAGCGGTGCTCAGCACCACTGCCGGGTCGTGGCAATGGAGGAACCAGAGCACGGCCACAGCGGCGGAGAAGCCTTTGCCCAGGCCGTTACCCGATTTTACCGCTACCCGCCGATGGTCCGGGAGGGAAGCCAACACCTCCTGTTGCTTACTCCACAGCGTTACTTGCAGTACGTCGCGGGCAAATTCTAGAGGCGGGATATAATCCACTGGTCCGGCGTTGCTCATGGGCCGTCATGTCCTGGCCGGATAACCGGATTGGACCGCGACCGTATTGGAAGCACGGGAGTGAGGAACCTGCTCCTCCGGGCGTGTTGAAGAAACGGTTGAAGGGCTGAACAAATATCCGCATGCCTTACAGCGGAAAACGTCGTTATCCGAGGCCAATTTCTTGTCCAGCCGGAGCACGTGTAGGGAAAGACAACGTCGGCAACTCAACCTCGATTACCTCCTAAGTTCGCCTTGGGCTGAAATGAAACAGGGACGACCCGCCAACCGGCCGGGTCGTCCCCGCTCATTTCAAGCTAGGCTTTGGTAATCGGAGCTGTCAACTGCCCAAGCGTCACTGGCTTGAGCAGCTTGGGCGGCCCATACCTGCTGTGGCCGGGAGAGGTAGCAAGGGCCGCAATGGGGAAACGTGGTGTCACCGCACGGGCCTGCCGTTGTTCAGCGGCGGTGGGTGACTAAGAAACTATCTCAAAACGATCGCTCTCTGGCGCTATCGATTAGCTGGAAGCCTGGGCCTATAGATTCCCGCTCCCCGATCGGGGCCAGGGACAAGCTTCGCGGGAATTGCGGATGGCCCCCTGTCCCGCGTATGGATATGAAAACGGCTATTTTCATGGCAATGACAGGTTGGATGCTGCGCCAAGTTTTCAGATAGTTTCTTAGGGCTAAATCGAGTACATGAACGCCGGGGCAGACATTAGCCCGACTGGTACTTTTCTATGAAGGGGACCACACGGCTGTCCAAGTCACCCAGGCCGACACCCGCGTCTGAGCGGGCAACCCCCAGATGGGCGGCTCTTTGAATGTCTTCCCACTCGGGCTCCAATTCGTACTCGTCTCGAAGCTCGTCAAACATGCTGTCCAGAGATTGTTTGTCAAACATATTTGTCCTTACCGTATCCGAAATTTAATTCATGGGCCTGTGCAGAGCGCCAGCGACTTAATTGACAGGTTGGCGCTCATGCGGGCCAGGCTGCGATCAACACCATAGGACTCAAAAAGAGGGCTCAAAGAGTTTACCCCCAATCCGCCGCCAGGGGCAAGGTGCTTTATAGACTGTAACTGTCCAGAGTTGGCGAGTCCAATTCGCCTAAAGCCGCCTAATGAGCCCGTCTCATAAAGCTGAACCCTCCAGCATCCTACCTTTCTGGGTTCCCGCTTTCGCGGGAATGACGGGTTATTGAGCTTCTGGATTCCCGCTCCCCGATTGGGGTCGGGGACAAGGTTCTCGGGGATTGCGGATGGCCCTCTGGGCCGCGTATGGATATGAAAACGGCTATTTTCATGGTAATGACGGGTTATTGAGCTTCTGGATTCCCTCTCCCCGATCGGGGTTGGGGACAAGTTCCGCGGGAATGACGGGTTATTGAGGCGCATTCAATACTGGTTTAGGCGGTTGATAATAGTAACCCGTCAGGTTGCGTCCGCTCAAAATCGTGAGTGGAGACTTCTGAGACAGTCGCCTAAAGTCGTTTGACAACCGCTGGCTTGAGCATCGGCGCCAGGGATTAACCCCCGGTTCTTGGCCGTCAGACACTTGGACCTCCTCAAGTCTGAACCGTTACGTAGAACCAGCTTACTCCTCCTCACTCTCGGCAGGGCTGAGGTCAACGGCAGATTGACGCCTGTGTTGGAGGAGGTAGAACGCCAGGCCGCCCAGGGGCATTAGGACAATCATCAGGCCGGTGATGGCCACTATGGCCCAGGCATCCAGGCCAATGAGGTTGTCGATGCGGTCCTTGATCCAGTGCAGCAGCTCAGGGTCCCCCGGCTCTCCTTGGTGCGGGGTGATCGACAATATTGCCGCCCACAGCATATTGACCTAATCGCCCGGCGCCGGTTCAACGATGGGTTGAGATTGGTATCTCGCGGAATACTTGCGCTCTTTGATGAAAAACGCAATGATGGCGGCCGGGAACAGCAAAGAACCGGCGAAAAGGAAGGGTATGGTGTAAGACCCGGTTAAGTCGTTCAGTACGCCGGCCAGCAAGACCATCGAGAAGCCCCCGAATTGATGGAACGTGAAAGTCAGTCCGGAGATCGTTCCCAGGGCCCGCAGCCCGTAGACGTCGGCGGTGAGCGTTGTAGTGAGGGACGCTGTGGCAATCCAGGAAACTCCGGCCACCGTTGCGAATAACCATACGCCCAGTTCGCCCGAAAGAACGGGAATTCCCAGTAAGGGAGGGACTATGAGGAACATGTAGGCTGTGCCCCGGGTGGCATAGACCAGCGCAAGCAGGTTTTTGCGGCTGAATCTGTCGGAAATCACGCCGGCGCCGATGCCGCCCACCACGTTTAGGCCCCCCATCAGCGCAAACGCGCCTGCGGCGAGTCCCGGGGACATGCCCCGGTCTTCCTGGGCGAAGGCGACAAAGTGGAAGGACAAGACGAATGTCGTGGTCCCACACACCACGTAGGCCATGGACATTTGCCAAAACGGGGCCGACCGGAAACACTCGGACCAACTGGCGGTATCCAGAGGGCCGTTGGGCCGGACCGCTGGTGGGGCGGATCCGCTTTCCTGAATTACTTCCCGGTCTCCGTCTGGCTGAAGCCCCATCTCAGCAGGATCGTCCCGAAGGAATATCCAGGCGAAGGGGACCGCCCATAACATGATGATCCCCATGGCCACCCAGGTAGCCCGCCAGCTGTCAGTGGCTTGCATAAAATAGGTGGCGAAGGGCACCAAAAGGAGAGCGCCGAACGAAGAGCCCGAGGCGTTTATCCCGATCGCGGTCGCTCTTCTGCGTCGAAACCACTTGGAGAGTAATGCCCCGGTGTTGGTGAGAGACGCCCCACTTAGGGCGGTAGAGGCTACTATGCCGAACATGAACGCCAGGAAGAAGATGTGAAAGGTCAGGCTTAGGGCCATGGTGGCCAGGGCCACCACGACCAAGCTAACTACGATGGATATTCGTCCCTTGCGGTCGAATAACATCCCCAAGAACGGTTGAGTCAGTCCGTTGACCAAGACCCCCAGCCCACCCGCCAGCGAGATAGCGCCTCTGCTCCAGTCGAATTCTTCACTCATGGGAATGACGAACACGCCCATGGCATTGCGGACTCCGATGGTGACCAAGGCGATGAACAGGCTGGCGCCGACCACGTACCAGCCGAAATAAACTCCGGAGTTAGCTCTATTGGTGAACACTATTTCTGCTTGCGGTCCTTCGGGGTATCCGGATGGTCAGTCTTGAAGGGCAACGGCGTCCTGCCCCGCGCTGGCGCCAGCCAAACGGCCGAACACCATGCCGGCCGATAGACCCGATCCTCCAGGGTAGTTGTGGTAAAACAAGCCTCCCACCATCTCGCCCGCCGCGTATAGGCCGGGGATGGGTTCTTGGCTGTTGGTGACCACCTGAGCCCGGTTGTTGATTTTGACACCGCCGAAGGTAAAAGTGATGCCACAGGTCACAGCGTAGCCCAGGTAGGGCGGTGTGTCGATGGTCTGCGCCCAGTTGGTCTTGGGAGGGTCGATACCCACGGCGCCCCTGCCGTCTTTGATGGCGGGATTGTAGGGGACACCCGTTTGGACCGCCCGGTTGAAGTCTTCCACGGTGCGCTCCAGACCCACGGGATCTATGTCCAAGCGGGCCGCCAGTTCTGGGATGGTGTTAGCCTCGGCCATGGTGACTTGGGGAATGCGGTACTCGTCCCGGAGCAGGTGTTTAACCTTGTCGTCGAATATCTGGAAGGCCAGTCCCTGGGGTTGAGTCAGCAGAGCCCGTCCGTAGGTCACGTAGGTGTAATTGCGAAAATCGGCTCCCTCATCCAAGAACCGGTTGCCGTCCAGGTTCACCATGATGCCAAAGGGATAGGAGTGCTTCTGGTATAGCTCCGTAATGGTGCGGTCGCCAAAGGAGGGTGCGTTCATATCCCAGGCCACGGCGTGACAGCTGCTCCAATGACCGTGGGCCTGCGCCCCGATGTCCAGGGCCATGCGGATGCCATCGCCGGTGTTATATGGAATTCCCCGGACTTTCACCATCTCCCACCCGGGACCCAAATAACGGCAGCGCATCTCCGCGTTGGCTTCGAAGCCGCCGCTGGCAAGAACTACCGTGCGGGCGGAAATCTCCTCGAATCCCGAAGGGCCAAGCACGCGTAGACCGCTTACCCTCCCAGTTTCGTCCTGAATCAGGCTGACGCCCTGGGTAGCATATCGGACCTCCACTCCTGCCTTTTGCGACGCCTCGAACTGTTGGTCGGACAAACCCTTGCCGGCCCCCACAGCCTCCACCAGCAGGCCGCCCCAGAAGCGGTACTTATCTCCATCCTTGAAGGCCTGTCTTCCATAGGAAAGGACGAAGCGCACCCCCTTCTGCCTTAACCACTGCATAGTGGGAAGGGAGTTGCTTACGAGTATTTGCGCCAACTCGGGATCGGACAGGCCTTGGGTTACCCGCATCATGTCGGCGTAGAACTGGTCTTGGGTGTAAGTGCCAACGTCGACGGATGCCTCTTCCGTGGGCGACATGTCGGGGATTAGGGTCTTAATATCCTCGATGCCGTCGAAGGCGACACGGATGATGCCGCCGGTGAAATAGGTGTTGCCGCCGCGGAAGTACTCCGGAGCCTTTTCCACAACCAGGACGGAACCGCAAATTTCCTTGGCGGCAAGGGCGGCGCTCAATGCCGCGTTGCCCGCGCCGACTATGACCACGTCATATGTATCAACCAACATTAACCTCCGGCAAGCCGATTAGGCGAAAGGCCAGGCTGCCAGCCGGCCCTTATGATATCGCTTTCGGTATCCGTCCTCAACAATCCGGAGACCGCCAGCCTGCGTTACCCCGTTATCCGGGGTCCAACGTAGGGATATTTCCCCACGCTGTTGTGAAAAGAAGGGTCGCCCCCCACCGGGTTGTTAGGCCAACAGGAAGGCGTCAGAGGGCAGTCGGTCCGGACCGCCCACGCCCGTGGGCCAATCACGGGACCGTTATTGATGATCTGATTGATGGACCTGGCCCCGCGCGCCGGCGGGTCGGGCCGCCGATTGCGTCTCTTCTGCTTGGCCTAGCGTCCTGGCCCCAGGCGCCGGCGGGTCGGGCCGATTGTTTGCTGCGAAAGTGATAGTTGCCTACCTGGACAGCACGCCCCCGTGAATCAAGCTTTGAGAGCCGCCTCCAGAGAGCCTGAGACGTGCGGCGGCGGTGGAGGGCGTGTTCATTTTCTGCCCATTCCATAAGGCAACCTTAGGCAGGCAACCGTTCTTGGTGAGCTTGTAGAACCACTCGCTGCTCCTTCGCCGGGTCCAGGGTGAAGGGGTATTTGCTCGGACGACAATAACGAAAAGACGCTAGGAGTCGCTGGGAGGTGGACTTGCCCATAGGCGAGCCGCATATTAATATACATTATCAAGATATTTTAGATAGTTTTAGTTTGAACTGAGAAAGTTGGACGTGGGAGTTGTAACGAGGCATGAGAGCAGCGAGACTGTCCGGACCAAAGCACTTCGAGATTCTTGAGACCGACATGCCAACAGCGAATGATGGCCAGTGCTTGGTCAGGCTGGAGCAGGTTTCAGTGTGCGGCAGCGACATTCGCCACGCATACCAGGTCCACCCGGAAGAGGAATATCCCATGGAGTTCGGCTCTCCTTGCCATGAGCTAGCCGGCGTAGTGGTAGAGAGCCGCACCGACAGCTACCGTGAGGGGCAGAGGGCCATCGTGATCCCGGAGCGGGGCTCAGGTGGACTCATGGAGTACATCGTCTCCAGCCCGGAGCGGATGATTCTACTTCCTGATGAAGGCTCCTTGGACGAATGGGTAATGTGCCAACCCTCGGGCACGGTGCTTTACTCCTGCCAGCAGATGCCGAATATCATAGGGAAAAATGTGCTGGTGTTGGGCCAGGGCAGCATCGGTCTCAGCTTCACGATGATTACCTCCCGTAGTGGGGCGAGAAACGTTATCGCCGCCGACCTGCTGGACTATCGGCTGGAGAAGTCCAAGGAGTTCGGGGCGACCCATACGGTAAATCCCGACCGGGAAGACATAGACGAGGCGGTGCGGGAAATCACCCTCGGGCAAGGGCCGGATATAGTGGTCGAGGCCGCCGGCTACCCGGCTACCTTCAACATGTGCTTCCGGTTGGTCCGCCAGTTTGGTACTATCATCGTCTTTGGGGTGCAAACCGACGATTTCGTTCCGTTGGAGCATCATTGGCTGCTGGAAAAACAGCCCAGGATCATTCCGACCACCGGCGCGCGCAGCGGAAACCCCACCGCCCATATCAAGGAAATTGTGGGGCTTCGTGAACGCGGCTGGTGCGACCCCGCGGCGTTGATTACCCATCGCATGGGGTTTTCCCAGGTGCAGTCCGCTTACGACATGTATGAGCAGAGACTGGACAATGTCATCAAAGTAGTGATGGATGTCACCCAGTAGAAAAGAACGCGATTTGCAGATAGCTCAGTGGGGGGTGGAAGGTGGAACCGGCTTTGGAAGTGAGGTTGGTGCGGGAAAACGTGGCTTTGGCCATGGCGCAGTGGACCGCAACGAAGAAAGGACTGATTACCAAAGGCCATTTACCCACCGGTAAGGCGTATGTGCCTACGCACGACGGCAAATTGGTGGAGGTGTTTAATCCCCTGGAACTACTGAGCGACTTGGACCTGGCCCGGTGCGTGAACAATCAGGTCCGAGGCGCCGTGGCGTTTTCGGCGATGCTCACGCACAGCGTGCTGGAGCAGGTGTTCGGCGATCCCCTGCAGGAAGATTTCGATCCAAACCTGAGTTCAGCATTTTGTGCCGTTTATTTGCTCAATAACGCCATGAGCCGGGACATGCTAGCCCCGGTGTGGGACTGTCCAAAGAGATACCCCAGCTACCTGGAGGTTAGCCCCATATCTTTCGTTCTTGACACCATTGGCCTGGATGGGAGACCGGTATTTTGGGAGCACTTCGGCGGGCTGGAAAAATATCTTGAGTTACTGGAGTATTGCGCCCAGCGATTGGAGCAATCAGGCGACACCTGGCCCCGTCTCAGCAGCAAAACGGTTAAGGCTTCCTCAAATGGACCGGTCCAACCGGCGGCCTCGCAAAACAGTGACTCGTCGGTAGCGGCGTATCTGGACGCTACATGCGTGTTGGACCCGGAGGCTTATACCATAGCGGGAGAGCTGTACACTAACTATATTGGTTGGTGCCGCGACGCCGGCAGGACCCCTTTGCCCCAACGGAGCTTTGGGCTCACCCTTACCAAGCTGGGATTCGTGCGCAAACGCAGGGGCCGGGGGCGGCATTGGTGGAAGGGATTGGAACCGGCTCAGGTGGCGGCCGTGTGATTGAGACGCCGATTTCGGTTTATACCGGCGCCCCTATTGCCGTCGGGCCTTAGCCTGTCAATTCAATCTCCAATAGCCCCAATAGGACGAGGCGTTAATCCCGGCGCCCGTATACCGGTGAGGCTTAGCCGTCCGGCCCGGACGGCTCGCGGGGACTCCTTCAACAACCAGGTTGCGAGATGTTGCCGCAACAGAGCCGCCGGAAGCGCACCCTGAGCAGGACGTTGATCACGGCCAACCGCAACTTCCTATGGAACGGCATCGATTCGCGGAGGTTGGCTAGCGGGGTGAACGGCAATTCCTGTCCTTGACACATGATTAGCGGAGTACGTTAGCTACTGGCCGCGTTCGTCCCCCCAAAGTAGTATGTGGAGGCGAGTCGAGAAACGAAAGCCCTCTTTGATGCAAACCTCAGAGATCCACCCGCCGCCTCTTTGTACACGGTCCCTAGTCTGGCCTTCGGGCATCAGGATGATGCGATGGCGCGGCAAGCCGTAGCGGTCCCGCATCGAGTGAACTTCTTGGATATCCTCCGGTCCCGCCACCACGAACTTGAAGTACGCGTGGGACAGTTGGGCGAAGGCCTCCAATGCTTGGGGCACTTCACGCCGCCCGCCGGGGTTGCCCGAGTTAACTAGCTTGGGGGACACGTTCCACTGGTCAATATCCTGGACCAGCTGGGGCGCCGGAATAATGGTCCCATTAGTTTCCACCTCGCATTGGAACCCTTGACGCTTCAACGCAGCCACCAGAGGCGCCAGTTGAGTTTGCTGCAGCAGCGGCTCTCCCCCGGTTACCACCAGCCTCCGGCACGTCGATTCCAGGATACGCTGCTCCACCTGACTGGTGTCCACAGATACGACTTCTTTTTCGTAATCATGTTGAGACCAGTCCCAGGTGTATTTGGTGTCACACCAGCTGCAGGTGAGGTTACAGGTGGCCAAGCGAAGGAACACTGAAGGACTGCCCATGTTGGGGCCTTCCCCTTGAAGGGAGGTGAATATCTCCGGTTGGCCGTTGGGCTGCCTGCTTACCCGCAGCACCTAGTGAACGACTCCCAAACGCAATAAAAGCGGGTCTTGCACGCCGGCTTCTTGAAACCCTTTGGCCCTGAGGACACAACTGTCGCAGCCTCCGCAGGGTATGGGGGCGCCGTCGTAGCAGCTCCAAGTGAGTTCCAGCGGGGCGTTCAACTCCATTCCCATCCGCACGATGCTCGCTTTGGACTTGTCGATTATGGGAGTCTCCACCTGGATGGCGACGTTGTATTCGGTCCAAACTTTGCTGCCGTATCGAATAGCTGAGGCTATTTGGTCAAAATACTCCGGCCGGCAGTCTGGATAGCCGCTGTAGTCAATGGCGTTGGGCGCCATGAAGATATAGCCTGAGACGTTATCGGGAGGGACATTTTCGACTTCGATAGCGTGAAGAAGGCGGCTCTCTAAGAAAGCGGCGGCCAAAGCCAGGAAGAAGGTATTGCGCAACGGGACGTAGGTTATGGGAATGCTGGCTCCCATCTGCTGGCCGGGGTGGGCTTTGGGAATGGGGAAGCTGTCGGGATTGGTGAGGGCCGAGTACCACGCCACCTCACGGAAGAACGTAATGTCCAGCAATTGGTGCTTGATGCCCAGTCCGCCGGCTATTTCTCTTGCGCAATCCACTTCTTTGCTGTGGCTCTGCCCGTACTGGAACGTAAGTGCGGTCAGGTCGTCACACAGACTCACCGCATAAGCGGTTACGGTGGTCGAGTCCAGACCTCCGGAGAGCAGGCTTACGCCGTAGCTTGGGGCCATTCTACGGTCCTTTCCAGGCTACTACCCTTCTCGATACTCGGCGTACTGGTCCGAGGACTCCCAAAGCCGGACCATGGCGGGAGCCATGCCGCACAGTTCCTTGACCTTGTTGAACAGTTCCTTGCTCAACACTTCACAAGAAGGGTTTTCCTCGTTGAACAGGTACAGCCTGCCTTTGGACGCCGGGGCTAGTCCGGAGATTAGCTCGGTGTCCTGGCTGTTGACCAGAAAGGCGTGGTCCCAATGGTTGTCAATCCATGCCTTTACCCGGTCCTTGAGCTCGGTGAAGTCGTATACCAAGCCCAGCGGGTCTAGGGACTGTGCTTGCAAGAATATCTCGGCGCGGTAGGTGTGACCGTGGGGGAATGCACACTTTCCCGGGTAGTCCAGCAGCCGGTGTCCACTGTCGAAAGATATCTCAATCCTGATGGAGTGCATCTGTTGTACAGCCGCTGGCGTTAGGCCGCATAGTTGGGATACTCCACTGAAACGGAGGTGTGTATTCCTCCACGGACCTTGTAATCCAGGGTAATCTTCATGGAACGGGGCTGGCACAACGCCACCAAGTCTTCGAGGACCCGGTTCGCGGCGTGCTCCTGGACGATGCCCACGTCGCGGAACGATAAGAGATAGTATTTCAAGGATTTCAGCTCAATGCAGCTGCCCTCGGGGACGTAGAAGATGAACAAGCTCCCGTAATCGGGCAGGCCGGTCCAAGGGCACAGGGCGGTAAACTCGTCGGTGTCGATGACAATCTGTGCGTCTTGCTGCGGGTAGTCGTATTGAAACGCCAGCAGGCATTGGGAGTCGATGGCGCTCTCGTCCTCCACCGGCAGGCGGCGGTCCAGACTATCGTACTGCTGGCTTAAGTCTGGTATTGTGGCCATGAGGCTGTCTCCTGGAAACGCTATGCTTTTGCAACAACATGATAGGCACGGGTCCTTGGCCATGTCAAAGAGAGCTTGCGGCCCTTGCAGGGTGCGGGCGATTAACGCTAAGATACCCGTGCCGCACCGGCAAACGGCGTAGCGTGCATGATCGACCGGCGGCTGTCCCGGGGCTGGTAATAACGTTCGCAGGCGCGGAGATGGAGGAAACCCAGGGGCTGTCCGCCGAGAGCGGCGGCGCCATGATTAGCAAGGGTGGGTTATGGCAGAGTTGACATTGGCCTACAAAGTGCGAAGCTACAGCACCGGAACGTTGGGGCGCGCTATCTGCAACGCGCGGATGCATCACTTTGTGGCGGATGACGCCAACGGTGAAGAAGTTGGAGCCGGCGAGTTGTTTCTGTCTGGGATTACCGCATGCGCCGTAAACATGGTAGAGAGGCTGGCAAACGAGGGCGGCGTCCCGCTGGACTGGATGGATGTGGACGCGGAGTCGTGGCGGGACCCCGACAAACCCACTGCCGACCTCACGATTTACGACGCTATCCGGGTGAGCTTTGAAATGTGGGGAGTCGACGACGATCAGGCCCATGAGTTAGTGGAAACCTGGAAACGCCGTTGACCCTTATATGGTTCGGTCGCCGTGGCGACCGCTGATACTACTGTAGACTTGGTGGTCCACGCCGGTTCCAGAAGGTAGCCTGGCGCTGTCAAGGTCTGGAATCCCCAGGGAACGGTCACACCGGAGATTAGGGTGTCTGCAACGATGATCAAGAGGCACACATGAGGATATGCTCCTTCTTACCCAGCGCCACTGAGATTGTGTACGGCTTGGGATTGCAAGACCAGTTGTACGGGGTTACCCACGAATGTGATTATCCTCTCGACGCCAAGAACAAGCCTCACGTGGTCCGAAGCGTTTTCTCCGAGGAAGACCAGCTCAGCAGCGGAGAGATCAACCAGATTATCGCCCAGCGGCTGGAGCAGGGTCTGGGAATCTACGATATCGACGAAGCTTTACTGAGTGCCGCGGAGCCGGACTTGCTGTTGACCCAGGCCATATGCGAGGTTTGAGCCATCTCCTCTCGGCAGGTAGCCGAGGCCAGCGTCAACCTCCCCAAAGCGCCCCAGGTGTTGTCTCTCGACCCCCAGTATCTTGGAGACGTTTTGGAAGATATTCGGAGGGTGGGCCGGGCGACCAACTCCGAGGAGAAGGCTGAAGCTATCGCCGCCGGAATGCAGGCCCGCGTCGACGCCGTCGCCCAGAGCACGGCCAAGACCGCGACCCGCCTCCGGGTGTTGCACTTGGAGTGGGTGGAACCCCTGATGTGCGGCGGCCATTGGGTGCCGGAGATGGTGGAGTTGGCCGGCGGCGTGAACTGCTTCGGGGACAAGGAGAAAGGGTCCTACCGCATGGAATGGGCCGAGGTTT
Organism: Dehalococcoidia bacterium; assembly: GCA_965224325.1. GTDB lineage: Bacteria > Chloroflexota > Dehalococcoidia > Lucifugimonadales > UBA3495 > CBDCMJ01. The sequence goes on from CBDCYT010000020.1 coordinate 232,620, forward strand.
TGGAGAGCCGCCCCGAGATAATCATCCTGTTGCCTTGTGGTTTCGACGTCAAACGCGGGCTGCAGGACGTGCCGTTGCTGTCGCAGAAAGAGGGCTGGAAGGACCTTCCCGCCGTGAAGGATAACCGGGTGTACGTGGTCGACGCCGGCGCCTACACCAGCCGGTCAGGACCAAGGCTGGTTACTGGCTTGGAGATTATGGCTGAGGTGCTCCACCCGGAGCTTTTTTCCGGCCTGATTCCCGAGGCGGGCGCTATCAGGCTGTACGGAGACCTGGCCAGAGCCTAGCGGCCAAGGGCGCTCATTGCCCCGCTAGGGGACAATCCCACTCCACCACTGACGGCAACTCTCGATACATTGTCGAGCGCCGTTGGGCGACGAATCCCGTGGCTCGAGACCGGCCGCTAATAATGTTAAGGCCGAGACTCTAGTTAAGCCGGGGACCCTGGAAAGGGTTGCGTTTGACTAGTTCTTCTTCCAGCGCCTCGTTGGCCTGTTTCAGAAAAGGAAGTAAACGCTGCAAACGGACGCCCGCCGTAGGCAACTCTAGCAACTCTTGGAGTGCGTGCCTGGGCAACTCCAAGTTGGAAGCTATGCCGTAGGACAATGTTATAGGGTCTTGGGGCACGTCAACGTTAGCGCTCCACCCTCCACCCAGGGTAGCCAGCTTGCGCAATACGTTGGCGTACTCGCCGGAAACCTCCGACACCATTTCCGGTGCGATCTCGCCTGCTTGTTCTTCCAAATGCCGGACCCTCCCCACCAGGTGGGGGCGGTGCTGGACAATCTCTGAGGTCTCAAAGCGTTGGCAACCCCTGGTGAGGATGTTCATTCTTCCCTCCACCAGGCGCTCCACGCGAACGATGTTGGCCGACGTGCCTATTTGAAAGGGCTCCGCCGGGTCGCCGACTTCTTTGCCTTCTCTAATGAGCACGATGCCGAAGGGTTCTTCCCGGTCTACGCAATCGCCGATCATCTTCTTATACCGCTCCTCGAAAATATGGAGCGGCACCACCATTCCGGGAAACAGCACCATGTTTAACGGAAAGAGAGAAAGGGTGACCAGATCGTCCGGAGGTGAATGTTGAGGCTCGGTCATGACACTCGGAGTATAGTATTTTGGCCTCGGTTGCACAAGGCGAGTTGAGGTGAGGGAGAGGGCCTTTTCATCCTTCCGTCATTCCCGCTTCCGGCATTCTCGCGATAGCGGGAATCCACTACGCCCAGCTATATGACAAACTCCCAGCGGCAAGGCTGTATGGATTCCAGCTCCCCGAGCGGCGTCGGGGACAAGCTTCGCGGGAATGACGAGAACCATGCGAGCCAACCCAGAAAATGAAAAGGCCGTGAAGCGAGAGAACTGTTTAGACTTGGTGAATCTAATTCGCCGAAAGCCGTTTGACGACCGACGGCCTCAGCGTCAGTAGTAGGGATTAGCCCCCGATTCTTGGGCATCAGATATTTGGACCCCCTCAAGTTCGAACAGTTACCAGGAGAAGGGACCCCGGCCTAACGGCGGTGGGCGGCCCGGCGGACCCGGAAATTTGCGGTCTTCTGCTGTTTACGGACCCACCTGAGGTAATTCGCCATCTGCGGATTGGCCCTGATGCCTTCGATGGAGTTAAGCTCGCGGGCCAGGGTGGCAGTGGAAAATAGGGCGTGCAGCTGCCCGTGACAGGTGGAGCACAGGGTTGCTTTGGGGCCAAACCGTCCCCCTTGGGCCCGAGGGACCAGGTGGTGTACGGTGAATCGCAAAGACTCGCGCAGGCATAGCTCGCAGGCGGCTTTACCCTCAGCGGCACTACGGTTAGTTGAAGGACCGGCGGTCACTCCCGGGAAACCGGGGCTTTGGCTCGTCAAGAGGGCTTCTCGGCGTCGTCGGGGTTGTAATACCGCCAGCCGGGCAAATCCACCCGCCACTCACCATCTTCCAGCAGCATAGGCAAAATCAGGCCGTTCATGAGGCGCCGTTGCTGCGTGCGTTGGGAGACTTTGGAGGCCCCAAAGGGAAGGAAAGCGAAGGCGTGGTGATCGTCCAGGTAACTAGTTGGAGACACCCCCAGGTCGGTCAGGTCTTCCAAGGGCCATAGGCGAAGGACGGTGTTGCGAAAGTCCTCCAGCATGGATTGCCGCATGGGATGGTTGGGATCGTAGCCTGCCCGGTAGGCCACCTGCATGTCAATCTTGTTGCGGGTGGCCCAGACTCCCATGCGCATCCCCCTGGTCTCTTTGGAGAGCATAGCCCAGGCTGTGTCCATCTGGTTGTCCCGGACGGCCTCGGCGAACGCGCCCGCGGTCTGTCCGCAATCGTCCGGGTACAAACTCCGTTTGTCGCCGGGGATTCTCATAGGTCCCTGCTACCAGCCGATGGCATAGCCGTCGCGCCGGGGATCGGCCGCTCCCTGCAGCACCCCGGTCTCCGGGGTGACCTGGATCATCACCTCGCTCCCTGGGCTTTCCCACGCCCCGAGGATTTGTAAGGCATGTCCCTTGGCCGCCAATCCGGCGCGGACGTCGGCGGGGAGGCGGCTTTCCAAGTAGAGAATATCGTCGCAAACGTGGGGCAAAGTGGACTCGGTGGGATTTTGGGTATTGCGCCAACGAGGGGCTTCCACCGCTTCAGTGACCGTCATCCCAAAGTCCAACACGTGGGTGATCACCTGCAAATTGGTCTGCACTTGGGTGTCGGCGCCCGGTGTGCCACAGACCAGGCGCAGTTTCAGGGGTGCACCTTTGGTTGTCCTTGCGTTCCCTTCCTGGAGAGAGCCCGGAGAGGAGGCCTCACTCTCCGGGTGAAGGGGGTTGTCTTCACCAAACACCATGACAGGGTTCATAGTGTGGCGCACTCTTTTCCCCGGCTCGAGATGGTTGACGTGACCGGGGTCAAGGTGCCAGTAGGTCATTCGGTTGTTGAGCAGCACGCCGGTCTCACCGGCAATGAGGCTGGAACCCCATTGACTCTGGATGCTCTGCAGCTGGCACACCGCGTTGCCCCACCGGTCGACTACCGCGAAGCAGGTGGTGTCTTCCTCGGTTCGAGTCACGCCGTGGGTTCGAGCCACGCCGGGCGGCGCCGGGGTGGGTAGACGGCCCTGTCCGCCTGGGTAAATGCTCCAAGGATCACCGGGGCTTACGTCTTGGGCGGCCCGGTCCATGTCGATGCGCGACGCCCGTTGAGCCGCGTACTCCTTCGAGATCAGAGCGTCAATGGGTACGTCCACGAAGTCAGGGTCGGCGGTGTAGGCTTCCCGGTCGCTGAAAGCCAGCTTCTTAGCCTCCACCATGAGATGTATGCTTTCGGAAGTGTTAGCGCCAAGGGCCCGGAGGCCATGCTGCTCTACCAGGTTTAGTTCCTGCAACAGTACGTGGCCGCTGGAGTTGGGGGCCGCCTCGTAAACCGTGTAATCGCGGTAAGTGGTGGAGATGGGTTCCTCCCATCTGGACCGGCAATCCGCCAAATCCCGCGCAGAGAGCAGGCCTCCCTGCTCTTGGCTAAAATTCACGATGTCGCGGCCTATGTCACCGAGATAGAAAGCGTCGCGACCGCCGCTCACGATCTTCTGGAAAGTACGGGAAAGGTCCCTCTGATAGAGCACTTCCCCGGGGCGCAGGGGACGTCCGTCTCGGGTAAACACTGCCCGCGACGTGGGAAATTCGCATAGGAGCCGGTCGGAGGCGATGGCCTTAGCTAGAACGTGGCTCACCGGGAAGCCGTTCTCCGCAAGGTCAATGGCCGGCGACAATACCTCGGCGAAGGACAGGACCCCGTACTTTTGGTGAGCGGCCAGCCAACCGTCCAACAATCCGGGTACAGAAACGGAGAGAATGCCTTTCGCAGGTATGCCTTGGGGTGAGTAGCGCTCCGGGGTAGCGGCATAGGGTGCGGCTCCGGTGGCGTTGCAGATTTCCAAACGAGCCGGCGACTGCCAATAGACCATGATATAGCCGTCGCCGCCGATACCGGACATCAAAGGTTCCACTACGTTAAGCGCAGCCGCGGTGGCAATGGCGGCGTCCACGGCGTTGCCGCCCTTTTGCAGCATGGCTATGCCTGCCTGGGAAGCCAGGGGATGACCCGCGCACACCATTCCGCGTCGGCCCATAACCGTGGGCCGGTGGGCCTCGAAGTTTATGCCATGAGGTGAATCAACCACCGGAGTCTCCAAGAGGATTTATTGGCTAGCCTTTCGCCGGGCGATGGCGGCTTCGGCCCGGGGGCTGATGGCTCGCTGCACCATTACGTTCACCAGAGCAGGGAGACCGGACGCAAAGGCTCGCTCTATGGCCGGCTTAAGGTCCTCGGGTTCTTCCACCAACTCTCCGTAGCCTCCCAGACCTTGGACGACCTGATCGTACCGCGTAGGCAAGAGGTCGGTGGCTACCGGCCGGCCGTACAAACCCAGCTGGATTTGGCGGTCGATTCCCCACGCCGAGTCGTTGCCCAACACGGTGACAAAGGATATGCCGTGACGCACGGCTGTGTCGAACTCCATGCCGTTGAAACCAAAGGCGCCGTCCCCGGAGCAGTTGATGACCCGGGACTCCGGATAGGCCAGCTTGGCGGCCATGGCGGTGGGCAGGGAAGACCCGAGCATTCCAAGGGAGGAAAGGTAATACCAATGGTGGGGCATTCTAGCAGGCAGCAGAGAGCGGCCAAAGTGGCAGTAGTCGCCGCCGTCGAACACCAGGCAGTCGTCGGGACGGAGTATGGACTCAATGGTTTTGTGGACGTACATGGCGTGCATGGGAGTTTCGGCGGTGGCGAGTCCTTCGCCCCATTCCGCCTGGGCGGCCCTGGCGGCCCGAAGTTCGTCCACCCAGGGCTGCTCCTTCCAAGAGTGCTTCGCGGCTTCTTGGTCCAACTGCTCGAGCACGCTGGTAACGTCGCCCAGCAAACCCACGGCCACCCCGCGGTTGCGGCCGATTTCCGCAGCGTCGGGATCGGCTTGGATCAGTTTCGCGCCGGCGGCCACGGCGGGAGCGCGGCAGAAACCTATCGAGTAGTCTTGCTTGCGGCCCAGCAACACTACCACGTCGGCATCTGGCAGTTTCTTAGCTGCCCAGTTCAGGCCCCGCTCGAAAAAACCGAAGGATTGGGGGTGATCATCGGAGATCAAGCCCCTTGCTTGGCCCTCGGTCAACACCGGTATGCGGGTCGTCTCCACGAAACGCTGCAACGCGTCGCCAGACCGGCCATACCCCGCGGCGTCTCCTGCGATTGCCAGCGGACGCTTGGCCTGTTGCAGGAGCGCTACGGCTTGGCGGACCAGTTCCGGATGGGCCAGCACCGCTTCCCCAGGCCTGTATTCGTTGGGCTCGTAGAAGATTACGTCGTCTTCTTCTACCTCCTGTTCCTGAATGTCTATGGGAATGGTGAGGTGCACCGGACCCCGGCGGCCGCTGTAAGCCAAGCGTACCGCCTTGGCGATGAAATCTGGAATGCGACGGGCGTCGTGGACCATGTAGGATCCCTTGGCAACCGGAGCGGCCATGCCCACCTGGTCTATTTCCTGCATCGCGCCGCGGCCCAATTCGGCCAGATCGGCGCTGCCCGCGATGGAGAGCAGAGGAGCTTCGCCGTGCATCGCGTTGCTAAGGCCTGGAATGGCGTTGGCGAAGCCGGGGGTAGTGTACATGCAGACGCCGATCTGCCCGGTAATCCGGCCCCAAGCGTCCGCCATGTGGACCGCTGCCTGTTCGTGCCGTGTGTCCACGAAGCGGAAGTCCATGTCCGATATTACGTCCAGCACCGGCAAGATGTGATCGCCGGCTATGGTGAAGATATTGGTCACGCTTTCTAACTTGAGGGCTTTGCCAATAAGATGGCTTCCGGTGACTCGGGCCATTGGACCTCCGGGAGAGGGGATCACTGCCGGCGATGGCTGCCGGCGGTTTTTTCTTGTGGATTTTCCGTGTGGGTTTTCTCTCTGGATTTTCTCCGGGATGGAATCTGAGAGGGTGAGCAAACTCCGCCGAGGGGTGTAGTCCCACTGGGGCTGGCGGTGGGTGAGGACCGCGTCCTTTACCTGTGGAGGGCCGGCGGCCAATCCCGGCATTCGGCCAGGTTCACCCTTCGCCGAAAACGCATTATGGGTCTAGGGACGGACTCCGTCAAGGCGGCCCGGCCTGGCGGCCTGGGGCCTTATAGTAGTCTACTTCAGACCCCACCTCCGCTCGCCCTGGTTCGCCGGCGGCTGCCCTTGGGGAAGTTCATTGTTGGAAAGGCTTGCCGGGAGGGGTCCACGGGTGGCTAGGTTGGAAAGGCTTGCCTCGAGGGGTCCACGGGTGACTAGGTTGGAAAGGCTTGCCGGGAGGAGGTAACGTGCAACTAAGCCGACCAGGTTTGCCGGGGTGGGTCGATGGGCAACTGAAAGCCCCCGGCGCGAGAGGCGGTCAGTGAAGGCCCTAAACAAATTCCCCATAGATAAGACCGGGGCCCACGCAAAGCAGGGCCCCGGTGATTTACCGGTCTACGTCAGGAAAAGCTAATGGGGTTTAGTGTCCCCCACAGCCGCCGGAACCGCAACCACAGCCGCCGGAGCCGCAACCGCAGCCACTACCACATCCCCCGCCGCTGGAAAACACGGGGTTGTTAATAACGAACCCCACCTGGCCGCCGAAATTCTCCACGTAGTCTATGGTGGCCTCTTCCAAAAACGGCGCGCTATCGGAGTCCATCAGGAACTTGACGCCCTCTACGTTCATGACTGTGTCATCGGGTTGGGTCTCTTTCTCCACAGTCAGCATGTATTGAAGGCCGCCGGACTCAGCCGGCATGGCGATAACCCGAAGGCTGTTGTCCTGTTCCTCCTGTTCAACCATAACTTCTTTGAGCTTTTCAATGGCCAGATCAGTTATTTCCATTATCTATACTCACGCTCCTCGCGGTATGTTCTGGCGGTAGACCTACGCTTCCCTGGGACCCAACGTAGGCTACCACACAGAAAACTTACGGTCAACATCAGGTTCGACATGTCTGTACGAATAGAAGGGATGAGAGTGTCAAATCAGCATTGACAGATTCGAAAACGTTTCTCTAACCTGCATACTAATAAGCTAAATGAATCTGACGGCAAGGGTGGAAACCTAAGCCGCCGGCGGTGGTTCCAAGAGGGACAAACCTTTATGGTCGTTGTCCCTTTTTTCGTCTAAACGAGGCGGAAACGTATCCGGAATTTATGGACACGGAGGTGAGACCTTGCATCACGCAGCTCAGCGCTCCTGGGAAAGGGAGCGTCTGTTTGAAGCGCTGGAAGCCTTCACCCAGGGAGTGGGAGACTCGCCCTTGATGCACAAGTGGCGGGACGCAGGACGTCAGGCGGCCAACGATGGCCAGCAGCAGCCAATGGCGTTTGTGCTTTCCACCGACGAGGTGGACCGGTATGGCGACGTTATCGAGGCCGACGGGTGGAAGCTGGCGTCCTATCGCAACAACCCGGTGTTGCTTTGGGCTCACGACTATACCCGGCCGGTGATAGGCCGCGCCGTGGATACGTGGACAGAATCCCACCGTCTGCTGGCGAAGATGGAGTTTGCTTCCACCCCGTTTGCCCAAGAGGTGGCAGGGCTGTACGAGGGGGGCTACCAACGTGGTGTTTCCGTCGGGTTTAGACCGCTCCGGTACGAGGAGCGCCGGCACGAAAAAACCGGGGCGTTACTGGGCCTCCGCTTCCTCGAACAGGAGTTGTTGGAGGTTACCGCAGTGCCGGTGCCAGCCAACCGCAATGCCTTGAAACGGGCCTTGGACGAAGCTCCCCGAGTAGGCGAATACCTGCGCCGCACCATCGCTGTGCCGTCCAACGGGACCGGGAACGGGACTGTCGCCGACGGTGCGGCGCTGGAGGCGACGTGGCCTGTGCTTTCGGCGAGGGTAGATGACCTGGCCAAGCTGGCGCATGAGCTGGCCCAGCTGGCGCATGAGCTGGCCCAGATGGTTACGGACATGGGGCTTAACGATCACAGCGCCCTTGAAAGACCATCCGGCGAGTCCAGCGTTACTGACCTGTTGTCCTTGCTGAGAGAGGCCCATCGCTAGGCGTCCCGGCCCGCACCGGCCGACGCTTCGACCCATATTTCCTGGCCCATTTCTGAACCAATATTTGAGAGGTAACAATGACCCTAGGAACGCAAGACTTGGAGTTAATCAAACGGGAGATAGCTGATATCCGTGGCTTTTATCAGTCGAGGATGGACGCCGAACTACCTCCGTTGAAGGAGGAAGTCGACCGGCTAGCCGCCCAACTGGACCGGGTTCATTCTATGTGGAGGGACGGAGAGAAACGGGCCATATTGGCCCGGTTCGGCGGGGGAGAACGGCTTCGGGTTCCTTACGGCAAATACAATGGGTTGGACATTTTGGACTTGGCCTGCATTCGCAGTCTGTTAAGTGCTCAAGTCCGGGAACCTTCAGGTATAAGTCCCCGGATGCTGGAAGATTGGCAAGTTAATCTGAAGGCGGCAATGGACTCGACGTCGGCGGGTTCCGGGGACGAGCTGGTGGACACCCAAGAGGCGCGCGCCTTGTGGGACGACGTCAACCTGGAAACCACCGTAGCTCCGCTGTTCAATACGATTCAGATGCCCAGCAACCCGTTTCAGATTCCCCTTCAGCTGGGTGAGGTCAACTGGTATCCGGGCGCCGAAAACGTGGTTGTCAAAAGTACGGCGCTGAGCACAGCCCGCCAGACCCTCACCGCTTACGAGCTGGTGGCCGAAGTCCCGTGGTCTTATGACCTGGATGAGGATGCGGTTATCGCCATGATGGAGGAACTGCGGCGCGGATTGTTGCGGAACGCCAGGGAAGTCATCGACGACGTGATCCTTAACGGCGACACGACCAATACCAATAACATCAACGCCGATGGGGCCACCATAGCCACCACCGACGCCGGAAAAGGCCAATGGCTGCTGGGCTTCGATGGATTGATACACCTGCCTCTGGTGGACAACTCCAGGCAGGCCAACAACCACGCCGCCCCTGTGTCAGACGACATGTTCAATGAGGTCCGCGCCAAGATGGGCAAATACGGCGTGCGGCCCTCAGAAACGGTTTACATAACCGATATCAACACCTATCTCCGGGCTCTAAGCGTCAGTAATTTTAGGACTTTAGACCGGTTCGGCCCCCAGGCCACGGTGCTTACCGGTCAGCTCGGGGCAGTGGAAGGAATACCCGTCATCGTCTCTGAGCAGATGAGGGCTGCTGACACCGACGGTAAGGTCACCGACCGCGGCAACGTCACCGAGACGGGCCGTCTTCTGGTGGTAAACCGAACTCAGTGGCGGGTCGGTTTCAAGCGCGAACTCAGTATCGAAACCGTTCGCGATCCCCAGAAGCGCCAGAACATTATGGTGGTAAGCTTCCGGATCGCGTTGCAAGAGCGCAGCGGCAGCCGGTCCACCGCCACTCACACCGCCCTTCAATACAACATCACCGGCGTTTAGCCGTATCGAGCCGCGTGGCATGGGGCGGAACAACAAAGAATAACTCCCTTATTAGATGAGGTGGAGAGGAATTGAATGACCACTATCAGTCAAACCGACCCTACAGCCTCGGTTGTGAGGAACATGATATCGCCCGCCCAGAGTGGGGGAGACTACGTCATGAAACGCTACATGGTGCGGGTCCTGGCTTCGGGTGACGCCGGCCTATTTGCCTTCGCCGTTCAAAATCCGGAAGGAGTGGACTGCGTTATCACCAACGTTATCGTGGACATAACCACCGCCGGAGGGATGGCCGGTTCTGTCCTGGACGTGGGCGTAGTTGACAGCGCTGCGGGCGCCGGTGATGGCGTCATAGACGGGCTGGACCTGAACTCGACCGGTACTGCGGACCGTCATAAGAACGGCGGGGCCAACGGAGGAGCGCCGGTCAAGTGGGACAAAAGAGGAGGGGCCAACGACCACGTTACCGGTAAGATTCTGGTCCAGAATGCCGCTGACTTGGCCGGTAGAGTGATCATCGAATACGTGCCGTTGAACTAGGGCGGGCCGACATTCCAGCCGGAACTCCCCATGAGACCTGGGTCGTTTCATTCACCCCTGAGTTCCCGGGGGGAGTTCCGGATAATCGCCGAGACTTCAGAGATTTACCAGGGATTTACAAGAGATTTAGTTGATCGTCCCCCTCCAAGTCCAACAAGAGAGGGTCCACGTCGTTATCTCGGGAACAATAGAAGTCCGGTCTGCCAAGACCTGAACGAGGAACGGACTAACCTGGATGCGCCTTACCTGAAGGCCGTGGAAATGAGGGATTCCGTGCTTATGCAGCAAATAACTGACCGAAAACAGACACTGCGGGACATTGTACAGACTTCTGACCTGTCTTTAGCGATGACTCTACGGCAACTCAAAGCTCGCCGGGCCCAGGAGCTTACATAATGAGTCAATTGAGCCGGGCTCGTATATCCAAGGCGTATGCCGCCGTCGCCGGCCTGACCATTGCGACCATCGCGGGTTTGGAGGGCTACGCATTGAGCCAAGGAGTCAATGGCAACGCGCTGACCGCGTCCTTGGCCGCCATTGCCGGCCTTGGCGGCGCGGGTATAGGCAGGCTTTTCAAGTAATCGCGGCCCGCATACAGCCTCGCGCCGCCATGAATACATCTGCCGGTTCCCGGCGAACTCCTCCCGGCGAATTTCCCTCGGCGAATTGCTAACGTAGGTGAAGCCGGAACGCGAACGTTTCGCAGGTCAGCTGGGCGCTGGGTCTAGAGAACGCGGCGTGCAGCGACCGGTGGGCGGGTACACACCCTGCTTCGGTGCACGCTATCCTGTCGGTCCTCGATTGAGCGGGCCGCCGGCATTGGGCTTGTCTCATAAAGCTGAGTCCTCCAGCATCCTACCTTTCTGGATTCCCGCGAAGGCGGGAATTGCGGATGGCCTTCTGGGCCGCGTATGGCTATGAAAACCGCTATTTTCATGGCAATGACGGAAGAATGAAAAGGCCATGCGGCCCAGGGTGTTTTAATTGTCTGCCGCCAGTCATACCCGCGGCTCACCCGTCTTTCCCCGAAAGCGGGAATCCATATGTTCTTGATGTTGGACAAGCCCAAAGTGCATGGGAAAACAGGAGTTGTCGCGAAAACTAAAAGACAGTTACCCCGGGCCGGGTCACGATGACGCGGCTCCGGTTCGGGTATATACTGAAGACGCGTCTACTTCAGTCCCACGACAAGCATGTTTGCTTCCAGCCTACAACCACTGCGATAAAGGTCTGAGCCATGTCTGATGATATTCTGGTGGAACGCCAACCACCCCTTGCCACCGTGACGTTTAACCGTCCCCGCCAACGGAATGCCATAAGCCTTTCCATGTGGAGAGAACTGGCCGAGCTGCTGGAGGAATTGGACGTCGACGGTCAGGTCCGGGCGATAGTGATCACCGGAGCGGGCAAGGAGGCCTTTTCGGCGGGGGCGGACATTCAGGATTTCGAGGAGCACCGGTCCGACTCTGTCAAGGGCAGGAGATACAACCAAGCTGTCGACCGGGTGCTGGCGACATTGCCCCGCATGGTTACACCCACCATATCGATGATCCATGGGTTTGCTGTGGGAGGCGGTTGCGAGCTAGCGGTCGCCACGGACCTGAGAATCGCTGAAGAGGGAAGCCGTATGGGGATTCCGGTGGCCCGCCTCGGAATCACGGTAGGCCATCAAGAAATGCAGGGTTTGGTCAACTTGGTGGGCAAGGGCAACGCCATGTATATCTTGCTTTCCAGCAGGTTGCTTGACGCCCAAGAAGCCCTTCGCATCGGCTTGGTGAATCAGGTGTGCCCCAAGGACGAGTTGGAGCTATACACTTACGGCCTCGCCGAAGAGATAGCTTCGCTGGCTCCTCTGTCCCACGCCGTGAATAAGAAAACCATTGCTCAGGTCCTGGCCAAACCATTTCTGGGGGACCTGACGCCCGAGGAATCGGACCTGCCCCTTACCCAGTTCGATACGCAGGACTACCAGGAAGGCTACCGGGCATTCTTGGAAAAGCGGCGGCCCAGCTTCAAAGGAGAGTAGCCGTCGCCCACAGTTCGGCTCAATTGATGGCGAACCAAGCTTGGCCCCATCATGACGGGACGCTCCACTTCTTCGTGGCCCGGCCGGCCATTGAGATGGGGCGCCCCACTGCGTTCAGGCCCAACTAAAAAGAACGCTTGAAGCCAACCCCGAGCGTTTTTAGCGGAGGGGGAGTGTGCGGGCACCGAGACCTGGCGCTAGAAAAAGGGCGGACCTCCTTCTAGTGGGCAGAGGCTTGGCCGAGACTCGTGAACAAGCCCAGACATTGATTATGGAGGGACTGGTTTTCGGCCCCGCCGGCAGGGTCGCTAAGCCCAGTTCTTTGTTTTCCGACGCGACGCCCCTTGAGGTTCGCGGACGGCTTCCCTTTGTGGGACGAGGCGGGGAGAAGCTTGCTCACGCGCTGGAGGCGTTTAATCTGCCGGTGCAAGATTCGGTGGCGTTGGACGTGGGGGCCTCCACCGGCGGCTTCACCGATTGCTTGCTGCAACGCGGCGCCCGGCGGGTCTACGCGGTGGACGTCGGCCACGGCCAGCTCGATTATCGCCTCCGGGAAGACCCTCGGGTGTCCGTTATGGAGAGACTCAACGCCCGCTATGCTTTCTCACTGCCTGAGCCGGTGGACCTGGTTACCATCGACGTTTCCTTCATCTCGTCGGAACTAGTCATACCCTCCGCCATGGAACATCTGAAGCCCGGGCTTCCAATGATAGTGCTGATCAAACCCCAGTTCCAGGCCCGGAGAGAGGAGGTGGGCCGCCGAGGTGTGATCAAGGACCCCCAGGTCCATGCCCGGGTGCTGAGCCGCTCCATTTCCTGGGCCGTGAACAGGGGTCTGCGGCTGCGCGGCCTTTGTCCCTCTCCCATACTGGGGGATGCAGGCAATCGGGAATTTTTCTTGCTTCTCAGTGAGGCGCAGAACGCACCCGCGCCCAACATGTCCTTAGATTGATTTTCAGCTTGATTTTCGATGAAGGCCATCCTTCCCGAAGAATGGCCTTGGGGCTTGTTATGTGTTGGAGTGGCGCCGGAGGCTCCACGATAGTGGATTCGGAGACCCTTGTTAACTAATCACCAGTCCAGGAGGCATTATTAATGGACGTTTCCGAAGTGGCAGAGATTTTGGTCGCCCAGGGAAAGACGGTTTCGGTGGCTGAGGCCGATACCTGCGGGTTGGTGGGCTACATGCTGGGGACCGTGCCTGGCGCGTCACGGTACTTCCCCGGAGGCGTTATCGCCTATACCGGAGGCTTGAAACAGCGGATACTCGGAGTACCGGACGAACTCTATGACACCTACGGGAGCGTCAGTGAAGAGATGGCTATCGCTATGGCCAGAGGTGTTCGGGAGCTCACCGGGACTGATTTCTCGGTCTCCGTGACTGGGGTAACCGGCCCCTCGGCGGGGCGGTCGGGTTATCCCGTAGGCGCCTTTTTCATCGGCCTATCCGTGAAGGATGGCGTTGACCGGGCGGAGAGGATACAAGTGGATGGGGACCGGGATACCACCAAACGAGCGTCGGCCCAGGCTGCCATCGACCTCTTAGGCCAGCACCTTAAGTCAAGTTGAAACCGGTAAGCTAATACAGGGCCGGTAGTTTCCCGGAGTTACGCATGATCACAGTGTTTGGCGCCATCGCCGTCGCCGCAATGTTTCTAGCCTATTGGCGGGAACGAAGCTCAAAATGGATGGTATTGGCGTTCGCCGTAGCATCTCTGCTGACTTCAATCTACAGCGGCCTAGTGGAAGCATATCCCATCACGGTGATTGAAGCTCTTTGGGCCGCGGTTGCGATGCAGCGTTTCCTGCGGCGCAGCCGAGACGAAAAACTCACGCCGGTGGGCGAGACTGGTGCTTGATCGCAGTGGTCAATCTCGGATGCCCGGCTGCGTCCCATCAGAGATTGACTCCAAGTCTCCGGCGCCCCTAGGGAGTGGCCTGCAATGGGGTGAACGGACGTCGGCGATGAGGGCTATCCAACGACGGCCAGGCCTCCGCGGCCCCTGGGGTCGGCGGCTCCGTCAAAGCGGCCGGTTTCGGGGTCCCGCGAGGCGAGGTGCACCAACGAGAAGAAGGGGTCGTAGCTGAGTTCACTCTTGACCGTCTTGTGGCCGCGGGCCTGCAGGTCATCCTTCAAAGCGTAATATGCTCTGGCTTCCAGGTCTAGTTGCATACCCTCACAGTGGACTCTAGGAGCCGATACCGCCTCGACGGGTGTCATCCCGAAGTCCATTACGTTTATCATCACCTGAAGGACACCGGTCAGAATTTTAGTAGCGCCCATAGAACTGACCACCAGGCAGGGCTTTCCTTCCTTGAGTACGATGGTGGGGGCCGCGCCGGTGATCCTGGCTTTGCCTGGGGATATGGAATTGGGATGGCCCGGGTAAGGATGAAATGCCTGCATGGCGTTGTTGAACATGAACCCCAGTCCTTCCACCACTACCCCCGAGGCCGGCGTAGACAGCGAGTGGGTAAGGGCAATGGCCGTACCCTCCTCGTCAAGCGCCGAGATGGTCGTCGTATGCGGAGGTTCCATCGCGTCGGCCTCTGGCCCCTCGAGGTCCTCCCCGCTCAAGATCCTTTCCCGCCACTGCCCGGCGTTGGCGCGGGACAGGAAGACTTCGTTCACGGGAACATGCTGAAAAGCGGGGTCGGCCAGGTGCCGCACCCGGTCGGCGAATGACGCCTTCTGAGCCAGGGCCATGATGTGAAAGTATTCCAGGGCGCCAAAGCCCATCTTCGCCAGGTCAAACCCCTCGAGGATGTGCAGTATCTCCGCAATCTGGACTCCACTGCACGGTGGAGGAAGGCCGGCTACGGTATAACCTCTATAGTCTACGGTGATTGGCTTGCTTATCCCCACTTTGTAGCTGCGGAAGTCCTCTTCGGTCAGAAGGCCGCCGTTCTTTGCAAAGTCTTCTGAGATCTTCTTTGCCATCCATCCTTTGTAAAGCGCATCCGGGCCTTGATTGGCTATGTCCCGGAGGGTATTGGCGTAATCGGGGTTTCGAAGAGTATCCCCGGTCTCGTACGGTTCGCCGTTGGGCTTGAAGTATATTTTTCTGGATGCGGCAGTGGCGCCGATGATCTCGCGCATCCCGGAGACGCCTTGTTGGCCCGGCGGCCGGCGCCACAACGCCGCCAACTCGCCTGGAACGGTGAAACCATCCTCGGCCAGCTTAACGGCCGGTTCCACCAGCTCCTTCCAAGGCTGAGACCCATAACGCCGATGGGCTTCCCAAAGCCCTAAAATGGTCCCGGGGCAGGTGACGGAGAGGGGCCCCACCTGGTTTACGTGCCCTTCCAGCTCCCATTGATCAAATCGCAGGGGCCGTTTCACCAGGTTTGCGTACATATCGGGTGTGGCCTTGAGGGGCGCTCGCCCGTAGAACTCAATGCAGATGTGTTCTTGAGTTGGAGCGTGGTAGATTTGCATCCCGCCCCAGCCGCCCACGCCGCACATTTGTGGGTCCACGATAAACTGGGCGAAAGCTGTAGCGATGGCGGCATCCATACAGTTGCCGCCATTGAGCAGGACTTGCCGTCCCACCTCAGCCGCTTCCGGCTGAGGACATGCCACTACTCCCTTCATGTTCCTCTTTCCGGTCCTACCCTAGCGACGTTAGTCAACAGCGCTCGCTGATTTCTCACGTTCGCGGAGGCAGCCCGTGTTGGCTTGGGAAATTGCTGGTTTAGCGAACTCGTCAACGATGGACCTGGGTATGGTACATAGTACAAATCGCCAGTGGTCCTATGCGGGGAGTGTAATTGTGCCTCTAGACGGGCGTTGGTCCGCTTTCTGGACACGGGGAAGGGATTATCAGGGCTGTAGTTTCTCACCGCGGTCGCCGGCAACGCGCCCAGGTGGAATCGGAGGTTGATGGCCCGCTGCCGGGGATAGTTACAGGCTTGCTGGCCGCAGCCGGAGGAAGGCCATGACCCGATCACGGTACAGGGCCACACGATCGCGCATAGTTTCCGCATCCATGGCTAGCGTGCCGGCCATCAGCGAGCCTATGGCCACGGCTCCGATTACTACTCCTCCGTTACTCAGCAACCTGGCCCAATTCGGTGCGGCGTACAGGAAAAGGCCATTTGTTAGCACCCCGAGAAGCATAGCCCCGCCAACGGTCCCTTGGATAGTCCCAACTCCTCCGGAGAGAGCTGTGCCTCCGATGAGAACGGCTCCGATGCTTTCCAGCAGCCCAGCGCCCTGGCTTTGCAAGTTCGCCCCGGTCCGGGTTGCTAAGCCTAAGTCAGATGTGCGAATTAGACCCGCCATGCCGGAGAACAGGCCGCAAATCACGTAGGTAGCCATGAGAACCCGGTCTGTGTTGACCCCTGAGAGCCGTGCCGCTCTAGGATTGGCCCCTGTCGCGTACAGATAACGACCGAAGACCGTGAAGTTCAGCAGGAGGATGGAGCCCACGGCGGTACCGAGAAAGATGAGTATTTGTATGGGGACGGGCCCCGCGGTTCCCCTACCTATAGAGGCGAAGAGCAGATCTGGCGGGGTGTGCTGCTCTCCCAGGTTGAAAATCGAAGCTCCGCCGCTTAGCCGCTCGGCGACCCCAGCATACACCGACGAGGTGGCGAGCGTAGCGATGAAGGGGGCAATCCTGATCTTGGTAACCAATACGCCGTTTACCAGTCCAGCCCCGGCAGCATAAACAAAGCCTAAGGCGAGGGCGGCGGCTGTAGGCACCCCAGCGTGAAAGAGTTTGCCGAACAGCATCCCTGTCGAATAGCCGATGGCGAGCACTGAAACATCCACCCCCGCACCAAGAAAGACAATTGTATTGCCTAAGGCGAAGAGGCCGATGATGGACACCGAGCGGACGATACCGATGAAGTTCTCCCCATTAGGGAAGTTCGGGAGGGACAAAGAGAAGGCAAGCACCAGGATGGACAGGAACAACCAGACATAATTAAAACGAAGGAGCCTTACCACATCCCGGACTTGCATTTGCCTAAGCATAGCCATCGTTAGCTGACCACAACTCTACACATGCTAGCCGCCGAATGTCCCGATCCGGCGTCCCTGCCGGAAGGTAGCATCTACCCATAGAACGGCTATGAAAATCCCCGCCCGGATTAGAAGCTGGTCATAAAATACGACGTCCAAGTGGGTGAGACCATTGATGAGAATCCTTAGTAGCAGTACCCCCAGCATAGTCCCGATCATGGACCCGGCGCCACCGAATAGGCTGGCGCCGCCGATGATCACCGCCGTGATTGCCTCGAACTCGAAGCCCGTACCAGTGGCCGTTAAGGACGCCTGGAAGCGTGCCGTCAACACGATTCCCGCCATTGCCGAGGTGAAGCCAGAGATGAGGAAGGCGAGAATCCGTATCCGGTCAGGGGTGATCCCGGCGGCGAAGGCCGCCCGCTGATTCCCTCCTACGGCGAAGAACCAGATACCTATCTTGGTGTGGGCCAGGACGTAGTAGCCCACCAAGGCTACGCCGAGGAAGATATAGAATGACACCGGGACGCGGCCGATTACTTCCCCGCTTCCGAAGAAATTTAATGCTTCACTGGATATCGCTTTGCTCTGGAGTTTGCCGAAGAAGTCTAACTGCAGCCGTTCGGCCAGAGCCCTGTATGCGGTCAGGGTGCCAAGAGTGATGATGAAGGATGGAATGCGCAGCGTGGTCACCAATACACCGTTCACCAGCCCCAAGAGCACACCCATGATCAGGGCGAGAACGATGGCCATGGGAGCCCCCAACCCCACCGTGTCGATAAGCCCTGCGGTGAAGACCCCACAGGCCCCCATGATGGCGCCCACTGATAGGTCGATGGTCCCGCAGATGAGCCCGAAAGCGATACCTATGGAGACGAGGCCCAGAGTGGTGATGGGAATGGTCAAGTCCTGAAGATTGGAGGAGGACCGGAAGGTGTCCGAGATAGCGAGGAAAGTCGCGAATAAGGCCGCTACCCCCAGGGTCAAGACCCCTTCGTGGCTCAGGAAGAAAGCCGGCACCTTCACCCTGCCCAGTGGCCTGAGCGCCTCGGCGTACCTTAACACGATGTCACCGCCAGGTCACGCCCGCAATCGGTGAACTCCAGGGCCCCCGCGGCCAAAGTTCTTGGCCCGGTTGCCGCCATGCCACAGCCCTTCAGCATTAGACGGGAGACACCCACTGATCGGCAATGTTCTCCTTGGTCACACTAATACTCTCCGTTATGTGGGCGGATTCCATGGCGTCGCCGTGGAGCTTTGCCCGGACCAGTCCGAAGGAGAAATCCATGGCGAGAACGGCCTCTGGCCCATGCCCGCCGATCATCATGACCGACATGTCCAAACGACCGTCAGCAACCGCCTCTTGTCCCTCTCGGAGACCGTCGACTCCGGCGATGAGCATCTCGTCCCGCCGGCCCAAGTCACTCGCAGCCTTAGAGAAACCGATCGACGCTTCGTCATTCCCGAAGAAACAGCCCTGTACATCGGGGAACCTCTGTAGCATCGCCCGGCCCATGTCGTAGCCGCCCTCTTGGACCCAGCCGTGGCCATCCTCAAAGGCCAGGACCTCGATTTCCGGCCCGGCTGCGGCTATGCCGTCCAAAAACCCCGCTTTCCGGTCGTTCCCGGCCGAGGTTCCCAACTCACCGACGGCGCCAATGACTTTCGAGCCCGCGGGCAGTATCTCCCCCATCCATAGACCTACCCGCCATCCATCGTCGTATAAGATCCTGCCGTGCTTCAGGGTGGGGCGTTGGAGGCTGTCGGTGTCGTAATTGACGAAGATTTGGCCGTTCTCCCGGGCGCGCTTGGTGGCGGGCGAAGCGGACGCGGGGTCGAGGGGGCCACCCATGATTATGTCGAAACCGCGAGAGATGGCAAGGTCTAGGGTTTCAATCTCCTTGGCCGCGTCGAAAGCGGAGTCGACCACCGTGTACCCCACACCGGCTTCAGCGCACTCGCCTTTGAAGACGATGTCTTGATGCACGTGGTAGGGATGGGCCGCCAATCGCGACACGTTGATGAAGGTCTTGCCCTCAGTTCTCTCCCACATCTCGTAGGTGTCTAAGGTCATCTCTTCCAGGGGCCACAGTCTCCTGACCAGATTCTCCTGGGCCAAAGCCGTCCCCACCCCAGTGGGACCGTAATCATAGGCCTGATAGAGGAGCATGGCTGTAGACGCGGTCAATCCCAGGGCCACAGTTCCTTTTATGAAGCTCCGGCGGTCTATGAGATTGCGCTCAACGCGCTTAGTGAGCATTTTCAAATTCAGAAGTTTCTTCTCTTTACTATTCATAGCGAAACCCTCTCTAAGTTGTCCTGACATGGGGTGAAGCCACGTTAGACCGGAGACTGCCACTGTTGGGCAACGGTATCTTTGTCCACGGCAAGGAGCTTGAACACGTGGCACGTTTGCGTAAGGTCGCCGTGCACGTTTCCTCTCATTAGGGCCGCAGTAAAGAGCATGCAGGCAGCTGCCTCCGGCCCGTGCCCGCGCCTAAAGCAGGTCGATACGTCCAGACGGCCGTCAACAAGCGCCTCTTGGCCCTCCCTGAGACAATCAACTCCGGCGATGAGAAGGTCGTCCCGCCGCCCTACGTCTACCGCCGCCCTATACATCCCCAGCGCCCCTTGATCATCCCCGCCAAATATGGCGTCTATTTGGGGGAACCTCTGGAACATTGCCCGAGCCATGTCGTAGCCGCCCTCCTGGGTCCAGCCGTGCCCGTCTTCATCGGCGATCAATTCGAAGCCCTTACCGGCTTCGTCCAAGGCCTGTTTCAATCCTCTGGGCCGGTCGTTGCCGGCGGTGGTGATTCTCTCCCCCACCCCGGAAACCACCTTCGCGCCTTCGGGCAGCCGGTCTGCCAACCATTTGCCCGCCAGATACCCATCAAGGAAAAAGCCCCGGCCCCACTTAATAGTGGGGCGGACGAAGGTATCGGTATCGTAATTCATAACGATCCGGCCATCATCCCGGATCCGCTGTACACTGGGCGACAGCCCAGCCGGGTTGGAGGGGTGGAGGTAGATTACGTCGAACCCGCGAGAGATTGCCAGGTCCGCAGTTTCAATTTCCCTGGCCGGGTCGAAAGCATAGTCCACCACTTGGTACGAGATGCCCCTCTCCGCGGACATCCTCTCGAAGACGTCACTGAGATGTTGAACGAAGGGATGGGCCAAGAATATCGCTGCGTAGAAGATAGACTTGCCTTCTATAGGCGCCCACAACGTGAGCAGGTCTTTACCTGCCGGCATCGTTGAGATTTCGGGGAACCTGTGCACAAGGTAGTTGAGGTTCTCGCCTACTACCTCGGTAGAAAGTTGTGGCACCGGGGTTGCAGCCGGAGTCGGAAGTATTTGTGCAGTAGGCGCCACCCCCGGAGCTGTGGTTGCCCCCGGAGCCGTGGTTGCCACCGGAGCCGTGGTTACCCCTGGAGCCGTGGTCACGTCGGGAGCCACGGTTGCGTCTTCCCCGCCGCAGGCCTGGAATAACACCAATGCCGTAGTAGCCGACAAGCCCAGAGCCATCCCCGTTCTCATGAAGTCGCGACGGTCTATGAGCTTGTACTGGGCCTGCTCGGCTAATCTCTCTAAATAAAATGCTTTCGTTTCTTTCCTATTGATGGTAGACCTCCTTTTCACTCTCGCCTTGGAAAAGAATACGAGTTATTTAACATCCAAATGGTTATCTGTCAAGGGCCAATTCAGCTTATATGCTCCGAATTTTGCACAGGCTTACTGAAAACGTCTAAACTTAGGCTTGTGAATCACGGAATTGCACACATTCACCCTCGATTTGGCTATGTAGCACAGTGGACGCGAAGACCTGTCCTCCTTGGGGAGCCGGGTCTCAAACACGGTTTTCGCAGGCGGGGGATTCCACCGGAGGACTGGAGGCAAGATGACCCGGAACGCTCTTTCCCGGCCCTGTGCCCGACGTCCACCTAGGCGGGGAGGAACTTATTTAGTGCCGGGGAGGCAATCAGCCGGCAAGCTGTTGGTATGAAGTGAATTATGCTGGCTGATGATGCGCTGGCGGGCCGGGCGCCTCCCGGTTATCAACGCAGGATGCGCAAGCGCTTCTCATCCTAGGAGCCAGCCTCAGAAGTCTCCACTCACGATTTTGGGCGGACCAACCTGACGGGTTACTATTATTAACCGCTTAAATATTAACTGCCTAAACCAGGATTGAATGCGGTCAATAACCCGTCATTCCCGCGAAAGCGGGAATCCAGAAAAATAGGATGCTGGAGGACTCAGCTTTATGAGACAAGCTCCTAGTATTACAACGACGCTTCACCAAATAGGGTGGCTTGGGAGCGGAAATTGTATTGGGGAACGATCGGGCGCGAAGCTGTCGTGCAAGCTGGCTTATAGCCGGGAAGGGATTCCCAAGAGCCCTTTCATACCAACTGTCGTTGTAATACTAGGGATACTCTGAACAAGGCCGTCATAGTCTGGATTGTCATAGCCGAGGCAACGATGGGGGTGAGAACCGCCTCACGAGGCTTGTTGGGCCGGGCTTGGTCCCGCTGATCGCACCCTGCGGTGGCCGATGCGGGCTTGATACTGCCGGAAAGGCCGGTCCGGAGCTGTTGGCTCGCGCACTACGCCGCCAGATGGCGCTGGGCCGTCAGCAGGTTGCCCAGTCCCAGTAGCATCGCCAGCCGCTCCGTGTTCTTGACCAGTCCGCGGTAGCGAACCCTGGCGTATCCGAACTGCCGCTTCACCCTCAGGAAAGGGTGCTCCACCATTGCCCTCACCTGCGCTTTGAGCCTCTCCAGCACGGCCTCCTCACTCCCAGGCTCCAAGCCCCTGCGTTTCCCGGGTCGCATCGCCACCTGCCAGTCCACCTCCCGCTCCCGGTTCTCCTCCCGCTTCCCAACCCCCTGATACCCGGCATCGCCCCACACCACCGTCTCCCCGCCGTGCAACAGATTGTGCGCCTCCGTAACGTCGTGCGCGTTGGCCGCCGTCGTGCTCATGCTGTGCACCAGCCCCGTTTCCGAGTCCACCCCGATGTGCACCTTCATCCCAAAATGCCACTGGTTCCCCTTCTTGGTCTGGTGCATCTCAGGGTCCCGCTCCCCAGACCGGTTCTTGGTCGACGACGGCGCCTCTATGATGCTGGCGTCCACGATGGTCCCCTCCCGTAACCGCAGCCCCTGCGACTCCAGGTGGGCGTTGATCTCCTCGAACAGTACTTTGCCCAACTCGTTCCGCTCCAGGAGATGGCGGAAGTTGAGGATGGTGGTCTCGTCGGGCAGGGCGTCCGACATCCTGAGCCCAGCGAACCGCCGGACCGATTCGGCCTCGTAGAGCAGATCTTCCATGCCAGGATCGCTGAGGTTGTAGCAGAGTTGCACACAGTGTACCCGCAGCATCACCGCCAGAGGGTAGGGTCGGCGGCCCTTGCCTGCCTTGGGGTAGAAGGGCTGGATGCGTTCCTCCAGATGCTGCCAGGGAACCAGGAAGTCCATACGTTCCAGAAACAGTTCCCGACGAGTCTTGCGCTTCTTGCCCTGGAATTCCAGGTCCGCAAAGGTCGGTTGGTCCATCTCTGCTCTCACCCACGTCCGGATTCGGGTCTGCCAGCCTTACTATGCCATATCACCCAGAACTTGTTCAGAGTATCCCTAGAAAACCTCTGAAGAACCGTCATTCCGGCTCCCCGATCGGGGTCGGGGACAAGCTTCGCCGGAATGACGGGTTGGGCGGCGTGAGGCTTAACTTATCCAGAGGTTTGCTAGATTGCGGCCGGGACTGTGTGGATTAAGCAGGTGCGGTGGTCCGGCTAGGTTTCGCTGGTCCATCACACCGGAGGGTGACTAATGCGTGGAATGGATTTTCGCTATCGAGGCAATGGGAGATCGGCGTCCATAGGCTGCGGCACGATGTTGGCCCTATTCGGCTTGCTGCTTCTTAGCCCTGTGGGGATCTGGCTGGTAAAGGCGTTGGGATGGATATCCTTGGCCGTGGGCTTGTTGCTGGTGGCGACTGGCGCGTACTACTGGCTATTCAGGTCTCGCCGGTAGCTGCCAAGGCCTCTAGAGCTTATCCTTGCGTCCGTTCCAGCAGCTCGATGCGAACATCGCCCGGCGCTCGAACGAAGGCGATTCTCAATCCGGGGCGAAGGGTGTAGGGCTCTACCGCAAACTCCGCTCCCTTTCCTTTCAGCTCTGCCACAGCTTGGTCTAGGTTCTGAACCCGAAACCCAAAATGGTCAAGACCCAAGTGAGGATCGACCGGCCCCACCGGGGCGTTTTCGTTCGCCCTGGCTATGAATATGGCCAGGCCATTAACGTCCACGTCGACACGGTGCTGGCCGTCGGACTGGACCGACTCTATGATCTTTGCGTCGAACATCTTATTAAAGTATTGCGCTGTCTCCATGGGTTCAAGACTGCGAAGATGAATGTGGTCTTAGGTGTAGTTGGTCATATTGCACCCCTTTCGCCCGACGCTTGCCCTTTTCTTTAGGAAACCCGGTTAGGAGACCCGGCCTCAGCCGGAGAGCGACTGTAAAGCATAGCCTTGGCAGTAGTGGCGGCCGAGGCTACCGGCCACAGGCTAGTCCCGCAGGTCCGGCTTGTCAACAGGACCTTTTCCGTTCCGCCCCGTTCCACTCGTGGACTAAGAAACTATCTCAAAACTTGGCGCAGCATCCAAACCGTCATTGCCATCGAAACAGCCGTTTTCATATCCATACGCGGCTCCATAAGCGGCGCAGAGGGCCATCCGCAATTCCCGCGAAGCTTGTCCCCGACCCCGATCGGGGAGCGGGAATCCATAGGG
The DNA here is from genome assembly GCA_965224325.1 of Dehalococcoidia bacterium. Classification (GTDB taxonomy): domain Bacteria; phylum Chloroflexota; class Dehalococcoidia; order Lucifugimonadales; family UBA3495; genus CBDCMJ01. Next base: position 256,396 of record CBDCYT010000020.1, read on the forward strand.
CCAGGCTTCCATCTAATCGATGGCGCCGGAGAGCGACGATTTTGAGATGGTCACTTGGTCAGGCGCCCATGGTGAGCTTGCGGAACCACCCGCTGCTCTTTCGCCAGCTCTAAGATGAGCTGGGCAGTTGCTCAGGCCGCGAAATTAAGACGACTAAGACGACGTTGAAAAGCACCACAGGCTTGTCAATGGTAACTGTTCAGACTTGAGGGCATTCCGGTGTCTGACGAACGGAGATTTAGAGGGGTAATCTCGGCTGTCGATGCTCAGGCCGGCGGTTGTGAAGTGGCTTTAGGCGCGATTGGACTCACCAATTTTGAACAGTCGTTTGTCAACGAAGGCGATTGACGGCTGCTGGCTGGCAAGCCTACAATCCGTTTCGTGGGAAGGTTCGGAGACCTTGATTGCAGACAGTGGCGCCTGGTCTGCTGCACAATTCCCCTCTTCGCGATTGCGGCCTGCCCGGCGTCCTATCCCAGATCACCTGGCGCCCGCGATGGTTTAAGCCCGTGGCCTCCGGAGCCATAGAGGGCCGGAATTGCCGGGCCTCTCGCGCCAGGGCCGGCTATTTGGCGGTCGCGCCTGAGCGTCACAATTAGGAATAAGCGGTAGACTCTCGACAAATGTGCCCTGGCCGGGAGCCTGCAGCTCCGTGTTTCGAGGGCCAGTTTTTCGGGGGCCAGGTTTTTGAAGGAAGAATGTCTACCTATTGCGATCGGACAATTGCGGCAATGCTGCCCACGGTAATTTAACGGTAATTTAGCTGAAAGGCCAAGACATGCTCCGCCAGATACTTGAAGACTGCCAACCCGGCTTTGCCGAGGTCGTGTTGATGTTGGGCAACTCCTCGACGACGGCTGAGGTCTACACCATGTTCGACGACCTGCGGTTTACACCGGATGGGAAGACCGTGACTTTCCTGGCTCATGGAGGCACTCATCTGCATCTGAAGATGGACCTAGTGCGGGAAGCCCGCTTCATTTTCAGAGTGAACCAGCAGGGTCATCCCAGCTACTCCCTGTGGCTGATGGACGAGGAAAACCAGCCGGTTTTACGCACTTACTTGAGGAAGTCCGACGACGAAGAAACCAATCAGCCCAGGCACGATCTCTTCATGACCTTGCGAGAAAGATATGGAGAGGTCGTACCTCTGTCCAACTAAGCTGGAGTGGCATGGGTGCTGACTGCCCCACGCCACTGAATTTCCCCGGAGCTACCCTCGACCGAGGCCCAGGACATTACCTGCTACGCCTTGAACGCCCCGTGGAGTTCCTCTCGTCAGCTCTCTTGGGAGAGGGGTTCGTGAAGGCTCGCTGGGTCTATAGCCAGCAGGTCAGGGCGGATGACCCCTTGCCCCATCCAGAGCGGTCCCTGCTGGAGGGAGCCAATCGCCTCAGCATCCCCCAAGGGGAGACCTTCATCGGGCTTCTTACCGCCGTGGAGCATCGGGACCTTCAATTAGTAACGTTGGACGATTCGGGTGTCAGCGTGGCGGCCTTGGCCACCGTCGGGGTGGAGGGGGGTTCCGGCCCATTGCAGAAAGACGTGTCCAGCTATGGCGAGCCGCTGGGTCACCACGCGTCGCCAGATTTCAGCGCGGACACTATCAACGTGTTGGTGTTGGTGGACGCCTGCCTTACTCCCGGGGCGTTGGCAAGGGTGTCTACCATGATTGCCGAAGCCAAGGCTCTGGCGTTGGTTGAAGCCGGGGTCAAGACCCGGGATGGCCACCAAGCCACCGGGACTCCCACCGACGTCACTGTAGTGGGGCACTCGGGCATGGGCAGCCGCTTTAGGCACGCTGGCTCGGCCACCGCTGTGGGCTGGCTGGTGAGTCAAGCGGCCTACCACTGCGTCAAGCATGGATTAGCGGCGTATAATAAGAGAAAGCGTCGTCAATAGCGGTCAACAGCCACGACACGGCTCACCTCGATTGGCTGATGATGAGACTTGGAAGGCTGCGGCTAATCACGTAGGATTCCAACGGGAGGTCACAAGTTGACCCCAACCATCGTAGTCGCCGGGGTGCGAAGCGGTGTTGGCAAGACCACCATTGCCGCAGGAATCATGGCGGCGCTCACTCGCCGCGGTTACAACGTGCAACCCTTCAAGGCCGGGCCGGACTACATCGATCCGTCCTACCATGAGATTGCCTGCGGGAAGCCCAGCCGCAACCTGGACACTTGGCTTTTGCCTCACCCGGTAGTGTTGGAACTTTTCCAGAGGTCGGCCGCCCGCAGCCACATCTCCATCATCGAGGGCGTTATGGGCCTGTTCGACGGCCACGCCAGCCTGAATGAAGAGGGTTCCACTGCCCAGTTGGCCAAACTCCTCAACGCTCCCGTAGTCCTGGTGGCCGACGCCGCGAAAGTCGCCCGCAGCGTGGCCGCGGAGGTGCTGGGCTACCAGCAATTTGACCCCGCCCTCCGAATCGCGGGAGTGATTCTGAATGGGGTCTCCGGACCTCGTCACCTGGAGTTCTGCCAGCCTCAGATAGAAGCAACAACCGGACTTCCCGTCCTCGGTTACCTGCCGCGCCGGGACGAGTTTGTCCAACCCGAGCGTCACATGGGCCTGATTCCCACGGTGGAGGGCACCGTGGCCGGCCGCTGGTACGACTCGTTGATTACCCAGATGGGGGATACCTTCGACCTCGACCGTCTGGTCGAGGTGGCTGCTTCCTGCGACCCTCCTCCGGGTCAGACCCAAGTATTCCCGGAACGGGTCCAGCCAAAGCGGGCCCGTATCGCCGTAGCCCGGGATAAAGCATTCAGCTTTTATTACCAGGATTCCCTGGACTTGTTGGAGGCCTGGGGCGCGGAGCTGGACCCATTCAGTCCTTTGGATGACGATCGCCTGCCCGATGGGATCGGGGGAATTTACATTGGGGGAGGTTTCCCCGAAATGTTCGCTTCTCAGTTGGCGGCTAACTCCTCCATGCGGGCGTCCATCCAGGAAGCGGTAGAGCGGGGTGTGCCGGTGTACGGCGAGTGCGGCGGCCTGATGTACCTGGGACGCAGCCTCTCCGACCTGGAAGGCGCTCAGCATTCCATGATGGGAACAATCCCCGCAGTCTCGGCAATGTCCAATCAGCGGCTGACGCTGGGCTACCGCGAGATCGAGGCCCGGACCGATGGCCCCCTAATGCGGCGGGGCCAGCGAGTAAGGGCGCACGAATTTCATTGGTCCACCCTGGCTGAGCCCCCCACTCCTGAGCATTCGGTGTACACAGTGTTGGACCAGGGGAACCGGGCCGATGGCTTTCAATCTGGCAGCGTATGGGCCTCTTACCTTCACATTCATCTGGCCAGCGATCCGTCCTTGGCGCCGCGTTTCGTCGATACCTGTGCCAATTTGTCCAGAATGGACCTCCAGCCCGCCGGCGGCGCGGCCGGCCCCTGAAGATGGGACCCGGCTCAAAGCCGGCGGGCTTCCCAAACATGGTTTCCAATCTATATGGAGGCAATGCTCCGTGAGCACCGATGAGGCAACCCAAGAAAATCAACAGGGAGACCAACAGGAGAGCCCTCAGTCGGTTAAGGGACCGCGCATCAATAAAGGGCTGGTCATCGTCAACACCGGCAGCGGCAAGGGAAAAACCACCGCCGCCATGGGCACTCTGCTGCGGTCTTGGGGACGCGGCCTCCGGGTGATCATGCTTCAGTTCATCAAACACTCCACCGCTAACTTTGGCGAGCAAAGGGCTGCCCAAAAGATGGCGGTGGAAATGCGGGCCATGGGCGACGGTTTTACCTGGCGCTCTCGGGACTTGGAGCAGACCGCTGACCTGGCTGTAGCCCACTGGCAAGACTGCAAGGAAGTAATCGCGTCCGGCGAGTACGATCTGATAGTACTGGATGAGTTCACATACCCGCTTCATTACGGGTGGATTCCGGTTGAAGAGGTTATCGAGGTCCTGAAAAACCGGCCCGCCATGCAACACATCATCATCACCGGCCGCCATGCGCCTGCAGAGCTGGTGGAATACGCCGACCTGGTTACCGAAATGCAGGTTATAAAGCACCCGTATCAGCAGGGAATCAAAGCCCAGCCCGGCATCGAGTTTTAGACCGCAGTTTTAGATAACATTCAGATTGTTTTCGGTCGCGGCGCTCGACGAACGTCGGGCTGCATGATCGTAGACTTCAGAAACCTATGGAGTAATTTCGCATGTCCACGTTGCCTTTACCGGCCTCGCCTTTAATTGACCAGACCATTGCCCGGATCGGCCCATTGGACCCACAGACAATGGCTGCTGCCCGCGACCGGCAGGACCAGCTGACTAAACCATTGGGCAGCCTTGGGAGGCTGGAAGACCTGGCAGTAACTCTGGCCGGAATTTTTGGGCAGACCACCCCGCGGATACTTCGGAAAACCGTCATCGTTGCCGCAGCTGATCACGGTGTGGTGGCTGAGGGAGTCAGCGCCTATCCCCAGGACGTAACGCCGGCGATGGTCTTGAACTTCTTGAACGGCGGCGCGGCCATCAACGTCTTGGCTCGCCACGCCGGAGCGAATATCGTCATCTTGGACGCAGGGGTAGCGGCACACCTGGAGCCCAATCCGCTTCTGCGGTCAGCTAGGGTAGGCCCGGGGACGGCTAACATGGCGACCGGACCGGCCATGACCCGCGAGCAGGCCGTGGTCTGCATGGAGACCGGGATCACCATCGCCCAGGAACAGTTTGATCAGGGCGCTGACCTGATAGCCTGCGGCGACATGGGTATCGGCAACACCACGGCATCCAGCGCCATTACCGCTGTGGTCACCGGCGCTGACCCGAGTGTTACTACCGGTAGGGGCACCGGCCTGGAGGACCAAGAATTAAGCCACAAAATCGAGGTGGTGCGGCGCGCCATCGAGGTGAACCGGCCCGACCCCACGGACTCTCTGGACGTTCTCGCCAAGGTGGGTGGTTTCGAGATCGGTGTATTGGCCGGGGCTATGCTGGCTGCCGCGGCCAACCGGCGCCCGGTTTTGGTGGACGGATTCATCTCTGGCGCCTCTGCCCTCCTGGCTTGGACGATTGCGCCCGCTGCCCGCCATTACTTCATCGCCTCCCACCGGTCGGTGGAGCCAGGTCACCAAATCGCCCTGGACGCCATGGATTTGCGCCCACTTCTGGACATGGGCATGCGCTTGGGAGAGGGAACAGGCGCCGCTTTGGCCATGCACATTGTCGAGGCTGCCGCCAAGTGTCTAGCCGAGATGGCCACCTTCGCCCAAGCGGGGGTATCACAGCGTCTCGAGACGGGGGACTCGGAAGCCCAAGATGTTGGACCGTCAGGCGCCGGAGAAGACCAGAACTGACTCCGTTCCTTGCGGCCCTCAGCTTCCTGACTATAATACCCGCGAACAGCTTGCCGGGGCCCTGGAAGCGGAGCCTCACTCCACGGGAAATAAGTAACTCCCGCGCTTTTTACCCTGCTGTGGGCCTGTTGTTGGGCGTCATGTTAATGGGCCTGGAACGGGGTGCCGGAGAAGTCTTCCCAGATTACCTGTCGGCGGCCGTGTTGCTGCTTTTCCTGGTGGCGATTAACCGGGCGCTTCATTTAGACGGGCTGATGGACGCTTGTGACGGCCTGTTCGGAGGGTTTACCCGGGAACGGAGCTTGGAGATCATGCGCGACTCCCGGGTGGGCGCTTTCGGGGTGGCTGGCGGGGCTGGGATATTGGTGCTCAAGTACGGGGCTCTGGTCTCTTTGCTGGGGGTAACGGGACCGGGGCTCGAGTGGTCGTTGGTGCTTTTTCCAATGCTGTCCCGGTGGTCCATGGTAGTAGCCCTTGGAGCCTTCCCCTATGTGCGCAGCCAAGGACTGGGCTCGCCTTTTCACCAACATGGCGCCCTGGGGCCAACGGCGTTTGCCGGGGTGACGGCCGTAGTGGCCGCCGTCTTGCTGGGAGGATTGGGCGGCGCGGGCCTGCTGGCCGGAGCGACAGCCATTGCTTGGTTGCTGGGCTGGATAATTTCCTCGAAACTGGGAGGACTGACCGGAGACATCTACGGGGCCATCAACGAACTGGTCGAAGCCTTAACACTCATGGCGGTGGTTGCTATGCTTCCCCATGGTTGGGTGGAGCCATTGACTGAGCTGGTCCGGTGACCGGTGGGAAATAGGGCGTGCTGAACAGCACCGAAGACCTGGCGGTCCTGGCTTTGGCGGTGGCGCTGGATTTGACGCTCGGAGAGTTGCCAACCCGTTTTCATCCCACGGTCTGGATGGGCCGCACCGTGGCCTTCCTTCAAAAACCACTGCCCAAGAAGGGCCTCAGCGGCGTGATTGCGGGCGGAGTTATGGCCGCTTTGGTGGTAGGGTTGTGGGTCGCCGCCGCGTTTTTTGCGACTACGGGGCTCAAAGGGGTCCATCCGGCTGCTTACATCGTGGTGGGGGCCCTTCTGCTCAAGTCGACTTTCGCTATCAAAATGCTTCATCAGGCGGCGGCCCGGGTGCGGGAACCCCTGAATGACGGAGACTTGGACCGCGCTCGCCAAGGGCTACGTTCTCTTGTGAGCCGGGACCCTTCGAAGCTTTCTCCGGAACTAACGGCGGCGGCGGCCGTGGAGTCGGTGTCTGAGAACATGGCCGACAGCTTTTTGGGACCATGGCTGTTCTTCGCCCTCTTCGGATTGCCCGGGGCAGTGGCCTACAGGGCCGTCAATACTTTGGATAGTATGGTAGGCTACCGGGGAGAGTACGAGTACTTGGGGAAAGTATCAGCCCGGATGGACGATCTGCTTAATCTCGTCCCGGCGCGGGTGACGGGGTTACTTCTGGTGTTCGCCAGCCTGTTCTTACCCGGTCAAAGGGCTTCCGGGGCTTGGCGGGTCATGTGGCGAGACCATTCCCGTACCCAAAGTCCCAATGCCGGATGGGCCATGAGCGGCATCGCCGGAGCCTTGGGTGTAGCGCTTGAAAAAGCCGGGCACTATGTTTTGGGTGACGCCCAACGCCCCGTGGGCGCTTCCGATATAACGCAGGCTATTCGCTCCATGTACGTGGTGGCGGCGCTTGGAATGGCTGCGGCCCTAGCCTTGACCTATGGAAGAAGTGTACTTTTCTAGGGATGGCCGGAATAAGTCCGGGAATTGCGGCATAGTCGGATAAGGGAAATGGTCGTGTTGGCGGCTTGTTCAGAGGTTCCCTATGAGGTTCCATATAGGGAAGGCTGCTTAAAGCCGAAGGTTTTCTTGAAGCGGTTTTCCCGTGACCGGTCTTCCCGCCGCGCCTTTAGTCCGGCGGCCCGCGGCCGTCTGGGTGGGCGAGCGCAGTTAAGGCATGTCTGAGCCCAGCCCCAATCCAGAGCGGCAGTCCATATTGGGCAGGCCGGTCCACGGCGGCGCCAAACCTTCGGAATTGCGCGCCATGGGTCTGAGACCCGAAGACGTGCTGGACTTTAGCGCCAGCATTAGTCCTTTGCCCCCGCCCGGGGGAGTCCGGGACGCGCTGCGGCAGCCGGACCTATCCGCTTATCCCGACCCCCAGTGTTTGTTATTAAGAGAAGCCATATCCGGACTTCTATCCCAGTCCGGAACATTAGCCACGGGGCAGATCTTGGTGGGCAACGGCTCCACCGAAATTATTCACTTGCTGGCCCGGGCATATCTTTCCCCGCCACGGCCCAGGACTGCCAACAGCATTTTTTTGTTGACTCCCACCTACGGAGAATACGCCGGCGCGGGAAGGCTTGCCGGCGCAGTCATATCCGGACTAGACGCAAGTCGATGTCCTGGGTTCCGGTGGGACCTGGAGTTGTCCGTCCGGCAAATCCGCCGGGAGCGGCCCAGCCTAGTGTTTTTGTGCAACCCCAACAATCCGACGGGCGTCTTCTTGGAAAAAGATGAAGTCCAACGATTAGCCCATTCGTCTTCTGAAGCCGGCAGCCTGCTGGTCATCGATGAGGCGTACCTGTCTTTCGTGGAGGACCCTTGGGACTCCCTGGCCCTGCTGGAGAACGGCGGTGTACTGCTGTTGAGATCTATGACCAAGGACTACGGGCTGACGGCGCTGCGCCTGGGATACTCCTTGGGCCCGGAGGACGTTATTGAAAGACTGGCGTCATTCCAACCGGATTGGAGTGTGAACGGCTTGGCCCAAGCAGCCGGCTTGGCGGCTCTGGCCGATACCGGCTATCTCTCTAGGGTGCGCCGGGAGGTGTCGGAGACAAAAGAGCGCTTGGCGGCCCGTCTCAGCGGACTGGGCTTTTTCGTGCCGCCCTCCGCCGCCAATTTCCTTCTGGTGCGGGTCAGCGACGGCGCGTCATGGCGAACCCTGCTGATGCAGCGAGGTTTATTGGTGCGGGACTGCGCGTCCTTTGGCCTGCCCGAATACATCAGGGTGGGCATTCGCTCCTGGGCCGACTGCCAGCGGCTTGCTGAAACCATGGCCGGCCTGGTGGAAGCAACGCCATCGGGCTGAGCGATATCGGGCTGATTGAAGTGGCGCCATCAGGGTTGGCGGCCGGCGTACATTCAGTTCGCTGCCAGGCCGCTGTGACTTGATCGGGCAAATTCAGAGGGGGTTTACCGCAAGTTTCGTCAGACGAATTCGCGCCTAATTCAGGCAGTGCATTTGGGAGCATAACGATGGGTTGACACGCCACCGGCCCAGCCTTACACTCCCAGCGTTTTGCACTGACCCTGGCGCCGGGACTCCTGAAAGCCTTTCCAGAAGAAACATGGCTGAGGAGAGGCCGGCGTCATTGTGCGCGACGGCGAGATGGTCGCGTTTTCACAAGCCCTAGCCGCGACGTTGGCCATGCGAGGGTCCACCGCCCCATCACCGGCGCGGTGAATTGTTGGCCCCGATAAATCCACAGGCGACATCATAAGTCTCGCAATTAAGTTAATAGGGGGAAGCGTTATGAAGTACGACAATATCGTAATTGGCTCCGGGTCCGCCGGAGGCGTTATGGCCACCCGACTGAGCGAAGACCCCGACCGGTCCGTGTTGTTGCTCGAGGCCGGCCCGGACTACCCCGACTTCGAACACCTGCCCGACGAGATCAAGTTCGGCTACGCCTCGGGAGTCGACATCGTAACCACCCATCACAACTGGGAATTCGAAGGAAAGGGGACGGACACCAGCGCCCCGTTGCAGATTCCGAGAGGCAAGGTCACGGGCGGCACCAGCGCCATCAACGGGCAGGTGTTCCTTCGAGGCGACCCGCAAGACTACGACACCTGGGCCGCCCAGGGCAACGATGAGTGGAGCTATCAGAAGCTGCTCAACTATTTTCGCAAAGTAGAAACCGATACCGATTTTGGCAGCGACGACTTTCATAATTCAGACGGTCCCATCGTGTGCCGTCGCTTCGCCCGCTCGGAATGGTTGCCGGCCCAGCAGGCCTTCTACGCGGCGGCGCGGGCAGAGGGATTCGCCGACGTGCAGGACTTCAACCATCCCGACGTCAGTGGCGTGGGGCCCGTTCCTTTGAACAACCCCAACGGCATCCGCATGAGCACCGCCCTGGGTTACTTGAACCTGGCCCGCCACCGCTTGAACCTTACCATCCGGCCCAACTGCACCGTCCACCGCTTGATATTCGATGGAACGCGGGCGGTGGGGGTGGAAGTGGAAAGCGGCGGTGAGAAATTCACGGTGGAAGCCGACGAGATAATTCTCAGCGCCGGGTCAATCGGCTCGCCGCACATCCTGATGCTCTCCGGCGTGGGTCCCTCCGAACAGATACGCGGCGTGGGCCTTCCGGTGGTCCACGAGCTGCCGGGGGTGGGCCAGCACATGAAGGACCATCCCATCGTGGTGGTCACCTTCGAGCCGAAACCGGAGTACACCATGGACGTAAATGCGCCGCGGATTCAGCTGGGACTACGCTGGACCGCCGAGGGCTCCCACCTGAACAACGACCTGCAGGCGCTGATGAGCTCCATCATCATGACCGACCTGTTCTCCTCCGACGCCACCCACTTGACCGCCGATCTCAAGGTTGGAATCTACAGTTGGGTCAACTTGGAGGTGAGTTCAGGAGAGCTACGGCTGACCTCGGCCGACCCCAACGGCAAGCCGTCCCTCGACTTCCGGTACTACGAGGACGAGTTCGACCGGCGGCGTATGAGAGAGGCGATCCGGACCTGCGTCAAACTTGGGGAACACGAAGCGTTCCGGGACATTGTGGAATCGAGGATAGAGCCCCCAGACGAGGTGATTGAGTCGGACGACGCCCTGGACGAGTACATGCGCCGGACCGTAGTTTGTGGCCAGCACATCACGAGCACTTGCAGGATGGGCCCCTCTTCCGACCCGATGGCGGTAGTCGACCAATACGGCCGGGTCCATGGCATTCAGGGGTTGCGGGTGGCCGATGCCTCGGTCATGCCGGACTGTGTCCGCGCCAACACAAACTGCACCACCATGATGATAGGCGAGCGCATCTCCGACTTTATACGTCAGGGGTCGTAGCATAGTCCGTGAGGAGCGAACCCCCAAATCCACCGCCTAAATTGGGTAGTGGGTCTCGGGGACCCCTTGATGGGCGGCCACGGCATCGGATGACGATCAGAGGCGTTGCCGGCCCCCGGCAACGCCAACCGGTTCCCAGTTCCCGGCAGCGGCGGGTCCTGCAGACGCGCCTTACTGACTCCTACCTGCGAGGAATACGCCGGGCGGGGCAGTTGCCCGGCTTGGTCCAGCCCGGACCGGCCTGATTAGAGCGGCTCTACCGGGCTGACGGGCTGTTTACATCCTCGGTTCCCGCCCTTTGGACGGACTGTTTCCGGGGCTTTTGCGGTGGGTCTCGGCAGACGAATTCGAGCCTCATTCAGGCGCAGCCGCCCTCGCGTCCGCTTGCCGTTTCCCCCGGCGATAGTTAGAATAGTGCCAATCATCTCCCGATAGGAGTCACAATGACTACTGTTGAGCAGGCTACGGCGAAGAGCCGGTTTGCCGAGCAATTCGGCTCCCCAAAGGACACCACGGCGGCTAAAGTAAAACCGTTCATGACCGATTACGTTCAGGAGTTCATCAGGAATTCTCCCTTCGCGGTGATGGCCACCAGTGACGCCACCGGCCAGGCCGACGCCTCTCCCAAGGGAGGCAAGCCGGGGTTTGTTCGGGTGTTGGACGACAAGCATCTGCTTTTTCCGGACGTTGCCGGGAATAAACTCTTCCAGTCTTATCTGAACGTGGAGGCCAATCCTCAAATTGGTCTGGTGTTTATGATACCGGGCCTGAACGACACTGTCCGGGTCAACGGCAAGGTAGCGATTGTTGACAAGGAGGAGTTGGACCGCCAGAACATCGAGCTTTCCCTGTACGAGTACGACGACAACTCCAAGCATATCCAGGGCATGCTCATTGAGGTGCTCGAGGCGTTTCCCCATTGCCCCAGGGCCTTCAAGTTTTCTCGGATTTGGGATGCGGAGGAAATCTCCGCCAATCAACACAACCGGCCAATTCCAGAGCGAAGTTGAGCGTCTTCGCACGTAAACCAGGCGAAGAGTGCCGCGCCCCAACGAACAGCTAGCCTGCGCTTGGTTGCCCTCGGCGCACTTTGAATTCCGGAACTTTCGGGAATGTTGGCTGTTTCCGTGCCAACGATGATTCCCCAAGACGGCCCTGACCTAATAATAAACTGCGCCGGATGTTTGCTGCGGATTAGCGTCAGGGGGCGCCGTCTATAACCCCAATCGGCAGAAACCCGTCGGAGACCGCCTAGCGTTTCGGGGTAAAGGCCCGCTTGTTGGTCAAGGCCATGTTCCCAGCAGTTGGCAGGCGGCGACCCCAGGCCCTTGGCGCGGTTGTTGCTTCACCGGTCCAGCTTCATCAGGCTAATGGGCGGTGAAAACGGGCAAAGACTTCGCTTTTCAGTTCTGGCCCGGTGCCTTGCAGCTCGTCCTTGCAAGAGCTGTGACCGTTCTCTCGGGCTTTTGCGCCGGGACTTCTCGCCCTTCTCATCACGTTTACGAGCATTTTCAGGACATCTTTCATAGGTAGTCCTTGAGGGGTAGTCCTTGAGGTGAGGTAGCTAATGACAACAATATCCTTCGAAAAAACTACGCTCCCCAATGGCCTCGACGTCATACTGCACCAGGACCATTCCATACCGGTGGTGGCGGTCAATGTCTGGTTCCACGTGGGCTCTAAGGATGAGGAGATGGGGCGGACCGGGTTCGCTCACCTCTTTGAACACGTGATGTTCGAGGGGTCCAAGCACCACAATAGCAGCTACTTCGATCCTCTCCAGAAAGCTGGGGCCAATCTTAACGGCTCAACGACGCCCGACCGGACCAATTACTGGGAGGACGTACCGTCCAACTATCTGGACCTGGCTCTTTGGCTGGAAGCAGACCGAATGGGATTCTTGCTGGATGCCCTGGACCAGCAGCGGTTTGACGTTCAAAGAGACGTGGTCAAGAACGAACGGAGGCAGTCTTACGAAAACCGTCCGTACGGCATGGCCTATTGGCATATTCAGGAGGCCCTGTTCCCACTGCCCCACCCGTATCACTGGATGACCATCGGCTCTGAGCAAGACCTCGATGCCGCAGACCTGGATGACGTCAAGGACTTCTTCCGCCGTTACTATGCCCCTTCCAACGCCAGCTTAGCCATTGCTGGAGACTTTCAACGTGACCACGCCTTGGAGTTAGTCAACCGCTACTTCAGCGATTTGCCACCCGGACCTGCTCTGCCCCGAAAGGGCCGACTCGACTCTCCCTTGGCAGGCCGGGTCGAGTTGGAGGTGCAGGACAAAGTCTCGCTGCCTCGGCTCTATGTCTCGTGGCCTACGCCTCCCAGCTTCGATGAGGACGACGCTCCGCTGGAGTTGCTGCAAGCGGTGTTGTCCGATGGCCTTAGCTCGCGGTTACATCGCAGTTTGGTGTATGAGCAACAGATCGCCCAAAGCGCCATGGTCCGCTATCATCCGGCAGAAGTGGCGGGTCAATTTACGATGCAAGTCACCGCTGCGCCCGGCCACGAATTGGCCGCCGTGGAAGCGGCGTTAGACCTAGAGATGCAACGGATGCGCCAAGACCCTCCTACCGATGAGGAAATTACCCGGAGCAAGAACCGGCTTGAAGCCACTCATTTCCGGCAGCTTGCGAGAATAGGAGGATTTGGCGGCAGAGCGGACCAACTCAACCACTTCAACGTAATGGCCCGGGACCCGAGCCTGATCAACACCAGTCTCGATAGCTACTTGGCGGTGCAGCGCGACGACATCCTCAGAGTGCACGAGTCGGTGTTGAATCAACGCCAGGTAAGATTACGAGTATTTCCTGAGACTTCTCTCAAACCAGCTTCCAGCGTCACAGTGGACCGGACGGTCATGCCCCAACCTGACCAAGAGCCCGCATTCACCCCGCCGGCGCCTCTGCGTCATCGCCTGGACAACGGCCTGGAAATAGCGGTGGTCGAACAGCAAGGTCTGCCGGTGGTCTGTTTCGGTCTATTGCTGAAAGGTGGGGCTAGCGCCGACCCGGCGAACCTGCCGGGGCTGGCCAGCTTCACCGCGCAAATGCTTACCGAGGGCACAATCGACCGAACCAGCCAAGAGATCGCTTCAGCATTTGAATTTCTCGGCGCGCACTTGTCCGCAGATGCGCGGAGGGAATATACGCTGCTGGCAACAGAGACGCTGTCCAAGCACTGGACCAACGCCTTGGAGTTGATGGCCGAAGTGGCCATGCATCCGACTTTCCCGGCGCACGAGATAGAGCGAGTTCGCCGGGAAACGCTGGCCGACTTAAAGCGGGGGAAGGACGACCCGGCGGTGGTGGCCGAGCGCATGATGACCGGCCTGGTTTTCCGAGGGGAGACTGGATACGGCCATCCCATTCACGGCACGGAGGAAGCGCTGACGGCACTGACCCGCGAAGACGTGACAAAACAATTCGAGCAGGCCTACGGACCTGCCGGCGCCACTTTAATTGTGGCGGGCGGAGTGACTTTCAACGAGGTAAAGGAACAGGCTCAGGCTATCCTAGGCGATTGGCAGGCGGAATCCGAGGCCAGCGTAAGCCGGAATGCGCAGCCGTCTTGGGATACCGTGTCTGCCGGTCCTCTTGCCGATGCTACCGTGTACTTGGTGGACAAACCCGGCGCCGCGCAGTCGGTGATCCGGGCTATGCACACCACCATACCCCGCCGTCATGAAGACTACTTTGGCTTGCTCTTGCTAAACTACTCTTTCGGAGGCCAGTTCTCGGCCAGGTTAAATCAGAACCTTCGCCAGGAAAAGGGTTACAGCTACGGGTACAACTCAGGCATCCTATGGCAGCAAGCCTCGTCCTTGTTGTATGCGGGAGGCAGCGTCCAGACCGCCGTGACTAAAGAATCCGTAGCGGAGACCCTGCGCGAGTTCAAAGACATCCACTCCAATCGGCCCGTTACCGCGACGGAGTTGGAAGCCGCCAAGGCGGGGATATTGCAAGGTTACCCTGCAAGCTTCGAGCGCCCGGGTCAGATAATGAGCCACCTGCTTCAATTGGTGCTGTTTGACCTTCCCAACGACTATTTCAACACCGTGAGACCCAGGGTACAAGCGATATCCTTGGAAGATGTCCACCGCATCGGAGCCGAACGCATCCGCCCTGGGGAGCTTTCCGTTCTAGTGGTAGGAGACCGGGAGAATGTAGAGTCCGGGCTGCGCGAACTGGGGATTCCCTTGGTGCTGCTCGACGAGGACGGGGAGTTCCTGCCCTAAAGCCGGAGGGAGTCAACTGCGGCGGACCGGCATCCAAGAACCGCCTCGTGTTGTCGGAGATGGTCTGATTAGCGAGCTCTGCTGGGAGTAGCGCCGGTTGCAGAGAGTGGCTAAACGGACCGTCTCAGTTGGAGGATTGCCTCCTGCTGTACCTGGAATAACGGTTCCACGCCTCTCGCCGCGAGGGACATCACCTCTTCCAGGCGATGGCGTGGGAAAGGAGCGGCCTCGGTGGCGCCCTGCAATTCGACCACTTCCCCCTTATCCGTGAGCACCATGTTGAAGTCGGCCTGAGCGCGGAAGTCTTCCTGGTAACACAAGTCCAGCAGCAAGTCCGGCTCCAGGATTCCCACGCTGACGGCGGCTACAGCGCCGCGCAGCGGCAAGCTGGGAATTACCTTGCGCGCAACCAGCATGTTTAGGGCCTGGTATAGAGCCACGTACGCCCCCGTAATCGCGGCGGTGCGAGTGCCTCCATCAGCCTCAAGCACGTCGCAGTCGATTTGCACCGTGCGTTCTCCCAAGGCGTGCAGATCAGTTACCGCCCGCAATGCCCGCCCGATGAGCCGCTGAATTTCTTGTGAGCGTCCGCTGATGCGGCCAGAATCGCGGTCCCGGGCGCTGCGGGTGCCGGTGGCCCTGGGCAACATGTCGTACTCGGCGGTTACCCAGCCTTCGCCCTGGCCTCGAAGAAAGGGCGGCACCCGCTCTTCCAGGGATGCGGCGCACAACACCTTGGTCCCACCCATCTGGATCAAGGCCGAGCCCTCAGCAAACCTCTGGTAGTTCGGCGTAATAGTGGTGGGCCTGATCTGGTCCCATTTTCGGCCGTCGACTCGTTGCAAAACCGGGTATTCCCCCTTCTCGGTAGCCTTTCTTAATGATGCCGCCGGCGACTTGGCGTCCGCTTTAGCATTTATCCTAGCTGGCGGCAGCCCGGGTTCGCTGTTGCTGAGCAAAACCTTTACCGGCTCCCCAGTATACATGAGACCGGGTCAGGTCGTAGTTTTCACAGCGGGTTATCTTTCGGTCTTCACCCAAAGGGCCGCTCCATCGCTGGTAAACTCGATGGTCCCGTTCCGATCGGTCCTGTAGACTGAGTCAAGCCCCGGGATTTGATTGAGTTGCGTCATCACTTCCGGGTGGGGGTGGCCGAACCTGTTGGCCTCTCCCGCCGACAGGACGGCGGCGGAAGGGTTGACCTCGCGTAGGAACGCCGTCGTTGTAGAAGTCCGGCTGCCGTGGTGCGCCACCTTCAACACGGAGCTCTTCAAGGTTTGGGAACTCCGGAGCAGGTGATTTTCCCCTGCCGCCTCGATGTCGCCGGTTAGCAGAAAGCTGACGTTCCCATGGACCAGCCTGAGCACCACGCTGTTGTTATTCTGATCGGCAACGGAACCCCCTATGGGCCGCGGGGGAGGATTCAGTACCTCTAAGACAACATTCGGTTCCAAGGTTACCAGGTATCCCGCTCTCAACGGCACTGTCACCGGGTTTGCACGCTCCAAGCTGTCCCGCCATTGGGGATAGAGCCCACTCTGGGGATTCTCCATTCCGACCAGAACGGCAGCTACGTTGTAACGCTCCAACACGTTCAGCAAACCTCGGCTGTGGTCTTGGTCCAAGTGGGTCAACACCACCGCGTCCAGGCTGCGGTCTCCCACTGATAGAGGGCCGGTCAAGGCAGAGGCCGCAGTCTCCGATTCGGGTCCACCGTCTACCAGAATCTGTTTTCCGGTTGGGGTTACGATCAACGCGCTGTCTCCTTGGCCCACGTCAAAAAAATACACGTGCAATTTCCCGTCAGGTCCGCTGAATACCTGAATCCAGATAATGACCGACGCGGCGATTACCACTGCGGCAATGCTGAGGACTGCCCAGGAGGAACCGCCGGCCCCCGTGGCTGCGGGGCCCGCGGCCGCTTGGTGGACGAACAAGCGGCCCAAGAGAGATTCCCGCGGCAGCAGATGGCTCGCGCTCCTGACCAGGAGCAGCAAAGCCCCCAACGTGATGTACCATATCCAGACCAACCCGGAGCCCACCCAAGCGCCTGATACGGTGTACTTTGGAAAATGAGAGACCAACTCCACCAAGTAGGACAGAGGCGCCCAGGCCATCCAACCGAATATCTGCCCCGCGGCGGGGTGGACCAGCCCGGCTAACGCGGTGGCCAGTATGCCCAACAATATGAAGGGGAGCGCGGGTAAGGCAAGCCAGGTGGTAAAAATGCCGAGGATTGGGACCCTATCAAAGTTAAGGGCAACCAGGGGCCACGTTGCCAACGTAGCCGCTAGCGACACTATGAGGGAGGCGGCAGTCCACTGGGAAATGAGGCCTAGCCACGTGGGTTGCCAATCCCGGATTGCCGCCATAACCCTGTCTTGAACGGGCATTGCGAGAGCGATTCCCGCCATCGCCGCGAAGCTCAGCTGGAACGACACTTGCTGTATCGCCTGGGGACTAAAGGCAACCATGACGGCGGCGCTCAGGGCCAGCGCCGGTAAGATACTCCGGGGGCGGCCCACGCCAAGGGCGGCAAGGTACACTGTACCCATGATCGCCGCCCGCACCACGGATATTGGCAGGCCGCTCACCAGGGCATATAGCCAGATCAACGCCAGGGGGACCAACAAATACATGCCCCAACGGCGGCCCAGCACCGCTCCCGCCGCCGCCAGGGCGATTATCATCAGCGTTCCCACGTGCAACCCGGATATGGCCAGGAGATGGGCTGTGCCGGTCCCCCGGAAGTCCTCCACCAGATCGGTGGGCAGTCCGCCCCGCTGCCCCAGCAAAAGAGCTTGCGCTACTTCCGACTGAGGGACCGGGAGCGCCAGTTCTAGACTTTTAGCCAAGTCGCGGCGAATGTCGAAAATCCGGCCCCGCCAGCCGCTGCCCGCCTGTTCGCCGGGGCTTACCAAAGATGCTTCCCGGGAGATCACGACCTCGGAGACGCCCTTGTTGGCCAAGTAGGATGGGTAGTCAAAATCCGCGAAAGCTCGGGGCGACCGCGCCGTGCCGGTTACCAACAGAGTGTCGCCGTACTGAAAATAAGGAGGCTCTCGCGTCCGCACCAGGTTGGGAGGAGGTTCCAGGTAGGCCAACACCTTGGTTTGAAAGGGCTTCAGGCCGTCGCCGCGATCCAAGGCGTCCACCGACATAACCGTCTTGATAAGCTGTTTAGAGGCCTCTGGGTCGTCGATTATTCGCCCGTGAAACGTGACCGGTTGACCATCGGTATTGGCCATCGATGCTGTACCGCTCCCAGCGGTTTCAGTCCTGAGCAGAGCCAGCAACAGCACCGCGGCCAGAATCACGGGCCCCATGGATAGGTGGTGCAAGCGCAGGAAGAACGCCGTCGCAAAGACGGCTAGGAGAAGCAAGATAACGGGATAGACGGCCGTATCGGTCTGGAGCGCTATGAGAACCCCGGTCAGCCAAGCTGCCGCCAGTAACCCCAGCTTCATCCCGGTCCCAGCTCAGCATGATGGGTGTTCCGGCTCGATATCATAGCCCTCACCCGTCTAGGGTTTTTCATTTCAAAGCCATTCGCCACGCGGAAGTAGATTTCCGACGTCCGCGCCCGCGTGCAGTAATGACGCACGATAACGTTTCCAGGGGCCGATTCGATTGATGATAGCACCCCCAGCTTGCCGCGGTTCGTGAGTCCACGCCGGCGGATCAGGTGGGATTGATACGACCGCATTGCGGGAGTTGCCGTGGCTGGGGCGGCCATTACACGTCGAGCCGAGGTGGTCTACCCTGATACTTTGTTGGCTGGAAGGTGGCGCCATCGGCGTGAGAGGACAGGAAAGACGTTACGGAGCTCAAGGGCGGCCTGTAAAGCCAATGGGGAGTTTGGCTGCGATAGGTTTTTTACCGCGGCGCCTGCCGCTGCGCTGTAGGGGTGCGCCCGGGAATATGATGTTGGCCCTGGGAACCCGGAGCTACTGGCCAACGATTGGACGAATTGGTGGTTTCGGGCGCAGCCGGCAGTGGGGGGCGGCTGTTGTTAGCCGCACACCGCGACCAGGTCCCGGACAGCCTCGTAGGTAGCTGGGCCTATGCCGGACACGCTGGTGATCTCCTCCACGGACTGGAAGGGTCCCGTTTGCTCCCGAAAGCTCACAATGGCGGCAGCCCGGACCTCGCCTATGAGGGGCAGCGTCTCCAGCAGACCTGCGGCAGCGGAGTTAAGGTCGATCAGGCCCCCGCAGGGAGTTACCGCGTTGGGGCTCGAGCCTAGTGTCACATCAGGCGCCGGGGTCGGCCCGGCAAGTTGGGTGTCTTGGATTCCCGGAAAGTGGTAGTGGCCTTCGTCTTGGACTCGCGCTGCCAAGTTCATCGCTCCTAGTTGAGCGTCGCCGGTGGGCCCTCCGGCAGCGGCCAACGCGTCGTCAAGCCTATCGTCTGGTCCCAGCGTGTACACACCGGGATGGCGGACCGCCCCGCTAACGTAGACTCTCAGTTCGGAGCCCACTGCTGCGGCGCCGAGAACCCCGTTCTCCTCGAGGCCAGGCGTGGGTAGCGCTACCTGGATAGGAACGTTCCCGTCATCACGCAAAAACAAGACCACCGCGCCCAAAACTAAAGCCGCCACCAACGCTCCAACGACGGCGGCAACTAGGGTTCGAATACTCACAGAAGACATGGCGCAGTCCCGAAGAAAGTCAATCCCTTGTGTAAACGGCGAGAGTCCGATTATAATTCAGCCCAGTTTTTAACGAAAGGGGGTGTATTGTGGCAAACTCGCAGGAATCTTCCGGCGGTAAGAGTGAGCTGCATGCCTTCTTTAAGGGTAAAGTTGTTCCCATAAGCGAAGCCAAGGTGAGCGTTATGACCCACGCGCTGCACTACGGCACCGGAGTTTTCGAAGGCATCCGCGGCAACTGGAATGCGGAGAAAGGCACTGTCTACATCTATCGCTTGCGGGAACATTACCAGCGGTTGCTGATGGGTTGCCGTATCCTCATGATAGATATTCCGTACACTGTCGACCAGCTATACGATATAACCGTCGACCTTGTGGAGCGGAACGGTCATCAGGAGGACATTTACATACGCCCGCTGGCCTACAAAAGCGCCGAGTTGGTTGCCAACCTGAAGCTGCAGGACCTGGCCAACGACTTCACCCTGATTACCGTGCCCTTTGGCAACTATCTGGGTTCGGACGTGCTCCGTTGCTGCACCTCTTCCTGGCGCCGCACCGACGACACTATGATTCCGGCCCGGATCAAGAGCAGCGGAAACTACGTGAACAGCATCCTGGCCAAAACCGAAGCCACCCTGGCCGGGTTCGACGAAGCTATTATCTTGAACCAGGACGGCCATGTTTGCGAAGGCTCCGGAGAGAATATTTTCATGGTCTTCGGCGGCAAGTTGGTGACGCCGGTGTTGGAAGATAACTCACTGCCGGGCATCACCCGGGAGACGATCATGCAAGTGGCCCAGAGCGACCTGGGACTGGAAGTGGTGGAAAGGACCATCGATCGCAGCGAGCTTTACCTGGCCGAAGAGATATTTCTTACCGGCACCGCCGCTCACCTGACCCCAGTGGTGGAATTGGACAGCCGGCCCATTGCGGACGGCAAGCCCGGACCGGTTTCTTCCAAGCTGCAGAAGATGTACTTCGACATTGTGTTCGGCCGGGATCCCAAATATCTTCATTGGTGCACCGCCGCCGAGCCTAGGTTGGTCTCGGTTTAAGCGGTGGCGCGGGGCGAAAACCCTGCGGACTAAGCTGGACCGGCAAGAGTGTGGGGGAGGGCGTCAAGCAACAATAAGACATTCCTTGGGGGAATTCTAAGTGTCGTTGGACGTCCTAATCTGGTTTATTGTTGTCTTATTCTCTTACTTGATAGGCGGAATACCCACCGCTTTCGTCGTCACGCGCCTGGCCACTGGCCGGGATATTCGCCAGTTGGGCGACCGCAACTCGGGAGCGGCCAACGTTTTTCGTAACGTAGGACCAAGAGCAGGCTTCGTGGTCGGGGCCATTGACATCGGGAAGGGAGCCCTGTCTGTTCTCCTGGTATGGAGCCTGATAGGCTCTACGGCTCTGCAAATGACGGCTGGCGTGGCGGTCTTGGCCGGCCACAACTGGCCGGCCCACTTTGGCTTCCGGGGCGGCCGGGGCGCTGCTCCGGCCATCGGCGTGTTGTTGGCCACGGCGCCGATCGTGGCTTTGCCCATCGGGGCCTTTGCCTTGATGGCGCTATACGTTTCTAAAAAAGCAATCATCGGCCTCGCGGTCGTTCTAATATTCGTCCCCATCCTGGCTTGGCCGGCAGCCTATGACTACCGGATCGCCGTCTACGCGGTGTGCATAAGCTTGATGGTTGGGGTGAGTCACTTCATAAGTGTCGGTGGATTGAGCCTGCGGGGTTTGGTCCATGAACAGGACCTCGACCCGGATCAGTCCGACGAGCGGATAGTGCCCCAAGGATAACAGTCCTCTTGACCGGCTCGTTTATCTTTGATTATTATCTGCTGGTTTTCTTGTGTTCCTGTGGCCTGTTCCAGATGACCGCGGCTCATAAAGGGTTTCTGGGCATGTTGTTCTTCGAGCACCGCCCCGGCTCCTTCTTGTTCGGTCTGGTCCTGTTAGTGGCCGCTTTGGCCTGGTTTTTCCTCTCAGAGCCTCGCAACGTCTCCGATGGCGGCCATGGGTTGAATGGCAATGAGCAGTTCGCTTACTTCTTCGCCGGCTCGGGCACAGGCCTTGCGTTTACTCTCATAGTTGCGTCGCTGCGCCACTGGGCTATCGGTGCTGCGGGGCGAAATTTGCCGCCCGGTCCGGATGCGGAGGGATTGGATATATTAAAAGAGGCCAGCTATTTCCACGCCATAAAGCTGGTCCGGAGCCGCCTGCGGTCAAGGCTTGGCCCAGAAACCCAAACAACCGCTAACCAACCAGACGCCTGACCAGGACGCTTGCCAGCTTGCCACCGGGGAAACCCAGCGCCAGGATGAGGGATTCCCTTCGATAAGCTAGTCGATGAGCCCCTGCTGCACGGCTTGAAACACAGCTTCTGCCATGGATGAGTTAATGCAATTGGAGGGTGAAGCCGTCACCTGGCTCAACCAGGGGATAGGGCGGTTTTACCTTCTGGACAGGCTGACCTACCTGTTGGTGAGCGACTACTTTGTTCCCTTACTCATGTGCTTGTGGGGCCTGGCCCTATGGTTTTGCGGTAAGGATCTAGCTGCGCGAAGCAGAAACCAAAAGGGAGTACTGGGCGCGGCCATATCATTGGGGATTGCCAACTTGGTGGTGCTGGTGCTGAATCAAGCCATCTTTCGGGAGCGGCCCTTCATCCACCATCAGCTTTCCAACTTGCTATACGCGCCAACGGATTCGTCGTTTCCCGCCAATCCGGCCGCGTTGGCTTTTGCCTTTGCTACGGCAATCTGGCTGCGGAACCGCCGCGCATCGACGCCGCTATTTCTCCTGGCTGGTTTATGGAGTTTCGCCAGGATTTACAACGGTCTGTTTTATCCCAGCGATGTGGTGGCCGGTGGGCTAATTGGAGTCGCCGTGGCCGGCGTTATCACCGTGGGTCTGCGAGCGATTGAACCACTTCCAACCTGGGTGTTGAAGGGAGCCCGGCTGCTCCATCTGGCATGAGTGGTTTCAAAATTCCGTCTTTGGGGCAGGCTGCCACTGACCTGGCCCGAGAGACCGGCAATCAACCCTGAGGCGACTCTTCTTTGCGCCGCGCCGGAGCACTGCCGGGTAGCCCCGTAGAGGCTAATGGCGATAGCGGCCGTACTGGTGGCGGAAGGGTTTAAAACGGACCCGCCAGTGCTTGCGGCCCCTTGTAGTTGAGGAGCTTCGCCGAAGCATCCGGGTCGACCCTACCCGCCTCTCGGCTGTGCGACGGATGCCGGTCCCGGGCTGGGTAACCTTCTCTCAGGTAAGTACGTTCCTCTCCGGAAGATTCCCATCTTGGAGTGCCGCACAATTTCATAACACGGGAGCCGATGGAGGGCACAGGGCGCTGCTATGCCTATGTTATACTCGTAGCTGGCGCCGGCGGCCGGTTCCGGAGGAGTGAAGCGACGCGCGAGTCCCCGGAAGCCACCGATTTTCTGGGGATCATCCTGGCTTGGGGACGTGGCAAGCGCCTGGGGCGTAACAAAGCCCTGGAAGTCGTGGGTCGCAGGATGCTGGTCCGAAGGGTCTTGGACCGGCTCTCCCAGCTGGCCGACGATGTGCTTGTGGTGGTGGCTGATCAGGACCAGGCTGGGCTGTTGTCCCTGGAAAGCCGGCACCGGGTCATTCTAGACCTGCACCCCGGAGGAGGCCCCCTGAGGGGCGTCTGCTCCGGCCTACTCCCTCGCAAGGTCCTTAATTGCCGCCGAGCTGCTGGGACGGGCGCGTCTGCGGGTTGAAGCACACGGGGTAGAGACGCCGTAGACGTCGCGCTAAGTGGACGGAAAGCTTTGGCGGCCGGCCTCGGTGATTCGCCGGAACAGCGATGATTGCCTGGCGGCTGGCCCCAGGAAACCGGCAGCCCCATAGCTGGAATCAAAGGAGCCTCTCGTGACAACAGCAACTCCCGAAGAAGCTCGAAGCCAGATTGTCAATATGGTCCGGGAATTTGTCCGGCGGGACGTGGAGCCGGTAGCCGCCCAGCTTGACCGCGACGATGAGACGCCCCACGGCCTTATTGACCAGATGAAGGAGTTGGGTTTGTTCGGCATCACCGTTCCTGAAGAGTATGGCGGCCTGGGTCTGGATTACACAACCTTCGCCATGATTTTCGAGGAGATTAGCAAAGGGTTCATGAGCCTGAGCGGCGCCATTGGCACCCACCACATTTTGACCTACGTACTGACCCACTACGGCACCGAGGAGCAGAAGCGTCGCATGCTGCCCCAACTGGCGTCGGGCAAGATGCGGGGAGGGTTAGCTCTTACGGAGCCCGAGGGCGGAACCGACGTGGCGAACCTTCGCACTACCGCCGACAAAGACGGGGAAGAGTACGTGATCAACGGGACAAAAATGTTCATCACCAACGGCCGTTACGGCGACGCCTTTTGCTTGCTGGCCCGCACCGACAAATCGGCGGAGCCCAAGCACAAGGGATTGAGTTGCTTTGTGGTGGAGAAGGGAGGACAGGGGTTCCGGGTGGGCCGGGACCTGGATAAGATGGGCTACCGCGGCTTGGACACCTGCGAGATTTCGTTCGAGGACTTTCGAGTGTCCGCCGATAACCTGGTGGGACAACAAGAAGGAGACGGCTTTTCCCAGGTGATGAGTGGGTTGGAAACCGGGCGGATCAACGTGGCAGCCCGCGCAGTGGGCGTGGCCCAAGCGGCTTTCAATGCCGCCATTCGCTATTCCCAGCAACGGCAGACCTTCGGCGTCCCCATTTCCCAACATCAAGCCATCCAGCTAAAACTAGCTGACATGGCCACCAAGATACAAGCGGCCCGCCTATTGACTTATGACGCCGCTGCCAAGAAAGACCAGGGTGAGCGGGTGGACCTGGAGTCGGGCATGGCCAAATTGTTTGCCAGCGAGGCCTGCCAAGAGGTTACTCTGGAGTCCATGCGAGTTCACGGCGGCGCCGGGTACATTAAGGACTCGCCGGTGGAGCGGTACTACCGGGACGCTCCATTGATGATCATCGGCGAGGGCACCAATGAGATCATGCGGCTGGTAATTGCAAGGCAGCTACTGAGACGTCCCGAGTACCAGATTTAGCGGCCCTGCCACCGGGGTTTGCCGAGAAGTGCAAACCCCGGTGCGGCGATCCTACCGGGATGCTCCGTTGATGATCATCGGCGAGGGCGCCAATGAGATCATGCGGCTGGTAATTGCAAGGCAGCTACTGAGACGTCCCGAGTACCAGATTTAGCGGCCCTGCCACTGGGGTTTGCGCTTCTCAGCAAACGCCCGGGGGCCCTCTTTAGCATCCTCGGTGGTCAATAGCTGGTCGTACACGTGATAGGTAAGGGCCGAAATGTCTTGGACCGTCATGTTCTGGCCCCGGTAAGCCAGCTCCTTGAAGGCTTGAACTGCCAAGGGCGCGTTCTCCGCCACTTTGTTGGCCAGGGCCATAGCCTCGGGCATTAGTTGCTCCGCAGACACCACCTTATTCAGGAAGCCGATTTCGTAGGCCCGCTGCGCCGAGACCGGCTCCGCCGTCAGCACTAGCTCCATCACCGCCGTCATGGATATGGACTTGGGCAGGATGGCGCCGAAGGGAGGCAGCAAGCTCCACTTGGTCTCCGTGATGCCCAGCTTGGCGTCCTCTACGGCGATGCGCAAGTCGCACATCTGGGCTATGGACCAGCCTCCGGCAAGGGCGAAACCGTTGACGGCGGCGATCATTGGCTTCCAGGTCTGAGGCCACATGAATGGACGCTCCGGCGACATGCTACTGTAAGCCCGGGCCTGGACACCCTCTGCATTGTCGGCGGCCCGCTCTTTCAGGTCCCGGCCGGCGCAAAAGGCCCTTCCCGCCCCGGTGATGATGCCAACGTAGGCGCCGGCGTCGCTGTCGAATTGGGTAATCCTATCGGCCAAGTCTTGCCGCAATTGCCGGTTGATTGAGTTCAAGGCGTCGGGACGGTTCAAGGTCATGATTACCACGTTATCTTGCTTTTCATAGAGTACTGTATCGGACATAATGCTCGGTTGCTCCCTAATTATCCTGATTCATTGGGTCCGCGGAACACTTTTAAGGCAACACTATCAGGCCGCGGCTACACAGGCAATCTTCAGGCGACTAAACCCGCTGGTTAATAGGGGTTTGACACAGATACTTGCAAAACCGTTCCCCGATCCGGGGCGACGGACACGGGCGATCTCAGGAGATGGACTCCATGACGAGATGGGGCCAGGACGTTTCCCCCAGCGGTCCTCAACGCCCGGTAGTTGCCGCATTCTTCAGAATTGCGCAACTAGTGATGGTGTTTCGTTAAGCATATTCGCCCAGGTGGGTTCCCCCAATCACGTGGATGTGGGCGTGGCTCTGGCTTTGCAAGCCGTCTCTCCCGAAGTTGGAGAGGACCCGGAAGCCGTTAGGGGCGAGCCACCATCCCATGTCCACCGCCACTTGGCCCAACTTGTTCATTATCCCGTTGCTCCACATTTCGCCCTGCCGCATGTGTTGCTTGGGTATTGCCAGAAGCATCAGGGGCACCCAAGTGAGCTTGTTGACGATGACGATGATATCGTTGTCTATGTACCGGACCCTGGCGGGGGACCGGTTGGCTACGATTTCGCAGAACACGCACGCGGAAGGGGTGGTCAATGCCTTTTACTCCTGGCGGCTGGACGCCGCAGCCTAGCCGTTTAGTGAATATATGGTGGGGCGTGTTTCTTGTCAATGGAGGGCCGACGCCGGATAAAAGGTCCGGGTCCTGCTGCGGGAGTGGCCCCTGCGCGACTGGCGACGAAGCCTCGCCAGCAAGCTGACGCGGATGTTTCCCGTGTAGCGCCGCTATGGTATCATGGGTTCAGGAGGCGTCCATGTTCGGTTTGGGAATCTTAACCGTCAGCACTTCCGGGGCGCAAGGGCAACGGGATGACACCAGCGGTCAGGCCATCAGGGAGGCGCTGGAACCTCAGGGTTACCACGTCATTCGCTACGAAATCGTGTCCGACGACAAAGAGGTGATTGCTGATAAGTTGGCTCAGTGGGCCGACGCCTCCGACGTGGACTTGATCGTGACCACCGGCGGCACCGGCTTGGGACGGCGAGACGTGACCCCGGAAGCGTGTTTGTCGATCCTAGATAAGGAAGTGCCCGGGTTGGCCGAGGCTATGCGGGCCAAAACCTTGCAATTCACTGCCATGGCCATGTTGAGCCGTTCGGTAGCCGGAATACGAGGCCATACCTTGATCATGACTCTGCCGGGCAGCACGAAGGGGGTCCGGGAATGCCTGGACGTTGTCAACCCAGTGCTTCCCCACGCTCTGGAACTGCTTAAACAGGAAACAGTAAGCGAGCATCCCAATTAGTACGTGGTTCTACCCGGCAGCTCGCCGCCCCTCCTTGAACAAATACTCCGAGCAAACACTCCCCGGACAAGCCTGATCAGTGAGCCAACAGCAGGACGAAAACAACGCCGTCTACTGGCCTAGGGTCAAGGAGATCATGGACGGCATAATGGAACGGTGGAAGCAACGCCGGGGCAGGGATCCGCTGCCGGGGATTCACCGGTACTATTGGGACTCTCCACAACAGCTCGCCGAGAGCGTCCTAGCTGGCGTTCGAGCCATCGAACCCGGCGTGCCCGCCCGCGATACCCCGTTCATTCGCTCGCTGGCCCGGGGCTTTGGGACCTGGGGCCGTATGCCTCTTCGAGGGCCGTTCCTCTCGGACGAGGAGATTGAGGAGCTGGTCTCGTGGATTGACTCGGGGATGCCAGAGGGGCCCCCTGAGAGCGAACACTCAGCCGACGGTGTTACCGAACTTCCGCGTTAGCGGAGCCCGCCTAGGTTTCGATCGACTCCAAGGGGGCCACAAGCACAAAGTGGCGGTGGCTGGACGTATAGGTCGCCTAGACCAGTAACGGTTCCCGGCTCTTTTCGTACACCTGCATGCGGCCGGGCCAATTCTCTAGCACCAGGAGCCGTCCGTGATCGTCTATCTTGACAGAGACTGGCTTTACGAAGGTCCTTTCGAAGTGGCCCCGGTCATTGCCTAAGGCCAGAGCCCGCTGGCGAATCATGTCCGGGTTTGAAAGCAACTTCTCCTTGCCCCACTTTGAGAGGGCGTGATCGCCTTCCATTTGGGCGACGAAGCGGCCTTCGCTGCTTAGCACCTGAATGCGATTGTTCATCCAGTCCGCTACGTAGATGTCGCCATCGGCGTCGACGCACACACTGCTGGGACGGCTGAACCGTCCCACGCCGTCGCCCGATTGGCCGTAGCTGGCTTCCCATACGCCTTCGGCGCTGAACTGTTGAATACGATCGTTGCGCCAGTCGGCCACGTACACCGAGCCGTCCGGCCCAAGAGATATTCCCCAGGGCAGGTTGAATTGGCCGGGCCCGCTGCCCTCGCTGCCGAACTTGCTACGGAATTCGCCGTTCAAGCCAAAAATCTGCACCCGGTGGTTCTGGCTGTCGGTCACGTACATAGCGTCGCCGCTTATGGTTATCCCCGCGGGATGCTTGAGCTCACCGTCGCCGGACCCAGATTCCCCCCATTTGCTGAGGAAGTCGCCATCCTTGCTGAAGATGGAAATCCGGTTTAGCCACTCGTCGGCGACGTATACGTTGCCTTGGCTGTCCAGCGCGATGGATGAGGGCCAGATGAACTGCCCGTCGCCCTCTCCGTAGGAGGCAAACTCGCTAATGTACTCTTCGTCCAGGGTGAGGACGCTCACCCGAATGCCATCGGGCCTGTCTTCTCGAGAACGGTTTAGTACGTAAGCTATGTCACCGGCTCCGACGGCCACGTCGACCGGGTTGCGAAACCCAGTGCCGGCGAACTCGTTGCGTCCAATGGAATGGCTGTAAGAGAATGCCCGGTCGGTAACCCCGAAGAAATGGGTGCTCATAGCCGTTACCTCATTAGTGTCTAGTTGCCGGAATTGCTCCCGTCTGACTTAGGCCCATCAAAACACCGTGCTGCCGAGGCCGCCGGCTGGCATTCGCGCCGACGTTGTTTCACCCGATCCGGACAGGCCTCGGAGCGTTTGTTGTAACTTCCTAAACCAGTACCGGGGACTTGCTCTTGGCGTACACCTGTATGCGCCCGCGGGTGTGGTCCAGTATCGCCACCCGGCCCTGGTTGTCCATCTTCACCGCGCAGGGGTGTCCGAGACGGGTCTCGAAGTCAGGGTTGTTGGAGAGAGCCAAGGCGCGTTGCCTTATCATATCGGGGTTGGACTGCAATTTCTCCCTGCCCCACTTGGAAAGATCGGCGTCGCCTCGTAATTCGGTGACGAATCGTCCTTCCGGACTTAACACCTGCACCCGGTTGTTCAACCAGTCGGCCACGTAAATGTCGCCGTCATCATCCACGCAAACGCTGTTGGGGCGGTTGAACTGACCAACGCCGTTGCCTGACTGCCCGAAAGAGGCCTGCCACTCGCCGTTGGCGGAGAACACTTGTATCCGGTCATTGCGCCAATCGGCCACGTATACCGAGCCACCCTTGTCCAGGGCAATGCCCCAGGGCATGTTGAATTGTCCCGGGCCGTTGCCGGCGCTACCGAACTTCCCCTGGTAAGCACCGTCCGGGCTAAACTTCTGAACACGGTTGTTGCGGCTGTCGGTCAGAAACACAACGTCATCGGCGCTGATGGCTATTCCCGCTGGGCGGTCCAACTCCCCATCGCCTGAGCCGGCTCGGCCCCAGCTGCTCAGAAACTCGCCGTCTTTGCTAAATTTGGATATGCGGTTCAGCCATTCGTCGGCCACGTAGACGTTGCCCTGGCTGTCTAAAGCGATGGACGTGGGCCAAGTCAACTGACCTTCACTTTCCCCTGCCGAGGAGAACTCAGTGATGTAATCCTCTTCGAGAGTCACCACACTGATTCGGATACCGTCCGGCCGGTTCTCATAGGAGCGGTTAACTATGTATGCCGTATTGTCCGAGCTAATAGCCATATCCACGGGGTTGCGAAAACCGGTGCCCGCGAACTCGTTTCGTCCCACGGAGTGGCTATAGGCAAATGTTCGCTGAGTGAGCCCAAAGAAATGAGTAGCCATTGTTGTTACCTCGCCTGTGGCAAGTTAAGCCGGCTGCCCCGGCCGCGTCCTCGCGACTCCCGAAGCAGCCGTTGTCGTACTGTGTGAAACTCGTGGTGTGAGGAGGGGAAGCCTAGAGAAACTTCACCTTCTCGTAGACGCCGCCGATGATAGGCTTGGAGTCCAAGCCCAACCAGTCTTCCAGAATCCCTGCGTAGACGGACCGGAAGTCCAGGTTGAACTTCAAGTTGCCGCCCTCTTCCTGCTTCCCGGGTTCCAGGGACGGATACTCTCCATAGATGCCGCCTTTGACCCCTTCGCCCACTGCGAAGGCTATCCCGGCGGCGCCGTGGTCGGTGCCCGAACCGTTGTCGGAGACCCTGCGGCCAAACTCGCTGAAGAAGAAAGTCAATACTTCCTCGCTGGCCTCGTGCTCCCGCAAGTCGGTCATAAAGTTGTCGATGGTTCGAGACACATCGGACCACAGACCGGCGTGAAGGACCGCCTGGTTGGCGTGGGTGTCGAAGCCGTTGTAGGGAGAGGTGGTGTAGAGCACCCGGGTGTCAAACCCGGCCAGGTGCGTCTGGGCAATGTTTCTCATGTACTGGCCGACTGAAGTGCTGGAATACTCTACGCTGGAAGTATATTTGTCCGGCGCGGTAGCCAGAATGTCGGCTCCCTTCAGGGCGTCGATGCCGGTGTTACGAATGTAGTCCATGACTGCTCCTCGACCCATGGCCGGGGAGTACATCCGCCCGAATACGTCCAAGGCCTCTGCGCGCTGGTTTTCGCCTTCGACGCCGGTCAGCAGACCGTAGGTTTCCAGGTCGCCTACTGACGCTACAGGTACGCCGTCCTTGGCCAGGGCCCGGGGCAGGCCACGCCCGAAGTTGACGCCGGTCAACACATTTCCAGACGTGGGGTCCATCTCTTTGATGGCGCGTCCCAGCCAGCCCTCAGCTCCCTGGGTGTCGGGCTCGCAAGTGTGCCAAATGTCCATGGACCGAAAGTGAGAGTAGCTGGCGTGCGGATAGCCGATGCCTAGGAATACGGCCAGCTTCCCCTCATCCCAATATTTCTTCAGGGGTCCCATGGTGGCGTGGAAACCGAAGTCATCATTGATGGGGATCATCTGGTCGTCTGAAATCGCCAGGGTAGGGCGGAAATCCCTATACAAGCCATTGCTGCGCGGGATCACCGTGTTTAGGCCATCGTTGCCGCCCGAGAGCGAGAGGACTGCCAAAACTGGATCTTTTTTAGTAGAGACCATGTTATCTCCTTTGCCTACTTGATGCTGACGTTTTACGGAAAATTACCGTTTTACTCGACCGTTTTATTCGAACTGAAACTCTGCCGTCGAGGCGATCATCTGGAACATTTCACCAGTGCGCCGCGTGAATGCAGTCTCCTCCCCTTCGGAGCCATGACTCAAGTCGCCGCTCTTCTGGGCGTGGGCCACCAACTCCTCGCGGGTAGCGGTATCCACCATCAAGGGGCCCAGGACGTCGAGACACCCATCTACGAATGCCTCAGGAGATAGGGTGGCTCCCTGGTTCCTAATGCGGTCGACCAGGGACTTGACCCCGGGCAATTCGGTATTGCCCAGCAAGTCGGAAGCGTAGTTGATGCGCTCTACCAGAGTCCCGCTGTCGATCCACTCCCGGCCGGTGTGCCATCCTTCGACGGTTGGGGGGTTCATGAGGTCCATGCCCATGTACTTGGGCTCCTGGGACAGCTCGAACAACCCCGGCTTGACCTCTTTGTGCTCTTCGACCATGCGAAGTGTGCTCGCCACCATCTCCGCCGGGCTCTTGACCTTGGCAAAGCGAACGGACTCCGACTTGAAGGAATCTGAGGTGAACAACACTTTAAGCATCGCGGTGATATTGTAGCCGGAGTCGAAGTAGGCTTGCTCCATCGCATTGACCAGGTCGGCGTCCCGGGGTGGAGTCAGCCTCCAGGCGGGGATCTGCGGTTCGTCGGCCACGAAGAAGTTGTACAGGTGGCGCGCGATGAACCTGGCGGTGCCAGGCTGTCTGCAGATAATATCCAGGATGTCGTCGCCGTCCCAGTTTCCGGTCTCACCTAGGAAGGTCTTATCCCCCTCGTCATGGTCTGCCGGGTCAAAACGGAACTCCCACGGGCTGCGTCCGTGGGGGAACGGGGGATAGGGAGGCGCTACGTTCCAACCGGTAAAGGCCCGGGCGCACGCTTTGACATCGTCCTCGGAATAGTTGAATGACTCGTCCATGCCGACGCCCAAGGAGAACAACTCCAGCAACTCCCGGCCGTAATTCTCGTTCAGCGCCACCTTGTGGCTCTCGGTGTTGTCCAGGTAGTACATCATGGCGGGGTTGGTGGACAACTGTTGCAACAGGTTGCGGAAGTCGCCCATGCCGTGCGCGCGGAACATGCGGATCATGCGGCCCATTTCGAAGCCGCTGTCGATCTTGCTATGGCCGGCGCAGAAGATCATGTGCCAGAAGAGAGACATCTTCTCTTGAAGCTGGCGTGGGCTGTTGATCATCCGGTATATCCAGTCTTGCACGTTATTTTCGATGGCGGCGGCTTGGTAATAAGAGGGCTGCAACCGGAAAAGCAGGTCCTCCTCGATGCCGGGCTGGCCGTCTGGGTCCAGGAGTGCCTCTAACGTATTATCGTAACCGTGAGCGGCCTTAGCCTCGATCTCGTCGCGGCTTGCGCCGAAACCGGCGCGGCGTAACAAGTGGGACATCAACGTAATATCTTGACTAGCCATGTGCTCCTCCTTCTCTATACAACATACACTCGCGCTGTGTTGGTGTTATTTGCTGTGCCGGCGTATGGCGCCTGTAGTAGATGCGTTCGACCCCGCGTCTGAGGCCGACTGGACCATTCCTACCCCATTCTTTGGTAACAACCACTCTAAGGAAATAAGATAATATAACCCTATGCGCCTGTCAACAGGCACGAAGGCCCTGAGTAGGGCCTTTTCATTTTCTGGGTTGGCTCGCATAGTTCCCGGCATTCCCGCGAATACCGTCATTCCCGCGGAAGAATGAAAAGGCCATGAAGCTCCCTGCCACGTTCCATTGAGCACTCTCTTGGGAGGGCCGCCTCTCCTAATTATATCAGCACACGCACTTCTGCACGCGTACTCATCAAAGTAAGTCAGAGGCGCGGCCACTCATTAAGGCAAGCTGGAGGCGCGGCCACTCAAGCCGTGCGCATGGGAAGTGCCGGGGGGAGTGAAAGAAATCACTCCTTTAATATGCCAGATATCTTAACTGAATCCGGATGTGGGCCCGCATGCCCTCCGGGCGGCGATGATCAGGGCAGGTTCTGTACTTGACACAATCGCGCCCGCTTTGCTAGCATCCCCCGCATCGGCACACGATGTATCGGATGAGTCGACGCATGGTTGACGCCGTGTTCATCCCCCCGCGGAGCCGGATGGGGGTTTCAAACCGTAGCATGGGCCAATTACCCATAGCGAGGGGCAGCCCGGGAGTGTCACTTCCGCCGATGTTTGCCCGGTATAAGTCTTGGGTGGAACATGGGATGGCCCTCGCCGTTCCAGGTTGCGGCGACTCCGGCCTGTACACTATGTTGCAGTATCACCTGGGTTGGGTGGACCAGAGCGGCAACAGGGCGTCATCGGACGCCTTTAAGGGCAAGTCCGTGCGTCCGATCCTGTGCCTGTTTGCCTGTGACGCCCTTTCCGGTGACTTGGAGCGGGCCTCTCCGGCGGCTGCGGCCCTTGAACTCATCCACAATTTTTCTCTCATTCACGACGATATCCAAGACCGGGACCAGGAACGTCGTCACCAACCTACGGTCTGGTGTCTGTGGGGAGTGCCCAAGGCTATTACGGCCGGCAACGCCCTGCAGTGCGTGGGAGACCTGGCGCTGCTTGATACTGCCACGGTGGGTGGCGGTCCCCACGGCGCTTTACCCGAAATTGTGTTAAAGGTGTCCCAGCTCTTGACCTCCAGCTACTTGGAGATGATTCAAGGCCAGTGCATGGACTTGGCCTTTGAGGGCAGAAGTGTCGTCACTACCGATGAATACCTGGACATGATCGCTGGGAAGACGGGGGCCCTGATCCGCTCCGGCCTGGAGATCGGCGCGTTGTTGGCCACGGATGACTTGGACGCCGTGGATGGTTTTTCCCGGTTCGGGAATGCCTTGGGCCGCACGTTTCAGATCCGTGACGACTATTTGGGCATTTGGGGAGACCAGGCTGCCACGGGAAAGGCGGCCGGCAACGACATACTGCGCCGTAAGAAGTCGTTTCCGATAGTCTTTGCTTTGGAACAGGCTCAAGGGCGGGCTCGGGACGATCTGGTTAGGATTTACCGGCAACCTGAGGTTAAGGATACGGACTTGGATAGAGTTTTAGCTGTGCTGGATGAAGTAGGCGCCCGGGAGGAATCCCAACGGCTCGCCGACGCCAGCGCAAACGAGGCGCTTAGGGCCTTAGATGGGGTCTCGCTGCCCTCCTGGGCTAGGGAAGAGGCCGAGGAATTGGTGGAGTTTGTTGCCCGGAGAGAGCACTGAATCTGAGGCGCCCTAAAAAGCGGTCTCGCCAAGTGACTTGAATAACGATGTGTAGGGGATGACCCAAAATGAAAAGAGCGAAGCGCCCGTTGGAGCTTTCAGTACGGCTGGCGGGGTACATTCTAAGGAACCGGTTACGGGGACGGACCCGTTTTCCTCTGGTCACCATGCTGGAGCCCTTGGAAATGTGCAACTTGGCTTGCGTCGGTTGCGGGCGTATCCGTGAGTACAAGCCGGTGATCGAAAAGATGATGTCGGTCCAGGACGCGCTGGACGCGGTGGACCAGTCCGGAGCTCCTATCGTGTCGGTGGCCGGCGGCGAGCCGACCATTCATCCGCGAATCGATGAGATTATCAATGGGTTAGTCGAAAAAAAATACTTCGTTTATTGCTGCACCAATGGATTGCTTCTCGAACGGTTGTTGGCCAAGGTCCCGGCGTCCAAGTACCTATGCTGGGTAGTGCACCTGGACGGCATGGAGGAGAAGCACGACGAGTCGGTGGCCCGCCCCGGCGTGTTCAAAAAGGCGGTCCAGGGCATAGAGTTGGCCCTGGACAAGGGTTACCGGGTTTGCACCAACACTACCGTGTTCCGAAATAGCGACACGGAAGACTTGTGGGAGATGTTCCGGCTGGCCGGAAGCCTGGGCGTGGAGGGATCTATGATTTCTCCGGGGTTCGATTTCGAAGATGCCCCCGACCAGGAGCTGTTCCTGACCCGCCAGGAATCCCAAGGTTTGTTTAAACGGCTGCTGGACCCCACCAAGACCAGCGGCATGAAGTTCTACAATAACCCGTTGTACCTGAATTTTCTTCAAGGCTCGCGGGAGTACCAGTGCACCGCTTGGTCCAATCCAACTTACACGATAATGGGCTGGCGCAAGCCTTGTTATCCGCTTGCCGATGACCACGTTCAGGACGTGAAAGAGCTATACCAGGATGAAGTGTGGGACCGTTACGGTGTGGGCAAAGACCCCAGATGCGCCAACTGCATGATGCACTGCGGATTTGAGTCCGCCACCATATTTCAAGCGGTGAGCACCCCAAAGGACTGGGTCACACTGATCAAGTCCGGCGCGGCCGGAAAATCGGGCATCACCGCAGCTTGACCGCCGGGGAAAATGTTGCTGACCGTAATCGCAAGTATGGAGTATGAACTGGCGGGGCTCCGCAAAGGGTTGAAAAGCGCCCGCGCGGGCGCCGGCGCTGTGCCCACCACCGTGGGACCAACGGGACCATTCCCGGACCTGCAAGTAATCGGCGTTGGCCAACGGGAAGCGGTGACGGCTGTCCGGCGGCTGCTGGCCCAACGCCGCCCACTCCCCGGCAGGGATGCCCCACCGGCAGGGCCGTTGCTGCTCTTGGGATTTGCCGGCGCCGTGGACCCTGACCTTCGGAGTGGAGACTTGGTTTTGTCTTCCCGTTACTACCGAGAGGGGCCGGTTGACCATCTTCCCGGTTCTTCACTCGCGCCGGTTGGCGCGCCGGTGGACTACCTGGCTCCCGATCCCTGGCTGCGGGCCCACGCCGTTAGGGCTGCGGAAGGCACGGGCCATTCTGTGACCTACACGGACTCCCTCACAACGGACCACCTGGTGGGCACCCGCGAAGAGAAGCTGGCGATAAAACGCCGGCGCCCGGTTGGCGTTGTGAACATGGAAGACTACTGGGTAGGGGCTGCGGCGTCGGAGGCCGGCATACCCTTCCTATCCGCCCGAGTGGTCTTGGACCCGGCACACCAAACCCTGCCCCGCTATCTGCTAACCCTGGGAAGGTCCCGGGCCAAGGCCGCCGTTGTTGCTGCGGCCACACCCTGGCGCATTCCTACGCTGTTGGGCCTGGCCCGCCAACTCCCGCTGGCTCAACGGGCCCTAGCTGAGTTCGCGATGAATTTCGCGGCAGCATTGGACGAAGCTGAATCTGCTCGAGAACAGTCTTCGGGGCCTTCTTCCGCCGCTATGAAGGGCGGTGACGAAAGTAGTTCCGGACGCCGTAATCTAGACCAACGCAGCGTTAACCAACCTAGCTTTAACCAATCTAGCTTTGAAACGAAGGTGCTCAGGTGAAAGTGCTGGTAACCGGCGCCACCGGGTTTATTGGCGGCAACCTGGCAAGGGAGTTGTGGCGCCGTGACTACGAGGTCTTGGCCTTGGTACGGCCCGGCAGCAACACCCTGACCATTGACGGTACAGGGATCCGGCCGGTCATGGGGGACATTCTGGACCGGGATTCGGTGGACCGGGCCGTCCGGGGCTGTCAGGCGGTATTTCACTGCGCCGCTGCCTACACTTTCTGGTCGCGGGACCCTAATTTGGTTTACAGGACCAACGTGGACGGCACGGCCAACGTGCTGGGAGCGGCGTTGAGGGCTGGAGTATCCAACGTGGTTTACACCAGCACGGTATCCACCATCGGGCTTCCTAACTGGGAGGTTTCCACCGAAGAGACGTTGGCTGATCCTGAGCATCTTGCGGGCCATTACAAAAAGTCCAAATACCAGGCAGAACTCCTTGCATTGAACATGGCTGCGGAAGGACTCCCGGTGGTAGTGGTTAATCCCACCGCGCCCGTGGGCCCATGGGACGTCAAGCCGACGCCCACCGGCCGCGTGGTGTTGGATTTTTTGCTGGGCCGGATTCCGGCGTACGTAGATACCGGGATGAACATAGCGGACGTGGAGGACGTGGCAATCGGTCACATCCTGGCTATGGAAAAAGGACGCCCGGGTCAGCG
Source organism: Dehalococcoidia bacterium (assembly GCA_965224325.1). Classification (GTDB taxonomy): domain Bacteria; phylum Chloroflexota; class Dehalococcoidia; order Lucifugimonadales; family UBA3495; genus CBDCMJ01. The sequence goes on from CBDCYT010000020.1 coordinate 292,991, forward strand.
CTACCTGCTGGGCAACCGTAACCTTAGCCTCAAAGAAGTCTTCGCCATGTTGGAGGAGGCCACCGGTCTGGCGGCGCCCAAGTGGAGGGCGCCCTATTGGCTGGTCAAGGGAGCCGGCTACTTGGACCAGTGGGTGGAAGGCGGGCTGTTGCACAGGGAACCCCGGATTCCTCTGGAGGGGGTCAAAGTCTCTCAAACACCTATGTACGTAAGCTGTCAAAAAGCGGTCACCGAGTTGGGGCAGCCCCTAAGCTCGGTGGAAGGCGCTCTGGTAAAGGCTATAAATTGGTTCAACGATTACGGTTACGCCAAGACCGGGGCCGGAAAGATAGGAGTGGGGGCAGGCCGCTAACCTCGGGTGAGGCAGGGCCGGGTTTAATCAGGTCTGGATCGACTATCGAAAATCATGGGAGCGGACAAACCAAGGTCCCAGCGCCGGCCAGCGCGATATGTCCAACTTTGAATCGGGGTAGCAGATAAGAATGGTGTTCAGCCAGACAACCTCAGTTGAATCCCTACCTCCAGATATGGTGGCGCGCTCCATTCGACGCAGCCAGGACTACTTTCGGGCAACCCAGCATACCGAAGGCTACTGGTGCGGAGAGTTGGAGTCCAACCCCACCATGGAGGCTGAGTACCTCATGTTGTCCCAGTTCCTGGGCCGTGTGGACCGGGAACGCTGGCGGAAGATTGCCAACTACATCCTCAGTAAACAGAGCGACGACGGCTCTTGGGGCCAGTACTACCAGGCCCCGGGGGACCTCAGCACCTCCGTGGAGTGCTATTTCGCGTTGAAGCTGGCCGGCTGCCGTGCCGACTCGGAGCCGTTGGAGAAAGCCCGCCGTTTCATTCTTTCTCGCGGCGGCGTTCCCAAGGTACGGATCTTCACCAAAATCTGGCTGGCGCTTTTTGGTCAATGGGATTGGCGGGGTACTCCCAACATGCCGCCCGAGCTGATCTTCCTGCCCTCGTGGATGCCCTTCAACATATACCGGTTCGCCAGCTGGGTAAGGGCAACCATCGTCCCCATGATTGTCATCCTCACCCGCCATCCCGTTAGCCCGGTGCGGAAAGAGGCAAGTATCGACGAGCTTTATCCCAAGCCCAGGCGCCAGATTGACTACTCCATTCCGATGCCCGCCGACGGCTGGGGGTGGGCCTGGGTGCTGCACGGCTTGGACCGTGTGATTGGTCTTTACGAGCGGCTGCCCATACACCCTTTCCGCAAGTTGGCCGAGAGGAAAATCGCCCGTTGGATACTCGGCCATCAGGAGGAAGACGGCTGTTGGGCCGGTATACAGCCCCCCTGGGTGTACTCCCTCATCGCTTTGCATTACCTGGGGTTTCCTCCGGACCATCCCGCTATCGAGAAAGGGTTCGCCGGGTTCGAACGCTACGTCATCGAAAACGAAGACACTTGCAGTTTGCAGGCTTGCATGTCTCCGGTGTGGGACACTTGCTTGGCGCAAATAGCACTCCTTGACTCCGGAGTAACTCCGGACGATCCCATGATCCGGCACTCATCCGAGTGGCTGGTGAGCCAGCAAATCATGGCTGGAGGCGACTGGCAAGTCCAAGCCCGGAATGTGCCTCCCGGCGGCTGGGCGTTCGAATTTAATAATGACCGCTACCCGGATATCGACGACACCTCGGAAGTGATAATGGCGCTGGAGGCAGCCCGGCTGGAGCCGGAGAGCCAGCGACGCTCTCAGGAGGCCATCCAACGCGGCGTCACTTGGCTGTCGGGGTTGCAATGCAAGAACGGCGGCTGGGCCGCCTTCGACAAGGACAACGACGCTAAGTATTTGACCAAGCTTCCTTTTTCCGACTTTGGAGAGGTGGTGGACCCGCCCAGCGCCGATGTAACGGCGCATATCGTGGAGATGTTTGGGAAACTGGGCTATGGGCTCGAGCATCCTCCGGTGCGCCGCGCCTACCAGTATCTTCGCCGGGAACAAGAAGTCGACGGGTCGTGGTTTGGGCGCTGGGGCGTCAACTACATCTATGGCGTGGGCGCCGTGCTGCCAGCATTGGCTCAAGTGGGAGAGGACATGAATGGGCCCCACGTCCGCCGGGCCGTGGACTGGCTGATTTCTCGCCAGAACCCCGACGGCGGTTGGGGAGAAAGCTGCGGCTCCTACGTCGACCCCAGTCTTCATGGCGTCGGGGCTAGCACCGCTTCTCAGACTGCGTGGGCCTTGCTGGCGTTGATAGCCGCGGGAGACGGCGCCGGCGCCGCAGCCGCCGGGGGCGTCAACTACCTAGTGAGCACCCAGGATGATGAGGGTTGCTGGGATGAACCCTATTTCACCGGGACCGGCTTCCCCGGGTATGGCGTTGGGGGAAAGCTTCCCAGCCTGCCGAAGCCGGGAGACTCAGGGTACCAAGGCTTGGATATGCCGGCCGGGTTTATGATCAATTATCACCTTTACCGCAACTACTGGCCGCTAACGGCCTTGGGGCGGTATGCAAAATTATTCAACATTACGGGGAATTCTTCCCAACACCGCAACGGCGTGAGTAAGACCGCATCGTTGGGGCACGAGGCCATCTCTTCCCGTAAGGAGGGCGAGAGAACATGAAACACCAGTCATTTTGCCTCAGCTTGGACACCCAAACCGCGCCGGAGTTCATTGACATAACCGAATGGGTATGCCAATGTGTGGCCCAATCGGAGATCAACGATGGTTTCGTGGTAGTCTATTCAAAGCATACTACCGCCGCCGTGAAGATCAACGAGAATGAACCGCTGTTACTTCGGGACATGGCCTGTTTTCTTGAGAAGATTTCCCCGCGAAATGGCAGCTACTCTCACAACGACTTCAGCATCCGGACCGTCAATATGAACCCGGACGAAGCGCCAAATGGGCATGCCCATTTGCAGCATTTGATTCTGGGGACCAGCGAGACCGTCCCGGTAATCGATGGGACCATGCAGTTCGGCCGTTATCAGAGCATCTTTTTCATTGAATTGGACCACCCCAGGCCAAGAGAGGTGATGGTCCAGGTGGTAGGTGAGTGATCTCCAATAGCTGCTGCCGGCGGACCCGGACGCCCGGATTATTGAGTCTGTTCGGTGGCGGGGACTTGACGATGCCGCGGTTGGCGGGGGTAAACTGCGTGAGGCAGACTCAGCCTGAGTGACAGGGCTACGTGCCAGAGGGGCATACCGTGAACGACTTGCAACTGGCTTACGATGAGTGCCGGGTAGTAACTCGCCAAGAGGCCAAGAACTTCTACTTTGCCTTCCTTACCCTTCCTGCTGCTCAGCGCAGGGCCATATACGTGGCCTACACTTTTTGCCGCTACTGCGATGACGCGGTGGACCAAGTAGCCTCCTACGAAGAGAAGCTAGCCGCCCTGACCGAGCTCAAGGACGAGCTGCGCCAGACCTATGAGGGAGACCCCGACAAGCTGCTGTTCCTCGCATTGTCCGACGTAGCCACAAAATATGAAATCCCCGAGGAATATTTTCAGGAAGTTATACAGGGTGTTGAGAGCGATTTAGTTAAGAACCGCTATGAGAACTTCGACGAGTTGAAGCAATACTGCCACCAGGTGGCCTCGGTGGTGGGCCTAATATGTTTGCAAATCTTCGGCTACAAGGACCCCCAGGCAAAGGAACATGCCGCCGACCTTGGGTTGGCCATGCAATTGACCAATATCGCCAGGGACGTGAAAGAAGATCTCGAGTTCGGGCGCATTTACCTTCCGCAGGATGAAATCGTCCGGTTTGGGTACTCGGAAGCTGAACTGCAAGAAGGCGTTCTGAACGAGGCGTTTATTGAGTTGATGCGTTTCCAGGCGGCGCGAGCCAGAGAGTACTTCAAAAGCGGCTTCCAATTGTTGCCTTACCTGTCGGTGCGCTCCCGGGCCTGCCCCGCGGTGTTGGGCCGTTTGTACCAGAAGGTGTTGGAAGGCATTGAAGACGCGAATTATGATGTCCTCAGCCACCGGGTGTCCCTCAGCACGGGGCAGAAATTACGGCTGACCGCCAAGACGTGGATGGGCAGTATGCTGCCCCTGTCCAAGGGCGGCTGAAGCGGACGTTGGTCCCCTGGGGCGGTTCTCCTTTAGCCCAAGTTGTAAACGGCGTGGTGTAAGGGGCCCGCACGTGGGACCTCTCACCGGCACCATGACCCTGAACGCCGCATGTCAACCCTTCTCAACCTTCCCGGCCCGACCTTTAATTTACGGTGGCGCTCGAGACCGCCGCCATCACGAGAGAGCGCCAGCGTCTGCCAATGTCCCCGCAAACTAAGGGCAGACGAGGAAGGAGCGAGGCGCGTAGGTGCTGAGTCGCGTCAACTGCTTGGGCTTCGGGGCCGTCCGAAAGGCGACCCAGGGCCATTCTCGGGAGAGTTCCCTTCCCGGCAGGTCGTTAGGTGTTGTGAGTAACATGGTATCTGGCTTCCTTACCGGCAGCCCGCCGGCTTTGTTTAGGCCCTGAACTCAGGGTAGCAGGCATGGAGCAACACGATGGCGTTGTTGCAGTAACTGGCGCTGCGGGTTACGTCGGCAGCCGTTTGCTGCAAAAGCTGGATGAGCATCCACAGCATCGACAGATCATCGCGTTCGATGCTAGGCCGCTTGCTTTCCCCATTCATAACGTGGCGGCCTACCGAAAGGACGTGTCGGAGTCCATCGAAGAGACCTTATTGCACCACCAGGTGACTACCTTGGTGCACCTGGCTTTCGACCCCACCCGCGGCCGCAACCTCGCGAGGGTTGCCGCCATACGACAGAGTAACTTAGCCTCCCTGAGAGCGGTGTTGGACTCCTGTGTGCGGGCCAGGTTGCGTCACTTTATCTACCTCAGTTCCTACACCGTTTACGGGCCGCATCCGGACAACCCTGTGCCCCTGCGCGACGACGCACCGCTGAGGCCGTTGCCCGACTTCCCTTACGGGTACGATAAATACCTGGCGGAGCAAATGATCGAGGAGTTTACCAGCGCGCATCCCGAGATTAAGGTCACGGTTTTGCGCTCCTGTATCGTGTTGGGACCGAACGCCGAATCGCCGATTAGCAAGGCATTGTTCCGGCCCTTGTTACTGGGTGTGCTTGATTACAACCCGCCGTTGCAGTTCTTGTACGAAGACGACTTGGCGCGGATCATAGCTATAGTGATGGACCAAGAATTGCCGGGGGTTTTCAACGTGGCCGGGGACGGTGTCGTCTTTTACAGTGAGATGGCCGATGTTATAGAAAGTAGGCTGATCAGCTTGCCTGCGATTCTAGCTTATCCGTTGGTGCAGCTGACCTGGAATCTTGGCATCCAACTGGAGTCAACTGCCTCCGGATTAGACTTGGTGCGGTACCCCATGGTGTTGGATACCGGCAAGCTGCGCCAGGCGACGGGCTATCGCTTTTGGCACACCTCCCAGGAAACCTTGACTGCCTTCGCCAATTCCTGCCTGTTAAACAGAGAGCTGGAATTAAACGCTTGACGCGGGCGATTGCCCGTGCTGACCTTGAGCCAGCGCAGCATGGGCGGCGGCCAACCGGGCCACCGGCACCCGGAAAGGCGAGCAGCTTACGTAGTTCAGTCCCACGCGGTGGCAAAAGTCAATACTGGCCGGGTCTCCTCCGTGCTCTCCGCAGATGCCTATTTCCAAGCCTGGGCGTGTCTCGCGCCCGCTTTTCACGGCCATAGACACCAAGACTCCCACCCCATCGGGGTCCATGGTGGAGAAAGGATCAGCCGGCAGGATGCCTTCATCCACGTAGAACCTCAAGAACTTGCCTTCGGCGTCATCCCGGCTAAAGCCATAAGTCATCTGGGTCAGATCGTTGGTGCCGAAGCTGAAGAAATCTGACTCCTGGGCAACCTCGCCGGCGGTCACCGCACTCCTGGGCGTCTCGATCATGGTGCCGAACTTGTAGGGAACCGGGGTCCCCAACTCCTCTTGCAGGCGGGCCGCCACGGCTGTTAAATCCTGGCGCAACCGGCGCATTTCCTCTACGTGTACTGTAAGGGGGATCATGATTTCCGGCTGCACCTCAATCCCCTGATTTATCAAGTTGGCGCTGGCGGTGATGATGGCTTCGATCTGCATTTCATAGATGGCAGGGAAGCTCAGTCCCAGGCGGCAACCCCGGTGGCCCAGCATGGGGTTGCTCTCTCGAAGGGAGTCCACCAGATCCAAGGCTTCCTCTTTTTGGCTCAACTCGGACTGAGCGGCTCCTTGGCTGCGAAGCTCTGCCAGTTCGGCTAGCAAGACCTCGGGCTGCGGTAAGAACTCGTGTAACGGCGCATCCAGCAGCCGGATTATGACCGGCCGCCGTCCCATGACCTCTAGGATCTCGCTAAAGTCGCTGATTTGCAGCTGCTTTACCTCGGCCAAGGCTTGGAAAAATTCTTCAACGCCGCTGGGCAGTTCCGGCGCCTCTAGGGGGGAATCCTTGAACTCCGGATGGGTGCGGCGCCACCCCTCGGCGACTTCGGCATTCAGCAGCATCCTCTGCACTGCCGGGAGGCGTTGCTGGTTGAGGAACATGTGCTCGGTGCGGCATAAGCCGATGCCCTCCGCACCCAAGGCGATGGCCTGGGTGGCGTCGGCAGGAGTGTCGGCATTAGCCCAGACCCCCAGAGTGCGGGTCTGGTCCGCCCAGCTCAGGAGCTCGGCAGCCTCAGCAAGTTTATTTAGGCTGGGCGTCTCCGTTTCCATCCGGCCGGCGAAAACCTTGCCGCTGGTGCCGTCGATGCTGATGTCCTCCCCCTCCCTCACGGTCTGGGAACCTGCCACGAGCAGCATCCGCTGCATGTCCACCTGTATGGCTTCGCACCCAACGATGCAGGGCTTGCCCATACCGCGGGTCACCACGGCGGCGTGGCTGGTGGCCCCTCCCCTGGTGGTTAGCACTCCCACAGACGCGGCGATTCCGTGAATGTCGTCCGGTCTGGTTTCCGGCCGCACCAAGATGACCGCCTCACCCTGCTCTGACGCCGTGGCTGCCCTGGTGGCGTCGAAAAACGCCTTGCCCGTGGCCGCCCCGGGTGAAGCGCCGGAACCCTGGGCCAAGAATGCGGAACGCACGGAAGCCGAGTCCACATCTTCCTTAAACTGGGGCGCCATCAACTGACCCAAGTCCTCGGGATTCACCCGAAGCAGGGCGTCAAGCTTGCTGATAGACCCCTCTTGGGCCAGATTCACCGCTATTTTCACGGCGGCGGAGGGAGTGCGTTTGGCGCTCCGAGTCTGGAGGATGAAAAGCCTGCCCCTTTCGATGGTGAACTCCACGTCCTGGGCGTCGGAGTAATGGGCCTCCAGCTTCGCCGCCAGGTCCATCAACTGGCTGGCGGGCCCTGGAAGGACATCGGCCAGCGTTGAGATGGGCTGGGGGGTGCGCACGCCGGCCACCACGTCCTCACCCTGGGCATTGGATAGGTATTCTCCGTATATTTTCCGCTCTCCGGTGGACGGGTCCCGGGTGAAGAGCACTCCTGTACCGCTGGTGGGACCCAAGTTGCCGAAAGCCATGGCCATCACGGTCACCGCGGTGCCCATGCCGTGATCGATGCCGTTTTGGTTCCGGTAAAAGATAGCCCTGGGGTTGTGCCAACTGCGGAGCACCGCCTCGACGGCGTTGACGAGTTGTTCCCACGGGTCATCGGGCACTGCAGCCCCGGTAGCCTTTTGGATGGCGTCTTTAAAGCTGGCGACCACCAAGCGTAGGTTGTCCGATGATAGCTCGTGGTCCAAGGATACCCCGGCCCTTTTCTTGTGCGCGGACAGAATCTCCTCGAAGACCTGCGAATCGACCCCCATCACGATGTTGGAGTATATCTGCAAAAAACGGCGATAGGCGTCGTAGGCGGGGCGCAGGTCGCCCGTTTCCGCGGCTAAGCCTTGGGCGATGTCGTCGTTGATTCCCAGGTTGAGAATGGTGTCCATCATCCCCGGCATGGAGAATCTTGCGCCGGAGCGTACTGACACCAGGAGGGGACGTTCCAGCGAGCCGAAACCCCGGTCCAGCTCCTTTTCCAGGTGCTGGATATTTTCTTTTACGCTATCGGTCAACCCATCGGGCAACCGGTTACCGCGCGCGAAGTAATCAAGGCAGGCTTCGGTGGAGATTACGAACCCTGGAGGCACCGGAAGGCCCAAGCGGACCATCTCGCAAAGGTTGCTCCCCTTGCCGCCCAGCAGGTTGAGCATGGAAGCGTCGCCTTCGTCGAAGCGGTATACCAATTTCTCAGTTGGAGGCAGGTTGGTCGACATGGTCCTCACTCTTTCCCCAGGTCTTCGCCAGGTCTTCCCCGGGTGTCATTTAGAGTACTTTCACAGGAGAATAACGCCTAGACTTCCCGGAACTGGGGCGCCGGCTCTTCCAAGTCAAATCCGTGCCGCCACAGGTCATCTAAGCGCGACTGCTCTTCTTCGGTTAGATCGGGGGTCTCCGGGGCGGAAGTATACTCGCGAAGCTCGTCCATATTGGTGAAGTTGGGGAGCACCGAAACAATGGCTGGCTGAGCTAGACAGAATTTTATGGCCGCCTGGCTCATGGTGCGGCCCACGTCCTCTCCGGCGAGGAACGTCACCCGCGCCGCTTTGGCCAAAGCCTGCTCCATCCATTCCGCCTTGCGGCTGGCCCGGTGGTCGCCGGGGTCGAACTCAGGCGGCCGGGTGAACCGGCCCGTAAGCACCTCTGAGGCGTGGGGCACCCGGGACAGCAGGCCTACCTGCTCCTCCTGAGCAATGGGGAAAAAGTCCCTGGCAGGCTCTTGCTCGAGGATGCTATAGATGATTTGGAGGCTGTCCACCTGCCGTTCGCGCATGGAAGCCTCGCCCTCCTCGAACCAGCCGATGTCAGGACCCAGAGCCGCGCCGAAGTAACGGATCTTGCCATCCACCTGGAGTTGTTCCAGCGTTTCAAACAGGTCGTCCCGCTCCAGAGCGCTCAAGCGAGGGTTGTGTATTTGATAGAGGTCTATATAGTCGGTACGCAGTCGGCGTAGGCTCTGCTCGCAGGCAAATGTGACGAATTCGCGGCTGAAATTTTGTGGCCGCTCCTGGTGTCCTTCTCGCGGCGTCTGGTCGTAAAAGTCGTAACCAAACTTAGTGGCGATCACGATATCCGTACGATGGTGTCCTAAAGCGTCGGCGAGAATCTGCTCACCGTAGCCCTCACCGTAGGTGTCGGCTGTGTCGAATAGGGTCACGCCAAGGTCCAAGGCATTTTCCAGCAGGGAGATCTTTTGCTGCTCGGGTATCTGTCCCCACCAGTTGGTTGCCACGGTCCAAACCCCAAACCCTATCTCTGGCATCACTAAGTCTGTGCGGGGTAGGCGCCGGTATTGCATACGGGCCACGTCCTCTAAGTTTGGATGAGATGCCCCACAGGTTGCCGGTGCCCGATGTTATCGTCCGGCAGGACTCGACTCTGCGGCAGGCTGCTGCCTTAGGTATTTGATCTGACGCTATACCTAAACGGCCGCGCCTATACATCCCTTGATGTCTGCCACCCTCCGCCGAAACTCCTCTTCCCCAATTACTGGCTCTAGGCGGCCCAGGGACACCTTGTCCAGCACCTCTACCCATGAGGAGCAGCCCCGGTACTCGGGAAGAAACTGCACGGTGACCGGCCGCTCCAAGCCGTAGACCCGTAGCAGAAGGACCGAGAGAGGCAGCATGGGCTTCCAGCGCAGCCGAGATTGGGCGTAGCCGTTGGTCCATATGAAATGGGGTGACAGGTCGTCCACCCTGGCCTGTTCGCTGAGTTCTATGGTTTCTTCGACCCGGGCCCAGTGGGAGAAGGTTATAGCGTCTTCCTGGCGCGGTTCGGCCAAGACGTCCCGCAAGCTGGACTGATATACGTCCTTGACCAGGTCTTCCCGCTGGTGCTCATAGGTTGGGTAAAGTAGAAACTCGGGACCAACGACCCGGAAGTTCTTCCCCAACTCGTGAATGCCGCCCTTGCGCAAAAGAAGGACCTGCTGCCCTAAGGCCAGAGCCTGTACGGTAACCGCCCACTCTTTCAGGGCTAGCTGGCATTGATCCGGCAGCATGGACTACGTCTCCAAGGCCTGGATATTGGGGACCGGGTAAATGGTAACACCGGGTAAATATTAACATCGGAAGGTCTTGGCCTCAATCCCCGGTGACGACCGGCAACCGTTCAGAGTTGGTGAGGCAAATGCGCCGAAAGCCGCCTAAAGGCGTTTAACAACCGCCGGCCTGAGCGTCAACAGCTGAGATTAAACCTCTAATTGCTAGCCCTCAGACACTCGGATCCGCCCGGTCTGAATAGTTACGCCGGGCGCCGCTCAGTGACGTTGTCCACCCGGTCGGGATAGGCCGCAACGGTGTGAAGCGGGGGTGGCTGGAGGAAGCTAGCGCCGCGTCCGCATATTTTTGAACGCGGACACAATGTAAGAATGGACTGGAGGTTACCTACCGCGTAGGGTGACGCAAACCTCAGCATATCTATCCATCGGATTCAGCCTGACGAGGTACTAGGCGGGTCGGGCCGTAACGGCTATCGTCCATTAGGCTATTGGCGCGTCGGGTCCGCCAAAGAATCTGACTTCGAAAGCTATGGGCTTCCAGACTGGCGATGCAAGCCCAACAGATTGGTCAGGTTCCGGGTGGTTACCTGCGCCACCTCCTCAAAGGTGATGCCCTTGAGTTCGGCAAGCCGGAGGGCCACCTCTTGAGTGTGCCGCGGCTCGGTCCAGTTGGTCCGGTACTTTTTGAAGGGTTGGGGAGCGGCGTCCGTCTCTAGGACGATGTGTTCAAGAGGGATGGCCCGGGCAGCGTCCTGCAGATGGGTAAGGCGTAGCAGAGGGCGGGCCAGGGATATGAAGAAGCCGCATTCTATAGCTTCCCGCGCTGTTGCCTCATCGGCCTGGAAGTAGTGCATCGCCCCGCCCACGTCGCCCGCGCCTTCCTCCCGGAGCGTCTGGAAAACTTCGGGATTAGATTCCCGGGAGTGAAAGATTATGGGCAGCTTAAGGTCTAGGGCCAAACGGATTTGCTGGCGAAACACTTGGAACTGAGTTTCTCGGTCCGGAGAGGTGGGTAGGAAGTCCAGTCCTATCTCGCTGACGCACACCACCCTCGGATTGTCCTCGGCCAGCCCCCTCAACCGGGAATAGGCCTCTTCATCCATGACCTCGTGGGCTTCCATGGGGTGGACGCCAACACCCGCGTAAAGCGGTTGGCGCCGTTCGGCCATGCGCACGCAATCAACGCTGGATTCCACCGTAGTCCCGGCGCATACGATTAGGCCCACGCCGGCCTCGCCGGCCCGGTCCAGGATTTCGGGGATTTCCTCCGCCGGGTATTGGTCGAGGTGAGTGTGGCAATCGCCCAGCAACGTTTCAGGCAAGGCAGAATGTGTTGTGGAATCAACTGTCATGTCTCGAATGTTACATACCGGACCCGTTTTGAGTCAACCGCCGCGCGTAACAATCGTTGGCTTGGGGCTTTGCCAGGTTCATTTGAGTGTCCGCGGAAACCCGTACCGGGTGAGCGGTGGTGTACCCCGGCATCCACTGTTAACGGGCTACTGTTAACGGACCTTTGGAGCGTGGCGGAAATCGTTGACACCCGAAAACAAGAGTGCTAGCATAATTGTTGACTTGCTTAGTCGACTTTCCATACAATTAACTAGAACAAGTAACTAGATTAGGCAGTTGGACCCGCGGCAACCTCGGGTCCATTTCGCCGAGTGTAAGGCGAGACCGGCGTTGCGGACCTGCGCCGGCAGGTTATTCAAGCACGTTTCCCAACGCCTTTCAAGGAGCGGCTGATGGCGGCTTCCCGGGTCATATCTAGGACGGCGACTTCATCCGACGACCTCGACACCGACTACAAGTGGGGATTCACCATCGATGTCGAATCGGACGTGGCTCCCAAGGGCTTGAACGAAGAAATTGTACGCCTTATCTCTTTCAAGAAGGGCGAGCCCGACTGGATGTTGGAGTGGCGGCTCAAGGCTTACCGCCACTGGGTTAAGCTAAACAATGAAGAGCCCAAGTGGGCCAACATCCACCATCCGCCGATAGATTATCAGGACATCATTTATTACGCGGCACCCGGGTCAGGGAAGGACGGGCCCAAGAGCCTGGACGAAGTGGACCCCGAGGTGTTGGCGGCGTTCGAGAAACTGGGAATCCCCCTCGCCGAGCGGGAAAAACTGGCCGGAGTAGCTGTGGATGCCGTCCTGGACAGCGTTTCGGTGGCCACCACCTACCAAGAGAAGCTGGAAGAAGCCGGTATAATTTTCTGCTCCATGAGTGAGGCCATCAAGAATCATCCGGAACTGGTGCGGAAGTACCTGGGTTCCGTGGTGCCCTATGCCGATAATTTCTACGCCGGTTTGAATTCCGCGGTCTTCAGCGACGGTTCCTTTGCCTATATACCGCCGGGAGTCCGCTGCCCTATCGAGCTAATGACTTACTTCCGTATAAACCAGGCCGATTCAGGCCAGTTCGAGCGTACGTTGATTGTCGCCGACAAAGGCAGCTACGTCAGCTATTTGGAAGGCTGTACTGCTCCCGCTAGGAAGACCCATCAGTTGCACGCCGCGGTGGTTGAGTTGGTGGCGTTGGACGATGCGGAGATCAAGTACTCGACCCTGCAGAACTGGTTTCCCGGCGACAAAGAAGGAAACGGCGGTGTCTACAACTTCGTCACCAAACGTGCTATGGCTAGGGGCCGCAACTCCAAAATCTCTTGGACCCAGGTGGAAACCGGTTCCGCCATCACCTGGAAGTACCCCAGTGTCATCTTGAAGGGTGATAACTCGGTGGGCGAGTTTTACTCTGTCGCTCTGGTGAACAACTACCAGCAGGCAGACACCGGCACCAAGATGGTCCATCAAGGAAGCAACACCAAGAGCACCATAGTAGCCAAGGGTATATCGGCCGGGCATGGAAACGGCACTTACCGGGGTCTGGTCAAAATCGGCCCTAAAGCGGCCAACACCAAGAACTTCACCCAATGCGATTCGTTGCTTATCGGGGACCAATGCGGGGCTCACACGGTGCCATACATCGAAGTGCGGAACCCCACCGCTCAGGTGGAGCATGAAGCCTCTACCTCTAAGGTTAGCGACGAGCAGCTTTTTTACTGTCAGCAGCGGGGCATCTCCGTGGAAGACGCCCACTACATCATAATCAACGGGTTCTGCCGGAGTATATTTCAGGAGTTGCCCTTCGAGTTTGCCATGGAGGCCGGCCAGTTGCTCAAGGTGAGCCTGGAGGGGGCAGTTGGCTAGATGACTAGCTCACTGAACACCGAGAACACCGAGAAAACTGAGAAAACCGGACCAACCGGCTCGAACCCGCTTTTGGAGATCCATGGGTTGCACGTGGCGGTGGAGGGGTTGGAGATTCTGAAGGGTGTTGATCTCACGGTCAACGCCGGCGAAGTCCACGCTATCATGGGCCCCAATGGCTCCGGTAAAAGCACCCTGGTCAGCACCCTTGCCGGTAAACCCGAGTATACCGTTTCCAGCGGACAGGCCTTGTTTCAAGGTAATGACCTTCTGAGGTTGGAACCGGAAGTGCGCGCCCGAATGGGGCTATTTCTCGCCTTCCAATACCCCCTGGAGATGCCCGGTGTCCGGGCTTGGCAATTCTTGAAGGCGGCAGTCGACGCCCTGCGGCAGTACCGGGGTGAGGACGACATGGGAGCTCGAGAGTTCGACCGCTTGTTGAGGGAGAAGGTCAAGCTGGTGGAAATCGATCCGGACCTGGTGAAACGGTCGGTCAACGAAGGTTTCTCGGGAGGCGAGAAGAAGCGCAACGAGATTCTGCAAATGGCGGTCTTGGAACCCAAGCTGGCCCTCCTGGATGAGACCGACTCCGGCCTAGACATCGACGCCTTGCGGATCGTCTCCGACGGCATTAACCGGTTCAAGGGTCCGGACAACGCCATCGTGGTCGTTACTCACTACCAACGCATACTCAACTACATCACGCCGGACTACGTTCACGTTCTAATGGACGGCCGTTTGGTCCATTCAGGTGGACCTGAACTTGCCTTGGAATTGGAAGCAAGGGGATACGACTGGATCAAAGAGTCGGTCGAGTCCAGTTAGTAACCTGCGTTCGCCGTCAACCAGCCGTATTGAATTGGTCCGCCCAATTGAAGTACTACCTCTACCAAAACCATCTTATGAACCAACCGGTCGCCCAATGACTCAATCCGCTAAGAAACTAGAAAGTTACCTAACCGGTTTTGAAACCATGCGGCGTAAACGCGCTGATGCCGGACCGGAGTGGTTGACTGATCTGGGCAACCAGGCTTGGTGCTGCTTTACGGAGTTGGGATTCCCCACCGCCCGGCGCGGCAACGAAAAGTGGAAGTACACCAACGTCGCTCCCATAGCAAACACCGCGTTCGGTTTCGCCCCCAACCTAAGTCCGGAATTGGGCCGGGACGCCGTGTTGCCGCCGGGAGCGCCCTGGGAAGACGGTTGGACCAGCGCGGTGTTTGTGGACGGCAAATTTTCCAGGTCTCTGTCCAATGCGCCTGCAGGTAATGGCAAGGCCTCGGTTAGCAGCCTGGCCCAAGCGGTAAACTCCGGCAGTCACGCAGTTGAAAAGCATCTCTCCAAGCATGCCGGCTTCGAGGATGATGGCTTCTCCGCCCTCAATACTGCTTTCCTAGATGATGGGGCCTTCATTGAAGTGCCCGAAGGTTGTGCGCCGGGGTTACCGATTCATCTGATATTCGTCACTACCGGCCGGGAGCAGCCCAGGGTGTCATACCCCCGGACCTTGTTGGTGGCCGGACGGAACTCAGAGGTGTCGGTGGTGGAAACATATCTTGGCCCTGCCACCGCCCGCTATTTCACCAACGCGGTTACTGAAATAGTGGTCGACGACGGCGCCGTCGTCGACCACTATCGTCTCTTGATGGAGAGCCCAGAGGCGTTTCACGTGGGAACCAGCCGGGCGCGGTTGGGGCGAGACTCCGTTTTGAACTCGGCGTCATTGTCCCTCGGCGCGGCTTTGGCCCGCAACGATTTTCTGGTGAATATGGAGGAACCGGGAGGGTCCTGCGTCCTAAATGGGCTCTATCTCACGTTGGACGGCCAGCACATAGATAACTTGGTAAGTATCGACCACGCCAAACCCCACACCTCCAGCCGGCTCAGTTACAAAGGCATCTTGGATGGCAAATCCAAGGCTGTGTTTGGGGGCCAGGTGCTGGTGCGTAAAGATGCTCAAAAAGTGGTTGCGCATCAGTCCGATGATAATCTTCTGCTGTCGGACCAGGCTGAGGTAGACAGCAAACCCAGCTTGCTCATCTATGCCGACGACGTAAACTGCGGCCACGGCGCCACGGCCGGGCATTTGGATGCCGCCGCGATGTTTTACTTGACCAGCCGCGGCTTGGACCCGGATACAGCCAGGCGCATGCTAATCCATGCCTTCGCGAGAGAGATCATCGAAACAGTGAAACTCGAACCCTTAAGGGAATACGTAGACGGACTTTTCTTGAACGCCATGCCAGCAGCCAACCCTAACCAGCGAGGCGGACTATGACCCGCGCGGAGTTCGGGACCGGTCCAATAACGTCCGGCGCGCATATGGCTGAACTCCAAGGGGCTGAGCTGAAGAAGGATTTCCCCGTCCTGGACCAATTGGTGAACGGGAAACCGCTGGTGTACCTGGACAACGCCGCCACCAGCCAGAAGCCTCAGGCGGTTATCGACGCCTTGGTGCACTACTACACCACCGACAACTCCAACGTTCACCGGGGAGTGCATACCCTTAGCCAACGGGCTACTGATGATTATGAAGCAGCCCGCAGCAAGATTAGGCGGTTCATTAACGCCGGAGAAGACTGCGAGATCATCTTCGTGCGAGGGACTACCGAGGCCATCAACCTGGTCGCCCAGTCCTTCGGCCGGCAGAACATACAACAGGGTGACGAGATAATAATCTCCACCATGGAGCACCACTCCAACATAGTGCCATGGCAGATGCTATGCCTGGAGAGAGGCGCCACCCTTCGAGTAATACCCGTCGACGACTCCGGCGAGTTGCTCATGGACGAGTACGAGGCGTTGTTGGGCCCGCGCACCAAACTGGTGTCTGTAGTCCACGTCTCCAATGCCCTGGGGACTATCAACCCGGTGAAACGGATCGTGGAGTCGGCCCATAGGTTGGGTGTTCCCGTGCTGTTGGACGGCGCTCAGGCGGCAGCCCACTGCTCCGTGGACGTTCGCGACCTGGACTGCGACTTCTACGCGTTCTCCGGCCACAAGGTCTACGGTCCTACGGGAATCGGCGTTCTCTACGGTAAGGCCAGCCTCCTGGAAGCCATGCCGCCTTACCAAGGCGGCGGCGAGATGATCAAGTCGGTTACCTTCGAGGAGACTCTGTACAACGTTTTGCCGCATAAATTCGAGGCCGGCACGCCCAATATTGCTGGCAGCATCGGCTTGGGCGCCGCCATAGATTACGTGACCCATCTGGGCATAGACCGTATTGAAGCCTACGAACACCAGTTGCTGCAGTACGGCTCAGGCCTGCTCTCCGGCCTTGATAACGTGAAGTTGGTTGGGACCGCCCGTGAAAAATCCGGAATCATGTCGTTTGTGATGGATGGTGTCCATCCTCACGACATCGGCACGATTCTAGACGCTGAAGGTATCGCCATTCGCACCGGCCACCACTGCGCTCAACCCCTCATGAACCGGTTTGGGACTTCTGCCACCGCCCGGGCTTCCTTGGCTTTCTACAACACCAAAGAGGACCTGGATGCCCTGGTTAAGGCCATCGACCGGGTTGTTGAGGTATTCAGCTAATGGCGGGGCTCGACGACCTTTATCAGGAAATCCTGCTGGAGCACAACAACAGACCTCGCAACTATCGCCAGTTGGACGGAGCAACCCAATCCGCCGAAGGCTTTAACCCACTTTGCGGAGACATCGTCACTGTGTACCTGGATGTGAACGACGGCGTTGTCCAAGACGTCTCCTTTCAAGGGTCCGGGTGCGCCATATCCAGAGCTTCCGCCTCCATGATGACCGAGAGCATCAAGGGTCAATCCATTGATCAGGTGACGCAGGTGTTCGACGCTTTTCACCTGATGATGACGGACCCGGGAGCCGACCTGGACTACGACACGCTCGGAGACCTTGAATCCCTTGCCGGCGTCACCGGGTTTCCAACCCGCATCAAGTGTGCCGTGCTGGCCTGGCACACGCTGCGGGCGGCCCTGGACCGCCGGATGGACGCCGTTACTACGGAATAGGCCTCTACTACCGGCGGCCGTCTGCTGCGACGTTCGTGCTTGGCGCAACCGGCCTATTAGCGGAGGTGTTGCCCGTAACGTTGGCAATCTAGGTTGCCAGGTCTAAGGGCTTCCCTGAAAATCCCCTCGTGTGAGCTTGTCTCATATAGTTGCGTCCTCCAGCATTCTACCCTTCTGGATTCCCGCTTTCGCGGGAATGACGGGTTATTGAGTATGGATTCCCGCTCCCCGATCGGGGTCGGGGACAAGCTTCGCGGGAATGACAGAAGCGTGGGAATGACGGAAGCGTGGGAGTGACGGATTATTGAGCCGCATTCAATACTGGTTTAGGCGCTTAATAATAGTAACCCGTCAGGTTGCGTCCGCCCTTAATCGTGAGTGGAGACTTCTGAGACAGGCTCGTGTTGAGCCCTTTGGCAATCCCATCATGAGCTTGCTTGAGCGCCGGGGACGTCTCTGAATAATCGCTATTTGTGAGCGTGCCGAAGCCCTGACCCTCGCCTCTGGGGAATCAAGGACAGCCAAGACCTGCGCCCGCACCGACCATTGCGCGACGCTGACCTAGGCACGCCGCTACCCGTAGAGGGGCGCCAATGTGTTAAGCTAAAGCCAATCTCACGATATTGCTATTTCTGTCTCCCGTTTCCTGGATGGCTTGACCCTGACCAAGCAATTGGGCGAGAAACTGCCGAGTCGCTTGCGGCTATCTCTCAGACCGATTCCGAAGCTGTTTGCAGTTCGAGAATACCATGGCGCAAGTTCCCGACGTTCCTCTTGGCGGCCTGTACGGCGATCTTATCCTAGACCACTATCGCAGCGCGCGGAATCGCACCCCTGTGTTCCAACCTGATATAGAAGCCGAGGAGTTCAACCCTTTTTGCGGCGACCGGGTAACGCTGCAGTTGAGGTTGGACGCGGCAGGCCACGTGGTCCAGGTGGGAGCGCAGTCCGAGGGGTGCTCCATCATTCAAGCCACCGCGTCTATGATGTCTGAAACGCTCTTGGGTAGAAGGCTGGACGAGTTGGACCGCTTAGGAGAGTTGTTTCGAGGAACGATGCGGGGCAACGGGTCGTTTGAGGCGTCGACTGCCTTGGGTTCACTGCAAGCGCTCACGGTGGTGCGGCAGTTCCCGGTGCGCATCAAATGCGCCCTCCTTCCCTGGGTTGCCTTGGAGGAAGGAATCAAGACTTACCGGTCCGGGCGGACCGGCGGAAAGTAGAGGTACTGAGACAGCGCCGTGTTTGGTTGGAGACTGCGGCGGCCTTGGTCCAAGACCCACCCGTCATTACTGTTAACTCAATGCCTACTTGCGTCAGCTAAAACACGCCGGTCTAAGCCAGGGATGGCAAAACACTCACCGCCCATCTCGTCTCGGCTCAATCTTGGCGCTCACCGGGAAATGCTCGACACCGGGCGCAAATGGAAGGGGTCTGTTAGCCCAGACCGCCGCTCCGGCACTCATGCCGGTTCACTGCCCCGGCCCACAGTCTGCCGAAACCTCCGCGCCGGGCTTCCTGGACAACAATGCCGAGATGACCTCTCACACTGGCATGGAATTCCCGCCGGGCTCGACGGTTCAATCGTGAGGAGTAAGAGACACACCCAAGCGATATGCCGGATGAGCCTCCAAGGGGTGGACCATCAGCGGCCCGCTTCGTTATCCAACAATCATTATCCAACAATCGTTATCCAACAGTGGAAGACGCTCCGGCAACAAGACGAGAGGCCTCCCGCCTCCGAGCGTGGTCCACTTGCGGGAAACGGGCCGCTGGCGGCAAGACGAAGGCTACTCGGGCCATTGTGACCGTATCCAGGACAGCAGCGACGTGAGGCAACGCCAGGCTTGCCCGCCTGGGACGCCGGACCTGAGGGACCAGCAAGTGCCCGGAAAGCTGAGTACCCGGAAAGTTGATCGAAGACAGATAACGGTGGATGGAGGAAGTGGATAGACACCACTCTCCTCAGGTCACGTAGGCATGGGAACCATTAAGCCGCATCGGGGTCATGGAGTGGACGCATAGGTATGACACGGTTGGTGCTTTTCAATCAACAGTTGGTTCAGACGCCCCGGTTTGAATACTTCATCATTGGGGTCATTCTGGCCAACGCAGTATTGCTGGGGCTGAGCACCTCTTCCACATTGGACCGGCAGTACGGCCACTGGCTGCACTTGGGAAATCAGGTGGCGCTGGGCGTGTTCATCGTCGAAGCGCTGCTCAAGATGGTGGTGTTGTTACCCCGGCCTTTCCGGTATTTCCAGGACGGGTGGAACGTCTTCGACTTTCTAATAATAGTCTTCGCGCTTATTCCGGCCACCGGACAGTTGGCCATGATTGCCCGCCTAGCCCGGTTGCTGCGGGTCCTGCGGCTCATCTCAGCCATTAAAGACTTGCGGCTAATCGTTACTGCCCTGGTCCGGTCACTCCCCAGCGTAGGCCACGTCATCATGCTGATGAGCATTGTGGTCTACATTTACGCCATCATGGGCTACCACCTCTTTCACGAACACGACCCGGACAACTGGCGCAGCCTCGGCATATCGGTGCTGACCTTGTTCAACGTCATAACGTTGGAAGGCTGGACCGAGGTAATGTACACCGCGATGGAGCTGCATTCATTCGCCTGGTTGTACTTCGTCAGCTTCGTGGTGCTGGGGACCTTCGTGGTGATAAACCTGTTCATCGCCATAATCATCAACAACCTGGACGAGGCCAAGATTGAGAGGTTGCGGGAGATGGAAGGCCCGGTGTCGAGGGAAGAGCTTCTGCGTGAGATTCGAGCCACCCAAGCCGCGCTGCACCGGCTGGAAGAGCGGTTGGATAACGACGATAAGTGATCATGGAGCCGCGGTCTTCATCATCGGCAGCGGGCGGCCTTACCGTCATGGAGAGCTTCCTGGACCACGGCCCAGCCACCAATCTATCTTAGGCCCGCAAGACCGGCCGGGCGAATGACTGGTGCATGGGTCATCCACGAATTGACGCCCTAGGTAGACCCCGCCCCGCTGAGAAGAACTCTTTGAATGAAGAATTACGGTCCGTTCTAGCCCGAATGCACCCATTGCTAGTTAAACTCAAAATTTGCTCGGCAGAAACCTTCGCCAGGCGAACTAAGCTCCCAGACCGTGGCGTCTATGTCTTTTACGAAGGTAAGAAAGCCCTTTACGTTGGCCGCTCAAATCAGATACGGGAACGAATTGGAACCCATGGCAGAAAAGGTGCAACCCAAGAACAGGCGAACTTCGCCTTCCGACTCATGGCAAAAAAATAGCACTTAGACATAGGGCATAGGGCCACCGTGAGTCGGAGTCAGATAGCGAAGAAATATGCTGCGGAATTTCGCGAGCAGAAACAAAAGGTTCGGGAAATGACTATCAGGGCCGTCGAAATTACCGATGACGCGGCATCCTACTTCTTCGAAACTTATGCAATTTTGGCCTTAGGTACTACGGAGTTCAACAAATTCGAGCCCCACTAGGCTTGCAAATGTTGTGTTCATTTACCGACTTTTGCATCAGTATCGACTTTTAGTGCAAAGCCAGCAGCCGCCACGGTTCCGTTGTGGAAGCCGGAGGCAACGAGCCAGCTTTGCTATTGCCTGGCCGCCGGGCCACTGACGATGATGCGGGGCTCCCCGACTCCCCAAAGTCCGCCTGCCCCTTCAGCTGATGCTCGCGGATCCTACGCAATCGCAACGGAATAATCCGGTACCCCTGGACGGTCTTGCACCGCCCCTAATTGGAGGAGTTCCTGGGTGGAAACCTCATCGGGAGACGAAACGGTCTCCTTAACAAAGTAATAGGTAGAAGATGATTGAATATCAAGGAGGTCAGATATTGGAGCCATTTACTCATGACATCATGGCACTGGTAAGCCGCGCCCCTTGGCGCGAGGCGGTCACGTACAGGGATTCCTGGCCCCACGAGTACGTCGTGATCAAGAAGGACGGACAGGAGGATCTGCTGGCCGCGTTCTGTGAGCGCGTCGCAGGAGGAGAGGGCGTAGAGTGCCAGTTCTTCGGCCAGAGACGGAAATACCTCTTTCTGGGCGAACACAAGTACTGGACCATGACTGAGTGTTCCGACATCAATCTGGAGGCAGACGACGATATGCTGAACCGGGCCCTGCTGTATAGAGACCACCGGGACTTCGTGATTCAACCTGGGGACACCGGTATGCGCGGAGGAGAACCCACTATGACCGCGACCGAAGATGGAATCGAGCTGCTGGATGTTCGCACTGTGTAGAAGCATGAGGCTCTCAACTTCACTCCCTGGCTGGCCGAAAACCTTCGCTTGTTGGGTGATGCGTTGGGGATGAGACTGGAACCGGTCCAGACGGAAGTGCCGGTGGGCCCGTACTTTCTCGACATTCTGGCGCGAGAGGTCGACGAGGGTGTGATAGTAGCCATCGAGAACCAGTTGGGAGAGACCGACCTAATCCATCTCGGGCAGCTGCTCACCTATGCGACCGGATGCGGCGCGCACATCGCGGTATGGGTTGCGCCGGAGTTCGGCCACGAGCAGGCCGAGGCCCTGCATCGGCTCAACGAATGGACAAGCGAGAGGATCAGGTTCTACGGCGTCAAGGTCGAGGTCATCAAGAAGGCTGGTAACGACTGCCCCGAGCCGAGGTTCCGACAGGTGGTATACCCCGGCGGCTGGAACAAGGAGATTACGCGGCCGTCATTGGAGATGCCCCTGGACACCCGGCGGCACTACGACTTCTTCCAACCACTGGTTACGAAGCTGCTTGGAGAAGAGTTTGCCGATAAGGCCCTCAACTACTTTGGCCACACTGGCCGGTTCTTTCCCTCGCGACTCGACCCGAACATAGGGTACGCGGTATCTTTCTACGGAGACAACAGCGCCTGGGTAACATTCCATGTTCGCACGGAAGACAATGACCTGACCAATCAAATATTCGACGAGTTCGAGGTCGACCGGGAGCATATCGAGCTAAGTGTCGACGCCGGCACCGACCCGGAATGGCAATGGCTCAGGGATGACAAGTTTACCTTCTCCACCATAAACATCAGGAGAAACGGGTCTATAGACGACCCTCCGGAGAACCTGGAGGAAACCCGGGCCTGGATGCTTGATCTCCTTCCCAAGCTCAAGGAAGTCTTTGATCCGCGTCTTGCTGAGGCGCTGGGCTCCAAGTAACCGTCATTCGGTTCAACCCGAGAAGGACTATCACATTCTCACTTCCAAAAAAAGTATATGCCTAGCCAGCAGCCTTGCCGACTCGACCGCGAGTAGCCGCTGGAAAGATGGGGCCAGCCCTTGGACGCGACCGAAGCTGAAAGGGAGGATTCGATGCAACAGATCCACCTCTGGGAAGTAATCTCCGATACGGAGTTGCATGAAATCCCAAGCGACCAGATCAGCTTGGAGGAGCGGTTGGAAGACTGGTTGACCAACGACATCACGGTGTTGGACCCCAACCTGTTGGTGATCGGGCGACAAGTGCGCACCGACTTTGGGGGAGCGATAGACCTCCTGTGCCTGGACAGCCCCGGTGATACTGTTGTTGTCGAGCTGAAGAAGGGCCAGACTCGGCGGCAGGTGGCTGCTCAAGTGTTGGACTACGCATCTTGGGTAAGGGACCTGTCCCACGAAGAAACAAAAGCCACAGCCGCCGATTACTTTGGGAATTCGGATTCATTGGCGTTAGTATTTCAAGAACAGTTTGAGAACCCCTTGCCAGACGAACTCAACCTAGCGCATCGCTCGCTGATTGTCGCCGAATCAATGGACGGCAGTACTGAGAGGATCGTTCGTTACTTGTCCAGCATGAAAGTGCCTATCAATGTAGCCACGATACAGCATTTCAAAGACAGGACTGGCAGGAGCCTACTGGCTCAGGTGTATCTGATAGAGTCTGAAGAGGCTGAAGCCAAATCGCAACCCTCGTCCAGAAGGGCCACACGCGGGACCGTGAACGGCCTTCAGACTGTGGCCGACTCCAATGGGATTGGCGACTTGTACGCCCGAATGAGAAATGGTGTCCGAGGCATTCTGTCTGCCCAACCCTACTCGAATACGGTGTGGTATCGGCTACGACGGGATGAAGGCGGCGTGCGAACGGTCCTGATCGTTGACGCAACCCGTGACGATGAGAATAGCGGCATGGGGTTCAGGGTGCACGCGACCCGTCTCAACGACCATTTGGGAATAGGCTTGGAGGAGCTGCGAACGTGGTTGCCGCTAAACGCGCGTGAAGAGGATGTGTCAGGCTGGCCAGGTAGTTCCGAGGAGGAGAAAAGGGGCGCCCTCGGTCTGTTGGGCTTCTTCCAAAGCACCGATGAGGTCGACAAGTTTGTCGATGCGCTCAGGAGCACGACTGCTCCCTCACGCACGACTTGACCCAGGCCACCAGTTAACGCAAGCCATTGGCATCCACCCATACAGGCATAACTCTATGGGAGCTCAATCAAGCCCGAACGGTACCATATCGTCCAGCCCAAATTCGTTCCGCCAGCAGGCCCCTGCCGACGGGAGCGCCCAAGGCATCGGCCCGGCGGCGTTGGACGACCGGAACGAATCCCAGAACGCCTCCCCTCCGCCGGAGTGAAATCGGTGTGGGAACACGACGCCGACGGGCAATGGGCCGACTGGCTTCTTTACGTGCGGGCCAGATATCGCCTGGGACAGTGAGAGTAATGGCATCTACTCCTTGACAGGGCAAGCCCGGGTGGCCCATGCATAAGAGTAAGACAAGGTCCAACATAGAAAGGCGAAAAGAGAGGCCATGCCCAGTAAACCCAGGAATACCAAGACGATTACCTTCTCCCTGCCGCCTGATATAGCAGAGCAGGTACAGGGGGTAATGTGCGAGGAGGGCCGCACATGAGCGAGCTGATCCCCGAGGCCCTCCGCAACTACATGGAAGAGCGGGAGTGGCGACGGACGATACGATACGAGAGGCTGAAAGCTCGTCATGCTGAACAGGAAGACTCAAGGAGGACAAAATGAAGAAGCATCTACAGCCACTCGCACCAGCAGCCCTGTACGCCAGGGTGTCCAGCGACAGGCAGGACGTGCACCTGTCCGTGTCGGCCCAACTGAGGATGCTCAAGGACTATGCCGGAACCAACGGTTACACGGTCGCCCGCGAATACGTGGCTGAGGCTGAGAGTGGCCGCGTCGCCGACAGGCACCAGTTCAGGGAGATGATCGACGAGGGCAGCCAGCCCAACGCGCCCTTCGAGGCAATCCTCCTCCGCATGTATGCCCGTTAGCGTTGGGCCAACTTCCGGAGGCAAGACCCGGAGGTTCCTGGAACAATGGGGTTGAACCCGAACCCTTAAACCTAGACCGCATCGCTGGGCTTGGCGCCGGACTCGCCTTCGGAGAGAGAAGCAGCCTAGACCAGACGGTGAAGGGCCGGATGCCCAGTACCGGCGTTGTCCGGAATCGTCCGGCTTGGTATAGAACGCCGCTCGCGCCAGATATTGCCTGCAGGGAAAGCCGGAACCCCTCGTGCGTCGTTTGCGCCCGCGCACCGCGGTCGCGGGCATGATGATTCCCAACCCGGTCCAACAGCTTATCACCCATCAGACTTTAGACGGCGGAGGGGCGCCGGCGTGTCGGTTGCCGAAGATGGCCTGCAGGGTGCAGAGGATTACGCAGCCCAACTGCGCTGCCCAGATAGTCTCCTTACTTTGGGCCAGGCGGCAACTCCTACAGCAAAGGACCGCCGTGTGTCAGGACCGGTATGATTCGTGCCAGGGCGGCATCGGGCGACTCCCAGGATTATTGGTGTCATCATGTCCACGATTGCCCAGATGGTCCAAACGGAATGATTGCCATCCAGGCTGGACTGCCCAAGCCGGCGAAATAGCCGTGCGGCTAATGACGCCGCTGCCCTGTCCGGCGGCGTGATTGGCCGGCGACGAGCTGGCCCTGGCCCACTCCCTCCCGCATGCGCTCGTATTCCGAAGAGAACTCTGCCCCCAAGATGAGGATGAAGGAGGAAATGTAGGTCCACCCCAGAAATGCGATGACCGCCCCCAGAGAGCCGTAGACCTTGGCGTAGTTTGCGAAGTTGTCCAGGTAGAACACGAACAGGTTCTTGCAGACTTCGAAGATGATGGCCGCCAGCAGCGCTCCCGGCCAGATGTACCGCCAGTGGGTCTTGGTATTGGGGACGTACTTGTAGATCACCAAAAATATTGCCAGGGTAAATACGAAGGGCAGCACCCGGGTCACAAGTTTGATGTAGTCGTGCTCAAACATGCCAACGCCGCCCGTTTCTAGGTTGCTCAGGACCTGCAAAGAGCCGGTGGCGCCCAGGGAGAATAGAAATAGCAGACCGACTGCCATGGACATCGCTATATGACGCAACTTGGCAATGTAGAAAGGGCGGTCCTCGTGCACGTCCCAAGCGCGGTCGACGGCGCGGCTGATGGCGCCAAACAAGGCGCTGGCAGTCCAGAAAAGGCCGAGGACGCCCAATACGCCCAGGATTCCCCTGATGTTTTCCACCGATTGGACGTTGTCGCCCAGGATGTCGGCGGTGCCGGGCAGGTAGGTCTGGAAGAACTCGAAGAGCTCCGTCTCCACCGTGTCCGACTCGAGGACTAGGCTGAAGACGAACATTAGCCCTATGGTCAGCGGGAAAAAGGACAGTATGGCATAGTAGGCCACTCCGGCCGCCATGTGGGTGGCGTCGTCATGGCTCATTTCCCGGGCTGTGCGGACGACCAGGCGGATCGCCGGGACCTTCAGGAGCGCGTATTTAACCAGCTGCGTTCTGCGGTCGACGCGCCCCACCAGGCCCCGGACTTTCGCTGGAACGGACAACGTGAGGGTCCTAAAACGAAGAATGGCCCGGCCTGAAGTGCTACGGGCCTATCTCAGTGTTGCACGGCGTGGGCGCGGTTGCCCCGCAGAGGGATGGACGGTTTCGGGAGGTGCCACGGGTCTCTCTTTGCTCCCGGGCGGCTAACCCGGGACCCGTTAGAGTAGGTTGTGCGACAGCTGCCTGCCGGGGCCGCCTGAGCGATGAGGGCCGAAGCTTAGCTGCCCCGGCCGCCGGAGCACAACCGGATAGGAGGCTACTCCTGACTTGCGCTCCTGAACGGCGCCCTGACCACCACTCTGACGCCGGAAACTGTACCGGAGACAGCGTTGGTGACGGAGTTAACTGTAGTCTCACCAAAGGAGCCCGCCGCGCTGACAGCGCCGTTGGCCGCTGCCGATGCGGCGTCCTCAGCTCGAATGCCGACACTCTTTGCGCTTTCGATGGCTGACTCCACAGCGTTTAGGGCGACACTCGCCACGTCTCCCCCAACCTCTGCAGTCCCTTTGATCAGCCCCCGAGTACTGTCCTCTATGGCCAGAGTCAGATTGCCCCCTATCTGGTGGGCGCCTGTTACGGTCCCGTTGATAGTATCCCTTGCGGTGGCTCCCAGGTCTCCGCCTATCTCCGTAGAGCCGTGGATTGCGCCTCTGGCAGCGC
This sequence comes from Dehalococcoidia bacterium, assembly GCA_965224325.1. Taxonomy (GTDB): domain Bacteria; phylum Chloroflexota; class Dehalococcoidia; order Lucifugimonadales; family UBA3495; genus CBDCMJ01. The sequence goes on from CBDCYT010000020.1 coordinate 319,678, forward strand.
TGAAAGCAGCGTCCTGGACCCGGATAGTAACGCTCCCGGTAGCCTCGATGGCGCCCTCTACGGCGTTCCGGGTGACCGACGCTACGTCGCCGCCCACCTCCGAAGCGCCCCTAATCAGTCCTCGGGTGCTGTCCTCAATGGCCTCGATGACGTTGCCCCCGATTTCCTGAGTGCCGGTAATCGTGCCCTTTATGGTGTCCCTGGCCGTGGAACCGAGGTCTCCCCCCACGTCCCTGGTGCCTTGGATAGCGCCGCGGGCCACGCTGAAGGCCATGTCCTCAGCACGCAGGCCCACGCTCTTGGTGGTTTCCATGGCGCCTTCCACGGCGCTGCGCGCCACGGTAGCCACGTCGCCGCCCACCTCTCCGGTGCCTTTGACGGCAGCCCGCACTGTGTCGCTGAACGTTCCCACGGTGACTATACCTACCTCGCCGACGCCGCGGATCACGCCGATGACCGCCCCCTTGGCGGTTGAGGCGAGTTCGGTGCCCACTTCGTTGGAGGCTTGTATAGTCCCTTTCATCACGTCGCTTACCACCCCTTGGAACCCCGTTATCACCTCTCTGGACCCCTGCAAGGCGCTGACGGTAGTGGTGCGGGCGACGTCAATAGTGCTCTCGACTACGTCTCCTGCGCCGCCGATAGCCCCCGTTAGGGCGTCTCTGATGCTCCTGCCTAGATTACCCAGAGTCATGGGTGCATCTCCCTTCCTGAATAGCGGTATTAACGTTGGGTCCGGCGGTCAGTTTGCCAAGTCAAGGGGACTACAACTGAGGTTTGAGGGCTCACCAACCAGCCCGAGGAACGCGATTTAAGGCTGATTATAGCGGTAGCCGCCCCTTCTGTCGAGGGCACGGAAACCAGGGTAGTGTATCAATTTGAGCCTAAGTGGACTTGGTTCAGTCTTGGACTATACGGGACGTTGCCCCACAAATTTCTCGTAGCTGGTGCGTGCAGAGCCAGCCTCCGGTGGGTCGCGCTGGGCGACTGTCCAGAGACGCCGTGCCTTGTCATTTTCGTCCGTTGCGTTAGACAGCCGCTCATGGTGAGCTTGTCGGGACGCCCCTTGCTCCTTGGCCGGTTTCAGGATCAGCGGCGTGTTTGCCTGGGCGTGAGCATTGAGGAGGGCCTGTCCAGGGACGCTGGATTCTTCATGAGATGCTTTGATAGTATGTGTGGGACGAGTATGATCATCCTTTAGGGACCCCTTACGGTCGAATTCAAGAAATAGTGGCTGCTTCACGGACGTTGACGTCAACGTCGAGGCTGCTGAACCGGTCGGCGCCTCGTACACGGGCCAGGGGAACGGTTATAAGATGAGCCATGCGTTGACGCGGGGCCGCAATCCACTCCAGCATATATTCTGAACGTGACAACCAAAATCCGGCTTGGAAACTTCGAAGTGTTAACCCACATTTCCCATATGGCTGAATATCCCTCTGAGTAAATCGTCGGCATTCTTTAAACCATTGTCCATTTGTGAGACGTTGGCCGTCGGTATGGCTATAATTACCCCATAGCCTGGCGAGTTTTATATAGGTAGCGTAAGCATCCTGGAGGCACCCCATGGGTGACGGCGAAAAGGCCCCTCTCCGGCTCCAATTCAACCCCAAAATCCGCCTGGAATTCCACGGCTCAACCATCACCTCAGACGCTGGTCTTCTTGCTTTTCGAGAGTTTGATGATGCCTTGGGCCTTACCGAAATCGCTGAGGACTACCTCCAGGACCGCCGCACTGGTCGCAATATCCTCCACCACCTGGTTCCTCTGCTGCGCCAGTCTATCTTCAGTCGCCTGGCTGGCTACGACGACACCAACGATGCCGACCGTTTAGCCTACGACCCCGCCATGCGAGTAGTCGTGGGATGGCAGGGCTCGGAACGCAAGGCTGCCAGCACCAGCGAGATGGGGCGGTTTGAGACGGAGACCTTGACCGAGGAGAAGAACCTGAAGGGGCTGGCCCGGATGAATTCCCAATGGGTGGAGGGTGCCATGGTTCATACTCCACACCGGCGAGTGATCCTGGATATGGACAGTTCCGAGAGTCCAGTGCACGGCCAGCAGGAGGGAGCAGCCTACAACGGCCACTTCGAGTGTGTCTGTTATCACCCTCTCTTTCTGTTCAACCAGTTCGGGGATTGTGAAGCAGCGAAGCTACGGTCAGGCAACGTCCACAGTGCCGATGATTGGCAAGAAGTCCTCGATCCGGTGGTGGAGCGTTACTTGATAGCAGCAGTCAGGCTGCTGTTTCGTGCTGACGCCGCCTTTGCCAAGCCGGAGATATACGAATACCTGGAAGCGAGAAGCATCGGCTATGCCATCAGGCTGCGGTCCAATCAGGTGTTGCAGCGGGAGATAGCGCACTTGCTGGTACGGCCTACGGAGTGGCCTTCCCCGAAGCCCATCGTCTCCTATCATGACTTCGTCTACCAGGCCCAGAGTTGGAATGTATCCCGAAGAATGGTGGCCAAGGTGGAGTGGCACCAGGGAGAGCTGTTCCCCAGAGTGGGCTTCATAGTCACCAATCTGACCTATCCAACTATAGGGATAGTCCGCTTTTACAATGGCCGGGGCACGGCGGAGCAATGGATCAAAGAAGGCAAGTACGCCCTGAACTGGACCAGGTTGTCCTGCCACAAGTTCGTGGCCAACCAGGTGAGGCTGGGACTGTTCGTAATGGCTTACAACCTGGGCAACTTCTTGAGAAGGCTGGCCGTGCCGGAGGAGATGAAACAGTGGTCGCTGACTAGCCTTCAAACCAGGATGATCAAGACTGGAGGGCGGTTGGTGCGCCATGCCAGAAGGCTGGTGTTTCAGCTTGCTGAGGTGCTCGTGAACCGGGAAATGCTAGGCGGGATACTGGAACGGATTGGCCGGCTTAGGCTGGCTCCTGGCTAGTCCACTTTAGGAGCGTCGGGATTGATTACGGGTACCGGGTCGTACAGGGCAAAAGGGCTTCCCAAGGAAGAGACTTGGTCGTAGACAAGCGGTTTGGAGATTTTACGCTTGGCAGGACGGTGGTTGGTCCATGAAAGGAGGAATTTGAGCGAATCAGGACGCATTTGACGCCCTTGGAATGCGAGATTATAGTTGGCAGCATCCCTGCGGGAGCTATATCCAGGAAAGGTGGTTCGATCTGGGGAATGTCGGGTTAATCCACAGAGGGGGCACTGGGATTGCTCAGCGGCCCCTTTTTCTCTTGGGAGAGTCTGGCGGACTACGTACGAAACACACGGGTAACATGCAAAGCTATCTTCAAGAGAACCGGATGCGGTCCCACCGGGCCGGTGAACATCATCCTCCTTCGCCGGGCCGCTCTCCCCGATATCCTGCGGGTTTCGTCTGGAAGAACACGAAGACGACGGACCTGACCGGATGGGGGCGTAATGAGTAAAAACCGGTGGGTTCTAATCGGAGGAGGCGCGGCGGTCGCCATAGTGGCAGCCGTAATCGCCGTTGTGCTGACTATGCTGCTTCCTGACGCAAGCCGCCCTGGAGAAACCACCGCCCGGTTCATACCCTCCAGCGCGCCGGTCTACGTTTCGGTCAACCTCCGTCCCGGCATGAGCCAGATAGATCTGGCCCGGGAGGTCTTTTCTCTGCTGCAGACCGACGACTTCCTTGACGTGCGGCACGATCTGCAGGAGCAGGTGGAGGACGAAACGGGCATTCATTTCCTTGACGACATCACTTCCTGGCTTGGCTTCGATGTTTCGCTGGTTCTACTCGATGCCGGTCCAGAAAACCCCGAGTGGGTTCTTCTGGCCCAGATCGGCGATCGCGATTCGGCGTTCGACTTTGTGGGCGACCTGCTCTCGTATCTGGAAGAAGACCTTTTCACGAAATTCGACAGAGATGACCACAGGGGCGCTGACCTTTGGCTAGCGGAAGATGACACTCTGGCCTTGGGAATTACTGGCGAGTACCTGCTCGTGGCGAGCAGAGAAGCCACGATAACAGACATGGTGGACAACTTGGAGTCGCCTCCTTCCCGGCCGTTGGCGGAGGACCAGGCCTTTATCGCAGCGCGCAAATCGGTTCCCAAGTCGCGGGTTATGTTCATGTACATCCAGGCCGAAGCCATCTCGGACACTTTCCAGGATGTTCTCGCTCCTTTTAGCGATCAATCGGGTGAGATAGCCGGGCCCAGAGACAACATTCCCGAGTACCTGGCGGCTTCGGCATCCTTCGTCTCAAACGGCATTCGTCTGGATTTGGTGGCCGAGAGCTCCTCAAAAGCTGCTGTCTCCGTCCCGATGAATGAGGTGACGTCGCCCGGCGTGCTGCCGGCAGACACCTTCTTGTTGTTTTCGGGAGTTGGCCTCCACCAGATTTGGGAAACGTTCCGGGAATCCCTAGACCTCGATCCCGCGGCCGGGGAGGAGTTTGAACAAGCCCTGGAGGACTTCGAAGAGCAAACCGGCATCGACGTAGAGCGAGACATACTCGATTCGCTGTCCGGCGAGGTAGCCATAGCGCTGCTTCCCAGTGATATCAGCATTGACCTTGATGGAGAGCCGTTGTCCGGAGCTATAGAGGTCCTGGCGCTCGCCGGCTTGAAGGACACTCAAGGCATAGAGGGCGCGCTTGAGAGTATCGAAGAGCTGATCGAGGACGCGGGGTTAGAGGTGGACCGGACCTCTTTGGGCGACTACGAGGTGGTGGCGCCAAAGTTGGACGATCTTGGCGACCCCGGCCTTAACGACTTTCTTGAGGATTACGACTTAGGATACGTCGTGACCGATGACTGGGTGGTGGCTGGGAGCACCTTCGATAGCTTGGAGAGGTTCCACAGCGCAATGACCGGCGCTACGGATTCTCTGAGCTCTGCGACCGAATTCGCACGGTTCATGGACGTGGCTCCCGCTCCGCTGCACGCTCTTATGTACGCCGACTTGGCAGGCATATTCGAAATGGTCGAAGGCGCCCTCAATGGCGACACCCTTTCCGTCTATACGGATGAGGTGCAGCCTTTCCTTGAGCCCTTCAACGCCTTCATAGCAGCCGGTTCCGTCACAGACGAGGAGATGCGGCTTACGATGGTTCTGACTCTAAAGAAGTAGGCTAGCCCAAGGCTATGGGCTTCTGAAGGTTCCCGCCTGAGGGTCTCGGTGCCCCCCTGTGACCGGTTAAGATGGAGGGACGGTCACCTCCAGGAACAGGCCAAGGCAGGCAACGGCGAGTTGAACTGAACTAGGGTGGCCAGGTCGCCCCGCGTGTGAGCCCGTCTCAGGAATCACCACTCACGATTTTCGGCGGACGCAGCCTGACGGGTTACTATTATTAACCGCCTAAACCAGTATTGAATGCGGCTCAATAACCCGTCATTCCCGTCTTTCGTCATTCTCGCGAGGCTTGTCCCCGACCCCGATCGGGGAGCGGTAATCCAGACTCAATAACCCGTCATTCCCGCGAGGCTTGTCCCCGACCCCGATCGGGGAGCGGTAATCCAGACTCAATAACCCGTCATTCCCGCGAGGCTTGTCCCCGACCCCGATCGGGGAGCGGTAATCCAGACTCAATAACCCGTCATTCCCGCGAAAGCGGGAATCCAGAAAGGTGGTATTCTGGAGGACTCAGCTTTATGAGACAAGCTCGTGTTCAATGCCTTGAGCGCCGCCAGCCATCGTCAATCGCAGCCGTCCCGCGGGGGCATGTGGCTATGTGGAATGCAGGCAGCCAACGCCAGCAGTCTCACGGCGCCAGCGCTTCGATGGCGGAGTAGTGAGAGGCTTTGTTGTTGCCGACGGCGAAGGGAGCGACTATAGGCAGCTGCAGACCGGCTTGCCGCCGCCTCTCCAGGGCTTCCCGGCACTCCTCCGCTGTTCCCACCACCGCAAGCTGGTCCTGCATCTCCGGCGTGATGGCTTCCGAGGCCCTCTCCAGGTCCCCTTCGGCTAAGGCTGAGGCTGCCTGGGCCATCTCCTCGCCGAACCCGGTCTCCACAAAGAAATTTTTGTAGAAGGCGTTGCCTGCATAGCGGGCTACCTGCTGCCGCAGCGAGGCCCGGGCAGCTTCCTGGTCGTTGCCAGCCGCCACCCGAACGTATCCGGCGATGTCTATGTCCGAAATGTCCCGCCCCGCCTTCTCCGCGCCCCTTTTGACATGACCGACTGCCTCGGGAATGTACGACACGGCAGTCCAGTTCATTAACACCCCGTCGGCCATTTCCCCCCCAAGTTCTAGCATCTGCGGGCCCAGGGCCGCAATGTAAATTGACACCTTGGCCTCGGGTGCGGCTGCGCCCAGCGACGCCTCTGAAATGTTGAAGTGCTTGCCTGCGGCGCTGACCGTCTCTCCCGCCAGCAGACGGCGCACGATGCTGATGGTCTCGCGCAGCCTTGCCACCGGTTGGCGGAACGGAACCCCGTCGCGGCCCTCCACCGTGGGGCGGTGGCCCACCCCAAGGCCCAAGACGAACCGGTTGCCGGATACCGCCGCCATACCGGCCGCGCCCATAGCGGTGTTCACGGCTGTGCGGGCGAATACGGGTAGAATGCCGGTGCCCAACCGCACCCGCTGGGTGGCTGTGGCGATTGCGGATAGGCTGGTTAGCGAGTCGCGGCCTCCGCCCTCGGGCAGCCATACGATTTCATAGGCCTTGTCTTCGGCCAAACGGGCCAGTTCCTGGAAGTCCTGCGGGGTAAACGAAGGGTCGTTCTCGAATCGGACTCCATAGCGGGCCATGACCACTCCTTACCGGCTATTTCGGCAACGGTAGATTACTCAAAGACTCCAAGTGTTTCATCCATGCGTCGAAACGTGGACAGGTGTCACGGATGATGGCCAATCCGATATCCTTAGCAATCCGCGGACCATCAACGACTTTGTTGTATCGAGGCATCACTGTCAGTATGCGCTTGCTGGGCGCCGTATCGTCGCTGTCATTGACGTCTTCAGGTGTCGAGAATCGCGAACGGATGTTTTGTAACTCAGCGACATTTGTGCTCGTTGCGTAAACCAAACCCGCAAAGGCTCCCACGTCCGAGAACAATAGCGCCTCGAATTCGTGCTGCAGTACATAGGGGACCACCCGTGAGTGATCCCAACTGCGGGTTATCTTCTTGATGACCTCTTCTCTCATGCGCTGTTCCAAATCTTTCGGGGTTGCGTTGCCCTTATCACGAAACCCGTAAAAATCGACCATAGACGTCACGTAATCAAAGTTCCATGCGAGGTTGGCCATTTCTGACGCAAGCCTCCCGACAGTAACGTTGCCACCTCTCCCATTGAGCAAGATGGGTCGCGGCTCCACCCCCTGCATCAGTAGGTGGTTCGCGACTATTGTCTTGACGAATGCCTCCTCGGTTTGGCCTTCCACCGATATGGCCAAGCGGATCACGGGCGGCCTCCAAGGAGATTTTTCTCCCAGAGATCGCCGGAGGCGTAGCCATCTTCAAGCCATGCTTGGTACCCATCCGGGTTAAGCTTGCGGCAATGGGTCTGCCCGTCCTTCAAGTCAAAAACGAAAATCTCGTCAAGCTCAAATTGGTCAACCAGCTGAGGCGATTGGGTTGCCACGATAACCTGCTTCTCCTGGGAGAGCGACTTTATCATGCCGCCGATTAAGGCAACGGCGGACGGGTGCAATCCAAGTTCCGGCTCGTCCAATAGGAGCACGTCGGGCAACATCTCTGGTGGAAGGTTGAGTAACGTCACCAGGGCGAAGAACCGCAGTGAACCGTCCGACGTGAGGTGTACTCCAAGAGTCTTGTCCGTCCATTTGGCCCTCCACCTCAGCAAGACTTTGCCGTAGTCCTGCTCGATGGCGAAGTGGTCAAACCCCGGTAGTACCCGGCCGATGTGGCTGCAGATTAACTCGTATCGCCGCACGTCCTGCCGCTCCAAACGGTGCAGCACGGCCGCTAAATTTCCGCCGTGGCTGCTGAGTTGGTGGTTTTCCGATACGTCACAGGTCTTCTTGATATCCGAGGTGTCTGAGGTATCGTGAAACTGATAGACGGTGCAGTTGCGGAGCAGATTTACGATTACCCGAGCGGTCGTCGGATTAACTCCCAGGTCGAGCGAGGATTGAGCAGCTTCCACGATGTTTGCTTCCAGGTGTCCACTATCAAGGGATTGCCATGGCGCCTCTCCATAGTAATCGGCTCGGCTGAACCGGAACTTTTCCTCTGTAAACAAAAGCCGGTCGGGATGCCCATAAGCGAGCGCAAAACGATAGTCGTTGCGGCCGCTCTGGGTCTGCATGCTAACCTCGGCTTCCATGCGCGGCGTGCGGGCGTTGCCTCCAAACAGTTGATCGTCGGCGCCTCCGTGCCTGGCGATGAATTCGCCTAGTTGCCGGGACTTAAGCATCCAACTCAACATCTCGAAGAAGCGCATGAAGTTGGATTTGCCTGAGCCGTTGGAGCCAATCAGAACAGCCGCCTGGGGAAGGCCCGAAACCTTCACGTCTGCCAGAGACCTGAAGCCTTTGATCGTTACGGATTCTATCCTCCTTGGACTCATCGAATGCTATCCTTACTAAAGGGTTTACCTACCGGTCTGTCTAATGATGCATTGGCTGGCCGCTCTCCATCGTCATCGCGATGCCAGCACCTTTACGATAAACGCCCCAATTACGAAACCCGCAACCGGTCCAATAACCACAGTTGAGCTTGTCTCATAAAGCTGAGTCCTTCAGAATCTTACCTTTCTGGCCTTTCTGGATTCCCGCTTTCGCGGGAATGACGGGTTATTGAGTCTGGATTCCCGCTCCCCGATCAGGGTGGGGGACAAGCTTCGCGGGAATGACGGGTTATTGAGTCTGGATTCCCGCTCCCCGATCGGGGTCGGGGACAAGCTTCGCGGGAATGACGGGTTATTGAGCCGCATTCAATGCTGGTTTAGGCGGTTAATGATAGTAACCCGTCAGCTTGGGTACGCCCAAGATCGTGAGTGGAGACTTCTGAGACGGGCTCAGTTGTTTACATAAGTTGGGTTCATACTCCCAATTGGGACGTCAGGTCACAGACTGAGCTTGGTCACACTCCCAATTGGGAGGCCAGGTCACGAAAATCTTTGGCGACCACGTCGAAAGACGGGTCAGGCGTTGGGTCGGGAATGCGGTCCGGTCCAAACTCCATGGGCCGGGGTACGAAGGCAGTTTTGAGGCCGAGCGCCCCCGCCGCCAATAGGTCGCGCTGATGAGCCGCCACCATCATCACCTGCGCCGGTTGTAGACCCAACAGCTCCACGCCGGTCAAGTAGGTCTTGGGATCGGGCTTATACGCCTGGGCCAACTCCGCGCCCATGATGCAGTCCCAGGGTAGTCCGGCATATTTCGCCATATTGATCATCAGGGCAACGTTGCCGTTGGACATGGTCCCGATGATGAACTTGGCCTTGAGGCGGCCCAGCCCTGCCGGAGAGTCGGGCCAGGGATCGAGGCGATGCCAAGCGAGGTTTAGCTCAACTCTGGCTTCTTCGCTCACTCCGGTAATGCCGAACTCGCCCAATAGCTCATCCAGACCCATGCGGTGCAAGACATCCAGCTTGGTCCAGGGCAACTCGCCGGACCGCACCTTGTCCATGTGGGGTTGATACTTGCTCCGCCAACCGTCGGCGAAGGCCTCCCAGTCACTCTCTATGCCGTTAGCCTTGCCAAAGGCAGCCGCATGCCTGGCGATTGAGCTACGCCAGTCCACCACCGTCCCAAATACATCGAACACCAATGCCTTCACTTGCGACGCGTCCATACCTCTCTCCTTGTAAACTCGGTGTGGGAAACTCGGCGTGTCTTGTGCTCAAACTCGCGACGCGCCAGTGATGCGCGGAGGGAACTTTACCAACTTTTGGAAGTGGGAGACCATGACACTAGGCCCGGCGGCCCAGCGGGTGTACAAAGTTGGTTGAGAGGCCCAGCGCATGAATTCAGTCCTCGCCGACTCAGACAAAGCTGGGATAGACCGGGGCCGCATGAGTTGCGCTTGTCTCATAAAGCTGAGTCCTCCGGCATCCTACCTTTCTGGATTCCCGCGTTCGCGGGAATGACGGGGTTTTCCTGGATTCCCTCTCCCCGATCGGGGTCGGGGACAAGCTTCGCGGGAATGACGAGTTATTGAGCCGCATTCAATACTGGTTTACGCGGTCAATAATTGGTTTAAGCGGCTGATAATAGTAACCCGTCAAGTTGCATCCGCCCAAAATCGTGAGTGGAGACTTCTGAGACAGCCGCATGAGTTGCGCCGTCCTCGCCAGCTCCAAATGGGATAAACCGCCCTGGATTAAATTCAGGCTGACCTGCCTTGGAAAGGGTGCTGGTGGCGGGCGGCAGGCGCCCCTGACCGCATACGCTCAGGCCACGGTAGCAGGTATTATAATTCAGCCACGGCGCTCTTTGGGAAGTGCGCATGGGAAAAACAGACGTGAGACCCGTAATCATCGATGGCGGTCCGGATATTAACCAAACGGCAGCTATCTTGTTTGGGCGCTGGGTTGCTTCGGGATGAGCCGGCGGCTGTCTCCATGTAGCTCCCGTTCTATACGACTAGGGCGACCAGAGCGACCGGGTTGCCCCAACAGTGCGAATTGAGGCCGGGGCCAAGAGCGTCCAAGGCAGCGCCGTGCCAACGCGGAACCCAACGGATCCTGCCACGGTGGGATGCAGGTGAGTAGGGCAGCCTGGTTGACGAGGCTGCCAATCCAAAGGGTTGCCCGGTCTTTCCGAGGAAATTAGGTTTCCTGGCAACAACCACCCTCTGCCAAATGAGAGTGCAAGAAGTTCTTAAGCCGAGGAGTGTTCCGGTAACAATGGCATGAAGCAGCGAGTGTACGAAATCCTGGAGTCAGCCCGTCCCGGAGACCGGGTCAGTCAGGCATTCGATATTCTGTTGGCCTTCCTGATCTCTCTTAATGTGGCAGCCATGATTCTGGGGACAGTCGACCGTGTCTTTGAAGCGGCGCCCGAAGTTTTTGACTTTATCGACGTTGTATCAGTGGGGATTTTCACCGTGGAGTACGCGCTGCGTGTTTGGTCTAGCACCTCGGACCCCAGGTACTCGGGGCCGGTTTTGGGCCGGCTCCGCTTTATGATTTCCCCAGTATTGCTGATGGACTTGGTAGCGATTGCGCCTTTTTATATTCTGCCACTAATCGGCGAGGGACGGCTTGATCTTCGTTCCTTTCGGTCGTTGCGTTTGGTTGCTCGGGCCGCCCGGCTGACCCGGTACTCTCCTGGCTTCCGAACCCTTGGCGCCGCCTTCGCCGCCAGAAAGCATGAGCTTGCTACGGTCGTTGTGGTGCTGTTGGTGCTATTGATCTTGGCGTCTTCCCTGATGTTTTACGCCGAGAGGGGAGCTCAACCGGATAAGTTCTCCAGCATACCGGCGACTATGTGGTGGAGCGTGATTACTTTGACTACGGTGGGCTACGGAGACGTAGCGCCGGTGACCAGCGCGGGCCGAGTGATAGCCGGGGGCATCGCTATTCTGGGCATCGGTTTGTTCGCTCTGCCTGCCGGGATCCTGGGTTCCAGCTTCTTGGAGCTAATAGAGCGCCGCCGCCGCGGCGAAACGAGAACGTGTCCCCACTGCGGAGAGGAGATACACGAGTAGGAAGGCCCGCCGGGTCTCCAGTTCCGGACTAACTGGTGCGATGAGCCGGTAGAGGATCAGCGGACCGTCCCGGTCGAGCGCCGTTCCCATCGCCCCGTCAGAAGTACCGCTCCAAGCGCCGCCAACCACACCACGAAAGCTACTCCGCTGATACGATGTACCGCCGTGGCAGCGTCGAGCCAGATGAACAGCATCGCGATGCCGATGACTGCTGACACCAAGGAGACGGGCTTCAAAGTCCCGCCGCTTTTCCACTGGGAACACGCTGCGGCAATCAATGCCGCCCCGGCCAACGTGAAGCCGATTTTGCCGGTGAGCCACCGGGCGTAAATCCATGCTTCCTCCGGCGCTCCCGCCGTAACGGCGGAGGCGGCTTCGGCGCTCGGCCCAACGGAGGCTGCCAGCGCGACCGCGCACAATCCAGATGCTGCCGTGAAAGCGCCGGATAAACCGAATAGGATGGGAAGGGATTGTCCCGCCCATTGCCGTCGAATGGTCCAAGTCCTGTACATGAACCACGCCCCGGCCATCAAGGCCAGTCCCGACACCAACCGCGCCGCGCCTCCGACGCTGTATAGGCCCTTGTTGGCGGAAATTGCAGCCAGCGATTCCAAAAGGGTGGGCTGATCAGCCCCGGCGGCAACCCGCGCGCCCACCGCGATAACCGTCGTGATCGCAGTGAAAATCAGGACCGCCCCGGCTATGCGGGCAGCGTGATCCGGGGAAGGTCCGCCGGCCGGGTCAATGGCAGGTGACGAAAGAGATTCCTCAGAATTTGGCACTTAACATCCTTCCTCCAGGAACAGCTCCAGTGGCCTGGCTTTCCCGCACACGCATATCCTCATTAGGTGCTTGACTACAAACACGCGGTCACTCAAGGAGCCGCTCACCACATCGGACCTAGACTCACCGGTAATCAGGGTTCCGCCATCAGCCTAGCAAAAAATATGATGGCCCACCCACCGGTTGTAGGGGCAGCATGTATGAGCACCGGTAAAACCCTGGGAAGGCTCCCACCGAGTGATCTTACTCTCTTATTGGGCAGGCATTAGATTATATCCTGCCAACGCCTGTTGCACCCGATAGACTCCCAACCCTTCGAGTGATAGCATCGGCCCGTAACAGTGCCTTGACATAAAATCGCTTTGGACGAGTGTTGGTGTTGGACGAACTACGCGACTACCAACAGGGACTATTGGATAAGGCGGAATCTGCCTTGCAGTCCCCCAAAGCGCGGGTGATGCTGCAATTGCCCACCGGCGGAGGCAAGACCCACATCGCCGGGGCGTTGCTGTCCCGCTTGCTGAGGGATGGCCGTAAGGCCGTCTGGCTGACTCATGGCATGGAGTTGGCCGAGCAGACTCGGCGGATGCTGGCGGACGCTGGCGTGTCGGCGATGAATGAGCTTGCTTGGAAGGTAGGCGATAGAGCCCCGCAAATTTCTAACGGCGTAGTTATCCTGATGGCCCAGACGGTCGGCAGATGCACCCGCAAGAGGCCCGTCTGGGGCAACTATGGCCTCGATGATCATAGACGAGGCGCATCATGCCACCGCCGTTGGCTGGGAGCGGGCGATCGACCAATGGCCGGGGAGAGTTCTCGGTTTGACTGCCACTCCGTGGCGGCTATCGAAGGCTGAAGGCTTTGATCACTTGTTCCGAGAACTGCACTGCGGCCCCCAAGTCCACGAACTGCAATCCGATTCCTCAAAACGGCAGAGTGGTTGGTAGAACAAGGGATACTCTGAACAAGTTCTGGGTGATATGGCATAGTAAGGCTGGCAGACCCGAATCCGGACGTGGGTGAGAGCAGAGATGGACCAACCGACCTTTGCGGACCTGGAATTCCAGGGCAAGAAGCGCAAGACTCGTCGGGAACTGTTTCTGGAACGTATGGACTTCCTGGTTCCCTGGCAGCATCTGGAGGAACGCATCCAGCCCTTCTACCCCAAGGCAGGCAAGGGCCGCCGACCCTACCCTCTGGCGGTGATGCTGCGGGTACACTGTGTGCAACTCTGCTACAACCTCAGCGATCCTGGCATGGAAGATCTGCTCTACGAGGCCGAATCGGTCCGGCGGTTCGCTGGGCTCAGGATGTCGGACGCCCTGCCCGACGAGACCACCATCCTCAACTTCCGCCATCTCCTGGAGCGGAACGAGTTGGGCAAAGTACTGTTCGAGGAGATCAACGCCCACCTGGAGTCGCAGGGGCTGCGGTTACGGGAGGGGACCATCGTGGACGCCAGCATCATAGAGGCGCCGTCGTCGACCAAGAACCGGTCTGGGGAGCGGGACCCTGAGATGCACCAGACCAAGAAGGGGAACCAGTGGCATTTTGGGATGAAGGTGCACATCGGGGTGGACTCGGAAACGGGGCTGGTGCACAGCATGAGCACGACGGCGGCCAACGCGCACGACGTTACGGAGGCGCACAATCTGTTGCACGGCGGGGAGACGGTGGTGTGGGGCGATGCCGGGTATCAGGGGGTTGGGAAGCGGGAGGAGAACCGGGAGCGGGAGGTGGACTGGCAGGTGGCGATGCGACCCGGGAAACGCAGGGGCTTGGAGCCTGGGAGTGAGGAGGCCGTGCTGGAGAGGCTCAAAGCGCAGGTGAGGGCAATGGTGGAGCACCCTTTCCTGAGGGTGAAGCGGCAGTTCGGATACGCCAGGGTTCGCTACCGCGGACTGGTCAAGAACACGGAGCGGCTGGCGATGCTACTGGGACTGGGCAACCTGCTGACGGCCCAGCGCCATCTGGCGGCGTAGTGCGCGAGCCAACAGCTCCGGACCGGCCTTTCCGGCAGTATCAAGCCCGCATCGGCCACCGCAGGGTGCGATCAGCGGGACCAAGCCCGGCCCAACAAGCCTCGTGAGGCGGTTCTCACCCCCATCGTTGCCTCGGCTATGACAATCCAGACTATGACGGCCTTGTTCAGAGTATCCCAAGGATTATTAACTGAAAGTATATGTCCGTTCAGACTCGAAGGTATGATCAGCGCATATTTGATTCACTCAGTACCGGCTCATTCGAATGGCCGAAGATTCGTCTCCAGCAAACAACTGTCAAATGGTTTGTACTTGGAGTGTAACTGGAGCGCCCAGTCTATCGCTCGCTATTGCGGGCGGCTGGTTGCCGCCTTTGGCCAGGACCCTACCCAGTTTCACGTTAGACTGCCGTAGAGTTTCTCCCGTTGTATCGATGAAGCGGTAAAGGCGAGTTTCGACGGCTGCTCCACGGCCGGCGCCCCAAGTCCTAACCGCAAGCTATCTTGAGCCATAACAAGGAGTATCGCATGCTGATCGTAGACGCACAGGTCCACATCTGGTCCACTGGACTCCCCACCAATCCGGCACACCGGCAAGTAACTTCCTTCACGGCTGACGACCTGCTGACAGAGATGGATGAAGCCGGAGTGGACGCCGCCGTGATCCACCCGCCGGGATGGGACCCAAACTCCAATCAGCTGGCCATCGAGGCAGCCCGTCAGCATCCCAACCGTTTGTCGATACTGGGCAACTTCCCGCTAGACCGCCCGGAAAGCCGCGACTTGGTTGACGGTTGGAAACAAAATCCCGGTATGCTCGGCCTACGGTTCTCCTTTCTCCAGCCACACCAACAGAACTGGCCCACCGATGGCACCATGGACTGGCTTTGGCCTGTCGCGGCCCGTGCCGGGATACCCGTCGCCCTCATGGCGTCCGGCTTCATTCCCTGGGTGAGACAGATAGCCGAACAACACCCGGACGTGAAGCTAATCGTAGACCATCTGGGCAGGCAACGGGGCGCCCAAGACGAAGCCGGCTGGGCCAACCTGCCGGAGATGTTGGCCTTGGCCAAATATCCCAACGTCGCTATCAAAGCCACCGGCGCCCCCAGCTACTCCAGCGCCCCTTATCCCTACGGCAATATCCACGACTATCTGCATCAAATCTATGACGCCTTCGGGCCCGAGCGGATGTTTTGGGGCACCGACATCACCCGCATGCCCTGCTCCTGGCGCCAGTGCATTACCATGTTCACCGAAGAGCTATCCTGGCTCTCCAGTCAAGACAAAGACCTAATCATGGGACGGGCCCTCTGCGATTGGATCGGCTGGGATATCCAGAACTAGTGAAGGCGCCCGAAAATGCCCAAGATAAGCCGCTAAGATAAGTCCCCGAGCTAACCCCCGGGATAACCCATAGAACGCATAGCTAGGCTTGCGAGCTTGCGAGCTTGGGGGCTGGCACACGGCGGGGGATTTCCTGACCCGGCGAGTTCAAAGTGTGACTCCTCTGAGTATGGCGGTTTGCAACACATGCCTTAGGGCTCACGTGAGTGGGTCTCCATATGGGGCGGCTTGGCGCCACACGGCGATTCACGGCGCTAGCTGTGCTGCGCTATCCTCATTGAATGATGGTCGGCAATGACGGCCGGCAACACCCGCGATGACATCCGGGGGACTGAGGGGTTCCGTTTGCTTTCGGGGTATGGCGTGGATGATAGGAGAGCTATGACCACACCTAACGGGGGGGTGTTAAGAACCCTTGGGGACTATCCGTTAACAGCGGCAAGCTCACCGGCGTCGATGCTGTTCCGAATGGCGCAGGTTGTGGCTGTGTCTGCCCAGCGTGTAAAGATGTGCTGGTCGCGAAAAACGGCGGCAATAAGAGGGCCCATCATTTTGCCCACCTTGTATCGAATGCTGGTTTCACAACCGAAAGCCAGATACATGCAACGGCGAAGTACGCTCTGCGCGACCGAATAGAATCTGCGTTGTCCCGTAAAGAAGAAATACCTATCTCCTGGAAGTGCCCCGACGTAGGCGCCTGCTCTTGTCAAACTCACACCGGCAACCTTCTAAAGTGTGTCGACGATGTGAAACTAGAGCAACAAATACGTGACATTGAGATATGGATTCGGCCTGACCTGACTCTTCTGAAGGCTGGCGCTCCGAAGATATTTGTTGAGATCGTGGTCACCTCGAAGCCAAAAGCCACCACATATGAGTACGCCGATAAGTGGGGGGCGCGCGTGCTTATCTTCAACGGGGAGAAGTTTGAAGACATCACATACTTCAAGAGGGGATACTCAATCCTTCTCAATACCCGTCGCTGCCGTGCCCCTGCCCCCTGGCGACGCCTCAAACCCCGGAACTGCCCGAAGCCACCCAAAGACGGGCCGCTATTGTGATGTTTATTGTGATAAATGCAA
The DNA here is from genome assembly GCA_965224325.1 of Dehalococcoidia bacterium. Taxonomy (GTDB): domain Bacteria; phylum Chloroflexota; class Dehalococcoidia; order Lucifugimonadales; family UBA3495; genus CBDCMJ01. The sequence continues at coordinate 336,426 of CBDCYT010000020.1, forward strand.
GAAGAGTTATGAGCTAACTAAGACGGAGGCCAGACTTAACTGGCATATACTCAACCACTCTTGGGGCCAACATTATGATTGTCCGATATGCAAGCATTGTCCTGCTCGTGTAACAGAGATGCTAAATGCTAAACCCCAAAAGCCAACGGAACCGACTGAGGCTTTGCCGTATGCGAAACTACAAAGATAGAGGATTGACTCTCATGTCGTTCGAATACCTTCCGCTGCGAGTGTTGGCCGCTGGGCGGTGTCAGCGGGGGGATTCTCCAAAGACTATAATCGAGGGTTAGACCTCTACCAGAGAATAGAATGACCCTGATTCTCGGGGCCGGTTTCTTTGACAAAGCGCCTGATCGTCACGTATTGTTGCGATGATGAACTGGCCTTCTTACACTTCTCGCATAGACGGGGGCATCTTCTGTCGTCTTCCGATAGGCTAACTGCGATGGCGTTCCCAGGCGCAGCACCCAGTCCGCCGGGACACCGGCTTGAATGCTTGACCGGCTTGAATCCTTGAATAGAAGCGCCGGGAGTTGACCGATGATAGCAAGGATACCCCTGATCTTGGAGCCTCAGCCCGAAGGAGGGTACACCGTCACCTCTCCGTTGCTGCCCGACCTGGTGACCGAGGGCGATACCATGTCCGAGGCCCTGGCGAACGCAGAGGATGCGTTTGCGGCGGTGGTGGAGATTTACGAGGACAGGGGGCGTCCGCTGCCGTCGAGCATCTACGTGGACGATGCCAACGGTCCGGTGTCCGTTGAGGCTATCATATCCATCCCATGAGATACCGTGATGCCGTCCGCAAGCTGGCGAAGCTGGGATGTCACGAGATTCCGATGCGGGGCAGCGGCTCTCACAGAAGATGGTTCAATCCCCAAGCGCAAAGAGACGCCTACTGCCGGACTGGGGCGGGCGCGATCTGAAGATGGGAACCCTGCGCTCGGCAATCAGGCAGTTGGACATAGACTGGCAGGAGTTTCAGGAGGCATAGAGCCAGGATCAGCTTGCCAAGGAAAGATGGTGAACGCCTTGCCGGCCTCGTGGCCGCCTCTTGAAGGCGGCTTTCCCGGTTGTTCCTGCACACGGCGATTACAGTGGGCAGGAAATAGGCGGCTATGAGAAGGAGTATAAGGCCCGATGCCATTATCCATAGAGTATACTCCCGGATTTCAAACCGAGACACTACCGAAGATAGGACGTACTAGGCTAACTGGACTTAGACATGACTGGCCAACAATGTGACGGAGACCGGATGGGCAGCTAGACTTCGTGTTCCTGGAGGACGGGATAATGGACGAACTACAGGAATCTAAAGATAGGTGGGACAAGGCATTGGCGGAACTCCGTGCCTTCCTGGAAGGGTGTGCTCCTAGCTAGAGGGCAAGTTTGCCGACACAAATGCCGACATTGCCGACAGCGTTCCCTCAGCCGCCTACAACCCTACACGCACAAAACGGGAAAAGCCAACACCGCTCACAGCTACGGGCGACCCCCCCGGAACCCTTGGCCTCAGGAATCCGACCTTTGGCGTCAACGCCAGCCCGGACGAGACCTGCAAAGTCATCATTGGCCTGACCCCCGACACGCACCACCAGGTGCGAGTGTTCGCCCGTGCCCGGCTGGCACACGGCGGGGGATTTCCTGACCCGGCGAGTTCAAAGTGTGACTCCTCTGAGTATGGCGGTTTGCAACACATGCCTTAGGGCTCACGTGAGTGGGTCTCCATATGGGGCGGCTTGGCGCCACACGGCGATTCACGGCGCTAGCTGTGCTGCGCTATCCTCATTGAATGATGGTCGGCAATGACGGCCGGCAACACCCGCGATGACATCCGGGGGACTGACGCTTTGCCGTATGCGGAACTACAAAGATAGAGAATTGACTCTCATGTCGTTCGAATACCTTCCGCCGTGAGTGTTGACCGCTGGGCGGTGTCAGCGGGGGAATTCTCCAAAGACCATAATCGAGGATTAGACCGCGTCGATCAGGGCTGGCAATTCCGCATAAGGGCATGGGAGACCGGGACCTTTCGCCGCTTCAGCCCGGCGCACCGCGGAAACATAGGAGGCCGAACATGATACAGCTAACCGATGAAATGGCTCGTTTGATCAACAACGCCCGGGAGTCAGGGTACCCGTGTATAGTGGCCACCGGTTCCTCCGACGGCGTCCCCAACTGTGGCTTTATCGGCACGGTGTTAACCATTGGGGATGACTCGTTCATGTACCGGGACCGCACAGGACGCGTGCCTTTGGACCATGTCGAAGACAATGCCAGGGTCATCCTCCTGTTCCGGAACGCCACGGAAGACAAGGGATGGAAGTTCCGGTGTACTGCCTCTGTGCACCGCGAGGGTGAGGTGTTCGAAGACATGACAAGCCGGTTATTGCACTCGGGGCTGGTCACGGAACGGTACCTCCAGGAGGGCCAGGGAGCCATAGTGCTGCTGAGGATCGACCAGGTGTTGACGCTGTTCGGAGAGGTGTTGCAGGAGCGGGAACCGGGACTGCGCTGGTAGCTGCCCCGCTCTCTTCATTGAATCGAGCCAGGGAATCGAGCCAGGGAATCGAGCCAGGGAATCGAGCCAGAGAATCGAGCCAGGGAATCGAGCCAGAGAATCGAGCCAGGCAATCTTCCGGTTCACACGGCGCCTGCCGTGTGCGCTTTAGTGACGGGCGCCCTCAGGGCCCAATTCCGCTTCGGTCCCCCTTTAGACTGGTGTATCACTGCCAACTCATGAATATCTCCCTGGTGATGGGCCAGTTTTGGGTTTACCTGACCAAAGCATATCAAGACAAAGGCTGCTCTATTCCGTCCTCTTTCATGTTATACGCGGCGATGGTCGTAAGCTGACTGACTATATGATAGAGTCCTGGCTTATCTAAAGCCGCTATTCGTAAGCAATATATGGCCTTTTTCAGTATATTATTTGAAGGCGATGACCGGAATAATACTTGACAGGCTCTTCATTAGCGATAAAATGGCTTAGACTCTTTCAATTAGCAAGCGGACCGCTCTGAAGAACGGGGTGCTTCAGCTAGAAAAGGAGTTCCCTCATGAATAAGAAAGAGAAAAAAGCTTTATTACTGCAGGCGCTAACCGACCAGGCGCGGTACAAGTTTATGGACCGGCGTGACTTCATGAAGTCGACCATGGCTCTTGGATTGTCGGCCACTGCTGCCTTGGTGTTATTCCAAGCCTGCGGCGGAGATGAAGCAACGGCAGTCCCGCAGGCGACCACGGCCCCGGTGGCAACCACGACTACAGGAACAGCTGCGGCTCCGGACGCAACCACGGCTCCATTTGTAACCACGGCCCCCGACGCGACCGCTGTACCCCGACCGACTCCCGCCGAGGAGGTCCCTGGAGACCTTAATTCTCTGGTGCGTCGCTTCCCGGAGATCTCAACAATGCCGGCGGGTAAAGACCTGCTCACGCTGTGGGCGCCCACGGAAGGCAACACCGTCTTCTACGACGCGATTTTTTTGGCTCATCCCGGCGTGAACCTGTTCAGCGAGACCTTTGAAGGGGAGGTTCTGAAACTGGGCATGGAGTACCAAGTAGTGGATGCGGCCTTCGATCCAGCTAAAGAGATCGAGATTGCGGACCTGGCCGTCGCCCGCGGGTTTGACGTGATAATCTTCCACCCTACGAATCCGGCTGGGCTGGGCCCTAATATCCAGCGGGCACGGGAGGATGATCGAATCACTATAAATTACGACACCGACACCTTCATCCGCCCCGCTATCAAGTGGGGTAGGGGCTTTTTCCTCGACGGCTATTATGCGGGCAAATGGCTGGGCGAACGGCTGCCCGAAGGCGCAAAGGTAGTGTCGGGAGTGGGTGAGCGGATTACTACGGCTGGGAACGACCGCCCCAGGGGGTTGAAACAGGCGTTGGAAGAGGCGGGTAAAGGCATCGAGGTGATAGCCGATGAGGACGGGCACGGCTGGACCCAGGAGGGCGGCTACGACATGGGCAGGGCGTTGCTGCAGCGGTATCCTCAAGTAGACGCCATGTTTGGCGGGGATGACCAGGGGACGTTGGGGTTCTATAGGGCGGCCGTAGACGTGGGCCGGCGAGAAGAGATGTTTTTGGCCGGGGTAGATGGTTTCAGGGAGGGACAGGAGGCTATTGCTGACGGCCGTATAGACGTGTCGACTGGGGTGCGGCGCGGGCAAGGGCCAGAGGCGGCAGCTTGCATGCTTTTCATGGCGGCCTTCATCCGAGGAAAGGTGCACGGAGACCTCACGCAAGCGTGTCACTTGTGGAAACTGCAGGCGGTGGACAAGACCAACATCGCTGATCAGTGGGTGTCTCCGGTCTAAATGTCCTGGCAAGTCTGTCTTGCTGGCGGGTTCGCCGCAGCTGTTGCCGAATATGTTGACGTCCGGTCTCTCCGCGGACTCAAGCGTATTGAATCCCCTGTATTCATTACGCAAGCATGCCTAGGAAACCTCTGAAGAACCGTCATTCCGGCGCAGGCCGGAATCCAGGGCCTTGAAATTCTAGATTCCGGCTTTCGCCGGAATGACGGGTTGGGCGGCGTGAGGTTTCACTCATTCAGAGGCTTGCTAGAAACTATTTCAAAGGAAGATTCAACAGACCTGTCAGGGGACTGCCGAGGGACTCACCGGGAGGGGGACAATTAATGGTCGTCCAGAGCTTGGGGAAGGTGGCGAATGTTGGGCCGGACGATCTGCGATGGTTCACAGCGCTGAGGCAGGCTAGCGGAGAAGCAAACCCGCCGGAATAGTTGGCTTTCCAGTCGCGGTCCATCAGCCGCTCATGGTCCGGCGGTGCCGGGATGGTGACGCGTACCGTCCATTGTGAAGCTGTTAATGCTCGCGGCCAGTAGCAATTTATTCCTACTTGGTCTATTATGTGCTCACTTCCATATGCCCGATGCTTATTTTTAGTCCAGGGAGGGACCAGCCATGGCACTAGACTACTCCATTCTTGTTGGGACCGTGGGCCAGGGGCTCGGGGTCAGTTCCGATTGTGGTGAAACTTGGACCAAGATCAGGCAGCCCATTCCGTCGGAGGCCACTGTAAGGACCATAGGCGTGTATCCGGGCAGCTCCCACCGCGTCCTGGCTGGCTCTGATGGGGGCATATTCCGGAGCGAAGACAACGGCATTACCTGGGACAAGCTGGAATCGCCCATGGAAGACCTCCAAATATGGTCCGTGGCTGTGGACCCCACAGACCCTGAAACCATATTCGCCGGCACCAGGCCCGAGGGCTTCCGTTCTAGGGACGACGGGAAGACGTGGACCAAGATGAATATGGGCGTCAACATGGAGTGCCCCATCGGAACACCCCGCACCACGAACCTGATCGTTGACCCTCGAGACAACCGCACCATCTGGGCCGGGGTCGAGGTCGACGGCGTTTACAAGAGCCTGGACCGGGGCGATTCCTGGGTGCACCTGCCTGATTTGGGCCCCGACCCGTTCCATGGAGACATCCACGGCATGGCGCTAAAGACCGGGAAGGACACCTCGGTATACGCCACTAGCCCCTTCGGCATCGCCACCAGCGTGGACGAGGGCGAAAGTTGGGACTACCATTATTTCCCCAAGTTCAACGAAGAGGACGCTCGTTCCTATTGCCGGGGTATGCTACTCAAACGAGACAATCCTGACGTGATGTTCGTAGGCAACGGCGACTTCATCCCCGGCGTGACCGGCGCAGTCCAACGCAGCAAGGATGGCGGGCACAACTGGGAGCCGGTTTCGCTGCCGGTGGAGCCCAACTCAGTCATTTACTGGCTGGGCAGCCATGCGGAGTTGCCCGAAGTGATCGTAGCTACCAGCCTCTTCGGTTACTTGTACGTGAGCGAAGACGGTGGAGACACCTGGCGGAAGTTGAAGAAAGAGTTTGGCGAAGTACGCTCGGTGGTGGTGCTTCCCAACTAGACCAATCTCTCTCCTTCGGATCGCAAATATACGCATGCCGCAAATATACGGCCCCTCTCACTCAAGAGAGGGGCCGTTCTGCGCCAGGTGTTCCAGTGCCGCTTGTTGCGCGGGCGTACGAATCTCTCTACAGGGTGGCCAGCCCAACGCGAGCGCAATCCTCATCTTCCTGAGCCGTTCCGCCGCTTCCTCCAATGGCGCCCACTACCACGCCGCCTTGAATGACCGGCAGCGCGCCCTGGGCGGCAATCATCCGGCCTCCCTGGGTCGCCATGATAGCTTGGATGACCGCCGACTCGGCCGGTATGTCGCCGCTGGGAATACCTATGGCGGACGAGGATACCGCCTTGGCTTGGGCGGCTTGAGCGGCAATCCAGATGCAACCCTCGGTCCGGTTGAAGGCCAGCAGGTGCCCGCCTGCGTCGCACACTGCCATGCTCATCTGGAGATTCAGCCTCTTTGCCTCGGCTATCCCCGCTTTGACCATACGATCAGCATCTTCAAGTGTCAGAGACATTTCCCAACCTCCTTGGCGAGTTAAATTAGAAACCGGTAATACCATACAGCGGGCCGGGTTCTCGGTCAATGTAACCCACTCGCCTGTCAGGGCCTTTTAGTTTTCCGGGTTGGCTGGCATGGTTCCCGTTTCTGGGTTGGCTGGCATGGTTCAGGCGTCTGGGTTGGCTCGCATGGTTCCCGTCATTCCCGCGAAAGCGGGAATCCAGAGACCTTTGCGACAAGAAGGCGGCCATTGGGCGGACAGCCTTGGATTCCCCCTCCCCGATCGAGGTCGAGGACAAGCTTCGCGGGAATGACGGAAGAATGAAAAGGCCCTGCTCGCCTGTACAGGGCCTTTTCATTTTCTGGGTTGGCTGGCATGGTTCAGGGGTCTGGGTTGGCTCGCATGGTTCCCGTCATTCCCGCGAAAGCGGGAATCCAGAGTCCTTTGCGACAGGAAGGCTGGCATTGGACGGACAGTCTTGGATTCCCGCTCCCCGATCGGGGTCGAGGACAAGCTTCGCGGGAATGACGGAAGAATGAAAAGGCCCTGCTCGCCTGTAACTATTCAGAGCTGGTGAGTCTAATTCGCCTAAAGCCGCCCGAAGCCCTTTGACAACCGCCGGGCTGGGCGTCAAGGCAGAGATTAAACCTCTAGTTGCGGGCCGTCAGACACTCGGGTCCCCCCGAGTCTGAACAGTTACACTCGCTCCCCAGGGCCTCTGAATAGTAGTCCACCTGTCACCGCAACGCTATTTCGGCGTTGAGCCGGGCCACAGGAACTTATGGTGAAGAACGGCGCAGTTGGCTTTTGAGTATTGGGCGCGGGCTTTCGCCGAGGAGAGGGTGGAGGGGTATCTGTCACCGCCACGGTATCGCAGCTTTGAAGCGAAACCCGGGAACTTATCGTGAAGAACGGCGCAGTTGGCTTTTGGGTATTGGGCGCGGGTCTGGACTCGAGGTTCCCAGGGCTTGAGGCCCTACGAAAGGCCTACCACCAGATCTTGCCTTTGGACTCTTCGGCCAGTACATCGTAGTCCTTGGTCCACAAGCTGGTGCTTAGGTATTTCCAGCCGCCGTCGGCTAGCAAACAAACGATGTCGCCTTGTTCCATCCGCTCCGCTTGTCTTAACGCGCCATATACCACGGAGCCCGAAGACACGCCGGCAAATATCCCTTCTTGAAGCAACAGCTCCTTGGCGGTCCGGAAGGCGTCAAAGCTGCTTACCAGCATTCTGGAGTCCAACAGGTTCAGGTCCAGGATGGGTGGTATAAATCCCTCTTCCAGGTCTCTCAGTCCGGAGATGAAATCATCCGGCTCGGGAGCAACGGCGACGATCTTTATCCCCGGATCGTGTTCCTTAAGACGCCGTCCCACCCCCATCAAAGTGCCGCCGGTGCCTAGCCCCGCCACGAACATATCCACCTTGGGCAGGGCTTCCACGATTTCTTGCCCGGTGGACTCGTAGTGGGCATCCGGGTTTCCGCTGTTGCCGTATTGGTACAGCATCAAATAGTCATGGGGATTTTTTTCAATGAGGTCGTGTGCGACTTCAATGGAGCCGTTGGTGCCCCGAGAGCCGTCGGAAAACTTGATTTCCGCACCATAGGCAGCCAGGAGCTGAATGCGCTCCACGCTCACGTTTTCCGGCATCACCACCACTGTTTTGTAGCCCTTCAGGCGCCCCACCATGGCCAGGGAGATGCCGGTGTTGCCGCTGGTGGGCTCCAAAATGGTACGGTTGGGTGAGATTTCACCTTCCCGCTCCGCCAGGTCTATCATTTTTAGAGCGATCCGGTCTTTGACGCTGCCCGTGGGATTATGTCCCTCTAGCTTGGCATGGATACGGACTTCCGGCTTGGGGCTCATGTTCTGGAGCTCCACCACGGGGGTATTGCCGATCGCCGCCAAGATCCCTTTGTATGTGAGCCTGGCTACCATTCTCTCTTAGCTTTCTGTATGCCGCCGGTTTGCCTTGAGCTCAGCAGCATCTAGTCAGAGGCGACTGCGGCGGTTTCAGGGGCCGTCAATCCGCAAAAGACCTCGTAGTCAATCAATTCGGTGACGGTGGGATTGTCTCCGCACAAGGGGCACGCCGGGTTTCTCTTTATCTTCACCTCTCGAAAACTCATGTTAAGGGCGTCGATTAACAACAACCGGGAGGTGAGGGATTCTCCAACCCCCAGGAACAGCTTTAATGCTTCCGTGGCTTGGATACTACCCACCAGGCCGGTAAGCGCTCCCAGCACACCGGCCTCAGCGCAATTAGGCACCATGCCCGGCGGTGGCGGCGAAGGGAAGAGGCAGCGGTAGCAACCCTGTCCGGGAATGTAAACGGTCGACTGACCATCGAAAATCAAGATGCTGCCGTCCACCAGGGGCTTGCCCAGCAGATAACAGGCGTCGTTGACCAGGTAACGGGTGGCGAAATTATCCGCTCCGTTGATTACCAGATCGTATTGACCGATGATTTCCATGGCGTTGTGGGATTCCAACCTGTCCCCGTGCAGCACCACGTTTATATCCGGATTGTAAGCTTGGATACTGTCTCGGGCCGACTCCAGCTTGGGTCGTCCTATGTCGGAGGTGCGGTGCAGGATCTGCCGTTGCAAGTTGGAAATCTCTACCACGTCAAAATCAACTATGCCGATGGTGCCCACTCCGGCCAATGCCAGGTAAACAGCGGAAGGGGACCCCAAGCCACCGGCGCCCACGATTAGGGCTTTAGACTGTAGAAGTTTGCGCTGACCCCGGCTGCCAACATCGTTCATGATGATGTGGCGGCTGTATCGCTTGACCTGGTTGGGCGTTAAAGCCAATGTCTCTTGGACCATGGTTTATCTGCCTCCTTGCTAGTCCATTCCGCTGTGAGGGCGTCTCGCGCCGGGTTTTATAGGGCGCCGGTTGAGAGGCCCGGCGCCGGAGTAATCTGAGTCATAGAAAAGGCCCGCGCTTCCCATCGGTGGGCCACCATTCCAGGGTGGGCGCAGGCCTGAATGCCGCCGCTGGTGTGCCCCCCTATGTAAGGGGACAAGTGCAGACAAATGTGAAATTGTGCTTTGGTTTGGGGGGCTTCATCCACTTTCGAGTCTATCGCCGCCGGTTGACCTTGTCAAGCAACGCGGTACGCTGGCGAGGGTCATTTAGTTATCGGAAGTTGTCGCCTTACACCCCCCGTCAAACCGGCGAAAGCCGGTATCCAGAGACTTTCCGGGAAGTGAGAGTTCGAGGTGGACTCGCTTTTCTGGGCCCCGGCATTCGCCGGGGTGACGGTGAAGAGTACCTCGTCTAGCTACTTTTGAATGACCCCGGTGCGCTGGCAAGCCCAAGGCTTGGGCAAAGGGGTTGACGCCTTGTTAACGCCTTTATGCGAGTAGACGCTGCCAAGCCGGTTAAAGGCGCACCCGCTCACCCGTTGGCTACTTGCTCGGCCAAGTAGCGATGGCGCTGCACCAAGTCGGTCAGGGTAATGCCGCGAAGCACCCCCTCGACGGCGTCTTCCACCGACCGCCAGACTTCCTGCTGGGCGCAGGAGTCTGAAAATACGCAGTCCGTCGGTTTGATGAGACAGTCCAAGGGAGAAAGATTGCCGTCCAGGGTGGTCATGACCATGTGCAGGTTGATGTCCGAGGGGTCCATGGCTAGCCGATGCCCCCCCTGCGGCCCCCGACGGCTAACAACCAAGCCGAACTTGTGCAGTGCCGTCATCAGCTGGTCCAGGTAGGTCTCGGGAATTTCCTGGCTGGCCGCGATCTGGGCGGTCTGCAGTGGGCCTTCACCGTGATGCAAGGCTAGCTCCACCAGCGCCCTTACCCCGTAGTCCACTTTCATGGGTATTTTCATGTGGCTTTCCTCCCGTGGCTGCGGCCAGAAAATTATAGCATCTGACAGACAGATTTCCAACTTTTGTCCATCGACTGGCAGGGCGTAGTGGATTCTCGCTTTCGCGGGAATGACGGAAGGGGGGAATGACGGGTTATTGAGCCGCATTCAATACTGGTTTAGGCGGTCAATAATAGTGACCCGTCAGGTTGTGTCCCCCCAAAATCGTGAGTGGAGACTTCTGAGGCGGGCTCAATATCTGCGCCGATCCCCGCTATGAAAGCCCCACTCTCCGCCTTTCTATATCTCAGGAACGTTTACAGGCTGCCGCTCTGGATTCCCGCTTTCGCGGGAATGACAGGAGCTGGGGAATGACGGAAGGCGGGGGAGTGACTGAAGCGCGGGAATGACGGAAGAATAAAAAGGCCCTGCATCGACTGGGTCAACAATGTGTTGGCCGGTTGTCTTGGTTGCGGATGCGATTTCAATATCCCGTGGACGCCAAGAAGGCGGGCGCTGCCCCAATTCGGCGGCTTCCCCACGAGCATCAACCGAACACGGACGCTTCGGAAAGCTTTCATCCGTGTGCTGCGCAATGCGCTGGTGGCCATGGCGTCCGCCGCTCCCGACTGTCTATAATGAGTGGCGTTTTCCCGGCCCTGGAACCGCGGCGTCGGAGCTTGTCCAGCAAATTGCGGAAGTGGTAATGATCAAAGGCGTGCTGCTAGCCCTGGGAATCATGTTGGTGCTGGCCTTAATCCCAGTGGTGGACCTTGTAGGGCTGCCCTTTGGGCCTTTTATCGGCGCCTACTATGGAATGCGCTATACCGGAGCGGGCGCCGCTCCCAGCATCGGAGCGTCGGCGGTTAGGGCCGCCAGGTTTGGCGCCCTGCTTGGGTTCCTGGTGCTGCTGATGCTGGTGGCGGTTGCCGTGGGCCTGACGGTGAGCATCGACCTCGGCCAGCAGTTCGTCTGGTTGCTTTGGTTGGGGGTTTTCGTATTCTCCATGTACACGGCCACTATGGCGGCTCTGGGAGCAATGTACTCTCAATTAAAGGCCGCAGACAGGGAACCCGAAGGCAAAAGCGATTTAGAATTGGGCCGTCTGTCCTAAAGTCCATCCGCAGCGGATGATTAAGACCCGTAAAATATCCGTTCGCGGCGTGTCGCAGCGCCATTGTGGTCGCCTCTTTAAGGATGGACCCTATGGGCGGAACTCCGATAGCCGAGGAACCTGCGCGAATGCCTGCGTAACTGCGTGGGTAATTCACGTGGAGCCTGGGACTAACGAGAGGCGAACTTAGGAGATAATGAGCTTGTCTCATAAAGGTGAGTCCTCCAGCATCCTACCGTTCTGGATTCCCGCTTTCGCGGGAATGACGGAAGCGCGGGAATGGCGGAAGGCGGGAATGACGGGTTATTGAGCCGCATGCAATACCGGTTTAGGCGGTCAATAACTGGTTTAGGCGGTTAATAATAAGTCACCCGTCAGGTTGCGTACGCCCAAAATCGTGAGTTGAGACTTCTGAGACAGCCTCAGATAATGTGGAATTTCACAACTAATAAGGACACGGTGATCGCCCATCCCACAAAATTTCTAAGGTCGTTGAGGCCGCAACAGTGGATTAAGAACTTCCTGGTTTTTCTTCCTTTCCTGTTTGCTATACGGCAGGCGTGGTCTCTGGACGACCTGGACCCAGTTCCCAAGCTAATCATTAAACTTCTTATCGTCTTCGCGGTTTTTTGCGCCCTATCCGCCGCCGTGTACCTGCTCAACGACCTGTGCGACCGGAAAGCGGACCAGCAACACCCGCGGAAGAGGCTCCGCCCCATCGCGTCCGGCAACGTCGGAGTGCCCACGGCGGTTGCGGTCATGGTCGCCCTTACCGCGTCGGGACTGGCTGGCGGGTTCCTGGTAACCCCGGTGCTGGGGGGCATTTGCCTGCTTTACCTGGGCATCAACGTTTCCTATTCCATGGCCCTCAAACGGTTGGTCCTGGTGGACGTGATGGCCGTGGCCAGCGGCTACGTTATTCGGGCGGTCGCCGGCGCCGTGGCCATAGACGTCACGCCGTCTCCATGGCTTTATGCCACCACGGCGGCCGGCGCATTGTTCATCGTTCTTGGCCGGCGTTACGCCGAGGTCCGCCTCGCTGGCGAGGAAGGGCCGGAGCAACGTTCGGTGCTGGGCAAGTACTCCGGCCCGTTCATGACCCAATTGTTGACCATGTCGGCCACTGCCGCCTGGTTGAGTTATACTTTATACACGGTGGAAGCCGACAACTTGCCACAGAACAACACCATGCTGTTGACCATCCCTCTCGTGACCTTGGGCCTGTTCCGGTACTTGTATCTACTGAACACCAGCAACGAAGCCGAGGCGCCGGAACAGTTGATCGTGCGGGATGTGCCGCTCATTATCTCCATAGTTGGCTGGGTGGCCGTTGCCGTGCTGGTGTTAGTGTTGAACCACTGAGGAAACCCGAGGCGCCGCAACAGTTGATCACGAGGGACGTTCCGCTAGTTACGCCAATGATTGGCTGGCCTGCCGCCGAGGCCCTATGTTGGAATCGTACTACTAAGAAAAGCCGCCGGGCGTTGACCCACAGCGACCGGCCCTGGAGTTGCTTTCGTGCAGGCGCCCGATAAACCCAGCCTATCCGGACCGGTGCAGCAGGCCGTGCATGACTCGGGGTTGGAGGCCGCCGCGCCCCGCCGTGCACCAGGCCAAGCGGTGGTGGCGGTGGTGGCCACGCGGCCGGAAACAGTTTTAGACGACGTTCAAGAGGCCATGGACCTGGCTGGAGTCAGCCGGCATTTGGACCCTCTCGCGAACACGCTTTTGAAAATCAACATATCCTGGCAACACTGGTATCCAGGGTGCTCCACCACTCCATGGCAATTAGAGGGAGTAATCAATGCCATGAGAAATCTGGGATACCCGAATCTCACCGGCGCCCACAATGGGACCGTGGTGGTGGACTCCTATGAAGGAGAGGTTAATAACAAGCACAAGGCCGTGCAGGACAGGTGCAACCTGCCCACGGTCCATCTAGACACCCCGCCGAACCGGTGGGTGGAGTACAAACCCAAGACCAAGATGTTGGTGCTTGACGACATTTTCCCCGAGGGCATCCAAATTCCGGAGTCATTTGCCGGGACCAACATAGTGCATCTGCCCACCATGAAGACCCATGTCTTCACCACAATGACCGGGGCGATGAAAAACGCCTTCGGCGGGCTGCTACACCGTAAACGTCACTGGACCCACTCAGTGATCCACGAAACGCTGGTGGATTTATTGGCTATCCAGCAGGAGATTCATCGGGGCGTATTCGCCGTAATGGACGGCACCTTTGCGGGAGACGGCCCGGGCCCTAGGGCTATGCGCTGGCACGTCAAGGACCGCATTTTGGCCAGCGCCGATCAGGTGGCTATCGACGCGGTAGCCGCCAAAATGATGGGATTCGACCCGATGGACATCAAATTCATACGCCTAGCCCATCAACAAGGTCTGGGATGTGGCGACGTGTCGCAAATTCAGGTGGTGGGGGAGGACATAACGCAGGTGAACTGGCGCTTCACCGGGGTGGAGAACACTTTTGCCAGCCGCGGACAGAAGCTAATCTATTGGGGGCCCCTAAAGCCCATCGAGAAGCTGTTGCTGCGCTCTCCCCTTGTCGGTTTGTCCTATCTGGCGTCTAATCTCTACCACAACGGCTACTGGCTTAAGACCAAGGGCCGCCGCCGCATCCGAGAAGCTATGGACACCGAGTGGGGGCGATTGTTCGAGACGTATTGAAGTCTCTCCCTGCCGGTTAGGCGGCTTCGCTGCTTCTGGAAAACCTGCCAGCCCCATGCTCAGCCGTTTTCCCTATATGATGATCGATCAGGCATGATCGATTAAGACAAAAATTCCGGTCTCCCGCGCCATTACGGGGGCGCGTTATGGACAAGAGGCATTGACCAACCATGGAAGTAGCCATCATAGGCTTGCCCCAATGCGGCAAAACCACAGTCTTCGACGCTCTCACCCAAGGGCGCGTAGACGCCACGGCAGCTAGTGAGATGCACGTAGGAGTGGTGAAGGTAGCCGACTCTCGATTGGAGGTGCTGGCGAAGATGTACCGACCGAAGAAGGTCGTCCACGCCGAAATCAAGTACTGGGACCTTCCCAGCCTCGAATCCCTGGGCAAGTCTCGGGGTATCGGGGGGAAGTACTTGAATGTGCTGCAAACGGCCGACGCCTTCTTGTTGGTGATCAGGACGTTCACCGACCCTGCCGTGCCCCACCCCATGGAAGCGGTGGATGCCAGCCGTGATCTCGCAAATATGCTGGACGAGATAGCGTTGGCCGATTTGGTGATTGTGGAACGCGCGGTCGAGCGGCTCGAAGATGGAATCAAAAAGTCCAAGGTATCCGAGCGGTCGGGCATGGTTTCTCAGTTGGACGCCGTCGCCAAAGCAAAGCAAGGCTTGGAGGCAGGTACACCGTTACGCCGGCAACAGCTGTCCATCCAAGAGTTGGCCTTCTTGGCTAATTATCAGCTCCTCACCACTAAACCGGTGATTGTGGTGTTTAACACCGACGAAGCTGGGCCGGAGGTTACGCCGGACCGGCTTGTTCTCAAACAAGAGGAGATCGCGGACATGGGCCACGTAAGTCTGTGCGGGAAGTTGGAAGCTGACCTGGCCCACATGCCTGAACAAGAAGCGGACGAGTTTCGCAGCGCGCTTGGCCTCGGCGAGTCGGCAGTGGATAAGGTAATAAATACTAGCTACGATATTCTGGCGTTGGTGTCGTTCCTCACCGTGGGGGATGACGAAGTGCGGGCGTGGAGCGTGCCTTCCGGTATGCCAGCCCCACTGGCTGCCGGGACTATCCACACCGATTTCAAGAGGGGGTTTATACGGGCCGAGGTGATCCCCTTCCATGATCTGGTCAGGTGCGGCGGCTTGGCCCAAGGCCGAAGGGAGGGGGTGTTGCGGACTGAAGGCAAGGCCTACGGAGTACAGGACGGCGACGTCATCAATTTCTTGGTTAACGTGTAGGGTTTCGTTTTGGGCCCTGCGGAGAAGGGGCCCGGATTCTTAACCGCTCCGTTCCAGCGGCATGGCAAAGCTAAGCTCGTGGGAGTCCGGGTCTGCTATGTGGAAGTAGCGTTCCCCCCACGACGCGTTCTGGGGCGCAGTGGAGGTTGTTAACCCTGCCTCCACCACCCGGCGGTACAGGGCGTCCACGTCGTCCACGTAGAAAATTAGCCGTCCCCACCAGTTCCAACCCCCTTCGGGCGCCAAGGTCAAGTTCAAGTGACCTTCGCCTATCCGGAAGCTGGTAAAGGAAGCCGATTCGCCTCCGTAAAGCATCGGCAGATTCAATCTGTCCCTGTAGAATTCCACAGCCCTCCCCATGTCCCGCACCGCTAAAGTGACGGCGTTGATTTGCCGGATCGTCACGGCCACTTCCTCCGCTCTTCCAGGCGATAGTACAATATCGGGAAACCTTCGCGGGTATCTTATCAGCCTTGAGACGTATACAGCAAAGGGATTAGTTCTGTGCGTATAGCCTACATACAATCTATAGGGGGCGCCAGCGGAGATATGATTTTGGCCGCCCTGCTGGACCTGGGAGTGCCCCTGGACGTAGTGAAACGGGGGTTGGCGGAACTGGGAATTTCCGGCTATGAGTTGACGGCCGGCCCCGAAGCCCGGCAGGAAGTAAGAGGCGTCAAACTAAATGTGTCGGTCTCCAATCCGGTCCGCTATTCTCCTCGGTCGTTTGTGGACGTCGTCAGCGGAAGCGGGCTACCCGATGAGGTAAAGATATCGTCCACCAAGGTGTTGGAAGCTCTTTGGCGTGCTGAAGGCCGGGTTCACGGTCAATCAGAAGACGCCCTCGAATTGGAGGAATTGGCCAGTGTCGACACCTTGGTTGACGTGGTTGGGGTGGCCATCGGCTTGGACTACTTGGGAGTGGAGAAGGTGTATGCGGCGCCCCTGGTTCTGGGAGCGCCGGAGCCTCCTCGCTGGACCGGAGGCTACTCCAATCCGGCCCCCGCCGTCTTGGAGCTGGTGGCCTCGGCCGGGGCGCCGGTGGCCGCCGACCGGCCCATGCACCAAGGCGCGGGCGAGCTGACGACCCCGACAGGCGCCGCCATCATCACGGCGCTAAGCGCCTTTGAACGGCCTGAAATGTCGGTCATCGGAATTGGCGTCGGTCTAGGAAGCAAGGACCCGGAGAGCTTTCCCAACGTGACCCGAATCTGGCTCGGCGTCGTGGCCGAAGAGGCCGTTGCCCCTCGGCAAGAGGGCGTTGTCCTGTTGGAAACCAACCTGGACGATGTGCCGGGCCTGGTGCTGGGACACGCTCAAGAGCGGTTATTTGACCTGGGAGCGCTGGACGTATGGTATTCCCCGGTGCAAATGAAAAAAAACCGGCCCGGGGTCATTCTTTCTGCGTTGGTGCCCCAAGCCCTTGAAAACGCTGCCGTGGAGCTGATCCTGCGAGAAACACCTACTCTAGGCGTCCGTACTCGGGTTGTGCAGCGCTACGTAGCGGAGCGGCGGAACGTGCCCATGGATACCGGGATGGGAATGGTCAACGTCAAAGTCAAGTATTTGGGTGGTGTGGCTGTCGGAGCGGCTCCAGAGTTCGAGGACTGCCGCCGCATAGCCTTGGAAAGAGGGATGCCGTTTCAAGAGGTATACCAGCAGGCCGCTGCCCAGGCCCGCCAGCAGTTGCTAGAGCGGCCGTCAGACTGAAGCCTCCCCGGCTCATTCCGGCGTCCCCGGTATTCAGAAGAACTCAGCAGAAGTCAGCGCCTCCGGCGGCTGCGCGCGGGCAAGCCTGGATAAATTCTCTCCGAGAGGACCCAATCAACCCGTTCCTGCAGGGCTGCTGCTTCATCTTTCTGTAATAGCTCCAAGAGGTCATTCACCTGGCTGCTGGGGGCGAGTAGCTGTTGGCGCAGGGTCTCCAGCCTCTTGAGCAGCGCCTTGGGTATCTGTTGGCCGCCGAAGTCCCAGATTACAGTGCGAATCTTGGTGTTGGCGTGGAAGGTGAGGCCGTGGTCGATGCTCCACAATTTCCCGTTGGAGTCAAGCAACAGGTGGCCGGGCTTGCGGTCAGTGCTATTGGCTATCAAGTCGAAGCAGGCGATGGTCTTGAGTTGAGCGCTGCTGTCCTCGGTGAGGGAGTAGTAATTGTTTCTGGGATCATGCTCCACGAATAGCTGGACCGTGCCGATTCCATAGGGGCCTTCGCGTATTACCGTAAAAGGAATGAAGTCCCAGCCCAGTATTTGGCTCAGAAGGTAAGCGGCATATTCCCGCTTGTACAGGGTGCCTGAGGGGAAATCCCAAAGAGGGGCTTCACCGTCTCGGGGTTTGTAGATAGCTAGTCCGGTCTGCTCGCCCGACTGGACCTGCACCAGGAAAGTGTAGTTGGACCCCATCCGGGTCAACTCACAAGAGACAATTTCACCGTGGAGAACGAGATCAGAGGTCGATGGATCCGCGCTCAACGACATGTCCTGTTTACATTGGTCCGTATAATTCGGACCGGAGTTTAGCCCGATTCATATACGGTGTGCCCGTTGGCCCTTGGGCAGACGTGCCCTCCGGGGTTGATCGGAAGTCCGCACAGGAAGCACCGGGGGCGGCCAGCCCCGCAAATTTTAAGCGCCTCTTCCGACAAGACTGCGGCTTGGTCCGTGGTAATCCAGAAACTGACAGACGCCCCCTCTTCCTTGGGTTCGGTGTTTTCCGCTTCCTCGATCTCGTAGGCCAGCAGATAGAACGAGTTGGTGGGGGTATCGTGACTCAGCATGAACTGTCCGGCCTTGAAATCAATGGGCTCTCCTACCCCGGACCCATCGGGGTCCCTGGGTTGGGATGGCCGCTCTTTGTCGGCTTCGGACAGGGACTGGACCGCGTCCCGGAGATAAATCCCAAGTTGAAAGAGCTGTTCTTTTTCCAGCCAGACGAGTCCCTGAATTTGTCCCGCCTCGACGGCGAGCTGGAAAGTTCTCTGTCCCGGTTCACCAAAGGTCTTAGCTTCGATGCGGGATAGGGAACCCAGAGGATATTTAACCGGTCTTGATTCCATAGACTCTATGATAGCTTCTATGAATCGGCTCTGACAAGGCAATACGCAAGTTCACTATTTACTAGGCCGTCTCACGGGGGGGTCGGCTCACCGAGCCCGACCACAATCGTTGCCTTGCCGCGCAAACGGCACAGGCCAGCCCAAGACGCTACGAAAGCGGGACTTGCGTCTGCAGGCGTAGTGCCCACCCATCTAGACTGGACACCGCTGCCAGCTTCACACGCCAGTTTCACAGGCCGGTTTCACATAGCAGCTGTGCCTGGGAATTACACAGGTTTTTTGGCGGCGCCGACCGGGTATTTATCCGATTCAAAACTGCGGCCGATACTGCCGGCTGCCCAAGAGAGATGGGCCTGGCCTGAGCCGGGAGCGTCGCCAGTTCGCTCGGGACGCTTAGGATGGGCCGGGCCCGACTTGCTAACTCGACTCCCGTGACCGGTATTGGAGAGCTTCCGCAAGATGGGCCACGGCGATTTCGCCGGCGTCATCCAAATCCGCGATGGTCCGGGATACCTTGAGGATCCTGTGAAACGCCCGGGCCGACAGATTCAGCCGTTGCGCAGCCACCTGAAGTAGGGCCTTGGCAGCGTCGTCCAATTGACAAAATTTCCAGACCTCGGCGGGCCCCATCTCTGAATTGCAGAGGATGTGGTTATCCTGAAAACGTTTTTGCTGCATCTCTCGGGCCTGCTCCACCCTTTGACGCAGATGGTTCGAGTCCTCGGCGGGGGTCTCGTCCATCAATTTGTCGTAGTCAACCGGAGGCACCTCGACGAAGACGTCTATCCTGTCCAGAAGGGGCCCGCTCACCCGTCTTTGGTAGCGGGCTACGACCGATGGAGAGCAGGTGCATTCCGTGCGGGGGTGGGTGTGGAATCCGCAGGGGCACGGGTTCATTGCCGCCACCAGCATAAAGCTGGCGGGATAGGTGACGCTGCCGCTGACTCTGCTGATGGTGACCACTTTGTCTTCCAGGGGTTGCCTGAGCGACTCCAAGGCGGTGTGGCTGAACTCGGGAAGCTCGTCCAAAAACAGGACCCCTCGATGGCTCAGCGTAATTTCCCCCGGCCTGATCGCTCGGCCCCCGCCCACTAGCCCGGCGTTGGAGATGGTGTAATGGGGCGAGCGAAAGGGCCGCCGCACAATCAATGGCCCGTTTGAGGAAAGAGAGCCGTTGACGCTATAAATCTTCGTTACCTCAAAAGCCTCTTCCGGGGACATCTTTGGGAGAATTGTAGGCAGACAACGGGCCAATAGGGTCTTGCCGCTGCCTGGCGGACCGTTGAACAACAGGTTGTGAAAACCGGCCGCGGCGACTTCCAGAGCTCTTTTCGCGTGCTCTTGGCCCTTAACGTGGGACAAGTTCATAGCGTCGGGGATTGACTCTGGGGTGTCGGCGATGGGGTCGTTGCTGGACGCGGGAGCAATGGGGGATTCGCCGCGCAAGTGGCTGATGAGAGCAGAGAGATTGGGGGTGGGAAAAACCTCGATGCCGTCCACCAGGGCTGCTTCAGCGGCGTCTTGAGTCGGGACGTACACCGAGGAGCAATTCTGTTGGCGGGCCACCGAGACCATCGCTAAAATTCCGGTGGTGTGCCGCAGGCTCCCGTCTAGGGAAAGCTCGCCTAGGAAAACGGCCCCATCGAGGTTTGAAGACAGTTGGCCGGAGCTCAGCATTATGCCAACGGCGATGGGCAGATCATAGGCCGGCCCCGCCTTTTTTAGGTTCGCGGGGGCCAGGTTCACCGTGATCCGCCGTAGGGGGAACTCGCAGCCGCTGTTTCGGAGAGCCGCCCGTACCCGCTCTCGAGCTTCTTGGACTGCCGCGTCCGGCAAGCCCACAATGTTGAAAGCCGGCAGGCCCGGCGATATGTCCACCTCCACCTGGACGATGAGACCGTCCAGGCCGATTACCGCACAGCTCTGGGCCGTAGCCAGCACTAGGGGTGCTCCTTTTTCCCGGCCTCGCCAGCTCTCCGGCCCACTCCAGGCGAATGGTGGTCTGTCTTAAACGGACCGAAGTGGGGGACCAAGCTTGGGTGGGCTACGGTTGCATCGGTGAAAAGCGCCGACGCCGGGTGAGGTGAGATTTTCCACCCCAACTATACGTTAAGCACCGGCGCCTCGCTATGGCGAGATGACACAAGACCGGTGATAGAAGACCACTGGCCCGCCTCAATCTCCCCTGGCGTGCTCCTTGTCCCACTGGGAGAGGCGTTGTTCCAGGCTGTGCTGACGTAGCGCCATGGTCAAGTCGCCACGGGTGCGCTCAAGCACGCCGCGCATTTGATCGGTGCTGTGGCGCAGGCCTCCGGTGACTCCCTCCGGGAAGTCCACCGTCACCAAGATGCTGTAGATCTCGTCCATGACCTCCATTAATTCCTGGCAACGGTCGAACGAGTTTCGCCGCAATTCGTCCAACAAGTAACGCCGGATTTCACCTATGACCTCTGCCATGCCGTTCAGGTAGGCGGCCGGGTCCACGCCCAGCTCTTGCGGCAAAGGAATTGTTCCTCCGGAAATCACGGCGAGGGTCACGTTGGCTTCGCTGAACTCTTTGCGGGCGTCGGCCAAAAAACCGGCGAAATATATCTCAGGATTTTGCTGCCGAATCGACTCCGTTTCTTTCAGCCGGGTCCGGGCTTGCCCGGCCATATCTTCGGCCTGCTCAAATTGACCTCGATGCACCGCTCGAATGGCGTTGGCCGAAAAGCGTATAACCTCCCTGGATACGGAGAGGGCGTGCTCTCTCGCTTTGTTGCGTAAGGTGAGCTGCTCGATGGCTTCACTGGCGATGGCCGCCAGGGCGTCGTTATACTTCGAGGGCATTAAATGCGGCCTCCAGCGTCTTGAATTGCCTTCACCAACCGGGCGGCGGCCCGTTCCGGCTCCGCCGCCTGGCCCACCGCTGCGGCAACGCAGATGGCGTCAGCGCCTGCTTCAACTACGTGAGCTGCGTTTTCGGCGTTGATGCCTCCGATGGCCACCAGAGGCGCTTGGGTCGCTTCCCGGGCCTGGCGCAGCCGCGCCACCCCTTGGGGAGGCCGGCCCACGCCCTTGGTGCTGGTTGGGTATATGGCTCCGAAAGCCAAGTGGTCTGCCCCCATTTCCTCCGACTGGACCAGCTCGTCTATCTCGTGGTTAGACCGGCCCACAACTTGCTGCGGAGACAATACCCCACGAGCCTGCGCCACCGGCAAATCGGTTTGACCCAGGTGCAGTCCGGCGCAGCCTATTATGGCCGCCAGGTCGGCGTGGTCATTGATGATGAGGTCCACGTCGCTGGCCTGGCAAAGCTCCTGCAGTTGGGTGGCCAACGGCAAAGTGTCTCCCTTGTCCCGAAGTTTGTCCCTTAACTGCAACATCCGGGCCCCTCCACGGACCGCAGCCGTCGCGATCTCCACGGGATCCCTGCCGCCGGTGACCTGAGGGTCGATGATGACGTACAGCCCTCGGACCCGCCCAGCCCGCTTTTGCCGCAAGGCCTTCGACAGGCGGTCTGACGCCGCCGCCACGGTGCCCCGCAATTCCTGGTGCATCTCCCCGTTAACCCTGCCCGCGGCTCCGGCCTCACCCAGCGTCTCTAGCAAGTTTTGGGTGGCTGCCAACATTGCCACCGCCTGGGTTAGGCTAAGGCCCTCAGCTGGTAGTCCAGCTGGGGCTTCAGGCGCGGCAGCCAACACCTGCACTAGATTACGCAGCCGGTGCAAAGGTGGGTCATTTGCCGGCAATTCCGGGCAATGCGCAGCCACTGTGGCCAAGCAACGCACAAGCGAGGCGCGGCAAGTATCGTATGCGGAGCCCGGGTCCATCATGGGTCTAGCGCTTGCGGCATGTCGCCCTGCCTGGCGGCGTCGATGGAATCCCGCACTGACTGTGGCATCTCCACCCCGTAGCGGGAAAACTTTTCCTCGACGTTACGCCCGATGTTGCGTGGGTCACTGTAGTAGTCCGCGGGAGTTCGGCCAGGAGTTAACGGATGCTCTTCCTGAACCGATTGGACGGTTTTGCTGGTGGCGAAGGAGGACATGCGGTGCGTCATATCAACGCTTTGGCAGTGGGTGCACACCGGCTCCAGTGGAGAACCTATCGAGCGGGTAAAAAAGGAGGACACCTTACCGCAGGTGTTACACCGGTATTCGTAAATTGGCATGCTCGCGGCCTCAAGTTAGAAGCGGGAACCGACCCGGCGCCCGCTTGAGTCCTCTTCCAGTGCTCCGTTAGCCATTTTAGCACGGCGTCCCTGCCAATGCGGGTGACGGATGACTGCGGGTATATTTGGAATTAGCCAAGGATTCAGCCTCAGCAAACGGCCGGGGTGCAAGGCCTTCGGACATACGTGGAAGCTGACTGGCCGCTGTGACCCGGTGTATAATGCAGCCACCTTCCCGGGGGGATGTCCCCGCCCGGCATGACCCCTTAACCGCTGAGGTGCCACCATGGCAACGGATGACCGGCAGCAGACGCTCGATCTGTTCAGCCAACCGAAAGGTCCCGCCCGCCAGGAACCGCCGTTGCTCATTCTGATGGATGGGCACGCTATGGTGCACCGCTCATTTCACGCTATCTCGGTTCGCGGCCACTTGTCCACCGCTACGGGTGAGGACACCACGGGGGTCTACGGCTTTGCCAACGTGTTCTTGCGGGCTCTTCAGGAATGGAATCCCACTTATTGCGCCATCGCGTTCGACACACCTGCGCCAACTTTTCGCCACCAGCGATTCGAGCAGTACAAGGCCCAGCGGGAGCCCACGCCTGAGGAGTTGAGACCTCAGTTTGGGCGGGTCAAGCAGTTAATGCAGGCGTTCGGGGTCCCCGTATTCGAATTGGATGGATATGAAGCCGACGACCTAATAGGCACGATTTGCCGGCAGGCGGAACACCGGAGCGTCAACACTGTAATCCTGACCGGCGACAGGGACACCTTCCAGCTCATCACCCCTGGGGTAAGGGTTGACCTGTCTTACAGCATCCAGGACCGGAAAGTGTACGACGAGGCAGAGTTGGGGGTCCGCTATTCCGGGCTTACTGCAGCCCAGCAGCCCGACTTTAAGGCCCTCCTGGGTGACACCTCTGACAACATCCCCGGAGTGCCCCGCGTCGGGGAGAAACGGGCCGTGGGACTACTGACTGAATTTCACGATTTGGAAGGAATCTATCAACACCTGGATGAGGTTAAGCCGCCCAGCGTGAAGCAGGCTTTGGGGGAAAACCGGGAGCGCGCTTTTGAGAACCGGGTATTGACCACCATAGACCGGCACGTACCCGTGGAGTTGGACCTTAATAGTTGTCTTTTTGGCGGATATGACCGGCAGACGGTGGTGGACCTGCTCACGGAACTGGAGTTCTTCAGCGTAATACAACGCCTGCCCGCCGGGAGGCTACCTGATTCGAACTCGCAGCAGGCCAGCCGGGAGGAGGTCTCGACGCCGCCTTCGGACACCAATTATCAGGTCGTAATAACCATCAGCCAATTGGAGGCCATGCTAGAGACCATCAAGGGAGCGGGAAGCTTCGCCTTCGATACCGAAACTACCGGTCTGGACCCAATGCGGGCGGACCTCGTGGGGTTAAGTTTCGGCGCCGCGCCCGGGCAAGCCTGGTACATTCCGGTTGGTCATAAAGAGGGCGCCCAGCTTGCCATAGAAGAAGTGCTAGCCCGGGTGCGGCCTCTGTTTGAATCCGAGGAGTTGGCCAAGTGCGCCCACAACGCCAACTACGACCTCACTATTCTGGCCAACTACGGCATCATTTGCCGCAATGTGGATTTCGACACCATGATCGCCGCTCACCTTCTGGGCCGGCACGCGGTGGGCCTGAAAAATTTGAGCCTGGACGTTCTGGGCCGGGAGATGACTCCCATCAGTGAGCTCATCGGCTCCGGCCGCAAGCAAATAACTTTCGACCAGGTGCCTATAGAGCAGGCGGGCGACTATGCTTCCGCCGACGCGGATATGACCGGGAGGCTTCGCACGGCCTTAGAGGGTCCGGTGACCCAACAGGGATTAGCTCCCTTGATGGCCCAGGTGGAGATGCCCCTAGTGCCGGTATTGGTGACCATGCAGCGCAACGGTATAAAGCTTGATGCCGGAATCCTGCATGAGATGTCCAGGGACCTGAACGAGCAGTTGCATCAAGTGGAGCAAGAGCTTTACCAGTCCATCGGCCACACCGTCAACATCAACTCTCCTCAGCAGCTAAGCGACCTACTCTTCAAAGAGTTGGGGCTGCCCCACTCCAAGCGCACCAAGACTGGCTATTCCACTGACGCCAACTCGCTGGACATGCTCAAGGACTCCCATCCGGTGGTGGAGCATATCCTGGAATACCGGCAAATGGCCAAGCTCAAGTCCACTTACGTCGATGCGTTGCCGGAGATTGTAAACCCGGCCACCGGGCGGATACACACCAGCTATAACCAAACCGGGTCGGCCACCGGCCGCATCTCCAGCAGCGACCCGAACCTGCAGAACATTCCCATCCGCACTGAATTGGGGCGTCAGGTTAGGAAGGCCTTCGTAGCGGAGAAGGCGCCCGACTGGCTTCTTTTCTCCGTCGACTACTCCCAGGTCGAACTCCGTGTGCTGGCCCACCTGTCTCAGGACGAGGGACTGTTGGACGCCTTTCGCCGCGGAGAGGACATCCATTCGGCCACCGCGTCTATGATGTTCGACGTGTCCTTGAACGAGGTGACCTCGGACATGCGCCGCATCGCAAAGATTCTGAACTTTGGCGTCATCTACGGACTTTCCGCCCACGGTATCGCCCAACAGACGGAATTCGGCCGGGATGAAGGCGCTCACTTTATAGAGACCTACTTCGCCAAGTACCCGGCCATCAGTGAGTACCTGGAGGGCGTGAAGGAAAAGACCCGGGAAACCCAGTACGTGGAAACGGTGATGGGTCGCCGCCGCTACATGCCGGACATCAATGCGTCGAACCACAATGTAAGATCGGCCGCCGAAAGGATGGCGATAAACATGCCAATCCAAGGCACCGCGGCGGACATTATGAAGCTGGCCATGATACGAGTGCAGGACCGCCTGGACCGGGAGAATTTGCAGAGCAAAATGCTGTTGCAGGTTCACGATGAACTGGTCTTTGAGGCCCCTCAGCATGAGCTCGACGCCTTGAAGAAGTTGGTCTTCGACGAGATGCCCGCCGCCCATGAACTCGACGTTTCCCTGAAGGTGGACGCCAAGTGGGGCTACACCTGGGGCGATATGGAGTAGAAAGTGTCGCGTGGGGCATCGGGTTGAGGCTGGCCGTTAGCCACGTGATTCGTAGTTGGAGGAGTAATTTCATAACTGTTCCACTCGTGTAGTAGACGGGATGTTATGTTTTCAGCCAATGGGGGAACTGCCGGTAGTCGAGTAAAGATGGTTCAATGCGCCGGGTACGAGCCTACCCCGCCGACCGAGGGGGACCTATTTGAAGTATGGTGCAGGATCGGGCATTCTGGCAAACCTGTTCAAGAGCACTTGGGCGGATCCGGAACGATTTTATGGGTCAACAACGATGGTAGTCTCTGCGTCCAATTCACGGATGGTGACGAACGCCTCCTATATGACGAGGAAATTGAAAGGGATTGAATCTTGAGGTGGGACACTCCAATAGGCTTGATTCGGTCGCCATGGGTAGAAGCATTTTCTGACTTTGCGCGACACATTCGCTCAAGGGCGATCGTGGCCGCGCCATATATAAGCGCTGGTCCGCTCAATCAGTTGGCGTCGGAGTTCAATTCAGGCCGTACACCGGATATCGAAGTGATTACCAATTTGGAGCCGGACAGCCTGTTGCATGGCTCAGTGGATATTGAAGCTATAGCCGCATTCGGAAGAGTGATTCCCACCGTAACAGTGCGGCACCTGCCAAGTCTTCATGCGAAGGCGTATGTTGCGGAAGATACACTAGCTATCATTACTTCCGGAAATCTGACTGAAGCTTCACTATACCGGAACTACGAATAGGGGGTAAAAATAACGGAGCCGAAGGTAGTTTCGCAAATTGCTGCTGACCTCAGAGACTATGGTTCTCTAGGCACATTAGTGTCCTTAGCCGAACTGGACGAGCTTACAGAGATAACCCGGTCACTACAGTTGAAGTACATGTTGGCGGGGCAATCTTCGAGATCCAGCGGCAACAGGGAATTTAGAATCGAGTTAGATCGGGCGCAAGACGCGTTGCGCAACCTTCGCGCTAAACCTGGTGAATCCACAAACTCTATCTTTGCTCGCACTATCTTGCATATCCTTAAGCGAGGTCCGCTGTCGACCCAACAAATGCATCCTATGATAGCCTACCTGCATCCCGACCTCTGCGATGACTCAATCGACAGGATGATTAATAATGTAAGTTTTGGTAAACGCTGGAAGCACCTGGCGAGAAATGCGCAGCAGCACCTCAAATCACAAGGACTGATAGAGTATCGGGACAGGAAATGGTGCTTGGCGTGAATCATGGATCACGATCTACTATTAAGGGTGGATGCCTTAGGGGGTGTCAGAGCTAGCGGCCGCTCGAAGTAGGCCGCCGCTACGGAGGACGTGGAGTATCACCATGGGAATAACGCAAGTACAGGCGAAGGTTTTCGGGGAATATGAGGAGCGGGAGTATACCTTTCTAGTAGACACCGGCTCAACGTACATGTCCCTGCCCCCGGAGGAGATCGAAGGACTGGGGCTGCAACCTACCGGAGGAACTGTGAGGTTGATGAGTGCTACCGGCCTAGTTGACGTCGAGACCTACTTAGCCGTTGGCGAACTCAGGGGACAAAGGTTCGGAGGGATCGTAGTCCCCTCTGTATCACCCTTGTTTGGTTACGAGTTATTGCAAAACCTGAGATTCAAAGTCGATCCGGTAACCCACGACATCGAAAAAGTTCCGGATGACGAAATGCACCCCCCTTATCTCTTATAGGCGGAGCCCGCGTTATGGACCTTTTTCGCAGCCTGATATTCGTGCCCGGCAACCGGTTGAGCATGCTGGAGAGGGCGCTGGACTTTAAGGCCGACGTAGTCATGGTGGACTTGGAGGACTCAGTGCCGCCGGCGGAAAAGGCCGCGGCCCGGGAAGTAGCCCGCGAGTGGGTTCCCCGGCTGAACCGCAGCGGCTCCCGAGTTGGCCGTAAAATAATGGTGCGGGTCAATTCTCTGGACACCGGCTTAACCCGCGACGAAGTGGATGCGGTGGTTGGTCCGGACCTTTATGGCGTCAGCTTGGGCAAACCCGAGTCGGTTTGGGATATCCGGGAGGTGGACCGCATCATTACTGCCGCTGAGGCCGCGGCCGGCCTAAACCCCCAGCAGATAAAGCTGATACCCTGGATTGAGAACGCCCGGGCCGTCATGGCGGCCCAGCAAATCGGGGCCGCATCCGGCCGTGTCACCGCCCTGGCGTTCGGGGCCGAGGACTACACCAACGATATGGGCGTTGAGCGCACCGACATGGGCGCCGAGGTGTATTTCCCTAGGTCTAGCGTGCCGGTGGCCGCCCGCGCTGCCGGAGTTGCTTCCTTGGACTCTCCGTTCGTAGCATTCAGGAACACCGAGGGGCTAACGCAAGACGCCCAAGCTGCCCGGCAGATGGGCTATAGCGGGAAATTCGCTATACACCCGTCCCAACTTGACATAATCAACCAAGTCTTCAGTCCATCCCCGGAGGAAGTGGAGTACGCCCGCCGGGTGATGGAGGCTTGGGACAAGGCTGAAGCCGGGGGCAGAGGCTCCGCTGACCTGGACGGGCGCATGATTGACGTGCCGGTATGGAAGCGGGCCCAAAATTTGCTGTCCCTGGCCGAGGCCATTGACGCGCAGCGTTAAGCCGGTCAATGAGAGCTGAGCGCTGATGGTCGAACACCCCGTTCCCCCGGACCGGATTGTTCTAGAAGGCATAAGAGTCTACGGTTATCACGGGGCCAACCCGGAAGAGCGGACTTTGGGACAGCCTTATCTGGTGGACTTGGCGGTGGAGTTGGACTTGAGCAAGCCGGGGGCCTCGGACCGCTTGGAGGATACGGTAAGCTACACTCATCTATACCGTGCCGTGCGCGCCGTCGTTGGGGGTGAGTCCAAGAACCTGTTGGAAGCTACCGCTCAGGCCCTCGCGGACAAGGTGCTGGCCGAATTTCCGGTCCGCGCCGTGCACGTGGTCTTGAAGAAGCCCCATCCGCCCATCAAGAAGTCGGTTATAGACTGCGCCGCGGTTGAAATATACCGTTCAAGGAGGGAATCAGCGTGAAGGTCCACGAATATCACGAAGGCAACCGTACGCTTCAAGACCGATTTGAGACCCGTGGCTTGGCCGATCGTTTGGCCGGAAGAGCGGTGGACCGGATTGGAACGGAGGAGAGGGCCTTTATTGAACAGGCCAACATGTTTTTCTTGGCTACCTGTGACCACCGCGGCCTGCCTACGTGCTCGTATAAGGGCGGCGACCCCGGCTTCGTCAAGGTAGTGAACGACCGTCTGTTGGCGTTCCCCAACTACGATGGCAACGGCAAATACCAGTCCATGGGCAATCTGCTGAAAAATCCTAACGTGGGAATGTTATTCGTCGACTTTGAAGGTCAGCAACGGCTCCGCCTGCAAGGTGTCGCTGCTATCGAGGAAGAAGACCCCCTGCTGTCCGAGTACCCGGAGGCGCAATTCATAATCAGGATCGAAGTTGGAGAGGTCTATAAGAACTGTCCTCGCTATGTCCACAAGTACCAATTGGTCGAGCCGTCCCAGTACGTGCCCAGTCTAGGCCGGCAAACACCGGTGCCCGAATGGAAGCGAAGGAGCGAGCTGCAGGACGTATTGCCCCAAAGAGACAAGGTGGAAAACGCCGAGACCGCGTAAAATCGCCCGCGAATCCATGACTCATGCCAAGGTGGAACAAGGTTATCGGAGCGGATGCAGGGCCCATGCGAGCCAACCCAGAAACGGGAACCATGCGAGCCGACCCAGAAAATGAAGAGGCCCTGGGAGCGGATGGCGCAATGTTGTTTTTCAAGCTGGGGTTGTGATAATCTGACGCAGCACGGCGCTTTAACGCCGCGTTTCTCTTTCTGAATTGCGATTGTCCAAATCGCCGTTAAAACGATACCCAAATACCCTGGAGAACGGAGCCGGCCATGAGATGTCAACTTTGTCTTAAGTCGGGCATGAGCGGCAACAACGTCAGCCACTCAAACCGGCACACCAAGACCCGGTTCAAGGCCAATGTCCATAAGCAGACCCTCTTTCACGAGGGTAAGCAGGTCAAGGTGAAAATTTGCAGCCGGTGCCTACGCTCCGTGCACAAGTCGCCAAAGGTGCGGAAAGCGCTGTCCAGCGTCTAAATTCCGTCTCTAGACCGGCGCCAGTCCCTGGAGGCAGCACCGCATCCGGCCCATCGCCGCAGCCACCGGCTCCTCCGAGTTGAAGATACCGGTGCCCGACACCAGGATACTGGCTCCCGCCTTGACACACTCCTTGGCCGTCCAGTCGGCCTTGATGCCGCCGTCCACCTCTATTTGTGCGTCGTAACCCCCTCCGGTGATGGTCTGACGCAACCTCTCGATCTTTCCCAACGTCCCAGGTATGAACGACTGGCCGCCGAAGCCGGGGTTTACGCTCATCACCAATACCATGTCCAGGAGGGGAAGGACCTCCTCCAACGCGGAGAGCGGGGTGCCTGGATTGACGGCCACGCCCACCTGCTGGCCTTGGCTCTTGATTCTTTCGACAGTGCGGTGCAGGTGGGGGCATGCCTCGGCGTGGACGATTATTTGGTCGCTGGGGGCCTTCATGAAGTTGGCCAACAGATTGTCCGGCTGCTGGATCATCAAGTGGATGTTAAGGGGAATATGGGTGGCCCGGCGGATGGCGTCCACCACCACCTCGCCCAAGGAAATGTTGGGGACAAACTGACCGTCCATCACATCCACGTGAATCAAGTCGGCGCCCGCCTCGGAGACCTCCCGCACTTGCTGCTCCAGATTGCCGAAATCCGCCGCCAGGATTGAAGGAGCTATCCGCACTTGAGTTTCCGAGCTCTTCTCAGACACCATGGTCCTCCGCCTCCAGCAATTTCCTGGCCAAATCCAGCGCCTCGGCAACCTGTCCGGGGGCGGTGCCGCCCGGAATATTCCTCGCCGCCGCAGACGAGTGGGCCGTAATCCCGTATACCCCTTCGTCGAAGTGCGGAGAGAACCGGCGGTACTCCTCCAAATCCAGCGCCAGCAGGTCTTTGTCCTGGGATTCGCAATACCTGCACAACTCCGCCACGGCGGAGTGGGCTTCCCGGAACGGGGTCCCCTTGCCTACCAGGTAGTCTGCCATGTCCGTAGCCAGGGCTTGGCTGTCTCCCGCCAACCTGGTTACCCGGTCCACGTGCAGCCTCATTCCGCCCAGCATTCCCTGAAAGACATCCAGCGTCGCCAGCAAGGTGTCGGCAGTGTCGAAGAGGCCTTCCTTGTCCTCTTGCAGGTCACGGTTGTAGGTCAGGGGTAGGCCCTTCATCACTGTCAATAGCCCCGTAAGATGGCCGTAGACCCGTCCGGTCTTACCCCGGGCCAACTCCGCGAAATCCGGGTTGCGCTTTTGGGGCATGATGCTGCTGCCGGTAGTGAACTGCTCTGCCAGTGAAATGAACCCGAATTCCCGGCTGGACCACAATACGATCTCCTCTGCCAAGCGAGAGATGTGCATCATGCATACCGAGGCGGCAGCCAGATACTCAATCACGAAGTCGCGGTCGGAAACGGCGTCCATGCTGTTGGCGCTGACTTCGGCGAACCCCAACTCGCTCGCTAGAAATTCCCGGTCCGTGGGGTAAGCGACCCCAGCCAACGCGCCGCTGCCTAAGGGCATGACGTCGGCCCTCCGGTAGCAGTCCCGAAAGCGGCCCACGTCTCGCTGGAACATCTGGAAATAGGCCAGCATGTGGTGAGCGAAGAGCACCGGCTGGGCCCTCTGGGTGTGGGTGTATCCTGGCATGAGCACGCCGGTGTGCGCCTCGGCCAGATTGACCAGG
Source organism: Dehalococcoidia bacterium (assembly GCA_965224325.1). Taxonomy (GTDB): domain Bacteria; phylum Chloroflexota; class Dehalococcoidia; order Lucifugimonadales; family UBA3495; genus CBDCMJ01. Next base: position 367,777 of record CBDCYT010000020.1, read on the forward strand.
GACCATTGTGCTCCATGGAGCCCTTTGAGGGTGAGGGCAATAGCTTCCTTGATGTACATCCGCATGTCCAAGGCGATCTGGTCGTTACGGGAACGGCCGGTATGCAGGCGTCCGGCTGCTGGACCGATCAACTGGCGCAGACGGCTTTCTATGTTGGTGTGTAAGTCCTCCAACGAACGGTCCCAAGGAAAGACGTCGGCCTCGATTTCCAACCGAATCCGCCCCAAACCCTCGATGATCGCCCCGGCATCCTCCTGGCTGATGATGTCCTGTTTTGCCAGCATGCGGGTGTGGGCCACCGAGCCGTCTAAATCGTGGCGGTATAGCCGTTTGTCATAATGAATGGAGCTAGTGTAGTGACTGGGATCTGACATTAGTGGTCCGGTCCGACGTCTGTCGGTTGATGGCTCGTATGTACGGTAAAAACTATACTCCTGCTTACCGTTGGTCCTCAAGGACTGCCTTACCGGAGTCCGGGTCTTTTAGTTTTCGCGACAACTGCTGTCTTCCCACGCACCTTGGGCTTGTCCAATGGCGGTCCAACACCAAGTACGTGTGGATTCCCGCTTCCGCGGGAATGACGGGTGAGCGGCGGGATGGATTCCCGCTCCCCGGTCGGGGTCGGGGACAAGCTTCGCGGGAATGACGGGTGAGCGGCGGGATGGATTCCCGCTCCCCGATCGGGGTCGGGGACAAGCTTCGGGGGAAAGACGGGTGAGCGGCGGGATGGGTTCCGGCTCCCCGATCGGGGCCGAGGACAAGCTTCGGGGGAAAGACAGGTGAGCGGCGGGATGGGTTCCGGCTCCCCGATCGGGGCCGAGGACAAGCTTCGGGGGAAAGACGGGTGAGCGGCGGGTGTGACCGGCGCCACACAATTAAGACACCCCGGGGTGATAGACGGCCCAGGGTAGGAGGGCGCGAAGGAGGCGTTCTGGGCTGGGTTCCTGGCAGAGAGAGGCGCAGCGCTCAAGGTAGCGGGCGGCAACGGAGAAGGTCGAGAGAAGGAAACCCGCGCCGGCGACCCGGCGAACGAAGGCCTGGGGAGAAGGTGTGGGCCGCTTATCCGCCTGGGCGCACGCCCATTGGGTGCAGAGGTCCCCGGCCGCGCGTTGGACCATGGGCTGGGCGTAGGGCAGGGCCAATCTCCGGCGGAGGGAGCGGATGCGGGCCCGCAAAGAGCTAAGTGTCATACAGATTTCTCCTCGTAATTCGAGAGCCTCACCACGAACGGCCAAGGGCATCCCGCGTGAGTGATGTTCATACAGATTTCTCCCGGGCGGGCCGAAGGGGCAGGGCAGCCTCCAGGGCCTGGACTTGGTCATGCAGGTCTTGGATTTCGGGATTTCGCCAAATTTGGCGGAGTAATTGAGGACGGCGCGGATGGCGCGGAGGCGGATCTCCGGGTTCTGATTCTCGAGAAGGTTGCCGAGGTGAAGGACAGCTTGAAAGGTGAGGCTTTGGAGGCAGCCTTTGGCGAGCTCGGCGGACTGGCGCTGCAGTTGGGCAAGTTGGTCGCGGAATTCGGGGTCCTGGAGCCAACGGTGCAAAGTGCGGCGGCCCGCTTTGGAGAGGCGGGAGGCCTGGGCGATGGAGGGGGCGGCGGCGAGAATGGGGAGCGCCGATTGCTGGCGTGGAGAGAGGCCGGAGTTTTTTATTTCAGGGCCGTTGTGAGCCATGGCCTCAGTGGCCGTTTGATAGATTTGGCAGGGTGCTAATAGTTGCCTATCAACAGCGTAGGGAGTGGTCATCGGAGGGGGCAAGGGCGAGGTGTCGCGGGTTTAGGACGAGGGGGCCCTTTAGTTTTGGCGACGACTCCTGTTTTCCCATGCGCTTTGGGCTGGTCCAATGGCAGTCCAACATCAAGAACGCATGGATTCCCGCTTTCGCGGGAAAGACGGGTGAGCGGCGGGTATGACGGGCGGCACACAATTAAGAGACCCTGTTACCGGAGTCCGTGCTACAATTTGGTTGGTATGTCGATGGCCGGGCGCGCCCTCAACAGGGCATCGATGGGGCGTTGACGGGATATCCGGTCTCGTGAGCCTGCCATGGTCGCAGGCGACGGCGTAAATCAACCGGAACACAGGGAGAATTGACATGGACCGTCTCAATCAGGAGAAGTGCGTGGCTTGCCGCCGCGATTCACCTCCGGCGACGTCCCAGGATGTGGCCGAACTACATCCCCAAGTCATTGAATGGGAGATCCTCACGGAAGACGGCATCAATAAACTTGACCGTGTGTTCCGGTTTCCGGACTTCCAAAATGCCCTGGACTTCACCAATACGCTGGGAGCCTTGGCGGAATCCGAAGGTCACCATCCAAGGTTGGTAACCGAGTGGGGACGTGTCAAGGTGACTTGGTGGACCCATAAGATACGCAATCTGCACCGCAACGACTTCATAATGGCCGCCAAGTCGGACCAACTATATCAGCAAGTGGCGCCGGAGGCAGCCTAGATAATTCCAAGCCTACGCCCTCCTCCAGGCCGCAGATCACTGCCGTTGCTCCGCCTATCGTTGTTCCGGCGTCCGTTGCTCCGCCTGCTGTTGTTCCGCCTGCCGTTGCTTTGAAAGTTTGGTCTCACGCCAACCCCAGGGTGACGCCTTACCCTAAGGCTCAATGCTCTGACCGCGTCCAGGTGCGGCGGTCCGGCCAGCCTACGGGTAAGTTGGGCCAAGTTAAACGGTCAGAATGTCCCCCACAGAGCATTGGGCTAAGGATGTTTGTTTACCACGCCGGTCCTTTGGGTGGATGCCGAATCCGCCTTCAGGGGGAAAGCTAGCGAAAAATCAGGACTTCGGGAGAGTTGGTCATGAGGGTGTTTTACCGTCTAGGGTCCAAAAGTCTAAGCGCGGTTGCGTCGGAAGCTGCCTGGGCCGAGTCGATGGGTTATGACGGGATATCCAGTAACGAGACAGCCCATGACTCCTTCCTCCCTCTGGCCCTGGCCGCTGCCGCCACTTCCCGGGTTATGTTGGAGACCAGGGTAGCCATTGCTTTCCCACGGTCGCCCATGATCGTCGCCCATACCAGCCGGGACCTGCAGGAGCTGTCTAAGGGCCGCTTTCGCCTGGGTCTGGGCACTCAAGTCAAAGGCCACATTGAGCGCCGCTTCTCAGTGGAGTGGGGGTCTCCCGGACCGAGACTGCGGGAATACGTCGAGTCGTTACGGTGTATCTGGGACTGTTGGCAAAACGGTGACCAAGAAGGTAACCGCCTGGACTACCAGGGGCGGTTTTATCAGTTCTCTTTGATGACGCCGTTCTTCAGCCCGGGCCCCAGCCAACACCCGGCGCCCTCGATTTTTACCGGAGCGGTTAACAGCTACAATTGCCGGGTCGCCGGTGAAGTAAGCGACGGCTTGGCGCTGCATAGCCTCACCTCGGCCCCTTATATACAGCGAGTGGTGAAGCCCGGCTTGGAGCAGGGCGCCGAGCGGGCCGGCAGAGACCCCAGGACCATTCAGATCAGCGGCGGAGGTTTCATAGCAACCGGCCCCAATAAGGCCAGCATCCAAGCCGCACAGGCCGAGGTGCGCCGGCGCATCGCTTTTTACGCCTCCACGCGGAGCTACTTCCCGGTGTTGGAATGCCACGGATTCTTGGAAGTGGGGCAGCTCCTTCACCAGATGTCGCTGCGCGGCGAGTGGGCTGAAATGGCGGAAATGGTGAGTGACGAGATGCTGGACGCCTTTTCCGTGGCCGGTGAGTACGACGAGGTGGCGGAGAAATTCGTCGAGCGATACGGCGGGTTGCTGGACGAGGTGAATTTTTCCGTGTACACCTCGTCAACGCCGGAGGAAGGGCAGATCCGGAAGATCATCAAGCGGCTACAGGAAACCCCGGCGCACTGACCACCCAACGCACTATTGCCGCCACCGTGTAAGCGGCGGAGATAAAGTGGGCCGTGCGGGCGGAGGATTGCTGAGTATCGGCGACTAAATACTGTACCGCCCGCCATCATTCATAGGGTCATAGCCGACCCATGGATGGTGCGACGGATGTATAAGGTGGACGTATATCTGCGGGTTCGCCGGGCGGTGATGGTGGAGGGTAAGAGTATTCGGGAGGTCTCCAGAGAGTTTGGCCTGCACCGGGACACCGTGCGCAAGATGCTGGCCTACTCCGTGCCTCCGGGGTACCGGCGACAGACCCCGCCCCGGCGTCCCAAGCTTGAGCCCTACACCGGTGTCATTGACCGGATCCTGGAGGACGATCTAAAGCGCCCCAGGAAGCAGCGACACACCGCCAAGCGCATCTACGAGCGGCTCAGGGACGAGTACGGGTTCGACGGCGGATACACCACGGTCAAGGACTACGTCAGGGAGCATCGCCGTCAGACCAAGGAGATGTTCGTGCCCCTGTCCCATCCGCCGGGCCACGCGCAGTGCGACTTCGGCGAGGCCCTGGTGGTCATCGGCGGCGTAGAGCAAAAGGCCCACTGCTTCGTCATCGACCTGCCCCACAGCGACGGCTGCTTCGTCAAGGCCTACCCGGCGGAGACCACCGAGGCCTTCCTGGACGGCCATGTCTCGGCGTTCGCCTTCCTGGGCGGAGTGCCCCAGAGCATCCTCTACGACAATACCAGGCTAGCCGTGGCGAAGATACTGGGGGATGGACGGCGTCAGCGCACCCGGGCCTTCACCGAGCTGCAGTCCCACTACCTGTTCGAGGACCGGTTCGGACGCCCAGGCAAGGGCAATGACAAAGGCAAGGTGGAGGGCCTGATGGGGTACGTGCGGCGAAACTTTCTGGTGCCGGTGCCGTCCTTCGAGAGCTTTGATGCGCTCAATGCCTACCTGGAACAACGATGCCTGGAGCGAATGGACGCCCAGCTCAGGGGCCACACGGAGACCATCGGTCAGAGGATGGAGCGGGACCTGGAGGCCCTGTTGCCGCTGCCGCCGGTGGCATACGACGCCTGCGACAAGCAGGCAAGCCGGGTGAGTTCGCTGTCCTTGGTAAGGTACAGGACCAACGACTACTCGGTGCCGGTGGCTTACGGATATCGGGACGTCCTGGTACGGGGCTACGTGGACCAGGTGGTCATCAGTTGCGGAACCGAGGTCATCGCCAGCCATCCCAGATCATACGACCGGGACGACTTCATCTACGATCCCATCCACTACCTGCCGCTCTTGGAACGGAAGCCGGGCGCCCTGGACCAGGCCGCACCCCTGCAGGGCTGGGCCCTGCCCGAAGAGTTCGGGACGCTGCGCCGGCTGCTGGAATCCAGAATGGGACGGCGGGGCAAACGGGAGTACGTGCAGGTGCTCAGGCTGCTGGAGACCTTCAATCAGCAGGAGGTGCACGCAGCGGTAAAAGATGCCATCCACCTGGGGTCGCTGAGCTTCGACGCAGTGAAGCACCTGGTGCTCTGCCGGCTGGAGGGACGTCCGCCAAGGCTGGACCTGGAGCTGTATCCCCACCTGCCCAGGGTCAGGGTCAGCACCACGTCCGCCGGAGACTACATGACCTTGCTGTCGGGGAGAGCGGCATGAACGACCGGTCGACGCTGCTGCTGGAACACCATCTCAAAGAGCTGAAGCTGCCCGGCTTTCTCAGGGAGTACGGTAAGATGGCAGCCCAGTGCGCCGCCGAGGGTGTGGATCACCCCCAGTACCTGCTGCGCCTCGCCGAGCTGGAACTCATCGACCGCCACCAGCGCATGGTGGAGCGGCGGATACGGGCGGCTCGATTCCCTGCCGTCAAAAGCCTGGACACCCTAGACTTCCCGGCCATACCATCGTTGAACAAGGCGCTGGTGATGGAGCTGGCACGATGTGAATACATCCAGCGCCGAGAGAACGTCATTGCCGTCGGCAACAGCGGCACCGGCAAGACCCACGTGGCCCTTGGTTTGGGGCTGGCCGCCTGCCAGCGCGGGATGTCTGTGGGTTTCACCACCGCCGCCGGTCTGGTGCATGAGATGATGGAGGCCAGGGACGAAAGGCGCCTGCTGAACTTGCAGAAACAACTGGCCCGGCTCAACCTGCTGATCGTCGACGAACTGGGCTTCGTGCCTCTGGCCCGGACCGGGGCGGAACTGCTCTTCGAGGTGTTCAGCCAGCGCTACGAGCGGGGCTCCATAATGCTGACCACCAACCTGCCTTTCGACGAGTGGACCGAGGTCTTCGGCTCGGAGCGTCTCACCGGAGCGCTGCTGGACCGGCTCACCCACCACGTCCACATCCTGGAGATGAACGGCGAGAGCTACCGCCTCAAGCGCAGCCGGGAGAACGCCCCCTCCCAGGTCTCGGACGAGCCGGAAGACTCCTGACTCACTCCAGACTTGCGGACCTCTGCTTCTGACCTCACCCCACCCGGCTCCCAATTCAGTCCTTTCTCGTCGCCCTTGACGCTGCCCTCTACAACCGTTGTAGGCTGGTCGGTATCCGTAGTGGCTGGCCTATATCCGTGTACGACTCTGAGTCTCTACGAGAGGACTGACCTTGCGATACATTCACCGGAATGAATGGTTAGCTTATGGCTTCCTTGTCGTTGCTGCGGTGGCGGTATCCCTACCGCTGTTCCCGTATAGATGGCACACTTTTCTGCATATAGCTGGCGCGGTGGTCTTCCTCGGGAACATCATCGTTACCGCTGCATGGATGCTGATGGCGGAGCGAACGCGGAGCGTCAATGTCATACACTTCTCCGCCAAGGCTGTTATCCGCGCCGACCTACTCTTCACCCTGCCTGGTGTGCTCCTGTTACTGATGAACGGGTTTGCCATGGTGCTCGCCCGCTGGGGTGGGTGGGGCGCGTTTCACCAGTTGTCTTGGATAACTGTCGCCCTGTGGCTATTCATCGCATCCGGCGTAATATGGGTGGGAATCCTTATCCCCGTCCAACATCGCATGGCTGTGTTCTCTGACCCGTCGGACTACCCAGACTCGCCACCATCAGAATTCTTCTCGGCGCTCCGCAAGTGGTACTTCTGGGGGGCACTTGCGATAGCCTTGCCGATCTGCTCGCTTTACCTGATGGTCAACAAGCCAGCCTTCGGCTAGAGCGTTGGGAAGTACGCCACTGCCTTTCGATGAGTGGACCGAGGTGTTCGGATCGGAACGCCTCACTGGGTCGCTGCTGGATCGGCTCACCCACCACATCCATATCCTGGAGATGAACGGCGACAGCTACCGCCTCCGCCACAGCCGGCAGAGCGCCGCCTACCAGGTCTCGGACGAGCCAGAAGACTCCTGACTCACTCCAGGACTGCGGACCCTTGCTCCTGACCTAACCCCGCCCGGCTCCCAATTCAGTCCTTTCTCATCGTGCCGGTGGTACATGATTCCTCCGCCGCAGTGGTACACTTTCTCGCCGCCATTGACACGCCACCGGCTGTACCTATACCATCAAGGTGAATATCGACGGAATTCTGTTATTTCCCTCGTGTATTTCCGTCGTGGTGGAGCAAGGCCGATCGCGAGGAGTGGCTCGTCTCGCCTCCATAGCGCGTTCAGGGCCGGTGGTATGTGACGGGTCGGAGGCGGCTAGGGGTCTGTCTGACAATTAGGGCGGGCCGGCGCTGTCACAAACGGGCGAACTCTGAACCCAAGCAGCCCAGGTCGAACACTATGCGGCGGAAACCCTCGCCGTAATCCAGCCCTGCCATCTTCCCCTGACGAGCGGCTCCCTCTCCAATTCTCTGCGCCCTTTTCTCCGGACCCCACGATATCTGGCTAGCGTGGCGGCTTAACGATTCTGCCTTGGCGTCTAGGTATTCGCTAATGTCCACGAAGACGTCCGGAGCCTCAGTCCCCCATAGATAAGCTTCTCGAACCAGGTGGGGTTCCAGACCTTCTTGGGTAAGATGCTCCGGAAACTGTTTCCGGTTCCAGGCGTAGGTAAACGCTGCGTCAATGGCCACCTGACCGCTCATTCGGTGGTCCCGGTGAGTGTGGCTCAAGCTGCGGCAAGGGTCCATGCAAAGAATCAAGTCCGGCTTGTGCCGGCGTATCTCGCGCACCAGCTGTCCGCGGAATAACATGGTGTCTTCGAGGCCGCCGTCCGGGTAGGCGAGAAACACCACCTCTTTGTCCCCCAGCACGTCGGCGGCTTCTTGCTGCTCCCGCTTTCTGATGGCCGCCAGCTCGGCTGGAGAAATTTCCCGGTCAGCAGTGCCCTTGTCACCGTTGGTGCAAAGCACCACCACCGTCTCAGTGCCGGATTCCTTATTCCATTTCGCCAGGGTGCCGCCGCATCCCCCTTCGCAATCGTCCGGATGGGGAGTAACCGCCAACACCCGCCGTGGAGGGCTGGTTATAACTTCCAAATTGTACAGGCCCCAGGGATGATTTTAGTAACTGCCCGACAGAGTGAGCGCCGGAATAGCTCCGGCGTCGGTCAGCGGCAAACGATACGCTGCCGTGGCTGATTTAAGGTCACAGATGAAACACCACCATTTTCAGCTCGGTCATTTCCGCTATGGCGTAGGCCGGCCTGCGACAAGGATGCGAGTACTCGCGACTACACTGGCGATAAGCGGTAGATGTACCGGCTATAGACATCGCGTGCAGATGGGACGGGCGTGTTGGGCTCCCCAGGCGAGCTTAGCCAACTTGCATCTGCCTTTTACACTTTGGTCATTCCGCTTAGGCATTCCGCTGTGGCAGGCCGGTTATTGACCGAGCGTGACGGAGCGGCCCAAGTCGGTGGGATAGTATCTGCCGGCACGGCCGGGGACCCGTTCCAGCCAATGAAATTTGTCCCGTGCTGCGTTGCGCAGCGTCTGGGTGAAATTATGGGGTAACGGCCACCCAACTATATTGAAAAGCGTTACCAGCTCGGTTGAATTGACACTGTTCATCCCCAAGTACCGGTGCGCCCCCTCGGCGGCCACTACCACACGCCGCATGTCCCCCATCGGGCTGGCGGCCCGGCAAAACTCGGCGAAAGCTAGCTCTGATTCGATGGTCCGGGGCATAGGGGGAGCGCCTGCGGGGGCCGGGGCGAGTCCGCGGTGGTTGCCGTCTGTGAGTTGCGACGAGTTGGGGGCCGCCTTGGCCGTAGCCGTGGGCCCTTCGCTTGATGCGTTCGGCGATGCGTCCGGGGATGCGCTTGGGGATATTTCTGGAGACGCGTTTGGGGATGCACCGGGCGTTGAAGTAGCGGTCTCCAAAGCTACACTCGTACTTTTTCCCAGCGCCTGAGATTGGCCGAGGCCGGTAGAGGCGTTGGAATTGCCTTGCATCAAGTCGTTAGGCAGGTCACGAAGCGCCAGCTTGATCACTTCATGGATAACTTCCGCTTCCTCGGACTCTAAGGTGATTTGGGCCGCGTTGGGGAGGGTGATAGATACCTTAACCATACACTCTGCCGGGTCCGCAAGCTGGGTGAATGGTATGGTACCGCATGAGTAACGCATAAGCAACGTGGGGGTTGGGTATAAATGTAGCTGGCCAACCGTGTCCGGCGGGCCCGTGAGGTCAGGCATAGGCCATTCCGGCTCGCGTAGACCGCCCCGCAGAGCCGGAATAACTTCTATATAGTCTGTTTGAGTCGCACGGCCATGGAGCGAGTCATGCCGGGAACCGAGGCTATGTCGTCCAGGGACGCGTCTTTAATTCCTTGCAGGTTGCCGAACCGGCGCATCAGCATACGCTTGCGCTTGGGACCAATACCCGTCACCGAGTCGATGGGGGAGCGGAGGCTGCTCTTGCTGCGCAGGTCGCGGTGATATGTTATGGCGAAGCGATGGGCCTCGTCGCGAATTCGCTGGACCAAGTATAGGGCTTGAGAGCTGCGAGGCAGCACAATAGGTTCCGGCGTGTGGGGTACGAACAGCCACTCGTTCTCCTTGGCCAACGAGGCTAGGGGTATATTATCCAACCCTAATTCCAGAAACACCTCTAGGGCGGCTGAAAGCTGTCCCTTGCCGCCATCGATCAGCACCAGGTCCGGGATGAAGCTCCATTTGTCGCTGGCCGGGTCCTTGGAGTCCTCGGCGCCACTCCGTTCTGACGCCTGGGACTGGGACAGGCGTTTGAACCGGCGGCGTAGGACCTCTCGGATGCTATCGTAATCGTCAACACCCTCCACGGACTTCACCTTGAAACGCCGGTAGTGAGACGTCTTGGGCTTGCCGTCCTCAAAAACCACCATGCTGCCCACCGAGTTGCTCCCCTGGATGTGGGAGATATCGTAGCACTCCATCCGGTACGGTGACGCCGGCAGGCTGAGCTCCTCTTGCAGCTCGGCCATAGCTTGGTGAATGACGTCCGGGTTGTCGAGCCACTTGATGCGGTGTTGGGCTAGGCCCTGGGTGGCGTTCTCGGCCACGGTGTCCATGAGTTGCTTGTGCACTCCCCGGCGGGGGTGGACCAAGTGGACGGCGCCTCCCCGCAGCCCTCGGAGCCAATCGACAACCAGGCCGCCGTCTTCCAGGGGATGTTGGACCAGGATGTGGGGAGGAATGACCGACGCAGTCGGGTAGAACTGCTTGATGAACTGGCCCAGCACCAGCTCGGGCGGATCGTCTTGGGTCCCTTCCATGAAAAAGTGGTCCCGGCCGATGAGCTTGTTGTGGCGTACAAAGAAGACCTCCACCCAAGACTCGTTCGTACCCTGGGCTACCGCCATGAGGTCCATGTCGCTGATTGGGTTGGAGTCGACCTTTATTCGTTGCTCTTCGGCAACTCGCTCCACGCTGCGTATCCGGTCGCGCAGGACCGCGGCCCGTTCGAATTCCAGCTTTTCTGCCGCCTGGTCCATGTTTGTCTTGAGATCGCCGGTAACGGCTTCCGTATCCCCTTCCATGAACAGGATCACCTGCTGGATTACCTTCTCGTATTCTTCTGAAGTCGCGTAGCCGGCGCAGGGTGCTACGCAGCGGTTGATGAAAAATTCAAGGCAAGGCCGTGGGTCCGTGCCGGTTATCGTTTTGGTGCAGGAGCGGTAGGGAAACAGCCGCTTGACCAAGTCCATGGTCTTACGCACCGAACCGGCGGTGGCGAAGGGACCGAAGTACCGTGCGCCGTCGTTGGAGACCTTGCGGGTAATATAGACGCGGGGGTATTCCTCGGTCAGGTCAATCTTCAGGAAGGGGTAGGTCTTGTCGTCCTTGAGCCTGGCATTGTAGCGAGGCCGGTAGCGTTTGATGAGGGTATTTTCCAGTATGAGGGCTTCGGCTTCGGAGTCGGTAACGATGTACTCGAAGTCGTGGACGTGCCCCATCATCCTGCGGACTTTAGCGGTTTGACCGGAGGGGGACCCAAAGTAGGTGCGGACCCTGTTGCGTAGTACGCTAGCCTTGCCAACGTACAAGATAGAGCCCGCCGCGTCTTTCATGATGTAGACGCCCGGCCGTTCCGGGGTTGCCTGCAGCCGTTGCTCAACCAGAGCCAAAGCCATTACTGCCTAAAGCACCACCCCGAGGACGATTATGACGGCCATCACCACCCCGGAAAAACAGAGTATACGCCGCACCTCGGTCCCAATGAAGTTGGCCGTCGCGGGCCGCTCCCGCCGTCCCCTTGACGGACTCCGGCCAGTCGCATCGGCCATGGCGGCGTTTCTGGCAGCTACGGGACTGGGCCGCGCTGGTCTGGAGGCAACGGGGGCGGGGACCTGAGGGGGATCCGGGGGTTCCGCGGCCGGTGAAGGGGCATCCGCCCCCGGCTGGTGACCGTCTGCCTCGGCAGGCGTAAACACCGGAACTTGAATTTCACCGGGAACCCCAGTCTGCCGCTTTTTCCTGCGGCCAATTTGGGCCTGGCGCGACGCCACCCGGCGAGCTTTACCAGCCATTAAAACTTACCTCCTGGCGACGGTCGTTAGTTGCGTCGCCGGAAAGAGAGGTCTGCCCAGCCTCAACGGGAGGCCTTGCCCAACTATAACAGCAATTGGGGGAAAAAGGCAGACCAAGAGCCCCAGAGCAGGGTCATTCAAAAGTAGCTAGACGAGGTACTCTTCACCGCCACCCCGGCGAATGCCGGGGCCCAGAAAAGCGAGTCCAACTCGACTCTCACTTCCCGGAAAGTCTCTGGATTCCCGCTCCCCGATCGGGGTCGGGGACAAGCTTCGCGGGAATGACGGGGGTGTAAGGCGACAACTTCCGATAACTAAATGACCAAGAGCACCAAAGAGGGCCGCCGAGCCTAGCGTGAGCGTGGTTCAAGCCCTGGGATGACTCTTTTCGTACTCTTGGTGCAGATGGGCTCCGCTCAGGTGGGTGTATACCTGCGTCGTCGCAATGCTGGAGTGGCCCAATAGCTCTTGCACGTGGCGAAGGGAGGCCCCGTTCTGCAGCAAGTGTGTGGCGAAGCTGTGGCGTAGCGTATGGGGTGTAATGCGTTGTACGATGCCGGCCCTCTCACCGTGGGTTTTCAAGATAGTCCATATCCACTGCCGGGTCAGGCGTTCTCCCCGGTGATTCACGAACAATGCCGTTTCGCCCTTCCGGTTTCCGATCAAGACCGTCCTGGCCTGTTTGAGGTAACTATTCAGCTCTTGGAGAGCTTTAGGGTGCAGATGAACGATGCGCTCCTTGGAGCCCTTTCCCCAGCATCGCACGTAAGACTCGTGACGGTCTATGTCCGTAACGTTGAGTGACACCAGTTCGCCCACCCGCAGCCCGGTGGCGTAGAGCATCTCTAAGATCACGGCGTCTCTCTTGCCTTCGGTGCTGCTTGATTCGTAAGCTACGGCCAGCAGCCGGTACACCTCGTCCTCCGTCAGATACTTAGGCAAGGCGCGGCCTACACGGGGAGCGCCCAGGGATTCGGTGGGGTCTTGAGTTATGTTCCCGTTCTCGAACAGGAACCCGAAGAAGGACCTGATGGCGGCCACCTTGCGGGCGGTTGTCGTATCTCTGTAGCCTCTCACACCTCGCAAGTTGCTGATGTATTCGTTTAGGAGGTTCAAGTCCACTGAGTCCCAAGGATAATTCCCGTTGCCGGACCCGTTACCATTGCCGTTCTCTTGGTTGCCGTTCTCTTGAAGGAATCCCCAGAACTGGCTGAGGTCGTTGCGGTAGGCTTGCGAAGTGTTGCCAGAGAAACCTTTTTCGACAATGAGGTGTTGTAAAAAGGAGCTAATTGCCTGGTCCATGTTTGGTATCCTTCCGCCAGAGGCGTAAAAAGATGGAATAGCGCAACAATCACCATTCCAGCGTTCGTAATGACGGCAGTCTAGCACAAGCGCGGGCAATGGTTCCCTAAGGAAGGTGTACCGGAAATGGCCGGTTTAGGGAAATTGCGTGGCGCCTGGTATTCGCTTGGTATTCGCCTGGTATTACGGGGGGCGAGCCTCCTGGCGCGGGGACTCGCTGATGTGGACCTGGGGGAAGGTAGCTCCTAAAGCTCGTCCTTGCCAACAACAGGGCTTGACGAGGCGGCCCACTAGCGGAGCAACCTGCGGTGAATATTGCCCGCTTGCCGCGTCCCGTTACCCGGTGGACAGCACCACAGTACCGGTGGAGGAGAGAGACCCGCCGGTCCCGTTTACCAACGCTATCTCCGGGCTTCCGTCTCCGCCCCTTTTCCTAATTTGCCGGGCGGAGCATTCTCCCCTGAGTTGGCGCACTGCCTCCACCAACAGGAAGCTGCCGTACATGCCCGGATGCGTGTAGGACAAGCCGCCTCCGCTGGTGTTTAACGGAAAGTCGCCTCCTGGCGCTGTTCGCTGGTCTGCCACAAAGTCCGCGGCTTCACCGGGTGCGCAGAAGCCCAGACCTTCCAGGGTCACCATGACGGTATAGGTGAAGGAGTCGTAGATCATGGCCAGGTCAAGGTCGTCGTGGGTAACCCCTGCCCGGGCCATAGCCTTGGGTCCCGTCTCCCTAGCGAACATGGAGGTCAGGGACGGCATCTGACTGATCATGTTGTGATCGTGGCCTTCCGCCGCTCCCAGCAACCAGACGGGCTGCTTTCGGCAACTTCTGGCGCGCTCCGCAGTGGTGACTATGATGGCTGCGCCCGAGTCCGTGACCAGGCAGCAGTCGGGCAAGTGGAACGGCCAGGCTACCCAGCGGGAATTGTGGTAGTCGTCGAAAGACATCGGCGTGTCGTGCATTACCGCTTTCGGATTAAGGTTAGCCCATTTGCGGGTGGCTACGGCGATTTCCGCCATGGCCTGGCGGGTGCGGTCTTCGCCATACTCATGCATGTATCGGGCGCAGGCCATGGAATAGTTGACCGGGGGGCCGATGAGGCCATAGGGAAACTCGTATTGGGAAGGCGGCAGGTTGGGGTCTACGGGAACCGGGGCTCGTGAGGAGCGGCCCGCCTGCCCGTGGGTTATCAGGGCCACGTCGCAGTATCCTGCCCGGATGGCGGCGGCGGCGTGGGCTACGTGAATGACGAAAGAGGAGCCCCCTACCGACGTATTGTCGGTGAATCCGGGTTGTATTCCCAGGTATTCACCGGTGGCTAGGGTGGATAGGCCGGCGGTGAACAGTCCATTTACGTCACTCTTTGCGAGTCCGGCGTCTTCCAGCGCGTTGTGGGCCGCCTCCGCGTGGTGCTGCAGGGACGATTTGTTGGGGACTGTCCCCATCTCGTCTGACTCCGCCACCCCCACGATGGCTATGTCACGCTCTCTGGAAGTCCTCGTTGACACTGCGGTTCCCTCCGGCGGGCTGGGACCATGGGTTCTTTGTTTCGGCCCGCGCCACGTACGTTGTTACAGTCCGGCCGCCGTGGCCGCCACTGGTAGAAAACCACATGAGGACCGGCGGTTGAAAGGCTCGCATGATGTTACACCAATTGGGGAGGACAGCACAATACGGTTTTCAGGTCTCCGGCCGGCACGGCCCGCTGCCGGTTTGGACCGGGTGGCGTCACTCATGTGCTCTACCATTCGGATCTCCCGTCAGTGGGTCAGGCTACAACATGATACAATCGCGATAGTAGTCGAGTGTGTTCCATGCTGGCCCGCGAGTTCCGGTCCACCATGGTTAACCATGAGGTAGCAATGCCCCACAACTTCTGGATGATAGTGAGCAATCCGGAGAATTTCCAGATCACCAAGGAGCTAGGATTCACCAAGCAAGGCTTAAAATCGCAACACCGGCGCAAGATCCAAAGGATTGAGTCCGGTGATCGGGTCCTTTTTTACGTGTCAGGCGCCCGCCGGTTCACCGGCACGGCGACTGCCACGTCCTCCTACTTCGAAGGCGAAACCCGGGTGTGGGAAAAGGAGGGGAGCGCGGATTGGCCGTTCCAGATACAGATCAAGCCCGAGGTCATCCTAGAAGAACAGCAGTATATCAATGCCAACCTGCTGGCGCCCCGGTTGGACTACGTCAAGCGTTGGCCGCCGGAAGATTGGTACATGGCGTTCCAGGGTAACCTTCACCTCCTGCCCAAAAGCGATTTTCTTCTCATAGAGGATGAGATGAAAAAGCTCAAGTACGGCAGAGACTACGAGCGGAGTACTCCGCCGCCGCCGGCCGCTGCCCGGAGGAGAAAGCAGCGGGTCCCGGCCAAGGCTTCCAACGGGTCTCGACAGCCGGCCGACCAGCGGTAGCCTTTACCTTGGATTCATTCGGGGGATTCATTCGGGGGCAGCGGTAAGTTGGGCTCAGGAGGGCTGTGGATAGGCTCAACTGCCCTCTACAGTGTCAGAGCTTCGGCAATCTCGTGAAGCACTTCCGCGTCCCCTTCCTCCACGCTGGCTTGCGTCAAGGCCTGTAGGGAGTCGCCTCCGCCGATTCTTCCCAGAGCCCATGCGGCATGGCGCCGGACCAAAGGTTCTTCGTGCGCCAACGCCCGGCGCAACGCCGGAACTGCCTTCTGGTCCCCGTGGTTGCCCAGGGCAACGCAAGCATTTCTTTGAAGGCCCACTCTCTTAGCTCTCAGGATGGGGCTGCCCTGAAACCGCCGCCGAAATTCTTCCTCGGACATTTCCAACAGGTTGATGAGCTCCAGGGTTGCTATCTTGCGCGGCAGCGGCGAGCCTGGCGCTCTCTCAGCGGGGAGGTCTCCGCCCTGCCCTCTTTCCCAGGCCTGCCCGGTGGAGTTTTCAGGGCCGGTCTTAGAGTCTTGGCCGGTCTCCGAGTCTCGGGAGGAATGTGTGCCCGCGTTCCTAGCATGAACGCTGGTGGCTTGGTCCGTGTGCCACAGCGTGGGCTTGGGGGACGTATTCTTGTGATTTACCGGGCAAACGTCTTGGCAGATATCGCAGCCGAAAACCCAATCCCCCATCAAGGGCCGCAGCTCCGCGGGTATTTCACCTGCATTCTCGATGGTCAGGTAAGAGATGCACCGGGCGTTGTCCAAAACGTAGGGGGCAACTATGGCCCCGGTGGGGCAGGCGTCGATGCACCGCACGCAGCTACCGCAGGTCTTCTTCAGGGGTGGGTCCTGTTCGATATCCAGGTCGGTGATTATTTGCCCCAAAAAGATCCACGACCCAAGCTCAGGCGTGAGGATGTTGGTATTTTTTCCAAACCAACCCAAACCCGACATGCTGGCGGCGGCCCGGTCCAACATCGGGCCGTCGTCTATGTACCAGCGGGCCTCGAACTGGCAGTCCAACCGGGTACGAAGGCCCTGGACGTAGGAGGCCATGCGCTTCTTTACTAATTTGTGATAGTCCCGTCCCCAAGCGTATCTGGCTATCTTCCCAACCGGAGAAGCCGGCGGGGGACCGTCTTCCCCGTCCTGAAAGTAGTTCAGGCCCAAGCAAATTATTGAGCGGGCGCCCGGAAGTAGGACCTCGGGATTCGTGCCGCGCAGGACCCGGCTTTCATTGAACCAGGGCAACCCGTCCATCAGCCCCGCCCGCAGCCGCTCCAGCGCCACAGAGCGGTCCCGGGAGAACTCCTGGGCCGACGTCACCCGCACCAAGTCGAAACCCGATTCCAAGGCGTATCCGGTGACGGTGGCTTTTAACTGGGTTGAGGCGCCGGGGTCGGCAGCAACGGCTTCATTTCCTCCCCGGTTGGCCTGGCCGTTACCTTCAGCCAAAGTTCTCTCCCTGAAAGCGGCCTTGATATCCTTCGCTGGCGGCCTGGGGCAACCGGAAGAATATCAGCTGCATCAACCTGGCTCCCCGCCGGAGGCGATAACCGGAAGGATGGTGCACCATCAGCAGCGATTGGGAACGGCCCTGGTATCCGGCGTCCCAAACCGCGGTGTGGATACTCACACCGCTGCGCAGAAGGCTGGAACGGGGATAACCCAGCGCCATCAGGTCCAGGGGCAGGTTTACCACCTCGTTGAAGGTGATCACGTAAGGACCGGGGTCCAGGTGGAGCCAACCGTCCGGCCCAAACCCAACTGCCTCCAAGGCCGATATCTCCCTCTCGCCTGAAACAATTCCGATGCTGCCGGTGGAAACCAGGCTGCTCACCGCGCCCAGCGAAAGGTCAAAGCCGTTGGGCTGAAGCTGGTCTTCCAACGCCGAGAAGTGTTCCACGAGTGGCGGCGACCCATTGAGCAGCTCTGCGATGGAATCTCGGTCCAAGGGGTTGCCCACGCATCCCCTCCAAACGTCAGGGCCGGACACGGGCTAGCTCGGCGGCGCCGATGGGGCGTTGTTTATCTCGAAACCACGTGAGGAGTTGACCGCAGAGATTCCTGTAAGGCCAGCCCACGGCTCGTTCAGCGGCGCCGGCCGATCCAAGCGGATGAAAGACGCGTTTTCCGGGAGGTCTGCGGTCCGTCTAATCAGGTTAGTCGCGCATGAACTGCTGAACGTCTTCAGGCAGGGGCTTAAATTCTGGAATGTCGGTGATTATGGCGTCGGTGGTGAGCATCATACCGACGATGCTCCCGGCATTTTCCAGCGCCGATCGAGTTACTTTGACCGGGTCTACAATTCCTCGTTCAATTACGTGGCAATACTCACCCAACTCGGCATCGAAACCCCAGTCCCCTTCCGCGGCGCGGACTCCTTCGACTATCGCCTCACCGGGATAACCCGCGTTCCTGGCGATGAGCGTCAGGGGGGCGCTCAAGGCGTCTTTGACCAGACTCACACCCAAGGCTTCTTCTTCTTCCAAGCCCTTAACCAGATCATCTAAGACATGAGCCGCGCGAAGGATGGCAACCCCGCCTCCGGGCACGATTCCCTCCTCAACTGCGGCCTTGCTGGCTGCCAGAGCGTCCTCGGTGCGCGACTTGCGCTCGTTGACCTCGGGTTCCGTACTGCCACCCACCTTTACCACGGCTACTCCGCCGATCAGGGTCGCCCTTCGCTCTTCCAGTTTCTCACGGTCGTATTCCGAGGTCTCCTGAGTGATCTGCACCCGAATCTCTTCCACCCGGTCTTTGAGCGCCTGAGGGTCTCCGCGGCCTTCTATGATGAGGGACTCGTCTTTGTTAATCACCATGCGGCGGGCCGTTCCAAGGTGGTCCAGTTCCACCATGTCCAGGGATAGACCCACGTCGCCGCTGATGATCTGTCCGCCGGTCAATATGGCGGCGTCTTCCAATAAAGCCTTCCGGCGGTCGCCGAATCCCGGAGACTTTACGGCCGCGCAGTCCAAGATGCCCCGCTGCTTGTTTATCAACATGGTGGCCAATGCCTCGCCGTCCACGTCTTCGGCAATGATCACCAGCGGGTTGCGTCCGGCCGAGATCACCTTTTCCATAATTGGGACAATGTCATTGGGAGAGTTAATTTTCTGGTCGGTGATCAGAATGAGCGGTTCTTCCAGCACTACGTCCATCCGCTCCATGTCGGTAATGAAGCGAGGTGAGATATAGCCCCGGTCCAGCCGGACTCCTTCCACTAGGGTCAATTCGTCCAATAGCACCTTGGACTCTTCGACGGTAACGACCCCGTCCGGGCCGACTTTGGACAAGGCATCCGCCAGTAGGCTGGCGATGGCCTCTTCGTGAGCTGACAGGGCCGCAACCCGCGCAATCTGGTCCCTGCTTTCCACCGGTATGGCCATTTTTTTCAACTCTTCGGACATGGCCGCCACGGCTTGATCAATTCCGCTCTTGAGCCCCAGTCCACCGTATCCTGCGGCTACGTTCATGAAGCCCCGGTGCAGCATGGCTTGGGCGAGGACTACCGAGGTGGTGGTCCCGTCTCCCACGACGTCGTTGGTCTTTTTGGCCGCCTCCGTTACCAAACGAACGCCCATATCTTCGTAAATGTCGGGGAGTTCCACCTCTCCTGCGATGGTGACGCCGTCACTGCAGACCACGGGCGGGCCGAAGCTGGAAAAACGGCTGAAAAGCACGTTTCTACCGCCAGGGCCTAGAGTCAGTCCCACAACCCGGCCTAATTCGTCGACTCCGCGCATCAGGCTGCTACGCGCATCTGCGTCGAAGGTTAGCTGTTTGTCTCCCATACCAGTCTCCTCTACGTGCCTTTCAACTATTTAGCAAGCCAAAATAGAAGGTGTCATATTTTTATTGTTACACGAACAAATATCCGATAGTCAGGGACGATTGTCAACCCGTAGCTTCGCGACCCCCTCTGGGGCCTGACGTTGCTGGCGGCCCGCAATTCCGCTTTCACGCAGAAGCCAACCGGGAAACCCAATCCAGCCCCTGGCGGGCCCAAGGCTTGCCCATGAGAACCTGCCGGCCTTCTAAATCAGCTTCCGGCCTCCTCCAGAGGAGCCCGACTCAGAAGTCTCCACTCACCATTTTGGGCGGACGCAACCTCACTGGTTACTACTATTAACCGCCTAGACCAGTATTGAATGCGGTTCAATAACCCGTCATTCCCGCCTTCCGTCATCCCCACTCTTCCGTCATTCCCGGCTTCCGTCATTCCTGCCTTCCGCAATTCCCGCGAAGCTTGTCCCCGACCCCGATCGGGGGGCGGGAATCCAGACCCAATAACCCGTCATTCCCGCGAAAGCGGGAATCCAGAGAGGTAGGATGCGGGAGGACTCGGCTCTATGAGGCCAGCTCCTCCAGGGGAGGTCCCCACAATCGCACCCCTTGCTGCCCCTCCATCCGGGCGGCTAGATCGCCTAAACCCGTCATTCCCGCGAAAGCGGGAATCCAGAAAGGTAGGATGCGGGAGGACTCAACTTTATGAGGCAAGCTCCTTCAGAGGAGGTCCCCACAATCGCACCCCTTGCTGCCCCTCCACCCGGGCGGCTAGATCGCCTATGGTGGTGTTGAGCGTGGGATGGACCAAGCTCCCGTCCAGCTCCGCCAAGGGAATCAAGACGAAAGCTCGCAGGTGCATCCGGGGATGGGGTATCTGGAGACCCGGACTGGTAACCACGATACCGCCGTAGAGAAGAATATCTACGTCGATGATTCGAGGGCCGTTGGGGGGCGCCGGGCGGCGGCCCAAGTCCTGCTCCACCGTCTTGACCCAACTCAGTAGGTCGGCTGGCGTTAGGCGGGTGCAAATCTCCAACACACTGTTTAAAAAGTCGGGTTGGGTCTCCAATCCCCAGGGCGCAGTTGCGTAAATAGATGACGCGCGTAGGACCTGGAGCTCCGGCCCTCTGCCGGACAGCGAGTGCTGTGCTTGATCGTGGGCCGCACTTGACCGCTCCCGGCCGAGGCTCTTCACCGCCGCCGCCAGGTTCTGTTCCCTGAGGCCCAGGTTGGAGCCCAGGCCAAGATAAGCCCTTACCCCACCCAATGCTGGGGTCTCCAATCGCGGACAATGGCGTCGCTCATCCGGCAGACCCGGACCATTTCCTTGACGTCGTGGACCCGTACGATGTCTGTCCCGTTTCCGATGGCCAGTGCCACGGTAGCCGCTGTGCCTTCGATTAGCCCATCAGGCAACCGGCAGGCGCGGCCCTCCGGCGGATTCCCAGGCTCATCGCCAGGCCGGTAATCCGCCGGAGGGTTTAGCACCATCTGTATGGTGGACTTGCGTGACGTGCCCACCAGGAGGGGGTACCCCAAGGCCTTGAAATCCGACAACCGGCGAAGAACCTCCAAATTGTGCTCCGGCGTCTTACCGAAACCAATGCCGGGATCTAGGATGATGTTTTCGTCCGCCACACCGGCTTTCCGGGCCAACTCCACGCTGCGGGACAAGCTGGCGAACACGTCCGGCAGTAGGTCTTGGTAGCTGCGGGTTGCCTGATTGTGCATGATCACCAGCGCGGCCGCTCCGGCTGCGACCGCGGCCAAACCGGGGTCGGCTTTTAGACCCCAAACGTCGTTGACGATGACAGCGCCGGCATTCAACGCTCTACGGGCGACGGCTGCTTTGTAGGTGTCCACGCTTATGGGGATACGCACCCGGGACGCGATAGCCTCCAGAGCGGGCAACAGCCGCGCCAGCTCATCCTTCTCGGCTACCGGCGTGGCGCCGGGGCGGGTCGACTCCGCGCCCACGTCTAAAAAATCCGCCCCATCGTCTTCCATTCTCAGGGCGCGGTCCACGGCGGCGGAAACCTCGGTCCCCAGACCGTCTCGCGAGAAGGAGTCCGGGGTCAAGTTTATGATCCCCATTACGTAGGTCCGCTTCTTCCAAATCAGCGGTTCTCCGTGGGCCACGCTCAAGTCGCCGGCCGTTTTAGCTTTGGCGCACAACGCTTCTACTCCCATGATAATTCTATCACCCTCACGGTCCCTATTCGGAAGTTGCCCCTATCAGGAAGTGGTCCCTATCCGGAAGCTACTCTATGCTTATGCAGTTCAAAACCGGCGGCCAAACACATATGACGCGCCAGCCTACTCCACAGTGGACTACTCCGGTGTCATCTTGCATGGGTTACGGCCGTCTGCTAGGATGAAACCAGCAATCACAGTCGATTTTCGTCACCAGCGGAACCCGATGTTGGTGATTCATTGGTGATTGAAACGAAGCGCCAACTGAAGTTGCCCAGGGGAAGTAAAAAGTGACCCCGGAAAAGAGAGTCATCGACCAAAAGCTGGATTCCCTGCAGCAATTTCGCCAGCAGGCGCGCAAGGGCGGCGGTCAAGAGCGAATAGACCAACAGCATGGCCGGGGTAAACTCACCGCCCGGGAACGCCTGGCCCTGCTGATGGACGAGGGCACCTTTGAGGAGATCGACGCCTTCGTCACTCACCGGACCAGCGACTTTGGCCTAGGCGACCGGAAGATCTTGGGCGACGCCGTTGTCACCGGATATGGCAAGGTCGAAGGCCGGCAGGTTGTCGCCTACTCCCAGGATTTTACCGTCTTCGGCGGCTCGCTCTCGGAAGTGGTGAGCCAAAAAATCTGCAAAGTCATGGACCTGGCGGCCAAGACAGGGTGTCCGGTGGTCGGTCTCATCGATTCGGGGGGCGCCAGAATTCAGGAGGGAGCTCTAAGTCTGGCCGCCTACGGCGATATCTTCCTTCGCAACACTATGTACTCCGGGGTCGTTCCCCAGATCTCGGTGATCTTAGGTCCCTCTGCGGGCGGCGCGGTGTACTCGCCGGGGATAACCGACTTCGTTTTCATGGTCAAAGAGATCAGCCAGATGTACATCACCGGGCCTGATGTAATTAAGGCAATCACAGGGGAAGAGGTCACCCACGAGCAGCTGGGAGGGGCGGTTGCTCACGCCACCCGCAGCGGCGTTGCCCACTTCGTTTACGATAACGAGGAGGAGTGCCTGGCTGAAGTGCGCAACCTGCTAAGCTATTTGCCTTCCAATAACCTCGAAGATACCCCGGTAGTTGTCACCAACGGGGCCCCGGCCCGGTCTGATCCGGACCTGCGATACCTGGTGCCTGATGATGCTAACCGCTCCTATGACATGCGGGAGATTATCTACCGGGTGGTGGACGAAGAGGAGTTCATGGAAGTCCACCAGGGCTTCGCGCCGAACGTGGTGGTGGGGTTTGGAAGGTTGAACGGAAGGGCCGTGGGCATCGTAGGAAACCAGCCGGCCTATCTCGCAGGGGTGCTGGACATAAACGCTTCCGTGAAGGCCGCCCGGTTCGTCCGGTTTTGCGATTGCTTCAACATACCCCTGGTAACCTTGGTGGACGTCCCGGGGTTCATGCCGGGGGTGGACCAGGAATACGGCGGAATTATACGCCACGGGGCCAAGCTGATTTTCGCCTATGCCGAGGCCACTGTTCCCAAGGTGGCGGTCATTATCCGCAAGGCCTACGGCGGGGCCTATATCGTCATGAGCAGCAAGCATCTCCGCTCCGACGTTAACCTGGTCTGGCCTTCCGGTGAAATCGCGGTCATGGGCGCTGAGGGAGCGATCAACATTATCTACCGTGAACAGATTTCTAAGTCCGGGAACCCGGACGAAACGCGGAAAGCGCTGATTACCGAGTACCAGGAAAAGTTTACCAACCCTTACGTCTCCGCCAACCGAGGTTACGTGGACGACGTTATAGACCCGGCCGACACTCGTGCCCGCATCATCAATGCCCTGGAAGCGTTTCGAAACAAGCGGGACAGCCTGCCCGCTAAAAAACATGGGAACATACCCCTATAAACTCTGGTATGAATTCCGGTCCGGGGCCACCAGCGTTCAGCGGCCGGCGATCATTGAAACTGAGGCCAGGAAAACTGAGACCAGAAACACTGGGGCCAGGAAAACTGGGGCCAAGGCTTAGCGACAAACTCAAAACGGTCGCTCTCCGGCGCCATCGATTAGCTGGAAGCCTGGGGCTATGGATTCCAGCTCCCCGATCGGGGTCGGGGACAAGCCTCGCGGGAATCGCGGATGGCACTCTGGGTTGCGTATGGATACGAAAACGGCTATTTTCAAGGCAACGACGGTTTCGATGCTGCCCCAAGTTTTGAGATAGTTTCTTGGCGTTAATAGCTGAGCCCGGATAACCCAAAAGCTAGCAGGAGCCCTCTCATGGAATTCGGTGTTTTCTACCAGCTACCCTGCGGAGATGACCAATCTGCCTCGCAAAGGTACGCAGACACTATCGCCCAGTGCAGGCTGGCCGATACGCTGGGCTTCGATAACGTATGGCTGGCCGAGCTTCACTTTCACTCCACGTTTTCAATCACGCCATCTCCCCTGCTGTTGGCCTCGGCCATCGCCCAGACCACTCAGCGCATCAAGCTGGGTGTCGCGGTCAACTTGATGCCGCTTCACCATCCGATTCACCTGGCGGAAGACATCGCTACCTTGGACGTCATTTCCGGAGGGCGGGCGCTGCTTGGCGTCGGCAGAGGCATTATTCCCAGTCACTTTGAAGGCTTTGGCGTGTCCATGGACGAGAGCCGGCAGGGGTTCAACGAAGCCTTGGAGTTGGTCATCCAGGCTTGGACCAAAGACGACATTAACTTCGTGGGAGAGAAGTACCAGGTCCGGGATATAAGCGTGGCGCCCAAACCTATCCAAAAGCCCCATCCGCCGGTGCACATAGCCTCGACGGGGCCGGACACCTTTGAACTGGTGGGGGCCATGGGTTACCACTTGCTGGTTGCGCCGGTCATAGTGGGCAATGAAAGGGCGGTGGAAGGGGTGAAGACGTACCGGCAAAAGCTGGCGGAAAACGGGCACGATCCCGCCCTGGGCAAAGTGTCGGTCACGCTGCCCATCCTCGTGAGTGAGAGCCGCGATAGAAATAGACTAGCCCCCTTGCTGGAAGAGACCGTCAATTCCTACATTGCAACAGTTCACACGATGATGACCTCACCCGCCGCCCATCGCGCTGCCAAGGTAAGCCCGCGAATAGCCCAGATGCAGGAGGGACTTGGCAAGCTTAACTACAAGCAGATTCTGGCCGAGAACGCTGTTGCCGGCAGCCCGGAGGAGTGTATAGAACGGTTAAACGTCTTCCAGGAGATGTACGGCGCTCAGGAGTACTCCGGGTGGTTCAACATCGGCGGGAGGCTGCCCCACGAGGAAGTGGTCAAGTCCATGCAGCTTTTTGCCGATAAAGTCATGCCCCACTTTCGCTAACTTTGGTAACTCAGGCCGTCGGCGGCCGGCGCCCGGGAGGCGGTGGAGAGCCCAATCATGGCCCCTTCGCAGTCGTTGTTCGAACACCAAGGACACAAACGCATCCAGGATGCTGCGCCGCTGGCGGACCGTATGCGGCCGCGCTCCTTCGACGAGTTTGTGGGCCAGGAACATGTCGTCGGTTCCGGCCGGGTCCTGCGGCGCGCGATCGATGCGGGGAGGACGCCTTCCTTTATCCTATGGGGACCCCCCGGCAGCGGCAAGACCACTCTGGCCCGGCTTATCTCTGGGGCTACCGAGGCCCACTTTGAGTCCGTAAGCGCCGTGACCTCCGGCGTGGCCGATCTTCGCCGGGTTGTCAGTGAAGCCCGGGAACGCCAGGGTATGTACGGGCAAATGACCATACTGTTCGTGGACGAGATTCACCGGTTCAACAAGGCGCAGCAGGACGTCATATTGCCCCACGTTGAAAATGGCGCCGTGACGTTGGTGGGGGCCACCACGGAGAATCCATCCTTCGAGGTCATAGGCCCGTTGCTCTCCCGGTCCCGGGTATTCACCTTGGAGTTGCTTGCTCCCGATCAAATCGGGACCATCGTCCGCCGGGCTGTTGAAGATTCGGAGCGGGGCATCGGGACCATGAACGTGGATTTGGACGAGCCGGCGCTCGGGCACTTGACAGACATGGCCAACGGCGACGCCAGGATAGCCTTGAACGCCCTGGAGACTGCCGCCTACGCCACGCCTCTTGGTGGTGATGGGCGCCGCCAAGTCACGTTGGACACCATCTCCGATGCCTTGCAGCGCCGTTCACCACGTTACGACAAGGACGGGGACGGGCACTACGACACAATATCCGCCTTTATCAAGTCGGTCCGTGGCTCCTCTCCCGACGGCGCCATATACTGGCTGGCCCGCATGATCGACGCCGGGGAAGACCCGTTGTTCATAGCCCGCAGGTTGGTGGTGCTGGCGGCGGAAGACATCGGTCTGGCCCAACCGGAGGCCCTCTCGGTTGCGGTTGCTGCCCAACAGGCGGTGCACTTCCTGGGAATGCCCGAGGGACGGATCCCCTTGGCCGAGGCTACGGTTTACTTGGCAACCGCGCCCAAGAGCAACTCGGCCTATGCCGCCATCGATCTGGCCCTAGAGGACGCCCGGCAGCAAGCCAACGAGCCGGTGCCTCTTCATCTGAGGAATGCGGTGACCGGGCTTATGCGGCAGATGGGTTACGGCAAAGGGTACAAATACTCCCATGATTACCAGGACCACTTCGTAGAGCAGGAGTTTCTGCCGCCTGCGCTAAAGGGACGCCGCTATTACCGGCCCACTGCCGAGGGCGCGGAGAAAGAGATAAGCCAGCGCTTGGAAAGTTGGTGGGGCCCCGGCGAACGGGGCGACAGCGAGCAGAGCCGCGGCGGGTAATATTTTTGGGGTAAATATTTTTGAAAGTGGCTGGGCCGGTCGGCTTGACGCAACAGAACCCCTGGGCTTTCTTGGGGGGTTCGTGGACAGCGAACTTGTCTCCGCCAAGCACGACCAAGGCGTGATCGCCGGTGCGGAAGATGAGGGACATGGCCATCCTAAACTCGTTGTAACTTAGCGCGCTGGCCGCTCTGACGGCGCCTTCGGGCGTGCTGGAGAAGCTGGCCCGTTGGTGGGGGACGCCCCTTTCCTCTCCGAATTGGTGTGCGAGCGGGTCCATCTACGTGCCGAACTTCCACAGCGTGGTGGCTGTGTTGCCAAAGACCCAGTCCTCGTCCTCCTGGCTAGCGCACCCTCCCTACGGGCGCCCCGAGAGTGTTGACGTAACCCTCGCGCCCGGCCGGGGGAAAGCCGGGGCGCCACGTCAGACGGTTCGCCCAGAACGCCGCGATGGCTATCTCGATCAACGCCGGGGGCGTCACCGTTGGGTTACCGGTCTCTCAGTCTGGTCTCCCAGTTTGGTCTCCCAAGCCGGCCTGCCACTCCGGGCTGGCGCAGACGGTGGCGAGGGCGCCGCGGAACTCGCGTAGCTGCCATTGCCGGACCTCCGGCTTGCTTTCGTTCGATAGCTCGCTCCGCCAAGTTTCGGGGGCTAACGCCATCCGCTCCAGGCTGACGGTGGGCCAGAGAAGCGCCGGATTCAAGCCAAGCTTCAATCCCAAGTCTGCTAACAGGTTTTTGAGCATTTTGAGTCGATTGTCCTGCTCGTCAGTGCGCGTCCGAATGCCGTTGGCTTCTTGCGGGAGGCAAAACTCCGGTCCGCTCCAACCACGCTCGATGGCGTCGGTAATCTCCGCGACAAGCCATCCTGGAGTATCGTGGGGTAACCCGGCGTCCGTCACTAGCTGCGACGCCCGAGTGCGGCCGCCGGAGTGGCGCGGATAGCGGGCCATTGTGAAAAGAGCCTCGTTATTCATCACCTGGAACGGCGGACGGTCCCGGCGTTTGGCTTCATCGTCTCGCAGTAGGTACAGTTCACGGAGCACGGCCAACTGGCGCGGGTCCAGGTTCCTGATGCCTTTCACCTGCAAAAAGTCTTCCTCGGGAGTCCGGGGAGCCGCGTGGCGCACTTGCTGCACTCGCCGGAACTCCTCCAGTGTCCATTCCAGCCGTCCTGCAGCTTGCAAGTTCCTCTTCAACGACAGTGCCAGGCCAGTGAGATAACGCACGTCATTGGCTGCGTATTCCATTTGCAAGGATGTTAGCGGCCGGGCGGTCCAGTCAGAGCGCTGTAACGACCGGCTTTTGGGAATATCTACGCTCAGGTAATGCTTCACGAGTGCGGCAAGGTTAGGCCGCTGAAACCCTAGGAGTTTCGCAGCCACTTCGGTATCAAATAGCGACTGGCACGTGAAGCCATAGTCCCGGTCAAGCCAACTCAGGTCATTTGCCGCGGAATGAATCACCTTCAAGATCGAAGGATCCAGCAGAGCTTGGCCCAATAGCGATAAGTCTTTTACCGCGAGCGGGTCTACGATGTATTCCCCGGTCGCAGTTCCTATCTGTATCAGGCAGATTCGGTGGTGATATGCGTGTGGATTGTTTGCTTCCGTATCCAGCGCCAGCACAGGCGGCCTCAGCAGTGCGTCCGCCGCCCGATTCCAAACGGACTGATCGTTGATAAAATGGACTTGACTCAAATATCCCTCGGCGCATTCGCCTGCTCGCAACTGGCGATTGGCGATTGGCGATTAAAGTATTGATCCACGTAACAGCTTAACAGACGGCTGTGCGCGGTCGAATCGTCCGATGAGACGGTGCTAACTATTCCTTACGACCGCCATTCTCCATCAAGTTAGACAGTGCCGGCTAACCGGGCCCCGCGTTGGCATAGACGGGGCGTTGGCTCATCCCTGAGCCGTCAAGCTCGGCGTTCCGCTCCGCTTAGGTCCACCACCTCCGCTCCCGTGGCCGCCACCAAATCTTGCGGCGCGATTAGAATCTCCTGACCCCAAACGCCGGCGCCTACTCCCAGAACCTCTTCGTCCATGAGGCAGGCGTCCACCAGCGAGCGGAAACCGGACGGTTGCCAGTGGAAGGGAGGGATGGAGCCAATCTCGTAGCCAGTAATTTCTTTGACGGTGGCCGGGTCGGCCAGCTTGACATCGCGAAAGCTCAGGGCTTTTTTGAGGCGTCCGGAGACAGCCGACTTGTCGCCGCCAAGCATGACCAAGGCGTGCTCGCCGGCGCCAGCGCGGAAGATGAGGGTTTTGACCATCTGAGACTCGTTGTAGCCAAGCGCGCGGGCCACACTGGCCGCGCCCTTGGGCGTGGCGGCTGAGAAGCTGGCCCGTTGGTGGGGAATTCCCTTTTCCTTCAAGAATTGGTGCGCGGGCAAGAATTGGTGCGCGGGCAAGAATTGGTGCGCGGGCAAGAATTGGTGCGCGGGCAGGTCCATCTACTCTCCCAATTTCCACCGCGCGGGGGCGGTGTTGCCAAAGACCCGGTCCTTTTCCTCCTGGCGGGCGAAGCTCACCTTCTCTATGGGCGACCGGAGGGTGTTGGCGTAACCCTCGGGACCGGCCGAGGGAGGAAAGTTGCTGCCCCACGTCAGGCGGTTCGCCCCGGACGCAGCGATGGCCATCTCGATCAACGGCCTGGACGTCACCCTTAGACGTCACCCTTAGACGTCACCCTTAATAGGCGTCGGGGAAGACGTGGTCCCGGAGCGCGTGATAGATGACGTGGCCGATGGCGATAGCCAGCGCCCACAGGGCAATGGTGCGTGTGCGCACCCGGCGGGACCTGCGCCCGGCGCTTCTGGTAGTCCCTGAAGACTGTTTCTCCGGAGGTCCGCTGTTCATTTGTTGCCCGTGTTGCTCGTGTTGCTCGACGCCGCGATGGCGTCCGCCGGAGGCGCGGGCTCGCGTTGGCCGGAGATTATTCGGCTCGTCAAGAACTCGCCCGTTGCCGGGCCGGAGGCGGAGCAGCGGTTTTCCATCACGCCCGCATAGAAACTGGGGCCCGAGGCGTACAGCGAGTTATCCGTCGTTGCGCCGGAAAAACCGACGATCAGGAGGATGGTTGACTTGGCGTCGATTGCGAGACTAGGCATAATTCAATAACCTCCCGCGCACAATTATATAACGGTTGGCGGTTATACTAGACGGGAGGCATTGATTTGTGAACGATCCGGTAATACAAACTCACTCCCTAACGAAGCGCTATGGCCGAATATTGGCTGTCGACGCGTTGTCCATGAATGTGCCCCGTGGCAGCATCTTCGGCCTTTTAGGTCCTAACGGCTCGGGGAAGACCACGGTCATGAGCATGTTGCTGGGGCTGGTGCAACCGACAGCCGGCGACTACAGGCTGTTCGGTCCTGGGACCGGCCACACCGAGGCGCTTCACAGAGTCGGCGCGATCGTGGAGAGCCCCGCGTTCTACCCCTACCTGTCCGGCCGGCAGAACCTGGAATACTTCCAGGGTGTTACAGGCCGACGGGACCCCCGGGAGTTGGACGAGTTGCTGGACCGGGTGGGGCTGCTGTCGCGGGCCGGCGACAAGTACCGGACCTACTCCTTGGGCATGAAACAGCGCCTGGGCTTGGCATACGCTTTGTTGGGGGACCCGGAGTTGCTGTTCTTGGACGAGCCCACCAATGGCATGGACCCGGCCGGGATGGCCGAAATCCGGGAATTGATCCGAGGCGTGGGCACTGCGGAGCGGACGGTGCTGCTGTCTAGCCACCTGCTAAACGAGGTCGAGCAGGTGTGCGACAGCGTCGCCATTCTGTCGCGAGGGAAGTTGATCGCCCAGGGCAACGTAGCCCAGCTTTTGCATCCTCAGGAGCAGGTGCGTCTGCGAAGCACCGACAACGGCCAGGCCAGAGATATTTTGTCAGGCTTAGACTGGGTAGTGAATGTTGCAACCGCCGACGGGTTCCTGGTGGTCACCGCCCCCACCGACCGGTCGGGGGAGTTGACCGCCGCCTTGAGTCAGGCCCAGGTGTACGTCACTGAGATGTGGCCCTTGCAGATCTCCCTGGAGCAATACTTCCTGGAGGTCACTGCCGAGGGACAGGGGGCGCCGGCTTGACCTCGCCCTTCCTGTTCCTGGTCAAGGCGGAGTCTCAGAAGCTGCGCAGACGGTGGATGCCCTGGATCATGCTCGCCCTTGCCATAGGCATCACCCAAGTCCCCTATTGGATCGTTTACTCGGTAGACCAACCGGGCTTTGAGGAATTCCTGCTACCCTACAGTATTACTGTCGCTTTGGGTTTCGGGCAAAGTCTGGTGGCCATTTTAGCCATTATCTGGGCCGCTTTCGTCCTGGGGTCTGAATACGGGTGGGGCACTTTTCGCACCGTGTTGGTGCGCGGCACTGGACGCTGGCAGTTCCTGGCCGCGCAGTTCTCATTGGTGGCTGCGACGGTATGCATCTGGCTCATCGCCATAGCCGTCGCAACCGGCGTCAGCAGCTTGTTGGGGGGACTGTTGTCCGGCCACGGGTTTGCCACCGAGGGTCAATGGACTTCGGCGGGGGAGGCGCTGGGCAAGTCAATCTTCGCCATTCTCCCCTACATCATCTTGACCATGTTCTTCGTGGTCTTGACCTCATCGGCGGGCATTGCCACGGGCCTCACCCTGGGGTATATGTTCATCATTGAAGGGGCGATCGTCCCCCTCTTGGCGGAGTTCGTCAACGGGTTTGACGTCGTCGCCGACTTTGTTTTGGGGCAGGCGGTTGCCGCCTGGTGGGGGGAAGGAGAGGGCCGTTTTTTGAACGGCATAGACGATCCTGCGGGCCCCGTCCAAGGCTTCCTCGTAATCGTGGCCTACATTGTCGTCCTATCCGCGGCCACCGTGTGGCTCTTCAAACGCAGGGATATCGGCGGCGCCCGAGGGCCGTAGCAGGCCCCGGCATTCAAAACACCTGGCTCTCCGCACCTAAGCCGGTGTACCCGCGTCCATCGACGGGCTGTGCTGCCGGGCCACCGCGCCCGAAACAGCCGCTCCCGCATCAAAAATAGCCCCCCGGCCTCCTTAAACCGATGTGCAAACCGATGTGCCTGGGTTCATCAACAGGCAGCGCCGCTGAGCGCCGCGCACGTCGGAGTTCTCAATGGCGCCGCAACCGGGGATAGTAACCGGGCTGGATACTGGTGGCGCGCGGCGCTAATTAGTCTCCACGGTTTCGTTTGCTTCTCGCTCGCAGGTCAGGTCGTGTAACAACATTGTAATTAGGTGCCGAACATGCAGCCGATTGCCTTACTCGTTCTGGCCGCTCTGTCCTTAGTCCTGTCAGTTGCTTGCGAATCACTGGCACCTACTCCAACCCGGGAGCCGGACCGCCCCACGTTCGCCGAAGGCGAGGCTATAGCTGTTGTTCAGACTTGGCTTGGTGCCCGGTCTAGCGATGATGATAACTGTTTGTCTCTCATCAATGCTCGCCGCGGGGAAAACTCGTCGACTGAGGCCTATGTCGGCAATGGTCAGTGGCACGTTGCTCTGGATAGCAGCGTTTGGGGGCACTATGGCTGGAAAGTATTTGAGCGAAGCCGTAGTATCGGGGCGGAGCCTATTTCTTCTGACGTAGAAGCAAGGGCGCGCCGCTTGTCGAAGATTGGATGCCATTGATCCTCTGAGGCTAGCGGCCAGGGTGTTCGGGGCCATACACTAAAAGCAAACGGAACCACGACTCGGCTAAAATTCCGTACGATTCCCAATAGATAGAGGTGAGAGTCAAGTGTTGAATGATGATTTGTCTGCCGATGAAATTGTCCTGTGCGAGAAGATAGTGCTCGAAATCTGCGACATACTGAATGGCACTGTACAAGATACTAACTTGTCGATTCAAAATGAGGCATCTCACTACATCAGACTAAAGTACTATGACGTTTTGGTAGACGTTCTACTGGACGGATCAGGGAAAGTAGGCATTCAAGGTCACGGGTCCCCAATTAAGAACTACCATGCCGGTGAGGACCTACAGAGCCTACTAGAAGAGGGCGGCGATGACCTCAAGGATAGTCTTCGCGATAGCAGCTCTGCTGATTGGATGTCACGGGTAAAGAGTGCCTTGTGCGAGGAAGATCGTCATTAGCCCATAGAGGAGCGAATTGTTCCGACACCGCCTCTGCAACCTCCCGGTCGGCTTTGATGCAACAGAACCGCCCTCGCAGTAAAAAGCAATGATTCCTGGAGGTTGGGGCGCGCAACCGGCCCCGGCTGCCCAGTAGGACTTAGATTTTTGAACCGCCTGCTAGCAGGCGGTTCCCACCTGCGCGAGGGGGATTACAGGCCAACCGCTAAAAGCAAACGGAACCGTCTCCACGGTTGATCTCGGACACGTTGCCTGATGGGTTCATAGCCCAGCCCCCGGAGTCCTGGGGCGGTCCAGCTGGAAAAGGCCAAAGAGGTCTTCTGCGGATAACGCTCTGGCCAGGTCTAGGCTCACGTCGTCCACCAACTCATCGAATAATTCCTGCTTCTGCTGCAATATCCGGTCTATCCGTTCTTCGATAGTGGCGATGCAAGAATACTTGAACACGTGGACCGGAATGGTCTGGCCATACCGGTGGCTGCGATCTTCGGCTTGGTGCTCTATGGCCGGGTTCCACCAACGGTCTAGGTGAAACACGTAGGAGGCTTCCTGCAGATTTAAGCCGACACCGCCGGCCCGCAAAGAAAGTATCAGAGCCTTATGACTGTCATTGGTCCTAAACCGGCCAATGACGGACCGCCGCTCTTCGAGGGAGAGTTCGCCGGTGAAGGAAAGCGGACTAAAATCTTGCAATGCCTCCGCGATGGCCGCGACCCCAAAACCGGCGCTGGTGTATTGAGAGAACACAATAGCGCGGTTGCCTTGCTGTGTTAGCGTCTCGACCCTTTGGCGGATGTCTTCGATTTTGCTCGACTGTCCCGTCTCGGGGTCAGCGTTACAAATCTGCTTCAGGCGGGCGATCAACTCCAATACGTGCTGTATCCGAACGTCTCTGCCCAATTCCAGTAGATGTATGATTCCCTCTTTCTCCGCCCGGTCGTAACTGTTCTGTTGGGCCGGTAGCAGTGAAATGGGCAATTTCGTAGTCGACTTGGGTGGCAGGTCCTGCAACACCTCGGCTTTTTTACGGCGAAGCTGAAGCTCTTGATGACGTGCGCGTAGGGTGAGGCCCGGCAAATAATGCTTGTCCGACGACAGGTCACCTTGGTCCACGAATTCGACGATTGACGCCAGTTCATCTTCGGCGTTTTCCAAGGGTGTGCCGGTGAGGGCCCACGAGCGGTGCCGTTTGATACCCTTCACTGCGTCGCTGGTGGTGTTGCGGTTTTTAATGCGCTGGGCTTCGTCGGCAACAAAAACTCCCCAAGTCTTCTTATGCGGCGGTGATTGGGGCCCACCGGTGTCAGACCGCAACGTCTCGTAACTTACGATCGTTACGTGGACTTCGGCGTTCCATTGCCAGCCGCGGTCCATTTGGGTGCCTCGGATAATGATCGCCTTCAATTCGGGCGCCCATTTGAGCAACTCCTGCCGCCACTGGTCCAGGATACTCGCGGGTGCGACCAACAGCGCTGACTCGATGGCGTGCCGCACGAACAACACGCGCAAGGCAGCAATAACTTGCAGGGTCTTGCCCAAGCCCATGTCGTCGGCCAACAGCAGCCGTTCGTTGCCGATAAGCGTGCGCACACCGTCCAGTTGGAACGGCATCAGTTCGCCCGGCCATGCAAGGATAGAACTTGGACCGGGTAGCAGATTATCAAAGGGAGAGGCCAGGACCTGCCTGAGCCGTTCATGTAGGTTGTCAACCAACGAGGGATGGGGTTCTTGAGAGGGCCCATCGGGTGGCGATGATCGTGCCCTATCACTTGAGAAGGTGGAGGTTGCCCTTGGTGGGGCATCGGTACCCTCGGTCAAAATGACCGACGTGGCGGCGTCTGGAACCATGACCGGGTTTAGAGGCAAGGAAGCGACAGCCGCAGGCAAGCTCAGGTCGCTATCAACTTTCATTGGTTTGGATGGACTGGAATCGCCCAATGGGATGCGGCGGGGAGATTCGGCCTTGGCTTCGCGCCACCTCGAAATACCCGGGCGCCGTCCGGCGTTACTTCGCCTCCTAAGCCAGGCAAATAGAGACCTCACGATTCAAAAGCCTCTTGGATTCCCAGCGCTGCCCGTTCGAAGGGTTCGAGCAACAGGCGTCGCCCTTCAAGTATTTCAACCAGCTTCGCGGTTTCTCCCCCGGGAACAGGAAACCCACTTACCCAAAGAAGAGATAACGAGTCCGCAAGCTGTTGCACTTCTTCTGGCGGTGTAGCGGGGTCTGTGTCCTGAGTAGCAACCCGGCATAGAGAAACTTCGACCTTTAGGTTTTCAGAAAACACGCCCGCCGGAGCTTCATCGGCCAAGGCAAACACCGCTAGCGGAACATGGCTGGTCGATTCAAACAGTGCCTTGGTCAAGGAGGCTAAGGCGCGAATCCTCGCTTGCCCGACCTTCCAAAGTACACCAGACCGAACGTCAATCCTTGTGAAGGTGAACTCCAGCGGGACGCCGCGGGGCGACATAATGAACAGTGCGCCACGTAAGCCGTTGCCCCCCGGTTCTTCGACGAACCGGAGAAATGCAGCAACGCCTGAAGGCTCGTCTTCCTCCAGGTCGCGAAATGGTATAGGCAATGCAAGGGCCCCTAATTCAGATCGAGAGGTTCGCCATCTTCTCGGATTGAAGGGGAACTAAGGTCGTCGGACGAGGGTTGCTCCAGCGTTGTGTCCTCGTCGTATCTGAAATCCAACGGGTTCTCCTCAATATCCGGCACTAAATCGGGGTACAAGCGTCGCAAATCCCACTCGTTGATCCACCGCCGGACGTAGGTCCGGATTGTCCGTTGAACCCCAGGCCCAATTCCGTGGTCTATCTCAGGAGCGTCCCAACCATAACCCTGAGAATGGATAGCCTGCAGACGGTCATACAGTTGGGACAACATGTCCTCGTCGGGTTGGGCCAGCAGACGTTGTCCCCTTTCAATCAGCCGCATCCCGGTTTCGGCCCGGGCTGCGGCGATGTTGTCGGTGTCCCGTTGCCTTGCTCGAAGGCGCGGCGCGGCTTTGTCCCGGTCCTCCTTTTCATCAAGGACTACCGTGGCGAAGTCGGCGGTAACCGTTCCAACCACGATTAGGCCCGGGTATTTTTCTTCGGCGGCTTGACCCATCCAGCGAGTCAACTCGGCGTAAGATCTGGCCCGCTGCAATACACTATAGTTTGCCACCAACTCGATTTCGTCCATTAGGATGACCCAACCCCGGTATCCGGCAGCCTTGACTAGTTCGAGCAGGAACCTCAACCTTTGCGGGGGCAGGTCCTTCGCGACCGGCGCCCGGAACGGGTAGGACTGAAGTTTGCCGACGTGCTTCAAGCCGTCCCGCACCCTCTTTAACTGAATCTTCTCGCCGGACCAAAACCAGATTATTTCGTTCAACAGTTCCTGGTCGTCAAACTTTTCATGGACCATCAGTGTGGCCGGTAAAATTCTATGCAGGCCATTGCCTTCCTGGTTGGCCCAAATAAAGAACTCTCCGTAACTGGGGGAGTTGTAGTCTAGTTTCTGCGCAATCTCCTCCACCATGTGCCCGGTAACTCCGGGCACCCTGCCATTCTCAACGGCGGCCTTGAAGACCTTATCCATATCGAACAGAGGTGTTTCCTTGCTGATGACGACCCTACTGCACACAAAGTTCTGCTCCAGAGCCTGGGATTCCAAGTAACCCAGCAGGTGAGACTTCCCGGAGCCGAAATCGCCGGCCACTCGCATTCCCAGGCTGGATTCCGGCATATCCGACCCGATGGATACCCGTGATAACAGATCGTTGAATTCCCGCTCAACAGCCGGTTGGTTGCACCCCAAAACTGCTACGGCGTCCCCGTTGGGCACACCATTTCTCAGGGCCTCAAGAGCTCGGCCGTTCTTAAACCCGGAAGCGTGTCCACCATCTACCATTTTGATCACTCCTGTAAGGCCGCTTATTCCACACGTACCAAAGTAGACATGGGGTTGGCCTGGCTGCGGTCCCTGACTTCGTCGCCAATCCTACCCATGAGAGCTTGGTAGATGGAAAAACCTTTGCCACGCCGGTCTTCGTCCAGAAAGTCAGCGTTCGACAGCACCACCATGAAGAGACCTCCCAACCGGTCGGTAGCGTCAATTAGTTCCCTCAACAATTCGTAGTGGTCCATTACGGCGGAGCGGGAGTAGAACCGCAGGCCGTCCCTGGGGTTTCGGGGCAGCGTTACCCTGGAATCGTTCAGCAGGACCACCGTACCAGGGTACCCGGCGAACCTAACCCAATACAGAAGCGATTCCAAGAAGTGCCGGGCGTTGGTGCGAACTATGCTGTTATAGATGGAGTACGCGCGGACATTGGAAACGCGTCGGCTGCGTCCGGTCAGCCAATCTATCAGAGGGATGGCCTCAAGGTTCTGCCCAGGTCCGCCCATTTCCGTGAGACACAGATGGGTCATTGCCAGCCTGAAATCCTTCGACATGTTCCGGTTCTGGGTGACGGCTTGGGGCAACATCCTACGAAGATCAAGTCCAATCTGGCTTTCCTCCACTGCATTGGCAGCGCTGATAGCCTCAAGAATCGGCGTCTCGCTTCCGAGGTCGATGGCGCTAGTGTCGTAGGGTAGATCTTCGCACAACCGCAGCACTGTCCGCCTAGCCAAGACTCTCCAATCAATCTGCGAGGCGATTTGGAAGAAAATATCCTGGAGCATGTGGACCCGGGTTTCCCCGGAATCCACCCTGACCACCCTGTAATTGAGACTGGAAGCCATGCTCTTGAATGCTTCTTCGACAAGTGGGCCCAGGTCTTCCCTAGCCGGCACAGCGAACTTGATGGATGACCCGCCATCCTTTACAAAACCCTGAAGGTATTCATCACGAATCACGTCCAGCCATTTCTGGATTGGCAACGTGTTAGTCATCGGACGACTCCAGTGAACTGAATACCATAGTAGAGGACGGTTTCTCCGCTCGGTCCGACGAAGGAGATGATGCCGCGTGTGCTTCTTGTTCCGGTGGAAGCTGGGAATGAAACTCTTGCCCCAGAGCTGACATGCCTGACGGCGCTCGCCTCCAAGTTGTACATGTCCCTGCCGAAGTCCAACTG
Source organism: Dehalococcoidia bacterium (assembly GCA_965224325.1). Lineage (GTDB taxonomy): Bacteria > Chloroflexota > Dehalococcoidia > Lucifugimonadales > UBA3495 > CBDCMJ01. The sequence continues at coordinate 405,103 of CBDCYT010000020.1, forward strand.
GCTGTATTCCATCTTAATTCCAGGCGGAGGGGCGGAGTCGTTGTAAATTCGTTCCAGCCGTATTACTTGCCCAACTTCCCCCAACTTCAGTCGATCCGCCATGTTGGATTCAGTTAGCGCAAGATACTTTCTGTAGAGCCATTCCAAAAACTGCTGTGGGTTAAACCGGGAAGGCCGGTTTTGCAGGTCTTCCAGCACGCCAACAACCTTACTGGGACGGATTGAAGACGACTGTCGCCGGTTTACTTCCACTACTTTTTCACCGGGGACCACTCGAATCACCGTTGGAGGCGCTATCAACCTGCCGTCTCTTTCGAATATTTGCAGACCCTTCTTTCCGGCTGCCTGCTTGAGTTCCTCGGGGTAATGCTCTTGCAGGTACCCTGGCTCTTCCTCGGGCGTGAACGGCCAGGCTTCCGCGGCGTTGGCCACCTCCTGTCGAATCAGGTTGACGCTATCCTGCAGTCGTTCGCTCGACCGCCTCACAGCTCCGATGTTGCCGTCCTGGGCTGCCTTCCGCATTTGCCTGGTCAACTTGGTAACATCGCTCAGGGTTTTCAGCACCGACTCAGCCGCATTTTCCGCTGCGGCAAATCCTTCTTCGAACGTGGGCATTACTCTCCTCCCTTTCAAAGTTTGAGTTTAAGCACCTCTGGGCGCCGCTGTTTTCCGGGCCATTCTGGCGGCATCTTTATCGCTGGGCCGGTGGCTTTGCCGGTTGCTCTTCGGCTGGCCCGCCTTGGCCTTTTTACCGCGTTGGCGGCGCCCATCGGTTTAGCCAATGGATGCAAGAAACTTCTTGCTACAGCCGTGGGCTAATTCTTTCCTTCAGGCTATTAGGCGGGATATCAGGACCACCGCCATTCCCCGCCGGGCATGATGCGCCGCATGAACTCGTCGAACATCGGCACGGTGAAGGCTGTGTCTCCGTGACTCGGACTCCATATCACGCCTTTGTTAATCAATTGACTACGGGTGGGAGCCAATGAGGTCACTTGACGGCCCAACGCAACAGCAATGTCGCCGGAACGATGCGGCCCCCCGCCGAGTTGAGCCATAGCCCGCGCATATCTCTTCTCTAACGGCGTAAGCCGGTCGAATCTGACCCTGAAAAAGCTTTCGTCAAGGGCGGCCATGGCTTGCCGGGAGGCGGCTTTCACATTAGAAGTCGTGATGGGAGAGCGTTCGGCAACGTCCCACAAGTGTTTTCCCCACTCCTGCAGAAAATAGGGATAGCATTGGGTTTGAGCAACGATGGCGTCGAGGGCAAGAGGTTCTATCTCCACTCCTTCGTCTTGGGCCGGTTTGGCAATCGCCAGCCTCGCGTCTTCAGACGACAGTGCTCCAAGCTCTGGAAACTCGAAAAGCCGCTCGGCGTAAGACTTGGCTTTCCCCATGCGGCCTCGCACCTGGGGTAAGCCAGCGCCGATCATGGTGATGGGGAGTTGCCGTTGCGAAGTCCGGTGCAGCGCCGTGATCAGGGCCGCAAGCTCATCTTCTTTCACATATTGAAGTTCGTCGGCGAATAGGGCTATGCAGGTGTCGTCTGCCTTGGCGGCAACGCCGACGGCTTCAAACAGCTCCTGCAGGCCGGTCTCCAAGTCTCCGTTGTCCGCCAAGCCGGGTTCGGGGTCGAAGTCTAATCCGACCTCGATGTCCTGGTACTTCACCTTCAGGGCGGCGACAAACCCCGCAAGCGCTCTAAGAGCGCGTTGCGCCAGTTGTTTCGTAGCTTCCCGGTTGGAAAGTTTCAGCAAGGCCAAACGCAGTTGAGGGGCCAAAATGGAGGGGAGGGAGCGATTCTCAGGCGCTTCGATTTGCAGAGCGTAAATGCCGCTGCCCTCGGCGCATTGCCGGATGCGGTCCAGCAGCACCGTTTTTCCGACGCCCCGGAGACCAACCATTATCATACTCTTGCTGGCACGGCCCAGCTTGGTCCGCTCCAATGCGATTCGCGCGGCTTCGCGGATCTCGTCGCGGCCAGCCAACTCCGGAGGCTGCATACCTGCTCCGGGTGCATACGGATTGCGGACCGGGTCCATGGGGCCAGTTTATAGCAAACTTACTGGAGTTTACAAGAGTTTTATAAACTAGGACAAGATGGGCTAAATCCCCTATAAATCCGGCGTCGTGAGCCTAGAGCCCCATTTACTGGACTTTATAAAGATTTTGTAAACTAGGATAAGATAGGCTAAATTCGCTATAATTCCGGCGCCGTGAGCCTGAAACCCCAGTTAGAGCTTGTCTCATAAAGCTGAGTCCTCCAGCGTTCTACCTTTCTGGATTCCCGCTTTCGCGGGAATGACGGGTTATTGGGCCGCATTCAATACTGGTTTAGGCGGTTAATAATAGTCACCCGTCAGGTTGCGTCCGCCCTAAGTCGTGAGTGGAGACCTTTGGGACAGGCTCTTACTGGACTTTATAAAGGTTTTGTAAACTAAGATAAGATAGGCTAAATTCGCTATAAATCCGGCGCCGTGATCCCGGCCCCCCTTACCCCTGCAGCCCACTCACCACGTTAGATGTGCGGGCTAGGGCTTCCTCCACGTCTTCACCGGATATTTGGCGGTGGGTTACCATCCTTATGGATTGCTGGCCGGGATAGCTAACCTTGACTCCCTCCCGGTCCAAGGCTCCGATGAGTTCCCGGGCCGTCGCGACGGCCGGGTCGATCTCGAAGATGACGATGTTGGTCTGGATTCGTTCAGGGTCCAAGCTGAGCCCGTCTATTTCAGCCAAGCCGCGGGCCAACTGCCGGGCGTTAGCGTGGTCGTCGGCCAGACGTTCGATCATAGTGTCCATGGCGACCAAGCCGGCCGCCGCCAGCACCCCGGCTTGCCGCATGCCGCCGCCCACCATCTTGCGCCACCTCCGGGCCTGGTCAATGAATTCCCTTGAGCCACAGATCACCGAACCCACCGGGCAGCTCAGGCCTTTGGACAGGCAGAAGCTGACGTCGTCGACGTCCCGCGCCAGGTCGGCGACCGGGACCTCGAGAGCTACGGCGGCGTTGAAAATACGAGCCCCGTCCAAGTGGACGGAAGCGCCGGCGGCATGGGCGACCTCGGCCACGCTGGCTGTATCGTCCGGGGTCAGCGCCATGCCGCTGCACCGGTTGTGGGTGTTTTCCAAGCACACCAAGGTTGTGGGAGGGAAATGGATGTTGGTCTTGGGGCGAATTGCCGCCTCCACCTCGGCTGCGTCGATCCGTCCCAGGGCGTCGTTGGGGACCAAGCGGGTCTGAGCCCCGGCCAGCGCCGAGACGCCGGCCGACTCGTTCCAAAACATATGGGCTTGATCACCCATGATCACTTCATCACCCCGGCTGCAGTAGGTTAGGGCCGCTATCAAGTTGCTCATGGTGCCGCTGGCGGTGAGGAGCCCGGCTTCCTTGCCCATGAGCTCCGCCGCTCGTTCCTGCAACCGGTTGATCGAAGGGTCCTCCCCGAAAACGTCGTCTCCAACTTCGGCCTCTGCCATCGCCCGCCGCATTTCATCAGTGGGTTGAGTGACTGTGTCGCTGCGTAAATCGATTATCCGCATCGGGCCTCCAATTTCCATTTTTCGCAATTCAAGTTGCCGGTTATTCTAGCAAGATTGTGTACCTGGCACTACCAAGGCTGCTTGCACCGCGATGCGTACACTCACGTGGTCGCCCAGTCCACGGTCCGCCCCCGGCTTTTGTACGAGATTTCTTGCCAAACGTCAGCGCTTCTCCTAATATGGGAAAAGGATTAGGTAGGTGAAGCCATGGAACAGAAAAGCGTAACGTTCGAAGCGGATGGGCTAAATATCGAGGGCGTGATATCTCGACCGGATAAGCCGGAGAGCGCGGCCCCCGGCGTTGTGGTCTGTCATCCGCACCCTTTGCACGGCGGCAACATGGACAACAACGTGGTGCTGGCCCTCAGCTTTGTTCTCGCCGACCAGGGATTCACAACCCTGCGTTTTAACTTTCGCGGGGTAGGCAACAGTCAAGGCCAGCACGCCAACGGGGAGTTGGAGCGGCAGGAGGTTTTGGGAGCTTTGGAATTTTTGGGGGCATGGCCCGGAGTAGATGCGGGGAAGATGGGGCTGGCCGGATACTCTTTTGGCTCCTCGGTAATTCTGCGCAACCCCGAGCTTCACGACAAAGCCAAGGCTTTCGTCCTGGTTTCGCCGCCGTTGGGCGCTCTCGAAACCACCGGTCTGATGGAGAACGAATGCCCGGTGTTGGTAATAGCCGGAGACCAGGATAAAGTGACCCAATCCGGCAAACTAGGGCCTCTATTGAAATCCTTTGCTCAACCGCCCTCTCTTTACATCGCCCCGGGCGTAGACCACTTCTGGTTTGGCCGTGAAGAGGAGATGGCTCCAAGAGTAGCCCAGTTTTTCGCCGAGGCCCTTAAATAGGAATCCATGGTCCAACGCGGCGATCAGGCCGAGGGAGTTCCGCGGCGTCCCATCTATAAGGACCTAGTCCTCCTGCAGTTGGTCGCCTTGGTTTTCCTAGCAGACCAACTCACCAAGACCGTGGTCCGTGGGTTATTGGAACTCCGTGAGTCGTTTCCTGCCGAAGGATTTTTTCGGTTCACCCACACTTTCAATACGGGCAGCGCCTTCGGCTTGTTCCAAAACCAGAATTTCCCGTTGATACTGGTGTCCTTTGTTGGCGTTGCCGTCTTGGTCTTCATATACCGGAGCCAGCGCCGCCCCAGCAATCTCCTCCGCCTGAGCCTCGGATTTCAGTTTGGCGGGGCCGCCGGCAACCTGTTGGACCGGGTGCGCTTGGGGCACGTCACCGATTTTGTGGACGTGGGTTCTTGGCCGATCTTCAATCTTGCTGACGCCTCAATCGTAATCGGGCTGGTCCTATTAGCCTGGTTGTTCCTGGTGCCGGACAGCCGAAGCAGGAAAGGACCGGAAATAGAATCAACCGGATCTGCTTTAGGCGAATCTGACGAAGCGACTGTGATTGCGGAGCATACAAGCATTAACGACTCCGCAGGCTCCTCCCCGTCATCTGCGGGCCCGGATGCCCTCTATCCCCGGCCCAGAGACGCGAGCTCCGGACCATCGCCCGGTCCTGTGGATGACCCCCTCGCGGAAGGTGGAACGCCTGAAGGGCCCCCTCCTCACTGGGAGGAGCAGCCCGGTTCCCGGAGGGCAACCCGTCCGCCGGTGGAGGAGTGATGGCAGCAACGTCGCAGGTTGTCAGCTACGGAGACTTCCACGTTGACGCCAGTTGGGGGCGGTTGGACAAATACGTGAGTGGATTGCCCACCGGGTTGTCTCGAAGCCAGCTGCACCGGTTGATCGTGGACGGAGCGGTGCTGGTTAATGGGTTTCCCGGCAAGCCCGCACAGCGGTTACGATCCGGAGACCGGGTTTCGGTATCTGTCCCGCCTCCCCGGCCGTCTGACGTCGCTCCTCAGTGGATGCCCTTGGACCTGGTCTACCAGGACGCGCACATCGTGGTTATCGACAAGCCGGCGGGCCTCTCGGTGCATCCTGGACCGGGCCACCCGGACCGCACTTTGGTGAACGGGTTGCTTGCCAATTGCCCCGACATTCAAGGAATAGGGGATAGCATTAGGCCAGGGATAGTACACCGGCTGGACAAGGATACGTCCGGGCTGATGATGGTGGCCAAGACCCACCAAGCTCACCGGGCGTTGTCCGCCCAGATCAAGGACCGGGAAGTCACCAAAGGGTACTTGGGGCTGGCCACCGGAGCCGTCTCCCCACCCGATGGCCGAATTGACGCGCCTATTTTTCGAGATCCCAGGAGCCGCAAACGCATGGCCGTGGTGCTAAACGGACGAGAGTCCGTCACCAAATACCGGGTATTAGAGAGTTTTGACGGCTATAGTCTGGTGGAGTTATATCCGGAAACCGGGCGAACACACCAAATCAGGGTCCACCTAGCCTATCTGGGACACCCTCTCTTGGCCGATACGGTGTATGGTAAGGCCTCCCCTATGCTTGGGCGCCAATTTCTGCATGCGCACCATCTGCGCTTCCGCCATCCGGAGAGCGGAGAGCCGGTGGAATTCCGGTCAGAGTTGCCCAAAGACCTGGCAACGGTGCTGGATGTCCTGGGCGCAAGCGCTTCGAGTTGACGCGGCCGTTGGGCAAGGGATTAAATCCTCCGGGATCATGCGCCCCGATGTCTAAACCCATGCGACGAATTATGGTAACATACTGGCGTATGATGTAGGAGAATGTCCTTGGCAGAGAGTGTACGCGTCCGGTTTGCGCCGAGTCCAACCGGCCTTCCTCACATCGGAAATATCCGCACCGCCCTATTCAACTGGCTCTTCGCCAGGCGCCACGGCGGCAAGTTCATCCTCCGGGTTGAAGACACTGATCAAAGCCGGTTGATGCCTGGCGCTGTCGAAGAGTTGCTGGCTACTCTCAATTGGCTAAATCTTGAGTGGGACGAGGGCCCGGCTGTGGGAGGCCCTCATGGCCCATATTTTCAGTCGGAGCGTCTGGATATCTACCACCGTCTGGCCAGCCGGTTGGTGGAGCAAGGCCAGGCGTACCGGTGCCATTGCACCGAGCAGCGTTTGGCGTCATTACGGGAGCAGCAGCAAAAGTCGAAGCAGCCGGTGGGATACGACCGTCACTGCAGGCAATTGTCCCTGGGAGAGGAGCGCAGCTTGGAGGCGGAGGGCGGACCATTCGTAGTCAGGTTCGCCATGCCCACTTCAGGCGTTACTGCCGTTGATGACCTAATACGGGGAGAGGTCACCTGGCAAAATCAACTGTTGGACGATTTCATTCTCATCAAGTCCGACGGATACCCTACCTACCACATGGCGGTGGTGGCAGACGACCATCTGATGGAGATCAGCCACGTTCTGCGGGCCGAGGAGTGGCTTCCCAGTACGCCTCGCCACCTGCAGCTCCATCGAGCCCTGGATATACCGCCGCCCAGATTCGCCCACTTACCCATGATTTTAGGTCCGGACCGCGCCAAGTTGTCCAAGCGTCATGGGGCAACCGCGGCCCTTGAGTACCGCGAACAGGGTTTTATGCCCGAGGCGCTATCCAATTTTCTGGCGCTCCTGGGCTGGTCTTTGGACGACAGGACAGAGATCATGACGGTTGAAAAGGTGGTGGAGCACTTTTCTCTGGAGCGGGTTGCCAAGTCCGCAGCCATATTCGACCAAGAAAAACTCGCGTGGATGAACGGAGTGTACATCCGGCAGCTTTCGGTAGCCGAATTCGCCGACCGCGCCATGCCGTTTCTGGAGCGAGACTTGCCTCCGGAACTGTTGCCGGTGGACCGGGACTACCTGTTGCGGATTTTGCCGTTGATCCAAGAGCGGACCAAGCTTCTGTCTGAGGTCGGTCCGCTCACGGCCTACTTCTTCCAAGCGCGTTTGGATTACGACCGGGGCCGGCTGGTGCAGAAGGGTATGGACCCAGCCGCCGCCCTGTCGGCATTGGCCGCCGCCGAAGAGCTGCTGTCCGGTGCGGCTACCTTTGAGCACACCGGGCTGGAAGAATCTTTGAGGGCCGCCGCAACACGGGTGGGCCTGTCACCCCGGCAGTTCTTCGGGACTCTTAGGGTGGCCGCAACCGGTAGGGAGGTGTCCCCGCCTTTGTTTGAAACCATGGAGGT
>CBDCYT010000021.1:0-195167 GCA_965224325.1 Dehalococcoidia bacterium
ATGATAATACAGCAGCGTACACTTACGGGCTCCGTCATATCTTCGCGTAACCGGGCTATCCGCGTACATTCAGGAGAAAGGTGGTCTATAAACTGGTGAAGGCGCGGGTAATCGGCCCCAATAGGCGTCAGTCCACCCCCCTCTTTGTAGAACCCCCAGCGATATTTTACGAAAAATGACCCGAGATGAACTCTTGTCCTCCGAGATGACCTGAACCGGGTATGACTGAGAAATATAAGGAGCCCCGAGATGACCGCTACCCGGGAGAGCCTAGACGAGCCCGATATTTCCGTGCAAAAGCGAAGGCAACGCATAGCTGCCGCGCTGGCTGAGTCGGGCGTCGCCCAAAGGCTAGGCGGCCGGTCGCCCGAACTGACCGAGAACGCTGATGTAGTGTTGGCCAGGCGCTACTTGTCCAAAGACCGGGAGGGCAAAGTCCTGGAAAACTCCGACGGCATGTTCCGTCGAGTGGCCAGGAATCTGTCCCAGGCGGAGTTGGGTTATGGCGCTTCTGAGGCCCAGCGCCAGGCTGTAGAAGATGAGTTTTTCCAAGTCATGCGCCGGCTGGAGATGTTGCCCAACTCTCCTACCCTGATGAACGCAGGCCGGGAATTGCAGCAGCTGTCAGCGTGTTTCGTGCTTCCGGTTAGTGACTCTCTGGAGTCCATATTTAACAAAGTGAAGCAGACCGCCCTGATTCACAAGAGTGGCGGCGGGACCGGTTTCTCTTTCAGCAGGTTGCGGCCGGAGGGTGACGTGGTTGGCTCCACGGGCGGCGTCGCCAGCGGCCCGGTGAGCTTCATTCGGACCTTCGATACGGCTACCGATGTCGTCAAGCAAGGTGGCACTCGCCGGGGCGCCAATATGGGCATCCTCGACGTTGCCCACCCTGACATCCTCAAGTTCATAAAATCCAAGGAGGACGGCCAATACCTTAACAACTTCAACATCTCGGTGGCGGTCACTGAGGACTTCATGCAACGGGCCAATGAGGCCCGGGAGTACGACCTGATTAATCCCCGTACCGGCAAGGTGACCGGTCAGTTGAACGCCAGGTATGTATTCGACCTGATAGCCGAGTTGGCTTGGAAGACCGGCGACCCCGGCCTCGTGTTTATCGACCGCATCAATAGGGACAACCCCAACCCGCAGTTGGGAGACATTGAAAGCACCAATCCTTGCGGCGAGCAGCCGCTGCTACCTTACGAGTCCTGCAACCTGGCGTCGATAAACCTGGCCCGGATGGTCCAATATTCGGATGGGGACGTGGCCATCGATTGGCCGCGGTTGGACCGCTTGATCCAAGTCACCGTCCGCCTGTTGGACAACGTTATTGACATGAACAAGTACCCAATCCCCGAAATCGAGGAGATGAGCAAGACGACGCGCCGCATCGGGCTGGGGGTGATGGGATTCGCCGACCTGCTCGTTCAACTTGGTGTCCGCTACGACTCCGGCGAGGCTCTCGAGGTAGCCTCGGAGGTGATGAGCCATATCAGGGAAGAGACCTACCGCGCTTCGGCCGCTTTAGCTGAAGAGAGAGGAGTGTTTCCCGCCTGGGAGGGCAGCGTCTACAACCGGGCTAATGATGCAGGCGGCATCCAGCCCATGCGAAATTCGGCGCCCACCACCATTGCGCCCACCGGCACCATCAGCATTATTGCCGGGGCTTCCAGCGGCATCGAACCTCTGTTTGCGCTGAGCTACGTGCGCAACGTGATGGATAACACCAAGCTCGTCGAAGCCAACCCCTACTTTGAGGCGGTAGCCAAAATGGAGGGGTTCTACTCCCCGGAACTGATGGAGGAGTTGGCGGAGCAGGGCAGTTTAGAGTCATTGGACTTGCCCCAGTGGGTTAAGGACGTGTTCCGGACTTCCCATGATATTTCCCCTGAATGGCACGTCAGGATGCAGGCTGCAGTCCAGGACCACACCGACAACGCCGTTTCCAAGACCATCAATTTCCCCCACGACGCCAGGGTGGAAGATGTGTCCGAGGCCTACATGCTGGCCTACCAACAGGGTTGTAAGGGGATTACCGTCTATCGGGACGGCAGCAAGGCCGGGCAAGTCCTTAGCACCGGCCAAGGCGCCCATGAGACCGAGTCATCGAGCGAGATTCTTTTTGAATCACAGCAGGCGGAGATCTACCAATTACCCAGGGAGCGGCCCCGCACGATTCATGGCATAACCGAGCGGGTGCGCACCGGCCACGGCAATATGTACGTGACCGTGAACTTTGATGAGGCTACCAAGCCCTTCGAGGTGTTCGGCACCCTTGGCAAGTCCGGAGGTTGCGATTCCGCCCAACTCGAGGCCATTTCGCGATTAGTGTCTCTGGCCTTGCGCTCCGGTATCGACCCTCGAAACGTCATTCAGCAGCTCCGCGGCATCACCTGTTGTCCAGCTTGGGACAACGGCACCTTGGTCCGCTCCAGCCCAGATGCGGTAGCCTTGGCCTTGGAACGTTCTATCGGCGACCAACGGCAGGACGGGACTGCGGAGCCCAAGCGCGCCGTTCAGATGAAATTGGTCAACCGTGCCGTGTCCAACGGCAACGGAAATGGAGTTACTTCGACCAAGAAGTGCCCCGATTGCAATACCCCGGTGGTTTTCCAGGAAGGCTGCTTGATGTGCATGTCTTGCGGCTGGAACAAGTGCGAGTGATGTGACGTGTGTAGCAAGCGTTCAGCCGCTGGCATACCCTCCTTCTCCAGCCCCCGGCGCGAGCCGGGGGCTCCTTTTTTGTGGGGCTGACAATCGCCCCGGTGTCGCTATGCTACAATCCTCCGGTACTTCCCCGCGGTGCTTTTTAATATATGATTGCGTCTGCCGGCTGCCGCGAATGCCAACACAAGGAGTAGATAATGGAGGACGGCAAGAAACCCGCCATCGCCATCACCATGGGAGACCCTTGCGGCATTGGCCCTGAGGTCGTGATCAAGGCCTTGGCTGATCCTCGGGTCTACGAGTCTTGCCGTCCACTGGTGGTGGGCAACACTTACGCGTTGCAGCATGCTGTGACGTTGACCGGCGCCCCTCTTCGCGTCGTCCCTTGCGATAATCCGGAAATTGCGGGAAGAGATCCGGAAGTGGTGCACGTGGCGGACCCTGGCAACCTCAACCCTTCGGACATCACCCTGGGACGAATCAGTCCCCGGTGCGGCAAGGCCGCGATGGAGTGGGTAACCCGGGCAGGCCAATTGGCCCAAGCCGGCGCGGTAGACGCATTGGCCACCGCCCCCTTGAACAAGGAGGCGGCCAGTCTTGCGGGGTATGAGTCCATCGGTCACATGGAGTTGCTTCAGGACCTTACCGGGGCCAAAACCGTCGCCACCATGCTGATGGCGAAGAAGCTGCGCGTGGTGCATCTTACCACTCATCGCTCGCTGCGGGTGGCTTGCGACTATGTGAAAAAGGACAGAATTCTTGAGTTTCTGCAAATCACCCACGATAGCTTTGTAGGTTGGGGCTTTCACCGTCCTGCTATTGCCGCCGCCGCCCTCAACCCCCACGGCAGCGACGGTGGCTTGTTGGGCAATGAAGAAGCGGAGGAGATAGCTCCCGCCGTGGCTGAGGCGCGGGAACGGGGGATTAACGTCGAGGGACCGATCCCTGCCGATATCGTATTTCACCATGGAATTGAGGGGCGCTACGACGCGGTCTTGGCTATGTATCACGACCAAGGACACATCCCGGTGAAGGTGCACGGGTTTGAGGATAGCATTACCGCCAACCTAGGCTTGCCATTTGTGCGGACCTCGGTGGACCACGGGACCGCTTTTGATATCGCCGGCAAAGGTGTGGCGAGCCACGCCAGCATGCTGGAGGCAATCCGGCTGGCGGTGGCATTGGCCAATGGAAACGGCCTGTCGGACTTTTAGCGTCCGTTGTTTATAGCTATATACAACGTATTTATAGCGCGGGTCTAAGCCCGTTTCCTAGGCCCCAAGACCGATCTGCCCGCCCTGCCCGACCTTGCAACTCTCTGGCAAAGCTTTGGCCTGTTTCTTTCGGGGATGGCCGGCCGCGGCGATTGGGTCCGCCAGATTTAGTACCCCCTTGTACCGGCCACGATTCGTCCCCCTTTGGATCTGCAGGTGAGCCTGGACCCCTCCGATTTCGCAATTAGTGACGGCGGGCTTGGCGCACCGGGAGGCTCCCTTGATAATGGCGGCTGGAAGATAGCGGTGCGGGCTCTCGGCGCGGTCCTACGTGGACAGGTCAAGAATCGGCGGAGAGGCCCGCCAGGGGCCGACCACGTTACCTTGGCGAAATTCACCAAGAACGGGGGCCAGGGTCGTTTAATTGTCTGCCGCCCGTCATACCCGCCGCTCACCCGTCTTTCCAGCGAAGCTTGTTCCCGACCCCGATCGGGGAGCGGGAATCCATCGCTCACCCGTCTTTCCCGCGGAAGCGGGAATCCATACGTTCTTGATGTTGGACTGCCATTGGACAAGACAAAAGTGCATGGGAAAATAGGAGTTGTCGCGAACACTACAAGACCCTGCGGCGGGGGCAGACCGGTCTGCCCTCGTTGGACGCCTTGGAGTATAATTGGGATTACCCTTGAATACGGGGGATACGGGAAATTAAATGGGAAGTAGTTAAGGCAATGCGACTGGCATTTATTGGGGGAGGCGTCATGGCGGAGGCCATCTTGAAGGGCGTGCTAGATGCCCATCTGGCCGTCCCCGAGGATATCCGCGTGGGAGAGCCGGTGGCCGGCCGTTGTGAGCACCTATCCCGGCAATACGGGGTGGCGGCGGGCCCCAGCAATATAGATGCCGCAAAGGGCGCCCAGTTGGTAATAGTCGCGGTTAAGCCCCAAAATCTTCCTGAATTATTTGACCAGCTCGGCGGACGGCTGGAGTCCAATCAGTCAACCCTATCTATTGTGGCCGGAGCAAAAATCTCCACCTTGGCAAAAGGGATGGACCATCCGTCGATCATTCGTGTTATGCCCAACACGCCCGCCCAAATTGGCCACGGCATGAGCGTGTGGACCTGCTCACCGGAGGTTGATCAACACGCGCGGGCCGCGGCGCAATCCGTGCTCGACACCGTGGGCCGCCAGGTATATGTGGAAGAAGAAAAATACCTGGATATGGCCACGGCCTTGAGTGGGAGTGGTCCAGCCTACGTCTTCTTGGTAATCGAGGCTCTCATCGACGCGGGAGTCTACGTTGGACTGCCGCGAGAGGTGGCGCGCATTGCTGCCCTACAGACTATATACGGCAGCGCCAAGCTGGCGATAGACAGCGAAAAGCACCCGGCAGAGCTGAAAGCCATGGTGGTCTCTCCGGGGGGCACCACCGCCGAAGCCCTACAGGTATTGGAGCGCGCCGGGGTGCCCGGGGCCATCGTCGAGGCGGTAAACGCCGCCTACTTGAAATCTATCAAGTTGGGCCAGCAGTAGGGACCGCTCGTGCAAATCATTGACTTCATCGTCACGGCGCTGACCGTCGCTATTTTCGCTAGGGTGGTTTTGTCCTGGGTGATCCCCATGGCCGGAGCACGCCCTCACCCCATATTGATGGGCGTCGCCAGGTTGGTCAACCAAATCACGGAGCCGGTCCTCGGTCCCCTCAGGCGGGCGCTGCCGAGCTTTGGCATGTTCGACCTTAGCCCGATGGTCGCCCTGGTTGTCCTCTGGATAATTCGGTCCGTGCTGGCCAGCCAGCTTTAGGCTTCCCGGATTCTGGTGAGGCGATGCGATACCTCGCTTCGGGCCCATTCCCTTGACCCGGCACAATGGCGAGCATAGAATTAGCCTACTGCCCGGTCGGCGCGGATAGATATACGTGAACCAACAAGAAATGCTCAAGGGCAACACCGATACCCTGCTCCTAGCTTTACTGGAGTTGGAGCCGATGTATGGCTACCAGATAGTAAAAGAGGTGGAGCAGCGAAGTAGCGGCTATTTCGCCTTCAAAGAAGGAACTCTGTATCCGGCGTTGCATCGCTTGGAGAGAGCTCACCTGGTGGAAGGCGACTGGCAGGAGTCCCCCAATAAACTACGCCGCCGTTACTACCGAATCACTGCAAAGGGCCTCCAGACCTTGGCTGAACGCACCAAAGAGTGGCAACAGTTTGCCCAGGCAATGAACTCCGTCATGTCGCCGTAAATCTAGCAAACCGCAAGGCAGCTCATGGCGATAGAGCCGACAAGTTACCTCCACTCCCTGGCCCAAAAGCTCCATCTTCAACCCAGTGAAGAGCAGGAGATTCTCTTGGAGTTGGAGGACCACTTAGAAGACAAAGCCGCGGAGTTGGAATCCCAAGGTATGGACCGGAAAACGGCGCTGGAACTCGCCGTGCAGGACATGGGAGACCCTGAGCCGGTTGCCAGTGGAATGTATAAGGTGCATAGCCCGGTGGTGTGGCGGGACGCGGTGTTGGCGACAGTCCCCCATTTCCTCTTAGCTGCCCTGTTTGCCCTGCATCTGTGGAGTCACTACTTCCTGGTGACCTTGCTGGTCATTGGAATTGCCCTGGTGACCTGGCGGAATTGGCGGGCAGGCAACCCCAGCAACTGGTCTTACACTTGGATGGGTTACTCTCTAGCCGCTCCGATTCTTTCCTGGTTATTGTCATTGATCACGCTGGGATACGGAGCTTGGACTCTGGTCACCACCGGGGAATTGCCCTTCAACGTCGTGCTGTTCTTTTTGTTAATCGGCTATGTCCCCTTTTCCATGTGGGTAGTCTTCAGGGTGGTGCGCAAAGTGGTCCGCCGGGACTGGCTGTTGGCCTCTTTGACTGCCCTTCCTTTTCCTTTCCTAACCTCTTGGGTACTTTTCCTCAACTGGCAAGGCGGCCTGTGGAGCGACAACGCTGAAAGAATGGAAAGCAGCGACACAGCGCGGGCGTTCATCTTCCTCGCTTTGGCGGTAACCACCGTGGTGTTTCTCAAAGTAGGACCACGCTTGCTGAGGATCGGTCTGCTGACTGTGACCACCGCGGTGTTAGTGGTAATCACTGTGGTGTCACTTCCGGTGTCCCTCAGCGCCGTCGCGATTACGTTGATGATAGCTGCCTCGGTGGTGTTCCTGCTAAGCCCCGCCGTACTGGATTCTAAAATAAACAACCGTCACTCCCGGCAGGCGCAGCAAAAACTTGGCGGTGAGGTTGTAACGCATTGGTTCAGCAACCCGACGTTGCGGTAGTGGTGGATAGCAGCAGTTGTCTGCCTGCGGAGTTGCTGCAGCAATGGAACATCACGGTTGTCCCCCACGAGCTCATTATTGACGAACGTTCCCTCCGCGACGGAGTGGACATTAGCCCAGACGAATTCTACCGGCTGCTTACCCAGGAGACCGCGTCCAAATTCACCACGGCGGCGCCTCAACCCAGGCAATTCCTCGAAGCCTTCATACTGGCCAGCCGACGGGCTTCCAACGTTCTCTGCCTGACGCTTTCAGCCCACTTTAGCGCCACCTACCGCTCCGCTTGCGCCGCGGTGGCAATGGCTAACGGGAAGCTGTCCAACGGCGGCGAGTACGACACCAAAGTCAAGGTCATCGACAGCCAGGCGGCGGCGGGGGCCTCGGGACTCATCGCCTTGGCCGCGGCCCGGTGGGCTTCCATGGGCCAAAGCCTAGACCAAGTGGTTGCCGGTGTCGAAGGGTTGGCGCCCAGGGTCAACTTGCTGGCGTTTCTGGACACCCTACAGTATTTGAAGCGCAGCGGCCGCATCCGCCAGTTTGAAGCATGGGCCGGATCACTGCTGAGCATCAAGCCCCTTACTGAGCTGAGGCTGGGCGAGGCCCGAATGCTGGAGAGACCCCGAAATCGGACCAAAGCTACCGAGCGGTTGCTGGCGATCATGCACCAGCAGGCTGGTGGTATGCCCGTTTCGGTCAACGTGATGGAGGCCGACTCGAGGCGGGATGCCCAGGCCCTGTCCCTTCGGATCCAGTCTGAGTTTAACTGCCGGGAAATATGCGTAAGCCAGTTCACGCCGGTGATGGGCCTTCACACCGGACCAGGACTGCTGGGTGTGGCTTTCTATGGACATGACGACGAAAGAGATGAGGATAAATCCGTCTCGCCCGGCTGGACATAACTTCCCGCCAAACGGGTTGACCCCGCCGCCTGAGCTCGCGGCCCCTTCGAGCGCCGGGTTGCCATAAGATTAAAGATAGATTGGCAAACAACGAGAAACCCGCCACTGATACCCTGACTTCCCAGGACACCGCTCAGCAGGTCCTTCGTGACGCTGCGGTCCTGCGGCGCGCTCTTGGAAATGACCAGGAGAAACACCGCGCCAACCTCCAGGATAGACCTATCCTGGTCGCGCTCAGCGGCCTGCCTGGCACCGGCAAGTCCCATTTCGCCCGGGAACTCACCAAGTTGGCGCCTTTTTTCGTGGTCGAGAGTGACCGTGTGCGCAAGCTCCTGGTACCAAAACCCAAATACACTCCGGGAGAGCACTCCCGCGTTTTTAAGGTATGCCATCTGCTAATTGAGGAAAACCTGGCGCAAGGCCGCCGAGTGCTTTTCGACGCCACTAATCTCACCGAGTCCTTCAGACGGCCCTTGTATCTCATTTGCGACCGGCTCTCCGTTCAGTTGACGATCCTGAGGTTAACCGCTCCCGTTGAGATGGTTCGCCGCCGGTTGGCGGACCGGGTCCTGGGGTTGAACTCGGAGGACAATTCGGATGCCGGTTGGCCCATCTATTGCCGCCTGTCTCCCTATGAGGAGCGGATTCAGCGTCAACACCTGACTGTGGATACTTCGGAGGACATCTCTCAGACGGTGAGGGACGTCGCCCGTATAGCCAGCCATGGGGCGCGGCCTGCCCCCGGTAGCGGATAAGTCCGGTATTGTTTACCCGGAGTTTAGCCAATGCCTACTCATCGGGAAAGATCAGCGGTGCCGCGGAACCACGGATTGCTTGAGCGGCTTACCGGAAGTCGCTCCCGGCTATGCGGAGGACCGTTTCTAAATGCGTGGTGGTTAGAGCGCCTAACCTGGGACGAATAGATCGCGTTGGAGCAACGAGGTGGACAGTATGGACGTCAAAGTCACAACTGGCGATATTATCTCCGTTGATACACCTGCCTTGGCGGTAAACCTGTTCAAGGGAGTGACCCATCCTGGCGGCGCCACCGGGGCAGCGGACCAGGCGTTGGATGGCGCCATCAGCCGATTGGTCCAGGAGGGAGAGATCAAGGGAAATCAGGGTGAGATCTCAATGATCCACACCCTGGGAAAGATCCCCCCGGCTCGCGTTCTCGTCGTGGGCTTGGGACCGGCCGAAAAGTTCGATAGCCAGGTGGTGCGGCAGGTATCCGCGGACGTGGTGCGCTATTTACGGCAGAGAGGAATTAAGCGAGCCGTTACCATCGCCCATGGCGCAGGGACCGGGGGACTCGATCCGGAGGCCGCTGGCCAAGCCGTAGCCGAGGGCAGCCTTTTGGGTCTGTACCGGTTCCGCCCTTATTTAACAAATGGCGACAATCGGACCGATGAGTTTGAAGAGCTGACCATTGTGGAGCGAGATCCCGATCGCGCCGGCGCCATCGACGCCGGGGTGGCTCGCGGACGGATAACGGCCGAAGGCGTGGCATTGGCCCGGGACATGGTCAATGAGCCGGCCAACGTGATGACGCCCACCTACATGGCAGATGTTGCCCGGCGAGTCGCCCAGTCCGAAGGGCTAGGACTGGACACCCTGGAAACTTCCCAAATGCAGGAGTTGGGCATGGGGGCGTTGCTAGGAGTGGCCCAGGGCAGCGATCAACCGCCCAAGCTGATCGTGTTGAGGTACGAGGGCGATCCGGAGAACCCGGCCAATAATCTGGGGCTGGTGGGCAAGGGGATCACTTTCGATACCGGGGGTATTTCGCTGAAGCAAGCCGGCGGAATGGAGGCGATGAAAGGGGACATGGCTGGAGGCGCCTCGGTAATCGCGGCCATGCAAATCATCGGCCGGATCAAGCCTAAAATTAACGTCACCGGCATTATCGCCGCCACGGAGAACATGCCGGGCGGCTCAGCTCAACGCCCCGGTGACGTGGTGCGGGCCATGAACGGCAAGAGTATCGAAGTGATCAACACCGATGCCGAGGGCCGGTTGGTCCTGGCTGACGCCCTTTGTTACGCCTGTGGTCAGGGACTGAACCGTTTGGTCGACGTGGCCACCTTGACCGGCGCCATGGTCACCACTCTGGGCAAGGCCTGCACCGGCGTGATGGGCAACAATCAGGAGCTAGTAGACCTAGTTACCGCAGCAGGCCGTGACACCGGCGAGAAATATTGGCAGCTGCCAATGTTCGACGAATACAAGGAGTTGATCAAGAGCGACGTGGCGGATATGAAGAACAGCGGCGGCCGCCAGGCTGGATCTATCAGCGCTGCGCTGCTGCTAGCCGAGTTTGTGGGAGACAATTCCTGGGTCCACCTGGACATTGCGGGCACCTCCACGGCGGACAAGACCAAGGGTTACCAGGTAAAGGGCGCCACCGGGGCGCCGGCTCGAACGCTGGCCCGGCTTGCTTGCATGTTGGCGGAGAATGGCAATTGACCAACGATCATGGGTCACGCCGCCGCTGGAGCTCCCATGCTATAATGGACGGGTCTAGCCAACTGGACGTGGAGGGCAGATAAGATGCCAGAGATTGGTTCACTAGGGCACGTGGGAATCTACGCCAACGACTTGATGAAGCAGAGAGACTTCTGGACTCGGGTCATGGGGTTGAAGGTCGCCGACGAAGACCTGGAAGGGCGGGGAATGGTCTTTCTCAGCGCCGATCCGGAACGGGAGCATCACGAATTGGTGCTCATGAAGGGCCGTGAAGCCTCGGCGGACTCCAAGCTGGTCCAGCAGATATCCTTTATCGTACCCACTATAGACGATTTGCGGGAATACCACCTGCGGCTGCAGACTGAAGACGTCTGGATTGACCGCATCGTGAGCCATGGTATCGCCTTCGGCATGTATTTCTTCGACCCCGAGGGAAACCGGGTAGAGCTGTATTACCGCACCGGCTATAAGGTGCCCCAGCCTCATGGCGACCCCATCGACCTGGAAGACTCCGACGAAGAGTTGCTGGCGGCAGCGAGGGCCTTAATCCCGGGCTAATCACTTTCGGCGCCTGTTTGATCACTGAACGAGAGCCATCTCCCTCACGAGGGGAGGTGGCTCTCCCTTTTTTACCTGGCGCTCTCCATAGCATTTGTCCGCTCGGCCAAGCGTTCACTCTGAGGTCACCGGTCATCGCCGGGATATCCTGTTTAGGGCCTGGCTATTGCTTTCCGCAGCGCTTTTGATGTCTATTGACAGCCTTTGGCACCATGCTACAATCAGTAACGGCAACCATTCGCAGCAACTAAGGTTCGCATTATGAACCACGAGCAAGCGTTAGGCGCTCTCAGGGACCAAGGTTACCGGCTCACTCCGCAGCGGCTAATTGTCCTCTCGGTAGTGGCGAAGGGCGACGGCCACATGGGTGTGGATGAGATATTCCAGCAAGCCAAGGTAGCCTACCCATACATGGATGTGGCCACGGTTTACCGGACCCTCCACCTGTTCCGGAACCTGGGCATGGTTACTGAGGTGGCTATCGGCGACCGTCTGCATTACGAGTTGACCGACCCTAGTGGCGCGCATCATCACATGGTTTGCCGTTTGTGCAACGGGGCCTTCGACTTGAGCCCTCACTACCTAGAGGAGTTTCGAAACACCCTTACTCAAGAATTTGGCTTTGAGCCCGACTTGGAGCACTTCGCCATCAGCGGTGTCTGCGCCGGGTGTCGCGACTGGCGCGTCGACCCGCAAACGCAGCTCGCATGACCCTAGGCAGACCGAGTGGGTCATGGCGTCGTCGAGGCACCGGCAGGCTCAGTGACACGGGACTTCTCCCATTGGCGGTGGCGTTGCTCTTCTTGGCCGCCTGCGGGCCATCGGCTACGCCTGGGCCGGGTAACGCCGGTACCTCAGAGCTCGAATCTGTGGCCGTTCAACCCCGTGGAATACTGAAAGTAGTGACCACGGTGTCGCCAATAACCAGCATAGTGGAAAATATCGGAGGTACGCGAATCCAATTAGAAGGCGTAGTTCCCGAGGGAGTCAACTCTCACACCTTCGCACCTGCTCCTTCCGTTGCGCAGGTCATTGCTCAAGCTGACCTCATTGTTCTCAACGGCCTCTTTCTAGAGGAGCCCACGTTGGAGATGGCGGAGGCCAATAAGAGGTCCCAAGCGTCCATTCTCAGTCTGGGGGAGCAGACCATAGAGCAAGACCAGTGGCGGTACGACTATACCTTCCCTCGCTCTGAAGGAAGGCCGAACCCCCATCTGTGGCCCGACCCTCTTCTGGCCCTTGGTTACGCGGAGCTGGTGGAGCGTCACCTTGCCCGGATGGACCCAGACAACACCGAATATTACTCCGATAACTTGGAGGCGTTCCGCCAGCGAGTCCTGGCGCTGGACCAAGGGATACGGACTGCTGTCGGCACCATACCGCCGGCGAACCGCAAGCTTTTGACCTACCACGACTCCTGGGCCTACTTCGCGGGGCGTTACGAGATGGAGGTGATCGGCGCGGTCCAGCCGTCCAATTTCTCCCAGGCTTCGGTGCGTGAAGTTGCCCAGCTCATAGATCAGGTTAGAGAATTGGACCTGCCCGCTGTGTTCGGTTCCGAGGTGTTCCCCAGCGACGTCTTAGAGCAGATTGCGAGGGAGGGGCAGGCTGAGTTTATTGACCAGCTTCGGGACGATGACCTCCCTGGAGAGCCCGGCGACATCCGCCATAGCTACCTGGGCATGATGTTGCAGAATATGGAAATCATGATCCCAGCCCTGGGGGGCAGCGTAGAGGCGCTGTCCAATGTGAATACTGGCCTCGTGTTCGAAGGGCAGAGCACGGCCAAATACCCGCAATAGAGCCCGTCTCAGAAGTCTCCACTCACGATTTTGGGTGGACTCAACCTGACGGGTGACAATTATTAACCACCTAAACCAGTTATTAACCGCCTAAACCAGAATTGAATGGAGCTCAATAACCCGTCATTCCCGCGAAGCTTGTCCCCGACCCCGATCGGGGAGCGGGAATCCAGACTCAATAACCCGTCATTCCCGCGAAAGCGGGAATCCGGAAAGGTAGAATGCTGGAGGACTCAGCTTTATGAGACAAGCTCATAAGCCGGGGTTTTTGTTGGTCACATATCTCGGACAAATTCAATACCTGATTGCCCGCGCGGTGTGTCGAGACGCGCTACACGCTCAATCCGCCGGAGGCTGACGGGGTGTTAGCCGATCTCACCCGATTGCCCAGGTTTAATGCACTCCGGATAAACCACAAACTAAATAGGGAAGCCTTGACATGTACTTAGATCCTCGGCTCTTGGCGCTGACCGAAGGCGTGAGGCTGCGAATCCTAGCAGCCACACTGGTGGGCCTATTGGCGGCCGTCGCCGGCATCGCCCGCCTGGCGGTAGCCGCAGTGGTGATCGTGGAAGTGATCCTGGAGGGAGCGTCGTTCTCGACTTTAACCTTCCCTCTTCTGGGCATGGCGGGCCTCATAGTCTTGCGCAGCCTGCTGCAGTATTTCCAGGAAATAATCAGCCATCATACAGCCAGCATAATCAAGGTCCGCCTCAGGGCGCGCCTTTACGAGCAGGCCCTGGCATTGGGCCCCGGCTATTTTGACCAAGTGCGCACCGGCGACGTCATGATGTCGCTGGCGGATGGCGTTGAACGGCTTGAGACATTTTTCGGTAAGTACCTGCCCCAGCTAATAGTGGCCAGTCTGGCCCCGGTCCTGATTTTTGCTTTTATGGCGTTTATAGACCTGGGAATGGGATTCATCTTCCTGGGGTTCGCTCTATTTACTTTGGTCATGCCCAACCTCTTTCATCGCTGGAACCGGTCAAGCAGCTCGGCAAGGCGGCACGCCTACGGGGTGCTGGGCGCCGACTACCTTGATGCCGTCCAAGGGCTTGGCACGCTGAAAGCCTTTGGCCAGAGCCGGCTCCGGGGCCAATTGCTAGCCGAGCGGGCCAGGGCGTTGTACCGGGCTACCATGGGAGTTCTGGCAGCCAACTCGGTGACCAACGCCATTACCATCCTGGGCATTTCCGCCGGCGCCACCTTGGCCTTAGCCTTGGGGGCGCTGCGGGTAAGCGACGGAGGCCTGGAGCTGCGGCCGTTGCTGATCGTGCTGATGCTGGGAGTGGAGGTTTTCCGGCCCCTTAAGGAGTTGGTGCTGCTCTACCACGAAGGGTTGATGGCCATGGCTTCAGCCGATGGAATTTTTGCCATACTGAATGCGCCTGTGGATATAAAGGACCCGGCCGCTTCCCATGCCCACGGTGCGGGAAAACCACTTCAACCCGCGTCGGTGAACGGAGACCAAGGAGAAGCTTTCTCCAGCGAGGCGCCGGGGCAGGACTCCTGGCCGGACGAAGCAGTTCTTTCTCCCGAGATAAGCTTCGATGGGGTCTCCTTTGCTTACAGTCAGGGCCGGCGTCCCGCCTTGGAGGAGGTCTCGTTTGAGCTGCGGGCCGGGGAGACCATGGGGCTGGTCGGGGCCAGCGGGGCCGGCAAGTCTACCGTGGTGTGGCTCATTCTGAGGTTCTTTGATCCTCAGCAGGG
This sequence comes from Dehalococcoidia bacterium, assembly GCA_965224325.1. Taxonomy (GTDB): domain Bacteria; phylum Chloroflexota; class Dehalococcoidia; order Lucifugimonadales; family UBA3495; genus CBDCMJ01. The sequence continues at coordinate 14,605 of CBDCYT010000021.1, forward strand.
CAGAATTCTCTTGGGGGGCCGCGACCTGCGCAACCTGCCACTGGCTTTGCTCCGCCGTCACATAGCGGTTGTCACTCAGGACACCTATCTGTTCCACGGCACTGTGGCGGAGAATCTGCGCTTCGGCAACCCGGACGCAACCGCGGAAGACCTGGAGGCGGCAGCCAGGTCTGCCAACGCCCACGAGTTCATCCAGGAATTGCCCCAAGGGTACGACACATTGGTGGGCGAAAGGGCAGTGCGTTTATCCGGGGGACAAAAGCAACGCATAGCCATCGCCCGCGCCCTGCTAAAAGACGCCCCCATCCTGGTCTTAGACGAGGCGCTGTCCAGCGTGGACGCCGCCAATGAAGCGATAATTCAGCAGGCCCTGGACCGGCTGATGGTGGGCAGGACTACCCTGATCATAGCTCACCGCCTTTCCAGCGTGGTTAATGCTCACCGAATTCTGGTCTTGGAAAACGGACGATTGGTCGAGTCTGGCAGCCACAGCGAGTTGGCGGCCGTTGGGGGTCCCTATGCCCGCTTGATGGCCCAGCAACAGGCGGAGACTCAGCCGGAAGTTTTGGTAGCCCCCGGAGGCCACATCCTTGAGGAGGAACCGGTGGGAATGCCTGAAGCCCGGTTAAATACCCCGCTTGAGGCCGGGCATCACTCACACCACGACGGTTCCCATCGCCTCGAGGGCGTACACGCAGTTGAAAGCTCTGCTCAGGCTTCCACTGGTGAGTTTAATGATAGCGGGGCCTCGCCTGAAGGCAGGCCGGACGCTGCCAATCTTGGAATATTCACTGTATGGGCACGGCTGCTTTACCTGGTCCGCCCGTGGTGGGGCAAGTTGGCGGTCACCTTCGTCTTGGGGCTAGCTCACCATGGCTCTATCATCGGCCTAGGGGTGATCAGCGCCTTGTTAGTAGGTCAGGTGATCACCGGCGGAGAGCTCACCCTCCTTATTATTTTGTTGGGTGTTTTTGTCCCGTTGGTGGCGTTTTTCACTTGGGCCGAGTCCTGGATGGCGCACGACCTCGCTTACCGCCTGCTGGCGGAGATGCGGGTCGACATGTACAACAAGCTGGACCCTCTCGCTCCGGCTTACCTCCTGAGGCGGCGGTCCGGAGACTTGATTAGCATCGTGGGCGGCGACATCGAGTTGGTGGAATTCTTTTTCGCCCATACTATTACCCCAGCCTTCGTGGGCGTGCTGGTGCCTACCGCCGTACTGGTAACGCTGGCTATCATATCCTGGCCTCTGGCTCTGGTGCTTAGCCCATTCCTCATCGCTGTGGCCGTGAGCCCCTTCTTTGCTCAATACAGGTCGGAACGGTTGGGTGAAGAATTGCGGGACCGAATTGGCGAAGTAAACGCGCACATGGTCGATAGCATACAAGGGCTCAGGGAGGTTTCGGCCTTTGGTCGGGGCCCCTCCCGCATCGCCGAGATGGTGGCCAACGGATGGCGGTTCGCGCACTATCAGCTCCTGTTTCTAAAAGGGCAGGCGTCCCAGGTTAGCTTCATTGAGGCCATGACCGCATTGGGAGCCCTGTCAGTCCTAACGACGGGTCTGTGGTTCAAAATACAGGGTGACATCTCCCGTCCCGAGTTAATTCTGGCCGTGATCCTATCCGTAGCCGCTTTTGCTCCCGTGTCTGACATCGCCAGGACCATGAAGCAGCTAATGGAGACCCTTGCCGCTGCCCGGCGCCTGTTCGCGGTGCACGACGAGCCTGTCCCGGTTGCTGACGGCGCCGGGGTGGAAGTGGTTACCAACGGACCGGGGTCCGCCACCCCCTCCATCAAGTTCGAGAATGTAGCCTTTGCATATGGTCCTGGGGAGCCTCAAGCCCTGCGTGGCGTGAATTTCCGTGCGGACCCCGGGCAAACAGTCGCCCTGGTGGGACGCTCCGGAGCCGGGAAATCCACCTGCGCCAACTTGCTGATGCGCTTCTGGGACCCCAACCAGGGCCGGATCGAGCTTGGAGGCCATGACCTGAGGGACTTCAACCTGGACCAGCTCAGGCAGCAGATCGCCATGGTTACCCAGGACACATACTTGTTTAACACCAGCGTTCGGGACAACCTGCGGCTTGGCAGGCAGGATGCCAACGAGGCCGAAGTCGAGGAAGCAGCCCGGCAGGCCAACGCTCACGATTTCATCATGTCATTTCCCGACGGCTACGATACTGTCGTGGGGGAACGGGGCATGCAACTGTCTGGAGGGCAGCGGCAGCGGATATCCATCGCTCGGGCCCTGCTGAAGAACTCTCCGGTGTTGGTGTTGGACGAGGCTACCTCTCATTTAGACGCGATAAACGAACAACAGGTCCGCAACGCGTTGGAGCGCTTGATGGAAGGGCGCACCACCCTCGTGATCGCCCACCGCCTGTCCACCATCCGTGGCGCCGATCAAATCGTGGTGCTCGATGATGGGAATCTGGTGGAGCAGGGGAATCACCAAGAGTTGTTGGAGCAGCGCGGCCTCTACGCTCAACTCGTCTCCACTCAGCTGGTAGGCGCAACCGCAGGACCAACCGGGGTCCACGGCGAAGACGGCCATCAACCCGCTGCCTCTGACGTGCAAGGCTTGCAGGGCTTTTCTACCCAGCGTCATCATCATCATTAGCTATTTTGGAACAATAACCTCACGGTTGAAGGACAATCATGTTACATCCACTCCCACTTCGACGGGAGCAGGGCGATCCTATAATTCAGCTGGAGAACTTGTCTTGCGGATACGGCAACCACGAAGTCCTATCCGAGGTGACGCTGGACGTAATGCAAGGGGACTTCGTGGGGCTCCTAGGCCCCAGCGGGTCCGGCAAAACCACCTTGCTCAGGAGCGTTCTGGGCGTTGTAGACATTTATCAGGGCTTGGTGAAGGTGGAGGGCGTCGCGACCAGCCGGCGGAGGCCCCGCGTGGGCTACGTTCCCCAGTTGGAGACCATCGACTGGAACTTCCCGGTCACCGTCCAAGAGGTGGTGATGATGGGACGGACCATGGATTGCCGTTTCTTCCCTTGGTATCGGCGTCAAGACCGCATGCTGGCGGCGGAGATGATGGAACGTCTAGGAATATCTCACCTGGCCCGGTCCCACATAAGGGAGCTCTCAGGCGGCCAACAACAACGAGTCTTCCTGGCGCGGGCCTTGGTCGGCAGCCCTGGCATATTGCTTCTGGATGAACCCACGTCAGGGGTGGATATCAAGACCCGGGATGACGTGATGCACGTGCTCCACGAGCTCAACCATCAAGGCATCACCATTCTCTTGACCACCCACGAGATAAACGCCGTAGCGGCGCACCTGCCGTGGATTGTTTGCCTCAATGGGCGAGTCTTGGCGGAAGGGCCGCCGTCCCAGGTAATTACGTCTGAAACCCTTCAGCTTACCTACGGCGCCGAGATGCCCGTGATCCACTATCAGGGAATGACCCTGGTAGCGGAGAGCCCGCACCTCTACAGCAAGCACGCACCTCAGATTGACTTGGATGGGGCCTCCATGTCAATCGTTTCACATGCCGCGGAGGGTGAAATGGGAAGGGACGAAGAGGAGCCGCTGCTGGCGACCCTCCGCAACAAAGGGCAAGTTTAGGGCGAGGCTTGCATCGTCTCCCAGACCGGGGCGAGGTCAGGGCGCGATCTTCCGCAGAAGTGGGTCCGAAACAGGAAACCGAGCATGTTTGAACCGTTTGAATATCAGTTCTTTGTCCGCGCCTTGGCGGCCGCGACGTTGGTGGGAGGTTTGTGTGGGCTAATAGGCGTGTATATTGTCCTCCGCCGCATGGCGTACATCGGCCACGGTCTTTCTCACGCGGTGCTGGGAGGGGCGGTTACCAGTTACGTCATGTCGATAAACTTTTTCGCGGGAGCCACTGTTTGGGGATTTCTCTGCGCTCAACTGATTACCCTGACCACCCGAACGCGGAAAATAGGAGCCGACGCCGCCATAGGGGTGATTACTACCGCCAGCTTCGCCCTGGGCATAGTGCTGATAAGCCGGTACAAAAGCTTCACCCGGGATTTCGACGCAGCGCTGTTCGGCGACATTTTGGGGGTGACCGGAGGAGACTTGCTGGCGATCTCCGTGGTGTGTGTGGCCGCGGTGGCGATCCTGTTCGTCGCCTACAAACAGTTTCTGTTTACCACCTTCGACGTGGAGGTTGCCCGGCTCTACGGGGTGCCTACCGGCTGGATCGAAACCGTCTTTTCCCTGGTGCTGGCCGGCACTATAGTGGTGTCAATGCAGGTGCTGGGGGTTTTGCTCATTGCGGGGGCCACGGTGATACCGCCCATATCAGCCCGGCTTCTGACTGATAGCTTCAAGACCATGGTCCTGCTGTCCGCCGCTTTGGGTGCGCTTTGTGGATTCGCTGGGATCTACCTGAGCTTTTATATCGACGTTTCTTCCGGCGCTTGCGTGGTCTTGATGGAAGCCGGGCTTTTTGCGGCAGCTATGGCTTACGGCGCCGTCCGGAGTCGACTCTTGTTGGCTGGGAAAAGGTCGTCGCGGTTAAGGGTGTTGCCCCAAGGGGAACCAGGTTCCTCGGGTTAGTGCCACTGTATCTGAAGGCCTGGATACGCGGGGCTAAGTGTATCAAGGGTCCGATGGGTTTGCCGGTCATGTCCTTTATGGACTAACCGGCGGCACTAACCCGGCCCGGCAGATTAGCTTTAAGCCTCGGTCTGCTCGGTCTGACTCCCCGCGCCGGTAATCGTGATGTGGGCCATTGACGTGTCGCCCGGGGCGCCGTGCCAGTGGTTCTCCCTGGAGGTAATCAGGATTACGTCGCCCTCTGTGACGGTAATAGTTTCATCATCGGTAGCCACCGTGCCAGTGCCTTCGGTAACGACCAATATCTGATCGCTTGAGTGTTTGTGGAACTTGTTCCGGGAACCGGCGGAAAACTTAACTATGGCGAAGTTGAAGTCTCCGCTTTCTCCCGGCTGCAAAATGGGCTGCCGGTAGACCTGGGTGCCGGTCATCAGTCCGCCGGTCATCTCCGCTTCAATCGTAGGCACGTCTTTCATGGTGATTTTCTTCACAGGGTTCCTCCTTTTTGCTTGAGGGAATTAAGCTGCCGCAGCGTCTCAAAGGGCCTGACCGGGCGGCGATGCTAATGATACCCCGCCTCATCCGTCAAGTCTACAACACAACGATGTGCTGCCCCTATAGCCTACGCCCCCCCACTGCCGGAGACACAACCCGGATTCCATCGTTGTTGTGGCCATACTTGCCGCGAACCGTGAGGCTCCGCTGGTGAACCCAGCGCCGGCGCTAGCGGCGCTCTCGAAGCATGAGGAAAGCCAGCGGAGCGGATGAAGCAAGAATCAGCAGGAGAGCCGACGTTGCCGCCCGGGCAAAAAACGCTTCGGATGCCGCCGCCCATATGGACGTGGCCAGAGTGTCGAAACCGATGGGGCTCAATATCAACGTGGCGGGCAATTCCTTCATGGCGAGCAAGAACACCAGCGCGGCGCCGGACAGGATTCCCGGCATCATCAATGGCAGGGAAATCGACGAGATCACACCTGCGGGCGTCCGTCCTAAGCTTCTAGCCGCTTCCTCCATTTGCGGGCTTATCTGGAGCAGGGAGGCCCTGGCGGTCCCAACGGCTGGAGAGAGGTAGAGAATGACGTAGGCGAAAATTAACATACCCGTCGTTTGATAAAGGGACTGGGCATAGTTGATGCCAAAAAACACCAGTCCCAGGGCGACGGCGATACCCGGCAGAGCGAACCCGATGTAGGTCATCCGCTCCAGGAGTCCGCTGAACAGGCCGGGATGACGCACTGTTAGGATGGCGATGGGCAATGCGGCAACGACCGCGGCTACACCGGCGAGGGCCGATACGTAAAGCGAGTTCCCCGCTGCATCCCACTGGAACAAAAGAGGCTCTCCCGCCGAGACGCCACGCTGCACCCAGTATCCGAGGATGGACATGGGGAACAAGAGAGAGATGGAGACCACCCCTGCGCAAAGCGCCAGGGAGGGCCAACGCCAGCGTCCCAACGCTACCGTAGCTGCTGGTCTAGTGACGCCAGGCCCGCCTCTGTAGTACCTGGAGTGGCCGCGGGTGAGCGCCTCCGCGGCAACCATAACCAATACCAAAACCACCAACACCAAGGACATGACAGCGCCCAGAGTCCGGTCTAGCTCCGACTCGTATTGGACGAAGATAGCCCGAGTGAAAGTCTCGTAGCGCAGCAGGGAGACGGCTCCGAAATCGCTGAGTGTGTATAGAGCCGCCAGCAAGGCCCCGCTGGTAATCGAGGGGCGCAGTTGGCGCAGAGTCACCCGAAAGAACGTAGACCAAGGGTTATTTCCCAGCGCGCGGGAGCTTTCCTCTAAGGAAGGATCGGTGCGCATCAAGGCTCCCCTTACACTAAATAGAACGTAGGGGTAGCTCAAGACAATCAGGGTCAGCGCCGCTCCCCAAAAGCCACTGATGTCCGGCAAGCGGTCCACGCCCAACGGACCGTCCAGCAATTTCTGGAGCATCCCTCGGGGCCCCAATGCCACGACGACAATAAAACCACCGACATAGCTGGGAATCACCAGGGGCAGCGCCGCCAATACCGCCCATATCCTCCGTAGCGGAAGGTCGGTGCGCACCGTCAGCCAAGCCAAGGGGACGGCCACGACGATGGAACCTGCCGTGACCGCCCCCACCAGCAATAGAGTGCGGCCCAAAATCTCCAGGACGCGGACGCGTAACAAGACGTCCCCTGCGTCCCCGCCGGCGTCCAACGTACGGACTACCAGGTAGATCGGCGACAGCAGCAGGGCCGCCGCAATAACAACAGCGGGCGCCCAAACGAAGGGGGAGGGCCAACCCGGTCTTTCGAATAAGCGTTGAAGGAGAGAGATTCTAGATGGGTGGATTAGAGCCGTGACCCCTTCGGCTGCTTACAGCCCTTGAAAAACTAGCCGCGGAACAGGAGGAAAGCCCAGAGAATCTAGCGTTCTCAATCGTATCTCGGCGGCCCTTTGATGTCTCCGGCAAGATAGTCAGAGGCAGGTTCGACATTCTGGGCTCTCGATTGTATCCCGGCGGCTCTGTGATGTCTGCCGGTCTCTCAGGGTTTTGACGCTAGGGCAGAATATCAGTTTCCCGGAGCAACGCGTGGGTCCCCCCTAGGTCCGTCAAATCTCGCGTGTCGATGTCGGAGCGCTGGATCTCGGAAAGCGGTAACAAGCCCCGCTGGGTTTTGACTCCGTCCACCAGAGGGTATTCAAAGGTCTGCGACGCGAAATATTGCTGGGCCACCGGAGATAACATAAACGTCAGAAATTTTTCCGCACTTTCACGATTATCAGAGGACTCTAGGATTCCGGCCCCTGACACCATTATGATCGCCCCTGGCCCTCCTGCCCGGAGATGGTAATTCCGGGCAGAAAAGGACTCTCCCTCTTCCGCCAAGAAGCGATGTAGATAATAGTGATTGACGAATCCTACGTCGATCTCACCGGCGGCGGCAGCTGCCACGATGGGTGTGTTTTTGGGGTAGACCGCGGGGTCGTTGGACTTGATTCCCTCCAGCCACTGCCGGGTCTTGTCCTCTCCCCAAACCGAGCGCATGGCAGTAACCATGGTTTGGAAAGAAGCGTTGGTGGGGGCCCAGCCGATGCGTCCCTTCCATTTGGGATCAGTGAATTCGAAGATATCGTCGGGTAAGTCTGTTTCGGTGAGGGTCTCGGTGTTGTACACAACGGTCCTAGCCCGCCCTGAAAGCCCCACCCAGCGTCCCTGGGGAGAGCGGGCCCATTCGGGCGTCAGCTCTAGCACGTCGGCTGGCAGCGGACTTAGCGCGTCCGCCACTGCTCCCAGCCCTCCGGGGTCTTGGGCGAAGAACACGTCGGCCGGTGTACGGTCTCCTTCTTCCAGCAGCGTAGCCGCCAATAACGGAGTCCCAGCGTAGTTCACCTGGACCTCAATTTCCGTCGCCTCACTGAACTGCTGGATAATCGGTCCTACCAATAACTTACTGCGACCCGAGTAGATAGTCAAAGAGTTAGTGGACGCCTCCCCTCCGCAGGCCGTCCAGAGCATCGTCAACAGGGATATTAATCCTAACAAGGCAAAAATGTTCCACCTCAATCGTGTTGCCAGCGGCATTTTCGTTCCTCTCAAAAAAGTTGTCGTTCTACTGAATTGTCGCTCTACTCAAAATGGTGTTGATGCTGTCACCTTGGAAGGTCACCTGGTCCCGCAAAGGCCGGTGGTCCGTGTACCGTAGAGGAATATATTGTTTGCACATGCTTTTTTAATATATATGCCATAAGTTATAATGAATGGGTAACCAATAATCTGGCGAGAGTATAGGTTGCAGTTCGTCTCGTGTCAATTACTGACTTACGTTAAGGTTAAAATCATATGGAATATCCCGGCCGTCCAGTCGGCGTCCATCCAAAGCCCCTAATCTGCAGTGCCCCCTGAGCGCTCATCTTCAGTACAATAAGGGACAGAAGACGGATAGCGAGCTCTAACGGAAAACCCCATGGTTCGCCTGTTGACACCGGCCCTCCGCGCCTCTACACTGTTGCCTTGCCGGTGTATAGATACTGACGATGCAAGCATAAGCGACATCGAAACATCGGTGGCATTGTTCGGGCAGGTTCGGTCGCATTTCGAAGCCTGCGGCTCAAAATAGGACTAAGTCCTTACGATCTGGAAGCAGTCGACCCAGCGTGGAGAGAACCTCTACCTAGCCTTTCCGGGGCAGGGCGAAATCCTCGGAATTGAGTGGCTTAGGAGCATATGTCGACCACCGATTACGGCTTCCCAGACGATCTAGGTCATTCACGGCCGGCGCCAAGTGCGGGGCACAGCGAAGCTCTTGTCCACCAAGAAGGCCCCAGCTGCGAAGTTCCGGCGCTGGAGTGCCAGGGGGTTTCAAAACGGTTCGGAGCGGTGGACGCGGTGGAAAGCTTAGACCTCAGCGTGGCCCGGGGCGGGGTCCTGGCAATCGTCGGCCCCAGCGGTTGCGGTAAGACCACAGCGCTGCGCCTCATTGCGGGATTCGAGCAACCGGACGGGGGAACGATAACCCTCGGCGGGCGGGTGGTGGGCCGGGCTGGCAACGCCCTGCCGCCGGAGAAGCGCCGCGTTGGCATGGTCTTCCAAGAGGGCGCCCTCTTCCCTCACCTCACCGTAGAACAGAACCTATCCTACGGCCTCCCGCGGGCAAGCCGGCGAAACGGCAGAATGGCTGAGGTGCTGGACTTGACAGGGTTGGCCAACCTGCGACACCGCATGCCTTACGAACTCTCCGGAGGGCAGCAACAACGGGTTGCTCTCGGCAGGGCGTTAGCCCCGGGGCCTGAAGTGTTGTTGTTGGATGAGCCTTTCTCCAACCTAGACCCCAAACTTCGAGAGCAGGTCCGCCGCGACGTTCTGGAAATAGTGCGGGCCAGCCGTTCTACCGCGGTGTTCGTAACCCACGACCAAGAAGAGGCCCTCTTCCTAGGAGATTCCATCGCTGTGATGAATCACGGCCGCGTGGAGCAGGAGGGTTCGCCCGAGGAAATATTCCATAACCCCAAAACCCGCTTTGTAGCCCAATTCATTGACCTGGCGGAGTTCTTGCCCGCTTGGAGCGTCGACGGCAGATTGACCACCGAGGTGGGGCCCGTGGAGTGGCCCCCGTCTCTGGACACCTCTCTTCAACACGCAAGCAACGGGGATAGGCCGGAGGCAAGCTTGGAGCTGATGGTGCGGCCGGATTGCCTCGAGTGCAACCCAAGCGATCAGGGGCAGTGTACTGTGATTGACCGGGAGTTCCGGGGTGCATTCTACCTATATAAGATAGCTCTGCCTTCGGGCCGCTCCGTTCGCTGTTTGCTTCCACACACCGTGGAATATCCGCAGGGCGCCACAGTGACGGTCACGCTGAGGAGGGGACATAAGGTGAAGCCTTTCATGGGCCAGCTAGCCCTCACCCACTGATCGTCGAGGACGTCGTCGTCTGGCTTCCCGCGGACGCATACCGGCGGTGAAGCCCAAGCTGCTAATCACATCCCCGCACCGGCCGGCAAGCGGGGGGGCCTCTAACTTCCCACAGACCTCACCAGGGCCTTCTCATTCTTCCCTTGTGGCCTATTCCCACGCCCGCCCTGCGGCTATCGAATGGTCTGCACGCCATGGCTGGACAAACTCACCACGAACGGGATACCCCCACAACTTCAGAAAATGAAAGGGCCCTGGCGCTAGCAGAGATTGTCTCATAAAGCTGAGTCCTCCAGCATCCTACCTTTCTGGATTCCCGCTTTCGCGGGAATGACGGAAGCGCGGGAATGACAGAAGCGTGAGAATGACGGAAGCGCGGGAATGACGGGTTATTGAGGCGTATTCAATACTGGTTTAGGCGGTTAATAATAGTAACGCGTCGGGTTGCGTCCGCCTAGAAGCGTGAGTGGAGACTTCTGAGACGGGCTCCAGCGGCCAGGGTCGTTTGATTGTCTGCCGCCCGTCATACCCGCCGCTCACCCGTCTTTCCCGCGAGGCTTGTCCTCGACCCCGATCGGGGAGCGGGAATCCATACGTTCTTGATGTTGGGCTGCCATTGGACAAGCCCAAAGTGCATGGGAGAATAGGAGTTGTCGCGAAAACTAAAAAACCCTGAGGCCTCACGTTGCCAAGTGGAAATTTGCCCCAACCCCTGCTACTATGGGGGTTAAGCGGCAGCTAATTCCGCAAAGGTAACTGATGCCTCGAAGAAAGAACGACAACAACGCAATACCCGTACGGGACTTGAATCTTCCTGACGAGCGGTTATCCTCAGGCACCGAAAATTACCTGCTTTGCCTGTACAAGTTATGGGAAGATTCGGAGATCCCCACCGTTACCCAGCTGACGGACACTTTGAAGCAGCTGCCCCACGGCGAAGGCATAGGCACATCAGTGCCCTCGGTGGCCGGGATGATCCGGCGGATGCAGCGGCAAACTCTGGTGGATATCGGGACTGACAAACGCATCAGGCTAACTCGTAAAGGCTTGGAAGGCGCCGAAGACATCGCACGGCGTCACCGGCTGGCAGAGTGGCTGGTAGTCAGCCTGCTGGGGATGGAGCTTCACCAAGCCCATAATGAAGCTCACCGGCTGGAGCACGGAATGTCCCCGGAGTTGGAGGAGAAGCTGGTGGAACGGCTGGGCTACCCCAAGCGCTCGCCCTTCGGACGTCCCATCCCAGGGACTGGCGAGCCCAAAACGCCGCCGAACTCCGTGACGCTTGATGCCGCGGTGCCCGAGGTGAAATACGTTGTGGCGCGGGTGCCGGAGGAGGACCCCGATCTGCTGCGGTTTCTAGGCGCCAGCATGATCGTTCCTGAATGCGAAGTCACCGTGGCCGAGGCTATACCGTATCTAGGCGTGGTGCAAGTAGCCACCCAACAGGACACCGTGTCCATTGGCTATAGCGTGGCCCGGCAGATCCTAGTGCGGACCTTGGCGGACAGTTAACCTACTTCTCTCCCGCAAGGGCGCGGCGCACGGTGGCCCAACCCTCCGCCATGCTGCGGCCGGGCATGGGCGCAGCCGCTTCTCCGGGCTCCACCTTGAGGAGCACGAACACCGGTCCGGGTTGGGCCATTGCTTCCTCGAGCCCCAAGACCAATTCTTCCAAATCGTCGAATTGGTAGGTTCTCGTGTAACCGGCGCTCTTGGCCATGCCCAAGAAATCCACCTTGTCCAGCTGCCCGATAGGCAGTCCCTGGGTCGAGGGGTTAGAGGCGTCGTCGAAAACCAGGTGCACCAGGTTTTCCGGCCCGGATTGTCCGACGGTGGCTAGTCCGCCCGGATCGGTCCGCAAGGTGGCGTCGCAGTCTAGGACCAACACCTTGCTGGTTGGCTGGGCTAGAGCCAATCCCAACCCCACCGCAGGGGCCAAGTTCATGCAATCTTTGAGGTCCACGTCCAAGTCGCGGCGGTGAGACACCGAGCTCCAATCGCGCAGTGCTGCCGACGTGGAGACCACTAGGGCATCCTTCCGGTGAAAGTCAACTGCCCTGATCGCTTCCATCGATGGAATCACCTGACTCTTCTGCCTCCTTGTCAACGTGAGCGTCTCTCTGAGTCGCCGGGTTGGCCTTTTTGGCCAGCACCATCAAGTACATTGCCGCCAGCACCGCAATGGCGCCCAACACGCCCAGGAGTGGGTTGGACCGGGAAAAGCTCAGGAACAGCAGCCAGAAACCAAGACCGAACGCGGCGTATCCGAGCAGTCTTCCAAATAGGCCCTTGGCCAGGATTTTCAGTATTGACAACGCCACAGGGTTAACAATCATACCGCGAGGCTCACAGGAGAGGCGGTGTTCAGGCTGGGCGCCGGCAATTTATCGGCGACCTTGAGCTAGGTGAGTCTTCTCGATCTTTCGTCCGGTCGGCCCCAGGAGACTGGGGGGACTGCCAGCGAAGGGCCTACGTCACATCTGCAATTTTTAGCGGCGCGGGCGATTTCCCGGCTCCACGGCCCCCAGCGGCAATTGCCGCCGGGGTGTTTGGGAAGAACCGGGAGTCATGGTAAACCGCTGGCTGCTCCAGCAACGGTCATCGGGCCCCTGGTTCCCGGCATTGGCCTTGCGGAGCCTCTAGCCCGAGCCAATAGCCTCGGGCAGCTCCTGGATGGCTGTGTGAATGTTGCGCCGCTGCCGCGGGCGGAACTGGACCGGCGTATTCTCGATTTCCGGCGCTACTGCTAGATGCACAAACACCGGTCCCTGGGTCGACAACACTTTATCGATGCCGGTGGTGAGGTCCTCCAGGTTGTCGAAAGAGAAGGTTGCCGCGTACCCAACGGCCTTGGCCATCTCCGCCCAATCGGCGCGGCCGGCGCCTGGCACCGGCTGCCCGCCGGTGACCGCATACACGCCGTTATCGAACAGAAAATGGTATAGGTTGTTGGGAGCGCTGTTGGACATTGTGACCATGGTTCCCAGGTTCATCAGCAGGCTGCCGTCTCCGTCTAAGACCAAGACCTTTCTCTCCGGATGGGCCAACGCTAAGCCTAAGCCAACCGAAGAGGCTTTGCCCATACATCCGGACAGAGGGAAGTCCAGCTTTTCGTTAGTCGTAATGCTGGGCAGCCCGAACCGCACGTTGTTAGCGTTCATGGTAGGTACGAAGACTGCTCCATCTCGCTTGCTGTCGAGCAATCTAACGGCGTCGGTGTTGTTTATCATTTAGCGGACCTCTTTCAATATTGCGAACTGTTCAGTATTGCGAAGTGTAATGAATGCGAACTATGAGCCAAACTCAGTGCCGACCAGCACGGCCACAGGCTTCTGGGTGCGTTCGGCCTCTTCGGCAGCGATGCTGATGCGGTCCGCGTCTTCGTCGGTTTCGATCAAGAAGTAGTTTATGCCCCAGGCATGGAGAATGTGCTCGATGTACCGGGCCGCGGAATCGTTGGTCACGCCGTGGCGGGCCCAACCCCGGTAACCCACCAGCATCACCAGGGGCTGATTCACGTCCAAGCCCAAGCCACGGATGGAGTCGCCGGACTCGAAGATCCCGGTGTTCTGAATCAGGACCACCGGTTTCTTTCCGCCCACCCATAGGCCGGCGGCGATGGCCATGGTCTCTCCTTCCCGGCAGACTGGCACCAAGTCGAGAGACGCCTCGTTGGTCAGCAATTGGTACATGAAGTTGGTCTCACTATCGGGAAGCCAGACCACGTGGGTGAAGTTGTTCTTCTTGAGCTCTTCAACAATCGCGGTGGGATGTAGCACCACTTCGGGTATAGTCATTAAGGCTCCTTCGTTGGCTTATTCATGGGTCTGATTCATGGGCTCGTTCGACCTCTGAAGAACGGCAACATTATAGGGAAGTACGGTTTTGGCCGTCAACTAACCCGCCGCCCTGGAACTTCGTCCCGGAGACTCTGCCCCACGTGCCGGCAATTTGGCTGGGGCGGGGCAAACCGGAGCCACACCGGTGACCGCGGGCTAAAACTCAGCGCTCTTGGGAGTTCTTGGGAAGGCGGTTACGTCCCGAATGTTGGCGACCCCGGTGACAAACTGCACGGTGCGCTCGAATCCCAAACCAAAGCCGGAGTGGGGCGTTGTGCCGTATTTGCGCAGGTCCAAATACCACCAGTAATCGCTTTCGGCGAGGCCTCCTTCCGAAAGTCGCGTTAACAACACTTCCCGCCGCTCTTCCCTTTGACTGCCGCCAATGATTTCGCCGATCCTGGGTACGAGGGTGTCCATGGCTCTAACGGTCTCGCCGTCGTCATTCAACCGCATGTAGAAAGCCTTGATTTCCTTGGGATAGTCGGTGACGATGACGGGCCTGCCGATTTTCTTTTCGGTCAGATATCGCTCGTGCTCTGACTGAAGGTCCAGACCCCAGGACACAGGAAAGTCAAAGCTTTCGCCGGAGGCTTTCAGGAGCGAGACCGCCTCGGTGTAGGTCAGCCTTTCGAAGCTGGAGCGGGCAATGTCTTCCAGGGTCGAAATGGCGGAGCTGTCGTGCCATTGATTAAAGAACGCCATGTCTTCCGAGCAGTGCTCCAACACGTAATTGAAAAGGTACTTGAGAAAGTCCTCGGCCAGGTTGGCCAGCTCCTCCAGATCGCAGAAAGCCACTTCCGGCTCGACCATCCAGAACTCCGCCAAGTGCCTGGAGGTGTTTGAGTTCTCCGCTCGAAAGGTGGGGCCGAAGGTGTAAACGTCGCATAGGGCTTGGGCGAATATTTCCGCTTCCAGTTGACCGCTTACCGTGAGGAACGCCGGCTTCCCAAAGAAATCTTCCCCGTGGTCTACCATTCCCTCATTTCTAGGCAGGTTCTCCAAGTCCAAGGTAGTGGCTCTAAACATGGAGCCGGCGCCTTCGGCGTCGCTTGCAGTGATGATTGGAGTCTGGATATAGCAGAAACCACGCTCTTGGAAGAAACTGTGGATGGCGAAGGCCACGGCGTTTCTGACGCGGGCCATGGCGCCGAAGGTGTTGGTGCGGGGACGAAGATGAGCGATCTCCCGGAGATACTCAGGAGTGTGCCGTTTCTTTTGCAGCGGGTAGGTTTCGGGGTCGGAGGGCCCAACCAGTTCGATGCTCCCGGCTTGAATCTCGTACTTCTGACCCTTCCCCGGTGATTCGATTAGGGTCCCCACTATGCTCACGCTGCACCCGGTGGTTAGGCTGTCAACCAAGGCGAATTCCGGCAAGGATGAGTCTGCCACCACCTGGATGTCTTTTATAGTAGACCCGTCATTGACCTGAACAAAGGAAACCGACTTCGACGACCGCCTAGTCTTGACCCAGCCCTGCACCAGGACTTCGCCTCCGGCCTGCTCACGGGCAAGAAGCTCGCTGATTCTGTTGCGACGCATCTTCCTCTCCTTTTCAGGCGCCACGGCCCAGCCCGTAGCCCATCTTCGTGCCCCCGGAAACGGCCTTCCTCACCCGGGGCAGGACCCAGAGTTAAGTCCTGGTTGGCCTTTTCCCTCACAGGTAAGCCCACTCTTGGAATGAGCCCGGTCCTGAGATGCCGCCACTGTGTCTAGCGGCGCTTCCTTGGGCAGTCAAGAAGCATCCTATTGCCGCCCAACGCCCGGAGTACACCCGGCGGCCCGGTTACGCCGCTCCTTGTCAACTCCTGAAGCCCCTAAAGCCCCTGAAGCCCCTAAAGCCCCTAAAGCCCCTAAAGCCCCTAAAGCCATTGAAGCCCCTGAAGCCCCTGAAGCCATTGATGCCCCTGAAGCCCCTGATACCCCCGAAACCCCTGAGGCCATCGATGCGGCGAGCAGTCGTCAAACCCCCGCCGTTGGCAACCCCATTCTAACTATTCATTGACGGCCCAACAAGGTTTGGTCCATTCGGCATATGCTGGTATATCGATAAAAAAGCCTGCGAGTTATTATTCCAGATGAGGTTATGAAACGAGCATCGACTGGGAGAAGTCACCTGCCGCCGCTTAGACGACATAACAACAGAGTAATGAAGGCGCCGGCGACGGTGTCTCGTTGTTAGAGTTGAGGACTGGCCCTCCCCCAGTCCGTCGCTAGCTGATAAGCGTGGCCCACTTTCAGTATGACCTCCTCGGACAAACGAGGGCCGATGATCTGCAACCCCACGGGCAATCCCTGGTCAAAACCGCAAGGGATTGACATGCAGGGCAGGCCGGCGATGTTGGGTGGCAGCGTGCATAGGTCGCTCAAGTACATTTGGACCGGGTCGGCGGTCTTTTCCCCTAAACGGAAGGCAACGGTGGGAGCCACCGGAGCCACTAGGGCGTCAACTTCCTGAAAAGCGCGGGCAAAGTCCTGTTGGATCAGCGAACGGGCTTGCTGCGCCTTGACGTAGTAGGCGTCATAGTAGCCCGCCGACAGGGCGTAAGCGCCCAGCATGATGCGCCGCCTCACCTCAGGTCCAAAGCCGTTCTGGCGGGTCTTCTCCATGTCCCCCCACATGTCACCGGCGTCGGGACCCGCGCCTTGGAACGAATATCCGTACTTAACCCCGTCGTACCGGGCCAGGTTTGCGGAACACTCGGAGGGGGCAATGATGTAGTAACAGGCCAGAGCGTACTTGGTGGTGGGCAGGGAGACAGGCTGTATGGCAGCCCCCAAACCCTCCAGAGTCCGGATAGCGCCTTCAACGGCCTTCCGGGTGCCCTCCTCCATTTCCTCAAAGAAGTACTCTTCCGGAATGCCCAGGCGAAACCCGCGCTTTTCCCCATCGTCGTCAAGGCGGGACAAATCAAAGTCCCCGGCAAGTGCGGCGGCGTAATCCTTACTTTCCAGCCGCAGGGAGGTGGAGTCCTTGGCATCGTGGCCGGCGATGGCAGTAAGCGCCAGAGCACAGTCGGCGACGTTCCGGGTCAATGGTCCGATCTGGTCCAAGGAAGATGCGAAGGCGACCAATCCGTACCGGCTAACTAGACCGTACGTAGGCTTGAGTCCCACGACGCCGCAGAAAGACGCCGGCTGGCGTATGCTGCCCCCGGTATCCGAGCCCAAAGCGAAGATGGCCTCTCCGGCGGCCACCGCGGCGGCGGCGCCCCCGCTGCTCCCTCCCGGCACCCGGTCCAGGTCCCAAGGGTTGTGGGTTGGAAAGAAGGCCGAGTTCTCCGTCGAAGAACCCATGGCGAACTCGTCCATGTTTCCCTTCCCCAAGAGCACCGCGCCTCCGTGCAGCACCTTTGCCACCGCGGTGGCAGTGTAGGGCGGAACGAAGTTCTCCAGCATACGTGAGGAACAGGTAGTGCGAATTCCCTCGGTGCACATCACGTCCTTGATTTGCACCGGGATCCCGGTTAGCGGTCCGGCGGCTCCCGACGCTATAAGGCGGTCGGCGTCCTCCGCTTGCCTTAGGGCCACCTCGGGAGTGAGGGTTACGAAGGCCTTGACCCGTTCCTCCACCTGTTCGATTCGCTCCAAACAGGACCGGGTCAGGTCCACCGAACTGACCTCTCGCAGGTCCAACCGTCGTCGGGCCTCGGTCATACTCAGGTATTCAAAATCGCCCACGGCAGCTACTCCTCCAACACTGCCTTCACTCGAAAGAAATCCCCTTCCCGTCGGGGAGCGTTGCTCAAAACCTCCTCCGAGTCCAGGGATGCGCCCGGCACGTCGTCTCGCATCAAGTCCATACCCGGAGCGTGTTGGCCTTCCTGAGCATCAAACGTTACTCCGGTTGTGTCCAGCTGACGAAGAACTTCGAACTGCTCCAGGATGTGGGCAAGTTGCACCCGGAGCGTCTCCGTCTCTTCCTCGGTGAGTCCAATGCGGGCCAGGGCGGCCAAGTGTTCCACGTGAGACCGGTCCAATACCATGGCTTGACCTCATTGGCGAGTTTTAATTCAAGACGGCTGGGCGATTTTCCGGCCAAAGATCGCGCTCTGACTGCTTCTAGTTGAATTGGGCAATGCCGCCGGACGATACGGTTTGGCAGGCAGGACGAGGGGCCGGAATTCATAGGCCAGTATACCGTCTGCGGGAGAACAGGGCCAACACCGCCCGCTGGGGCGGGCCGGAACTAGGGCAGCCCGTTGCCGGACAGACTAATGGTTGTGCGGACCGTCGTGGCCTTTGTGGTGGTCAGCGGCTGATTGAGGGTGATATCCCTCTCCCGAGGAATCCACCGGGTCCACGTGAATAGTTGCGTTGGAGAGGTATTGTAAATGGTCCTTGAGCCGATGGAGCGCCTCCTGGGCGATTTCGTGACCTGCTTCGACTGACAGGTCCGGGTTAACCGCAACGTTGGCCTCGGCGAGGAGGCGGTGGCCCACCCAGCGGATGCGGACTTCGGTCACCTCCAGCACTCCGTCAGTGGAGCGTAGGGCTCTGCGGGCCTCGTCGACGAGTTCCGGCTCCACGCCGTCTAGCATACGGGAAAGCACTGACTTGCCCGACTCCCAAACGATGCGGAAGATGGCAACGGTAATGACCAGGCCCGCTATCGGGTCCGCCAGCGGGGCGCCCAGCCACACACCCAGGGCGCCGGCCAACACGGCAAGGCTGGTCAACCCATCCACCCTGGCGTGGAGGCCCTCCGCCACCAGGGCCGCGCTGCCGATTTCCTTGCCCACCTTGATGCGGAATAGGGCCACGGCCTCGTTTCCCACGAAGCCCACCACCGCGGCTACCACTACCGTCCAAATGAAATCTATGTCAGGCGGGCTGGAAAATCGGTTGATGGAAACGACGGCGGAGATGACGCCCGTGGCGAGAATGGCAATTACTACCAACAGGCCAGCCAGGTCCTCCGCCCGCCCATACCCGTAGGTGAAACGTTGGGTGGGCCGCCTCCTGGCTAGGGTGAATGCGGCCCATAATGGGAGGGCAGTTGCGGCGTCGCCGAAGCTGTGAATAGTGTCCGCCAGCAGCGCCACGCTTCCGGTGAGCACCACGATGGCCGCTTGCAGTCCGGCGATGGCCAGCAGTACCGCAAGGGATATCTTGGTCGCCCGGATTCCGCGAAGGCTGGTTAGGGCAGTCCGGTCCATGGCGCCGTGGTCGTGGTCGTAGCCAGGGCCGTCCTCACGCGGATAGCTGCCGGAGTGCATCCCTATCCTCTAGTAGGCTTAATCCGGGCGTGCCGGTGAACCATTACGCCGACGGTTTCTCCCGCGTTCATCACAAATTACTCGCCGGGTAGAACGGAGTTGTTAGTGGAACCCGAGTTGGCGGAAACGAGGCAACGATCACCCGTGCCAGTGGCGACCGGGGTCGCGGATCCCGAGTTGATTGCTTTCGTTTCGAGGTTCAACGGCGGTGCGCCAGGGGTCAATTCATCTCGGTCCCGCCCGATACGCTAATAGACAGACCCGTCATGTAGTCGGACTCACCCGACGCCAGGAAAGCGGCCATCCGTGCGATGTCATCCCCCTGGGCAATACGACCCATGGGCACACGCACCGCCCGGTCCGCCACCATGCCGGCCCGGTACTCCTCGCTGGACTCGCCTGCCGGGGCCAGGGCCGCGGCGATGAAGTCCACCCTTTCAGTGTCCACCAAGCCGGGGCAGATGGCGTTGACGTTCACCCGGTGCGGGGCCATTTCCTGGGCCATGGCCTGGGTGAAACCGATGATGGCGAACTTGGAGGCGCAGTAAGCGGCGTAGCGGGCGATGCCCCGCTTGCCGGCCCCAGACGAGATATTAATGATCTTGCCGCCGCCCCCCCGGGAAATCATGTGCCGGGCCGCCGCCCGGGAGCACAGGTAAGTGCCGCGCACGTTGACCCGCTGCACATCGTCGAAGGCCTCCTCCTCGAGTTCCACCACCAGCACCCGGTCTTTGCCGGGGCGGGAGCCGGCGTTGTTGACCAAAATGTCAATCTTTCCGAAACGGTCCAAGACCTGCTTGATCATGTCATCCACCTGAGCGCTATCGGACACGTCGGAAAACAGCCCCATGGCGTTGCGGCCCAACCCCTGAATCTCCTCTACGACACTGTCCATGCCCTTCCAGCCCTCTCGCCGGTCCTCGGCGCGGATGGCGTCCTGGCTGGCCGGAATGTCGGTGACCACCACGTCGGCGCCCTCGTTGGCCAGACGAACGGCGATGGCGCGGCCGATGCCGTGACGTCCTCCCGCGCCGGTGACGACCGCTATCTTTCCGTTAAGGTCATACATGATAAAGGCCTCCCAATGTAAAGGTTCGGGACAGAGGATAACGCCCCCGCTCCGTCTTGTCATTACCTGGAGTGTGGAGAGCGTGCCGCCGAGGCATATCGGGTGGTTTCCGGACTCGCAAGACGGCGGGTTAGACTTTTGGTTCCGTTTGGCCCTTCGTTCCGTTTGGGTACAGGGGCAGGCTCTCGCGGCGCCAGCAGAGTCGCGCGTTGGCAGGATAGACCCTCGGCGCGGTTCAGGGTGGGAAGGTCGGAGTAAGCTGGCTCAGTTTCAGGGGCAGAGTTACTAGGCGGGGCCGCTGGCGGGGAAAGGCCTTTGGGCCTTGGGCGACGCCCGCATCTTGTAGACGACGGCGAGGATGAAGAGCCCGGTGGCCACTAGGGCCATGGCCGGGCCGGAGGGCAGGTTGAAATGGTATGAGATGTACAGCCCGGTTACGGCTGAGGCGGCCCCCAACAAAGCGCCTACGGCCATAGCCAATGGGAAGCGGCGCACCAGGAGTAGCGCCGCCGCCGCCGGGGTGATCAACATCGAGATTACCAGGATGACGCCTACCGCTTGCAGCGCAAGCACCACCACGACCGCCAGGAGAGCCAGCAGCAGGTAGTCCAGCCGTTCCGTGGGGAGGCCTATCACTGACGCGCCTGACGGGTCGAAGGTGGTGAACACGAACTCTTTGTGCAGAGCGTACATCAACACCAGCACGGTGGCCGCCAGCCCCAGAGTCGTCCATACGTCGTTCTGGGAGACCCCCAGCACCTGCCCCAAAAGAATGTCCTCTAGACTCACCGGGAGACCCTGGGTGACGGTGAGCATGACCAGCCCCAGGGCAAACAGACCGGCGAACAGGATGCCGATGGTGGTGTCCTCTCCGATGCCGGTGCGCCGGACCAGGTATCCCACCAGCAGGGCCACGGCCACGGCCATCGGCACTGCTCCCAAGAAGGGGCTGATCCCTGCCATGAAGGCTGCCACCATGCCGGGTAGCACCGCATGAGATAGGGCGTCGCCCATGAACCCCAGTCCCCGGGTGACCACGTATGCCCCAATGATGGGGCACATGACGCCCACCAACACCGACACGATCAGCGCCCGCGTCATAAAACCGTACTGGAAGGGACCGGCTAGGGCTTCAGTGATCGTGTCCATCGGTGCCGTGTCCCGCCCTCAGCCCGTGCACCGGGACCGAACCGTAGGGACCATATAGTTCTTCCAGCATCTCGGGAGTCAGCACGTCTCCGGGGGCGCCGCAGGCGCAGACGTGGCAGTTGAGGCAAAGGCACTCGTCGCAATAGTGCGCCAGGTGGGCGACGTCGTGGGAAGACAGAAGCACGGTCCTTCCTTGGTCCCGCAATTCCAGCAGCACCGACACCAGCGCCTCCTGAGAAGGGATGTCCACGCCGTTGAACGCCTCGTCCAGCAGTAAGATGTCTGCGCCTTGGGCCAGTGCACGGGCTACGAATACCCGTTGTCGCTGCCCTCCGGATAGCTCTCCGACCGGCGAGGAGCGGCGCTCCCACATACCCACTTGCTCCAGGGCGTCCTGCACCGACTCGCGGTCGGCCCGGCCCGCCCGGCGGAACCACCCGATCTTGCGGGTGCGGCCCAGCATAACCACGTCCCAGGCGCTCATGGGCAGCCGCCAGTTGAACTTTTCCCGCTGAGGGACGTAGGCCACCAGTCCCCGTGTTTCGGCGACGGACTTCCCGTGGACCAGCACCCGGCCGGCAGTCACCGGCAGCAGGCCGACTATGGCGTTAAACAGGGTACTCTTGCCCGCGCCGTTGGGACCAACTACTCCCATGAGACAGCCGGGTCCTGCATTGAACGACACTCTATCCAAGACTCGGGTGCCGCCCAAATCTACGGTCAAGTCCTCTGTGGATAGGGGATGGTAGGAAACCTGGGACACGTTACTTCAGCGCCTCCACGATGGTTTTCACATTGTATCGCATTAGGTCCAAATAGGAGCCTGCCTCGCCTCCCTTAGGTCCGAGGGAGGCGGTGTAAAGGGACCCCACCAAGGCTACGCCGGTCTCCTCGGCAATCCTGTGGGCCAAGCGGCTGCTGTGGACCGACTCGCCGAAGACCGCCGGAGCGCCGTATTCTCGGATATCTTCGACTAACCTGCTCAACTCCTGGGCCGTCGGTTCTCGTTCGGTGGTGACGCCAGGTAGGACCGTTCCCACCGTCTCGAAACCATACCGGTCGGTGAAGTACCGAAAGCTGTCATGGGAAGTAACCAACAACCGGTGTTCTACTGGGATCAAGGCCACCTGCGTCTCTATCCAGTGATGTAGTTCGTCCAACTCGTGGTTATAGGCCGCGGCGTTGTCGCGGTAGACGTCGCCATTGGCCGGGTCCAACGCCGACAGCCGGGCGGCGACGTCGGTAACCGCCAGCTTCACCCGCAATGGATCGAACCAGAAGTGGGGGTCGAAAGGCCCGTGGCCCTCTTCGTCGTCTCGTTCGCGGGCGTGTTCGCCTTCCGCTTCGTCTTCCCCTTGGGCGTATAATTCGATGTTCTCTAGTGGGGCCACGGCATCACCCAAGGAGACGACGTCCGACGGATCGCGCGCGGCGCTCTCCAACACCTTATTCATCCATCCCGCTTCCAGGGAAAGGCCGACGCTCAGCACCAGGCCGGCGTCGGCGATTCGGCTGATGTCCCGGGCGCCGGGCTGGAAGGTGTGGAGGTCCGAATTCACAGGCGCTAAGGAAAAGACCTCCACCCGGTCTCTGCCCACCTCGTCGACCCAGTCGGCCAGTATGTTGGAGGTGGTCACCACGTTTATCGTCACGGGTATCTTCGCCGGCGCCGGCGTTTTTTGGGCGGGAGGCGCTGTTGCCGCAGCGACGGAATCGGCGGGGGTGGCAGAGGCGACGCCGCTTGCCGCCTGGGCGAAGGTTCCCGAGGACGGCTCGGAGCCGCAGGCGATGACGCTGCCAACGATAACACCTAGAGCCGATGTCAAAATCAGCGCCAGCGAGGCGCGGGTCATGGCGGGGTCCTCCCTTTAGATTTCGTTAGCTCCTAAGACCGGGTCTCAACGGAGCCGCCAAATAGATACTGGGTATCATATCTGGCGCCATTTCGATACTTAGTATCATTTACAGTCAAAAAAAGAGACTCGACCTTATACGGAAACCGTTTGAGCAGATAAACAACTTTGGCAGTGGCCGTAAATCTCCAGCCAATGGCCGCTAAGCTGAAATTGATGATCGGCCGACAACTGTCGCAACAAGTCTTCGATGTCGCAGCCCACCAGGTCCTGAGAGACGCCGCACTCCACGCACAACAGATGGTGATGGTGGCCGCGATGGCTCAACTGATAGTGCAGGTTGCCGTCCTCCAGCAGAACCCGGCAGAGTACACCGGCCTCCACCAGGAGCTTGAGAGAGCGGTATATGGTGGCGCGCCCAAGTTCCGGCAGCCGTTTCCTCAGTGCTTCAGCGGTGAAATGGCCCTGCTGGGAGGCGATGGCGTTGGCTACCGCTTGCCGAGGCAACGTGGACCGGTGCCCTTTTCCCTCAAGGGTTTCCAGCAATTGCTCAGCCAAAGATAGTCTTGTTCGACGCATCTATATTGATACCAGGTATCTTATTGCTACTGAAGGTATCACCGATACGACGGTAGGTCAAGAGGTTCGGTTGGGAGGTGCAGGGCCTTTTCATTTTCAGGGTTGGCTCGCGTGGTTGCGGTCGTTCCAGCGAACGCGGGAATCCATACAGCCTTGCCGCCGGGAGTTTGGCATATGGCAGGGCGTAGTAGATTCCCGCTTTCGCGGGAATGACGGAGGGCGGGAATGACGGAGGGCGGGAATGACGGAAGGCGGGAATGCCGAAGGACGGGAGTGACGGAGGGTGGGAATGACGGAAGGGGGGAATGACGGAGGGTGAGAATGACGGGGGCAGGAACGACGGAGGGCGGGAATGACGGAAGGGGGGAATGCCGAAGGACGGGAGTGACGGAGGGTGGGAATGACGGAAGGGGGGAATGAAGGAAGAATGGAAAGGCCCGGTTGGGCGGTGGCAGGCGAGTTACGAGGATGAGGACTCAACGCAGGGAGTTTCCCGGCTAGACTGGCCCGCGCCGCCTGGCAGGGACGGCTCCAGGCTACGTCAGGCGCCTTCTTCTTTGTACCAGGAGTCCCCGGCGGGCGGCCAAGGATTGTCCGACACCAGCACCTGAGAAAGTTGGGTGAATGCTCCCTTCATGGCGCTGGGGTGAAGCCAGATGCTGTTGAACCCCATGTTGGTGTAGTTCGCGGTGGCCCAGGAGGTGGTGTAGCGCACGCCCAAGCTGGAAAGGCGTGCGTCAACGGCCAGGGAGTCACATATCTCGTAAATTGTCAGATATATGCCCTCTCCGAGCCGTTCCAAAAACCGCGCGGAAGGGGAGTCTGGGCTGGTTGGTTGGGCCAGTTCGATAAAGGTGTCGCGTCCTGCCAGGGGAATCACCGCGATTTCCAAGCCGGTGAAGCTGACCTGGAACCGGGCGGTAACCCTCAGGCCGAATAACTCTTCCCAGCGTCCCACAGCGTGGTCCAAATCTCGAACCAAGACCGCTACCTGTCTCAACTGTTTGGTTAGAGGGGTCCGGCCGCCTTGCAGCCACACCTCTCCGGCGGCCGGCCAGGGATTGTCGCCGCCGGAAACCTCTATGACCTGCAGGAAAGTCCCGTTGACGGATGAAGGGTGAATGAAAGCTGAGCGCTGCTGTCCGTCTTGGGTCTCATCGGTGACCTCCACGGCCAGGGACTTGAGCCGCGAGATTAGCCGGTCGTACTGCTTTGTCTCGAAGACCAGCAGGTAGGGAGCTTCCCCTCTGCGCTCCAGGAATCTTTCGCTCGGGGTGTCCGCTGACACCGGTTGGAGCAGTTCCACAAAGGTGCCGTTTCCAGCGGGAAACACCAGATTGCGGAGGCCGTATTGAGACAGGTCCTCAGAGTGGCATGGCTCCATGTCCAGGGTCTGCCGGTAAAGCTCCCGGCCTTCCTCCAGGTCTCGGACCATGAACGCCACCTGTCGCAACCGCTCCAACATACAGCCTCCTCATGGGTCCGCCGGCGGGTGGGCCCACGTCAAGCCCAGGCCCCTGGCTAGCGATTATGCCGTAGTTAGGGGTCTTCCCTGCTGGGCAGGGAAAGTACGGCCTTGCCCCCGGCGTACCGTTCCCCCTGGGCTCCGGTCATCATAACGTCGCACTCCACGAGATTCTTACCGTCCTCCTGGCGGGTGTCGGTGACGGTGGCGGAGACGGCCAACGGCTGGTGATGGGGGACAGGCTGCCGAAAAACTACGTCGAGGTCACTCAGCGATTCCGCTCCAGCCCATTCGGTCAAGAGCCGGGTCATCAGGGCCATAACCATGATTCCCGGCACGATGGGACCTGGAAGTCCTGTAGCCGCGGCCGCTTCCGGACTGGTGAAGCGGTTTGGTATGGGATTGCCCCACACCTGGCAGAACGAGGTTACAGCGTCGTCCGTAGCCTCGATCTCGAGGACTCCGATCTCGTCTCCCAGGTCAACGTCTTCAAACTTTGGCCAATCCATGTGTCTTTTACCTGTCGTTTATTGGTGAGGCGTTCAAAGTGGGGGCTCATAATATGGGCCGATGCAGAGGTCAGGACCGCCCGCGGGGGCTCGTCGCGGCATTGGACTCACTCGCGTCTGGCGAAGGACTCCTGGACATCGGCCACCACTTCGTTGTTCTGGTTCGTGAAGATGGTTTCCCAGACCACGAAGACCATGGTCCCGCTGCGGCCCGTCTTAGCGTACACTTCCTTGAGATGGGAAGATGCCGTAAGTTGGTCCCCGGCTACTACTGGCGCCTTGGGTTGGACTCGCTGTCCCGCGTGCATTCCCACCCTGCCGAACTGGAGCTTTATGTCCGGCAATGAAATCCGTTGCAAGAGGACGGTGCAATAGGTAGGAGGGGCGATGATTCCGCTATACCCTGCGCGGCGGGCTGCTGCCTCGTCTAGGAAAACCGGGTTGGTGCCGCCGATGCTCCGGGTAAACCCCTGAATTGACGCCTTGGTGATCTCAAAGGGGCCCGCCAGATGCTCCTCATCGTGGAGCGAGCGGTCGTAATTAAGCTCTGTTACCATAAATCGGTCCCTTCGGTTGCGATGCACGGAGAATCGGGCGGCAGCCAACTTGTATCAAGCAACCGGCGTGTTCCCAGCCCCGCGTGTCTTTCCTGCGTCTCTTTTGCGTATCTCTAGTCCACCTGGCCGCCGTTCCGGGAGTCCTCCAGCCATACCGGCTCAAATTGGCCGGACAGCAAGGCTTCCACCAACCCCGCCTCATTCACGATGTTTCCCGGAAACCTGGTCAGACAGGCGCCGACGTGACTGGTCAGATGGGCGTCGCTGCCGCCTATTCCCAGGTAGCCATACTCTTCACATAGCTGTTGCGCCCGCTCATTCTCTCCCTTACGGCTTCCGCCGTTCAAGAGCTCGGCGATGTGAATGCCCTCGAAGGATTCACCCTGGCTAATGTAATCGGACAAGCCAATTCCGAAACGGCCGGGGTGGGCCGGCGCCGCCACGGCGCCGTGATCTTTCGCTGCCCTGATTAGCTCCCGAGCGTCTAGGCGCACGTCCGAGAAATCGATCTCTCTGGCCAAAGACTCGGTGACGCCGTAAACCAGGAAGTGGCCGTACCTGGTGTCCAGCTCTGATCCTTTAAGCACCAGCACGCCGTACTGGGCTCCTAACGCCGAGTAATCTTTGTCGAAGTCGAACTTGCGGTGTTCGGTCAATACGATGCCATCCACCACGTGGCCCCGCTTTCGCAACACTTGAATCCACTTCAAGTATTGTTCCACCGTGGCGCGGGAGTCGTCGGAAGACACCGAGTGGCTATGAAGGTCCAAGTACGTGGTTATAGCGGGGACTCCTTCTTGGCCTGCGCCAACTTGTAGGAGTCAATCATAATGGCTGGAGGCAGATTCATCAACCGTTTCTACGGATTTCGACGGTGGGGTGATGCCGGCAGCTCACGTTACGGATATGGAACCGAGCCAGCCCGTAAAGCGGTTGCCCAAGGTGACTGGATCTTCTAGCAAGAGAGGCACTCTGGTATTGCCCGGAGCTATCTTCATCCGAATGAAGCAGGGGCCAGGGGTATTCGCCGCCTCGGCCATGGCTTGCTGAAGGGTTTCCCGGTCGTCGGCTTTCCAAGTCTGCAGGCCGCATTGAGCGGCGATATCCGCCAGGTCCAGCCGCCCGGTGAAGGTGTATTGGCCACCGGTGGAGGCGTATTGTTCGTTGTCCAGGATGATCATCAGCAGGTTCCGGGGCTGCAGGTACCCGATGGTGGTCAGGGCGTTCAAATTGGTCAACATCGCGCCGTCGCCTTCGACACCAACAACGCGCCGCTTGGAGTCTCCCTCTAGACCAAGGCTCAGGCCCAGCACTATGGAACTGACCAAGCCCATGGCTTCAACGACCAACAGGTGATTATCCCGCCGTTCCAAGGCCGCCATTTCCCTACAGGTGGCGCCGCAAGTGAAGACTACCGGGTCATCGGGGAACTGTTCGGAAATGAGGCCCAAGGCCTCGATGCGCTCCACTGCCATCGAACGATTACCCTACTCCTTGAGATTTAGAAACACAACGATGGGCCGGTAAGTCATGTGAGCGTAGTCGTAGGCCTGCCGGATGACTCCAGGCCAGTTGCTCAGAGGCACCCGGTAATCCAACAAGAATGACTTGATTTTCATGGATTCGACCATTTCCACCGCGTTTTCGGCAAAGTGGAAGTTGGCCGCGTTATATTCACCAAAGCCGCCCCGTCGCACTGCCAGCAGCAACATGGGTGCATGGTAAGCCATAGCATAAGTGGTCAAGGCGCCCATGGAATTGCCCAAGCCCGTGTCTTGGTAGAACAACACCCCTTTTTTGCCCGTCATGGAGAGGCCGGAGGCGATGCCAATTCCCTCCTCTTCCTTGGCCACGGGGAACGACCGCACCTCAGGCTTGTCTTCAAAGTGGGCTATCACCGGCGCGCCGAAGCTGTCCGGAACGTGGATGAAGAACTCGATGCCCAAGGCTTCCAGCCCTTGGATCACCGCAGCGCAGGCTTCGTCTGGATAGCTCATTTGTCGTGATGAAGACGCTTTTGGTCCTCTTGCAGCAATTCCACCTGCTCCCGGTAGCGTCCGAAGATTTGAGGGACGTCCCACCCTTGAAGTCCGGCGTAGGTGTCGATTTGGGACCTATGATGTACTTCGTGTTCCAGCATCATCATTAACACCCGCCAACCACTCAGGGAGGCGTCGGTGTCTATCATGGGCACCCGGCGGTCTAGCCAACCGGCTGGGGTGTCTTGAATGCGCCGGTGGAACTCCTCAGCCGACGCCTCCAGCGTGGGCAGCCAGCTAGACTGGCTGCCGGTAATCGGCGCCTTCCAGTCGTAGATCCAGCCTTCATGCCGGTACGCCTTGGCAAAGTATATCCGAGACTCGGCTATGTGCCCCACGATTTCCGAGATGCTCCACGCTTTTTCGCCTTCACCGGCGTCCGGCGCCCAAGAGCTGGCGGCCGTCGGAAGGGCCTGTATGTCGCGCAGTGTGCGGCGGTGTATCGAATCGAAGTAGCGTAGAAAGGCTGCGGAATCGGTAATCATCGCCCTCTTACCACTGTTTACAGGTTAGAGCCGTCGGAGGGTCCAGTGAGCGGGAGTTGCCCGGAACGGGGATGCCGTGCCCTCAGGAGGTCAAGTAAGCGTCGTTTCTGTGGACGGTCTCCGGAGTGGGGACGCCGGCTCATAGAGGGCCAAGTAGACCTATAAGCCGGGTTCTGTATCCGCCTCAGGCGGACGGTGACCATCTATCTAGCCCTCCCAACACCCTCGGAGAGAGCGTCGGGTCCCCGCCGGAGGCGGGACGACGTTGCCATCGGGGTCAAGCGGCCAACCCGGGGACGGACCGGGCGCCCATAGTCCCCCTATTCGGCCTTGCTCCAGGTGGGGTTTGGCCGTCGCTGCGTCACCGTAGACGACCGGACGCTCTTACCGTCCGATTTCACCCTTATCTCGACAGGTCGAGACGGTATGTTTCTGTGCCACTGTCCGTCTCCCGCAACGGCTCACCGGCTAACCGGGGCTATTGCGGAAGCCTGGGAGTTACCCAGCACCATGCCCGGAGGAGCCCGGACTTTCCTCCACGCCGACAGGTCGGCGCGGCGGTCACCCAGCCTACCTGGCTCTCCAAGCGCACTCTAGCACACGGCTGTAGGGGGGTCAAGCTAGCTGAAGCGGGCCCCGCCGCAGGTGTTTCGGCCCGGCCTTTTCGCTGTGGGGGAAGACTGCACGGCGGGCGGGAAAAGGACCCGAAGGGCGACCGGGTCCGGGGTTAGGTCGGAAAGAGAATCCTCCCGCAACTGTTGCACAGCACCATCTGGCGGCCGTTTCGCACCTTCTGCCGTTGGTGAGTCGGCAATGACATGCGGCAGACTTGGCAAAGCCCCCTTTCCACCCTGGCTACGGCCAAGCCTTTCTTAGCCAGGCGGAGCCCCTCGTATTGCTGTAACGTAGCGGGGTCGAGACCGGCCGTCAGGTTATCCCGTTGGGCCAGCAGCATATCCTTTTCCGTGGCCCAGCGGTCAATGTCATTTTGCAGCGCAGTTTGCCGGGATTGCCAAGCGGAGGTCTTTTCCCCGAACTTTTTTTCCAGTGCGACGCAATTGGTCTGCGCCTCTTCCGCCTGCACGGCAAGTTCCAAAGACTCGTCGTCCCGGAGCTTGAGCAGGTCCCTGGCATGAGAGGCTTCCTGTTCCAGGCTCTCTAAATCCCTGGGGTTGGTGATGGCCCCAGCGTATAGTTGGCTGTCCAGCCGGGTGGAGCGCTCTTTTTGACTTTCAACATCCAACCGCTGTTCCCGCTGGCGACCCTGAACCTGTTGCAGCTTCTCTCTTTCTTCCAGGAGGGCGGCCTCCAACTGTTCTATGCCGGGGTTGGAGTTCAATTCATTCGCTGCGGTACCGGCGTCTGCCTGTATCCGGGCTAACTGCAGATCCAACTCCTGCAGAGAAAAAAGTTGCTTGGAAGTCATGTTAGCGCACTCAAT
Source organism: Dehalococcoidia bacterium (assembly GCA_965224325.1). Classification (GTDB taxonomy): domain Bacteria; phylum Chloroflexota; class Dehalococcoidia; order Lucifugimonadales; family UBA3495; genus CBDCMJ01. Next base: position 44,752 of record CBDCYT010000021.1, read on the forward strand.
TAGAGATTCCGGAGCCGGAGCGCCGGCTCGGTTGTGAACCCTGATTCTAGAAACCGATGGGCCCGTTGTCAACGTTGGCGATCCCTAACCGCAGGGCCTTGTCATTGTTCTGTCATTCCCGCCTTTAGTCATTCCCACCGTCCGCCATTCCAGCTTTCCGTCATTCTCGCCGTCCGATAAGCCCGCGTTCCGTCATTGCTGCCTTCTATCAATCCCGCCTGCCGTCATTACCGCGATCCGTCAATCCCGCTTTCCGTCATTCCCGCCTTCTGTCATTCCCTCGAAAGCGGGAATCCATACAGTCTCGCCGCCGGGCGTTTGTCATATGGCAGGGCGTAGTGGATTCCCGCTCCCCGATCGGGGTTCGGGACAAGCCTCGCGGGAATGACGTGAACCATGCCAGCCAACCCGGCAACAGGAACCATGCCAGCCAACCCAGAAAATGAAAAGGCCCCGCCCTTAACGGCTTTCTTGAGCCATGGCCTGCCCGGCCCTCGCGCCATCCGCTATCGGTCGAGTCCGGGAGTCATGTATAGTGTCCCGACAGGTCATTTTAGGCGCCAAATTCGGATGAAAGGCTGTCAACCGGTGCGCATCCTACACTTTTCGGACTTGCACATAGGAGTCGAGAACTACGGGCGGATAGACCCGGAGACCGGCCTCTCCACCCGCTTGGGAGACTTCCTGTCTTCTCTCGACCAAGTGGTCGAGTTTGCCCTGACTCAAAGAGTGGACCTGGTGCTGATGGCCGGGGACGCTTACAAGGGGCGGGACCCGTCGCAGACCCATCAGCGCGAGTTTGCCAAGCGGTTGACCCGATTGTCGGAAGCGGGTATCCCCATTTTCCTCGTCGTAGGCAATCACGATTTGCCCAACGCTGCCAGCCGGGCCAACGCCGTGGAGATCTTCTCAACTCTGCGGGTGCCTCACACCCACGTGGGAGCCCAGTTGGAGAATTACTTGGTCCCAACCCCCGCAGGGCCGCTCCAAGTATTGGCAGTGCCCTGGCCTCGGCGGAGCGTCATGCTGGCTCAAGAGGATTCCCGCGGGCTCTCTTTGGAAGAGGTTCGGCGAGAGATCGAGGTCAGAATGACCGCCGCCATTCAAAGCCGGGCGCGGCAGCTGGACCCAGGCGTGCCGGCCATCATTGCCGCTCACGCTACGGTAAACGGGGCTACCGTGGGAACTGAGCGCTCTATGATGTTGGGCCAAGACCACGTACTGCAGGCCAGTGCCCTGGACTATCCGCAGGTGGATTACGTAGCCTTGGGTCACATCCACAAGCATCAGGTGCTCCGCGAAAATAACCCAATGCTGGTGTATTCGGGAAGCTTGCAGCGGGTGGACTTCAGTGAGGAGGGAGATGACAAGGGGTTCTGCGTAGTAGACCTGGACCCGGCGGCCCCCCAAGGTCAAAGGCTGACAAATTTCCGTTTTGAACTGATAGAAGCCAGACCCTTTCTCACGGTGGACCTTACCCTCGAAGCCGGGGACGCCGATCCCACGCAGACCGTTTTGCAAGCGATTTCGCGGAAGGACGTCACGGGCGCCGTGGTGCGGGTCCGTATAAGCCTTCCCCAAGACTTGGAGGCCGGTCTTAGGGAGTCCGACATCAGGGAGGCCTTGCAGCCGGCCCACTATGTGGCGGCCATTAACCGGGAATCGCAAGAGGGGGCGCGCCGCACCCGTTGGGCGGCCGAGTCGGCGCGGGACTTGCATCCTGTACAGGCTCTACGGCTCTACCTGCAAAGCCGAGGCGTCGACGCCCAGCGGCAAGATGAGGTTATTCGGCGCGCGGAGGAGTTGGTGGAGGCGGAGGAGGTTGAGCTACTGTGAGCGTGGGACGTCGGTCACTATGCGAAGCTGGAGCCAAGGTTAGACGGAATAAATCAAGCCAAAGCCTTGGACAGTGATTGGCTGCCATCCACAAGCTCTTTGAACACCTCATCCACGGTGAGAATGTCCGAAATCAAGCCTGAGCCCGCTCCGGTATAGGCTACTCCGGATTCCAGATCGCCTCCCATCATGGCGACCTTGGCCTGAGCTAGGCCCAACTCGGCTTCCCAGGCGTCTAAGTCGTTGCCGGGTCCGAGAAGGCTGCTCTCCCTCAGGCGCAAAGCCATCCCGTTTCGAAGCACCCGGGTGGGCCAGCGGTCGCCCCCCAGGATTATCGTGCCGCTGTCGATGGCCATGAGAATGGCTTCTTTGTAGTTCTGATGGGAAATGCACTCAGTGGTTGCCGCAAATCGAGAGCCCATTTGTACGCCTTGGGCTCCCAGGGCAAGCGCGGCAACGTACCCGCGAGAGTCAACGACACCCCCGGATGCAATGACCGGAATGGTGACCGAGGTCGCCACCTGCGGCACCAACACCAAGGTGGAAACCTTATCGGCCCCGCGCAACCCACCGCCCTCAAACCCTGCCGCGATAACGATGTCCACGCCTTGGGCCTCGGCTCCGCGGGCGTGTCGTACCGTCGCTACCTCGTGAATGACAATGTTGTCGTGCTCTTTGAGGAGATCCGTGTAAAGGGCTGGGCTGCCTCCATAGGTTACGGCAATGTGCATGCCCTCTTGGACGCCTGCTTCGATCATGTCGGGGAGATTGGGATGAGGCAAATACAAGGCAACGCCGAAGGGTTGTTGGGTCAAGCGTTGCACCTGGCGCAGGTTGCTCCGGAGGTTGGCTACAACGTCGTCTTCAGCATCGACGCCGGCTGTGGGGTGCAAGATGCCTAACCCACCAGCGTTAGAGACTGCGGCGACCAACTCGGGGTTGGATATCCACGGCAGGCCTGCTTGCAGTACGGGATGATTGATGCCCAGCATCCCGCAAACCTTCGTGCGCTTCATCTATGGCCTGTTTCCTCGCTGCGTTGGGGCCGGGAAGTGGAGTGATTTTACGGCTCGGCTCCATATGTGTCAACCGACGTTAGTCGTTCACCAGGACCTTAGGGGCGAGGGGCCAGCTTCCAGCGGCGCCTCTCAAGATACTCTAAGTATTCCGCCGGCATGAGGGTTTATCTGGTCCGGTGGGACGGATAACTGCGCCCGTTTTGGACTCGTTGACACTCCGAAGGATTTGGGACGGGCTGCCTGTCCGTAGGGCGACTTTCACCGGAGATCACTTGGCTGCGCGGGGCCTCTCTGGGCTTCTTCTTTAGCTTGACGCCACTCTCCCCGTATTCTAAACTCGTCCAAATCTAATTGCGGACCGGCGCGGCTCCCTAGCTTGGCCTTGCAGGCCGGCAGCGGCCTTGACCAGCCGGAAATCGCGGCGAGGCAGTGTTAGCTACGTGAACTTAAAGTCGTTCGTCAGGGACATCCCAGACTTCCCCGAACCGGGGATTCTATTCCGTGATATTACCCCATTGCTCCAGGACCCTGCCGCGTTTAGGCACACCATTAATCTGCTGGCGGACCGGTATAGAAACGAGGAACTGGACCTGATAGTCGCTGCCGAATCCCGGGGCTTCCTGTTCGGGGCTCCGTTAGCCTATGAATTGGGGAAGCCCATCATTCTTGCTCGAAAGAAAGGCAAATTGCCGGCAGCAACCCACAAGGTTGAATTCACTCTGGAGTACGGCAGCAGTACCTTAGAGATGCACGTGGACGCCATCAGTCCCGGACAACGGGCTCTGCTGCTCGACGACCTTCTGGCCACCGGAGGCACCTTGCAGGCTGGCGCCAGGCTAGTGGAAATGACCGGCGGAGTGGTGGCCGCCATAGGCGTCATAATCGAGTTGGACCAGTTGCAGGGGCGAAGCCTTCTGCAAGGCTACGACGTGTTCTCACTGCTCCATTACTGAAACGCCGGGTCGATAGTTGAGTCCGGTCAACATAAGAAAGTCCATTCCACAGCTAAGCCGGGCCGGGGACCAGTACGAAATATCTTTAGTGACACGGCGAGAAATAAGGCGAAGAACAAAGCGCCAAGTTAGGCGGCCCAAAGCGCCACGTAGGCGGCATTGATGCGGCGCATCATACACTAGAGGATGAACCTCTGGTACGAAAGCGCTGGACGGAGACAAGACGACGGAGGCAGCTATGGCGGACAAAGTTACGATAGGCGACGTTGAAGTTGTGGCGGTTCTCGACATGATACCGCCGCCCAGGGCTCCCGAGGCGATGTTTCCTCAGACCTCCACCAGCGATTGGGACCCTTACCAGGATATCTTGGAGGAGGGCCAACTCCAGTTGTATTACGGTGTCTGGTTGGTGCGCTCCCAAGGAAAGACTATATTGGTGGATACCGGCATGGGACCCGGGCCCCATCCGCAGCGGGGCAATGTGGAGGGCCACCTCTTTGAGAGGCTCCGGCCGATCCTGATCCCTGCGGACCGGGCCAACAACACCAATGTTGGGCCCTCTGATGAAGTAGATATCATCGTTCATACTCACTTGCACGGAGACCACGTGGGGTGGAATATCCGGTACTCCGGTGGGATGCCTGCGCCCTACTTTCGCCGGGCCCGGTATCTAGTCCCCAAGCTGGACTGGGACCACTTTAGCCAGCCGGAGGTGCTGGAAGCCCATCCCTACATCAAGACCCAAGTAATCCCACTGCAGCGGCTTCGCAAGATGGACCTGATTGAAGGGGAGCACAGTGTCACCTCCGAAGTCACTACTCTGCCTACCCCCGGCCATACCCCTGGCCACCAAGTCGTTCTGATCAGCTCTCAGGGTCAGAAAGCGATGATTGTCGGAGACGTTTTGCACAGCAAAGCCCAGGTATACGAACCCTCGTGGACTGCCGGCGTTGACGTAGATAAAGAGGCGAGCCGCCGCAGCCGGGAAGGGCTGCTGGACCGGGCCGAGCAGGAAGGCTACCTGGTGGCGGCGGGTCACTTTCACCCTGATGACAACGTGGGTAGGGTAGGCCGGCAGGATGGGAGGCGGTACTGGCAGGCCGTTTAAGACTACCCATAACTCTCTTGCTGCTTCTGCGTGAAAAACGGCGTCTCCCCCATCGAGTTGCGACGCCGTTTCTCTCCGGTAGTCCGGGCGGACCAACGATCAAGTCCTTGTAATTTTCCATACCGATGGATTGCACCGCGCCGCCGGATGTAGGATGTTGGGGCATCCCTTGTGGCTGCCCTGGGTGGGCTCCGTGTTATAATTCCATTCGTTCATGATCCATGCCTTCCGCGAGGAGAGCTTTGACCCAAGATCGAGAGCCCGAGAACCTAAGACAGGCTGCGGCCGATTTCAGGCGCAGGTACTATGGCCCCCATAACAACCCGGGCCCGCCCGCGGCCATGGCGGAGCTGGCTCCCAGAGTCACGGAGCTAGTGGACTCCGTTATTTACGGAGAGATTTACAACCGGCCGGCGGTTAATCTGCAGACCCGTAGCCTATGCACTATCGCGGCGTTGACAGTGTTGGGCCACAGCCCCCATTTGATCCGGCGTCACATCCAGGGCGCGCTCCATGTTGGCGTTACCCAGGAGCAAATCAGCGAGATCATCTCTCAAATGGTGTTCTATGGCGGTATGCCGGCGGCGGTGAGCGCCTTTCAGGTGGCCAAAGAGACCTTCGACGAGTTGGCCGGGCCGAGGCGTGAAGAACCAGGTGAGGCGGATTTGCCCCCAAGGCCGGAACCGGCGCCTCCCACCGAGTCCCCGGTCCGCCGCCCTGGCTATTTGCAAAGGCAATACGCTCCCAGGAGTAGCACTGATGAAACTAGGGTTCATCGGCACCGGCAACATGGGCAACCCAATAGCGAGCAATCTCGTCCGAGCCGGCCACCAGCTGACCGTCCACGACCTGCGGCCCGAGGCGGCAACCAGCCTTCTGGAGATGGGCGCCCGCTGGGCGGCCAGTCCAAGGGAGGCCGCCCTGGGAAACGAGGTGGTGTTTACATCCCTCCCCGTGCCCCGGGACGTGGAGGCGGTGGTGCTGGGAGAAGACGGAATCCTGGAAAGCGCGGCTGATGGGTCCATCTACGTAGACCTTTCGACCACCTCGCCCACCGTGGTCCGCCGCCTTCACCAAGTGTGCGCCGAAAAGGGCGTCAGCGTCTTGGACGCGCCCGTGAGCGGCGGGGTGTACGGCGCGGCTGAAGCGACCTTGGCGGTCATGGTTGGAGGAGACGAGGGGACGTTCCAGCGTGTCAAACCCACCCTAGACGCCATCGGACGCCACGTGGTTTACTGCGGTCCCAGCGGCAGCGGGGCCGTCTGCAAGATCTGCAACAATCTTATGGCCATGGGCACCGGTGTGTTGCTATCGGAGGCGCTGGCGCTGGGAGTAAGGGCGGGTGTTGATCTGGAGACGCTTGCTGACGCCATCTCTAACAGCTCCGGCGGCTGCTATCTCCTGGCTGAGAAATTCCCCCGATTTTTGTTCAAGGGCAACTTTGAGCCCGGATTCTCCATGGCATTGGCCGCCAAGGACGTGAGGCTGGCTACTGACCTGGGGCGGGAATACGGCATCTCAATGGAATTGTCAAACCTCGTGGACCAGCGCCACGTTGAAGCATTGCACCGGGGTTGGGGTCACGAGGACTCCGACGCCGTCGCCAAAATCCAGGAAGAAAGGGCCGGAGTCCAGCTTAGGCTGGCTGGGGTTTAGGCCGGCAAGAGTGGGCTCATGACGACGAGTTCCGGAAGGTCCAATTCGGTGGAAGCCAGCGACACCATTGAAGCTATCGAAGAGTGCTACCGCTTTGGCTGGAGCGATGGGTTGCCTGTGGTGCCGCCAGTTGACTATAAAGTCCGAGAGATGCTGCAGTCGGTGGGAATGACCGGCGAAGAGGAGCTTCTCTCGTTGGAGATGCGGCGACGGGTTTTGACTTCGGAGAACGCCGCCGCCAATGCGGTGATGGCCGGTTGCTTGCCGGAGTATTTTCCCGTTCTGGTCAGCACCCTGGGCGCTTTGGAGGAAGAGAAAAACTACGTCAACATGGCTGCGTCCTCAACCAGCTCTCCCGCCATTTTGATGATTGTCAACGGACCAATCCGCGACCGGATCGGGGTTAACTACAGGGACGGCCTGTTCGGCCCCGGGTTCCGGGCCAACGCCAGCCTGGGACGCGCCGTCCGTCTGTGTTTTATGAACGGTTTCGATGCCCGTCCTGGCACGCTGGACCGGGGCACCCTGGGCAATCCCAGTAAATACACGCTGTGCATCGCCGACAATGAGGAGGAGTCGCCCTGGGGCGCTCTCCACGTGAGCCGCGGATTTCAACCCCAAGACAGCTGCGTAACCGTGGGGGTGGCCTACAATCCCATTACGGTCAACAATTCTTTCGGCCACAGTGGGGAAAGCATTCTGGCTTCCCTGGCCGACACTATGAAGTCCGCGTGTTTGGCTTGGCGTTTCCCCGCTGAATGGGTAGTGGTTTTCGGACCGGAACATGCCCAGACCTTGAAGGAAGACGGTTGGACCCGACGGAACATCCAGGATTACTTTATAGAGAACGCCACTAGGCCGCTCAGCGAACTGATCCGTTTGGGTGTAGTCCAGGGCCCGGAGAAGCCGGGAGACTCTCAGTTGATCCGCCGCTGCTCCCGGAACCCGGATGACATTTTGCTGGTGATGGGCGGCGGCTCAGGTGGCCGGAACAGCGCTATTATCGACACCACCAGTTTTAGGATACGCACCCGCAAGGTGGAATCGCCGGCTTGATCACTCGAGTCTTATTGGCTAAAGAGACGAGTTCACGAAAATGCTATCCGCCCGTAGGGCGGAAATGGCGCCCACCATAATATGAATCCGGCTTAGGCAGGAGGAGACATGGCCGAAACAGTGACGGTACGCAACATGCGCTTGGTGAACCCGGAAGGAACCCCGCTGGCGTCAGCCGCCTTTGAGTTAAACGCCCGTCCCACCAATTTGGCCGGCAAGACCTTGGGTCTGCTGGAGAACAGCAAGGCCAACTCGAACAAGGTCCTAGCCGAGCTTGGAGAGATGCTGACCGAAAAGCACGGTTTGAAAGAGGTGGTGCTCCTCAGCAAGCACAGCGCTTCTCTACCCAGCAAGCCGGAAGTGGTCCAGCAGGCAATGGATAGGGTGGACGTCTTAATCACCGGGGTAGGCGATTGAGGCTCCTGCAGTTCGTGCAGTGTGCACGACGGCATCGCGATGGAGAGGCTGGGCATTCCCACCGCGTCCATCATCACCCACGTCTTCTTGAACACGGCCAAAGCTATGACCCGCATGATGGGCGTGCCCGAGTATGAGTTCGTGGTGGCCCAGCATCCCCTTTCCAGCCTTACCGACGAGCAGTGCCGGGAAATGGCGGAAACCATCGCCCCACAGGTGGAACGTATCTTACTGGGAAGCAACGCCACCCCGCGAGACTAGGATATCTCCCCGGCGCCCCACTGCCCGGAGGGCAGTGGCAGCCTTACCTCCGTCCGTCTAGGGTTGGGGGAGACGGTGTATCTAGCAGGGGAATCGCGTCTTAAAGTCTGGAGGCCCCTTCACCCGTCATTCCCGCTTTCGCGGGAATAGCGGAGGGAATCCAGGAACGGGGCGTCTGCAAAGCTGATTCAATTAAGATGCGATTGCCCTGGGTCGATAAGTTTCTGTTGAAACGAAATAGGCTGTGTGATACTATAGTCATCGATTGTTACCAAATTCACGAACCGGTTTTCGTGCCTCTAACCACTGCCTAGGAGCCCTACAGATGTACGGGCTGAAATACCGGATCAACGAAGCCGTCCACCGCCAGACCCAACCTACGGTTACGGTTCTATCTTCTCTCTTGGCTATAGAGGACGAGTTGGGTTACATTCCCAAGGAAGCCGTGGCGGAAGTGGCTGCTTTCACCCGCTCCACCGTCAATGACGTGTGGGCGGTGGCCTCCTTCTACCCCAACTTTCGCTTTGAGCCCCCCTGCGAGCATCAAGTGGAGCTATGCTGGGGCTCTTCCTGCCATCTAGTGGGAGCGATGAGCCTGATTGACCAGGTGTTGCAGGCATCGGGATTGCAGGAGGAGGGCGACACCCCGGACCGCAAGTTGACAGTGCGCTTAAACACGTGCCTTGGCGCATGCGCCCAAGCTCCAGTAATTTCCATAGACCACCGTTTGATAGGGCGCCTTTCTCCCCAAGAAGCCGGCAGGAAGGTCGCCGAATTGCTGGCTGGCGCCGCCTCGCATTAGTACAGTTACACCGGCAGCGTGAAGGACCTTTCCCTAAACCACTTTGTCCGCGGGAGACCGGGTTGGACGGATCGTATTGGCCCGGACCGGCGGTTAGTGATCCGCAACGGATATTCAGATGGTGTCTAGCTATCAGAACATCTCTTCCGAGGCACAGAGGCGTTGGCAGGAGCTGGCGGCTGGAGACAGGCCTTGGATACGCATTGGCAGCGCCATGTGCGGGAAAGCGGCCGGCTGCGACGAGGTTACGGCGGCCGTAGAGAGCGCTTTGGAACGGCACGGCGTGGCGGCTAACGTTAGTCAGGTCGGCTGCCTGGGATTGTGTTATGCCGAGCCCTTGTTGGACGTTCAGATACAGGGCGGGCCCCGGATATTTTACGGCAACGTGTCTCCCGAATCGGTTGACCGGATCGTAGCTTCACACGTTGCTGGCGGGACCCCGGACGCCGGCCTGGCGCTGGGCTACCTAGGCGACGGCACGGCGCCCTCGAGTCAACACGGTGTCGTTCCCGGCATACCGGACCTGGACCGCCACCCCATGCGCGTCCTTGAAACCCGCATCGCTTTGCGCAACGCGGGCGCCATCGATCCCACGGATATATACCAATACATCGCCAGTGGGGGTTACCGGGCCCTGGAAAAAGCTTTGACCGAAATGACGCCGGAGGAGACCCTGGAGGAAGTGGCTAATTCCGGCCTGAGAGGCCGGGGAGGCGCCGCCTTCCCCACTGGGACCAAATTGAAGTTCCTCGCGGGGTCCACCGCCCCGGTCAAGTACATCCTATGCAATTGCGAGGAGGGAGACCCCGGCGCCTTCAACGACAAGGCTATCTTGGAGAGTGATCCCCACACGCTGGTGGAAGGTCTGGTCCTTGCCGGCTACGCCTGCGGGGCCAGCAACGGTTACATTTTTATTCGCCACGGCCACGATGGCCCTATCGATAGGTGCCGCACCGCCGTCGTCCGCGCCCAGGAATTGGGGCTCCTGGGGAAAAACATACTTGGATCGGATTTCAGTTTTGACATAGAGGTGGCGTTGACCGGTGATTCCTACGTGGCCGGTGAAGAGAGCGGTCTGATGGAGGCCATTGAGGGCAAGCGCGCCATGCCCCGGTTTCGGCCGCCCTTCCCCGCTCAATCCGGCCTGTTCGGCAAACCCACCAACATCAATAACGTCAAGACCCTGGCTTACATCCCGGAGATCGTCTCCAAGGGTGGGGAGTGGTTCAGCGGCATCGGTCATGACCGGAGCACCGGCACCGCTATCCTGTGCCTCACTGGCTCCTTGAATTACACCGGCATGATCGAGGTGCCACTAGGCACCAACTTGAAGGAAGTCGTGTATGAAGCGGCAGGAGGAGTGCCCAACGGCAAGGCGCTTAAGCTGGTGCAGACGGGAGGGCCGCTGGGCGGGGTCCTTGGCGCTGACAGTGTCGACGTGATTCTTGACTTCGAGATTCTCCGCAACGCCGGGGCCATCCTGGGGTCGGGCGGGATTATAGCAGCCGACGAAGACGCGTGCGCGGTGGATCTCACGCGAGCGTTGATCGCCTTTTGCCAATATGAATCGTGCGGGAAGTGTTTTCCTTGCCGTATGGGTATGAGCCATTTGTTGGAAGTGCTGGAGCGCATCTGCCGCTTGGAGGGCGTCCCTCAAGATCTGGAAATAATGCGTAAAGTCGGGGAAGACATGCAGGCCGGCTCCCTTTGCGGACACGGGCAATTGGGATTTAACCCAGTGGCCTCGGCGCTGCGTCACTTCGGTGACGAGTTCGAGGCCCACATCTTAGACCGGACTTGCCCCACGGGGCGTTGCCTAGAGCCCCGATTCTCTCCCAAGCTCGGCCGGAGGTGAGGGCACCGTGTTCCCCACCCAACCTGCCAGTGGGCGTAAGCTCGCCGGACTTTGCCTGAGGACCAGGGTGGTGTGTCATGGCCGATGAAATAACCATTAGCTTCGACGACGTGGAAGTTAAGACCCAGGCCGGAAAAATGGTGTTGGAAGCCGCCATTGAGGCCGGGATTTACATCCCATATCTCTGTTACCACCCCGGCATGAAGCCCTTTGCCGCATGCCGCATGTGCGTGGTAGGCGTAGAGGGTGGCCGCGGCTATCCGGCGTCCTGCGCTCTGCCGGTCCAAGACGGAATGAAGGTCCGAAACGAGACCGGCGACGTGCAACAGTTGCGGCGGTCCATAATGGAGATGCTGGTTGCGGAGCATCCCAACGGTTGCCTCACCTGTCACCGGGTTGATCTTTGCGGACCGACCGACGTATGCCTGCGTCACGTTTCCGTCAATGACCGCTGCGTCACCTGCCCCAAGAACGAGCGATGCGAGCTTAAAGACACCGTTCGCTACGTGGGCATGGACTTGGAATCGCCCATGGAGTACAAGTACCGGAACATTCCTCTGGAGCTGGGCGACCCATATTACGACCGGGACATGAACCTCTGTATCGTGTGCGGCCGTTGTGTACGAGCTTGCGAAGAGCTCCGCGCGGATGACGCCATTGGCTTTGTCGACCGGGGCGGCGCCGCCCTGGTGGGCACCTCCTTCGGATCGTCCCTCTTGGAGTCGGGGTGCGAGTTCTGCGGCGCCTGTATCGACGTGTGCCCGGTTGGGGCATTGGTGGAGCGCGACCACAAGTGGGAGAAACCCGCCCGGACCTCCCCGGTCATATGCCCGCTGTGTCCGGTAGGCTGCCAATTGAATCTGGAGACCAACGCTTCCGGCGGTTTCATCCGTTCGGTCCCTGAGTTGAACGCACCCTCCAATCGGGGCCAGGCCTGCTTTCGGGGGAAATTCGGGCTAGAGTTCGTAAACCGCCAGGACCGCATTCAAACGCCCCTGATACGCCGCGATGGACTTCTGCAAGAGGCGACCTGGGATGAAGCCCTGGACCATGTTGCGGCCAGATTAGCCGGTTACACGGGTGAACGCTTCGCGTTGCTCAGCGCCCCCGACAGCACCAATGAGGAACATTACCTGGCTCAAAAATTTGCCCGCGTGGTCATGCAGTCCAACAACATCGATCAGACTTCCGACACCCAGCCGGAACTGGTGTTGGGTTTGGAAAGGTCCCTGGGCTACCCCGCCGCGACAAACTCCATCTGGGACTTGGAACACTCTGAGTGCGTTCTGGTGTTCAACTGCAACGTGACCGAAGAACAAAACGTGGTGGCTGTGCCCATCAAAAAGGCCGCAAAGGCTGCCACCAACCTGGTGGTAATAGACTCTCGAGAGGTGGAGCTAACCAGGTATGCCACCCGGTGGCTGCGGCCTGCGCCGGGCACCGAGCTTCTGCTGCTGGGCGGAATCATGCGCTCGCTCATCGACCAAGGATTCGAGCGGGCGGAGTGGATGGAAGAGAACTGTGAGAGCCCGGCTACGCTGCTCTATGCGCTTAGAAGCCTGGACCTGGCGGAGGTGGCCCGGGTTACCCACGTGTCCGAGGAGGCCATCGCCGATGCGGCACGGCTCTACGGTCAGGCCGGAGCCGGGGCCATTGTGTACGCGTTGGACAATATACCTGCCGAGTTGCAGCGAGACTGCGTCCGGGCTTTGACCGATTTGAGCCTGTTGACCGGCAACCTGGGTAAACCCGGCTCGGGCCTTTACCCTTTGCGCCAAGGAGCAAATGAGCAGGGAGCTTGGGACGTGGGCTGTCTGCCGGACCGGTTGCCCGGGTACGCCAACGTCGCCGACGCCGAGGCCCGCAAGGCCCTGGAGTCCGCCTGGGAGTGTGTGCTCCCCGCCGCCCCCGGCAGGGGCGCGGCCTCAGCCCTGGAGGCGGCCAAGGACGGTCGTGTGCAGGCGATGTTGTTGATTGGGGATAGTGTTAATCTGGAAAACGGCGCTTTTGGGGATGGCCTGGCGGCGCTCCAGGCTCTGGAATTCCTGGTGGTGGTGAACACTTTTATGAGCCCAGCGGCGCAACGGGCCTCGGTGGTCCTTCCCCGCGCAACATTTGCCGAAAAGGACGGCACGTTTACCAACTTGGAACGGCGCATCCAAAGACTCAAGCCTGCCCTTCACCCAGAAAGTGCCGCAGCCTGTCCGGAGAGTTGGGTAATTTGCCAATTGGCCCAACGCATGAACGTAACCAGCTTCGGACACCCTTCCCCCGCGGACACCATGGATGAAATTGCCCGGGTTGCGCCTATTTACGGCGGGATTTCCTATCGACGCCTGGACAGCTCAGGAAAAATCGTGTTTCGTACCCACCTTGACAGTCCGCAACCGGTGCAGGTGTTGTATTCCGGCCGGGAGCACCCGGGAATTCAGTGGCCTTGCTTTTCGCCGGATGCGGAAACCTCGCCTACGTTGTACGTTGATGGCTTCCCCACGGAAAAAGCCGAGGTCGAGACGCCCCAGTTCCGAGTCGCCGAGTCTTGGGTAGACCCTGAGTACCCGGCCCTGTTGGCCCCGGGACGGGTGCTGCAGCAGCTTGAGCGGGAATTCGAGGTGGTTAAAGGCAAGCAAAACAAGATTGTACGGGAGGACTTGGTGGAGCTCAATTCCGGGGACGCCGCCGCCTGGGACATCCAAGATGGAGATGAGGTGGAGGTGTTGACCAGCGGCCGCCGCATCGCGGGACGGGCGGTGACCATGGACTCATTGCCCCCTGGGATGATTGCCGTGACCTCGCTTTTTGGCCAAATGGTGTTGGAGCTTCAGGCCAGCGAAGAGGCGATTCCTGCAGCCCGGCTGCCGGGGCTGCGAATAAGCCCCGCCAGAATCGTTAAGCGTTAACTATGGAAGTATATCCCCGGCCGCCCAACCCTGAAGCTACTGACCCTCAAGTGGTTTTCAGACAGATGGTTTCCAGGCCAATAGTTTTCAAACAGGCATCCGGACACCTGGAGGCAGGGGTCCGGAGCGATAAACGCACGGCGATCACATTGATAAGGTTAGGCGTTGAGGAGTAACCTATGGTAGAGGATACCATGGTAACGAACACCGGACACTCAAGGGTAAAGCCGAACCTTGGACTGCCCACCGCCAAGCTGGTCTCACGCCGGGACGTCAGCGAAGACTTGATGGTCATTAAGCTGCAGCCTGAGGACGGTCCTTTGAAGTTCAAGCCCAGCCAGTATTGCACCCTTGGGCTGAATGGCGTCGAGCGCGCATATTCTATCGTGTCGGCGCCCCACGAACCCTTCCTGGAGATTTTCGTGGAGTTGGTCCCCGACGGCGAGTTGACCCCATTGATGTTCAGAATGGAAATAGGCGATTCCATCTCCATACGGCCCCGTGCCAAGGGCATCTTCACCATGAATCCGAAAGTGCATCACCACTTCCAATTGGCCACGGTGACCGGAGTGGCCCCTTTTATCAGCATAATACGCGACTACTTCTACAACGGCGGTCAAGGGCACAAGTTCTACCTATTGCTGGGAGCTAGCTATGAGGATGAGCTCACCTATGATGACGAACTTTCCACACTGGCCGCCGAATACCCCGGAGTCGTCCAATTCGTTCCCACGGTCAGTCGTCCCAATGAGGAGCGCAACGCCGGATGGGAGGGGGCCAAGGGCCGGGTGAACCAGATTGCCGAGGAATGCTTGGCCAAGTTCAACATTCCCTTGGATGACGGCATGATTTACGCCTGTGGTCACCCGGGCATGATTGAAGACGTTAAAGAAAAGGTACTGCCCCAAGGATGGATATTCAAAGAGGAGCGTTTCTGGAAACAGTAAGCGCTTGATTATTGACATCCCCGGTAAGCCCCACAGTTTATTGGTGACGGCTGATTTACCCGGTGGGTTAAACACTAACGACATCCCCGGTAAGCCCCACAGTTTATTGGTGACGGCTGATTTACCCGGTGGGTTAAAAATGACAGGGCAATTCCCGGCGTAACGCCGAACAGGTGGGTGGGGCTTGACGCCGATTCGCCGTCAATACTTAAAGATCAAAGCCGCCTACCCCGACGCCATCCTCCTTTTCCGCTTGGGCGACTTCTACGAGACCTTCGACGATGACGCCCGGGTGGCATCCCGCGAGTTGGACATAACCCTTACCTCCAGGGGCATGGGCAAGAACCTGCGGGTGCCGATGGCCGGGGTCCCGGCTCATTCGCTGGACAACTACCTGGGCCGCCTGGTCAAAAAGGGGTTTCAGGTAGCTATTTGCGAGCAACTCACCGACTCTTCATCTTCCAAGGGCTTGGTTGAGCGGGGCGTGGTCCGGGTGGTTAGCCCAGGGACAGTAACTGAAACAGACCTGCTGGACCAGGAAACCAATAACTATCTAGCTGCCGCGGTAGAAGAGGGGGGCCAAGCGGGCCTGGCCTACGTTGACATAAGCACCGGCGAATTTTGCGCTGTCCAGTTGGAGCCGGACCAACTGCCCCTGGAGCTGGAGCGAGTGTCCGCCGTTGAAATCCTGCTCCCCAAATCAGAAGCGGCCCCTTCCGGGTTGGCTTCCGGCGGGGGAGACCCGTCCCGCCGCGTCACGCCACTGGACCCTGCAGCCTTCGACCTCGACGCCGCCAAGCAGTCCCTCCTGAACTACTATGGGGTCTTGTCTTTGGAGTCCTTTGGCTGTGAATCGCTGCCTCTGGCCACTCGGGCAGCGGGGGCCATTGTGGATTTTCTTACCACAACCCGGAAAGACGGCAGGCTCCAACTGGCCAACCTCTCGATCTACTCCACCGCGCATTTCATGGCTCTGGACACCCACACTCGCCGCAATTTAGACCTTTTTCAAGCCGCGCGCTCCGACAGCAAACAGTCCTCAGTGCTGGCCATCCTCGACCTCACCAAGACGCCCATGGGGGGACGTCTGCTGCGCCAGTGGTTGGGCCAGCCGTTGCTGAACTTGGCCCAGTTGACGCAGCGGCTGGACGCGGTGACCTGGTTCTTCGAGGATGGATTTCGCAGGGCCAATACCATGTCTTTCTTGCAACGGATACCTGACTTGGAACGCATACTGGGGCGGATAAACGCGGGCTCCGTGTTGCCCCGGGAACTCAAGTCCCTTCAGGCTGGATTGGAGACCATCCCGGGTTTGGCGGAAGAGATGTGTGGCCCTGCCCGGCAAGATGCGTCCGATGGCGGCTATGCTACAACTGGCTCCATCGACTGGCTGGCCGGGCAGTTGGTTCCCCTGCCTGCCCTGGCGGCCCTCATCGAGCAGGCTATCGCCCCGGACGCTGCGGGAGAGGTGGGCGATGGGAACGTCATTCGGGACGGCTTTTCGCCGGAGTTGGACGAGCTGAAGCGGGCTTCCAGGGACGCCCGTGGTTTCATAGCCGGTTTGGAACAGAAAGAACGGGACCGCACCGGCATCAGGAACTTAAGGGTCGGTTACAATCATATTTTTGGCTACTACATCGAAGTTAGCAAGTCGAACATGGCCCAGGTCCCAGACGATTACATCCGCCGGCAAACTCTGGCCAACGCAGAGCGGTATATCATTCCGGAGCTTAAGGAGTACGAATCGCAGGTCCTCAACGCCAGAGAACGTTTGGAGGAGTTGGAGCGGTCGATTTACCGGCGTGTCTGCCGGCAGATCGGGGATTCTTCCGCCGAGGTTGGTAAAAGAGCCGCTGTTATTGCTCGAGTAGACGTGTTCTCCGCCTTGGCTGAAGTAGCCGTGCGTAATGGATACGTGCGTCCTCACCTGGACGAGGGCGACACTATTTCCATCACGGCGGGAAGGCACCCGGTGGTCGAGGCTGTTTTAGACCCTGGGTCATTCGTGCCCAACGACGTCTTTCTGTCCAACTCCGACGCCGGGGTCGTAGTGCTCACCGGACCGAACATGGCGGGCAAGTCCACTTTCATACGGCAGGTTGCTCTTATCACGCTGATGGCCCAAATTGGGAGCTTCGTCCCCGCCGGTCAAGCTCGCGTCGGGCTGGTAGACCGCATCTTTACGCGAGTTGGGTTGCAGGACGATCTGATCACCGGCCAGTCCACTTTTATGGTGGAGATGGTGGAGACAGCAGCGATCCTGAACCAGGCAACCTCCCGTTCGCTGGTGATACTCGACGAGATAGGGCGGGGGACCAGCACCTACGACGGCCTCTCGATTGCCAGGTCGGTCGTAGAACACGTGCACAACGACCGCCGGCTGGGATGCAAAACGCTGTTCGCCACCCATTACCACGAACTCACCGAGCTGGCCGACACTCTTCCCGGAGTGCGCAACTTCAGCGTGGCCGTTGCTGAAGAAGCGGGAAACGTTGTCTTTTTGCACCGCATTGCGCCGGGAAAAGCTGACAAAAGTTACGGCGTGCATGTTGCTCAGTTGGCCGGGTTACCCCGGGGGGTCATAAACCGGGCTTGGGAGGTGCTGGCCGGCCTGGAGCGGCCCGCGGCCGAGGCCGCGGGCCTTCCCCGCAAGCGCTCCCGCCAGGCAGCGGCACAGCAAATGTCCCTGTTTAACCCGGTCCAACCGCTGTTGGATGAAATCCGGGCGTTGGATATTCCTAATATCACACCTTTGGAGGCCATCAATATCCTGTACAATCTCCAGCGAAAGGCCAGCGAACAAGAGGAGCCTTCCTAGCACCGGCTTCTCGTTCCGTTAGTCCGCCGGTGAGGCGCTGCCCTTTTGAATAGCCGTAGCAGACGAATACCCATGATGGACCAAGTCCCCCCACCCAGCAGCCAGAGGAGGCCCGTTTGAGCGAGAAAGTAGCGCTATACTGGTGGCCCCGTTGATCTTCCTGCCGGAAAGTAAGGGAGTTGCTCTTACAAAGCGACGCAGAGATAGAGGAGCGGGACTTTTTTAAGGATGTCCTCACCGAGGCCGAAATTCGGGACCTATCGGAAGGTTCGGGCATTGCCCAGTTGTTTGCCCGCCGCAGTCCCAGCTTGAAAAAACTGGGGTTGGCCGATCAGGAGCTCTCCGAGGAGCAAATGGTGGAGCTTATGCTACGAGAGCCCCGGCTTATCCGGCGGCCGTTGGTCCGCCTCGGAGGCCGGCTGTTGGTGGGGGCCAATTTAAAGGCCGTCGAAGCCGCCCTCGCAGAGACCTCTTAGGTCCCCAGCCGCCGGACTCTCGCGCAGTCCGGTGACTTGGGGCATGGCCCAATCCGGCCAAGACCCCGCCGCAATGCGACGTTTACAACATTAGCGGCGATAATTGGGTGCTAACGGTATTACTAAATGCGTATTTGCTATATAATTAGCCATTGACCTCCGGCTCAATAAACCCTGTCTACAGTTAACGGTGTCAGGACCAGTGCATGAAGATATTCTTCGACGTTGATTACACCATATTGGGCTTGGACGACACCCTCCGTCCAGGCACCAAGGAAACCCTCGAGCGGCTTAAAAACGAAGGACATGAACTGTATATTTGGTCCGGGATGGGGGAGCGATGGGAAGTGGTCGAAAAGCACCAGCTGACCCCTCTAGTCAGCGGGGTCTACGAAAAGCCCACTCACCATTTTCACGAACGCTTACAAGAGTTGGGAGTGCCCTTCGAGCCCGAGTTCGTGATCGACGACTACCCGGAAGTGGTTTCGGCTTTCGGCGGAGTGTGGGTGCCTCCTTACTTCTTCAAACGCAGCTTCGATCAGGAAATGGACCGGATTTACCGGATCGTCTGCGACTTCGTTCAGACCGGCGTTTCCGAAGACCGGCAATACCGGGCAAAAGGCTCCGCAGTACCGCTTTTTTAGGACGCCGCCATGTCCATTAGGGTGCTCCCTCCGCAGCTGGCTATCAAGATCGCTGCCGGTGAGGTAGTGGAGCGTCCCGCCTCCGCGATCAAGGAGTTGGTGGAAAATTCCTTGGACGCCGGCTCCTCTCAAGTCCTTGTCGAAATTACCTCGGGCGGCACGGCACGGCTAAAGGTGGTCGACGACGGCCAGGGCATTCCCGCCCATGAAGTGGAGTTGGCTTTCCAACGCCACGCCACCAGCAAGCTGGAAAGCCCCCATGAGCTGGAAGCTGTCGCCACTCTGGGATTTCGTGGTGAGGCTTTGCCAAGTATCGCCGCGGTCTCCAATGTCTCCATGGCAACCCGCCCCCACGACGCTGAGGCCGGCCATAGCGTCGAGCTGCGACATGGCGAACTTGTTAGGTCCGGACCTCAAGGATGCCCGCCCGGCACCACGGTGGAGGCCACAGACCTATTTGGTGACCTTCCTGCGAGGCGCAAATTCCTCAAGTCCGATTCCGCCGAGACTGCCCGGGTGCACGAGCTGGTTTCCCGCTACGCGCTGGCCTTTCCCCACGTCCGGTTCCAACTACTGGCGGATGGCCGCCAAGTATTGGCCACACCCGGCAACGGCAAGCCTCGGGAAGCCCTTTTGGCCGTCTACGGCGCCGAGATAGCCGGCGCTATGCTTGAGATAGGCGACGAGGACCCGGAAACGGGTTATAGGGTGGATGGATTTGTTAGCCCGCCTAGCCTGCACCGGGCTAATCGCACCTACATGACCTTTTTCGCCAATCGACGCTGGATTCAGAGCCGGATGCTCTCCTTTGCGTTGGAGGAAGCCTACCACGGCCTGTTGCCGGACAAGCGCTATCCATTGGCGGTTATCAATCTGTCCTTGCCCTTTGACGACGTGGACGTGAATTGCCATCCGGCCAAAAGAGAGATACGGTTCCACAAAGATGGGAAGGTGTTTTCCGTCTTGCAGCGCGCCGTTCGGGCGGCGGTAGTTGCCGGTTCACCAGCGCCCCATGCGCAGCTTTCCGGGCCATCCTCGGCCACAGCCCCTCCATACCGGGGGACATCCTCTCAAGGGAGCGGCACGGCTTCTTATTTTTCACCCGGCGCCTTCAACACCTTCGAGGAGAAACCCTGGGCTCCCCCTGACGCGGCCGCACCCCGGCCGGCGCCTCCGGCCCTCAAGGTGGTGGGACAGGTCAAGCTCACTTACATCGTAGCCGAGGGAGAAGAAGGCATGTTCCTAGTGGACCAGCATGCCGCCCATGAACGGGTGCTAGTAGAGCGCATTCTGGACCAGGCCGCCCGGAAATCGCCCCAAAGCCAGCCGCTGTTGGAGCCCGTCACCGTCGAGTTCACCCCGGGCCAGGCAGAGGCGCTGAAGGACAATGCCGACTTCCTGGAACGCTACGGATTTCAAGTGGAACCCTTTGGCGGCAGCAGCTACCTGGTCCGGTCGGCGCCCGGCGTGCTGACTGGCCGAGACCCGGGCCAATCGCTTTTAAGTGTGTTGGATATGGTCGCCTTCGAGGGGCTACTGCGCCGTCAGGAGGACGTCCTGGCCGCTTCCATCGCCTGCCACAGCGCCATCCGAGCCGGGAAAGCATTGACTGAGGCGGAGATGGCCGCTCTATTGCAGCAACTTGAACAGGCCGACAACCCGCACACTTGCCCCCACGGCCGCCCCACCATGATCCACTTTAGCTCCTACAACATGGAGCGAGGGTTCGGACGCCGTTAACCGAGGGTCCTGAATTGAGGCGCGCTCTCCAAAAACCCAACTGGGCTCGCTTCTACGTCGTACGAGCAAGCGCCAGCGCCAATGTCGCTGCGCCCAGCTGATTGGAGCTAGGGATACTCTGAACAAGTTCTGGGTGATATGGCATAGTAAGGCTGGCAGACCCGAATCCGGACGTGGGTGAGAGCAGAGATGGACCAACCGACCTTTGCGGACCTGGAATTCCAGGGCAAGAAGCGCAAGACTCGTCGGGAACTGTTTCTGGAACGTATGGACTTCCTGGTTCCCTGGCAGCATCTGGAGGAACGCATCCAGCCCTTCTACCCCAAGGCAGGCAAGGGCCGCCGACCCTACCCTCTGGCGGTGATGCTGCGGGTACACTGTGTGCAACTCTGCTACAACCTCAGCGATCCTGGCATGGAAGATCTGCTCTACGAGGCCGAATCGGTCCGGCGGTTCGCTGGGCTCAGGATGTCGGACGCCCTGCCCGACGAGACCACCATCCTCAACTTCCGCCATCTCCTGGAGCGGAACGAGTTGGGCAAAGTACTGTTCGAGGAGATCAACGCCCACCTGGAGTCGCAGGGGCTGCGGTTACGGGAGGGGACCATCGTGGACGCCAGCATCATAGAGGCGCCGTCGTCGACCAAGAACCGGTCTGGGGAGCGGGACCCTGAGATGCACCAGACCAAGAAGGGGAACCAGTGGCATTTTGGGATGAAGGTGCACATCGGGGTGGACTCGGAAACGGGGCTGGTGCACAGCATGAGCACGACGGCGGCCAACGCGCACGACGTTACGGAGGCGCACAATCTGTTGCACGGCGGGGAGACGGTGGTGTGGGGCGATGCCGGGTATCAGGGGGTTGGGAAGCGGGAGGAGAACCGGGAGCGGGAGGTGGACTGGCAGGTGGCGATGCGACCCGGGAAACGCAGGGGCTTGGAGCCTGGGAGTGAGGAGGCCGTGCTGGAGAGGCTCAAAGCGCAGGTGAGGGCAATGGTGGAGCACCCTTTCCTGAGGGTGAAGCGGCAGTTCGGATACGCCAGGGTTCGCTACCGCGGACTGGTCAAGAACACGGAGCGGCTGGCGATGCTACTGGGACTGGGCAACCTGCTGACGGCCCAGCGCCATCTGGCGGCGTAGTGCGCGAGCCAACAGCTCCGGACCGGCCTTTCCGGCAGTATCAAGCCCGCATCGGCCACCGCAGGGTGCGATCAGCGGGACCAAGCCCGGCCCAACAAGCCTCGTGAGGCGGTTCTCACCCCCATCGTTGCCTCGGCTATGACAATCCAGACTATGACGGCCTTGTTCAGAGTATCCCTAGACCAACCGTTTCTAGGAAACCTCTGTACGAATAATCGCCACGGCCAACTTTCCTATGTTGCTAGGGCGCAATTCAGGGACTTATTCAGGGTGTACCTAGCTTTTGCGCCGGGGATCGAGACGGGGGTCGATTGCCGGGTGAAAAATGGAGTCCTCACCGGGGAACTCGTCCGCTGAGGCTGTCGACTCAGTGGCGGCGGCGTTCCCTTGGCGCAGTACGGGAACGGCAACGGCGGCTAGCGCTACCGCGCCCAATCCAAACTTGGCCAGGAAATTCCGGCGCGATTGGCGGCCGGACTCGGGTTTTTCAGACTCTTGATCTGAATTACGTGGCATTGCCTACTCCTGAAGGTGGATCGACTCGGCGGAGGGTCCTTCGGCTGAAAATTGTACCCTACGGGCCGAATATTGCAATAGCACCGGCGGATTTCTGCGAACTTCATTCAGGACCTGAGCCCTCTGCGTTCTCCATCACCATGCGGGCGACCTGCCGTCCCATACGCACCGAATAATTAGTTCCCCGGTCTTCCGGATAAATTTGAGTGGTGTTTGCGAGGTACAAATTCTTGAACGGCGTCTGGTGGGAGGGAATCCGTTCGCCGTAATCGACCCCAATGATGGGCTGGGCCCCGTCCACTTTGTGGTGGTGGTGCTCCAACACCCAAGAACGGTCGAAGTCAGGATTGACCTCTCGCAGGTAGGGGACAAAATCCTCCAGCAACTCCTCGGCGCTCTTGTGGTAAAGCGGGTTTTCCCTGCTGGGGTAGTTACTGATGTATAGGATGTGCCTTCCGCCGTACAGGGACTTATCGATCATGTTGGTGTGTTCGATGAGGGCGACGAAAGGCAGGTTGATGTCGGCTATGTTAATCCAATACTTGGATGACAGAGGCCGGTCCAACACCAGGATCATTAGCACTGCCGAGAGATACTTGACCTCCTCAAGCTTTCTTTGGTAGTCGTCGGGCATCGGAGGGGCCAACCGGGTAAAGACATATGACGGCGTTGTGGCTATGACAGCATCGTATCTCACGTCCTGGGGGGCCTCTCCGGCCAACTGCACTTCCAGACCGATGGCTGTGCCGTCTTCCACCACTATCCGCTTGACCGCGGCGGAAACGTGGACCTGGCCGCCTTGGCTCGTAATGCGCTGGCCCAGCAGGTCGAACACCTCGCCAAAACTTCCCATGGGGTAGCCCAAACGCTCTTTCTGGAGGCTCTTACCCCGGGAAGCTACCCGGAGGTAAATTTTGCCCCAAAGCCAAGTCATGCTTATTTGGTTGTGGTGCTCGCCGAATTTGCCCCGCAGCAGCGGTTCCCAGATCACCTCGTAGATCCGCTGCCCCATATGGCGGACGATCCAATCCTGAGCGGTTACGTTCTCGAATTTGCGCCAGTCCGTGGTCTTCTGCAACACGAACGTCCAGAAGCCGAGCCGCAGGCGTTGGACAAGGGACAGCGGCTTGAAGCGCAGCAGGTCCATCGGGGTGCCGAAGTTCCAGACCTTGCCCCCGTGATACAGGCCGACCTTGGACTCCAGCCAGGCCAGCTTCTCCCCCAAACCCAACTCGTGGATTAGCTCCGTCATGTCTGTGTCGCTGACAAACAGGTGGTGGTAACCCCTCTCCAGCTGTCCGCCGCCCACCGGAAACGTAGAAGCCTGGCCACCCAAAAAGGGGGCCTGTTCAAAGACCTCAGCGTAGTGGCCCTCTTTGGTCAATTCGTAGGCGGCCGCCAACCCTGCTGCCCCGCCTCCGATGATACCGATTCTCATGGTATTTCATCCTTGATGGGCGAAGCCCCCGGCGGTAAAGGCGGCAGGCGACTTTCTTCAGCGATGTATCCTCTTGCGGCTTGGCTTTCCGGTTGGCTCATTTTATCTACCGGCGGACTCCCCTTGGCCAGCCCCCGCAAGGAGATATTTTGCGTCCACAGCAGCGCCAATCCGGCTATGTTGACCGGCAGCCACAGGGTCGCCAGGTGCAGAAAACCGGCGTAAGCTCCGGCCAAGGAACCACCCACTCCGAGCGCTATCAGGGTCTGTTGAGACACCACCTCGAAGGGGCCAATGCCGCCGATAGAACTGGGAAGAGAGGTGGCCAGATTTGACGTGGCGGTCAGTAGCATTATCACCAGCAACAACGCCCCTACGGAACCGAAGCTGTCGTCGATGCCGAAGGAGTGCGCGATGATGTAGTACATGGCGCCTTCGAAGGCCCATACGGGCAGAGACAGCAGAAACAATCCCAGGTGTTTCCTGGGGGACGTGAGCACTTTCAGTCCATCCACAAACGCGTAGGCCAGTTGGCGTATCTTGGGCCGGAACCGTACGGGCACGATGCCCAGAAGACGATCGACTAGCTCCATGGACCGAGGGACTGCCGCCAGGCAGGTAAGGACGGCCAGCGCTCCGGCGAATAATGACGCGACCAGCGCCGCCAGAACTATCCAGGTGGTGCGGGAGGCGTCGCTGGAACCGTCGAACTCGCCCAGGAGCAACAGCAGGGGCCCCGCGATTGCTGCCCAAGCCAGCAAGGTCAGCCCGTCGTAGACCCGCTCCACCGCTATGGTGGCCAGGGCGGAACTGCCGTTGACTTCGGGCTGGCGCCGCGCTAGGTAGTAGGCGCGGACCACTTCCCCTAGCCGGGCGGGCAGGAGGTTGTTGGCCATGTAGCCTATCACCACCACGGGATACAAGCGGCCCACGGATAAAGGACTTAAGGGCGCCAGTAGGTACCGCCATCGCACTGATCGGAAGTAAACGGCTACGAAATACAGGGCAATGGCGGGCGCCACGTACAGGTAGTCGGCGTGGACCAACGCGTCCCTGACCTCTCCAAGGTCCACTTGATAGAGCAGGACCAGTAGCAAAAGGACGCTCACGCCCAGGCCAAGCCAGAACTGCCAGTGACGTTTCAGCAATAAACCCCGATCCCTCTTAAACCAATGCATAACCTACGGACGAACCGTAGATTATTGGTCCTCAAACTGCAGGTGCGAAGCGGACTTCCAGTATAAAGGCGTTGCTCATTCACCTACAAGGCGGGGTTCCCACTACTGACCCGGTGGGGCCGTGGCCCTGCCGGGATATCAACAAAATCTCACGGCGCGTCGGGAGCTAGGTATATTTCGGGAGCCAGGTAGATGTAGTACTCGCCGTTGTACCAGTCGGCGCTGAGATTGCGGAAAAGAAAGTAGTTAACGGCGTCGAACCAAGATTCCCGGCTGCTTGCCACCGACTTGAAATAACCAAAGTCCTTGCTAATTTGCTCCTTGCTGGGAAGCCCTTTAAGCCTCCAAGGATGCCCTTCGGCCTCTTGGCCCACCGGTGCGCAGGACAGGCCCGGAAGGTCCGAATGGCACTGGAACCGTTGTTCCCCCGGCCTGCGGTAAGCTTCCTCATTAAACCACAGGAGGTTACGCAGCGGTCCGTCCTGTTGGAATTCGGATAAGGCGCCGGCGTTGCTTCCTGAGTGGGTGGCGCTAAGCAGGAAGGCCTTCGAGTCCGGCGCGGCCTCCGCCGGCTTGCAAGTCGCGTTCCAATCCGCTTCCTTATTTGATTTAAAGCACTCGAAATTCAAGACGTCGGCCCTCTCCGCTGCCCTGACGTACCAGGCGAACGGATACCACATGTCATAGTCCACTTTGACGGCCCCTTCGGCGGGTTGTTGCCTCAGGACACTGCCGTCGATGTCTCTAAACGTGTCTTTCAGGTCCTTACTGCCTTGGGAGTACACCAGAAGCTCTTGGTTTTCATCGTCGAAGGAGTAGGAAGCACGAAATGCACCGACGGCCCCGAAAACTAACAGCAGGGCCGCCAGGCTGAGAATCACCAGGGCGGAGCCGTTTTCCGGCTGGGCCTGCCTCACTAACCTCGCTGTGGCAATCGCCAACAACGCCGCGCAAAACAACACACCCCAATGGACGGGAGAAAACCCACCTTCCGGGTTGATGTAGACGTAGATGAGGTACACTGCCCCCGCTACTATCAAAGCCGGAAATAGCAGTAGCAACACCCGCCCTTGGTACAAGGCCTGGCGCCAATTGACCCGGTCTATCATACGGCCCAGATACTTGCCTGCCAGCAGAATAAGCGGAAGGGTGATGTTGACCAATAACCAAGGCATCTTCTCACTGGCGATGGTGTAAGCAACCAGGGTGAGGGCTGCCCATATGGTCAACACCAGACCCAGGGGGTCCCTCTTTTTCCAGAAGTAAACAGCCCCGGCGGCGCCGAAGACCACCGGTAGGACTTCGTAGACCGAAAGGCCTACGAAATAGTAGTACCAGGGCTGGCTTCCCCGGGCGACGTCCTGTTGGGCAATCCAATATCCCATGCCCTGCCAGACACCACTGAATAACCCCGCCGCGTTGGTGAACACGGTCGTATAGATCGTGGCCCAAGCTAAGTAGAATATCAGGGCTGCCAACAGCCAACGGCCGCCCAGCCAGCGGACCCCCAAGTAGATTGACAAGTTGAGTGCGCCCAGCAGCAATAGTCCGGCAACCAGGTAATTGAGGGGAATCGCGTTGCCCGGCGTCTCAACCGAAATGCCGGTCGGAAGCACGCCGTTAACCACCGTGCCCACACTTATGGCATCGGTAAGCAAGAAAGCGTATATAAGAGTCAACTGGGCCGGTGCGGCCAGCAGAACGGCGCCCCTCCGCCAAGGGTGATTTGTCGCCACCAGGGCTGCAACGGCGGCTCCTGCCACAAGGCCGGCCAACGTGAAGTCCAAGATTGGAGCGCCGGCGGGGGACCAAGCTGGGCTGATGGGCCGGAAGGCCAATAAGGCCGCCGCCGCTACCGCCGCCAGGGGCGCCCCAACACTGATGACCAAGCGCCGGAGTGAGTTGCCGCTGCCCGTGCGGCCGCCGCGGCTGGCCAGCCACCCCAACCCTCCCACTAACGCCAATATCGCTAACGTGTGAAACCACCACTGCGCCCGGTAAATTGGCAGACCTAAGAAGGGGTCAGCCCAATCTGGGGCGCCTACCACACCCTCGGTATTCGCTAGGGTCAGACCCAGAGACTCCTGAGCCAGGCTTACGATGGGGACCCACTGGGGCAGCGTGAGGGTGATGAGCAGCAGCAAGAAGCCCATGGGACCGGATATCTGGGACAACCTGGTCCGTCCCAAGACCAGCGAAGGGAGTGTTGGCAGCGCCAGAAGGAAGGCAATGACACCCAAGATGAAGGTCACCATGTAGGCCGTCTCTTTTGCGCCGAACATGAATGCCAGCACTAGGGCCGATAAATA
This sequence comes from Dehalococcoidia bacterium, assembly GCA_965224325.1. Lineage (GTDB taxonomy): Bacteria > Chloroflexota > Dehalococcoidia > Lucifugimonadales > UBA3495 > CBDCMJ01. The sequence continues at coordinate 71,821 of CBDCYT010000021.1, forward strand.
AAGGTAGCGATGCTTTCCTTCGTGGATGTACCGCCACATCAGTATCACCAAGGCCAGACTCCCGCAGGCCATGAGGATGTCGTTGCGGCCAAAGCGGCTGAAGTAGAGCAACACCGGTGATAGGGTCAGCATTACCCCGGCCGCCAGGGCCCCGGCTCTGCCTAGGTAGTCCCGGAAAAAATAAGGCAACCCCACCAGCAAAGCACCGAACAGGGCGTAGACCAGCCGGGCGGTAAACTCTGTGTCCCCGAAGATGCGAAGAGCAAGAGCGACGAGTTCGATTTGGAACGGCCCGTGCATCCACGGGGAGTGGATGAAGTCAGTCCCGAATATCCAGGGAAAACCGCCGGCCGCGCCTTCGCTGTTGAGCAAACGCCAGGCGTAGTGAAGGTGGATCGCCTCGTCGTAGTGCATGGCGCGGCCGCCCAATTCCCACAGGCGCATACCCAACGCCAAGGCCACCAAGACCAAAAAAGCGGCTTCAAACCGGCCGAAATGCCAACCTGAGGGCATATCCAATAGCCGATCAAGCAATGGCCAGCCGCGGGAAAATCGCCGCCTCTCAGCCGGGACCGTTTCCATCCTGTCCTCGGGGGCCTCCGCCAGCGCCGTTAACTAACTCGTAGATTACGACGCCCTGTTGGTCGAATGCGGTGTTGAGGAAGCTGTCGAAACCCTCCAGATTTTGGATTCGGTACTGGGTCCGCTCCCGCTCCCCCACGTAAACGTAACGCACCTCGTAAGTCTCAAGAAGCCGGCGCACCGTATCTTCCCGGCCGCTACTGTAAATTTGGGCCACGTCCTCCTCACGCTGGTTATAGATTTCGCTGTTCCCGCGCCACTGCACTTCATGAAACTTCCATCCCAATACGGTGGGTAGTCCGGTGCTGGCCGAAATCCTGCCGAAATCTGAATAGTCGTCGCCCACCGCCTCCACGATGCGTCCCCAAGGAGCCTCGTCCCGCAACCACTCAATAGCGGCGTATTCGCCGGGGTCGCCTTCCCGGACGAAGGCCAGGCCGTTCAGTGTATTGTCGCCCAAGGTATGTTCCTGCCTTAGCAGCCCGGTCCGGTCCAAAATCGCGCCCGCGGAGTAATAGGCCGAGGCTATTACCAGGAAAGCGATCCCTCCCATGCAAGATACGTTGCCCAGCCGGAGCGCCCTACGACTCAAGGTCCCCGTTTCTGCTGATACCGCCTGGGGCGAAGCCCCGGGGGTCTGCCAGTAAAAAAGACCATATACCCCGGCCAATCCCAGGAGCAGCCAAGTTTGGTAATAGAGTTTGAACACCGTGTTCATGCGGTTGTCGAACAAGTCCGCCACATAGAATAACTCAGCCCCAACCAGCAGGTAAAAACTTATGGAAATCAACAACAACGGGAACGCTGCGGTGGGCTGCGCTCCTTGGTGTGATCTTAGGGCGGCGCTTAAAGCCGCCACAATCGTAATCGCCAGACCGGGCAGCACCAGCACCATCCGGCCCCCCACTTCGTTAAGGGCGGCTCGGAATCCGTCGCCGGCGAGTGTCAGGGAAAACACCACCCCAACCCAAATCACTACAGGGGTCAGAGTAACGCCTAGCACCAATGCCGTCATCGGGGCCTCTAATTTGGTGGGCCGTCTCAACCCAGGCAGTTGCCGCAGTATGAATGACAGCGCCAGAACGGAAAAGAGCCCCATGGTCACGAAAAACAGGAAAGGACGAGTGCTGACCTCCCGCAATGGCGCTATTCCGGACGCTTGGCTGTTGACCGTCAGGTAGAAAGGCAGGAACAAGACCGCCGCGACCGCAAAAATAGGAATCAAGACACTTGCGCCCTGTACTATCCCTTGTCGCAAGTCGCTCCCGCAGTCCCGGTAGCATTTGACCAGCACCAGGGCAATCAGCACTCCCGCCATCATCGGCAAGTCCCAAGTATTGATGAAGCCCAGGGCGCCGATAAACAAAGCCACGGCCAAGAACTCCCAAGGATTGCGGCGCAGCCATGCGGGTCCCAATCGGTCTTTGGACCGGAATAGGTTGAGACCCAGAGACAAACCCAGGACCACAAAGGGAAGACTCATGACGTGGGGATGCAGGTCGCCCAGTAAGTAGCTGAACATGGGAAATTCGGTGATAGTAAAGTCCAGGCTTTGGCTGCCCGCTAAAGTATCGATGACGCGAGACGCTCGCCACCACCACCATGACTGATCAGGAAAGACACCCGAGCTAGCCGATGTTCCTTCAAGCCCCTTTATGCCCACCCATTCCCAGAACCCGTCGCCGCCCCAACCTTGGGCGTGAACAAACTCCAGGGCCCCTTCCAGGTTGCCGATAAGCATTATCAGGGCAGGGGCTGCCAGGCCAAAGCCCATTGCCGCCAGCCTGGACCCATTGGACAGCCTCACAAGGTTGTAGACCAGGCCGAAGGAAGCTGCGGCCAACATGCCTGGCACCAGCGCCACCGCCATGTTGTAGCTCACGCTGGACGGCACGGCGGATAGCTTAGTCAAGAAGGCCATCATTAGGTGGCCAAAATAGTAGTAGCTGATGGAGTGCCCGGCCAGCCAGTGGTCCTCGGGCGGGAAATAACGGCTTTGCAACACTGCGTTCATGAAGCCAAAGTCCATGGGCTTCTCAGTGTGATTGATGGCCGGGACCTCGGAGATAATGGCCAGCCACAGAAAGAAGAAACCCAGGAACAGCGCCTCCGCCACCACCAAGGTCCGCCACTCTTCCTTCAAGAATCTCCAGATCTTGCCAGCGTGTCTCCGGAGCAGTAGGCTGCTGACAATGGCGCCGAAGATGAGGATGAGGACGATAGTAATGAGGGTGTTGGGGACCAGGTGGGTCAGTCCTGCGATCCAAAGCACGTAGGAAAAAAGCACCAGCGCCAGGGGTTTGGCCAAGGTGATGCCCCGGTCCGGGAGTCTGCGGAAAAGGACCAGGCATACCGGGAGCCCCAGGAGGCCGAGAATTTCCACAGCCAGCAGCCAGGAGAGGATGTCAACCATAGTTCACCGGGGAAGGAGATGTGCCGTCGCGACTAAGGGCTGGCGTTCTGAGCCGGCTAGCGAAAGCTGACCTGACGGAATGGGGACTGAGGTGCTCGTTATGCCCGGCCTGCCCAGAGGCCTGTAGTGTGATGCAGCGAATTCAAGCGATGGGGGCAAGAAGGGACTGGACGAACTGCCTGGAATCGAAAGGGGCCAGGTCACTGAGGTTCTCTCCCGTGCCGATGAAGAGAATTGGCACTTGCAATTCCTGCTTGATAGCAAGGACTATTCCCCCACGGGCGGTGCCGTCCAGCTTGGCCAGGAAGATGCCGGTGCATTCCACCGCCTCCTTGAAGGATTTGGCCTGGGCCAGGCCGTTTTGGCCTGTGGTGGCATCCAGAGTGAGGATTACCTGATGTGGTGCTGAAGGGTCTTGGCGGTTCAAGACGCGGTGTATCTTGCGCAACTCCTCCATCAGATTGGACTTGGTGTGGAGGCGGCCGGCCGTGTCGATGATCAGAACGTCGGCGCCTCGGGCCTTACTGGCCTGATATGCGTCGTAGGCAACTGCACCGGGGTCTGCCCCGCTACGGTGGCTGATTACTTCTACGCCCAGCCGCCGTCCGAGGATTTCCAGCTGCTCTGCCCCCGCCGCCCTGAAGGTATCGGCCGCACCCAGCATTACGTTGTGACCGGACAATTGGAGGTGGTAAGCCAGCTTGGCGATACTTGTAGTCTTGCCAACGCCGTTGACCCCTACCATCAGTATGACGTAAGGGCCCTGGGCGGATTCCGGCTCCGGCCACCGGGTTTCGCCCTCGTCTGGGTCCAGGTCGCGGACCAGAGCGTCCTTCAAGACTTCAAGCGCCTCCTCGGGGCTCCCGAGGCGGTCTTCCCGGGACCGCGATTTCACTTCACCGACGATTTTCAAGGAGGCGTCAACCCCTACGTCGGAGGAAATGAGTATCTCTTCCAGCTCCTCCCATACGGAATCGTCGAGCCGGGAGGACCGGAGCACTTCCAGGATACGTCCAAACCAACGGTCCCGGCTGGCCTTGACACCATCCTCTGTGTGGAGCCGGTCAGCTTCCCGGTCGCGCTTGAAGAATTTCAACATGGGTTTTCTCTAGGGTCCTGGCCCCGTGCAGGCTGCCGGTGGGAATAACGCCGATGGTAATAACAATGATAAAGCCAGGTTTGAACCCCGCTGTAAGCAATAGGTGAGCGATACATCGGGTAGGGGCGTCATTCCTGATCATCCAGCCCTAATTTAGACGGGCCCCTAGGTCCGGGAAGCTCTCCAATGAATGCGCCTCGCGCTCTCACTCACCGGCGGACTCGGAAGCCACTCTCAGCAGAGCCGCTTGAGCCGCGGCCCGCTCTGCGCCCGCTTTGTTGCCACCGTGTCCTACTCCCATCACTTCACCATCCACCAGGACCTCAATGGTGAAAACGGGCCCGTGGTCGGGACCCTCACTGGAAACCAAGTGATATTGTGGAGGTGAATTTCCTCGACGTTGAATGTATTCCTGAAGAGAGGACTTGGGGTTTTCTTGAAGTATGCCCTCGCAGTAGAACCGTTCAAGCTCATTGCCCATTACGTTCAAGATGAACCGGCGAGCTTCGGCGTGATCCCGGTCCAGGTAAACCGCGGCAACCACCGCTTCGAAAGTTGCGGCCTGGATAGACTCCCTGAGCCGGCCTCCGCTGGCCTCCTCGCCTTTGCCCAGACGGACGCAGTCTCCTAGGGTCAGACTACGGGCAACGCCGGCCAGGGACTCGCGGCAGACCAAGGTGGAGCGCCCCTTGGTTAGCTCTCCCTCGGTTAGGTCAGGGCAACGCCGGTAGAGCTCGCCGGAGATGACCAACTCCAGCACGGCGTCGCCTAGATATTCCATTCTCTCGTAGGAGGCGGACGACGGCCATCCTTTTTCGTTGGCAAAGGAGCGATGCACCAAGGCCTGCTCCAGCAGCCCTGGGTCCCGAAACTTTAACCCTAGGACCGTTTCCAGAGCCGCGGTCGATTCAAGGTGCTCGCTCCCCAACAAGTACTCCTAAATAACTCCGTGGGGCCATGGCGGCTGAGGCCGCTTGATCTCCCCCACGTGAGCGAACTCGCTCATCGTTTTAAAGAGGGTGTTGTAAATCTCCTCAGCTTGTTCGTCGGGGGGAACGAACATCTTCAGGAAGGCCGATTTACCATTGGGAAATACGAAGGTAGGAACGCCAAATGCTCCTACTTCCTCGACTGCCTTGGTGTGGCTCTCTGCAAGTTCCTTTAACAGTTCAGGGTCGGCCACGTCTTCCCGGAAGCGGGCTTGGTCTATTCCGGAATCCCGCACCGCCTGGTATATCACCTCGGAGTCGTTGAGGTCCTTCTTGTCTTCGTGGCGGGCCCTTAGCAAGGTAATGAAAAACGCCTCAAACGCCTCTTTGCCCTGGCGTTTGGCCGCCAATCCAGCCTGATGAGCCAGCAGAATGTTGTCGGATCCGTCTAGGACCCCCGGCTGCTCCCAGACCTTGTAGTCCGGACCTTTGTCTTGGTTAACCTGACTGAGACAGAATGGCTGCCAGTCTACGTCAACGGGCTCTCCGATTGACTCTTCCACTTTTGCCAGCCACATGGCGGCATTATATACGAAGGGTCAACGAAAATCGTAGTAAGTTGTTATCTCGGATCCGGGCATTGGGGCACCTCCTGAGATTGGATATATGGCATTGGGTGAACGATAGAATTGTATATATGGGCGCTCCCGTTGTCAAAGACCCCTAACGGGCGCAGGGGCGCTTTTTGACCTGGAATGGAGAACTTCCGGAGCCGCAACACCGGGTGAAGCCGGGTTAACCCAGCCCATGCCTATGCTATAATATCGCTCCACAGGAGGCCCTCCACGCGCCAGCTTCAGCACATCAGCGCGCCCTTGGACGCTCTGGAAAGCAATCTGGATGATCAGCACTTGGCCATTCTGCGGTGTTTGCGGCGCCGGGCTCTGGGCCACCCGCCCCCGGTGTACGTGGTAGGCGGGCCGGTGCGCGATACTTTGATGGGGATGCCCACTAGGGACTTGGACTTCGTGGTGGAAGGGGACGGTTTCGAGGTGGCCCGCTGGCTGGGGGCAGAGTTGGGCGGCGAGGTCCGGACCCACCCCAGGTTCGGGACCGCGACGGTGATAAAAGGCCCCAGCCGGGTGGACGTCGTGACCGCCCGGCGAGAGACTTACCCCGGCCCGGCGGCCCTCCCTGAGGTGTCGTCCGGCGCAATTAGCGATGATCTAGCGCGGCGGGACTTTTCAATCAACGCCTTGGCAGTCCCTCTGGGCGAGCTCAACCCGCAGGTAATGGACCCCCACGGGGGTCTCCAAGACATCCGCGATGGTCTGGTCCGGGTCCTGCATCCCGCTAGCTTTGTCGACGACCCTACTCGATTGTTACGGGCGGTTAGGTACGAGCAGCGTTTGGGCTTTGAGATTGAAACCGGGACCGCCGGACTTCTTAACGACGCAATCGGCCAAGGGAGCCTGGACGCCCTGTCCGCCGACCGGCTGAGGCACGAGTTGGAGAAGTTTTTGGAAGAGGAGCGGCCGGAGTTGCCGTTGAAGCGGTCGGTGGCGCTGGGCATAATGGGCGAGATTCATCCGGCTTGGGGAGGAGGAGAGGCCCTGGCGAGGCTGGATGCAGTGGGGTCTTGCAGCCCGGGTTGGGGGGATGCGACCCGCCCCGGAGCCGGACCGCTGATGCTAATCGCCGGCCTGTCCTATTCCCTGTCTTCAGCGGAAGCGGAAGCCGCGGTCCACCGGCTGAATCTGACCAAAGATTGGGCCCAGGTGGTCCGGGACACCGCTCTGCTGGGCAGCCGCGAGGAAGAGTTGGGCGTGGTCACCTTGCCGGATTCACAGACGGCGCGTATGGTGAGGAATCTGCACACTGAGGCGGTGACGGCCGTTTCGCGTTTGACCGACTCACCCCTGGTTGCACGGAGACTGAAGCGTTACTTGACCAAATCACGATTCTTGACGCCTGCCCTAGACGGCGGCGACCTGCTGGCCATGGGAGTATCCCCTGGTCCTGCTGTGGGGTGCCTGTTGAGTCAGCTCAGAGACGCTAAGCTGGACGGTAATGCCGCCACCGAGGCCGACGAACGCCGGCTTGTCCGGGACCTGCTTGATGAACGGGAGAAACCGACGGATCATGGCTGAAGATATCCAAGAAGATTTGCAGCGGGAATCCTGCGTAATCTGCGGTGAGGCGTTGGATGGCGTGCATCAGACTTCTTGCCAGATGTGCGGCGGCAAATTTCACCAGCCGTGGAGCAGGGATAGTGAGGTTCCCCAGTGCGGGCGTATCGGCAGCCACGAGGACGCCTTGGCTATTGTCTTTTTGTGCGATGACTGCTACTACGGCCGGAGGTCATAGAGCGTTCGCCGCCGGCTGGCGATGAATCAGGCGCTGCGATATTCGATAAATCCCGTTGCCTCTCAGGTGAATCCCCAAAGCTAGTGTCCCCGGCGACGGCACCAAGGGGGCTGGCCCCACTGCAACGCCGAAAATATAATCTGCTAAATGGCGGCTGATAGCTGATAGCTTGAAGTCCCGAAGGTTAATGTTATGCAGGCTGTATACATAGAATCCCACGGCGGACCGGAGGTCTTGACTTTCGGGGAGTGTCCCGAGCCGGCAATGGAGCCTCATCAGGTGAAAGTCAGGGTCCGGGCCGCGGCGTTGAACCGTCTCGACCTCTACACCCGGGAAGGCGGCCGAGGTCTGCGCCGGGAGTTCCCGCCTCCTTTGATTTTGGGCGGCGACTGCGCCGGCGACGTGGTGGAAGTAGGGGCCCAAGTGAGTGGGTTCAGCCCCAACGACCGGGTAGTGATCAACCCGAGACTCACCTGCGGGCAATGCCCGGCGTGCCTATCCGGCCGGGACGACCTTTGCCCTAGGCAGCAGTTCATGGGGAGCGCCATCGATGGGAGTTATGCCGAAATGGCCGCGGTCCCGGCCTCCAACGTCCACGCTATTGGCGACGACGTGACTTATGAGGAGGCAGCGGCCATGCCGACTACTTTTCTGCCTGTTTGGAACATGCTAATGCGGCGGCTCCAGCTCAAGGCGTGGGAGACGGTCTTGGTGCTGTCCGCCTCCGCCGGCGTGGGCACCGCCGCCATTCAAGTGGCCAAGAACATCATCGGCGCCCGGGTGATTGCCACCACCAGCACCCCGGAAAAAGCTGCCAAGGCGCTCCAGCTGGGCGCAGACGAGGTGATCAACTATAACGAGGAAGACATCGCCGAGCGAGCCCGTGCTTTGACCGGAGGCGTCGGGGTAGACGCGGTAGTGGACCATGTGGGGGCCGACTTTTTCTCCCCGGCATTCAACGCCCTCCGTCCCGGGGGGCGCTTCGGGACCTGCGGCGCCACCACCGGCCTGCGCAGCGAACTCCACCTTGGGCTACTGTTCAGTCAACAAAAAGAGATTCACGGCGTCTTCATGGGAAACAAGGAAGATATGCGGCAGATCGTCGCTGTCCTCAACCGCGGCGCCATCAGGCCGGTGGTCGACCGTGTCTTCCCCTTGCATGACGCGGCCGCCGCCCACCGGACCATGGAGGAGACCAATTTCTTTGGAAAGCTGGTGCTGACACCTTAGGGGACGGTTCCACCAGCCTTTTCCGCGGAAAGACGGGCCCGCGTTACGCTTCAGAGGCCTATCTCTCGAGCCTCCGGCCGTGAAACAGATACTGCTGGGCGTATCCGCCGTAGCGGCCGAAGTGGTCCTGCGCCCACTCCAGCATCACCCGGTCGGTAGGCGGCTTCTGACCGGGAAAGTACCACTCTCCAAGCGCCCGCCGCATCCACACGTCGATGGGAAATGCCTCTAACTTCTCCAGGGAAAAGACCGCTATGCAATCGGCAACCTTGGGCCCTATGCCAGGGCAGGCCATAAGCTCTGCTTTGGCCTCGTGGTAGGGCATTTCAACCAGGGCTGAGAGGTCCAATTTCCCCTCTGCCACCATACGGGTCGTTTTGTCCACGTAGGGCGCCCTGAACCCCAGTCCCAAACGGCGAAGCTCCGCCTCTCCCGCTTGAGCCAATTGGACCGGTGTGGGGAAAGCGTGCCGCACCTGCCCGTCCATGGCCAAGGGGTCACCGAACCCATGAGCCAGCGATTCCATGTTTTGGTGGATTCGAGGTATGTTGGAATTGGCCGAGCAAATGAAAGAAATCAGACACTCCCAAGGCTCTATCCTTAGGAGCCGCAGCCCCGGATAGCGGTCCACCATTTCCGACACTCTGGGGTCGCGGCGAATCTCGGTGTAGATACTTTCAAGGTCGTCGTCAAGCCTGAAGTATGCCTTGAGCAAGGGTGCCACCGATGCTTCCGGCTGCGGTTTGCTTCGGAACTCGATCCGGGACCCGGTCTGTCGCATCTTGATGAAGTTGCCTCTGACGACCCCGGAAAACCAGTCGTCCTCCCGGCGCCACCGGTGGGCCTGACCGCTTTCCAGTGTGGCCGTCAGGTTCACCGGTTGGCTGGTGGCCAGCTCCTCAGCTTTCAACACTCCACTGGGCCGCCAGTTGGCCCACTGTAGACATGTTGCTTGGCTTCAATGTGCAGGGGGGTATCGACTTCAAAAAGGACCCACCGTATGAACGTCCCGTAACGCGGCGGTCCAGCACCACTATGGCGCCTTTGTCGCCTTTGTTGCGAATTAGGCGCCCTATGCCCTGGCGAAAACGCAAAACCGCCTGAGGAATGGAAAATTCCTTGAACGGATCTGCGTATTGCTCCGACCTGGTTTTCACCACCGGATCTGTGGGCACCTGGAATGGCAAGCGGGTCAGCACCAGAGCCTTTAGCACGCCACTGGGCAGGTCCACTCCTTCCCAAAAGCTGGACGCGCCTAACAATAGGCTGCTGGGGTTATCGGTGAAGCGACTGATAAGCTGCTGCGGTGGCCCGTCAACCCCCTGCGCCAGGACCTGGACCCCCTCGGCCGACAGTGGCCCACGCACCCGGTTGGCGACGCCGCGAAGGGATGAATGGGAGGTGAACAAGGCCATAGTGTGACCGCCGAGAGATCTACCCAGGTTCGTTAGGACATGCGATACGGCATCCAGATATCCATCGGAATTTGGGGGAGGCATATCGTCCGGTATCAGCAGCAATGCCGCTTTCTGGTAGTCAAAAGGTGAACCCACCAGCAACTCGTCGCTGTTCTCAGGAAGGCCGCTCCTCCGCCGGAAGTAGTCGAAGTTGCCGTCGGTGCTAAGGGTCGCGCTGGTCATTACGACGCACTCTTTCCGATCGAACAGCCCTTCGTTTAGGATGGCTGCCACCTCCAGCGGCGCCGCATGCAGGGAAATGTCCCGGTTATCATGGTCGCGGGCCATCCAATGGACAGTATGGCCGTCCGGTGTGCCGATGATTGACCCCAGTTCGGTCCGCAACCCCTCCAGATTATCTTGAAGATTCGCGGCCTCCATGACCAGGGCCGGTTGGTCTACGACTCCGGGCAACGTGGTGGATTCCAGGTACCGTTGCAGGCGAGAAAGTGCTAGGACTGCTTGGTGTATCCGCAGGTCCAGGTTCTCCCACTCCAGGACAAAGCGGGACCAAGGTTCCTGACCCCGTACTTGGTGGTCCAGCAATAGTTGAGTCCGGTCGTCGAAGTTGTCTTGCCTTCGGCTATCCAGTACCGGCTCTGCTGCCGACCATAGGTGGCTCCAAAGCTCTCTTATGGGAGCGATTACTGTGTCGGCGTCGGATATTGCCCGGTCCCCCTCTTGGCGCACCGCTGATTCCAAGCTCTCGGTAGCCAAGGCCAGGCGCGAATGGGTCATGAAACGTCCCACAAGCTCCGTGAGTTCATCCAAGCGTTCCGGCGCGATTCCAAACCCAAGTTGCCGGGTCGCCTCTTCCTCAAGGTTGTGAGCTTCGTCTATGATCAGGTATTGGTAGTCGGGAATGAGGTTGCCGCCGTGCACCAGGTCGGAAAGCAGCAAAGCGTGATTTACCACCACGATGTGCGCCTGCTCGGCTCGCTCCCGGGAGGACCGCAAGAAACAAGGACCTCCATCCCGCAGACCCGGACATCGCCCCTTTTCTCCTGCCGACACCCTCGTCCAGGTGAAAGCGTCCCTCCCCGAAAGGTTAATCTCGCCGCGGTCGCCGGAAACCGTTTCTTGAAGCCAAACGGCCGTCTTGCTCAGCAGCCGGGCGTCGTCCACCGTTGGGTTCTCGCTTCTGGCCAGGTAATTCCACCGGTGCAAGCAAAGGTAGTTGTTGCGCCCCTTAAGCAACGTCGCCTTTACAACCCCTTTGCCCACCAGCCCGCCTGCTTCAAGCACCTCCAACAGCGCCGGTATGTCTTTTTTCAACAATTGCTCTTGCAGATTGATGGTATTGGTGGAGATTACCACCCGCTGGCCATTGCTTACCGCGAACATAACGGCTGGCAGCAAGTAGGCCATGGACTTGCCCACGCCGGTGCCAGCCTCCACCAACAGGTGCCGGCTGCGATGAATAGCCTGGGTTACTCCGGCTAGCATCTCCTCTTGTTCCGCCCGGTGCTCGAACCCGGAGAAGGTTTGAGCGAAGGGACCGGTGCCGCTCAAGAGGTTGCCAACCTTCTCCTCGTCCAGGGAGAAGTGGGTACTGACGGCTCGCCGCTTTTCTGGACGCCCTAGTCTGGCGCCCAGGTTTTCCAGGTCGAGCCCGGTTAGCCCAAAGGTCGTGGGTCCGTCACTGGCTCTGGCGCTTTGGAGTCCGGCCAGAATGTGAGCGATGGACCACCGGCTTCTGGCGGACAGATTTTGAATATATGCCAGCAGCCCGCTATCCAAGGTTTCGGCCTGCCGCAGCAACTCGATGAAAACCTGGTAAGTTGCCCGGGCGTCGCCCAGGGCCCGGTGGCGGTCTACGTGAGATATTTCGAAGAAGTCGGAAAGATATCCCAACGAATACTGCCGAGAGCGAGGCAGCAACACGGAAGCCAGGTCCCAGGTGTCATATGCGGTGTTGTTTAAAGGCAGGCCGTGGGAGGACAAGAACCCCAGGTCGAAAGCCACGTTATGACCGATCACAGGGTGATCTTCTATGAAGTCCGATAACCGGTCCGAGATGCTGTCAAAGAAGGGAGCCCGCTTGACCTGGCTGTCGGAGATGCCGGTGAGGCGTTGGACGAAAGCGGGAATGGGACGTCCCGGGTTCACCAGGCTCTGGAAGGTGTCGAAGACCTCCGTACCCAGAAACTTTACAGCCCCCACTTCAATGATGGTGTCTCTACCCTGTTCCAACCCCGTGGTCTCCAAGTCCAATGCCACGTGGACTTGCTCGAAAGGGGAGGTAGTGGGAAACCGCAGAGACATAATCAGTAAACCGCCGATGTAGCTAATCCGTTGTCATTCGCCGGTGATTGCATAGCCCTCGGCTAGAGGATGTAGGGCCGGAGTTGTCCGGAGCGTAGTCCCACCGCCGGGTAGAACTTCCTTGAGTGGAGAGCGGCGAGGAACTGTTCCTCGTTGCTTATTTCATCGCCGAAGGCGGTGACGAAACGGCCTATGCCGTGAGTCGAGTGGGCGTCACTGCCTCCCGTCACCGGCATGCGCAGCAGGCCGGCCACCTGCATGGCAAATTCGTTTTCCTCGTCTGCAGTCCCTCCGTTGGCCACCTCCACCGCGTGGGCAAGCTTGAACACAGGATGGTCCAATGCCTCCTCTGGCTTCTGGGGCAGAGGGCCGGGGACGGATTGGTAGAGCAGAGCGCCGTTTCTGCGCCTTTGGCTCAGAACTGCCCGAAAGGGATGGGCGGTCACCACGTACCCTCCCACCGCATCAGCCGCCCGCCGCAAGGCTGCTGCCTTGTGGAAGCCGGGTTGGTACCTGTCCATCCCGAAGGCCAACATATGACCGAAATCGGTCTCGACCTCCATCGCCCGCACCAATACTACTCTATGCCGGCTAGCGAAGCTCTCGAACTCGTGGCGTTCCCAGGGGCCGCTGTGCTCGGTGATGCATAAGCCGCGGAGGCCCAGGCGCTCCGCTTCCAAAACCAAGTCCTCAGGGTTCAGGCTGCTGTCGCTGCTTCCTTTTGTAGTGTGAATGTGGAGGTCGAATAGTCTGGCCATTAGTAGTTAATTAGCTTCAAGCGAGCCTTCCCCGGTCCTCCCACGCAATGGGTGAGAGGGGCTGCCCTGGGTCCTGGCAAGTGATGACCGGGGCTTGCCGTAAGTCTATCGAGTATGGCGATTATCGTCAATGGGTCGGTGTCGGGGGAGTGCAAACGAGCGCCCTAGTCATACCCGGGAGGCGTCGGCCTTATCAGACTCCATACGATTTCACCTCGGGAAAGGGCCAAGCGACACCCGCGAGGCCCGTCACCACCAGCCGTGGCCCAGTTCATCATTCACTTAACGCGCAAACCGGATACAGAGGCGGGCCATGCCTGTGGGCGGCCCGCACGGTAAAAAGCCAACCGGCCGAATATTTTTTGAGGGCAAGTATTTACCAAGTATTTACTAGGAAAAGGTCTCCGGGTTCCCCCGGGCAAGGTGACTAAAGGGCCGCCTTGGCCAACGCCGGAAAGCGGCTCAAAGGGAGTACTTCTCCGGTGGTCTCGTAGTGGCCTACCAACTCTCGGATTTCATCGGGCGTCCGGCGTGTAGCGCCAGTCTCCGCGTTATATCCCACGTAGACTCCCTGTATCGTGGTCAGCAGCACGTCGGAGTGCTGCCCATAAATCTCCATTTCCAGGTGGAAGCTGGTGTTGCCGAAATTCCCCACGCGGACGTGCAGTTCCAGCACTTCATCTACCGTGGCGGGATGCTTAAATTCTAGGACGGTTTTGACCACTGCCGTATCGAAGAAACCCCGTTGGCCCACCACGTATATACTGAAACCCAAGTTGCGAAAGTACTCCGACTGACCCACCTCCAGGTAGTCCATGTAAGACCCGTTGAAGACGATGCCTTGGGCATCGCATTCTTTCCAGCGCACCCGGACCGGGGTGTGAAATTTAAAATCGGACTTGGCCATGGATTCTGCCCTCGACTATCCTGGGGCTATCCCCGGCATGGCGTCTACTAGGCATTTCGGCCGAAGTACCCCAGGGAGCGCAGAAACTCGTGGTCCTCGGCGTTGAGCTCGGCTTCCTGCAGTAGATGAGGACGGCGCTTCAGGGTGCGCCTCAATGACTCACGACGGCGCCAGCGGTCGATCTCGCCGTGGTTCCCGGACCGCAGGATGGCGGGCGCCTCCATGCCCCGGAATTCGGCGGGTCGCGTATAAAGCGGGTGTTGGAGTAGGCCGGAGGTTATGGAGTCGCCCTCTACGTTGGCCACGGAGCCAATGACTCCCGGCACCAGCCTGGCCACGGCGTCCACCACCACCATCGCCGCCAGCTCTCCTCCGGTCAACACAAAGTCCCCGATGCTTATCTCCCTGGTGGCTACCCCCAGGCGCACTCGCTCGTCTACGCCGGCGTAATGGCCGCAGATCAGGACCATGGCGGCCGTATTGGACAGCTCTTTAGCCACTCTCTGATTGAACACTTCGCCTTGAGGCGTAAGCAGCACAATGGGTATGACGGCGCGCTGGTCGGGAGTATATTCCTTCAGCACGTCCTCCACAGCTTCGAACACCGGCTCCGGCTTCAGGACCATGCCGTGGCCCCCGCCAAATTGGTAGTCGTCGGTTGTGCCGTGGGCGTCGTGGGTAAAATGCCGTAGGTCCTTGAGCTCGACGGAGATAATCCCTTTACGGCGGGCCTGCTCCAGCATACTGTGTTGCAGCGGCCCTTGAAATGCCTCAGTGAAGAGGGTCAGAAGGTGAAAACGCATGGTGAATCGCTGTCAGCCAGGAAACGGCCGCTCCGTGAGGGGAATTGCGCGGGAATTGCACAGGGATTGCACAGGGATTGCGAGGAAACCTCTGAACAAATCATCGACACGGCCAACTTTCCTATGTTGCTAGGGAACCTCTGAACAGGCCGCCAACACCAGATCATCTTCCCCATCTGACTATGCCGCAATTCCTGGACTTATTCAGGCCATCCCTGGGTCACAATTCACGGATTTATTCAGAGTATTGCTAGCTCACCGGCTGCGGGACGGAAGCGGGCAGATTGTTCACGGAGACCTCGCCGCCCTTCATTACCAGCTTGAGCCGTTCCCGGTTTCTCAAAACACCGATGTCCGCCAAGGGGTCGCCGTCAAGCACCAGCAGGTCGGCCAGCTTGCCCGGCTCCAACGTGCCGATGTCTTTATCCAGGCCTACGCACTCGGCTGCCCAGCCGGTGGCGGCTTGCAGGGCTTGCATGTTCGACATGCCCCGCTCCACCAGAAGCTCTAATTCCCGGGCGTTATCTCCGTGCACGAACCCGCCTGCGTCGGTCCCGGCCACCACCTTGACCCCCGCGGCTAGGGCCAAGTGCATGCTTTCCTCGTGGATTCGCATTAGGGAGTTGGTCCGCTCCACTATGTGGGGAGCGCTGATGCTGGAATGAAACTCGTAGACCTCGAAAGTGGGCACGAAGAAAGTACCCATGTCAGCCATCATCTTGAGCAAGTCCGGCTCTTCAGCTAGGTAACAGCCGTGCTCTATGGACCCGGCTCCGCCCTCGATGGCCAAGCGGAGGCCCGGTCCGCCCAGAGCGTGGCACATCGTCTTTCGGCCAAGCGCCCGTGATTCCTCCACCAGGGCCTTGACCTCGTCGGGACCGAAAGCTGCGTCTTTGGGACCATGGCCCCGGCGGGAGCTGGCCCCTCCGGTGGTGGCGAATTTGATCACGTCCGCGCCAACCCGCACCATTTCACGCACCTTCGCCCTTACCCCGTCGGCGCCATTGGCCACCCCAGAGGGCAACAGAGGGTCGTCTTCCCAGGGTCGCTGGTGCCCTGCGGGACAGACGTGGTCGCCCAAACCCCCGGTCGGGGAGATGATGCTTACTGATATGACCAGGCGGGGGCCGGGATAGAGCCCTTCTTCAACCGCCTGCTTGAAGCCTGCGTCCAACCAGCCTGCGTCTCGAACGCAGGTGTAACCCGCCGCCAAGGTTTGCTCCAGCACTTTGGCGGTGCGCAAATGTTGCAGGGACCTAGGCTCGGCCAAGCCCCAGCGGGTCGATAGGTCGTAGCCCTTGGAGGCCAGGTGGTCGTGGCAATCAATTAGCCCCGGCAGCAGGGTTAATCCGGACACGTCAATGACGTCGGCGCCGGACGGAACTTCCACGGCGGAACGCGGGCCGACAGCCTTGAGTCTTTCCCCGTCGATGAGGATGGCGGCATCCGGTACAACCGGGCCGCCGGAACCGTCGATCAGGTTGGCGCCTATCAGGGCTTTCATGAGGTGGGCACAGCCACGGCGTTGGTCAACTTTCTTAAGGTTCTGCTTTTTGTGGATGCTGGGGTTGAGTGTCCGGGAATATGACTCCCAGGCACGAGGTGATGCTAATCGAGTGAGGTTGCCTTGTCAAGGAAAGCTGCGGCCCGCTCGCCGGTCCGGACCACAGGGGCCGCCGTAATCTCGGGACCGGCGCACCTCTTCAACGCTTGGGCGGCCTGCGGTGACGAAAACTTGGTCACTGGGACGGTCTTGGAGCAATTTCCACTGAAATCGAGGTCTCACAGTCTAGAAAAGTAGCGCGCCGTTCTGCCTATAATGCGCTATAAGTGGGGAGTGTGTTGGGCCTACAACCGGCAGGGCTCGAGTCTCCTCGGCAACGACGTGGGGCATGGGATGAATAGGTTGGTAAGACCGGGGGTTGCAGGATTATTTCTTGTGTTGATGCTGGTGGCGTTGGCTGCCGCCTGCGGCTCTTCTTCAGAACGCCCGATTGTTTTCGTGTCTGACATAGGGGGTGACGCCGAGATTTACTCTCTGGACCCAGAGGAGGGGAAAGCCACCCCGCTTACCGACAATCAGGCCCGAGATTTTAATCCCCAAATCTCTCCTGACGGCGAAAGCGTGGCCTATCTGACCGGCGAGGGCGGAGACCTGAAGATCAACCGCATAGATTGGGAAAGCGAGTCCATCGTAAGTCTGGCTGGAGAGGTTGAGGACGATCAATACCCGCGTTGGGCGCCGGATGGGCAGCGCCTGGCGTTTCTATCCCACCAGGACGGGGAGCCCTCCGTATATCTGATGACCAGAGATGGGAGCAAGGCCACCATGGTCACCGCTAACTCCGGTCTAGATTACATCGGCGGCTGGTCCCCGGATGGGGAGTGGCTGGTGTTTCACCGAAACGGAAATGAGGCCGATAGAGGTTTGTGGCTCCGTAATCCCGCTGGAGTGAACCTGGTCCGCTTAACCGATGAGCCCGATTCGGACCCGGTCTGGTCGCCCGATGGGAAGCACATCGCATTTGTCCGTACCGAGGGCGATAACTCAGATATTTACCTCATAAGCAGGAAAAAGGATAGCGATTGGCGGGGAGACCCGGACACCACTCGCTTGACCAAGGCTGAGGGGGATGACACTTCCCCTGCATGGTCTCCCAAGGGCGGCAATTTAGCCTTCGTTTCCTACCGCACTGGCAGCGCCGAAATCTTCGTTATGCGTGGGGACGGTTCGAAACAGAGTGCATTAACTAACAATACGGCGGATGACTTGGCCCCCGTGTGGTCTCCTGACGGTGAACGGTTGGCGTTCGTTTCTTACCTGTACGGCTCCGGCGAAATCATTGTGATGAAGAAGGACGGGAGCGCCCAGCGGCGCTTGACCGACAATCAGGCCGAGGATGACTCGCCCGACTGGTAATTCAAGCTGCCAACCGTCTTTCTTGCCCTCCCAGCTTTGAGTCTAAAGCGTCCCATCACCGGCGGCCTGCGCCAACCTCAATAGACCCTCTGGGTCCGGTAATGCTAAACTTGGACTGTCGGCCCTCAAGCTGGTATCTGGGGCCATCTCTTCAGAGCTAGCCTCATAAAGCTGAGTCTTCCAGCATCCTACCTTTCTGGATTCCCGCTTTCGCGGGAATGACGGGTTATGGAGTCTGGATTCCCGCTCCCCGGTCGGGGACAAGCTTCTCGGGAATGACGGGTTATTGAGGCTGGATTTCCGCTCCCCGATCGGGGTCTGGGATAAGCTTCGCGGGAATGACGGGTTATTGAGTCTGGACTCTCGCTCCCCGATCGGGGTCTGGGATAAGCTTCGCGGGAATGACGGGTTATTGAGTCTGGACTCTCGCTCCCCGATCGGGGTCTGGGATAAGCTTCGCGGGAATGACGGGTTATTGAGCCGCATTCAATACTGGTCTAGGCGGTGAATAATAGTAACCCGTCAGGTTGCGTCCGCCCAAAATCGTGGGTGGGGACTTCTGAGACGGGATCTTCACCGAGGGCTTCGACCATGGACCCGGCGACAAAACTCGAGTTTACCCCGCCTCCAAGGGTTTCGACACGGCCATATTGCCTAGGCGCGCCATGAATTACAGCCGCATTGCACCGGTCATGTCCAATTTATGGTCTCCCATCGCCGCGGTGACCAGCGCTTGGGGAGATAAGCATAACGCCCAGATAGCGGTGGCCGTGGGGGCAGGGTCGATTGTACCCAGCAAACCTCGAGTGACCGTTCAGATTTACAAAAGCAACCTAACCCATGATTTGGTCCACCACAGCGGCGCTTTTGCCTTGAACTTTTTGCGGCCGGACCAGTTGCAACTCATATCCGACTTTGGTTTGGTGTCAGGCCGCGACCGGGAAAAACTATCCAACGTGGCCTACCAGCTTAAATCGTCGGGCAGTCCGGTGTTGGAAGACTCTTGGGGGTACCTGGACTGCCGGGTGGTCAACGCTATGGACGGCGGAGACATGACCTGCTTCTTGGCAGAGGTGCTGGAGGGCGACACTCTCAGCGATAGCGGCCCGATGTGGTGGCGAGACGCCCGGGTCCAGTTGCCAGCGCCGGTCATGGAGGAATGGGACCGAAAAATTAGCAAGGAGATCGAGGTTTCCGCGGCCCGCATGGACCAGATCGACTATACACCTTGGCGGCGCTGAAATTAGGACTCAGGGGCAACAACCTTTCTCTGGGGTCGTTACGAGGACCAACTCGGACCATTGCCGTTAGCCGGTTAAGAGGGTGAAAGCGCTGCACCAGGTCATTCTCCAAATCCACGATGCGCCTCACCAGGGAGTGTTGGCTGTGTCTGGCGCGGGCACTCAAGCTGTTGCCTGGTTGTTGGGCGTGGCCGGGGCGTCACGCACCATTTTGGAGGTGGTGGTGCCCTACTCCCGGCGCTCGATGATTGATTGGGCCGGGTCCGAGCCGGAGCAGTTTGTGTCCCAGGAAACTGCCTTAATCATGGCCAAGGCGGCCTATCGGCGGGCGCTGGAGTTGCAAGAAGACGGCTCGCCGGTGGTAGGACTCGCTTGTACCGCTGCCATAGCCAGCGACCGGCCTAAGCGGGGTCAACACCGTGCTTACGTGGCAACCTGGGATGACGCCGGTTGGACTTCGTATAGCTTGCAACTGGCCAAGGGCCACCGGGACCGGGCCGGGGAAGAGGAGTTGGTGAGTAAATTGGTGGTGAGGGCTCTGGCGCGGGCGTGCGGGATTGGCCTCGACGCACAAGTGGAGAACGAGCCGGACCTCACTTCCGCCGAAGTCATCCATGTCAACCAAGGCGCGCATCAGAGCCCATTGGAGGGCCTGTTATCAGGGGCGGCCGGTTCCGTTACGGTGGACGCTGACGGGCGAATGGCCGTGGACTCACCCATACGCGCGCCTTTGCTGCCCGGTTCCTTCAACCCTTTGCACCAGGGGCATGAGGAACTGGCCCGCGCCGCATCCCGCCTGCTGGGCGCGCAGATAGTTTATGAATTGTCCGTGACTAACGTGGACAAGCCATCCCTGGGCGAGAAGCAAATCAGCGAGCGGCTGGCCCAGTTTCTTGGCAAGGCCAGGGTTGTGCTCACTCGCGCCGAAACTTACCTGCTGAAAGCGCGCTTATTCCCTGGCTGCACCTTCGTCATCGGCTGGGACACGGCGCTGCGTTTGGTGGCTCCGCGGTATTATGGCGGTAACCAGGCCGCCATGCTTACCGCCTTGGCGGAGATACGGGCGGCGGGCTGTAGTTTTTTAGTGGCCGGCCGGGAAGTGAACGGCGTATTTCGCACCCTGGAACAGGTCCCCATACCGGCGGGGTTCCTCCCCATGTTCACCAGCCTGCCCGAGGAGACCTTCCGGTGGGATATATCCTCCACCCAACTGCGGGGAGACTCGGCATAGACGCATAGAGAATAGAGACCCATGCTCTCGAGGTGACTTTACGCGAGGGGTTGGGTAGCGGTTGAAACGGTGCGTTTATTGTCCCGTCGGCCTTCGATAATGAAGGTGCGTTTTAAGCGGTGAGGATGAGGAAGACAGCATTTTCGAGCACGCCTTTAGCCACCCTGCCCCTTCACCCCCCGCCCGGTTCCGGCGGCTAGGGCCGATACTCTGCCCATTGTTCAAGCGCTTGCAATCGCCTCGCCGTAGTGTCGGCCGCACCTCGCTTTTCTTGGGGTGCAGCCCCGGGCTTTAGAGTCTAGACTAATGAGAAAAGTAATAGTCTCCATAGTAGTTGTCGGCGGGGCGTTGTGGTTCTCGTTATGGGCGTCCGCATACTTCTTGGAAATGACTCAAATGGAAGTCCTCAAAGAGTTGTTTGGCTAGACACGGTAGGGGGAAATTTGGCATACGCCGAAAGCAAACGGAACCCCGCGGACGGCGTTCAGGAAAGAGGACACGCCTAGGAAGTTCGAGTTACTGAACCCGTCGGCCCGATGAGCACCGTCATCGGTCCAAGCTCCAATTTCTCGATAGACTCTATGCTCTTGAAGCCCCTTACGGTTATGTAGTCAAGCTCTTTCATCACTCCGTCTCGTCCATTCCAGCACCTTCCTCCGGGACGAGAGCGCCCTGGCGGCCCTGGGCGCGGCGGACTCGCGGGGCGGGCTGATAGCCCGGGGGACGGGGCGGCAGGTCGAACCCATGGCCTCCCAGCATCTCCGACACGGTGCGCAGCTGAATCTTGGGAAACTCCCGCTGCCACAAGTCCGAATGGAAGAAACCTCCGCTCGCCGCTTCGGAACGCATGGGTCCTGTCGGTTCCTCCAAACTGATGAACAGTCCCAACGCTGCCTTCTCCCGCTCCACAACTCCCTTCAGGTCGCGGACCTGCGGGGCGGAGACATGGCCGCCCTTGACCTGGATGACGATCTTGTGGGGGGTGCGCCGCTGCCCGTCTATGAAGTGGACCATGCCGTCGATGCCCCGGTCAGCGCCGCGCTTCTGTTCCGACTGCGGCTGGGCTTGGAGCAGCGACACCGCCCAGAACTGGAATTGATAGGGGTCCTGCTCCCACAGTGCCCGGCCGCTGCCGGCGTCCTGGGGCTCACCCACCACAGCGTAGTCCTGGCCCGGCTCCAGGTCGAAGGCTGTCTTCAAGCGGTTCTTCATCAAAGCCACCGCCAGGTGTGTAATGTCGATGCCCACCCACTGCCGTTTGAGCTTCTCGGCGGCCGCCACCGCCGTACCGCACCCGCAGAAGGGGTCGAGCACCACGTCACCCTCGTTGGAGGAGGCGCTGATAATGCGCTCCAGCAGGGCTTCGGGTTTTTGGGTTGGGTAGCCCATTGATTCCGACCGTGAAGCCGGACGTATGTCAGTCCAATCGTTCTGCAAAGGAACTCCCGGCATCTCGTCCAAGTAGCGCTTAAAATTCGGCATACCGTTGCCGGTATATACGAGCTGTCCTTTCTTACTCATGGCTGCCATTCGTTCACGAGAATATGCCCAAAACCGCCCTTGGTATGGCAATAAGCCTCGGTATTCCCAACCAGCGGTAGGTTGGATGTATTCGTTTGCCAAGTCCGCTTCCCAGTCTCCACCCAGTGGACGCCTGACTCGCCATTGATAGCTCGTGTCGCCACCAGGTTTGGCTGCGGTCAAATTGTCCATTCGATATCGTCGCCCTGAACTCTGCTCGGTGAATTTGTAAAACGAGTGCACGTATTCGTCACTGTATTCTGTGTACAGCCAGTTCCAAGTCCACTTGGATCCCTTAGTGTAGAAGAAAATCGTGTCGCGCACGTTCCCATACTGCCGTCGTCCCTGCTTAGCGTCATTATGCGCGTTTGTGCGACGCCAATTAATCTCGCTCCTGAAATAATCTGGGCCAAATATTCCGTCGAGGATTAGCTTCAGATAATGGCTCGCGGTTGGATCGCAGTGCAGGTAAATGGAGCCTGTGGGCTTCAGTACGCGGCGCAGCTCAACCAGGCGAGGGGTCATCATCACAAGGTAGGCCATCATGGCGTTTTGCCCGATAAACTGTCGGAAGGCTGAAATCATCTCCTTGACCGCCGAGGGGGTCCCCGCGTGCAGGATAATGTCCTGTTCGAAGGTGCGCTCGGACTCCTGGGTCCACTCCCAGGTGTCGGTGAATGCCTTGATCTGGGCCGGCGACTCCTCGCCGGATTGCTCCTTGAACAGCACGTTGTAGCTTGCATTGGAGTTAAAGGGCGGGTCCAGGTAGACCAAGTCCACCGATTCGTCGGGGACGTGCTGCCGGAGAATTTCCAGGTTGTCGCCGTAGTAGAGGGTGTTAGGCATGGAGCATCTCCGGCTGAAATAGCGCAGGTATAAGTCTATCTGGACCTGGTGGCGCCTCAATTCTGAAGCCCAATCCGAACGTCCTGAAGTATACCAACACCTGGACTCCATCCAAAGAGTTGAAACAACCCCCAGGCAATGGCGTCTAATAATAGCTCTTCGGATTGCGGCGGCGCGGTACGACATCCACTACCTTTGGGGCGTCGTATCGAATATAGGCCCAATAAATCGTTTCGGATCGTTGGTCACTCCGCCGGGTAAAACCCGCAAAAGCCGCTATCCAAAGCCGGAGTTGAATTAAGATGCGATTGCCCTGCCGCCGCGGTAGGGTGTTTTAATTTTCGCGACAACTCCTGTTTTCCGATGCACTTTGGGCTTGTCCAATGGCAGTCCAATATCAAGAACGTATGGATTCCCGCTTTCGCGGGAAAGACGGGTGAGCGGCGGGATGGGTTCCCGCTCCGCGATCGGGGCCGGGGACAAGCTTCGCGGGAATGACGGGTGCGCGGCAGGTGTGACGGGCGGCCCACAATTAAAACACCCTCGGGTGATAGGCGGCCCAGGGTAGGAGGGCGCGAAGGAGGAGTGCCGGGCTGGATTCCTGACGGAGAGAGGCCGGAGTTTTTTATTTCAGGGCCGTTGTGAGCCATTGTGAGCCATGACCTCAGTGGCGGTGGTAGATTTGGCAGGGTGCTAATAGCTGCCTATCAACAGCGTAGGGAGTGGTCTCCGGAGGGGGCAAGGGCGAGGTGTCGGGAGTTTAGGACGAGGGGGGCCTTTTAGTTTTCGCGACGACTCCTGTTTGCCCATGCACTTTGGGCTTGTCCAATGGCAGTCCAACATCAAGAACGTATGGATTCCCGCTTTCGCGGGAAAGACGGGTGAGCGATGGATTCCCGCTCCCCGATCGGGGCCGGAGACAAGCTTCGCGGGAAAGACGAGTGAGCGGCGGGTATGACGGGCGGCAGACAATTAAAACACCCCGCCTGCCTGCCAAGGGCCTTTTCATTTCCTGGGTTGGCTAGCATGGTTCCCGTCATTCCCGTGAAAACGGGAATCCACTACCCCCTGCCATATGACAAACTCCCGGAGGCAAGGCTTTCTGGATTCCCGCTTTCGCGGGAATGACGGGTTATTGGGGCGGATTCAATACTGCTTTAGGCGGTTAATAATGGTAATCCGGCAGGTTGCGGACGCCCAAAATCATGAGCGGAGACTTTTGAGACGGCCTCTATACGTGGCTGTCTAACGCGATTGCCGTATAATGGAAACACCCTGCCGCCGCGGCGACTTCAATTGACACCGCTCTTTGGCCGGTGATATATTGGGCCCGTCCAGCTAGGGCATTTCAAAGGTCTTCCTAAAGGCATCCTTCTCCTCCAAAAGTATGCCGTTCCTTCCGAACCTACAGCTACAAGCGTTTAATCCTGACCTCTTCGCTGAGAACTGGACCGTGGTGGCCCTCTCGGCGTTGCTGGCGGCGCTGGCCATTGGCGGGATGTTCGCGGCCTCCCGGTTCCTGTCTTCCCGGCGGCATTCCGCGGTAAAGCTCACTTCCTATGAGTGCGGGATACCGGCCACCAGATATAGCTGGTCCAACATCAATGTCCGCTTCTATATTTTCGCCATCCTCTTTCTAATATTCGACGTGGAAGCGGTGTTCCTGTTCCCTTGGGCCGTTATCTATCTGCAGCAGAAGGTCCTCGAGGCCAACTCCATTCCCTTCTACGCCATGCTGCTGTTTATCGGCGTGCTGCTTTTCGCCATAGTGTACGCTTGGAAAAAGGGGGCGCTTGAATGGCAGAATTGACCAGCGGGCCCGGAAACCGGCCGGCTCTTAGCCTGTTCGACCAGACCGTGGCTACCAAGGCTCCGGGGATCATTACCACCACCACCGATCAGCTCTTTGCCATGGCCCGCAAGTCTTCCTTATGGGCGCTTACCTTCGGATTGGCCTGCTGCGCCATCGAGATGATGTCCGCCTATATGGCCCACTACGACCTGGACCGGTTTGGCGTGGTAACTTGGCCTTCGCCGCGCCAATCCGACGTGATGATCGTGGCTGGGACAGTGGTGAAGAAAATGGCCGAACCCATAAGGCTGCTTTACGAGCAGATGCCTGAGCCCAAGTGGGTCATCGCCATGGGGAGTTGCGCCACCAACGGCGGCCCTTACTACCGGTCTTACTCGGTAGTCATGGGAGTGGACCACATTGTTCCGGTGGACGTGTACGTTCCAGGCTGTCCCCCGCGCCCCGAGGCTTTGTTGTTCGGCATTCTCAAGCTTCAGGAAAAGATAATGCAGGACGCCAAAGAGCGTGGCTGAAGAAAGCGACTCTTTGGTCTCTGATTCTGGCGAGTCCTCCGCCGGACTTGCCGAATTAGAGTCCTTGAGCCCGGCCGGCCGGGACCTGTTGGCGGTTTCCCAAGAGGTGCTCAAGGAGTTTCAACCCCAGATTGGGGTGCTGGACGATCTTCCCCAAGTAATCGTGGAGCCTGCGGACGCCGCCAAGGTGTGCCGTCTGGCGAAAGATGACCCCCGGCTGGCCATGCGCCAGCTGTTATGTCTGGCCTGTGTAGACTACCGGGATACTTTTCAGCTGGTGTACATCCTCCACTCCCTTGAGCCCGATCGCATTCTGGTGGTCAAGACCAATGTCCCGGCTGACAACCCCCGGCTGCCATCGGTCACGCCGGTTTGGCGGGCCGGGGAGTGGTATGAGCGAGAGGCTCACGATCTTTTTGGCGTGACCTTCGATGGGCACCCCGACCTATCTCCCCTGTTGCTCTACGATGGGTTCGAAGGATATCCGGGCCGAAAGGATTTCCCGTTCAACGACTACCAGGAGTTCTAGTGGAGCATGGACCAACTGGTGCTCACTGCCCGAGTGGCCGAAGAGAATGACTGTTTCGTAGCCAGGGTCGAACGTTTGCCTCTGGAAGGGTCAGGAAGCTCCGTGCAAGCAGCGCAGGACGAGCTAATCCTGGTTACCCGGGCCTGGATCGAAACTCATGACGGACTGGAGGACCTGGGACAGGTCTTGGCCCAGGCGGGTTTTCCAGGGGTAGAGGAGGACACCGAGTTGCAGTTGGAATTCGTCGAGGTGGAATTCGTCGAGGGTGGCGCAGAGTGATCGCGGGGACTTATCCCGGTTAAGCGGGGTCATGGAGTCAGGGGTTATGGAGTCAATAGACAGCAGCCAAGGACCAGCCGAACAGCCGGCCATTGGATTTGAGGACCCCAGCTGGCAGGGCCGGGTGGTCTATCAAATTCAGGAGTCGCGCTCGCCCGGCGGCTGCGAGGCCTTTTGCCCTGAATTGGTTATTACGGCCTTTGGGGACAGCCCGGAAGCAGCCCGGGACGCTCTGCGGTCCCAGGTAGGCATGTACCTTGAGGATTGCGACGACTTGGGGTTGCTAGACGAAGTTTTGATTGAAGCCGGCTTTTACTTTGACGGTGAGTCGTGGATTAGCAACGAGGTGGCTCCCGTTAGCGACCCTAATATAGTGATCATGCCGCAACCATCCATTGACAGCTATCTACTTCCATGCTGACGATGGCATGCTGACGATGGCTGACCGGCTGAAATTGGACCACGGGGAAGAGGCGTTGTTCTAAATGGTGGTAAATCGGGGTGCTGAAAACCAACGCGTAGAGGCCGCCGCCGGCGAACCCATTGAGATGCTCCTCAATATGGGCCCGCAACACCCGTCTACCCACGGTGTGTTCCGCCTTGTCTTGTGGGTTGACGGCGAGAAGATTATCGAGTCGGAACCCCACATAGGCTATCTGCACCGAGGGTCGGAGAAGTTGTCTGAGGGGGAGCAATACGCCCAGGTAATTACCCTATTCGACCGGATGGACTATATTGCCAACTTCAATAACGAGTTGACCTACTGCATGGCAGTGGAGAAACTCATGGGCCTCCAGGTCTCGGAGAGAGCTGAATATGTCCGGGTCATACTGTGCGAGCTGAATCGAATAGCCAGCCACCTATTGTTTGTGGCTGCCATGGGGTTGGACGCCGGGGCCATGACACCCTCCATGTTCTGCTTCCGGGGTAGGGAGCGTATCCAGTCCCTCTTCGAGGCGGTTTCCGGCGCCAGAATGATGCACAATTACTTCCGCATCGGAGGGCTCAAGGAAGATGTGCCCGGCAACTTCCACCAATTGATCACCGACTTGCTGGTCTTAATTCGCGAAGACGTGGAAGAATCGGACAAGTTGCTGACGTTCAACGAGATTTTCCTGGCCCGGTTGAAAGACGTAGGGGCCATCTCCACCGAGGACGCAGTGGACTATGGTTTCACCGGCCCATGCTTGAGAGCGTGCGGCGTGGACTATGATCTCCGAAAGGCGGCGCCCTACTCGGTGTATGACCGTTTCGAATTCGACGTGCCGTTGGGCTTAGACGGGGACTGCTGGGACCGCTACTACGTCCGGGTCCAAGAAATGTACCAGTCGCTGCGGATCATAGAGCAGGCGTTGGAGCAAATGCCTCAAGGCAACGTGACTTCGTCGCTGGGCCGGAGGTTGATCCGCCCGCCCAAGGGCGAAGTGTTCATGCGCGCCGAAAACCCCAGGGGCGAACTTGGAGTTTACTTAGTCAGCGACGGCGCCGATAAACCCTACCGGGTAAAGATTCGGCCTCCATCCTTCTGCAATCTGTCAGCCATCAAGCACATGCTGGCGGGCCTCTGGTTAGCCGACGCGGTGGTGGTGCTGGGCTCCTTGGACATTGTATTGGGCGAGGTGGACCGTTGACCCCCTCCCTTCCCGTTTTGGCCATCAGCGGCGCGGATTTCGGCTGGATAGTGCTGGGTCTGTTGATCATGTTTACCGCGCTATCCGTGGTGGTGCTGTCTTTGACTTGGCTGGAACGCAAGGCGTTGGGCCGGCTCCAACGCCGGCTGGGGCCTACCCGGACCGGCCCCATGGGTTTGCTGCAGCCCATCGCCGATGCCGTGAAGTTGATCTTGAAAGAGGACATAATACCCGCTTCATCGGACAGGGCCATCTTTTGGGCGGCGCCATTGATAGTGATTGTTTCCGCTTTCATGATATGGGTCACTATTCCGGGAGCGCAAACCGCAGTACTGAAAAATCTTGACCTTGGACTGCTCTACATCACCGCTTTCGCCGTCATCGGCATTCTGGGCTTGGTGCTGGCCGGGTGGGGCTCCGCCAACAAGTACGGGACCTTGGGCGGCCTACGGGCGGCCGCCCAGCTAATCAGCTATGAAATCCCCATCATCATGGTCATCATCGCCATGGCCATGCTGGCGGAGTCTCTGGACGTTCGGGAAGTGGTCGCCCAGCAGGGCGATTATCCCTACCTGATCATCCAGCCTCTGGGTCTGGTCATTTTCTTCATAGCTGGCTTGGCGGAGGTGGGCCGCACACCATTCGATATCTACTTCGCCGAGTCGGAGATCGTGGGCGGACCCTTCGTGGAATACAGCGGAGCGCACTGGTCGGTGTTTTTTCTGGCGGAATACATCAACACCTTCGCCGTCGCGGCTCTAGTTACACTGTTGTTTCTGGGAGGGTGGTCCGGCCCCTGGCTGTCGGGGACCTGGGGAATCGTTTGGTTCCTTCTCAAGGCCTACGTGGTCGTCATGGCCATCTTTTGGGTGCGGGGGACGTATCCGAGGCTCCGCATCGATCAGTTGATGGCATTCGCTTGGAAGGTAATGGTGCCTCTGTCGTTTTATACGGTAGTCATTACCGGCCTATACCAGTTTTACAACCTGCCCGCGTGGTCCTTGTCCCTAATGTCCCTGGCCGGCCTCGTGGTGATATCCTACTTGGTCTACCGTCGCTTGGTGGGCCCTGCCCGGCGGGTGGCCGAGGTTTATAGCCGCCAACAAAGCCTGCGCAGGCAATCCATCGCCCCCCTGCCGGAAGCTGAGCCCGCCGAATAATCCTACAGTTAATGGGTGGCTTATGATAAATAGCGTTAAAGGGTTATGGGTGACCTTGGTTTCCGCGATGAAAGGACTGCATCAGCCGGTGACCCGCCAGTATCCGGACACGGGGACCTTTTTCAATAGGGTCGACACGCCTACCCCGGTGCAGGACCGGTTTATGGGTTTTCCGGCTTTGACCTGGGACGGCACGGTGGAGGAGCCCTACTGCACCGGCTGCATGGTGTGCATCCGCAACTGTCCCACGCAATGCATGTCGGCCACCATGATGGACAACCCGGCGCAACAGGAGGGCCGCAGCCACCGTAGAAAGATCGTCGACAGCTTCGAAATCAACCTTAACCGGTGTATACTATGCGGGATTTGCGTTGAGGTGTGTAACTTTGACGCCATCGTCATGAGTCACGAACACGAATTGAGCGCATATCAGCGCAATGGGGCGCGCATGAACCTGCCCGCCTTGTTGCAGCTTGGGGAGAAGTTCCAGCAAACTACTGACTGGATCCCTCCCACGAAGCGGGCCAAGCAAACGAAAGAAGAGGAACCCGCTCAGCCGGCAACCGGAAGCGGCGAACCTGCCGTTCAGGACGGCGGGGCGGCGGCCCTGGACAAAGAATAAGAGCTCCGGACTGGAAGCAGTTCTTTATTCCGCTTCAGCCCCCGGGAAATAGTGGACAACAAGAGGCAAGTTGAATGCCAAGACGCGAAGATGAACGGCGGTTAAACCTCTCCTCGACACATCCGCCGGCCTGCACTTGCAAGAATTGCACGGATAATTTCCTGAACAAAAAGGGCATGAAATCGGCCAATAAGCGCAAGAAATCCAAGGCCAAGGCCGGCGAGTTGGTGAAACGCCATCCGGCGGACTGCAAATGCGCCAGTTGTGCCCTGCTTAAGTCCATGGACCATTCGGAACCCGAAAGCAACTCAAATCCTGGCTTCGTCAAGAAACTATTCGGCAAGCGTTAGTGCTAACCAACGCCGCCCGAAGAGATACTGTGCCTACTCTGCATTCCCCCCTAAGCCGTCCCGCTAAGCGGGACTCATTGTGTCCTGGGAGTGGCTGAGCGTGTCCTGGTTTCTGTTCATACTGTTGGCGGTGTTAACCTTGGGCGGCGGCTTAGGCGTCGTGTTGAGCAGGAACGTCGTTCACGCCGCCTTGGCCTTGTTGTTGTCGCTAATCGCGGTAGCAGGGGTTTATCTAATTTTGTTCGCGGAGTTCCTGGCGCTGGTACAGGTGCTAATCTACGGGGGAGCGGTCACCATCGTCCTACTCTTCGCGATCATGCTGACCCGTGGCAGCGAGTATCCCCGAATTTCGGACAACCGGCAGTGGCCTCTGGCGGCCGTGGCTGCCTTGGGGATACTGGGCGTGCTCATACCTTCCTTTTTCATAAATTCCGTGAAAAACACCGAGGCCCAAAGCCCCGCTTTTGCGGACCTGGCCAATTCCCTATTCACGCGGTGGGCCATACCCTTCGAGATAGCCTCTTTGGTGTTGTTGGTAGCCTTGATTGGAGCAATCGTCATAGCCCGTTCCAGGGACCAACGCTGATCCATGGTTTCCCTGTTCTACTTTCAAGTATTGGGCGCTGCTCTATTTGCCATAGGTCTCTACGGTGTGTTGGCTCGGCGCAGCGCGGTCTTGATTTTGATGTCCATCGAGCTCATGTTGAACGCGGTGAACATCAACTTGATAGCCGCCGCCTCCCACCGAAACGGTTTCGGAAGCTTCGTGCAGTTCGATGGTCAGATCATCGCAATTTTCGTAATTACGATCGCGGCGGCGGAATTGGGCCTGGCGCTGGCCATCATTCTGCGCATGTACCGCAGCCGGTCCACAGTGAACGTGGACGAAATTGACATCATGAAATGGTAGTCCCTCCGCCTTCTTACGTGGCGATGCACAGCACAACAATCTACCGCTTTGGGCAGGATTCACGCTCATTTCCCGCTGGGAAGCGAGGAAATGGCCTATCTCCTTGCGCCTCCGAATTTCGGGGTCGCGAAGGAGAGCTAGTCCTGCTCCCGGCTGATCGCTAACCGTTTCATGGAGTGGGCCTGGCTCATCCCCGTATTCAGCTTCGCTGCCGCCCCGATCATAGTAGTGTTCGGCAAGCAGTTGCCCAGCAAGGGGGCGTTTCTATCCATCATCGCCATTGCGGGCGGCTTCGCAGTGTTTTGGGTAGTCCTCGGTGGATTTCTAGACGCTTCCTCCTCGACTAAGGACTGTTTCACCAGCCACCAGACAGAAGCGTTGACCTGCAGCTACGAGCGCTCTTGGTTCCACGCCGGAAACCTGGAGTTAGTCTGGGGTATGGTCATCGACCCCTTAACGGTGGTCATGCTAGGGCTGGTCACCTTCGTGGCGCTGATGGTCCAAGTGTATTCGTTGTCCTACATGAAGGGCGATCCGCGTTTCGGCTGGTATTTCGCGGTCCACGCACTGTTCGCCGCGGCTATGCTGACCTTGGTGCTGGCTGACAGCTTCCTGCTGTTGTACGTAGCCTGGGAATTGGTGGGAATCTGCTCTTATCTGCTCATCGGATTCTGGCACGAGCGGCCGTCCGCCAGAGAAGCGGCTAAAAAGGCCTTCATCGTGACCCGCATCGGCGACGTTGGCTTGTTGGTGGGGATACTCCTATTGTGGCGAGACGTGGGCAGTTTCAGCATGTCCGCGGCTTTCGAAGCGGCCAGCAGCGGCGCCATGAGTGAGGGCATTGCCACGACCGCCGCTATCCTGATTCTGCTGGGGGCCATGGGCAAGTCAGCCCAAGTCCCTTTCCACGTATGGTTGCCTGACGCCATGGAGGGGCCGTCGCCGGTCAGCGCACTGATTCACGCCGCTACCATGGTGGTCGCCGGGGTTTATCTGGTGGCCCGGGCATTTCCCATTTTCTCGGCCTACGACGGGGACGCGTTGATGGTGGTCGCCATAGTCGGTTTGGTCACGGCGGTCATGGCCTCCACCATCGCTCTGGTAGCTACGGACCTGAAGCGCATCCTGGCTTATTCCACCATCAGTCATCTGGGGCTGATGATGCTATCGTTAGGCGCCTTCGGTTACACCGCCGCCGTTTTCCACATGTTGGCCCACGGTTTTGCCAAGGCCCTCCTGTTCTTAGGGGCAGGCAGTGTGCTCCACAGCACGGAGCACCAGGATATTCGTAGAATGGGCGGGCTTCGCAAAGTGATGCCGCTCACCACTCTGGTCTTCTCCCTCGGCGCGCTGTCTCTGGGAGGCATACCCTTATTATCAGGATTCTGGAGCAAAGACGAGATTCTCGCCGCGGTAAACGATCACCGGAACGCGGCATTCGTCGTATTTGCGTTGATCACGGCTTTCTTGAGCGCGTTGTACATGGCTCGCGCCATGTTTATAGCTTTCTTCGGCCAGCTGGGCGCGGGCCTGGAACAGGTCCACGACGCACCGAAGTTAATGGCGGCGCCTATGGTGCTGCTGGGAGTGCTGGCCGTTGGTTTCGGGTTCCTGAGTTTCAACTGGCCCGGAGACTACGACGGCATGGGCAGCTTTCTCTTCTTCGGCGAAGGCCATGGCTTCCAATTTACCTGGTGGCTGGGTATTCTATCCGCTGTGCTTGCGGTAGGCGCTTTCGGCTTTGCGGCCATGGTTTACTTGGCGAGGAGGGTCTCCCTGGAGAATTACAAAACCGTCTTTGCCCCGGCATTACGGGTTGTTGAGAACAAGTACTATTTCGACGAGGTTTACCAGTGGATAGTGGACCGGATAGTCCTGGTGTTCTCCAGTTCCGTCGCCTTGTTCGACCGAGCGGTGGTCAATGACGTCGGGGTTAACTGGCCGGCCAATTCCATCCGCCGCCTGGGAGTAACCCTTCGTCTTCACGTCACAGGGCACGTGTATAGCTACGCGCTGGCCATGGTCTTGGGATCGGTAGGGCTGGCCATCTTCTGGTGGTTTAGGTCCACGTGATAAGCGGGTCCGCATGATAAGCAGACGATGAACGACTTCGACCAATCTGCGCTGTTGATCATTATTGTCGTGCCGTTGCTGGGCGCAATGGTCACTATGTTCATGCCCCGCGACCGGCCCAAGCTTGTGTGGGGCCTGGCTGTCGCTATTGCGACGGTCTCACTGGCCCTGTCGGTGGTCATATTCGCCAGGTACGACTACGGCCAAGGCGGGTTTCAATTCACCCGTACTTTCGAGTGGCTGGACGCCCCGCTGAACATTGGCCTCGCCTTGGGCATCGACGGCATCTCAGCCCCGTTGGTGCTGCTCAACGGCATAGTGCTTTTTGGCGGCGTGCTCATCTCCCAGACCATTTTGCACCGGAGCCGGGACTTTTTCGTGCTGCTGTTGGCGCTGGGGTCGGGCGTGTACGGCGTGTTCGCGGCGCAGGACCTGTTTTTCCTGTTTTTCTTCTATGAGCTGGCAGTGCTGCCCATGTACCTGTTGATCGGAGTGTGGGGCAGCAGCACTGACTTCGGCTCCTTCCTCCGCACCAAAGAGTACGGCGCCATGAAGTTGATGCTGTACCTCATCGCCGGCAGCATTCTGGTGTGGGTCGCGATACTGGCGGTTTACGTGGAGGCGAGTGACCTTGGCTCTCCCACCTTCTCCCTAGCTACCCTGGGCGCTTTGGCGGCGGACGGCCAGTTCAGCTCCACTTTCCAGATCTGGGTGTTCCCGCTGTTTATGGTTGGATTCGGCGTCCTGGCGGGTTTGTGGCCCTTTCATACCTGGTCTCCCGATGGCCACGTGGCGGCTCCCACAGCAGTGAGCATGTTGCATGCGGGGGTGCTGATGAAGCTGGGCGCCTATGGCATCATCAGGGTGGGGGTCACCCTGTTGCCGGAAGGCGCGGACACCTGGATGCCGGTGCTGATCAGCCTGGGGACAGTAAACGTCTTGTACGGCGCAGTGGCCGCCATGTCCCAAGTCGACCTGAAGTACGTCATCGGTTACTCCAGCGTGAGTCATATGGGATACGTGCTGATGGGCATTGCCACCCTAGACCGCATCGGGGTAGGCGGCGCCGTGCTGCAAATGTTCTCCCACGGAATCATGACGGCCCTGATGTTCCTATTGGTGGGCGCAATATACGACCGTGCCCACCTCCGGAATATCAATATCTTGAACGGGCTTTCCAGTCGTATGAGAGTGACCAGTTTCTTCTTTGCCATTGCCGGACTGGCGTCCCTGGGGTTGCCGGGGCTTAGCGGATTCATAGCGGAGTTTATGGTGTTTACCGGGGCGTTCCGCACTTACCTGCCCTTAGCCGTGCTGGCAGTCATAGGGGCCGCGCTGACCGCGGTGTACATCCTCCGTTTGCTGGCCCGCACGTTCTTAGGTGAATCAGATAGTCAGTGGGCGCACCTGACCGACGCGAGCCCAATCGAGAAGGCGGTTGGCGGAGCTTTTGTATTGGTCCTTATTTTCGTAGGCGTCTGGCCCGAGCCGCTGATGCGTGTCATCAACGTCAGCGTAGACGTCCTTCCGGGGGTGTAGAGCGGAGATGGCGGGCTTGACCGCAAACTTGGACCTGCTGACGCCGGAATTCGCCCTGGCAGGCCTGGCGTTGCTGGTTTTTGCCGTCGACCTGCTGCTCCCCGACAACCGCAAAATCCTGTTGCCTTGGCTGTCAATTGCGGGACTTGTGGGCCTCATTGCCATGTCCGTGGTAATGCTGTGGGGCCGAGAGGAATCGCTCTACGACGGACTGCTGGCCATAGACAACTACTCCCTCTTCTTTAAGGTCTTCTTCATGGGGATAGGAGTATTCATAATCCTAAGCTCCATGGACTACGTAAAGCAGTTTCTGGATAACCCCGGCGAATTCTATGGATTGCTGTTGTTGTCCGTCCTAGGCATGAACATGATGGCTCAGGGGCGGGAGTTGCTAACCGCCTATATCGCCTTGGAGTTGCTAAGCTTCAGCCTGTACGTGCTGGCTAGCTATGGCAGGAGAAATCCGCGCGCCAACGAAGGCGGCCTGAAGTACATCATTGTCGGGGCGTTTTCCTCGGCGATCTTGCTATACGGCATCAGCATGGTTTACAGCACTCTGGGCGTTACCAGGTTCGTAGACATAAGCCTGGCCTTGACCACTGCCGCGGAGGTGAGCCCGGCTTTGTGGGTGGGCGTGGCTTTTATTTTAGTTGGGCTGGGTTTTAAGCTCGGGGCGGTGCCGTTCCACATGTGGGTCCCCGACGTATACGAGGGCGCTCCGTATCCGGTAACCGCATACCTGGCCATCGCCTCAAAAGCGGCAGCCTTCGCCTTGGTGTTGCGCCTGGTCGCTGAAGGTTTTGTGCCTGCCACGTACCGGTGGGACCAATGGCAGCTCATCGTCGCCGTGCTGGCCGCGGTGACCATGTTGGTGGGCAATCTGGTAGCGCTGGCCCAACGCAACATGAAGCGGTTGATGGCTTACTCCAGCATCTCCCACGTGGGGTTTATCCTTGCGGGTGTGGCCGCCTTATCCCATGACTCTTCCTTGGCCTCTAACGGGGTCATGCTCTATTTGGTAGGTTATTCGGTGACCAATATATTGGTGTTCGGTGGATTGATCGCCTTTTTCAACACGAGCGGCCGGGAGATGATTTCCGACTTCGCCGGCATTGCGGATAAGAATCCGTTCCTTGCGGCGTGCATCGCCATAGGTCTGTTCTCCCTCGCCGGCCTTCCCATCTTCGCGGGATTCGCTATCAAGTTTTACCTTTTCACTGCCGTGGCCAACGAAGGGTTTCTCTGGTTGGCCGGATTGGCCATATTTAGCAGCGTCATATCCCTCTACTACTATCTCCAAGTCATCCGTCAAATGTATATCCAGCCCGCGGCCGAACCCGGGGAAGAGGTAGAGGAAGAGATCACGGACGCGGCCCCAGAGGGCCTCTCTACCCTTACCCTGGCAAGGACTATTTCAGTGCCGATGCTGTTCGTATTGGCCGTAGGGCTGGCCGCAACGTTTTGGATAGGGGTGTATCCCGCGCCGCTTTTGGACACCATCGAGGCAGCC
Source organism: Dehalococcoidia bacterium (assembly GCA_965224325.1). GTDB lineage: Bacteria > Chloroflexota > Dehalococcoidia > Lucifugimonadales > UBA3495 > CBDCMJ01. Next base: position 107,318 of record CBDCYT010000021.1, read on the forward strand.
AGTGGAGCGATCCTGCCCGGGACTTAGCAGAGTTATTTCCGGGCGCTGTACCCCCTGTTACACTGTCCAGAGGCCCCGTCATTCAGATGGGTGGTCCTATGGAGAATGGTCGGGACAGTCGATTTTTCTACCAGGAATAATCCATGAGGCCCGTTCAGCTGCCAGCCCATTGATTGTCCGGCTGTTCCGTTGCTTGCTCCCCCGTTTCATCTAAAATCGGCTATTGCTTAAAGCACAGGAAGGGGAGGACCGGTGGCAGACCTAGAGATGCGAAAGCTGGGGCGGACCGGCTTGAACGTAACAGTACTGGGGTTTGGGGCCATGGAGCTTCGTGCTCCGGGTTCGGCCATACGCAGTGGCCGCCCCATAGACTCGGGCCAGGCCGACAAAGTGTTGAACGCGGCCCTGGACGGCGGAATCAACTTCATTGACACGTCTATCGATTACGGCCAAAGCGAAGCAAGCATTGGCGAGTTCATCTCCCACCGCCGTAATGAGTACTATCTGGCCACCAAGTGTGGCTGCAACGCCGATGCTGAGTTGATAGAAGCAGGGACGGCGAGGGGGCACGTTTTCACTCGCGAGAACATTAGAAAAGGCGTTCACTTGAGCCTGCGCCGCATGAGGACTGATTACCTTGACCTGGTCCAGTTTCACGGGGCCCCGGCCCAGGAAATGCGAGATGAGGCCATCCAGGCGCTGCAGGAATTGAAACAGGAGGGCACAGCGCGGTTCATCGGCGTGTCCGCGGTGCTGCCTGACGTAGCTGATCTCTTGGAGACGGGGGTTTTCGATACGGTCCAGGTCCCCTATTCGGCGTTGGAGCGGGAACACGAAGCATTAATCACCCAAGCCGGGAAGGACGGTGTGGGCATCGTGGGCCGCGGCGGCATCGCCCGCGGCGAACCCCATGTTGGTTTGGCCGAACCGGCCCGGTGGGAAAAGTGGAACAACGCCCAGTTGGGCGAGATGCTGGACGGCATGGACCGGTTTGAGTTCTTGCTCAGATTTACCATTAGTCATGGCGACTTGCACACCACCATCGTAGGCACGCTAGACCCGGACCACATGGCGCGTAACCTATCCGCCGCGGCCAAGGGGCCCCTGCCCACACCGGTCTACGACGAGGTAAAGAGGCGGATGGACGTCCTGGCTGCCTCTCAGGAGTAAACACGGGAAGCGCCGCTGCCCTACCGGCTCCGCTGTCGCTTGCAGAGAAGCGCCGCTCAATGTTCATTGGGCCCCTCGGCGCGTGGCCGTGGTGGAGCCCCTGTCTGCTATAATTGATTCTCGCAGGGCGGGACAGCGGGATACAACTTCGCCTACAGTTTTGCCCATAATTTGGAACGTGTGGGCCACAGGTGTTGATGGAAATGATCATCTCGGTGATTGGCAGCAGCAGTCCGTCAAACCAAGAACACGTGGACTTGGCTGAGGCCGTGGGCCGAGAGCTAGCCGGGCGCGGAGTCATGGTGGCGTGCGGCGGTCTCAGCGGCATCATGGAAGCAGTGTGCCGGGGGGCCAAGTCAGCCGGTGGAGTTACCATCGGCATCCTTCCCGGGAGGACGCATGGGGACGCCAACCGCTACGTGGACATACCCATCGTGACCGGCATGGGCTATTCTAGAAACGTTATCGTTGTGCATACCGGACGAGCGGTGATTGCCATTGGGGGCGCCTTTGGCACTCTGTCCGAGATCGGTCACGCTTTGGGGGATAACATACCGGTGATAGGGTTGAAGACCTGGGAATTCTCCCGGAACGGCGACGGTGTCCCGGTGGACCAGGCGATTATCCAGGCTCAGGACCCCGTGGACGCGGTGGACAAGGCCCTAGCCGCAGCCTTGGCCAGAGACGCCTCCGAGCAGGCCGGGAGGGGTTCGTGACCCAGGATGGAGTGGCTGGCGGGGTGACTATCTCCGGTGTGACTGGCCGGGAAATTCTCGATTCTCGCGGCAATCCCACTGTCGAGGCCGAGGTTGCCCTATCCAACGGGTCTCGCTTCCACGCGTCGGCCCCCTCCGGCGCCAGCACCGGCAGCTACGAGGCTCTGGAGCTCAGGGACGGGGGCGCAAGCCGTTATAACGGGAGCGGAGTGTTGCAAGCGGTTGCCAGCGTGGACCGCGTGCTGGGGCCGGCCTTGACCGGCTACTCTCCCATGGACCAAGAGGCAGTCGACCGCCGTCTTATAGACCTGGACGGCACGCCGGACAAAAGCAAGCTTGGGGCCAACGCTACCCTCGCAGTGTCCATGGCAGTGGCCCGGGCTGCGGCGTCGCTCGGCTCCAACGGCGGCTCACTGTGGCGCCACCTATCCTTGGAACAACCGGCAAGCTTACCCGTGCCCATGTTCAACATCCTCAACGGCGGCCGGCACGCTTCCGACTCGGCGGACATTCAGGAATTCATGGTTGTACCCGTAGGTGCGGCAACGTTCAGCGAAGCGCTTCGCGCCGGGTCCGAGATCTACCACGCGCTGCGCTGCGCCTTGGGAGGGGTCGGGCATAATCTCAACGTTGGCGACGAAGGCGGTTTCGCCCCCTCGTTACACTCCAACCGGGATGCCATTGAGCTGGTGCTGCAGGCTGTCGAGTCGGCCGGGTACGCTCCCGGTAAAGAGGTTTTCCTAGCGTTGGACGTGGCGGCGTCGGAGTTATTCCAGGAAAGCACCGGATGCTACTGGTTGGAGCGGGAAGGCGCGTCTCTGAGTTCCGGTGATATGGTGGAGTTATACCAACGGTGGGTTGGGGAATATCCAATTCTCAGCATCGAGGACCCCCTCGACGAGGACGACTGGGACGGTTGGCGGGACCTCCGCAGTCGCATAGGAGATTCGGTGCAGCTGGTGGGCGACGACCTTCTGGTGACCAACATAAAACGCATTCAGCAGGGCATCGACTCCGAGGCAAGCAACGCCGTGCTGCTCAAACCCAACCAGATCGGCACGCTGAGCGAGACCCTGGCCGCCTTTCAGCTGGCCAAATCGGCTGGCTGGGGCACGGTCATGAGTCACCGCTCCGGGGAAACCGAGGATACTACCATAGCTGATCTGGCGACCGGTTGGGACGTTCGGCAAATTAAAGCCGGGGCGCCGGCCCGGTCAGAGCGGGTCGCCAAGTACAATCGGCTGCTAAGAATTGAGTCCGAGATGGGCGCCGACGGCCGGTTTGCCGGGTGGAGCGCTTATCAACATCTAAACCTTAAGTAGAGGGTGATGACCCATCCGCTGGGAACGGAGAGATATTGTAACCTTAAACTGTGCCCTTAAAGCGGTCATGTCTCTCCGTAGCCTCCGGGTGTCCGGGCCTCAGGGCGTCTCCGACGCTTTTCAACACTGCTGCAGGGGTTTATGATATGGGCTGCTCTCGCTGGGGACACGGGCGATTGGTTCGAGCCGGTTCCCCAAGCTCCAACGTGTCCTCAAGCTCGAACGTTTCTATGATGTGGAGGTAGGCTATGGCAACCCGAGTGGGCATCAACGGTTTCGGCAGAATCGGTCGCTTGGTGTCGCGAGCGATCATGTCGCTCCATCCAGGCAAACTAGAGCTCGCTGCGGTTAACGACCTGACCGACGCTAAGACCAACGCCCATCTCTTCAAATACGACACCAACTACGGCACGTATCAAGGACAGGTGGAAGCCAGCAATGGAGACTTGGTGATAGACGGCCGGAACATTAGGGTGCTTTCGGAACGGGACCCGGCTCAGATTCCGTGGTCGGAGTTTGGCGTGGACCTCGTCATAGAGTCCACCGGCATTTTTACCGATGCGGCAAAGGCCGCTGGACACTTACAAGGCGGAGCCAAAAAGGTGGTGATTTCGGCCCCTGCCAGAGGCGAGGACCTGACCGTGGTCCTGGGGGTCAACGACCATCTATACGAAACCGACAAACACAACGTGGTCTCGAACGCTTCTTGCACCACCAACTGTTTCGCTCCCATGGTCAAGGTGCTCCACGACGCTTTCGGAATAGAGCACGGCCTTATGTCCACGATACACGCCTATACCAATGACCAGGCCATCCTGGACGTGCGCCACTCCGACTTGCGCCGGGCCCGCGCCGCGGCAATGAACATCATACCCACCAGCACCGGCGCAGCCCGAGCGGTGGGGGTGGTGCTGCCCGAGCTAAACGGTAAGCTCCACGGTATGGCGTTCCGAGTGCCTACCGCCACCTGCTCCGTCACGGACTTCACCGCGCAGGTGTCCAAGGACGTATCAACGGATGAAGTAAACCAGGCTTTCCTACAGGCTTCCGAAGGCAGGATGAAAGGTATTTTGGAGTATTGCGAGGAGCCCTTGGTCAGCTCAGACTTCCGGGGCAACTCACATAGTTGCATCTTCGACGCTCTTTCTACCATCATCATGGAGCAGCGCATGGTGAAGATTATGGGGTGGTACGACAACGAGTGGGGGTACTCTTGCCGGACCGCTGACTTGTGCGCGCTGATGAACGACAAAGGGATCTGACCGAGCCTCCGGTCCGTATCACCAAAGGGGTATTTCCTTCTCCAGTAATCTCGAAGGCAGGCTAGGTACACAGCTAATACGCCGGGAAAGAACGTCCCCCATCCCCGTGTAGCATGGGGAGAGGGGGATTTTCTTTTTCACCGGAGAGTGGAGGAGCATCCTGAACGATGATGGGATGTATAGGCCATTTGTGCTGCCGCGCTCCGCTGACTTCTTTCGAACTCTTCCCGAGGCTACCTTCTAAACGCGCTAAACGCGAGTTCCAGGTGTCCGCACTTGGCGTTCGGGCATGGGTTTGGGATTGGCCGCTATCGCCGGCCGGTGGGTCGCCTTGGAAGGCGGGTGCACGCGGGCGATGCACCGGCTAACATTCCTAACATTCAATGGGCGCTTGCCCTGGACCTTCCTTCCGCTGGTATTGGTCCTGCTGGCGGGGCTCAGCCTTCGATTGTACGGCGTCGATTGGGACTCCGGCTACGGCTTCCACCCCGACGAGCGGGACATCTACATGCGGTCCGGGTGCATGTTCGACCTGCTTACCGAGGCGCCCGGTCATCAGGAATGCGGCTACCTCGTAGACCATCCGGAAGCCGAGCCCGGAGTCCCCGGTCTGGGCACGTTCCTAGACCCCGAGCGCAGCCCCCTTAACCCTCACTGGTTCCCTCTGGGGAGCATCCTCATCTACGTCCTCGTGCTCATACGCTCCATCATCGAGCTGTTCGCCGATATCAACGCGCTGGATATGCGGTTTGTGGGCCGTGTCCTGTCTGCCCTGGCCGACGTGGGATCAATCTTTCTCGTGTACGTCCTGGGCCGCCGCATGTACGGCCCGGGCGTAGGGATTCTCGCCGCGGCGTTTACCGCGCTGGCGGTGATCCATATCCAACACAGCCATTTCTACCGGCCCGAAACCTTTTCCGTGCTGTTTACGTTGGCCAGTTTCTGGGCAATGCTCCGCATGGTAGAGCGAGAGCGCCTTAGAGACTCGGCATTGCTGGGCTTGCTGGTCGGGCTGGCCCTTGCGCCCAAGATTAACATTCTCCCTCTAGCCCTACCGTTGGCGTTGGCCTACGGGTATCGAGTGCTGGACTCGGTGGACGGCCGTTGGTCCCATATCACTGCTGAGGTGGTGGGACGGGTTCTGGGCCATGCTGCTCTAGCGGCGGCGGTCGCTGCGGCCGTCTTTTTCGTTTCCTCCCCATACGCTCTTTTGGACTTTGGCGCCTTCGTTAGCGACCTGTCAGCCCAGGCCAACATGGCGAACCACGCCGGCCTCTGGCCATTCACCATTCAGTACATCGACACGCCGCCCTTCATTTACCAGATCCGTCAGACTATCCTCTGGGGTTTGGGCTTGCCCCTGGGCGTCGTGGTGTGGGTTGGCGTCGTCTTTACCGCCGGGATGGTTATTTGCCGGCGGCGGACCTTTAGGGCCGATCTCCTGGTTTTGGCCTGGGTGGCGCCCAGCCTGTTGCTTTTGGAGAGCTTCGAGGTACGGTTTCTACGTTACGTGTTCCCCCTTATGCCATTCATGGTACTGATGGGCTCCAGGATGCTGGTCTGGATGGTGGAAAAGGCTCGGGCCGAGGTCTCGCAATATTCTTCACCGGCCAACGAGGTCCTCCCACCGGCCCCAAGGCCACCAGAGGCGCTGCCTGCCCCGCAGCAGAAGGAAGGCGTGCCAGGCGATGCCCGTATTTCCCGCTTAACCGTGAGTATCGGCTCTCTCTGGAGTCTCCGAGGGGCTTTGGACTGGGGACCCATGGCTGCCATGGCAGGCAATCCGAGATTGAGAAGGAGCCTGGCCTTGGCGTCGGTGGGATTAATGGCGTTTGTGGTGGCGGCAACCGCATTCTACGCGTTGTCCTTCGAGCGAGTGTACGCCAGAGACCATCCGGCCGTCGAAGCTTCCCGGTGGATCAATGACAACGTGCCTACCGGGACCTCCATCGTCAGCGACAACCACTGGGACGAGTACATTCCTAATCTATACAGCTACGACGTGTGGCAATTCCCGGCCTACGAGGCAGACACCTTTGACAAGATGATTACCCTTGGCTCGCGGCTGTCTGGCGCCGATTTCCTGGTGTTTTACAGCAACCGGCCCTACACCAGCGTAGCCCGTGACCCGGAACGGTTCCCGCTGAGCTCGGCCTACCACCGGCTGCTGTTTGAGGGGCAACTCGGTTATCGGCTGGACCGGGCGTTCACGTCTTATCCCGGACTGGCCGGCGTCGAATTTCGAGACGAACCTCTGGGCCGGGCCGGACTGCCTGTTCCGGCGCCGCTGGCTCCTGGCCAACCGGCCCCGGTCAGCTTCAACCTGGGTTACGCAGATGACAACGTGGTGGGATATGACCATCCCCGGGTGTTGCTGTTCCGTAACGTGGAGCGCCTCTCCGAGAAAGATTTATGGGAACGTTTGATCAGCGCGCCGCTCTCGGAGCCCAGAGTTTCTGCCGCGGCGCTTATGCTGTCAGATGAAGACCGGCGCATCCAGCAAGAGGGCGGCACTTGGTCCCAAATCTTCAACAGGGAAGGTTGGACCAATGGATTGCCGGTGCTGGCTTGGCTTCTGGTGGTGGAGCTAATTTACCTGGCGGCGCTGCCCCTGGCCATGTTTCTTTTTCGGCCATTGCCGGACCGGGGCATTATTCTTGCCCGGATATTGGGTCTGCTGGGTGTGAGCTACGTCGCCTGGCTCTTGGTAAGCCTGGGGTGGACGGACTTTTCCCGGACTCCCGTGGTCTTGGGAATCCTGGCGGCCGGGGGTTTGTCCGGTGGGGTATTGCTAATCCAATGGAGGGAAATTAAGTCCTTCCTGAAACAGCACTGGAAATTGCTGCTTATTGGAGAGGTGCTGTTCCTAACGGCCTTTTTGGCCTTCGTATCCCTACGGTCCGCCAATCCTGACCTGTGGCACCCAGCCTTTGGGGGCGAGAAGCCCATGGAGCTGGCCTACTTCAACGCGGTGATACGCTCGGCGTCTTTGCCCCCCTTTGATCCTTGGTTCTCCGGTGGCTACCTGAATTACTACTACTATGGGTATTTCATTCTCGGTGGACTCTCCCACCTCACAGGCATCCTGCCGACCACTGCGTTCAACCTGGCAGTGCCCCTGTTCTTCGCCCTCACCGTCACAGGGGCCTACACCCTAGTCTACAACATGGCCGAAGGCGTGCGCTCAGGCTTGGCACGGAACAATGAGAGCGCCGGAGACGATGTCAACTCCGACGGAAATGGGGACGAGAGTAACTTTGCCTCCGGCCCTCCGCAGCTCGATGATGGGGAGAATACTGAGCCTGACCCGGGGGGCGGCACAGCGCCAGCCCTGGCGCCTGAGGGAGTTCCCTCTGCGGCTGCCGCTGTAGCTACAGGTGATGGCCGGTGGCGACGGATCATGTGGAGCCCGGTTAGCGCCGGCCTGCTGGCCGGGCTGTTCACCGCGGTCATCGGCAACTTGGACGGGATCGTCCAAGTCATTCAAAACATCTGGCGCAAGGCGGTCGAAGGGCAAGGGTTTCTCCCCTTCAGCTATTGGCGAAGCAGCCGCATGCTGGGCCCTCAGGAGAACTTCGATCCGTCTCCGGTCGTTTTCTGGCTTCAGGATAAGGTAGCCGGTTTTGAAGAGGTCTCGCCCCACATCACCGAGTTTCCCTTCTTCTCTTTTCTCTTTGCCGACCTGCATGCGCACGTGATGGTGATCCCCTTTACCCTGCTGGTGATCGGGCTAGGGCTTAGCTTGGTAGTTGGCTTGAGAAGGAACAACCTATGGTGGAGCATTGCCTGCTACTTGGCGCTGGCCTTGGCGCTGGGTTCTTTATGGGTCATCAATAGTTGGGACTATCCAACTTACCTTCTGCTTACGCTGGCTCTGCTAGCTTTGGCGCTTTTTCTCAGACCGGGCCCGGCGCATCCCCGATTAATTCTATTCGTCTCCATGGCTACCGGGATGGCGGCGCTAAGCCTGCTGGCTTTCTTACCCTTCCACCAGAGTTATGAGGTGTTCAACAGCGGGTTGGTGCCCTCCAAGTGGCGGACGCCCGTGGAGCTATTCCTGGGCATCCATGGGCTGTTCCTTTTTATCATTGCCACCTTCTTGGTCTACAGCGCCAGGACGACACTGCTGGCAGTGGTGCGCGGCGCGTTCCCGCGGTTTGCGCCGGACCATGGGTCGACACTGTCCAGTTACAGCCTCTCCAGGCTCAGGGGACTGCTGGGGCTTGGATTAGTGGCGACCATACTGCTAGCGGTGACGGGGTATTGGACTGCGGTGGTCTTGTTGGTGTATCTGATGCTCACCCTGACGTTGGCCTTTCAAGTCTTGGCTTCTCGCGGTGCAAACAGGCCTTTCGAATCTGTCCCGTTAGTTTTGCTGGCCACTGGTCTGAGCGTGGCCATTGGCGTGGACCTCGTTCGGGTGCAAGAAGACATCGGCCGCATGAACACCCTCTTCAAGTATTATCTTGAAGTGTGGGTGCTGCTTAGCGTGGCGTCGGCGTACATGTTGTGGCGCCTGGGTAAGAATGGGTCGCTACGTGGGCGGTTGAAGTGGGTCAAGGGGCTCTGGGTGGGGGTGTTGTTATTCCTCATTGGCTCCAGCCTCATTTACACCGCGTTGGGCTCCCGGGCGCGGATAGACCAACGCTTCAACGACCTGCCCGTCACCTTGGACGGCAGCGCTTACATGAGCCAAGCCGTCCACTTCGAGAACTCCCAACCATTTGAACTGAAGTGGGACCTGGAGGCTATCGGATGGTTGCAAGATAACGTCCGTGGCTCCCCGGTAGTGCTCGAAGCCCATACCGACCAGTACCGTTGGGGGGCGCGCATTGCCAGCTACACTGGCCTGCCCACCGTGCTGGGTTGGCCGTGGCATCAGATTCAACAGCGAATGGCTTACAGGTCCGAAGTCCTGAACCGGGTCGAGAGGGTGCGTGAGATGTACAACACGACCGACCTAATCAGGACTGAGGAACTGCTGCAACAATACGACGTTAAATACATTGTAGTGGGCGACTTGGAAAGGATTCTCTACACTCCGTCAAGCTTGCAGAAGTTTTCGGACTTGGCAGAGATCGGCCGGATACAACTGGTGTTCCAAAACGAAGGGGTGTCGATTTACAGGGTGGAGTAATGGCATGACCGGCCGGCCTATCTCCGCCTAGCGGCAAACCCAAGCCGGACCGGCACGCGAAAGCTCGGCGGTTTGTTCGTTGACATAAGAAAAAAAGTGCGCTTAATCTATTGACACGTCATTCACATAACGGCTAATATTGGGTAAGATATAAAAATAACATAATATATGTTTAAGGATTACATCAAACTCTGAAAATCAATATCAAGCTCTGGCAGTCCAAAATGACGTCCTTATTACAAAGCAATCCCGATGGCCGAGGCTGAGCGTACGCCCTCGGGGTTAGGGAGCCGAGAGGTCTGATCTAGAATTCCATAACATAGGGGTTAGCGGGTTCTGCAACCGGCCAAGGGGCGCCTCCGGTGTGGTGATTACGGTGTATGTGGTGATGGAGGTCCCCGATTCTCAGCAGAACCTGTACCTGCTGGCCTTTCCTGGAGTGGTTGCGCCGCTAATGGACGTGGTGTAGTTGATGGGTGCTGATGAATTAGCGGCTGTTCCGGGGAGGGCCAGCGCTATTTAATCACCTCGATCCAACGTGGATAAGACCCTAGAACCTTGAACGTATAAACCGAGCTGCGAAGCGCCTCGAGTGTCTCCCCTACCGCAGGGTCCTGGCGGTGACCCATGCAATCAATTAGGAAGATGTAATGTCCCAGAGTCTGCTTGCTGGGCCGAGATTCCACCTTCACCAAGTTGATGTTTCGTTGGGCGAACTCCCCCAAGATTTCATACAGCATGCCGGGAGCGTCCCGGGCGAATGAAAAGCATATCGACGTCTTATCGTCCCCGGTGGGTGAGTGGTCTTGCCGGGCAAGGACTGCAAACCGGGTAACGTTATTGGCCGCATCTTGAATATTCTGGCCGATTATCTCCACCTGGTAGATCTCTGCCGCACGCCTGGGACCTATTGCCGCCGCCGGAGCTGGGCTTTCTTTCATGTCGGCAACGGCTGCGGCATTGCTTAGGGAAGCCATCTGCTGGGTGTTGGGAAAGCACCGCTCGAGGAATTCTCGGCATTGGGCCAGCGACTGGGGGTGAGAATACACTATCTGGATGTCAGCCATCGACGTGCCCGGTTTAGCCATCAGACAGTGGTTTATGGGTAGGACCACCTCCTGAAAAATTGACAACTCCGGCTCACGGATTAAGAGGTCTAAAGTAAAAGTGACCGAGCCCTCCAGGCTGTTTTCTATGGGCACGACCCCCATTTCGGTCAGTTGGGATATTACAGCCTGGCCTACTCCGGCAATGGTGGTGAAGGCTTGAAGCTCTGCATGGGGATCGTACAACCGAGCCGCCTCTTCGGTATACGTGCCCTCAGGCCCAAAGAACGCCAGTCGTCCAGCCATTACTGCATACCTGTGAGAATGTCGTACAAAACTTGCTCCTGACCGGTCCGGGTCACGGCCACCAGTTCGTCGTTTACTTCCAACACCAATCCCTCATTAGGAATCTCGGCTCCGCCTTTTTTCACGACCAGGGACACAAAGCAGTGAGGAGGCAGCTCGACGTCCCCCAGACGTTTCCCCACTACCGCGGCATCGTCCGGTAGTGAGACACTTACCAGTTCCATACCCGGAATGCGGAGGTCCATCAAGTGAATCAATGGCCTGCCGGGTACGGCCTCCTCGAAGCTGGCCAAAATTTGGTGGGTGGCGTTGACGACTACGTCCACGCCGAGGACGTGGAAGATGGGCTCATTCTTTGGGTCTTTGATCAGGGCCATGGTAAAAGGCGCTCGGAAGATTCCCTTGGCCATCTGGCAAATAACCAGGTTTGTCTCGTCGCGGCCTGTGACTGTGATCACTATGTCGGCCCTGCTAACGCCAGCCTGTCTTAGAGTTCGTTCGTCGGAGCCGTCCCCATGTACGGTCACTATACCCGATTCGCCGGACAAAAGCCGGCAACGGTCATGATTCTTTTCCACCACTACCACCTCGTGGCGTGACGCCAGAAAGACTTTGGTGAGATGGTAGCCGATCTCGCTACAGCCCACGATCACGATATACATCCGATCTCCGTCTCACCTCTCCATGGACTGGCGAATATCTTGGAGCAAACCGAAAGAGGAACCGATCACGTCCAATCCCAATCCGGTGTAGAAAACCTGTAATTGCGGGTTAACAAGGTAGCAGATTACGCGGGGCACGTTGAAGATGTGTCGGGCTATTTGAGCGGCCAGGGCGTTCTGATGATCGTCCCCGGAAAGAGCCAGGAACGCATCTGAGGCGCTGATACCGCCCTGCAGCAAGTAGTCTTGCATTAGTGGTTCGGCGGTGAAAATCACCTCCACGTTGGGCTCGGAGATAAGCTGCTCCAAGCGGTCCATGTCTGGGGACAGCACAGTGATTTTGTGGTTGTACTGGGCCATGGCTGGGACCAAATTGGCGGTCAACTCGTTACATCCCAGGATTAGCACCTTCATTAGCCCAGCATACCTCCAGCCTGAACGTCCTGGGCGACACTCCTTTGAGAGCGGCTTACCGCAAGCCCCATACGGCCATGGCCGAACATGACGACCCGGTCCAATCGACCTGCCGGGAGTGAATCCACAAGGCCTGCCCTTTCGACTTCATATAGCGGTCCGATGCGGGGAGCCGGACGGAATCGCAGATTCGGCTGAATTCTCAACCCCTGGAAGAGTCGGGGGAGGAGGCACTATCCCGCCACAATATTATCTGGCAGGAGGCGTGTTGAAATATGTAGCCGGCGGTTGACCCCATGTCGCAGGCGCCGAATTGCCGTTTATAGGGAATGCCCACTATCACCAAGTCCATGTCCCGGTCTTGAGTTTCCAGCACAATCGCGGAGCCGGCGTGCCGCGCCCGCATGTACTTGGCTTGCACGGTCTTGTATTTTTCGTGAGCCCCTATGGACTCGATCCGGGTCAAAAGCTTTTCGCCCCTGTCAATGTCTTCGGTCATCTCTGCCTCTAAAGGCAGGTCCAGCGGCACCTCGATCACGTAAATGGCGTAGAGTTCCGCCTTTGATTCCTTCGCCGTCCCGCAGGCCCAACGAAACGTGCGTTCGCTCATCTCGCTACCGTCGACGGGAACCAGGATACGCTTGGCGTCTATTCGCATGTCGTGGCGACCGCCTCTCTAGACCGGCCCGGAATACAAGCCTTTACCCGCAGGCCAGCGCGGTTCATACCGTGTGTGAGCTTTAGTGGATGATTATATGTATAGCGTCCACACAGTTCAACAGGGAAAAGTGACATGATCCGGTAAAAAAGGGGCTACTTGGCGCATGGGTCGCGACGCCGGCCGCTGGCCTCATGCGAAATGACGTAGACACAGGGCTACCGTCCGGCCGCTGAGCATATATGGCGCGCGGCGCCATTGGTCTTAACGTGACCCCCTGCCGCCTGCCTGCCGCCGGTCTCCGTTCTTAGCCGCTACTGGAGGCGGCAACTCTAACGCTTGGTCGTAAAGTTGTCCGATGTGCTGGTTGTCCCCCGCTACGACGAGCACGTCTCCCGGCTTGATTTCCTCGTCCTTAGCCGGATGGAGAAATGAGGTGCGGCCTCGTCGAATTGCCAACACAGAAACGCCGTGTTTGTCTCCGGAGCCTCCCAGGCCTACTTCTTCCAGGGTCCGGCCGTACATTTGCTCCGGCAGGCGCATCTTGCAGATTCCAAAGTTGGGTACTATGGGCATGTAATCGATGACTCCCGAGGTGAACCCGACGTGGGCAATCCGCCGGGCAGACTCCATTTCCGGGAAGACCACCCTGTCGGCGCCCAATCGCTCCAGGGCGCCGCCGTGCAGTTCGTTAGTGGCGCGGCAGATGACAAAGGGGACGCCAAGGCTCTTGAGCAAAACGGTAATAAGAATGCTTTCCTGGACGTTGTCATTTCCTAAAGCAACTACCGCCACGTCGAAGTCGGCGACATCAAGCTCTTTTAGCACCGATTCGTTGGAAGCGTCCGCCCGCACCGCGTAGGTCACCTGTCCCAGTAGGTCCTGGATTTTAGCTTCATCGGTGTCGATAGCCATCACGTCGTGACCCGATTGGTATAGCTCTTGGGCCACGGCGGCGCCAAACCGCCCGGCGCCTATCACGCACACCTGCTTCTTCATGACTCTCCTCCCCTATCTTTAGCCGGTATTGGCCGCGCCCACTGTCAAGCTAACCGTTCCGTATCCGTCCCGTATCAGGTCCGTATCCCAGCGGCTGTTAGCCTATTTTAACTCTTTCCTGGGCGAAGCGGTACACCGAGGGCTCCTCTCGGGGCGCCAAGGCCAGAGCCAAAACCACTGGGCCCACCCGGCCGATAAACATCGCCAGCATGAACAAACATTTTCCGGCCAAGCTAAGGCCCGGAACTATTCCAGTGGACGCGCCGGTGGTGCCAAGGGCGGACACCGTGTCAAACATAAGATTGACGAATGGGACTCCCGACTCGGTAGAGTTCAGAATAGGCATTAGGACGGAGATTATTCCCAAGCCCAGTATGGCAACGGTCAACGCACGGTATAGCTGGGATACGGGTATCTCCCGGCCAAACGCTTCGGCCCCGGACCGCCCTCGAAGGGAAGAGACCACCGCGGCAACGATGACGGCGAAGGTGACGACCTTGATGCCCCCCGCAACTGATCCGGCTGCGCCGCCGACGAACATCAGCCAGGAGTAGGTCATTTTTGTGACGTCGTCAACTTGGCCGAAGTCGATGGTCGCGAAGCCTGCCGTTCTCCCGCTCACCGACTGAAACACAGCGTTGACCGATTTGTCCAACCAGCTTAACCCGCCCAGGGTGTTGGTGTTGGAGAACTCGGCCACTATCAGGACTCCTATGCCCAGGCCCCATAATAACAAGCTGGTAACCACCACCAGCTTAGTATCTAGGCTGAAACGGGCGAAGCGCCGGCCTCGATATATGTCCAGCAGTACGGTCCAGCCTACTCCACCCAGGATCATTAGGGCCGAGGTGAATAGCAGCAACGTATGGTTCGTGGCGAACCTGGCGAGGCTGCCGCCGGCTGCAGTCTCCGGGATGATGTTGAGGCCCGCATTGTTGAAGGACGATACTGAGAGGAAGAGGGAGTACCACAAGGAAGTCCCTAAGCTTGTCCCGTCCAGGCCGCGTATCTGCGAAAAGATGACCAAAGTCCCTACCCCGTAGAGGAAGAAAACCCAAAGCACCACATTGCGGCCAATGCGCCTGAGCCCCTCCATCTGGTCCACTCCCACCGTATCCCGCATCAGCCCTCTGGTCAGCAGGCGTTCTTGCAAGGTAGAACGCTGGCCGATGATCAGTAGCAAGAAGGTGCTCACCACCATGAACCCTAGGCCGCCCACTATCATCAAGACGAAGAGGATCAGCTGCCCAAAGCCACTCCAGTAGGTGGAACTGTTTACTACAGTGTGTCCGGTGACGGTGGCGGCGGAAATGGCGGTGAAAAAGGAGATTACCGGGGAGGTGAAGCCTTCTGCATGATTTGAAACCGGCAGCGCCAGCAACAGTCCACCCAAACCCATGAGCAAGACGTAGCTGAACAGCAGGATGTAGGGAGAGCTGCGCATGCGGTGAGGACGCCGGGGAGGCGCCGCCCTCGAGGTGCTGGGCTGCACGTCCCGAAGCCGGGACTGCCGAATGACCAACTCTCGGGGTCTTTGCTGGCCTCCCTGGTTCATTGCCCTTCCCTGCGGTGGGTCTCGCTGCCGAAAGTGGGAGCCAGACCTGAGGAGGGCTCTGAACGCGGCTCAACACATAGGCGATACAGACTTATCCCGAGCCAGGGCCAATGGCTCAGGGTACGTTCCGTCGAAGACTGGTCCTTGACACCTGGCATTTCGTCAGTGGCCCATCCGTACATGCGTCTGAATAAGGACTGCCGTTTCAGTGGCCGAGTCAGCGAGAAGTCGGGCCGCAGGGGGGGAGCAGCGGGGAGACGAGGAAGCCCATCGGCAACTCGCATTCAGGCGCCAGGCTCGGCTAACGCCATTCCATCCCATGAAGTTGCCGGTGACGTTGCCGTCCTGAGGAGGCCCGCGTGGAGGACTGTAGCGCCTAGCGAAGAGGGTTTTGCCGCAACTGGGGCCGAATAATAGCCCTCTCTACCTATCACACCAAAGCAATCTCTAAGTTGGGATACGCGGATTCTAGGTATTAGGGAAGGCCGTGTCAATGAAATGGGGTGCTGGCGCAGGGCCTTTTCACTTTCTGGATTGGCTCGCATGGTTCCCGTCATTCCCGAGAAGGTTGTCCCCGACCCCGACCGGGGAGCGGGAATCCATACAGCCTTGCCGCCGGGAATTTGTCAGTCATATGGCAGGACGTAGTGGATTCCCGCTTTCGCGGGAAAGATGGAAAGTGGGGATGACGGAAGGCGGGAATGACCGAGGGTGGGAATGACGGAAGGCGGGAAAGACGGAAAGTGGGGATGACGGAAGGCGGGAATGACCGAGGGTGGGAATGACGGAAGCGAGTGAAAGACGGGAGGTGGGAATGACGGGAGGCGGGACTCACGGAAGGTGGGACTCACGGAAGGCGGGAATGACTGAAGTCGGGAATGACATAAGGTGGGAATGACGGAAAAATGAAAAGGCCCTGGGTGCTGGCGCAGAGCCAATTCAGCTGGTTTTCAGTAGAGTCGAGCGTTGACGTAAGACTGTAAGTGTCATTTAGTTATCGGAAATTGTCGGCTTACACCCCCGTCATACCGGCGAAAGTCGGCATCCAGAGACTTCCGGGGAAGCGAGAGTCGAGGTGGACTCGCTTTTCTGCGCCCCGGCATTCGCCGGGATGACGGTGACGGTGAAGAGTACCTCGTCTAGCTACTTTTGAATGACCCTGGTAGGACTGTCTGCTGCGAGGGTTTTGCCGCTTCTATGCTAATATACGAGGGCTAATATACTGGGGCTAATATATTGGCGTTAATATATTGCACAGGCCCAGCTTGATCGAGGTGACTCCACATGACGACCAGCCCAAGGCAAGTGGCATTGCGCTTTGACGCGGTGGCGATAGACCGTAAATGGCAGGAGCGGTGGGCTCAGGACGGCCTGTACCGGGTCAACGACGAGGACTCGAGCCCCAAATGGTACGAATTGACCATGTACCCTTACCCATCAGGGGACCTGCACATCGGACACTGGTACGCCATGGCCCCTGCCGACTGCCACGCCCGTTTCCGGCGTATGCAAGGGTACAACGTGCTCCACCCCATCGGTTTCGACGCTTTTGGACTCCCAGCGGAGAATGCGGCCATTAGCCGGGGCATTCACCCCTTCACTTGGACAATGGACAACATCCAGAATATGCGCCGCCAGCTTCGCTCTATGGGAGCCATTTACGATTGGGACCGCGAGATCATCACTTGTTCTCCTGAGTATTATCGCTGGAATCAGTGGTTCTTCTTGAAATTGTTCGAACGCGATTTAGCCTATCGAAACGAAGCCCCAGTGGTTTGGTGCCCTTCCTGTCAAACAGTGCTGGCCAACGAGCAAGTGGTCAACGGCTCATGCGAGCGATGCAATACGGAAATTACCCGCCGCAATCTGGAACAGTGGTTCTTTCGCATTACCGACTATGCGGAACGGCTGTTGGACTTCGGTGGATTGGCCGACTGGCCGGACAAAATTCTTACCATGCAGACTAACTGGATAGGCGGAAGTGAGGGGGTGGATATCAGCTTCGACATCTCGGAGCAGGGTCTGGATGAGAAAGAGATTCGTACTTTCACCACTCGGATAGACACCATTTTTGGTGTGACTTTCCTAGTGTTGGCCCCGGAGCATCCCCTGGTTCCCCAGTTGACGACCGCCGACCGCCGAGCCGACGTGGAGTCCTACATCAACAAAGCCCGTCAGACATCCGAAATCGACCGTATGTCCACTGAAACTGAGAAGACCGGAGTCTTCCTGGGCTCCTACGCCGTAAACCGGCTCAACGGGGAGCGGGCGCCCATATTCATCGGCGACTACGTGCTTATGACCTACGGCACAGGCGCGGTTATGGGAGTGCCGGCTCACGACGCTAGAGACTTTGTGTTCGCCACCAAATATAAGCTTCCCATTCGCATCGTCGTAGCGCCGTTGTCCTGGGACGGCAGCGAGCTCACCGAGGCCTATCTTGACGACGGGTTTATGACCAACTCGGGCCGTTATGAGGGTTTGACCAGCCTGGAAGGCAAGGAGGCCATTGCCGACGACATCGAACGGAAAGGTTGGGGACGGCGCACCATTTCCTACCGGATACGTGACTGGCTCATATCGCGTCAGCGTTATTGGGGCACACCCATCCCCATTGTGTATTGCGATGAGTGCGGCATCGTTCCAGTGCCCGAAGAGGACCTTCCGGTGCTGTTGCCCCCAGACGCCGAATTCAAGCCCACCGGCGAATCGCCCTTGTCTTCCAATTCGGAATTCGTCAACACCACCTGTCCCCGATGCGGGGCTTCGGCTAGGCGCGAAACCGACACCATGGACACCTTCATGGACTCGTCCTGGTACATGATGCGTTACTTGGGCCCAGACTATGACCGGGGGCCCGTGGAGCCCGGAGCAGCCCAGCAGTGGCTGCCCGTGGACCAATACACCGGCGGCGCCGAGCACGCGGTCATGCACTTATTGTATTCGCGTTTCTTTATCAAGGCGCTTCACGACATGGAATTGGTCGACTTCGACGAGCCCTTCCGGCGCCTGTTCAACCAGGGAGTGATTCTGGGAGAAGACCACGAGAAGATGAGCAAAAGCCGGGGCAACGTGGTAAACCCCGATTTGGTTGTCCAGCATTTGGGGGCCGACGCCGTGCGTTGCTTCCTAATGTTTATCGGCCCTTGGGACCAGGGAGGCCCGTGGAGCGAAGTGGGCATGAACGGCATGGCCCGCTGGCTAAACCGGCTGTGGGACATGTTAGTGCGCGACCCCGCTGAGATGGATGCGTCCCCAGACGATGAACAGGCGGTCCGAGACTCTCGCCGCCTTCTTCATCAGACCATTCGCAAGTGCCACGCAGACCTGGAAAGGTTCAAGTTCAATACCGCTATCGCTGCGTTGATGAAGCTTTCCAACCACCTAAATCACGTCTGGGCGGAATCCAGCATCGACTCGACCACCTGGCGGGAGTGCGTGGAAAAGTTTTTGCTGATGCTGTCCCCCCTTGCTCCCCATATCTCCGAAGAGCTGTGGGAGCTAACGGGACACCGTTATAGCATCCATCAGCAGCGATTCCCCAGCTGGGACGAGGACTTGGCAGCCGAGGAAATGATGACCTTGGTGGTGCAAGTCAACGGCAAAGTGCGGGACAAGCTGGAGGTGCCGGCGGGCATAGAGGAAGCCGAGGCCCAGGAATTAGCCCTGACCAGTCCTAGAGTCATGTCATTCACCCAGGGCAAATCGGTCAACAAGACCGTGTATGTACCAGGCCGCCTGATCAACATGGTGGTGCAGTAGGTAACCACAGTATTGGACCATTGACCTTACCCCCGAAAACAGTAGCGGCGGCAAGGAGAGTCCTCCGGTAAAATGGGAAATATAAGGAGGGCTTGTCTGCTAACGGGTGTCTGGGTCTGCCGGTACAGGTCGAAGCAAGGTAATGATGATGCTCTGCGCCGGGGAAAGCGTGAGCTGGCAGGGTAGGGGAAGCGTTTTGGCAGTCCCGGGTTGCACATCATGCTGAAAAGAGAAGGCCTGGTGATCAATCACGAGCGCACAGAGCGCATCTACAATGAAGAGGGGCTCGCGTTCCAGAAGAAGAGAAGGCGCAAAGGGGCTTCGGGAGCCCGGGTGGCCGTTCCATTTTCGGGGTAATGTCGTTACCCAAAACCTGCGGCCAGACATCATAGCGGTTGATTGTGACGTGTGCGGATCATTCTCACCCACC
This sequence comes from Dehalococcoidia bacterium, assembly GCA_965224325.1. Taxonomy (GTDB): domain Bacteria; phylum Chloroflexota; class Dehalococcoidia; order Lucifugimonadales; family UBA3495; genus CBDCMJ01. The sequence continues at coordinate 126,757 of CBDCYT010000021.1, forward strand.
GAGCGCCGGCCGGACTTCATATTGTTATTGGCCGGGGACACTCCGAGGTGGTTTGTGGTCGAGATGAAAAGTCGCATCCGGAGCATTGGGGAGCTGCTTGAGCAGTTGCAAGCGGGAGGGGATTCCATCCAGGCAAAGTCTGAGTTCGATATTCCAGCTTCTCCGCGTTTGTTGACGTTTCTAGTCCTGCATGAACGTGGACCTGTCAAGACGGCAGACTTCCAGAGCAGAACGCTTCGTATATTTGGAAAAAGATTCCCCATATTGCATAAACGATGTGGGATATCCCTGGAAACCCTCATCTAACGGCGTTAACCACCGGTATGCCATGACGGCAGGTTAGCCTTATCGAGTCGTGGTACGCTCACTAAGGGAGAAGAGTGTCAGGGGGCACGCGGCGATGGAACAGCAGTCAGAAATTACAAGTGGCCGCCTTTATGGCGTGGGTGTAGGCCCGGGTGACCCGGAGCTGTTGACACTCAAGGCGCATCGAATCCTGCGGCGTGTGGGGGTTATTTCCTACACCCAACTGGATGATGGCCGGGAAAGCTACGCCTTAAGCGTGGTGCGAAACATTTTGGATGAAGCCAAGCCGGACTTCGTCGGTATAACCATCCCTTCGGATGACACCCCGGTAAGCGAGCAGACCTGGCGGGACGGGGCGGCCAACATCTGCGCCCACCTGGCCGAGGGCCGGGACGTTGCCTTCGTCACTGAGGGCGACCCTATGCTATATAGTGAGTTTTCCCACTTGTTGGCCAGCGTCCATGAGGTTGTTCCGGACTTGGCGATTGAAGTGGTTCCCGGTGTGTCTTCCATCATGGCCGCAGCCGCCAGCGCCGGCGTGCCTCTTGCCACCCATGGCCAGCGTTTGGCGATCCTGCCCGGTGTGTACGGCATCGACGACCTGCGCGAGGCCATAACCAAATACGACACCATCGTGCTCATGGAAGTGAACCGTGCTCTGCTGAACGCTTTGGCCAACTTGGAGAAACTGGGTCTGGCCGGAAAAGCTTTCTACGTTCGGCGGGCCACCACTCAGAGTGAAGAAGTCGTGCAAAACATCCATCAACTGTCCGAAGAAGACTTCGACTACTTCTCGCTGCTCATCATAAGACGTTGATCAAACTTGGACTTGCTTCTTACCAGTAGTTCGGGACCATCGGGATAATTCTTGCCACAAACTTGACTGGCAAGCCATCGTTTGAGAGGAGATTATGGACATAGGCATATTTGTTTTCGAGAGCGACACTTCTACAGATCCCGCGGTGTTGGCCAAGAGGGCCGAAGAACTGGGTTTCGAGTCCTTTTGGGTGCCCGAACACCCTATCGTACCGATTCAAACGACGTCCCCGTTTCCCGGCTCATCAGACGGGAGCATACCAGATGTTTATGGCCGCATCGTGGACCCCTTTGTGGCGTTGGCCCGAGCTTCAGCGGTCACAAGCACCATCAAGCTTGGCACTGGCATTTGCCTGGTGCCGGAGCGCAACCCGTTGCTTTTGGCCAAGGAGGTCGCCACACTAGACCACTATTCCGATGGCCGGGTTATCTTTGGCATCGGCGCCGGTTGGCTCAGGGAGGAGACCGAAATCATGGGAGGAAACTTCCCTCATCGCTGGACCCAGACCAAGGACGCTGTTCTGGCTATGAAACAGCTGTGGACCCAGGACGAGGCAGAATACCATGGGGCTTACTACGATTTCCCGGCCGTCCGGTCGTTCCCCAAGCCTGCCCAAGACCCGCATCCACCGATTTTGCTAGGCGGCAATGCCCGGAACGTGCTGAAACGCGTGGTGGAGTGGGGCGATGGCTGGATGCCCATACGCGCCAACGTGAAACAGATTAAGCAGGGCCGGGAGACGCTCAATGAGCTCGCAGGGCAAGCCGGACGGGACCCCGATAAGATTCAAATCATGGCTTTCGGCGCCTCTGGCTATTATCGAGATCGCGAGGCGATTAAGGACCTGGAGGAGGCCGGCGCCGACCGGGTTACCATCTGGCTTGACAACACCGACGGACCGGATTCGTTGCGCGAGTTGGAAAATATTGCCCGCGAGGTCTTGGATTAGACGGCTGCATTGAGCCCGTCTCAGAAGTCTCCAGTCACGATTTCGGGTGGACGCAACCTGATGGGTTACTATTATTGACCGCCTAAACCAGTATTGAATGCGGCTCAATAACCCGTCATTCCCGCGAAGCTTGTCCCCGACCCCGATCGGGGATCGGTAATCCAGACTCAATAACCCGTCATTCCCGCGAAAGCGGGAATCCAGAAAGGTAGGATGCTGGAGGACTCAGCTTTATGAGACAGGCTCTGCATTGCGGCCGCGCCGGCCCGCCTGGTTTGACTGGGGTCAACCACCGGCGTGTGCTACACTGTCGCCACCAGTTCGACACTTCACTAAAACAAGTGCTTGGAGGGCAAGTAATGACTACCCAGGTCAAACCCCAAGACAAGACGGTTTCCGCCAATGGCTTGAACTTGCATTACCTGGATTGGGGCACGGCCGGTCAGCCGCCGCTGGTCCTTCTCCACGGCCTGCGGGGGCATGCCCATTCCTGGGATGACGTATCCACCGCTTTGTGCCAGGACTTTCACGTCTTGGCTTTGGACCAAAGAGGCCGGGGCGATAGCGATTGGGCGCCCGGCGGAGACTACTCAACCGGCGCCTTTGGGGCCGACCTGGCGGCCTTCTGCGATGCCCTGGGCCTGGATTCTTTCCTGCTGGTGGGCCATTCCATGGGTGGCCGCAACAGTATGGCGTTCACCGGACTTTACCCGGAACGGGTGGAGAAGCTGGTAATCGTCGACATCGGCCCCGTAGTCGACCCCGCGGGTAATGAACGTATAACCCGCGAAATCAGCGAGGTCCCCGAGGAGTTTGACTCCTTTGAGAGCGCTGTGGCCTACATGGAGAAGCAAAATCGTTTCGCTGCCGACGCCGTGTTGCGCCGGCGCTTGACCTATGCCACCAAAGAGCTGCCCGGAGGCCGCGTTGGGTGGCGCTACGACCCCGCCGTACGGGAACAACGCCGCGGGAACACCGGCGCGCCCTCGGTAGACTTATGGCCCTCCCTGGGTAAAATCACCTGTCCTACGCTCATCGTACGAGGAGCCGAAACGGACTTGTTGGGTGTGGATGTGGCCAAACAAATGGTGGAGACCCTCTCCCAAGGGAAGCTGGTGGAAGTCCAGCAGGCCGGGCACATGGTTTTTGAGGACAATCCTCAGGACTTTATTTCGGAGATCACTCCTTTCCTCCATTAGCTGACGTCTTTATTAACACTGACCGGACGCCGGGACGCTGGTCGTGTCTTACCGCGACCGGGACACCCTGCCTTTAACCTAACCGGAGGTGGCTTCATGGCGACGCCAGAGGATCAGACCCGAGACGATGCGGCGGCGGGTCCCCCGGAACAAACCCAGGCTCCGCGCGAGCGTCATAAAGGTCCGGGCCAACGCTTAACCTTCCGGACCCCAAACGGCGAACTAAAGGCCATCATGCACCGGGCCAGCGGTTCGAAACATGGGGTCGTCTGGGTCTGCGGCGCCAGGGGGGGCTTTGGGGGCCCCGGAGAGGGGACTTACTCCAGGCTAGCCGAGACTTTTCGGGAACGGGGCATTACCTCCCTGCGCTTGGACTATCGCCAGCCCAACGTTCTGGGAGAGTGTGTGATGGACGTGTTGGCCGGGGTAGCTTATCTCAAGGGTACAAGCCATGAGCCGGTGGTCCTGGTGGGACACTCTTTCGGCGGGGCGGTCGTCATCGCAGCGGGCGCGGCCAGCGACCACGTTAAAGGCGTAGCGTCTCTGGCTCCTCAGACCCACGGCGCCCAGTTGGCCGGCAGGCTATCGCCAAAATCTCTACTGGTGGTCCACGGCAAAGCCGACTCCCGGCTGCCCTACATCAACGGCGAGCAAATATATAGGATGGCCAAAGAACCCAAGCAACTGGTGCTGTACGAGGAAGCAGAGCATGGGTTGGTGGAGTGCCGGGACGAGCTGGACGAGCTGCTGAGTGACTGGATTCCCGCCACGTTGGGCGTTTCTGTGCCTGACTGAATTTCCTTGGTTGGCCACAGTTAACTTCTTCGTCTTGCCGCAAGGAGAAGAGCGCAGGGAGTTGGCAATCGACACTAGCATCGAAGGAGTCAGGCCGTCAGGCAGTCTCCGGGGGAGGCGAGGGATTCCCCAAAGCTTTCCGGCGCCAGCATCCAATCCAGGACCCGGTAACCGATAAACCAGTCGCCGGTGGCTGGGGATTGTCTCCACGTGGATAGATGCCAATCCCAGATTTCCTGGTGAGGATAGGTTAATTCCAAGGATACTGGCCGAGGGACAAATTCACTGGACGCGGCGCCACGAGGCTCGCCGTGCGTCGCAATCAATCACCACTTGACTTGTCGCCGCCACCAGTCTGTGGGAGTGCAGCCCATGCCCCCTACAGAGGTCCACGGCGCGTTTTCTAGCTTTGCTCCTGATCGTCAAGTGGCGGCGTTAATCCGGCTCTCACACGAGAATGGCGCAAATCGCCAAATTGGAGGAAAGACATGCTGGATTTGATCATCCGTGGTGGTCAGGTGGTTACGCAAGAGGGTGTTAGGGAAATGGACGTGGGTATTCAGGGAGACCTGATAGCCGCCCTTGCATCACCGGGCAATCTAGACGTGGACGCCGCCAGGGTCATTGACGCAACGGGCAAGCTTGTGTTGCCTGGAGGAATAGAGCCCCATAGCCACATTGGGATTCCGGTGCCCGAAACTTGGGCGGGGCGGCCCGAGGTTTTCACCCAGCCGCCGGAAGCAGCCAGCCGCGCCGCTGCCTTTGGGGGAGTCACTACTTTCGTCGACTTCGCAGGCAGTCTCCCCTTGAGCCCCGGCGACGCCCCCTCGTCCGAGCCTATTACCAACCAGGTGGAACAACGGCGGACCGCCTTTGATGGGCACTCCTACACGGACTACACTTTTCACTTCATATTGGCTGGCGCCGTAGCTCCGCAGATGATCGAGGGAATCGGCGAAGCGATCCAGTCGGGCATCGGGAGCTTCAAGATATTCACTACTTTCCTGGCTCGCTGCCCTTACGGTCACTTATGGGAGATCTTTCAGGAGGTCGCCAAGAACGGCGGCATTATGGCGGTTCACGCCGAAGAGGACGACATTGTTACCTACATGGAGCAGAAGCTCAGGAGAGAGGGGAGGGACCAGGGCTATAACCTGCATCTGGTCCACAACAATATCTCCGAAGACATAGCCTTCCGCAAGATTATACGCTTGGCGGAGCATACTGAAACCGGAATCTATTTCGTTCACACCACCGCCAAGGAGGGGGTGGCCGCTGTCGCTGAAGCTCGCAACAGGCAACTCCCCGTGTACGGTGAAGCACTGCACAATTATCTGGAGTTTACCTGCGAGGATTACATGAAACCCGGCGGCACCGTGATCCATACCTACCCGGCAATCAAGTACCCCGACGACCGCGATGCTTTGCAACAAGGTCTGGTGGACGGCCCTATGTGCACCACCGCGACCGACGATTACACCACGTACAAGGACGTCAAGCTATCGGGAACAACCATAGATACGGTGTGCGGCGGACATAACGGTATCGAGACGCGTCTGCCCGTGACTTACACCAAGCTAGTGTCCACCGGGCGCATCTCTCTGGAGCGCTTCGCGGCCATAACGTCGACCAACGCCGCTAAGATTCTAGGGATGTACCCCCAAAAGGGCACTATCGCCGTCGGCAGCGACGCGGACATAGTCGTGTTCGATCCCGAGCTACGGAAGAAGCTGACTCTGGACGACCTGCACTCCGACTCGGACTACTCCATCTGGGAAGGCTTTGAATGCCAAGGTTACCCAGTAATGACCATCTTGAGGGGCAAAGTCATTGTGGAGGACGGTAAGCTCACCGGCAGCACGTCCGATGGCCGGTGGCTCAAAAGAAAAGTAGCGCCCGCGGTTCTTGCCCAGCCAGTAGTCTAGATAAAGGCCAAGCCAGCTCAGGGAAACTAGATGCTCCTGAAGCGCATCAATATTGCTGGTGTCAAAACTGCGATTTGACCGGAAGTTACTCCGCGGCCAGCAGTGTCGCCAGTTCCCGCATGTCTGCTATGGATTCCAGGGACTCTATGCTGGAGATTATTTCCTGCTGCCTCTGCCGCGAGATCAGCTCTGACGTAAGTCCGGTGAATTTTCCTTTCATCTCGTCCCAAGTAAGGGGGTTTTCCGGATCGCCCTTGGGATACTCGACATCGCCGCGCAGTGTGCGTCCGTCCTTGGTTTCAACCTCAGCCCAGGCGCGGAACTGGCTGGGGAACGTAGCCTCCAGCTCCGGGTCGATGACGCATCGGGTACGGTCCATAATATTCTTGATCTCAGGACGTTCCGGCACACCCAAGGCGTATTCGGCTAGGGAAGCCCGGCCGAATACCAAGGCCGCCGCTGCGCCGAAGGGCATGCTGAATTGCATGTCCACCACCGAAGCTGGATTGCGTTTATGTTCCTCGGGAGATGCAACAAGCTTAAATCCGGCACTGAGCACACCTACCCGCACCTCTTCCACGTCTTGGTGTTGGATATCATAGGAATGCTTCAAGTCCAACAAGCAATCGATGGGGCCCTGTTTATAGCGACAGCAGGAGTGGGGTTTGATACCCGTCCTGGTTATCAAAAACTCATCTCCTAGGTCGCGAAGCACTGAGTCCGGGTCTGGGTCTCCTGAGTACGCCTGAAGAAACCCGTCCCGGCCCTCTATGATAGTTGATGGGCCCACGAAGCCGCTGCGGGCCAAGAGCGCGGCCCAAATGCCGCTGTGAGCCGCCCAACCGGGATGGAAACGTTTGGTCCAGGCTCCCTGGGCCAGAAACTCCATACTGCCGGAAGTCTGGCTGCCGGCGATGCCCAGAGCGTGGGTTTGTGAGTCGCCATTCAGGCCCAGCACATGGCCGGCCGCCGCCGCTGCGCCGAAGGCTCCGCAAGTTGCCGTGGGGTGGAAGCCCCGGCCGTAGTGCTCCAACGGGTTCAGGGCGCGGCCCAGGCGCACCATGATGTCGTATCCGGTCACAACCGAAGTGATAAACCTCTTGCCGCTCACCGGCGCCAAGTCGGCCATAGCCAGCGTTGTCGGGTAAGACACCACTCCGGGGTGCAGCGAAGCCTCGTTGTTGACGTCGTCCAGTTCGATGCTGTGAAAAGCGATGCCGTTGGCCATGGCGGCGTACTCGGGCAACGTGCGGCTGGGCGTACCTATTATGGACGAGGGTCCGGGCCTCCCGATGCTTTCAATTGCCTGGACCACTGTTCTGGCCGATTCTGTGGTTGAGCCGTTCAACGTGACTCCGGCGAAATCCAAGCATAGATACTTGGCCCAGTCCACCACGTCCGGCGGCAAATCCTCGTAAGTTAATTCGGCGGAAAACTTAGCTAACGCTTTGGTAATGCCATCGGCCTTATTGGTCTGAATCATCAGCGGTCCTCTTATCGCATGAGCTTCGGAAGGACGGAGTTTAGTAGCCCTTTCCCGGGTGTATGCAAGGTGTCAGCGGGGTTACTGAGACCAAGAAATTGTAACATGGGGCAGGGTTCCGCGGGCAAAGGCGCCGCTTCGCTCACCATGCATGAAGATTATCCCCGTGAAAAGCCATGGGACACCCCGTTGGGAGCTTGGCTCGTAAAGCTGAGTCCTCCAGAATCCTATCATTCTGGATTCCCGCGTTCGCGGGAATGACGGGTTCTTTCTGGATTCCCGGTCCCCGATCGGGGTCGGGGAGAAGCTTGGCGGGAATGACGGGTTATTGAGCCGCATTCAATACTGATTTAGGCGGTTAATAATAGTACCCCGTCAGGTTGCTTACGCCCAAAATCGTGAGTGGAGACTTTTGGGACAGGCTCGTTAGGTGAGGTTACGGTCTGCCTTTGTGCTTGAAGTGGGTCGGGACGTTGGCCATCCGGAGTTTCGCGGGTGAAACTCGATTTCCACAATCGCAGTCACGCCGCCGTCCCCACCAAGCCTCTGAACAAAGTCCCCGAGCAAGCCTATGAAGGGGACGGTCGACAAGGGAACCAAGACATCCTCGCGCCTGCAAACCAAAAACCGGGACACAGTGTTCTGCCGCCATAGGGTAGGACTTGCGAAGTTTAGGTCCGGCCTGTGCAAGTATGTCCATCAACAAAGGGGCAGGTGGCTCCCGGTGCGAAAGCGCCGGTTACCCATTGGCGCGGCGCACCCTTACCCCAGTGGCCTCATTCCTGAGTGGCCAAATTCCGGGTGGATTGTCAGGAGATGCGGTGTTGGTCCGGAGAGCCTGCACTCTTGCCTCACCGCCCTAACTCGTGTATCTTGACAGCGGCTCCCATGCAATATTGTAGGGGATCTCGTGGCTGGCCGGGTTCAAAGAGTATGGCGCCGGGCCGTTGTGGCCGGCGGCAGCCAAAGAAAGCGGGCGGTTACTTCGAGCTTAGGTCAACAGGGCCAGGCCCATAACCATTTATTCTCACAAACTAACCTTTGAGGGGTGAGACATGACTCAGAAACCTGAATACGTCGATCTGCTGAATGAAATCCGGCTTCAAGAAGGCGGCGCTGGCATATACCTACAGGCCTGGGCCGACAAAACCACGGATCCCGGCTTGAAACACTGCCTGTCCTTGGTCAGCGAAAGGGAAGTCAGTCACGGTCACATCTTCGCCAGGCGAATTAAGGAGCTTGGTTACCAGGCCCAGGGGACTGAAGACGAGGACTTCACCAAGCGTCTAGAGTTGCTGGGCTCGGACATCACGGACGCCGATAAAATTCGGTCTCTCAATGAGGACGTAGCGGAGAAGCCGAAACCTACGTTGCACGAACGTTATGAGGCTGCCATGTCGGATGAGTCAGTAGACTCGTTGACCCGGTCGCTGCTGCACTGGTGGAACGATGTGGAGGCCGACACCATTAGTTTGATGGGGAAAGCTTTCGACCAGGTGACTCAGGCGGCCTAAGAGTCGGCCAGGGCCGGGGCTTCGGCAATAAGACGCGTCCCCCGACGTATCCGCCAAGAGGACCGGGTAGGCCTTCGGATGCGGCGCTGGTGGGCGATGCCTAAACGCGTCCACAACTAAAAGGCGGTAGAGCATCGCGCCAGTCTAAATGGTTGCCTTCCCAGGAGGCTGCGGGTATAGTCTGCGGCACGCGGATTGCGCGGGTATAGCTTAAGGAGGAACATTTAGAGTGCTAGAGAAAGGTGACAGGGCTCCGGATTTTACCACGGTTGACCAGGCAGGCAACGAGGTTAGTCTGGCGGGCCTGAAAGGAAAGAAGGTCTGGCTCTGGTTCTTCTCCTCGCCGGGCGGCGGTAACTGAACCCGCCACAGTCGCGGGTACCGCGACAACTATGCAGACTTCCAGGAAAAGAATGTTCAAGTCTTTGGAGTCAACGACCGGGACCAACAAGCTGCGCAGGATTGGGTGAAGCGGGAAGGCCTTCCTTTCCCCATACTGCAGGACTCTGACCGGTCCATAGCCGTGGCTTATGGTATGTCTAGGGCCGGGGACGAACGCTATCTGGCCAACTCCGCTGAAGGAAGACGCCCCGGGGTCATCATTGACGAGGAAGGGCTGATCCTAATGTTGCTGCCGGACCTGGCCACCGTGGATGCGCAAATTGAAGCGCTGGCTAGTCTTGGGTGAGGCCGGCGCCGGAGCGTGCGGGCGGGTTAGCCCGTACGGTTAGTCCTGCCAAAGCGTAGCAAGACGGGCGGCAACCCGATAATCGAGGTTGGAGCGAACCATGAAATTTGGATGTTTCTTTGTAGGGCAGCGCCCACAGCTTCACGAGCAATACGCCGATGAAAGCAAGGTGAATCCTAACCCGGTGCGCCGCACCGACCAGGAAGTTTACGACGACATCCTGAGGGGAGCGGTACTCGCCGAGGAGTTGGGGTTCGACTCGGTGTGGATTGCCGAACACGCCTTCAGCGAGCACAGCGTAATAAGCTCGCCGCACAGCATGTTGGCGGCTATCGCGGCCAAGACGGAGCGGGTCAACATTGGCGTGGCCTGCACCATAGTGCCTTGGCATCAGCCCTTAAGAATGGCGCAGGACCTCGCCACTCTCGACGTGATTAGCAACGGTCGGTTGATCGTAGGCGCTGGGCGAGGCTACCAGAAGAGAGAGTTCGACGTCTACGGCGTCGATATGTCAGAAGCGCGGGAGCGCCTTGTCGAAGGGCTGGATATCGCGGTCAAGGCATGGACTGAGGAGCGCCTGGCTTACGAGGGCAAGTTCAGCAGCTTCCCAGAGGTGATGGTGCTCCCCAAGCCGGTCCAAAAACCTCACCCGGAGATCTGGATGGCCGTTACCCATAGCCCGGAATCCGTGGAGGTCGCGGTGAATCACCGCTGGGGCCTATTTACGGTGGGCAGCACCTTCTTTCCGGCTGCTGCCGAATCGGACCAGGACCTGATTAATATCTACTACACCAAGATGCGCGACGCCGGTGTGGCTCCCGAGGATATCACGGTGGCCGCGGTCCGCAACATGTACGTTGCCAGCACCGACGACGAGGCCCTGGATATCATGAAACCCCGCCTTGAGTGGGCCGGTGACATGGGAAAGTTCTTGCGCCAGCCAGCCTCAGCCATGGCCAGCGCCGGCAAGATCAGCGGCTACGAGGAATATGCCAACGACCCATTCATAGATCCCTCCCAGGCAGAGAAACGCGCTCCGGAGGGCATGAGCGCTATCGGCAACCCCGAGAAGCTCATCGCCACGGTCAGCGACTTGGAATCCCGCCACGTCAACCATTTCCTTGGATTTATGGACACCGGAGGGCTATCCTACGACGAGATCAAGGGCTCTATGCAGCTATTCGCCAAGGAAGTAATGCCTCACTTCAAGTGAGTCGCTTGTTAAGAGGAGGCGCCAGACCATGTCGGACACCATGTCGGATATAGAAGTCCTCACCTACGGTTTTTCCTTTAGCACCGACCAAGGCCCGTTCGGTTTCTCGACTAACTCCCTGGTTACCGTCGCGGGACAGACTATCCTGGTGGACACCGGTCCGTCGGGCAGAAGGGCGTGGCTGGTGCAGGCCTTGCAAGACAAAAATCTTACCCCGGACGATATTGACATCGTCGTCCTTACTCACATGCACTGGGACCACTGCCAAAATACCGACCTGTTCTGCAACGCCCGTATCCTGGTGCATCCCACCGAGCTGGACTACGCCCGAAATCCCCACCGCGCCGACTTCGCCGTTGCTCAATACATGGCCGACATGGTGGACCGGATGAAAGTGGAGCTAATATCCGAGGGGGACACTGTGGTCGATGGCGTGACCATCATCGAGTCCCCGGGACATACCAAGGGGCACATCAGCGTGGCGGTCGGCGAGGGAGAGGGCACGGTTCTATTGACCGGCGACGCCCTGCCCGACAGCGGCTCCATTGTCCGCGGTCTGCCGACCAACATATTCTGGGACGTGGAGGACGCTAGGAGCAGCGTGCAGAAGATGGTTTCCTCCGCCCGGGTGTTTTACCCCGGTCACGACCGCCCCTTCCGGCTGGATGGAGACCAGATCAACTATCTGCAGGGTCCGGCTAATCTTGAGGTCACCAACAGCACCGAAGGACTGGGGTCCACGTCCCTGACCTTTACAGTGAGCGCGGCGCGGCAGGTAAACATCAACACCGTTCAGAAGGAATAGCCAAGAGCCGCCCATCATGGCTGCTCACACTCCGGACCACTCGTCTAAGCTTACGGTCTTCCTAGATGCCTTAGTGGAGAGAAGGCCAAGTCTCTGGAGCCTGTCGGTCTGCGGCCTCTCCCCCGCGGGGCGGGAAATCCCTGCTCTGTTGGACTACGACGCTTACGTTGCTTCCACCGATCGAGCGCGGTTATTGCTGCTTTCCGGGCTGTCGGGCCAAATTGCCGACGTGGAACAGACCCTGGCGGCGCTGGACCAGTTCGCTTCCATGGGCAGACGCTATGCCGACGCAATGGCGCTCAGCGCCGTCCCATGTGGCAACCCCGACGGCTTGGCAGGAGAGAGCCCTAACAACGGCGCCGGGGGAACCCCTTCCGCCGGCTATCCCCCCGAGGGAGGATTCTTCAACGACCCAATAGACCCTGAAAGGCGCTATTTGTGGCGTTGGATTTGCTTTCAAGCTCCGGACCTTGTATTGGAGTTAACGAGTGGGGACCGCGTACGGTGGGAGGCCAACCAGGCTGCCAAACGGCTGGCCCCCGCCGTCGCCGCCAGCGACATGAGGGATGACGGCTCGTTGCTGACGGCGTTAGGAAAGGGAACGCCAGCCGGCCTGGGCGCCGTGCCAGGTCTGCGTCTCTCGGCGCCGGCCCAACGAATGAGCACCGAGTTGGGGCGTCTCTGGAGCTTTATCCCCCAATTCGCCCCCTGGGAACCCTCATCCGCTCGGCGGACTTTGGACTACCGACGCTCCCGGACACCAACCCGCGTCGCCAGCATTCTTGATTCGGTGTACGGCCATAGTCTGGACCCCGTTAACTACACTCAAGGCGTAGCAATTAGCGGGCGCTTGCGGCTGGCGGCGCTGGGCCCCGGTATAGCTAGCCTTGCTCAAGATATCGCGTCCGTGTTGGATGCTGCGGGCATCGCCGGAGAAAACGTTTTTGGCGCCCAGCCCAGCGGAGCAACACTTGCCGGCGTACTCTGGGGGCCGGATCTGGCCCAGGCCACGGGAGACCGGCGATGGGCCGACCTTCTACTACGGGCCGCCGAGCACTATCAATCGGCCGGTCCGGGCGCCGCCCCACCCCCTGCGGACCCTGATTTTAGGGCCGAGGACCTGTTCATGAGTAGCGCCGTCTTGGGACGAGCCTTCCAAGTCACCGGAGATCACCGCTACTTGGACCTGCTTACTCCCTTCATTGTTGGCTGCGGTATTCAGCATGAAAACGGCTTGTTTGGGCATTGCAGGCCGGCGCCCTTCCTCTGGGGAAGGGGCAACGGCTTCGCCGCCCTCGGCCTGGCGGAAGCTCTAACCTATCTGCCTCAGGACCACCCGGACCGGGAGATAGTTCTCCGGATGTACTCGGCCCACGTGGAAGCGCTCCGTCCTCTCCAGCAACCGTCGGGGATGTTCCCACAAGTGCTGGACCGTCCGGGCTCGTATCAGGAATTCACCGCCACCTGCATGATCGGTTACGCCATCGCCAGGGGGCTTCGCATGGGTTGGTTGGATCCCGCGTTCAACGATGTGCTGTGGCTTTGCTGGAGGGGCATATCTGAACGCATCGATGATGACGGGAACGTGACTGACGCCTGCGCCAGCACCGGAGTGCAAGCCGACCTGAGGAGTTACCTGGACCGCCCGGCAATCACCGGCCTAGACGAACGGAGCGGCGGAATGGCTCTGTGGTTCGCCGTAGAGCTGGAGCGTTTGGTTCTGGACACAGCGTGATAGAATCACTATGCGGTTATTGTAAACTCAAATAGTTGGTCTAAATGAGCTCCTCGATGGAGCAAAATTATGGGAGGTAACAAGCCCATGGCGTCCAATATAGTGATCTCGACCCAGGAATTTGACGTGGTTGGCACCAGGCCCATACGCCACGACGGCATAGATAAGGTTACTGGCAGGGCCCGCTACAGCGCGGACATAGATCTTCCGGGACTACTTCACGGTAAAATCTTGCGAAGCCCTCACGCCCACGCCCGCATCAAGTCCATCGACGCCACCCAGGCGTTGGCGCTCCCCGGTGTTAAAGCAGTGGCGACCGCGGCCGATCTGGCCCAGCCAGGTGGGAAGCTGATGGACCAAGGGGAAGGCGCGATGGTGAACCCCAAGTTCCTCAGCAACAACATCCTGGCGGCGGATAAGGCGCTGTACAAGGGACACGCCGTGGCGGCCGTGGCGGCGACCAGCCTCCACGTAGCTGAGCAGGCCCTTGCGCTCATCAAAGTGGACTACGAAGTGCTGCCCTACGTGGTGGACGTACTGGAGTCCATGAAGGAGGATGCCCCAGTCCTTCATGAGAGGCTGTTCAACGCCACCGACGCCAATGTTCGCCCCGGGGGACTCCGCTCCGAAGACGACACCGGTAAGGCCACTAATATCGCCAATCACTTCGTTTTTGAGCAAGGCGACATTGACCAGGGTTTCCAAGCAGCCGACGTCATAGTGGAACGGGAGTTCCGGACCCAGTCGGTGCATCAGGGCTATATCGAGCCCCATTCAGCCACCGCGCAGTGGGCCGAAAACGGGAATCTCACAATCTGGTGCTCCAGCCAAGGACACTTCAACGTGCGGGACCAGTCGGCCGCCATGCTCGGAATCCCCGTGTCTGACATCAAGGTAGTGCCCATGGAAATTGGCGGCGGATTCGGCGGCAAGACCTTGATTTATCTAGAGCCCGTTGCCGCCCTGCTGTCCAAAAAATCAGGTCAGCCGGTCAAAGTCACCATGTCCCGCGCCGACGTGTTCGAGGGCTCAGGCCCTACCTCGGGCAGCTACATGAGGGTCAAAATGGGGGCCAACAAAGAAGGGAAGATCACGGCGGCAGACGTTACTTTGATCTACGAAGCCGGCGCGTTCCCCGGGTCTCCGGTGAACCCGGGTTGCCAGTGCATCCTCGGCCCGTACGACATTGCGGACGGCCGTATCGAGGGGTACGACATTGTTCTTAACAAGCCCAAAACTGCCGCGTATCGAGCCCCCGGCGCACCTGGAGCCGCTTTCGGCGCTGAGACGGTAATCGATGAGATCTGTGACAAGCTGGGCATGGACCCCTTGGAGTTCAGGCTCCTCAACGGCGCCAAGGAAGGCACTCGGCGGCTTACCGGCCCCAGATTTCCCCGCATCGGCTACCTGGAAACAGTGGAAGCAGCGAAAGAACACGATCATTACAATACTCCCCTGGAGGGGCCCAACCGCGGCCGCGGCGTCGCCAGCGGGTTCTGGTTTAACGCCACCGGCCCGGCCAGCGCGACTGCAAGCGTCAATCCCGACGGCACTGTCAGCCTGATCGAGGGCTCTCCCGACATCGGCGGTACGCGGGTAGCCTTGGCGCAGCAGTTGGCCGAGGTGCTGGGTATCGCGGCCGAAGACGTTAGGCCCGTTGTGGGCGACACAGACTCCGTGGGATACACGTCTCTGACCGGAGGCAGCAGCGTGGCCTTCAAGACGGGGTGGGCCTCCTACGAAGCCGGTCTGGACATAAAGCAACAAATGATTCAAAGAGCGGCAAAAATCTGGGATATCTCCCCGGATGACGTGGATTACGTCCGTGGGGTAATTTCCCACCGGTCTGACCCCGAGCTAAAGATGACCTTTAAGGAGCTGGCGCCTCGCCTGAACGGCACTGGTGGGCCGGTGGTAGGACGCGGCAACGTGAGCCCGGGAGGCGCAGGCGGCGCCTTTGCAGTGCACATTGTGGACGTGGAAGTGGATCCGGACACCGGAAAAGTGGACATCCTCCGCTATACCGCGCTTCAGGATGCTGGCAAAGCAGTCCATCCCAGCTACGTGGAAGGACAAATGCAGGGAGGAGCCGTCCAAGGAATAGGCTGGGCCTTGAATGAAGAGTACTCCTACGGTTCGCAGGGCCAAATGGCCAACGCGACCTTCCTGGATTACCGAATGCCCATCAGCTTAGACCTGCCCATGATAGACACGGTGATCGTTGAGGTGCCCAACGCCGGCCATCCGTACGGCGTCCGGGGCGTGGGAGAAGTTCCCATAGTGCCGCCCATGGCAGCCATAGCCAACGCTGTCTACGACGCCATCGGGGTCAGGATGTTTGAGCTTCCCATGTCCCCCAACAAAGTCTTGGACGCCATCTGGGATAGCAAATAGGACCTGATTTCAACCCAGCGCACATGCCGCGGGGAATACGGGAGGGGCGGTTCTCGAACCGTTCCTCCCGCCCTTGGCAATGAAAGCCGTCCCGGCCTCAAGGTAACAAAAGCGCGAGGACAAGCTGCGAGCCTGCGCTCGCTAGAAGGGAGTAGTGGGAATGGTTGCCGGTTCGCCGCTGGAATACCGCTACGGCGGCTTCGCCCAAGAGATAATTTGCGGCCCCGACGCGATATCGGGGTTGAACCTCGCTCTTGACCGGCTAGGCGCCCGCCGCGCCATGGTGATTTGCGGCCCTTCCATCTTGGAAGGTTCGGACGTGGTGACGAGGGTACAGACAGCCCTCGAAGGGAGTTACGCGGGCCTATTCCCGGGCGTGGCCCCCCATGCGCCAGTGGAAATGCTTCGCCAAGCGGTGGACGCGGCCCGTGAATTTCAGCCCGATGCGCTGGTAAGCGTGGGAGGTGGAAGCACCCACGACACCACCAAGGGCGTTGCCCTGCTGCTGGCCGAGGGCGGTGAGATCAGGGATTACGAAGTCCGGTTTGAACCCCCCAACAAGGTCTTCATCCCCGAGGCGCCTCACCCCAAGTTGCCCATAATCAGTGTGCCGACCACCATGGGAGGAGCCGAACTGAGCCGCGGTGGCGGCGGTTTCACTGACAAGACACTTGGCCGGAAAATCCTGTCTTCCGGCCAGGGGACTCAGCCTAGGATCGTAATCATAGACGGCAAGGCTCTGGCCACCACTCCCATGCCGGTGCTTTTGTCCACGGCCATTGGCCAATTCCGGATTGCCGTCGAGAGCGTCTACTCCACCGGCCACAATCCCATCGGCGACGCCATGGCCCTGCACGCCATTAGAATGCTGGTGGACTACTTGCCGCGCTGCCGGGAGCGGGACTTGGACGTATTGCTCAACACTAAGACCGCGGCGTCCCTGCCCATGCTGGCCATGGGAGCGGTCGGCGGTCTGGGAATCAATACCGCTATTGCCCACCACGTGGGCGGACTGTATGACGTCCCCCACGGTGAAGCCAACGGGGTGCTCTTACCTCACACTATGCGGTTTAACCTAGACGCCAGCGCAGCGCGCCAAGCCTTGATTGCTGAAGCTATGGGGATTGACATAAGCGGCATGAGCCCCGAAGACGCCGGTCTGGCTGCCGCGGACGGTGTGGCACGGTTATGCAGGGAACTGGGCATGCCCGCCACATTGCGGGACGTAGGTGTGCCCGAAGAGGGTCTTGAGCTTATAGCCTCCGCCACTTTGCACGACCGGGGGCTGGCCACCAACCCCAAACCGGTCGCCGACGCCGCACCCATCATGACGGTGTTGAGGGACGCCTGGTAATCAGCCCACTCCCCCATCGGCCTCCCACCAATCAACCCCCAGGTCAACGTCGCTCTACGAATGACCCGCGCCTCACCAACGGGCGGGCGCTAGCGTCCCGACAAGAACCGGTGAACTAGGTCCACAAACTCGCGGGGCTTTTCGATTTCAGGGCGGTGGCCGCAGTCGTCTAAAACGGTCAGCGTCGAACCGGAGATTGATTCGTGGTACACCTCACCGGCGCTGAGGGGCACTATTGCGTCTTCTCTGCCCCACACAACCAAGGTGGGCAATTCTTTGATCCTGCGCAGCAGATGGGGCAGTCCAGGATAGTACATATACGGGCGCCAGGCTAACCTGCAAGCCTCTTCCCTCGCTACTTCCCAGCTCTCTATTCGCTCTGGTGAAGGGTCGTCAGGACACACTTGTTGAAACTCTTCCGCCTTGGCTGGGTCCAGGACGCTTGCGGTGATGAAGTCCGTGACTACCTCCAAGAACATGTCATAGATCTCTCCCACGGGGGGTTTGATGCCCGGTGGGCTCACTAACACCATCTTTTTGAAGTGGTGGGGGCACATGGTGGCCATTTCGGCAGCCAGCCATCCGCCCATAGACAGTCCCACCACGTTCACCGGACCCAGGTCCAACTCATCCAAGGCCTGAAGGTACCAGCCCGCCAAATCCCGCATGTTCATGATCCATTCAATTCTTGGGGATTTGCCAAACCCCGGATGGGACGGGACGTAGAGACTGTAATGCCCAGCCAAGGTTTCGTGGAAACCCAGCCAGTCGTTGTGCCCAATCTCGTCATGGAGTATCAGCAAAGGTTCGCCTGTGCCTCCCTTGACCAGCTGGAGGTGGACTCCGGCCACGTTAACTACTTCTTCAGACCAAGTTTTCGGGGTGATGGTCATTGCAGTACTTTCTCCCGGGGATGATCGAATTTGGCACTTTGTCGATTAGCCGGCTGGCGATGGCCATTTGACTGGGGAAGATTGGTGAGGCTGCCCAGCCGGCCGCTGGCCAGGCTTTCCAGCCGGAACTCACTTCATTTCCCTAACGTAGGGGTGACATAAGATTGCCGGTGAACGGCCCACAAAGTTATAGGCGGCTATTTCCAGAATAACCACCGGGGCTGATTGTCGGCCCCAGCTTGGGCCATGTCAAGGGCCGGGGTTATGCCTCGCGCCGCGCTAATAGCGCACACCACGTGACCTGGGTTCTAGCTCTCGAAACCTTCGCGTTGCGTTAACTGCGATTCTCCACGTGACGCTGCAAATGCTATGTTGTAAGATAGCCGGAACCTGGCGCTGAAGGCGTTATTTTGCCGCCTGGAGAGATTGATGACGCAGACTGAACTGCATTTTGGGGTTGCCTTGGCGTCGGGAGCCCCGGAAGTGGCCCGCCAAGCCAGGTGGGTGGAGGAGTTGGGTTTCGAGTTTTTAGCGGCCGGTGAGCACTACATGCGCGGCGACCCTCCAGGCCCCACTCACGCCAGCCTGCCTCTATTGGGAGTCGCCGCCGGCGCTACGGACAAGTTAAAACTGCTGTCTTCGGTCCTCCTGGTGCCCTTCTACCATCCGTTGGTTTTGGCCAAGCTAACCGCTACTCTCGACTTGGCCTCCGGCGGAAGGCTTCTGCTGGGCGTGGGCGTCGGCGGGGAGTTTCCGGTGGAGTTCCAGGCTGCTGGGCTGAAAGTGAAACAAAGGGGCCGCAGGACTGATGAGTGCCTGGAGGTCTTGCGTGGATTGTGGACTGGTAAGCCGGTGACCTACCAAGGGCGCCACTTTAATCTGGATAACGTATCAATAAATCCGTCGGCGTTGCAGCAGCCCGGCCCCCCGGTTTGGGTGTCGGGCCGGCGGGACGCAGCGATGGTCCGGGCGGCCCGGCATGGAGACGGTTGGATGCCCTATTTTTACAACCCGGAACGCTACCGGAACAGCGTAGCCAAGATTACCGAGTCCGCTGGAGAGATTGGCCGTGACCTCTCTGATTTCCAATGGGCTTACTTCCCCTACGTTTCTATCTATCCTACGGAAGCGGAAGCCGCTGCAGTCGCGGCCCAGGAGTTGGGTGGCCAGTACCTGTATGGTGGCGATTTCTTAAACATCGTTCGGCAATACTGCCTGCTGGGTCCGGTGGAGCAATGCATTCAGCGGCTCCAAGAGTACATTGACGCGGGAGCCCGGAATATCATTTTCAGCGTCTCCTGCCCCAGCGAGGACCGGCCTCGGCACATAGAGACCATCGCCAAAGAGATAATTCCGCATTTTCGGCCCGCAAAATAGTGCCTGTGCCGAGTTTCAGCGCCTGCCGGACACTAGGGCGAATCGACAATTGGGTGAAACTCGGCTGAGGAAATAGGGCAGGAGCTTATTAGAGGAGGATAGAGTGTAACCCTGAGAAGTGACGTGCGGTGGAGGGGATTGGCGTGGAACGTTGTGAGTTGAGCGCTGCTCAGTGGCGTCGGATAGAAGGCTCTTTGCCCGGGCGTCCCGGCTGGGTTGGCGTTACGGCCAAGGACAACCGGAAATTCGTAAACGGCGTCCTGTGGGTGCTGCGCAGTGGAGCCCATTGGAAAGACCTGCCACCTGGGTACGGCAACTGGAAAAGCGTCCACAAGCGATTCACCCGCTGGGCCAAGACCGGAATCTGGGAGAAAATCTTCCAGGTGTTGCTGGATGACCCGGACAACAGATACGTGATGATTGATTCCACCATAGTCCGGGCCCACCAGCAGGCAGTCTGCGGGAAAGGGGGGGCCAATGTGAGGCTGTGGGCCGCTCCCGGGGTGGACTGAGCACCAAGATTCATCTGGTGGCCGATGCTCAGGGCCGGCCGGTGCGCTTCTCTCTCACCGGCGGTCAGAAGGCGGACGTTTCTCAAGCCATACCCCTGCTGACCGGCCTCGAGGCCGGAGCTGTCATCGCTGACAAGGGGTATGAGAGCAACCGCGTGCTGGCCTTTATCAGGAACCAGGGCGCCGAAGCGGTCATACCGCCCAAGTCAAACCGGAGGGAACCTTGGGAATACGACCGGGAACTTTATAAGCAAAGGAACCTGATTGAACGAGCCTTCAACAAATTGAAACAGTGGAGGCGAATCGCAACCAGATACGACCGCAGAAGTCTCTACCTCCTGTCGGCCCTGTATCTGGTCTCCTCGGTCATCTGGGGTTAGCAATTGTCGATTCGCCCTAGTGTGTGACGGGTATGGCGCAAACCCATATCCTTTAACCCTAAATAGTGTACTAGACCTTTATCCGGACAATTTCCTAGTTACTACCGGTTTACTGCCTGTGCAAAAAGCGATTCTTTGGGACTTCAGATTTGATATGGCCAACCGGAAGCCGAGTACTGGTGGGCAACCGGCGGTGGATTTGGAAACGTGGTATGGCCTATGGCCAGAAACCGTATGTATAAGGCAGAAGATGGGTGTATAATGATTGGCTAGTTGACAGAACATGTCGCTCAATCTAAAGGATTCTACCGCCTGACGCCATGATAATTGTCTAGAAAGACGCCGTCTCAGCCGATGCGGAGTCCGAGGGCGCTTATGGCGGGTGGATGGGAGTTAGCCGGAATGAAGACTAAACGGGTGGTGCTGCTGCAGCCAGCGTCAACCGGTGGAAACTTCGAGTATATCGCCATACCTCGTCAGGGTATGCTCTTCTTGTCGGGCGCCTTGGCCCAGTGGGATGGCCCCTTTCACTACGAGAGAGAGATATGGTTTGAAGACCGGTCAGGATTGGTGGACCCGGATAAAGACCTAGACGGCGTCGATATACTGATGGTCACCGCCTTGATAAATGAGGCCCCACGGGGGTATGAGGTGGCCCGCTTGGCCAAGCAATACCACCCCAATCTGATAACCATCGGGGGCGGGCCTCAGATGGGTCCCTTGGCCGAGGAAGCCTTCGATTATGGCCACTTCGACGTAGTGGTGCAGAGGGAAGGCGAGGATATTATCGGCCAACTCTCCGATATACTACTGACTTATCGCGGCGCCCAGCTCTACCAGTACTTGGACAAAGTTCCCGGCATCACTTACCGGCGCGACGGGCACATGGTCCAAACCCGCAGGTCCGGTACGGTTTCCCCCGACTTCGTGCAGCTTCCTGACTTCCATTCCATCAAAGACTTGAGCTCAAGCAATCCCATGGCCGGCGGCGTGCTTGAGACGGTGCGGGGTTGCACCGAGAAATGCAGCTATTGCCAGGTAATCCAACAGTTCCTGGGTTACCGCTTGGTGTCCAGAGAAACAGAGATTCAGCGGTTGCAGCAACTACGGGAGATGGCCGAAGACGGGCTTATCCATTCCTCCCGGGGCGGCGGGTTTAACATTTTCATTTCCGACGATCTTCACCCACCACCCCTGAGGGCCGTTAAATACCGTGACGAGCGCTTGGCGCGGCTGAAAGACTGGAAAAGCCGCACCGAAGGGATGAACTTGATTTGTCAGGCCCGCGCCGAAGTCGGACAGGACCGCGAGTTGGCCGAAGCCATGTGGGACGCCAATATCAAGATGCTGTACGTGGGCGTAGAATCGGATAACGCGGAAAATCTAAATGCCGTTGGCAAGCGGCAGGACCCCGGACAGACCCACCAAGACCTGATTACTTTGAAACGAGACGGGTTCGCCGTGGTGGCCATGACTATCATCGGTCTTCCTTACGACACCGAAGATAGCATTATGGCGCTGGCCGATTGGGTCACCGAGATCAGCAAGTACCAGACGGCCAACCTCCTAACGCCCCTCCCGGCAACCTCGAACTGGAAGGATATGGCGCCGCTGAACGAAAATGGTGAGCTGCTGAAAGAGGGTGAGATGCGGCCTTACCATCTTTATACTGGCCGGCAATTGGTCCACTACGACGAGCGGTGGACCTTGGAGGAAAGCCGCGAGTTGTTCGATAGGTACAATGCCAAATTGAGTCCCGTCGATGATTTGTACGGCCGCATATTCCGGATCCTCCGAAACTACCGGTTGCGCATCGCCACTACAGGTAAGGAGTTGGGTGACACCATTACCACTCGCATTACCGAAGCCACTGAAACCTTGAAGGGATGGTCCGACCAGGAGTTCGGTGGAAACATCTCCCAAAGGGTTGGAGAACTAGTGGAGACGCTGCGCTCCGTGTCTCAACCGTTGGCCAATGCTAGGCGGGACGTAGCCGAATCCGTAAGCGTCCGAGTCAGTGAGTTGACGGAGTCACTAAAGATTCTGTCGGACCCGCTCAAACCCGGAGGCCCCGAGCTGGCAGCCAATATCTCTGGCCGGATTACCGAACTCAACGACATGCTGAACGGCGTGGCGATGGACCCGAAGCGAAAGAGGACTCTCACCAAGTAGTGCCAGCTACTTCAGCGCTGCTTCCACCCTCGTAGCGTGTGCTGGGGTTGTGGCCGCTACCAGTCGGGGGGAGTTTGGTGAAAGCGCCGGAGCGTCTGTGCGCAATATTCGGACACGTTGGGATAGTATAGCTGAGTGTGGAAGTGAGCAACGACCGGCGGGTCTTTATCACCGCCATAGGTGTGGTGAGTCCTCTGGGTCTGGACGCCGAGTCTACTTGGGCCGGGTTGGCTGCGGGACACTCAGGTGTCGATGTCATTACCGCCTTCGATACGAAAGGCTTTGACACCCGTTTTGCTGGCCAGGTCAAAGGGTTCGATCCGGAGAGTTATCTGGACCGGAAAGTTGCCCGGCGCATGGACCGTTTTGCCCAGTTCGCGGCAGTAGCCGCCCAAGCCGCATGTCGGCAAGCGCATCTGAACCCAGGTGATGACCCCTACCAAGTTGGGGTTATTATCGGAAGCGGCATCGGCGGCATCATTACCCTCTCCCAACAGTTCGAAGTGCTGCAAGCCCTCGGACCTCGACGGGTCAGCCCGTTCCTGATCCCTATGATGTTAGCCGACATGGCATCAGCTCAGGTTTCCATGGTTACCGGGTCTATGGGAGCAAATTACTGCACGGTTTCCTCGTGTTCCAGCGGCGCCGACGCCCTGGGACAAGGCTGGGAAATGATCCGGCGGGGACAACAAGAAGTGGTCCTGGCCGGTGGCAGTGAGGCCCCCGTCTATCCGGTGGCGGTAGCAGGATTTAACGCCATGCGGGCGTTGTCTCGATTCAACGAAGACCCCAAGAAAGCCAGCCGTCCTTTTGATTCGCAGCGGGATGGCTTTGTTATTGGAGAGGGCGCCGCGGTGTTGGTGCTCGAAAGCGGCGCCAGCGCGGAGCGGCGGGGCATATCCCCGATGGCCGAGCTGCGCGGCTACGCAGCTACGTCAGACGCACATCATCTGACCGAACCAGCGCCCACGGGTGAAAGCGCTGCAAAAGCCATGAAAATGGCGCTTCTGCACGCGGGCCTCGATTCATCGGAAGTTGACTATCTCAACGCCCACGGCACCTCCACTCCCCTTAACGACCGGCAGGAGACCAAGGCCATCAAGCTTGCCCTGGGGGAAGACGCCTACCGTATACCCATCAGTTCCAGCAAATCCATGACTGGCCATCTGTTGGGAGCAGGCGGGGCATTAGAGGCGGCCATTTGCGTCATGTCGATGCAACGCGGCCTGATTCCCCCCACCATTAATTTGACTAATCCTGACCCCGACTGCGACTTGGACTACACGCCCAACCATGCCCGCCCGGCCGACATCAAAGTTGCAATGAGCAACTCCTTCGGTTTCGGAGGACATAACTCTGTGTTGGTCTTCGCTCATCCGGGCCTGGGCGAGTGACCACTGAGCCCCTGTTTGGGGGGTCTAAACGCTGGGACCTGCCGCCTCCTGTTGGCAACCACTCTCTGCCGTCCCACCTCGCCATTGCAGCGGTCAAGGTACTGATGCGCCGCGGCATTGACACCGCCGAAAAACTGCGTGTGTTTCTAGACCCGCCACATCGGCTGCCCTACGATCCGCTGCGTCTGTCCGGTATGGACCGCGCATTGCAGAGATTATACCGGGCGATCAACCTGCAGGAACGGGTGTGGGTATTCGGAGACTTCGATGTTGACGGCCTGACCGGAACGGCCATCGTCGCCGAAGGTTTGGAGGCCTTCGGCTTGGAGGTGCTTCCTTATCTGCCCCATCGCTCCGATGAAGGCCATGGGCTCTCTACGGCCGCCATTGATTACTTGGCTGGTCAAGGGGCGGACCTGATCATCACTGTGGATTGTGGAGTGACGTCTCCCGTCGAAGTAGCCCATGCAAAACAAATGGGAGTGGACGTCATTATTACTGACCACCATATCCCGCAGGCAGATTTGCCCGACGCCGCTGCGATCATAGATCCCATGATGCCCGGGGGCTCCTACCCTTTCCCCCACCTGTGCGGTGCGGGACTGGCCTTCAAGTTAATCCAGGGGCTGTATCAGTATTACGGGCAACCCTGGGACAATGGCCTCTTGGAGCTGGCCGCCTTAGGAACGATTGCCGACTTGGTCCCCATGGTCGACGAAAATCGCTATCTGGTGCAGGAGGGCTTGGTCTCATTGACTGGGACGCCACGGCCGGGGCTTCAGGCGTTGTACCGGCTTGCCGGCGTCCAGGAACAGGCCTTCACCACCGAGACGGTATCTTTCTACGTGTCACCCCGGCTCAACGCCTCCGGCAGGATGGGTCACGCCATGGACAGCTATCGCCTGTTGACCACCAAATCCATAGCGGAGGCCGAATCACTGGCTCAAAAAATTGAGGCTATGAATCGCCAACGCCGGGAGCTGACCGAACAGGTGATGGAACGAGCCCGCCGGCAGGTCAGCGCCGAGATGGCTTCCAAGGGGCTTCCGGCGTTGCTGATGACCTCGGTCGATGGCATCACCAGGGGAGTTGCCGGCTTGGTGGCCGGACGTTTGGCCGAGACGTTTCGACGCCCGGCGGTGGCCATGACCGTGGAAGACGATGTAGTCGTTGGCAGCGGGCGCAGCATCCCCGAGTTTGACATATTTCAGGCGTTTTCCGACTGCCAGGACATCTTTGTTCGATTCGGAGGCCATGCTCAAGCCGCGGGCTTCACCATAGCCGCCGACAAGGTCCCTCAACTGCAAGAGAGACTGACCCGCGCAGCCGAGAAGTCCTTGAATTTTGGAGACCTACGACCTCGCTTGGAGCTTGACGCTGAGGTTGAGCTTGCTGACTTGAGCGGAGAGTTCCCTAGCTGGGTATTCACCCTGGAGCCCTTTGGTCCCGAGAACCCGCAACCGGTGTTCCTGACTCGGCGAGCCCAGGTGTTGGAAACGCGACTAATGGGCAATTCTGGGCAGCACCTTAAAATGAGGGTTACCCAGGGAGGCCAGCATTGGACTGCTTTGGCGTTTAACCAAGCGGACCAATGGGTGGCGGGGACCAGGATGGTGGACTTGGCCTATACCTTGGATCGCGACCGCTGGCAGGGAGCGGAGCGGATAAACCTCAAGGTAGCAGATTTCAGGGTTGCCGGCGACGACTAGCAGCCGTCTAGAATTTCGCCGCTGCTGACCTTATCTTTTTGCCGGACGTAGCCGCATCCAGGTTGCCGGCTCCCTCAAACGGGCCCGGCTAAAACATTGTCACCCAATACGTTCTTCCCTGATGGGTTCTCACCTAACACGTTCTCGACAGAAGGTTAGGAAGCACCCCCTCATTTCCTGGGACTTGATCCACGCCCGGCGCGCGTTGATTCGGCCGGGACGAGTCGGCCCTTGTACATCAGCAATGGGATAGTAACCAACATCACTAGCAACGCGATTATCTGGGCCTCGTTCAGCGGACCGTACTCTTTATACTCCTCGCGCAAGAAACTGAGGAAGAAACGGCCCGCGGAATACGTAGCCAGGTACAGCGCGAAAAACATGCCTGAAGGTTGCAGTCGCTTCCGCAAGGGCCAGAGAACTGCCAGGATTGCCAAGTCCATGAGCAGCTCGTAAGCCACTGCGGGGTGCGTGGCGCCGGCGCCAAAGAATCTCTCACACGACAGACTCCCTCTGTCTGGATGGGTATAAATCACACCCCAAGGAAGACCAGTGGCTTTGGCGCAGTGTTCGCCGTTGATGATGTCGCCGACTCTTCCGATCGCCTGGGAAATCAACAACGCCGGAGCGGCTATGTCCGCGATACGCCCCGCGCCAGGTAGCCGGGACATTGTGGGTTCTCCGAGAAACCGGAAGTAGCGGCGCCATGTACTTAGATAGAAACCGGAGTTGCGGATAGTAATGTACGCCGCGCCGGACACGAACCCCCCAAGTATGGCGCCATAAATGGTTACTCCCCCTCCCCATACGTAGAGGACTCTGATCGGGTCATTGGAGTAAAAGTCCCAGGCGTCAATGACATGGAGCAGCCGGGCCCCGACGACCCCGCCAAGGATACTCCAAAACGCCACCGCGTAGATCTCATCAGAGCTCAGTCCCTCTTTAGATCCCCAGCGGGCCACCAGGAATACCGATACAACTACCGCTACAAAGGTGAGGAACCCGTGCCAAGACA
Organism: Dehalococcoidia bacterium; assembly: GCA_965224325.1. Taxonomy (GTDB): domain Bacteria; phylum Chloroflexota; class Dehalococcoidia; order Lucifugimonadales; family UBA3495; genus CBDCMJ01. The sequence goes on from CBDCYT010000021.1 coordinate 153,386, forward strand.
GCACGAAGCCGCCGCCGTCAATTAGATTGGGGTTAATTCCGATCGATATAGAGTTAAGCTCTATCATTGCTCGGCCAGGTCAAACTCCCAAGTGTTGCGGGCTACTGAACAGTGCGCAGCCGCTCGTGCTAGGGTCGCAGCGGGTCATCCGGCGACGCTTGTCCAGTGGTCACAGTGCGAACAAGGTATACCCCAATCCCGTAACGTTGCAAGGCGGTGGAAACACTTCGAAACTCATCTTCACCGGAGGGGAAAGCGAACAGCGCCGGCCCCGCACCCGATAGATGGAACCGGCCGGGAGACAGGTCGCTCAGGACTTGCTGCAACCAAGCCAAGTCTAAGAAAGCTTGCGCCGCAATCTGTTCAAAGACGTTGTGGACCGCTCCTCCCGCAGACTGTCCTACGGACTGGCCTCCCAACAGGATTTCTATCATTCGGCGGGTGACGCCTCCGTCGCTGTAGTGCGCCGGAGTCAAGCACCCAAACATGGTGGCTGTCTTGTTGGGCAGCGTGGCGCCGGGGCAGACCAAGGTGACGGGTAACGAGGGCAGCGGAGGCAGTGGCGCGACCTGTTCTCCCCGGCCTTGGATCAGGGCGGTGCTCCCCCATAGAAAGTACGGGACATCGGAGCCCAGGCCCTCTGCCACTTCTGCCAAGTCGTCGATGGGCAAGTCCAGGGCCCAGAGCCGATTTAAAGCCATCAGTGCGCAGGCGGCGTCGCTGCTTCCTCCGCCCAACCCCATGCTGGTGGGAATGTGTTTCTCAATGTGGATGCGGGCTTGAGGTTTTACCTTCCCGCGCCGGGCAAGATCAACCGCCGCTTGCCAGACCAGGTTGGCCTGACCCTTTAACGAGGGGTCGTCACACTCAACCTGCAAGGTGGTAGCGGGTAGAAATTCCAGACGATCGGCTAGATCAATGGTCTGGAGAATGCTTTTGATCTCATGATAGCCATCGGCCCGGCGGCCCAGCACTTCGAGCGTGAGATTCAATTTAGCAAACGCCAGAGCTTTCAATATCACCAATCCGCTTGGCTAGAATTACCAATTCGCCCAGCTAGGTTGCCTGGCTTCCACGCTCTTTACTGAAACTGAACGGAGGCCAGGCGTTGTAGAGTGATGCCCACTCTTCCAAGGACAGGGTAGCCGGCCTCCTGTTGCCATCCAAATCCAGGCTGGCCAAGACTCTCGCCACGGAGTCAGTGGAAATACCTAAGCCATGGGCCAGGGAGTTCCGCAGTTGCTTTCTAGGCGCGGAGAATCCACTTCGCACCAAGTGGAAGAATTCTTCATCGTTGGCCACGCTGACTGCGGGGCTGGGTCTAACGTCTAGCCGGACTACCGCCGAGGTCACTTTGGGGGGCGGCCGGAAGGCCTGGGCGGGCACTTTGCAAACTAATCTCGGCTCCGCGTAATATTGGGCAGCAACAGAAAGGAGTCCCATCTTGCCGGGGGCCGCCGTCATTGATTGGGCCACTTCTTCTTGTAGAGTAACCACCATCAACCGTGGTTTGAAGCTAGCCTCAAGGAAGTGCCTGATAATAGGGTTGGCGGCGTAGTAGGGAAGGTTTCCCACCACTTTATAAGCCGGAGCCGAGGCCAACATTGGCGCTAGGTCCGCATACCGGGCGTCGGCCTCGATGACAGCGAGCTTGGGCGGGTGCCCAAGCCGGGCGGGCAGCGCCGCTGCCAACCGTGGGTCCAGCTCCACCGCAAGGACCTGAGCGCCGCTCTCGACCAGGCGGCGGGTCAGAGCACCCGCGCCGGGCCCAATTTCCACAATCAGGTCTTGGGATTCGACCTCCGCAGCTGCAACAATCTCGCTTAGAATCCGGTCATCTTGTAGGAAGTGTTGGCCCAGCGCCTTACGGGGCCGAGTCCTCGATGCAGAGTGGGTGCTCACCGGCAAAATATCTCACATGATGCCCGGCCAAGTCCCTGGGGAGTCTCTGTTGTATTGGGAGGGATTCGTGGCGCTGGTTCCATTTTCCCCGGCAAGTCACGGACGCAAGACCGAGCGGGCAGGCAATTGTCGAATGACGGCCCACCGGTAGTTTGAAGCAAGTTCTTTGTCAACGGGACCGCGTGTGGATGGAGACTGGCTTAAAGACCGCGCACCTCCCTTTGACATAAACCACTGAACGTGTCAAAGGCCAAGACTCAGACCAGGTGCTCCCACGGCACCCGTAGTATCCTGTTGACCGTTGCTTCCTTCCGGACCTGGCGGGGTTCACAAGTCTACGCCGCGTGGGGCCCAGCCCTCAACATCCTGGTCCCTAAACATGGGCCCATTGGCTAGGCCTGGGAGAGGAGTTCAACCCCGCTATAGCGGATTGCGAGTTCAGGGCACCGCTAGCTCCCCGTCTAGCGCGGTCTCGATATCATGGTAGGTTAGGCATTGGACCGTGTCAAATACTGAATGCTGGTCTCCAGCAGCTAGAGCGGCATGCACTGGGGGTCTCGCCTGGCCCTCGGCAGCTAGAGCGGCACGCGCCGGGGTCTCGCCTGGTCCCCCGCCCGTGAGGAAGCGCACCCCAGGTGTTGCTTTTGTGCAGCCGGAAGCACTGAAGTGGGCCCCCAAAGCCGCGGCGCCATGGCCAACGTGCAACGGTTGGCAGCTGGTGATTTCTTGTTCCTCTTTATACCCGGTGTTAGAATGGCCTCACTTTAAGAGGGGTGTCCACCGCTGCAATCATGCAGATAAAGAAAGCCGTCATACCGGCCGCCGGGTTGGGCACCCGGTTCCTGCCGGTGACCAAGTCCGTGCCCAAAGAGCTCTTGCCGATTCTCGACAAGCCTATGCTCCAGTACGTTGTGGAAGAGGCGGCTGAGGCCGGCGTTGAGCAGATCATCATAGTTACCTCCCCCGGCAAGGAGTCTATTGCATCGTACTTTCAACCACAACCGGAGCTAGACAGCCGCCTGGCCGACTCTGGAGCGTTGGACCTCTTGGAGAAGGTGCGCCTAGCCGCCAATCTGGCCGAGGTTTCATTCGTGGTCCAAGAGAAACCCCTGGGGTTGGGCCACGCGGTCCTGATGGCACGCCAGGCCGTCGGGAACGAGCCTTTTGTTGTCATCCTGCCCGACGACATCGTGGCCCACAGTCCGGGCGTGGTGTCTCAGATGGCGGAGGTGAGTCAAAGGCTTGGCGCCGGGGTGGTCGCCGTGGAAGCCTTGCCTTGGAACATGGTCCAGAACTATGGTGTGGTGGACGGCGATAGAGGCGATGGAACAGAAGAACGTGTACTTCGAATTCGCGGATTGGTGGAAAAGCCACTGCCCGAAGACGCTCCATCAAACTTGGCCATCGTGGGGCGATACCTGCTGCCTCCGGAGATCTTTGACTGCCTGGAACGCACCGTTCCCGGCGCCAAAGGTGAGATTCAGCTAACTGACGCCCTTTCGCTGCTATTGGAACACCAGGAATTATACGCCTACCAATTCCTGGGCCGGCGTTACGACGGAGGCACTCCCATGGGTCTGCTGCGGGCGTCATTGGAGTTCGCCCTGGCCCGGGAGGATACCCGCGACACGGCTCGATCGCTGATTGACGGTTTAAAAGACTAGCTTATGCTTCAACCTGGTTTGCGGGAGGACTATTGACCAGTCGAAGAGACGCGCACCTCGAGAAGGTCCTTGAGGCCCAGTCCGAATTACTGGACCTGCTGGAGGGGATGGACTACTGTCTCGACTGGAGGCCTGATCCGTCGGCCTGGTCGGCGCGGCAAGTGGTTTACCACCTGCTGGACACGCCGCCGGGAGGCATTCACATGGTGATTTCGGGCATCCTTTGCGGTGAGGTTAAAGAGTACGAGATTTGGGCCGATCGGGACAATGTGACGCCGGAAAGACTGGTCTACGATCTAGGGCAAATCCGGGAAGACATCGACTCGTTTTTCCAAGCAATGGGGTATGCTCTGGATATGGCGACGGACGAAGACCTCGACGGGAAGTCGGCCCTGGGTCACATGAGGTCCCGTGAAACTGATGAGGAACGCACCGTGCAAGAGTTACTGGACCGCGTCGTGGAGGGCCACTGGCGGCCCCACTTGGGGCAAATTCGCGAATTGCGAGACGCTCTAGGGATGTGACCGGCTTGACCCGCTGTCAGCCCGCCTCACCCAGCTTGAGCATGGCCAAGAAGGCTTCTTGAGGAATCTCGACCCTGCCCACTACCTTCATACGCCGTTTGCCATCTTTTTGTTTGTCCAAGAGCTTCCGTTTCCGGGTGACGTCGCCACCGTAGAGTTTGGCCAACACGTCTTTGCGCATGGCTTTTATGGTCTCCCGGCCAATGATCCGGCCCCCAATCGCTGCCTGAATCGGCACCTCGAATTGTTGACGGGGTATACTTTCCTTCAGCTTCTCCAGCACTGCCCGGCTTTGAACCGCCGCCGAGTCACGGTGCAAGATCATGGATAGGCCCTCTATCGGCTCCTGGTTGACCAGAATATCCACCTTGACCAGCGGCGCCGCCCGGTAGCCGTCCATCGTATAGTCCAGCGAGGCGTAACCCTGGGTGCGGGACTTGAGCTGATTATAAAAGTCAGACAATAGCTCCACCAAGGGCATGGTGTACTCCATGACCACCCGGTCCTGCGCCTCGGCTGCGTCATTGGCGCCCCTAAAGGTCCCCGTTTTTTGCATATACTCCATATGCTTGAACTCGCACCGGCGCGAATGCATCAGGTCCATGATCACCCCCACGTGCCGGTGGGGAGCCACGATAGTCAAGCTAAGAATAGGTTCTAGAATCTCCTTGATGCTATGGGGGGGCGGGAGCTTGGCTGGGCTGTCCACGTGGTGCGTCTCTCCACTGTTGGACATCACGCGGTAGCCGACGCTGGGAGCGGTTGCGATGATGTGCAAGTCGTATTCCCGTTCCAGCCTTTCCTGCACAATTTCCAGGTGCATCAACCCCAGGAATCCACAACGGAAGCCGGACCCGAGGGCGGCGCTGCTTTCCGGCTCGATGGTCAGAGATGCGTCGTTCAGTTGCAGCTTGCCCAAGGCAGTCCTGACGGTGCTATAGTCTTCCCCATCCGCGGGATAAAGACCTGCGAAGACCATGGATTTCAAGGGCGCATATCCGCCTAGAGCCTCGTTGGCAGGTCGCCAGTCGCTGGTCAGGGTGTCTCCTACGTTACACTCCCGGACGTTTTTTAGCCCAGTGGCAACGTACCCCACCTGGCCGGCGTGAAGAGACGCAACTGGGCTTGGAAAGGGAGCAAAGACCCCGACTTCCACAACCTCGGTCACTTTGCCGGAAGACATTACCCGGATCCGGTCCCTCTGGGAAATCGCACCGTCTTGAACGCGAATGTTGGCTATGATCCCTTTGTGGGAGTCGTAGAGAGAGTCGAAGACCAGCGCGCGCGCCGGTTGGTCCACGTCGCCGGACGGTGGCGGGACCCGGTCCACCAGCGCATTCAAAATGTCACCGGCGCCGGTGCCCGTTTTGGCCGACACAAACAGGATTTCTTCCTCTCTGAAACCGAACACCTGCTCCAACTCGGTGGCCACGCGCCGGGTTTCTGCTTGGGGAAGGTCCACTTTATTGACCACCGGGACCAGCACCAGATCGTAGCTCAAGGCTAAAAGTGTGTTGGAGATGGTTTGAGCCTCGACGCCTTGGCTGGCGTCCACCACCAAGATGGCTCCTTCGCAGGCGGCGAGAGCACGGGACACCTCGTAGCTAAAGTCAACGTGGCCGGGGGTGTCGATAAGGTTTAGCTGATAGGTTTGCCCATCGGCGGCCTGATACGACATGGTGACGGCCTTGCCTTTGATGGTGATGCCCCGTTCCCGTTCCAAATCCATCCGGTCCATGAACTGAGCCTTCATGTCCTGTGGGCGAACGGTGTTGGTCAATTCGAGAAAACGATCGGCAAGGGTGGACTTTCCGTGGTCCACGTGGGCGATGATACAGAAATTACGTATTAACTCATTTAGCATATTAAGAGGACTCGATTGGACCATATCCGGGTGCGTGAATACAAGCCACCCAGTGGCCGGGTTGAGCTTCCCGCATCTCGGGCACTATCCTGGAGCATTCTTCGGTGGCGATGGGGCACCGGGGATGGAACACGCATCCGCTGGGCGGGTTGGAAGGGCTGGGGACCTCTCCGGACAGGATAATTCTCTCCCTTTGGGCGTCAAGCACGGGATCGGGAATGGGCACCGCAGACAGTAAAGCCTTGGTGTACGGGTGCAATGTATCGAGGTAAATTTCATTTTGGGGGGCCATCTCTACCAGGCGCCCGAGGTACATCACGCCGACACGGTCGCTTATGTGCCGGACCACCGAAAGGTCGTGGGCGATAAACAAGTAGGTGAGATTGTGGAGTTCCTGAAGGTCTTCCAGCAGGTTGATCATCTGGGCTTGAATCGATACGTCCAACGCCGACACCGGTTCATCGGCGACGATAAAACGCGGCCCTACCGACAGGGCCCTGGCAACTCCTATCCGCTGGCGCTGGCCGCCGCTGAACTCGTGAGGGAACCGGTCGGCCATGTAGGGATTCAAACCCACGCTTTGCAATAGCTCCGCGACCCGCTCCCGGTATTCCGCCTTCCCGTTGACCAGTTTGTGGACTAGCAGCGGCTCGCCGATAGTATTTCCCACGGTCATACGTGGATTCAGGGAACCATAGGGGTCCTGGAATATCAACTGCATTTGCCGTCTCATCGCTCGCATCTCTATTTGCCGTCTCATCGCTCGCATCTCTTTGGACGAGAGGCTGGTCAGCTCCTGGCCATCGAATATGACCTGTCCCTCAGTGGGCCGGTAAAGCTGCAATATGCATCTGCCCGTGGTGGTTTTTCCGCACCCGCTTTCACCCACCAAACCCAAGGTCTCCCCGACGCGAATGGAGAAACTAATGCCATCCACGGCCTTGATGTTCGTCCTGCCGCGTTGAAACAATCCCCCGGAGGATATAGGGAAGTACATCTTAAGATTTTTTACCTCAAGAAGTATCTCGCTACTCGCCGCTGACGAGTCCACTCCAGGTTCTATCTCCGGCGCACTGTTCATCCCTAGGCGCTCTAAGCCGGCCCATTGCTCAGATGTGTGGACGCGAAAGCGCCCGCGCCGCCGGAGCCGGTGTTGTTCGGGGCGCTAGGTCCGGTGGAAGTGTGTAAAGCGCTGGCTCCCAACGCATCCCACTGCCAGCAGGCTGACCAATGGTCCTGACCTGCCTGCATCAGTGGCGGCTCCTCCACTGCGCATTGGCTGACGGCCCAAGGGCATCTGGGGCGAAACGCGCAACCCTGAGGAAGGTTGATCAGGTCGGGAGGTTGCCCTTCGATTGGCGCCAGCTTCGAACGGCGGGGTTGGTCTAATCGTGGCACAGACTTGAGCAAACCCACTGTGTAAGGATGCCTTGGGTTGGCGTAGATTTCCTGTGCCAACCCTTGCTCTATGATCTTTCCGGCGTACATGATGTTCACCCGGTCAGCGTAGCGGGCTATAACGCCAAGATTGTGGGTGATCACCAACAGCGAAGCCCGGGACTCTCGGGCCAGGGATTTCATCAACTCCAGGATCTGCGCCTGAATGGTCACGTCCAGAGCGGTGGTGGGCTCGTCAGCGATGATCAACCTGGGATTGCAGCTGAGAGCCATGGCTATCATTACCCGTTGCCTCATGCCGCCGCTGAACTGATAAGGATACTGATTGATGCGGCGTTCCGGGCTTGGTATGCCCACTCGGCCCAGCAGGTCCACACTCTCCCGCCGGGCCTCCTTCCGGGTCATGCCCTTGTGGAGTTGCAGCCCCTCAGTGAGCTGACGCTCTATGGTCAACACTGGATTGAGGGAGGACATTGGCTCTTGAAACACCATGGCTATCTTGGCGCCCCGTATGCGGCGCATTTCGGTCATGTCGATCTTCAGTATATCCTCGCCTTCGAACAAGACTTCTCCGCCGGCGATTTTGCCCGGTGGGTCGGGGACCAACCGCATCACCGAGAGAGCGCTGACACTCTTGCCGCAACCACTCTCGCCCGCCAACCCCAAAGTTTCACCTTCATCCAGCCGGTAAGAGACACCGTCGACGGCTTTCACGATCCCATCGTTGGTATGGAAGTGGGTTTTTAGGTCTTTTACTTCAAGAAGCGGGGCCACGAGCCTTCCTTCTGGGTCTTCCGCCTGGGCTTCTCTCCGAGATTTCCGGCTGGCGCTTCTTCCGGCTCCCGCACGGGGTGTCTTCTGGAGATTCTTGCCAACCAATGCAAGTGTCGCGGGCGGCGCAGCGAGGGCCCGCTTCATTGCCCGGCCTTCGGGCTGGTTCAACCATATCATTCTATATGGTCCTATGTGGTCAATCGATTATCGGCTGTGAGAAAATTAAACGCAACTAAGGGACTATTTGCCTTCAAAGCAGTTGGTGGGTGCTTGTTGGGGTAACAAATGACTGGCAACGTCCCGGCGGTAAACTCGATAGGCCGTTATGATCTCCCGCTTAGGGTAGCGCTTGCGGTCGACGTACACAGGAACACGTTCGTCTAGCGAGCGGACGGCCGGGCTTTTTGACCGCCGCGCCGGTGCCCGTCGTTGTTTGCCTCACCACGCCGAGGCCTTCTAGAGAGGTTGTGGAACTATTTGACAGGGTCAACTCCGATGGCGAATTATTGTGACGTTCCCATCGCATGAGGAATTGAATCAGGCCCCAACTCCAAGGAGGTATCTAGCGATGATGGACATGGTAAAGCGCATTCTGGCAGCATTTCTTGTGTTGACGGCGATTGCCGTGGCTCTCAACCTCATACTCACGCCGGTGTACCATGACGGATCGCCGGACTATCCGGTTTGGAAGATTGTGAATTGGTTCATGGCGGTCGCGGTGTTTGTGGCGCTGGTCGTGAGCTACCTGCAAAGGCGCACCCTGGGAAGCGAGGGAGCCGGTAACCTGCAGTACATTCGGGCCAGCTTGACCTACTACGGGGCCATCGTGCTGACCATGCTGTTCTTCTGGGGGTGGTTCTGGACGTTGAATCCCGACAGCGAGACTGGTGACGCCATAACCTCGCACATAATCTACTTTCCGATAATGGACTCGCTCTTCGTAGTCGTGGCGCTAGCTGCCGGCTGCCGTCTCTGGAACCACGGAGGCGACTCAAAGGAATAGGGCGGGCGTGGCGTTCCCAGGCAATGGCCGCTGCTCTTCCCGGAAAGGCGAGCCTACTGAGAGTCACACGACAACTACCCACTCAAGAGGTGGCAGTACAGTCTCCCCTTCCCAGCCAAACTATACATAAGCGAGCTTGTGTCAGAAGTCTCCACTCACGATTTTGGGCGGACGCAATCTGACGGGTTACTACTATCGAACGCCTAAACGAGCATTGAATGCGGCTAAATAACCCGTCATTCCCGCGAAAGCGGGAATCCAGAAAGGTAGAATGCTGGAGGACTCAGCTTTCTGAGACAGGCTCAACCTGGAACTTTCAGGCTAAAGTTAAGCTGCGCGCCGCGGAATAGGTAAGGGCACGGACAGCCAAATCGGTTGCCCGGGACAACCTGGGTGATCTCTTCCTCCAACACGATCCCCTCGCTGATCTTGGGCTTTCTCAGCAACGCCGGTTCCAACTACCACTCTGGCTACTACCTGACTGCCAACAACGGCGTATACCAGGCGGGAGCGGTCGCTCAATTCTCCTACACCGAACTTGGTTTGCGTAGTCAGCAGGTTGTCTCCGGCGCCTGGATTAGGGAGGGGAGGCTCTGTCTCCCGACGAGGGGGTGTATGCTCCTGGGAGCCGCATTCCCTTCTGCGCGCTTTCACCAAGTCCGTGGCGGACATAATAATGATGAGGATGCACAAGAAAGGTGGTTAATGACCATAATAGTGTCTTCTTTTGGGGATTACCGGAGATTAACCGGAATCGTAAGACCAGTTTATGACGCTGCCATCTTCCGGATAGTTCTCGGGGCCACAGGCTGCCCCAAGGGGAAGTTCCGAATAGAAGGTGGTGCAAAGATTGTAGGCAAGTCCGTCCCACTCAGGTGGACCCCCCCTACGGCGATTCCGTTTGCGTACCGGGTCAGGGCGCTCGGACCTAGCGGGCTGAGCATCGGCGTCTATCTTGGCATAGCATAGGTTACTTGTGACTGAATGGCTGGCCCGTATCTGTGCGCGAAGGCCGCGGTTGGTCATCGCTATATGGGCCGTGATTGGGCTGATCGCGGGCGGGCTCGCCATAGACGCCGAATTGGGCCCTGGCCGCCGCCACTCGCAGACTGGCTCGACAGCGCGACGACTACGGAGCTGCGGCTGAGCAGCGGCGCCGAGTCCGAGCGCGCCGACCGTCTCCTCGAGGACCGGCTTCGCGGCCCCAAGCCCATCAGCTAAATAGTCATTGTCCAGTCCGACTCCCGCACAGTGGACGATCCGGAGTTCCGGGCCAAAACCGAAGCCGTGTACGGCGATATCCTTTCCCTGGGTAGCGAAACCGTCGCCTCCGGAGCGAACTACTACCAGACCAACAACCCGGCCCTCGTCTCCGCGGACCGCAGAACTGCGTCGATGCCCCTGGTCCTGACCGGCAGCCTTGCAGAGGCCGAGGGAAACGTCAATACTGTCCTCGACGTTGTCAAGGAAGCGGATGCCGAGGAAGGCTTTCGGGTCCTCATGGTCGAGGACGCCAGCATCTCTAACGAGAACAACGAGTTGGCGGAAAAGGACCTGAGGCGGGGAGAACGCATCGGCATTCCGGTAGCCCTCATAATTCTCATCGTCCTCATCGGCACCATCACCGCCGCCTTCATGCCCGTAGGCCTGTCCCCCATGTCCATCATCGTTGCCATGGGTATAACGGCGCTCATCGGTCAAGCCATGGACCTGGTCTTCTTCGTCACCCTTATGATCATCATGATCGGATTGGCCGTGGGGATCGACCATTCGCTCGTCATAGTATCCCGCTACCGCGACGAGCTGGCCCGTGGCCTGGACATGAACTAGGCCGTCGAGCGAGCTGGCGCGACAGCAGGCCGCACGGTGCTGTTCAGCGGCCTCACCGTGGTCATCGCCCTCTGCGGCATCCTCATCGTTCCCTTCTCCTTTTTCCAGTCCCTCGGCCTTGGGGCTGTACTAAACCAAAGCCAAGGTGGGATGTGCATTTACAATACATCGGTGATTGGGCTGGGATTCTCGCAGAAATCCTTCGGCCTTTGATTGTAGGACGGTGCGGCAGCGGCCCTTGACCTCGTCTTTCCGGATGGACAGCCCGCAGAGGAAATTCCCGACCCTCTCCTTTACCAGGGCCTTGGTTCCCAAGCACAGGTTTCCGGTGGCTTCCTCTCTCGCCCAGCCCCAGATGGCCTCATCGGCGTTGAAGTCCGGGCTGTAGCCCGGCAGGTTCATCAGCCGCAGCCCCAAGCCCGGCGTCCGCAGATACTCACGCACCGCCTCGCCGCGGTGCGCCGGCGCGTTGTCCCAAATCACGTTGAGCGGCCCGGAGTGCCTCTGCCGCAACCGCTCCAGGAAGGCAGCCGAGGTTCCGGAGTTGCTGTTCCCCTCCAGGTCCATCCACTCCACCTCACCGGTCTCCAGGCACACTGCCGAGTAGTAGCTGGCCTTTTCGCCATAGCTCGGGCTGGTCGAGTCCACCAAGGCCGGCTCTCCCTTTAGCACCCATTTGCCTCTCAGTTCGGCATCGGCCCGGAAATGGGCCTCGTCGGCGAAGAATATCTTCGCTCCCGTACGCCACGCCTCGTCCGACAGGGTGGCGTACTCCGCCACGAAGGCCTCCCGCTTCTGCTCATCTGCCTTGACCAGACGCTTCTTGGGACGCTTCAGGACAAACCCCAAGCGGTGCAGATAGTTCAGGCAAGTGCTGCGGCTCAGGCCAATGCCGAAACGCTTCGAGACAAACTGCCGCACCACTTTCCAGTTCCAGTTGGCCATTTCTATGCCCGACATCTCGGGCAACTCCTGCACTGCCCCCGTCAACTCCGCCTGTTGCGTCTCGCCAAGTGCGGGGGGGAACCCCCGGTCTGCTCGAATATCAAGGCTGCAGGCCCTCCCTCGCCGAAGGCGGCGGCCCATCTGCCGATGGTGTGAGCATCCCGGCCCAGTGCCTGGGCGGTGCCCGAGGCGGTCAGGCCCCGGCACAGGAGCCACAGTGCGTGCCACCGTTCTCTCTCCAGGGGTGTCGGCGCTAGGTACATCCTGCTGCGCACACTAGCCAAGTCCAACTGCCACCCCTCCAAGTCCGGCCTTATCCCCCTCATACCCATCACCATCCCCACTCAGTCTGCTCCCAGTCCTGACGCTATGCCTCCCTGATTCTAGCCGACCCAAATGCGGGTTTCACCTTGGCTTTGGTTTAGTCGTGCTGGTGGCGTTGGCGGCCACCCTCACCCTTTTGCCGGCTAACCTTGCGGTCCTCGGCCCGAGAATCAACCATCTGCCGGTCCCCTTCTTCGGCAAGGCAAGAACCAGACCCTCCGAGCCTTCCGGGCGAGGGTTCTGGGAGCTGATAACGCGAACGGTCACCCGGTTCCCGGTCATCAGCATCATCGTAGTCGGCGCCCCGATGATCGCCGCCACGGTCTTCTAATTTCAGATCCACACCGGCCTCAACGGCGTCGACGCCTTCCCAGAAGGCGCCCAGACCCGCGAGGCTTTCTTCGTCATGGAAGAGGAGTTCTCCTTCGGCCTGGTCAACCCCACCGAGATCGTCATCGACGGGAATATCGACAGTCCCCGTGTGCAAGAAGCGATGGAAAAGCTCCAGGCGTCTCTCACGGGCGACGGCCGCTTCCTAGTTCCGCCTACCCGCCCCGAGGTTAGTCCCTCTGGGGACTTGGCTTTGCTGACGATAATCATCCCCGGTGAGCCCCGCAGCCAAGCGGCGGTCGACGTCGTGTCCACCATTCGAGATCAGTACGTCCCCGCGGCGTTCGACGGGGTTCCCGCCGAAGTCTTTGTCGGCGGCGTGACCGCAGAGGCCGCAGACGTATTTTCTATAGTCCGCGTATACACGCCCATCGTCTTCGCGTTCGTGCTCGGCTGCAGCTTCCTTATATTGATGCCGGTCTTCCGGTCGATAGTCATACCAATCAAAGCAGTCTTCATGAACCTGCTCTCCGTGGGCGCCGCCTACGGACTGGTGGTGCTGGTATTCCAGAAGGGCGTGGCGACGGACTTGCTGGTGTTCCAGCACGCCGAAGTTATCGACGTGTGGATACCTCTGTTCCTCTTTTCCATCCTCTTCGGCCTGTCCATGGACTACCATGTATTCCTGCTGAGCCGCATCCGCGAGCGATACGATCAGACCGGGAACAACGCCGAGGCAGTATCCTACGGGCTGCGATCGACCGCTGGCCTCATCACCGGCGCCGCCCTTATAATGGTAGCGGTATTCGGCGCGTTCGCATCGGGAAAGACCACCATCAACCAGCAGGTCGGATTCGGGCTGGCGGTAGCTATATTTCTGGATGCAACGCTGGTGCGTTCGGTCCTAGTAGTCAGCCAGCATGGAACTGCTGGGCCGGCGGAAGTGGTACCTGCCGTCTTGGCTGAGTTGGCTTCCGGACCTGCGAGTAGAACCGCGGGAAACATGAGGTTCGCATTGTTCGAGACCGGAATCGATACAGAGACGTAAGAACCGATGCATATACCGAGTGACTACAAGCTGGGTTATGAAAAGGCCCGCGCAGTCGCACCCGACATCGCGGACCAATACGTGGCGCGCACACTCATCGGAGACCCACTGGCCGAAGCGATGACCGAAGACCTCGCAGAGTTTACCCCAGAAGAGTCGGGGCGGTTTATCCAAGCAGCGATGGAGCAGGAAGGTGAGGAGGCTCTGAGGGATGCTCCTGCCTCGCTGGGTAAATTCTTCAAAGAAGCGGAAACTCCCCCGGAATGGCTTGATTATTCAGCATTCGCCCCGGGTGTCCGCATGTTTCACAGGAACTCACAGATGATCCTGGCGGCGTTTGTCGCCGGTGTTCTGATAGAAGGCTTTACAACGAACATAGCAAAGTCCTTCTTCATCACTGGGCGGGTGCGTGACCAGGGCCTCACGTGTTTGGGGCAGAATAACCGTCAGATGCTGGAGATATTCCTTCCTGGCGGCCTGTACAGGCATGGAGACGGCTGGAAACTTTCGGTCCGTATTAGGATAGTTCACGCGCGGATAAGACACCTCTGAACAATTCGGAAGAATGGGATAACGAGGCTTGAGGTGCGCCCATTAGCGCTGCGCATTTGGGTTCCGCAGTTTCAGCAAGGCTGCTGAAACACATGAAAACCTTGGGAGCTGATTACAATGACGAAGAGTACGCTAGCTTCATGGCGGTTTGGCGCTACACTGGCCTCTTGATGGGCATTCCTGAAACCATCCTTTTCCGCGATGCCGAGGAAGCGCTGAAACTGTATGATATCGGCCTCATGTGCGAGCCTAAGTCACCAGTCGAATCGGTTGCGATGGCTCACTCTTTGGCCAACTCAGCCCCGTTGATTGCGGGGAGAACGGATCCGGCGGACCGCCGCAACTTAGCTAACTACGCGTACCGTGTTTCCCGAGGACTCATCGGAGACGAGATTGCCGACTCACTGATGTACCCGCCACTCTCCGCCTTTGGAGTTGTCTGGTGGTTCAAGGCTCAAAACCGTTATGGCAACGTCCTGGAGAAACTGTTTCCGGTCCGCCGCAGAAACAGCAACTTCGCAAGATTCACGTCCTTGCTCGACGCTTCGTTATTCGACGAGGAAGGACTCCGCTACACATTGCCTGACCACGTCTACGTGGAAGAGTCCACCAAGTGGTGAGACCGGCAGGGCCCTGCCTTATCTATCTACCCGATTAGCTTCCTCTACCCTGGTCCGCACCCCCGGCAGGGGTTGACCGTGTCTAAAGCCGCCGCTTTAGGCGCCGCCGTGATGGCGTCCTGTAGCATCCGCAGACTGCCGATTGCGGCGACGGCTGGTCTGAGTGTGGACCTGGTTGCAGTATGGGCTGCCACTGCGTTAATTTGCCCCACTCTTCCCCAACGCGGTGATTGACAGGGACGAAGTCCTCGCGGCCATACCTGATTGCTCAGGGGCCGCACCGATTTTGAGGATGTGTTTGATATCACGTGGCTTTACTTTGCCGGTTAGTTCAATAGGCTAAAATGGGCAGGCTAAAATGGGCCAAAATGTAGAGAGCGCGGAGAACGAGCAGGGGAGAGTGCTGATCAGGCGGCCCCTGTGCGCCCGCCCTGAGGCCGCTGAACTGGAGGCATACAGCCTTCGCTTGCGTACACCTGAAACTTACAACCTCACCGCTCACTCAAACCTACTCAATACGCAATAGACGCCATAAACTGCGGTACTCGTCGGCCGTGGGCGTGGACTCGTATTAAGGTGACGGCGCTTGAGCCACAGACCCGCACCGTCCCGGCCGGCAAGGTATGCAATGCTAACCTCTGCCTGACTTCGCCATCCGTACTTGCCATCGGTTTGCGACGCCAGTGGAACTCGCGGCAATACAGGTGCTACGCTTCTGTCTCCCTCACCTTTTACCGCAATCGATGTGAAGGGTAATATAACTCCCGGATACCGGTCTCGGACCACGAGATTTGATCAAGCAGGGGAAGGGTTGCCGCCCAATGGACAGTATCGCTCCGCTCGCCATCCTAAAGTCCCGGTTCGGCTACGACAGCTTTCGGCCTTTGCAAGAAGAGATCATCGCCAACGTCATGGCCCGCCAGGACAGCCTGGCGCTGATGCCCACCGGCGGCGGCAAGTCTCTATGCTATCAGCTGCCGGCCCTGCTCTTTGACGGCGTCACTCTGGTGGTCTCACCACTGATCGCCCTGATGAAGGACCAGGTGGACGCGCTGAACGGCCACGGCATCGCCGCCCGGTTCATCAATAGCTCCCTGCCGGCGTCGGAGATAGCTCAGGTGCAGGCGCAGGTCCGGAGTGGGCAGGTCAAAATTCTGTACGTGGCCCCTGAACGGCTGGTCCTGGCCGGGTTCCGGCAGTTCCTTCACAGCCTGGACATTAGCCTCATCGCAATTGACGAGGCCCACTGCATTTCCGAGTGGGGCCACGAGTTTCGCCCCGACTACCGCAACCTGCTGCAGCTGAGACAGGACTTTCCGTTTGTCCCGGTGATCGCCCTGACCGCCACCGCCACAGAACGGGTGCGGGAAGACATCATCGGCCAGCTTGACCTGGAACAAGGCCGGGTATTCCTGTCCAGTTTCAACCGGGACAATCTCAGATATTCGGTGCAGCCCAAGGACAACTCCTTGGGTGTGCTGATGGCCCTGCTCCGCGAGAGGCGCAGCCAGTCCGCCATCGTCTATTGCTTCTCCCGGCAGGAGACGGAAGACCTGGCCGACGACCTGAACACCCGGGGTTTTTCGGCCCGTCCGTACCACGCCGGGCTGGACGGCGAGACGCGCCGCCGGACGCAGGAGGACTTCGTCCGAGACCGGGTGCCCATCATCGTCGCTACCGTCGCCTTTGGCATGGGGATAGACAAGCCGGACATCCGCCTGGTGGTCCACTACAACCTGCCCAAGTCGCTGGAGGGCTACTACCAAGAGACGGGCCGGGCCGGCAGGGACGGGCTCCCCAGCGACTGCATCCTCTTCTTCACCTATGCCGACAGGGCCAAACAGGAGTACTTCATCAGTCAGATCGAGGAGGCGCCGGAGCAGCAGAACGCCCGTCAGAAGCTGGCCACGATGGTGGAGTTCGCCCAACTGCCAACCTGCCGCCGCCGCTTCCTTCTGGAGTATTTCGGCGAGCGATGGGCGGAAGAAAACTGCGGCGGCTGCGACGTCTGCCTGAGGTCCGGGGAGGAGTTTGACGCCACGGAGATCACCCAGAAGATTCTCTCGGCTGTAATACGCACCGGCGAGAGATTCGGCGGAAATCACGTCATTCAGGTGCTGAGAGGGAGCCGGGAGAAGCGAGTCCTGGAACTGGGACACGAGCGGTTGAGCGTATATGGCATCGCCGAGGACTTCGGACGGTCTCAACTCAGGGACGTGATCGGCCAGCTGCAGGCGCGGGGACTGCTGGTGCGGCGCGAAGGGGAGTACTCGACCCTGGCCGTAGCGCCCGAAGGTAAGGAGTTTCTCCGGCAGCGCCAGACCCTGTTCCTTCTCCGGCCCGCCGACGAGGACGACGGACGAGAGACAGCGCCCGGCCGGGCCGGTTCACCGGCAGCGGCGATAGAATACGACGAGAAGCTGTATGAGGAACTGCGCGCCTTGCGGAGACGGCTGGCCGACGCCCGCGATGTCCCGGCCTTCGTGGTCTTCGGAGACGTATCCCTCCGGCACATGGCCGCAGCCTTCCCCCGGAGCATGGAAGAGTTCTCCCGCATCCCTGGGGTGGGAGAGGCGAAGTTGGAGCAGTACGGTCCGGAGTTCCTGGAGGTTATCCGGAGCTACGCCGAGGTCAACGGCCTGCCGGGCCGGACAGAAGCTGCGCCAATCGGACAACAGCCCGGGGATAGGGCCGAAGGGCCGGCGCGAGAGCGGCCGGGGCGGCGCCGGGGAACAACCCACGATGCGACCAGGGCAATGTTGTCCCAGGGACTGTCAATCACGCAGATCGCACAGCAACGCGGTCTGGCCGAGACCACCATCATCGGCCATCTGGAACGGATGACCGAACAGGGCGTAGCCCTGAACTTGGAACACCTGATGCCGGCGGCGGAAAGGCTCGACAGTATACAGGAGGCCTTCGACGCCTGTGGCGGCGCTTTTCTCAGACCGGCCTGGGAGTTCCTGGGAACACAATTCACCTACGATGAGCTGCGATTGGCCCGGCTATATTTGCGTAAGGAAGGGAGGCTGCCGGCCGGGTGACAATCTTACTCGGGATCGAGAGTAATCGGCCGGCACATTGGGAGGTTAGCCCAGGCGATGCGACAACCGTGCTCAGCCCACACTGGAAGCTTCGGGCGCGATGTCCGGGCGGTGGACGGTTCGCCAACTAACGCCGGCAAGCCACGCCAGGGGGGGCTTCAACCGTGGATTCGATGCAGGCGGTCATTTGGTTTCCTCAAGGCTAGAGCTACGTCTCCCTCGTCTGGAAGGCCGCCTGAATCGATCGGTTCTGTAGTCACCACTCTTCCCGGTGGTTCTGAGTCTATATGCAGCATCTCCTCCAGTAGTTCAAATATCACCTGAAAATGCTGGAAGTCCTGCTGGGAGCCATTCCAGTACTATGTGCACTTTGTTACCGCTACCGACCTAGGCTCGGGTCCTTCCTAGAATTTGATCCCGTGACTCGCGAATAGCGACAAGGTCGATTTGAGTTTTGACAATCTGGTCTAGCTCTTTATCTTTGGTGTAATCAGCTGGCGTCGAACAATGGACCCGCCCGTCCTGAATGAAGTGGTTTGCGTTGTCACGTGCGTTTTTTGTGCGGGGCTTAAAAACTACGATGGATAGTCCTCCTAAGTCCTTAACTAATCTAAAGCAAGGCACGTCGGTTTCCCCATCGCCGATATATACCATATTCTCGAAAGGAACGGGACGGTCTTTCATTTCAACGAACTGATTGATTTCACGGTCATCACTAAGGTCGTGCGCCCCCTTGTTAATCCGGAAGAGAAATTGAGTCTTGGTCGTGAAGTTTATGGCCAAAGCTGGCCAGCAGGCCACACCATTCTCGTCAAACATGAACCGGGAAGCGTATATCCCAGTGAACTTTGAAGCTATTGGCGTCCCCTCGATGATTTCTGCGTTGCCCGATGACACAATGTAGTGCACTACCTTGACGCCTTTAGTCTTTCCGTACTCGTTGATCCGGTCAAACCAGTCATGAACGCCTTTGAAAAACGTTATCTCGGCGCCGCGTTTCTTGAAATCATCGGGATGCACGGGCATTTTTGCCGCCCTAGCTTTGTCCAGCATCAAGTACATGTACATGAGAATCTGGTCAGCCTGTTCTGACTTCGCAAGCTGATTGACCTCTTTCCAAAAGTCGCTAGGCTTCATGCCTACGGCTGGAATGAAACTATTCTCTTGCAAATTACCGGGAGCTAAGGTCCCATCAAAGTCATAGACAATAGCCATTTGTGTGTATCCGTACGTCATAGATTCTTAGCCCCTCGCAAACTGCCGCCGCACTTCTCCGGCGCCCACGAATTGGGAGAGAAGGCGGTAGTTGCCCCACTCATGGCGGATGCGGCCGGCGATTATCGCCGGATGAATTCCCAGTCTTTGGGCCAGGTTGATTACCCCGTTGGGCGATGGGTTCTCCCGGACCCGGCTTGCCTCCCAGACCTCGCCGGGAATCAGCGCTTCTCCAGCTAACCGGTCTGCGTCCCGTTCCTTGGAATCGCCGGAACTCCCCGCGCCGGCCTCTACGCTCCGCAAGCTGTGGTCGTCGACAAAAGCAGCCTCGTCGCCACAGCCTTCCAGGTGCAAGCTGACGTGGGCCAACTCGTGCAGCAGGGTAAACCAAAAATTGTCGATGCGGTCGTGCCGCAGCGTCATCCCTATCACCGGCCGGCCATCGAAGAGCCGGAACGCCGCCCCGTCCAGGTGGGTCCTTCGCAGATGGGGCAAATATTCGAACCCTATGCCGCGACCGGCCAGCAAATCCCTGGCTCGAGGGGGGCCGTCCTCAAATTTGCTGAGTTGCGCAACCTCCCCCAGGAACTCCGGGGTAACGGCGCCACGCTGGTATGCAACGCTTGACGGCCGCTCCCGCGCCGTGGCCATAACCTGCCAGCACCATGCTTTCAGGGCATACTCGTCGGTCTTGGCGTTGACTCGCCTGCTGTCGTTCTTGCGGTACAAAGGAGCAGCGGCGAATGCTCGCCCACCGGCCCGTTCCATCAGGCCTGTGACAAGCTCTTCTGCCTGTTCCGGCAGGTCAGGCACGTCGGGAATCCAACCCGCCTTAGCCATTGCCCTGAGGGGAAATCTAGTGTATTCAAGGCTTGGGAGTGTGTCTGGCAAGCTGGCGCCCGGTTCCTGTAGGAGGACGTGAGCGGGTATTCCCAGGTGTTGATGAAGCGCCCGGGCCATTGACATGGTGATTGCCCGTTTGCCGGAAAGCACCTCTGAAACCTTGGCCCGGCTCCCGATGAACGGCGCCAGGTCGCGGGGGGTCAAGTTCGCCTGGTCCATTCGGAACTTGATGGCGGATATGGGATCAGGAAAGCCAATGGGGTCGTGCTTGTTCTCGTAAAGCTCCACCAAGTCCAACATGACGCCGAGCTCATCGTCCTCTGGGGTACCCGGTTCCGCACCGAAAATCTCGTCAATACGGGCTAGGGCAGTGTCGAGGTCCTCGTCAGTCCGAATCGGCTTTATTGTGCTCATAGCCCCACCTTCTCAACACCTAGACGGTCATACTCCGCATGATTACCCGACCATTCGATGCAAACTGCGCGCCGTCGATAGTTAGCCCAGACCACTAACCGAAATCGGTTGCCCCCAACGTCGAACGCGACGCGGTTGTCTCTCACGGTGCTCGCTCTGGGGAACTGGTCTTTGGCTTGAGCGGGGGTAGACCAGTCCGCTTGTTCCACCTCTTTAAACCATAAACCATGGGTGTAACGGTCCCTCAGAGTTCGGGCGCTGCTTCCAGACCGCTCAGACCGCATTTTTCAGAGATAATCCGCACAACAGGATGTTAAACCTCCCAATTACGCATATGGTAAAGTGTTCCCAATAACCTGTAAAGGACTAAAGTCCCATTATCAAGGATACGTCCATTAGGGAGGACAATCGAGGTTTGGGGAAGTTTGTTACTGGTTAACCGAGACCCAACTTTTCCAAGTTCTCACCGATGGCCGCGGCGGCCGCGGCGTCTCGGCCACGGCAGTGGATGCCCGCGTCCGGTTCGTTCACGCGTCCGAATCCCTCGGCTTCGCCTTGACCAGACTCGCTGGTCTCTCGCCGTTCTAGTGATGCGCGATATGGTGCTCGTCCGCTACCAAGTTGACGGCCTCACAGCTGAGCTGTTGAAATCTGATGCAACGCAGGCTGGCACGGCTCGACTATCGAGTAACTGAGGTTTTCACGCGCCGGTCGCGGCCGTTGCCAAGGGCAGATCAAGGGCGCGGTTTCGATCATCGGATGTGGGTACCAGTTCGTAACCCAGCTGCGCCGCCCTCCGTTTCGCAGACCGCAATGCTCGTTGATGGTACTGGGCCTCGTAGTAGTCAGCGCCGTCATCCACGTACTGCTGCCCATAGCGCAGCATGGCGTAGATGATTCTGGCCAGCTTGTGCGCCGTGGCCGTAATGGCCTTGGGCGGTCCCAGCTGCGCCTTCTTGCGGCGCAGGAACGCTCCCAACGCACTGTTGGAGCGGTACAGGGCGTTGGCCGCCAGCCGCAGCGCCTTGGCTGCCCGGTTGGCGCTGGGCTTGGTTCGGGAGCTGATGACCCTGCCTCCGGTGACCCGGTTATTGGGACTCAATCCCAGCCATGAGGCGAAATGCTTGGCCGTTGGCCATCTTGTCATATCGGTGCCTACCTCGCTGATTACGTTCAACGCCGTGTAGGCGTCCACGCCGTTGATCCGGGTCAGGTCCACCCCGGTCATCCGGTACAGGTGGCCGCGGACGTCAAAGCGCGGCGCGTTCCCCTGGATGCGGTTCCTCCTGGGCTGTTCCGCAGGCGCTGCGCCACCGCTACGGTCGTCAAACTGCCCCATCTGGGTTTCAATCTCCCGGTCGCACTCGGCAATCTTGGCCTGATACACCCGGTACAACTCCAGGGCCTGGGTCAGCTCGAAGATGTGCTCCTCCCGCCAGTGCCCCTCCAGCGATAGGGCCATGGTCTCCTCGTCTGCCTTGGTCCTGGGATCCCGAAATTGCGCCAGCTTTCGCGGGTCTCGCTCACCCCCCACGATGGCTTCGAGGATGGTCATCCCGGTCTTGCCGGTGATGTCGCTGATGACCTGGTGCAGCTTCACGTTCATCTGGGTCAGCGCCTTCTGCATGTGCTGAACATGCTGGGCCGCATATTCCACCAGCATGGCCCGCTGCCGCAGATAGCTTCTCAACCGCCGGATGTCGGCCTCGGGCCGGAAAGCCGCCGAAAGCAGGCCGTAGGTATGTAGCTGCTGGAGCCACTGGCAGTCCAGCACGTCGCTCTTGCGTCCGGGCACGTTCTTAATGCGCCGTGGGTCCACCAGCATCACCTGGAACCCCCGCTCCTCCAGGACTCCAAAGAGTGGTATCCAGTAGACTCCGGTGGACTCCATCGCCACTGTCTCCACACCGCACTCGGCCAGCCAATCGGCCATAAGGTACAAGTCCGCAGTGAACGCGCCAAACTCGCGCACCGGTTGCTCGCAGCTGTTTTCGGGCACTGCCGCGAAGTGGCTGCCGGCGCCCACGTCCACTCCCGCCGCACCAAAATTCACCCGTGATAGTTCCGCCGGCAGACCCTCCCGCCTGCTGGAGGCCTTCACTGCCGGGTTGGCCCTACTGCTGTATGTGCTCATCGTCCCATCCGCCATTACCATGTAGGCGTGTCGCCAGGGGGTGCCACCGGCACGTCACAATCTATCGAACGGGAGCGCCCCCGAAAGGGCAGTCACCAATGATGCAGCCGTAGGACACCCGGACCATGCTGAATAACGGGCAATATGCGCCACTGTCAATTCGGCCTCGTCCTGGACGACACCGCCCGCCACGATCGTACCTGACCAGTGTCCTCTCCAGTTACTCCCCTCTGCACGGCCCGGTTCCGGGCATAACACTGCTGAATAGTTGGTTACAGCGTAACGCGGACGCTCTTGGCCGCAGGTGCGTGGCCGAACTCAGGCGCAACTGCCGCCGGCATTCACTGGCCGACAAGATAAGAGTTACGCAACGTAGATAATTAGATGACTTTGGTTAAGCATATTGAATGCGGCTCAATAACCCGTCATTCCCGCGAAGCTTGTCCCCGACCCCGATCGGGGAGCGGGAATCCAGAAAGGTAGGATGCTGGAGGACTCAGCTTTATGAGACAAGCTCATCCCACGATGCCGCCGAGCAGGTAGGGGTTGGAGGCCCGCCGAAGATGCACCATGGCGGGGGCCTTGGATTCCGGGACACGGGCGACTCTCTGAAAAAGTTTTCCCGGGACATGATGGTGGGGACGACGTCCCCCACCCGCACCGGCGTGATGTCCTTGGCCTTGGCGCCCCAGACCAATAGTCCCGTGGTCCAACCGCAAGCAGGACCCGCCGGTCTGGACCGCCGCGGTCGCTACGATAGTATAATCGCCTCAACCTGTGGGGGAGGTATCCCGATGACGCGAGCTTTGCGGTGGGGCGTTCCGGCGCTTGCGGCACTACTTGTCGTCATCTATTTTGGCGTATCGTGCGTGATCGCATCACAGGTCGCTACGTCCGAGCACCACGAGCAGGTGGGGTTCCCGGAGGAGTATGGCCTCCGGTACGAGAAGGTCGAGTTCACCTCACGGACGGACGACCTGACCCTGAGAGGCTGGTACATCGAGAGTGAACATCGTGGGCCGACACTGGTGTTCGTCCACGGGATCGACGGCGTACGCAGCGGGAATAACGCGGTCCAGCTAGCCTCTATGATGATGGACCGGGGTTTCGACGTCCTGATGTTCGACCTGCGCGGTCACGGGAGCTCCGATGGGGACAGGGTATCGGGCGGCGATCACGAGCGGCAGGATGTGCTGGCCGCTTTCGATTTCCTTGAGGAACGAGGTGTCCCACTGAGCGACGTCGGCGTCCTGGGCTTCTCGATGGGAGCCGGCACTGCGGCGCTGGCCCTGGCCGAGGCGCCATCGGTCGATGCCCTAGTCCTGGATAGCCCGTACGCCAACGTGTCAGACCTGATCTCCCAGGAGATCGAGAACAGAAGCGTACTCCCGGGTTGGTCCGCGCCGCTCTTCGTGCCAGGAGCGAAGCTCGCCGCCCGGCTCGTCTGCGACATCGACATAGATGCGCTAGCGCCCGAGAGCATCGTAGCCAACTTCGACTACCCGGTGCTCATCATTCACGGCGTGGCGGACACCCGTGTCCCCGTCGAGCACGGCATCAGGGTCCACATGGCGTCACACGCCGACTCGGAGCTGTGGCTTCTGGAAGGGATCGGCCACGTCGACGCCTTCCAGACGTATCCGGAGGAGTACACCGAGAGGGTGGCTTCCTACTTCCAGGAGAGGCTAGGAGAGTAGCCAGGGCAATCGCCCTAAGCCCAAGCGCCCCAGTTCTGTCATTCTGATCGGGTGAAACGCAGACGAGGAATCTTAGAGCCTATCCAACAACCCCGCTGGCGCGGAAAGTAATCAAGGCGCAAGCGAAATGAAGCATAGCCACATAGTTGAGCTTGTCTCATAAAGCTGAGTTCCCCAGCATCCTGCCTTTGTGGATTCCCGCTTTCGCGGGAATGACGGGTTATTGAGCCGCATTCAATACTGATTTAGGCGTTTAATAATAGTAACCCGTCAGGCTGCGTCCGCCCTAAATCGTGAGCGGAGACTTCTGAGACAGGCTCAGTTCTCCACTTTTTTCTCCCAGCGGATCAGCAGACGCCTGAACCGGTTCAGCCAACTGTGGGTTCGTTCCACGATCCAGCGACGCGCCCGGTAGCCGGGGATGCTTCTCTTCTCTGCCCGTTCTTCTCCACGGCTCTTGATATGGCCGGTGTATCACCAGGCTGCCACCAGCTTTCGAACTTCGGGATAATCGCACCCTTTGTCCAGGCACATATTCTGGGGCTGGTACGCAGTTGGCTCAGGCCGCTGCACCATGGCAGCTTCCAAAATACGCTCTACCAGCTTCATATCGTGCCGGTTCGCTCCGTCCACGGCTACTCCAATGGGACCCCCATAGCCCTCGGTCAGCAAGCTCCTTTTGGCGCCCCCTTTGCCCCGGTCAGTGGGATTAGGTCCTGTAGCTTTCCCCCCCAAGGGCGCCTTGGTCATGGCTCCGTCCATCGCTTGCCACTCCCAGTCCAGGCCGTGGCGGGCATCATATTCAATCAGCCCTTCTTGCCATAGCCGCTCAAATACACCAGCGGCCCGCCACTGTTGAAACCGCAGATGGACCGTACTGGAGGCGCCGAAGCCCTTGGGCAGGGCTTTCCACTGGCGCCCGGTGCGCAACACGTAGA
This sequence comes from Dehalococcoidia bacterium, assembly GCA_965224325.1. Taxonomy (GTDB): domain Bacteria; phylum Chloroflexota; class Dehalococcoidia; order Lucifugimonadales; family UBA3495; genus CBDCMJ01. Next base: position 178,449 of record CBDCYT010000021.1, read on the forward strand.
AGATGCCGTCCATACACTGGCGGGCTGGGGTATACCGGCGTCCTCCCTTGGGATGGGGGCGTTGTTGCGGCAGCAAAGGCTCGATACGCTGCCACATGCTCTCAGGAATACGCCACGCGTCGTCCACGGGACCCATTGGTTCTAGTTCGCACATCACACTCCTCCCATACTGTGGCCGTACTTTGGGAAGAAGCATAACCAAATTATCAAATTCTGTCTAAGGTTGTTGGATAGGCTCTAAGGTCCCTGTAGAGAGTAGTCGTTCAATTCGAGTGGCAGCCCCTTCCTTCGAGTACCCAGGGACTCGCTTTTACCCAGCTCTTTGGCTTGCTTCTCTGGCGGGACCACAGGGCATCGGCCCCGAGATTCTTCACTCCGCTCCGCTGCGTTCGGAATGGCATGGAGGAATCGTGTAGCTTAAATGCGATTGCCTTGCTCTCGGTGAGTCCCAAATCTGCCGGTTAAGTTACAGGGCCTCGCCCGCCGGCCCAGTGAACACGGCGCCAAGGCGAGATCGGCCTACAGGTGTTGGCGGAGAGCGGAAGGAACACGCCCGTGGATACGAAGTGGGTCGCCCTAGTCCGTAGAGGAGCCGGCGGGTTTCGAGTTTCCAGCCGGCTCTGAGCCATTGCTTTTGTGGTTGCCGCTCCCTACGAAAAGGTGATTACGCTCCTAGCGACGTTGCCTTGGAGCATGTCATCGAAGGCCTCGTTGATCTGCTCCAACTTCAGCCGCTGAGAAACTAACTGGTCCAGCTTCAGCCGTCCTTGGCGGTAGAACTCAATGTAGCGTGGCATGTCGGTCCTAAAATGGTTGGAGCCCATACTGCTGCCCTGGATTCTGCGCTCCCTCAAGAACGACGGCCCATCCAGCTCAATCTTTGTTCCTTGGGGGATCATGCCGATGATGGTCGCGGTGCCGCCGGCCCTAAGCATCTCGAAAGATTGCTCAGCAGTCTCTTTCTTTCCGATGGCTTCGAAAGAGTAGTCCACCCCGCCATCGGTCAGGTCTCGTATTTTCTCCACCACCCCGCCGCCGGAGGCGTCGACCACGTCGGTTGCGCCGAACTCTAGAGCCATGGAAAGCTTAGTTTCCACCGCATCGATGGCGATAATCCGTAGCGCACCGGCCAGCGCGGCCCCTTGGATGCAGTTGAGTCCCACGCCGCCGCAGCCGATCACCGCCACAGTGCTGCCCGGTTCGACTCTAGCGGTGTTCAACGCTGCTCCCAGCCCGGTAGTGACGCCGCAACCAATCAGGGCCAGTTGCTCCATGGGCACGTCGTCCCGCACCTTGACTGCGGCGTGCTCGTGCACCAGCATCTGCTCGGCAAATGATGATATGTTGGCGAACTGGTTGACCGGGTTATCCCCCTGCCTGAGCCGGGGCGACTCTTTTGGCGTGCGGACGACGTCGGCCCGGGAGCACAACACCATCCGGCCGCTTAAACATCTCTCGCAATGGCCGCAGAACACCGAGAGGCAAGTAATGACCCGGTCTCCTGGCTGCAGGTAAGTTACTTGGTCCCCCACCGCTTCTACAGTGCCGGCGGCTTCGTGGCCTAGGATGATGGGCATGGGCGTGGCGTAAAGGCCTTGGACAAAGTGCAGATCGCTGTGACAGACCCCGGTGGCCCCGGTGCGTATCAGCACCTCCCGAGGCCCTGGATTATCGACTTGGACTTCCTCTACTCCGAGGGGGCGGTCCACCTCGCGCAATACCGCTGCTTTCATTCTTGACCTCCTACCAGACTGTGCAGCTATTAAATCCCTATTGTAGGGCGGTGTCAAAGATGTTCTTGCCGAGGTCGGAGCCTTCGGATCGTTAGCTAGTGAATATGAGGACAGGCTGTCGGCGTCAATTCTGAGCCGCCGCCGCGCCGGGGCGCCGGTTGCCTTCAAGCGAATGAGTGATATTCTAAGGTGCTGCTTTCTAAGGTGTTACCGATGTCTTTGGTTTACCTGTGAGCCAACTCCCCCGGTTGCACAGTGAGGGCGCCGGAACAATTCCCCCTCCTCCTAGTCCGCCTCCGGCGGAGGAGAGGGGGCTTGGAATACACTCTCTAAGATTCGAGGTGAGACCGTGAGCGATCATGAGGTCTTCGACTTGGGCAACTTGGTGTTGCAGTCGGGCGCAACTCTGCGGGGCGCGAAACTGGCGTTCAAGACTCATGGGTCCCTTAACGCCGATAAGGACAATGCGATAGTTTTCCCGACCTTTTTCGGCGGCCAGCATACCCACAACGAGGGCATCATTCGCGAGGGTAGGGCGTTGGACCCGAGCAAGTACTTTATCATCGTCCCCGATATGCTGGGCAACGGTGTGTCGTCCTCTCCCAGCAACACGCCACCTCCCTACGACCGCGCCAGGTTTCCCGGGGTGTCCCTATACGACAACGTGATGTGCCAACACCGCTTGGTGACGGAACGTTTCAACATAGAGCGCGTCGCCATGGTCACCGGTTGGTCCATGGGAGGCCAGCAGACCTATCAGTGGGGCAGCTTGTTCCCGGACATGGTCGAGCGCATCCTGCCGATATGCGGTTCCGCGAGGACGTCCCACCACAACTTCGTGTTCCTCGAGGGCGTCAAGGCTGCGTTGACCGCAGACGACGCTTGGCAAGGAGGTTGGTACCGGGACCCTCCCACTAAAGGGTTGCGGGCCATGGGCCGGGTCTACGCCGGTTGGGCGGTGTCTCAGGCTTTCTACCGGGAGGAGGTCTACTTGAAAATAGGTTACTCCTCGTTGGAAGATTACCTAGTTGATTTCTGGGAGGGCCGCCGCGTGGGCAGCGACGCCAACGATTTGCTGGCGATGATCTGGACTTGGCAACACGCCGACATTAGCGCCAACCCAGTCTACCAAGGGGACTTCAAGAAGGCCTTGGGCGCGATCAAAGCGAAAGCGATTGTCATGCCGGGTAAGACCGACTTGTACTTTCCTCCCGAAGACAATGAGGCGGAAGTGGCCGAGATGCCCGATGCGGAATTGAGGCCGATTGAGTCGGTCTGGGGCCACTTGGCCGGCGGTCCGGGGTTCAACCCGGTGGACGCCCAGTTCGTCGACGCGGCGATGCGGGAACTGCTGGCCGCCTGACGGTCACTGGACGCCAATCCAGCCCAAGATGGGCCGGTGACAGGGTGTGGTTTTGGGGTGAAGCGCTAAGAGTTGGTGTTCAACCCGGCGTTGGCCAGGAAGGCAAGAAGCAACTGCCGCATTTGTGCTTCGTGGTAAGGAGCAAATGCGGCAAACTCGCGAAGGTTGCCGGCGGCCTCTTCCTCGGGGTCAAATTGGCTCCCCATAAATTGATAATCGCCCCGCAGCTCTCTGTCCCACACTCGAAACTCTTCCAGCGTTAGCTGGGGCTCGAACTGAAAAGCGTAAGACCTGCCGTAGCGAAAGGCCATGTTGATTCGCCGGTAGGCGCCGTCGCGACACAACATGAAGGCGTCGGCCAGCTTCATCGCTCCTTCCGGGATGGAGAAGGTGTCGCCGTGTAGTGTGGGCACCAGAGGGATCTCAATCTTGCTGAATACCGGATCGGCCTTGCCCTGGGCCGTCACCGAGATTTTCTTTAAGCCTATTTGGTAGCCGCCGCTGGGCTCCACGCCGCCTCCCAAGGCGGAGGCCATCATTTGGGCGCCCAAACACACGCCGAATACCGGTTTGTCTTGCTCCAGCGCCTCCTTTAAGTAGGCCCTCTCTTGATGCAACGCGGGGAGGTCGTCGTAGGCGGAGAGAGGCCCGCCGAGGACCATCACCATGCTGACTTTGGTCAAATCCGGAGCGGCAAACCGGTCGTAACCGGGTGCCGACTCGAACAGGTCTAGCGCCTCTAGCTCAAACCCCTGGGCCGTTAATAGAGACCGGAAGTTGCCGGCGAGGGTTTCAGAAGCGGCATGACGGATGACCAGCGCACTTTTCATGGCTTTCCCTAGTGGATAGCAACAGCCGGCGCGGGGGCCCTCTCGTTTATCAACCGGCCTTCTTTGAATAGGGACCGGGAGTTAGAGACCGGAAGTTGCCGGCGAGGGTTTCGGGAGCGGCATGACGGATGACCAGCGCACTTTTCATGGCTTTGCCTAGTGGATAGCGGCAGCCGGCGCGGCGGCCCTCTCGTTTATCAAACGGCCTTCTTTGAATCTGGAAAGGGCAAAGGGTTTGATCAGGTCCGGGGTCTCCCCGGTGGCGATCAACTCGGCGATGCGCTTTCCGGCCACCGGCGCGGCCTTGAAACCCCAGCTACCCCAACCGCAACTGAGCACCAAACCTTCCAGTCCATCGACCGTGCCCATGATGGGAGCGTAGTCCGGGGTCATGTCGCAAATCCCGGTCCATTGGCGCAACACGTTCACGTTTCTCAAGCAAGGAAACATCTCCAGGGTGTGGGCGGCGAGTTCTTCCAACGGTTGCATGGTGGAGCGGTGGCTATAGCTCGGATAGGGGTCGACGCCGCCGCCTATGACCACCTCGCCGCGGTCGGTCTGGTAAACGTAAGCGTGCAGATTGGCGGAAGAAATGGTCTTGTCTAGGAACGGCTTTAAAGGCTCGGTGACCATCGCTTGCAGCGGGTGGGTTGAGATTGGCAAGTCCAAGTCTACCAGGCGGCCGATGGTGGAAGTCCACCCGGCAGTGGCGCTGACCACCGTGTTGGCCTTGATTGGCCCGTGGCCTGTCTCGACACCCGTCACTCTGCCGTTGGTCCGCTCAATTCCAGTTACCTCGGTAAACGGGTGCAACTCGACCCCCGCCCTGCTGGCGCCCCGGCCATACCCCCACACCACCGCGTCGTGGCGGATCACCCCGCAGGGGGGATGGTACAAAGCGCCCACTATCGGGAAGGGCTTTCCTTCGCGCAGGGACATGGCCGGGACAAGCTTTTTTATTTCTCCCGGCCCGATCATCCGGCTGTCCACGCCAAGTATTCGGTTAAACTCGGTGCGCATCCTCAAGCCGTACACCGCGGCTTCGGTATGGCCTAGGTCCAGCCGTCCCATCTGGTTGAACAGCAGGTTAAAGTTCAACTCTTGGGACAGTCCCTCATATAGCTTGACGCTTTCTTTGAAGAAGGGAATACCTTCAGTCGTTAGATAGTTGGCCCGTATGATTGCGGTCGTCCGGGCGCTGGCGCCGCCGCCCAGGTAACCCTTGTCCAGCACCGCCACGTCGCGGACGCCGAGCTTGGCCAGGTAGTAAGCGGTGGAGAGGCCGTGGACTCCTCCGCCGACGATCACCACCTCGTAACGGTCCTTCAGGGGCCGCTTCTGCCACATTTGATTCTTTTGAAATAGCTGGAACATATCTTTTACTCTGCGCCGGTCACGAGTCGGGCCTAGAGCCGGTCTGCCGCCTCGAAACCGACAGCCGTTAGGCCGAACTCTTCTCCGGCCTCGAATATTGCGTCCCACAGGTACTCCCCGAACTCGCGAGGGAAGTACAGATCGTAGCTCGGCAGCGGTCCTAAGTCGGTCCGGAGCAGTGTGCCGTGTATCTCGGCGCACTTGGTTTGGGCGCAGCGCAAGTCGGGGAAAGCCGCGGGAGACGTATCTAGCTCCGAAAGCTTGCACAGCAGTTGGTCCGACTTGGGCCCGGTGAGCCGCAATCCAGCTAGGCCGGAGGTGTGGTCCAGCAGGTGAACGCAACCGGAAAGGCCTTCACCCAAGGCTGCAACCCACTTTGGCAGCTCGTTGGCCGGACACAGCGCCAGGTATTCGTCGGTGGCCAGCTTGGCCAATCGCCCAGTTGCGGGCAGCGAGACCTGGCGCACGTCACCGACGGAGACGGTCTCATTCGCCGGGAGAACCCTACTTAGGAACTCGCCCAGACCGTTGCCTTGCAGCAGCAGCTTTCCCGCCGGGCTGACATCGAAAACACCGGCGCCTTCGTTCAACTGCCGCGATTCCTCCTCGACGTTGGAGTAATGGGAGGGTTGCTGCCAGCCATCACGCTCAACCATGACAGCTCCCATGGCTAGCTGTTTGTGGTGCAACGCGCTTTTCTTCACCGGACCGGCCGACAAGACAATCACTCCCGCAACCGTTCGCCGTCGGGGTCGTAGAAGGGGCGCAAGGTGACCTGGGCTGGTTTGGATTTGCCGTTGACTAGTATGCTGATTTGAGAACCCTCCTCGGCCATTTCCACTGGCACCCAAGCAAGACCGAACCCCTTGCTCGTCGTAGGGCTCCTGCGGGCGCTGGTGACCCGTCCGAGCGGGGTACGGCCGGCAACCACCGGCGCCCCATCGTCGGGCACTAGGCCGTCTCGCATGACGAAGCCAACCAACTTGTTACGCAGACCCCGCTCGCTGATGGCGCGGAGACCCCCCCGTCCGATAAAGTCCTCCTTGTCGAAGCGGACCACCCATTCCATGTCGCTTTCCAGAGGGTTAGACAACGCGTCGGTGTCTTGGCCGACTATGATGTGCTTCTTTTCCAAGCGCAAGACCCGTTGCGCCTCCAAGCCAAAGGGAGCAATGCCGAACTCGTTGCCCGCGTCGATAATGGCTTCCCATATGTGCTCGCCATACTCCGCCGGGACGTGCACTTCCCACCCGGGTTCGCCGACGAAGCCGATGCGCAGCAACATCCCGGGTATGCCCGCGATCTCGCCTTGGGCGAAACGCATGTAGGGGAACGCCGAGGGAGACAGGTCAATCCCGGTGAGCTTGCTCAGGGTCTGCCGGGCATAAGGACCGGCCACGTTCACCGCCGCATAGTCTGAGGTGACGTTGGTGACGTGGGCGCACAGGTCTCTGCCGGCGCTCCACCATTTGAACCACTCTTCAATCAAGTCTATGGTTCCCGTCGTGGTGGTGACGAAATAGTGATCGTCAGACAGCCTGGTGACGGTGCCGTCATCCAAGATGGTCCCGTTGTCCGAGCATAAAAGCCCGTAGCGAATCCTGCCCACCCGGAGGTTGGAGAAATGGTGGGTGTAAATCCGGTCCAACAAGGCCCCGGCGTCTTTGCCCCGGATGTCCAGCTTGCCCAAGGTGCTAACGTCGATTATCCCCACCCGCTGCCGCACTGCCAAGCACTCTTCCTGAGGTGAGCCGTAGTTGTGGGCTCGCTGCCACGTTCCCGTTTCCACCATAACCGCCCCTAACTCCCGGTGGATGCGGTCCATTGGCGTACGTTTTAGGGGCATGTGAGAAGCGCCCGCCAGGGCGGCTAATGGCACCGGCTGCAGGGGAGGGCGAGACGTGGTGATCCCGGTGGATTCCAGGCTTAGTCCGGTGTATTGAGCGCACAAGCCAACAAGGGCCTTCAGACACATCTTCCCCTGACAGGGGCCCATGGAAGCAGTGCTGTACCGCTTCAGCAACTGGATATCGTCAAACCCCTCCGCCACGGCGTCTGAAATGTCCTTGACGGTTACGTCTTCACAGAAACAGACGAACTCTCTCTTGCCCGGTGGCCCTTGTTGGGGACTGGAGAGAGCAAGTTTCTCGTCGTACCGGCCCGGCGGGTCAGTCAACAGCCGCCGGGCGGCGTCGACCTCGGCCGCCAATGTGGGCGATGTCAGACCAAGATACTGCGCGGCCTCTAGGCCGGCCAACCGTCCCTGCAAAAGCGAGGTTGCCAGGTCCGGGGACCCCGTGACGTCTCCGGCCACATGAATGCCGGGGGGCAGTTTCCAACGCTCAGGGCGGCCCAGGGCCTGGTCACGCTCCCGCGTCGCCCCGGCTTGGTAGAGTAACCCATCGGCTTGTTGGATATCCCCGGACATGCACAGTAGGTCGCAGCGAATTTTCTGAGGCGGTCCAATGGGCTTGCCGGCTTCCACGCGCTGCACTATCACTTCCCGGAGCTTAGCCTTGCCTTGGGCCTTGGCAACCATGTGGGAGGTAAGAATCGGGATACCCAGGGCCTCCACGGCCCGCGCCGCTTCTAAGTCCTCAGGCAAGCTGGGCCGGGGATCAATCACGGCGGCGACTTCCACTTCCGCTCCCAGTAAGTCCAAAGCCGCTTGGTAACCTTGGTCGTTGGCGGCCGCTACTACTGCCTTGCGGCCCGGTCTGAGACCGTAAAGCCAGATCAAGCGTTGGGCAGCACTGGCCAGCATGACGCCGGGCAGGTCGTTCTTCTCGAAGGACAACGGCACATCGTAAGAACCGGTGGCTATGACAACCCGCTTGGCCCGGAGTTTAACCAAGTCTTGGCCGCTCAAAACGCCCAACAGGTTGTCTTGATAGCAAGCAAAGACCGTAGCGCCGCTCATGACCCGCAGCCGGGCTGTGTCCGACGCCGCTTGGGCCAATCTGTCAGCGATTTCGCTCCCGGCCGCGCCTTGGAACTCTGCAACGTCGGCGAACTCCCGGGGATTGAAGCGAAGGCGCCCCCCCAAGCGGGGCTGGTCGTCGATAAGGGTAACGCTGGCCCCATGTTCCGCCGCTGCCAAGGCCGCTGACATGCCGGCGGGGCCGCCACCGATGACGGCTACGTCGGTGTGGTAATTCCGGTGCTGATAGGTGGTGTCGGGGACGTCGCCAATGTCGATCTTGCCCAAGCCGCCAACACGGCGCATGACCTTATGGGCCAAGCCCCAGAGCAGCTTGGGCCGATGCAGCGCCTTGTAGTAAAAGCCCACCGGCATGAGCCAGCCCAATCGGTCGAGCACCGACAGGAAGTCCCACTTCAACGAAGGCCAAGCGTTCTGGTGACGGACCTGCATACCCGGCTTGACCTGCTGGATGCAGGCGCGAACGTTGGGTACGCCGTCGACGTTCACCAGGCAGTTTGGGCACCGCCCGGCGGCACAGAGCAACCCCCGGGGCCGGTGGTATTTAAAGCTTCGGCTGAAAGTCGAGACGCCAGAGGCGTATAGCGCGGAGGCGACGGTGTCGCCTTCCAATGCCGTCACCTTCTTTCCGTCAAAATGGAACTCAACCGCCGTTGCGCGGTCGATCCGTTCGCCGGGTCCGGTTGGCAACCGGGGACTGCTACTTTGCGGGGACATCGATCAAGGCCAGAAGGTGTCTTGGACTTGGTTGGCGATGGTGTCCCGCAGGGCTAAGAACCACTTGCGGCAGCCGAAGCGGTGATTCCACCACTCACGGGATATCCCCGCGACGTTGCTGCGGGAGTAGAAGTAGCTGGTCCACTGGTCCTGACTGGCGTCGGGAGCGGGCCGCGAAGTCACTTCGCCGCCAAAGCGGAACTCGTTAACGTTGCGGTCCCCGCAGTTGGGGCATTTAAGCAGAAAGGACATGCAATTCCTAAAACATGGTCAAGTAGCGGTCCAGCTCCCACTGGGTCACCTGGCGATGGTACTCTCGCCACTCCCCTTCCTTCAAGGACAAGAACTCGTCGTAGATGACGCCCAGGGACTCTTGCACTAGCTCATCCCGGCGGAGTTCCTCAAGGGCCTCAGCCAACGACTGGGGCAGCATCTTGATGCCCCGGCGCCGTATCTCCTCCAAGCCCAAGTCGTACAGGTTGCCTAGATTGGGCTCACCGGGGTCAAGCTTCCGCCGGATGCCGTCGAGTCCCGCGGCGACGTATGCCCCCATGGACAGATAGGGGTTGCAGGCAGCCGACATAGTCCGGTCTTCCAAGTGCCCCGGGCCCGCCGTGCGTATCATCTGAGTACGGTTGTTGTCGCCATAGGATACGAAGGCTGGCGTCCACAGGAAGCCGGAAGTCGAGCCCATGAGGGCCGGACCCACCTGCAACCGCTTGTAGCAGTTCACGGTGGGAGACATGACGGCGCAAAGGGCGGGGGCATGGTCGAAAACCCCGCCAATGAACTGGTACGCCATTTCGGACAGGCCAAGTCCCCGAGGGTCTTTTTCGTCCAAGAACAGGTTCTCGCCGGTAGCCGCGTCCGCCAAGTGAAAGTGAATATGCCCGCCGCTGCCGGTGCGATTGCTGAACGGTTTGGCCATGTGGGTGGCGATGGCGCCGTACTTTTGGGCGTATTGGCTCGTCATCATCTTGAAGAAGGTGTAGCGGTCGGCGGTGACCAGAGCGTCGTCGTAAACAAAGTTGATCTCGTACTGGCCGTTGGCGTCTTCATGGTCCGACTGGTAGGCGTCCCAACCGATGCGCTGCATCCCATCCATCATGTCCCGCAGGTAGTCCATAACGTTGGCGATGCCCTTGAAGTCGTAGCAGGGCTTGGTGAGAATATCGACTTCGTTGGGGTCCCAAACGGATATGGAGCCATCCTGGTTTCTCTTGACCAGGAAATGCTCGGGTTCGATGCCTACGTTGAAGGTGTAACCAGCACCGGCAACGCTAGCCAGCACCCGTTTCAGGTTCTGCCGGGGACAAAACATGTGGGGTTCTTCGTCTACAAAGAGGTCGCTGGCAAACCGGGCTACCCCGTTGGTCCAAGGAAGAGGGGTATATGAGTCCAGGTCAATCCGGGCCAGCATGTCGTGGGAATGGGGACCCTGACCCATGCCCGGCAGGGCGGCTCCGGCGAATCCAGCCCCGGTATCGATGGCGTCGTCCAAGTGGGAGGCCGGGACCATCTTGGCCTTGGGAGAGCCGTTGATGTCAACGAACTGGGCCAACAGATAATCGATACCGTCATCCCGCATACGCTGGCGGACTTCTTCTCTATCGGCCATGGTGCGCTCCTTAGGACTAGCTGCGACGGCCGGAGTCAAAGTGAGTGGTCGAAGCCAATGAGGTCCGTGACCGGTGGTCTCGAACCCTGACCCGCTGTCGGCTTATTGCTTAATAGACCTTATTAGTCCCGACCAAGGGCACTCGCGCCATGGCCGACGCTTCGATGGTGAGGGCTGCCAGGTCTTCCGGTTCAAGGCTGTGAACATCGCTCTTACCCAACGAGCGGGCGAGCAGCGCCATCTCCATGGTCATGGAGTTGATGTAGTTGGCCACTCGTTCCGCCGCCGCGTCGGGGTCAAGCCGTTTGGTCAGCTCCGGGTTCTGGGTAGTGATGCCCACGGGGCACTTGCCGGTGTGGCAATGGTGGCATTGCCCGGCGGGTACACCGATTTCATTGACGAAATCCGATTCGGGAATCTCCCGGTTACAGTTGAGAGCGACCAGGGCTCCAATGCCGATGGCAACGGCGTCGGCTCCTAAGGCCAGGGCCTTTGCCGCATCGGCCCCGTGACGAATGCCGCCAGAAGCGATCAAGCTGACCTTCCCGTACAGTCCCAGTTCCCGAAGCGCTTCGCGGGCCATGACTATGGCAGGCACCGTGGGTATGCCGCTGTGTTCGATCAATACTTCAGCCGATGCACCGGTGCCGGCGACCATGCTGTCGATAACGATGGCGTCGGCCCCGGCCTTGGCTGCCAGCTTTACGTCGTCATCAACCCGGCAAGCCCCTAGCTTTACGTGGATGGGCACGCTCCAGTCAGTCGCTTCCCTTAGTTGTTCAATCTTGACTGCCAAGTCGTCGGGTCCCAGCCAATCGGGGTGGCGGGCGGGGCTGCGCTGGTCGATGCCCTGGGGCAGGTCCCGCATGTCGGCGATTTCATCGAGGACCTTCACTCCCATGAGCAGGCCGCCGGTGCCCGGTTTGGCGCCTTGCCCTACCACGATCTCGATGGCTTGGGCTTGGACCAAATGATGAGGGTTGAACCCGTACCTGCTGGGCAGCACTTGGTAGATTAGCTTGTCGGCGGCGTCTCTCTCCGACTGCAACATCCCGCCGTCGCCGGTGCAGCTAGCCGTACCCACCATGGCTGCGCCCTTGCCCAAGGCTGTCTTCGCGTTGGCGGACAGCGCGCCGTAGCTCATCCCGCTGATGTAGATAGGGGTTTCCAAGACCAAGGGGTTTTCGGCGTTGAGCGAGCCTATTACTGTCCGGGTATTGCAGCGTTCCTTGTAACCCTCCAGAGGAAAACGGGTGAGGCCGGTGGACAAGAAAGTCAGGTCGTCGAAATGGGTTACTTTTTGGAAGGTGCTGAAACCCCGGATCCGGTAACGGCCCAACTCAGCCTTGGCGTGGATATCCTCCAAGACCCATGGCGGCCATAGCTGGCTGTTGCTCATCACCATTTGAGATTGTTCCTTTAGCTGCGCTACCGCCCCTAGGGGGTCAAATCACCGTCTTTTCCAACCGTTCTAGGGAGTCGTAGTGGTACAGTTTCTTGGCGGACACGATTTTGATGAAGCTGAGCCCCTTGTTGATCCCGTACCTCCGCAAAATTCCAAGAATGTCGATCAGTTCCTCCTCGCCGACCTCCTCAATGGTAGCGTCGGCGCCCAAGGAACCGATCTCACCGGCAACGTAAATGGCGCCTTCATACATAGAGTCTCCCACCGCCTCGCCAACGTCGCCGCAGACGATGATGCGACCCTTTTGCATCATGAAACCGGTTAAGAAACCGGTGTTGCCGGAGACTATGAGGGTGCCGCCCTTCATGGAAATGCCAGCCCTGGCTCCGGCGTCCCCCCCGACAAATAGCTCCCCGCCGCGCATGGTCGAGCCGACCGACGCCCCCGCATTCTTGGTCAGGGTTATCTTCCCCGCCATCAGGTTATCGCCCAAGGCCCAACCGGCGTTGCCTTCGATAGTCACTTCGGGACCGTCTAGCAGGCTGGCGGCATAGTAGCCGACACTGCCTTGAATGTTTATTTTGCAGGGATTGAGGATCCCCACGGCGATATTGTGCTTGGCTTGGGGGTTCTCGATGGTGATTTCCGAGTGAGTGGACGCCAACGCCTTTAGCTGCCGGTTGAGCTCGCGCGTGGTCAATTGACCGGCGTCTAGAGTAGCCAAGTCATAACCTCGCTTTTTTGGGGCTCCAGCCGGTCGATCTCTTGGCTGAACACGCTGCGCAGGGCAACTTCTTCCGAGGCGATGGCAATGATGTCGTCGGTTTCCATGGTAACCAAGGGTTTCGCGGACCACTGGTCTTTGGCGTAACCGAGACCGTTCCTGGTTGAAACCAGGTAGGTGAAAGTCCCGTCAAGGTCGTCCAAGGAGTCTTGAAGGGCTAGGTTCAGGGGCTCCCCTTGGGCTAGTTTGTCTGCCAAGTACACCGCGATCAATTCCGAGTCGTTCCCCGTTTGAAAGTGGTGGCCTTGGTCTTCGTACATTCGCTTCAACTTGTGGTAGTTGGTTAGCTGGCCGTTATGCACCACGGTCACGTCGGGAAAAGGGTAGGCCCAGAACGGGTGGGCGTGATTGACGTCGACGCGGCTCTCGGTAGCCATCCTTACGTGGCCGATGCCGTGAGTGCCCGTCAGCCGGCTGAGGAGGTGCTTGTTGTTCATGACAGCCGGAGTGCCCACGTCTTTAACCACTTCCGAAGTCTCGCCTATGCTGTGCAGCGCTACCCCGGGCGTATTTAGCAAGGCTTGCGCTAGGGCCGCGACCTCCCCCTCATAATTGACCACCAGCCGCAAAAACTGCCCGCTGGACTGCTTCGAGCCGACCACTCCGCCGGAGCGCACTACGGCGTCCTCGGCTCGCGATAGCACATCCGAGGCTTGGCCCGCATCATCAGTCCAGATGCGAATGACCAAGTCGCCCGCTAGGTCCTCGCCCACCACGGCAATACCGCTGGAGTCCTTTCCCCGGTGGGTCATGGACTCCAACATCTTGACTAGGTCTTCGCCTACCGGGGCGAATCCGCTGTTGGTTGCTTTCTTGTAGAGGATTCCGCTTACGCCGCACATATCCGTCAACGGGCTCTAGTAATCGGCCCAAGTTTTGGCCGGGGGAGAAGAAACTCCACCGAGGCAAAGTGTAGCCGAGCCCCCTATTACCGTCAACAGCAGGATTTGGTGGGCCAGGGTCTTTCCACCGTTAGACATAATGTAAGGAAACGGCCATTAGACATAATGTAAGGAAACGTCTAATATCGGTGGATTCCCAAAAGTGGGGAGATGGGGACAATGGAGGAACGCTATCCCCCATAGCGTTCCTTTCGGCGGTCCCGGACCGGCGCAGCGTCCATGGCCAGGCTTCAGGTCCTGGTACGCCGCATCTTATGCAAGCACGGTTACCCGCCGGACAAGCAGGAAAAGGCCACCCTGACTGTCTTGGAATAGGCGGGAGCCTTGTCTGAGGGGTGAGCGGCAGCTCGAGTTTAAGAAGCTGGTGCGACTACCGCGGCAAGTGGGTCAATGGCGCGTAGCGCATGACGCATCGGGAGGCGTTGATATGGGTCCGTGGCGAAAATTGTTGGCGGTCCTGGGTGGGATTGCCGCGGTGGCAGCCCTGTCGAACAACCTCTACTATCCCTACAACAAGGACGTGAGCCAGTTCATATGGAGCTACATCGTCGATCCGGTGGTGCTAATAATCATAGGCTTCAATGTCCTGGTCAATGTGTCCGATTCGCTGAAAATCCGCAGCCAGGCCGGCAATCACCTAACTCAGTGGCCCCGGGACGTGGTCACCGCCTTAGTGGCCATCGTGTGGGTGCGCTTCGTGATGCAATATGCCGATCAGATAGCCCCCAACCAAGAACCCACCTCCGGGTTGTGGGGCCACTTGACCGCCCTGGCCATCGTCATTCTGGCCTTCGAAGCCATTTGCCTGTGGCGGTCCGCCGGGCAAGAAGACCATGGCGGTTCAAGTTGAGTCTGAAATCTGGCTGACCCGCCTTCAAGCCAAGGCCATATTGCCGTACAATTCCGGGCCGCCACGCCATCTGGGCACTGGGGAAACCATGGGTTTACCAGTCCACATGCTGCGCAAGCACACCTTCTCGCCGACTATCAGGAGACTCTCAAGCGGCACATGCTGGCGTGGACGCCTATCCTTGGACAAACTGATTTCTCGGAACTCGTGTACATCGACGGATTCGCTGGGACGGATTCGCTGGTCCTGGGGGGATATTCGAAGGGTGAAGACGGATCGTCCATTATCGCGCTCAAAACCGCTCTACATCTCCAGGATCGGCCCATTTGGACGCGCGAAAAGTTGCCACCTGCGAGGGCAGGTTGCTAGACTTAGGAGGTGATTTAAGCCGACATTCCCCAGATCGAACCACCTTTCCTGGATATAGCTCCCGCAGGGATGCTGCCAACTATAATCTCGCATTCCAAGGGCGTCAAATGCGTCCTGATTCGCTCAAATTCCTCCTTTCATGGACCAACCACCGTCCTGCCAAGCGTAAAATCTCCAAACCGCTTGTCTACGACCAAGTCTCTTCCTTGGGAAGCCCTTTTGCCCTGTACGACCCGGTAACCGTAATCAATCCCGACGCTCCTAAAGTGGACTAGCCAGGAGCCAGCCTAAGCCGGCCAATCCGTTCCAGTATCCCGCCTAGCATTTCCCGGTTCACGAGCACCTCAGCAAGCTGAAACACCAGCCTTCTGGCATGGCGCACCAACCGCCCTCCAGTCTTGATCATCCTGGTTTGAAGGCTAGTCAGCGACCACTGTTTCATCTCCTCCGGCACGGCCAGCCTTCTCAAGAAGTTGCCCAGGTTGTAAGCCATTACGAACAGTCCCAGCCTCACCTGGTTGGCCACGAACTTGTGGCAGGACAACCTGGTCCAGTTCAGGGCGTACTTGCCTTCTTTGATCCATTGCTCCGCCGTGCCCCGGCCATTGTAAAAGCGGACTATCCCTATAGTTGGATAGGTCAGATTGGTGACTATGAAGCCCACTCTGGGAAACAGTTCTCCCTGGTGCCACTCCACCTTGGCCACCATTCTTCGGGATACATTCCAACTCTGGGCCTGGTAGACGAAGTCATGATAGGAGACGATGGGCTTCGGGGAAGGCCACTCCGTAGGCCGTACCAGCAAGTGCGCTATCTCCCGCTGCAACACCTGATTGGACCGCAGCCTGATGGCATAGCCGATGCTTCTCGCTTCCAGGTATTCGTATATCTCCGGCTTGGCAAAGGCGGCGTCAGCACGAAACAGCAGCCTGACTGCTGCTATCAAGTAACGCTCCACCACCGGATCGAGGACTTCTTGCCAATCATCGGCACTGTGGACGTTGCCTGACCGTAGCTTCGCTGCTTCACAATCCCCGAACTGGTTGAACAGAAAGAGAGGGTGATAACAGACACACTCGAAGTGGCCGTTGTAGGCTGCTCCCTCCTGCTGGCCGTGCACTGGACTCTCGGAACTGTCCATATCCAGGATCACTCGCCGGTGTGGAGTATGAACCATGGCACCCTCCACCCATTGGGAATTCATCCGGGCCAGCCCCTTCAGGTTCTTCTCCTCGGTCAAGGTCTCCGTCTCAAACCGCCCCATCTCGCTGGTGCTGGCAGCCTTGCGTTCCGAGCCCTGCCATCCCACGACTACTCGCATGGCGGGGTCGTAGGCTAAACGGTCGGCATCGTTGGTGTCGTCGTAGCCAGCCAGGCGACTGAAGATAGACTGGCGCAGCAGAGGAACCAGGTGGTGGAGGATATTGCGACCAGTGCGGCGGTCCTGGAGGTAGTCCTCAGCGATTTCGGTAAGGCCCAAGGCATCATCAAACTCTCGAAAAGCAAGAAGACCAGCGTCTGAGGTGATGGTTGAGCCGTGGAATTCCAGGCGGATTTTGGGGTTGAATTGGAGCCGGAGAGGGGCCTTTTCGCCGTCACCCATGGGGTGCCTCCAGGATGCTTACGCTACCTATATAAAACTCGCCAGGCTATGGGGTAATTATAGCCATACCGACGGCCAACGTCTCACAAATGGACAATGGTTTAAAGAATGCCGACGATTTACTCAGAGGGATATTCAGCCATATGGGAAATGTGGGTTAAGAACATACCTGGGTCAATACCTCGTGTTGGAGAACGTCCAAGGGTCTTTTGAACGGGCGCCACCAATAT